>JACKIB010000002.1 GCA_020638695.1 Planctomycetota bacterium
AGGAAATGCGCAAACCGACACCACCTTGGCCGGGGAAATCCCCCGGGCACATCCGATTTGTTCGGTGCCAGACAGACGGATGGTCACATCCGCGCTGGGACGAAACCCGGATCCCCTCTGCGGACCCAGGCCGGCGAGGCACCGCGCTCAGAACCTGCGCCTCGACGGGGATACACCCCGCCGCCCCGTTCAACGAAGCCAGCAGCGACCTTGTGCGATCGCGGCAGCTCGGCCATGCATGGTCCCGGCTGGGGCGCGGATGGAACGTGACGCCCGTGCCGGACTCACTTGCCCCCGTCGCCTCGACTGTCGCACTGCCCGCGAAGGCGCGCAATCCGCACCAATTGCTCGGCCGTCGCCCCACGCTGCACGGCGAGATCCAGCAGTGCGAGCGCGTCCGCCGGCCGGCGGTCGGCGCGCATCCGCCGCGCCGCGTCGAGCAGCTCGCCCGCATTCGGCAGGAGCGGTAGGAGATACTGCGCACGGATGCAGCACGCCAGACTCGCGTCGCCGTAGGTCCGGGTCGCCACCCCGATCACCCGCCCCTGCGCGTCGACCACCGGCCCACCACTGTTGCCGGCAACCACCGGCGCGGTGACCATCACGGTGTCCTGTACCTTGCGCACCACGCCGACCGACGGCGAGCTCTCGGCGACCAGGCCCTCGAGGATGTGCGTGCCGGTGGGGAAACCGAGCACCATCACGGGGTCGAGCTTCTCCACCGGCGCGGCGGCGCCGAGCAGCTGGAAGGCGCGGAGTGGCCTGCGGGGCCGGATGCGCAGCAGCGCCAAGTCGGTGTTGTCACGCACGTGGTAGCGGCCGCGATGCCGCAGGCCGGTCCGGCCGGTCTCGGTGCGTAGCACGGTGCGATCCGGGGGAACCGCGAGCACGCGCAGACCGCCATCGCGATTGTCGTAGCCGGCTGCGTAGTCCCACCCGCCGGCCTCGGTCTTGATGCGCGACCCGGCTGGCCAGGCGACGATGCGCACACTGCCCTGGTCGACGGCGAACCCGGCGTCGATCCGCTGCACCAACTCCGGCATGAACTTCCAGGGCTGCAACACGTGCTTGCTGGTGGCCAGGATCCCGTCCGGCGAGACCACGAACGCCGAGCCGCTGCCCCAGCCGCGGACGCGTTGGTTGCGGCGTTCGAGTTCGTAGGTGACGACCAACAGGAACACCGAGCTGCGGAAGTGCCGCTCGATCTCCTTGAACCCGCTGCTTCGCGCTCCGGTCAGGCGATCCAGGCGCAGCTTGAGGGCGCGAAGCTCTCCGGCCTGCGGCGCCGCCAGCAGACCCGCAGTCGAGCTGGTCGGCCCGGGGCGCTGCCGCTCGAGCTGTTCGACCCGCTGCAGCAGCTCGGCCTCGCGGCGCGACAGCGCCGCCCAACTGGCGCGGGCACTGTCCGCGTCTCGGCGGGCCTGCTCGGCCGTCAGCCCCTGGAGCCGCGATTCGAGTTCGGCGAGCCGGCGGCGGTCGTTCGGGCCACTGCGATTCGACAGGCTCAGGAAGGCGACCACCGACAGGCCCGCCGCCAACACGCTGCCTCCGATCCACATGCGCCGATGCACTCGGTCGCGGTGCCGCGCCTCCGTCTCGCCGCGTACCAGGATCTCACCGAGCTGCATCGGACCGATGTCGAGGGTCTCGGCAACGCGTTGAATCCGCGCGCGCTCGCGGTCGGTGAGGCGTCCGTCGGCCCACGCCACGCGCACCAGCATCGCCAGGACGTGTGCACACTCCGCCTCCGATGCGGTGATCTGGTCGTGGGCCACCAGCTGCAGCGAGCCGGCATCGAGCTCGCGCCGCAGATCCTCTCGGCGCAGCCCGAGAGCGCGCTGGTACTTGGCGAGAATGCGAGCCTCGTTCGCGCACACCACGCCATCCACCCGAGCCAGCGCGCAGAGGTTGTGGAAGGCGGCCAGCGCAGCGTCCATGCGCACCGACTATAGCGCCGTCGGGCCGGCGCCGAGGAAGTTCGCTCGCGTCGACGAGTGGCGCGCTGGATCAGTAGAACAACGTCGACCAGACGTTGGTCACCGGCGCCGGGAACGGTGTGGTCGGGCTCAGCACCACCGCCTGCATGTGCAGCCTGCTGCCGCGCATCGCGTTGAGCGTCGGGTAGGGCCCGAACAACAGCACACCGGCGGGATCGTGGGCGTACGGCCCGTGGGCGACCAACGTCGCGCCGCCGCCGATTCCCAGGCTGACCACACCGGGCAGCACCAGCGGTTGGTCGGAGTCGCTGAACGCCAGCACGCTCATCGCGCCACTACCCGGCGCGTAGATCGCCATGTCCTGGGTCTGGCCGATGGGGATCCGCGCGCGGGAGAACAGCGCCGGGAACGGCGGCGGACCGACCGACACCGGCACTCGATTGCTAGGCCCCAGAGAGGAGCCGACGAGCAGTTCGTGGGTGCCCACCGGCAGACCCTGGGGCGGGTGGAACAACACCTCTGTGGGGCTGACCACTTCGAAGTAGCCGCGCACCCAGTCCTTCGGGTCGGTCGAATGGACGGGACGGCCGGCGATGGTGATGGACGACACCGCGCCGAGCACGCCGGTGATGCGCAGCGGTGTCGCGTCGACCGACCAGAACGCCCCCGGGTTCACGGTCTGGATCCGCGCCCCGCCGGTGGTGTTCTCCATGTAGGTGATCACCGGTGCGCCGGTTGCTTCCGAGATCAGGTCGGGCCGCCCATCGGCGTTGATGTCGACCAGATAGGGAAGGTGGCTAGGGAACGTGTTCGGCGCGATGTTGGTCTTGCGCCACTGCACCGGATTGCCGCCGAGGTTCTCGTAGACGTAGACGTTGTGCTTCTGATCGGTCCATTTCGGCTCGTTGCCGATGCCGAAGAACAGCTCGCAGGCGATCACGTCGAGGTCGCCGTCGCCGTCGAGGTCGAACAGCTGCAGTCCCTCGGGATGAACCACGGCGCTGTCGATCGTCTGCGTGCTCCACAGGCCCTTGCTCAGGTCGGTGGCACGCAGCCAGTAGACGCCGGAACCGTGATGGCCGGCCGAGACCACCAAATCGGGCTTGCCGTCCCCGTCGAGGTCGCCGACCTGCGAATTGGAGACCCCGTAGATGTTGCTGACGATCGGACGCCAGGTCCAGTTGCCGGTCGGGTCGTCCGGCGCCTCGTACCAGCCGTTGCTGTAGGACAGGTCGAGGTGGCCGTCGCCATCGATGTCACCCACCCCGAAGCCGGCGTGGCAGTGGTTCGGCCCGGGACGTGACGGTTGGATCGTGTAGGTCTTCCAGTCCCCGGCACCCTTCGAGATTCGCATCCAGTAGATCTGCACCGGCGCGTTCCAGTAGGTGTTGAGGTGGAAGTTGGCGACGATCTCCTCGCGTTTGCCGTCGCCATCGAGGTCGACCAGGATCAGGTCGTGCAGGAACCAAGCGGTGAAGCCGGGGTGGAAGCGATGGAACTGCCAACCGAGGGTTCGCAGTGCGCCGCCCGGATTCTCCCACCACCCGAGTTCGCCGATGTACTTGGCCGACAGCACATCGAGATCACCGTCGCGGTCGACATCGAACAACACGCCGGCGTTCGCCCCCAGTTGCGAGGTGCTGTCGAGATTGCCGTGGCGCGTCCAACTCCTGCCGCCGCCCGTGTTCTCGTAGATGTACAGCGCGTTGCCACCACCGGCGACCACGTCCATGTCGCCGTCGCCGTCCATGTCTCCTGCCTGCACCCAACCGGGCTTGCCCGACCCACCGTAGTTCTGGTCGAGGTAATCGACCCGAAACGAAACCTGCGCGGGGATCACACCGGCGATCAGAACCGCGACGATCAGGCGGAGCCAGTACGTGCGCCCGCCGGCGAAAATGTGCATCGAGTAGGAGGTGCGAGGAGACTGGGTTCGAGGGCGCTACGACCAGCTCCAGCCGCAACGGCCTGTGAAACTAGGGAAGTTTCCCTAGCTGCCAACCCCCGACCCGATGCTCGCCAGACTGCACTGCGTGCACGCGCGGCGAACCTCCCGACTGCAAGGGCCGATCAGCGGTACCGCGTCGCGGTGACATTCGACACCGACGCTGCGGAAACGTTGCTGAAATCGACAAACGCCGCCTGCATGAACAGGGTGAAGCCGATCGGCATGGTTTCCGTGGGGAGCGGACCGATTCTCGTCACACCGCCCTGCGCGTTCGGCAGGAACGGACCGCGCAACAACGCGAAGAGCTTCGGTGGCCCACCGATGCTCAGCGTCAGCACGCCAGGGATGTGCAACGGCGCCGTGGAATCACTCACCATCAAGAACGCCAGCGTGCTCGGGGACGCTTTCGCCCCGGGGTGAAGGTACACGAACTGATCGCGCCCCACCGCGAGGTCGCGGTGCGTCTCGAGCACCGCGCCCGCGGGTGTGTTGGCGCTGAGCCCGTACGACGCGCTGCGTTTCTCCGACACCGCCACCGAGATCGCGAACGGCCCGGGCGGCATCGCCTGCGGCGCGTGAATCAACAGCTCCGAGTCGCTCACCACTTGGATGCAGCCCTGATGCCAGTGCGCGGGATCCGAGCTGTTGATCCGCTCGCCGCCGAGCCAGACGTCGTTGACGTCGCGCAACCCCGCGCCGATCAGTCGATACGCGCGCTGCGTGACGTTGGGCAGCCCGGCCACCAACGCGCCCTGGATCACCGGCGCGCTGGACACCAGCGGACGGTTCTCGAAGTAGCTGATGGTGCCGGCCTGCGAACCCGGTGCGATGAGATCGATCCGCCCATCACCGTTGACGTCGGCCAGCGCCGGGTTGTGGGCCGGGAACACGTTGGCCGAGGCGGCGCGGCGCTTCCAGGTGACCGGGACCTTGCCGTCGTTCTCGTAGAAGAACAGGTTGTGCTTCTCGTCGGTCCAGTCCGGGTGACTCGGCTTGGTCTTGAAGAACAACTCGGCGGCGACCAGGTCGAGGTCTCCATCCCCGTCGAAATCGAACAGTCGGAGGCCTTCGGGATGGTTGATCGACGCATCGATCACCGTCCGGGTCCAAGTGCCGTTCACCGGGTCGGCCGGCGCGGTCAACAAGTAGATCCCGGTTCCGTGGTGGCCGGCAGACACCACGATGTCGGGACGCCCGTCCCGGTTGAGGTCGGCGACTTGCGTGTTGGAGATCCCGTACACGTTGCTGACCAGTCGGTGGAACTTCCAACTACCGGAGAGCGAAGAGGGCGCCTCGTACCACCCGTCACTGAATGCGAAGTCCAGCCGACCGTCGCGGTTGATGTCGGCGATCGAGATACCCGCGTGGCAGTGATTCTGCCCAGCCCGTTGCGCTTGGACCTGCACCACGGTCCAGGCCTTCTTCGGGTCGCCTGCCGGCGTCACCATGAAGATCTGCACCGGCGCGTTCCAATAGTTGAACTGGAAGTTCGCCACCAGCTCGCGCGCCTTGCCGTCGCCGTCGAAGTCCCCCACCTCGAGGTCGTGCAGGTACCACCCCTTGGTGACGGTCATGATCCGGTGCCAGGTCCACGGGGTCGTCCGCAGCGGTGGTCCAGGATTCTCCCACCAACCGAGGTCGTCGTTGAGCTTCGCACTGACGACATCGAGATCGCCGTCGCCGTCGAGATCGATCAACACGCCCCCGTTGGCACCCATGCTGCCGGTCGAGTCGAGGTTGCCGAAACGCGTCCAATTCCGCGCCTTGCCGGCGTTCTCGTAGACGAACAGCGCGTTGCCACCGCCGGCGACGATGTCGATGTCACCGTCCCCGTCCATGTCACCACCGCGCGCCCAACCGGGGTAGCTACCGTACTCGGAGTCGACGTAGAAGCGGCGGAACTCGGCCTGTCCCGAAACAGGACACACGCAAGCGGCGGAAGTGAGCGCCAGTGCGAAAATGGCGCGGGCTCGGCGGTGTAACAGCATTCGCATCGAGGGGTTCGCGAAACGGGAGGGCGAGGGTGCTGAAGGCTACTTCAACCATCGCCACATTGCCAATCGCCGCTGCCAACGCGGTGTTCAGCCCCCGTCGAATGCCGCTCGACGCAATCCCGCGGCGGTTACACCGAATGCGAGCGAGGGTAAGATGCTCAGCCGGCACCGCACCATGACTCACCTCCGCCTCGCCTCGCTTCTCGTCGCGTCGCTGCTTGCCAGTACGGCCGCGGCACAGACCCCGACGATCAACCTGTGGCACGGTCCGACCCAGACCTACGGAACCAAGGGCAATCCGCAGCGCTGGGTCAACCTGCTCGGCAACGTGACCAACAACTCGGTCGTCACTTCGCTGACGTACTCGCTGAATGGTGGCACACCGGTCAACCTCAACATGGGGCCCGACACCCGCCGCCTACTCCAGGCCGGGGACTTCAACATCGACATCGACACCGCGCTACTGCTGCACGGCACCAACACGGTTCTGATCAAGGCGGTCTACACCGGTAGCAACGTGGTCACCAGCACGGTGACCCTCAACTACACGTCGGGCAACACGTGGCCGACCAACTACGCGGTCGATTGGGGGACGGTGACCAAGCTCACCGACGCGGTGCAGATCGTCGATGGGCGCTGGGACTACACCTCGGCCGGCACCCGGCCGATCGCACTCGGCTACGACCGCGCCTTCACGGTCGGCGACCTGCAGTGGAACAACTTCACCGTGGTGGTGCCGATCACCATCCACGGCATCGATCCGAGCCCGAACGCGCACAAGCCACCCAGCTACTCGCCAGGGTTCGGCTTCACCGGCCGCTGGACCGGACACACGCAACTGCTCGCCGGTGAGCAGCCGCTGGCGTACTGGCTGCCGCAGGGTGGCGGGCCGTGGTACGACATCAAGGACCCGAGCAAGTCGCAGATCCCGGAGCTGTACCTCGCAGGCAGCGACGGGATGAAGGTGCCGGATCCGTACGGCCGCGCGCTCACCTTCGGCAACACCTACTGGTGGAAGCTGCGCGTCGAGACGCTGCCCTCCGGGCGCACCTGGTACGGCTTCAAGCTGTGGCCGACCAGCGGCACCGAACCGGCGCTGTGGGAGATGTCGGGCACCGAGGGGCCCGAAGACCTCCAGAGCGGTTCGGTGATCTTCGTCGCCCACCACGTCGATGCGACCGTCGGCAACATCACGGTCAGCGATCTGGCCAACGACATCACCCCGCCGCAGATCCTCAACGTGGAGATCGACACCGACGACACGCTCACCGTCATCAGTTGGGAGACCGACGAGCCGGCGTCCAGCGCGGTCGACTTCGGATTGACCTCGGGTTACGCGCTGGGACAAGTCGGCAGCAGTTCGCTGGTGACCAAGCACAGCGTCGCGCTGCAGGGCCTGACGCCGTCGACCCTCTACCACTTCAAGATCACGTCGCACGACGGCCGCAGCAACTCGGCGAGTTCCTCGGACACCACATTCACCACCAAGACGACGACCAGCGGTGGTGGTCTGCCGAACTCCACTCTGGCGACCGACGACTTCAACGGCACCGCCCTGGACACCACCAAGTGGTTGGTGGTCGACCCGTACCAGGACGGCACCTTCAACGTCCGCGACGGCAAGCTGCGCATCACCGCCACCGCGGCGGCGACCCACGACGTGTGGTTCAGCAACGAGCTACCGCGGGTGATGCGGGCCGCCCCCGACGTCGACTTCGACATCCGCGCCGAGTTCGACTCGACGCTGTCCAGCGTGCCGGGTGAGTTCCGCAGCCAGGGCATCTTGATCGAGCAGGACGCGTCGAACGTGATCCGCATCGAGTTCCACTCGATCGACGGCCAGCTGAAGCTGTTCGTCGCCACGCTGTTCGGCTCGACGCGTACCACGCGCCACTCGTTCACCCCCACCGGGATCGGCGAGTCGACGCCGACCATGCACCTGCGGGTGGTGCGGTCGGGCAACACCTGGACGGTGTCCTACTCGACCAACGGCACGTCGTGGACCGCTGCACCGTCGTTCACGCAGGCGATGGTGGTGAACGCGATCGGCCTCTACGCGGGCAACAGCCAGGGATCCAACCACACCGCGGTGATCGACGCGTTCACCGTGCAGAGCGTCGGCAGCAACCCCGACACCACGCCGCCGGTGCTGTCCGCGATCGCCGCGAGCCCCGCCGCGTCGTCCGCGACCGTCACCTGGACCACCGACGAGCCGGCAGACAGCAAGGTCGAGTTCGGCACGACCACCGCCTACGGACAGACGGTCACCGACACCTTCCTGCGCACCAGCCACTCGCTCAACCTCACCGGGCTGGCGCCGAAGACGCTCTACCACTACCGCGTGGTGTCGAAGGACGACAAGGCCAACGAAGCGACTTCGACGGACCGCACGTTCACCACCACCGACCAGGGTCTGCCGACCTCGCAGCTGGCGTCCGACACGTTCAACAGCTCGACGCTGGACGACAAGGTGTGGCTCAAGGTCGACCCGTTCGCCGACGGGACCTTCGCGGCGAACGGATCCGAATACTCGATCACCGCCGCAGCCGGGCGCATCCACGACCCGTACACCGGGGCCGACGTGCCGGCGATCAAGCGCCAGGCTCCGAACTCGGACTTCGAGTTCCACGTCAAGTACACCTCCTCGCTGGTCGCTTCCGGCAACCCCTTCCGCAGCCAGGGGATCCTGATCCACCAGGACGACAGCAACCTGCTGCGCCTCGAGTTCCACTCGATCAACGGTTCGCCCAAGTTCTACGCCGGGAAGATCCTGTCGAGCGCGCTGTCGACCATCAGCAACTTCGCGATGCCCAACCTGGCGGCGCCGATGTTCCTGCGCGTCAAGCGGGTCGGCAACGCGTGGACGGTGTCCACCTCCGCCAACGGCACCAGCTGGTCGGTCGCCAGCACCTTCTCGCTCACCCTCAACGTCACGGCGATCAGCCTCTACGCGGGTGGCAGCGACCAACTGGCACACACCGCGAAGATCGACGACTTCTACGTCCACAGCGTCGGCAACCTGCCCGACACGACGCCGCCGACCATCACCAACATCGCCGCGGTGCCCGGCACCACCAGCGCGACCATCACCTGGTCGACCAACGAAGATGCAACGTCGTCGGTCGACTACGGCGCGACCACGTCCTACGGCAACAACGCCGCGTCCGCGGCGCTGAGCCAGGCGCACAGCGTCGAGCTGACCGGGTTGACGCCGAACACCACCTACCACTTCCGCGTCACCTCGGAGGACGCCGCGCACAACAGCGCCGGCTCGTCCGACCTGACGTTCGCCACCAAGCCGCTGCCATCCGGCGGCACGCTGGTGTCCGACGCGTTCACTTCGCTGGATACGACACGCTGGCAGCTGGTGAACCCGCTCAACGACGCGACCAGTGCCGCGGCGGCCGGCGGCAAGGTGACGATCTCGCTGCCGAGCTCGACGTTGATCCGCGACGTCTGGACCAGCTCGAACACCCTGCCACGGCTCATGCAGAACGCGCCCGACGTCGACTTCGACATCGAGGCGGAGTTCACCAGCGGCTTGCCGTCCAGCAGCTTCCGCAGCCACGGGATGCTGATCGAGCAGGACCCGCTGAACGTGATCCGGGTCGAGTACCTGGTCGCCAACGGCAGCACCGCGGTGTTCGTCGCCACGATCTTCAACGGCAACGCGGTGGTGCGCCGCTACCAGCCGTTGTCGCTCAGCACCCCGATGTCGCTGCGCGTGGCGCGGGTCGGCGACAACTGGACGATCACCCGCAAGTTCGGCTCGTCGAGCTACCAGAGCGTGGCCAGCTTCAGCCAGCCGATGACCGTCACCCGCGTGGGCATGCACGCCGGTAGCGCGAACGACACACACAGCGTGTCGATCGAGAGCTTCACCGTGCACAGCGTGGCGACCCCGGACACCACCCCGCCGGTGATCAGCAATGTCTCCGTCACGCCGGGTCAGACCGCTGCGACCGTGACCTGGACCACCGACGAGCCGGCTACCAGCAAGGTCGCCTACGGACTGACCAACACCTTCGAGATCGGCGAGGTCGGCAGCAACGCGCTGTCCACCAGCCACACGGTGCAGCTCACCGGGCTGACCGCGACGACCCTCTACCACTTCAAGGTGATCTCGGCGGACGGCTCGAACAACTCGGCGGCGAGCAGCGGTGCGACGTTCACCACCACCAGCTCCGGCGGCGGCACGCCGGTGATCCGCTCCGACAACTTCACCAGCAACACCATCGACCCGAGCGTGTGGGCGTTCATCGACCCGTTGAGCGACTCGACCGTGTCGGCGTCGGGTCAGCAGGTCCACATCGCGACGCCGGCGGTGGCGGCGATCCACGACGTGTGGACCACTTCGAACACCTTGCCGCGGCTCATGCAGGCGGCGCCGAACACCGACTGGGAAATCGAAGCGAAGTTCACCAGCACGCTGACCGGCAGCGAGTTCAAGAGCCACGGCATCCTGGTGGAGCAGGATCCGCTGAACGTGCTGCGCATCGAGTTCCACACCTACGGCGGCCAGACCAACCTGTTCGTGGCCAGCATCCTGGCAGGCAACGCCACGGTCCGCGCTTTCAAGCCGGTATCGCTCAACGGCAGCACCTACCTGCGGGTCACGCGGAGCGGTAGCGGTTGGACGATCCGCTACTCGCTCGACGGCAACAACTGGCCGGTGTTGGTCTCGTTCACCCAGGCGATGGTCCCCGACAAGGTCGGGGTATTCGCCGGCAGCGGCGCCAACACCGCGCACACCGCCAGCATCGACTACTTCCACAACACGGCCAACCGGCCGTAGGCCGCGGTCCCGAGCGATCCACACTCGGGACGGACGCCCGACGATCGGATCGCTGCGGCGCGTGGTACGATCCGCGCGCCCTTGACGAGTCTCCGTCGCCCGCGAACCCTCTCGACGCTGATCGCGCTGCTGGCCATGGCCGCGGTCGCGCGGGCGGTGGTCGCGCTGCTCACCGCGGTGCCGTCGCGCGACGCCACGCACTACTTGTTCCTGGCCGAACGCGCGGTCGACGGTGAGCCCGCCGAGCTGTTCCGCTCGGTGTTCCACCCGGGGTTTCCCCTGCTGATCGCGGCCGTGCTGCCGATCTTCCCCGGGCTGGCCCCGTTCCGCGCCGGCCAGGCCGCGTCCGCCGGGGCCGGGGTATTGGCGGTGGTGCCACTGTTCTTCCTGGCCCGCCGCCTGACGGATCAGCGCGGTGCGGTGTGGACCTGCCTGATGTACGCCGTGGGCACCTGGTTCTGCCGACACCCGGCCGATGTGCTCTCAGAGGGGCCGTTCTACTTGTGCGTCGCGGCGTGGGGCGAACGCCTGGTGGGACCAGCCAGCACGGCGCGCGCGACCGCGGCCGGACTGCTCGCCGCGCTGGCCTACGCGTGCCGCCCCGAGGGCGCGCTGCTGGTGGTGGTCGCGAGCTGCTGGCTGTGGGCGCATCGATCGCGAACTGCGGCAGTCGCGGCCGCGGCCGCGTTCTGCATCGCGGCAGCGCCACTGCCCGCTGGCTGGGCGCTGTGGGGCGACGGGTTCACCCTCACGCCGAAGGCGGCGTTCAACCTCGAGGTCGGCATCGGCAGCGCCGAACACGGCGCGTGGTCGCACTACGCGGGCGAGCTCACCCGACTACCCGGCGCACTGTGCGAGGGCATCGGATTCGCCGCGTTCCCGCTGGCGCTGATCGGCGCCGTGTCGGCGCGACGTCGCACCCCATTGGGCGACTGGCGCGTTCTGCTGCTCGCCCCACTCGCGGCGCAGTGCGCGGTGGTGCCCATGCTGCAGAGCCACCATCGCTTCCTCACCGGGTTCGGCGTCCTGACGCTGCCGTTCGCCGCACACGCCGTGTTGTGGGTCGCCCACCGCATGCACGGCAAGCCGATCCGCGCGGCGCTCGCGGGCTGCGCGTTCCTTGGTCTCGATCTGGCTCGACTGCCGCAGTCACGCGGGGAGGAACGTCGGATCGAACGCGCCCTGGGCGCGTGGCTCGCCGCGCGACTGCACCCCGGAGAACAAGTCGCCAGCGACATGCCGCGGCTGGTGTACTTCGCCGGTCGCCGCCCTCCGCAACCGCGACGCATCCCGGGTGCGCAAGTCCTGCGCGAGGCTCGGCGGCCGGAGGTCCGCGTCATCGCGCTGGTACGCAGCCGCACGAGCGTGCCCGACGAAGCGCTGCGTCAGCTCGGGTTCGCCCCCCTCGAGTTGCCCGAACCGCTGCGGCGGCAAGCAGATGCCCGCGACGTAGCGGTGTTCGGTCGCTGACCGGACGGTCGGATCCACGCAACCTCTGGCCCATCCGTCGGAGCCGGCTATCGTGTCGGCTTGCGGTCCATCCGGACCCCTGCGCCTGCGGCGCCGGCATTTCCGACCCGAGGAACCACCCCATGAAACTCACTCGATCGATCCAACTGGCAGCGCTGCTCGCCACCAGCGCGTTCTCCCCCGCCCAAGACGGCACCTCCGACACGGCGACGAATCCGTTCACGCCGCCGGCGGAGCTCAAGAAGCTGCACCGACTGCTCGGCAGCTGGGAAGGATCCGGCACCGCGACGATGGCGCCGGGAACGCCGGCGACCACCTGGACCGCGAAGCAGACCTCGAGCCTGGCAGTCGGCGGCCACGCGCTGCGCGACGACACGGTGATCTCGTTCCCCGAGGGTACGCCCGGGATCCAGGGCCCGCTGGTATTCCGCGGCTACACGACGTGGGACCGGGAGAACAAGCGATTCGTCGCGTACGGCCTGAGCAACGAGGGTTCGGTCAACAGCTCGGAGATCACCTTCATCGACGAGAACACGATGCTGTCGATCACCGTGGGCGAAGAGCAGGGGCAGAAGGTGGTCGATCGCTGGGTCACCTGGCTCAAAGGTGACACGCTGAGCTTCAAGGGCACGCGGACGATCGGCACCGGCGACGCGTTCACGCACGTCGAAGGGTCGTACAAGCGCACCGTCAAGGGTGTCGTCCCGGCGAGCACTGCTGGGGATGCCGCGCAGCACAAGGGCTTGGACTTGAGCTCGTTCAAGCCGTTCGGCGAAGTACCGTCGCCGATGGCGAAGCTCAACCGCATGGCCGGGACCTACTCCTTCGAGGGCAGCATGTGCATGGCGCCCGGCGGTCCGCCGATGTCGATCGGCGGCAAGGAAGTGATCACTCCGGTGTTCGGCGGCTCGGTGCTGTGGTTGGACATCCACGGCGCCCCACCAAAGGCCGGCGGCCCCAGCTACGAGTGCATCGGTGCGATCGCGTGGGACAAGAGCGACAATCGCTACAAGATGATCTACGTGAACAACATGGGCGAGAGCGGCGAGACCGACGGCTGGTTGGCCGGAGACGTCTTCATCGGCACCCAGAGTGGCACGCGCGGTGGCCAACCGTACCTGACCCGGAGCACCCTGCAACTCGACTCGGCGGGGCGGCCGAAGTCGACGTCCAGCCACTCGCTGGTCGGTACGCACAGCCCGTTCGAGTGCTTCAAGGGCAACTACACGCGAAACTGAGCATCCATGGCAATCGAGGAAGGCAAGGCCGCACCCGCGTTCACGCTGAAGGACACCGACGGCAACAAGGTGTCGCTGGCGGACTTCAAGGGGCAGCAGGTGGTCATCTACTTCTATCCGCGTGACGACACGCCGGGCTGCACCAAGGAAGCTTGCGCCTTCCGCGACCTGTGGAAGAAGTTCGAGAAGTCGGGCACCGCGGTGCTCGGCATCTCGCCGGACGACGGCGCGTCGCACCGTGCGTTCGTCGACAAGTACACCCTGCCGTTCACCCTGTTGTCGGACCCGGACAAGAAGGTGATGACCAAGTACGGAGCATGGGGCGAGAAGACGCTCTACGGCAAGAAGACCACCGGTGTGATCCGGTCGACGGTCCTGATCGGACCGGACGGCAAGGTGCAGAAGCACTGGAAGCGGGTCGCCAGCGCCGCCGAGCATCCCGCCAAGGTGCTCGCGACAGTGCAGGGCGACGCGTAAGTCACCACGGCAGCGACGTCGCGAGTCGCTCCGCGCCGGCGCACGGACGGCCCGCGGCGACCGGCCGCCCAACCGGGATCCGGTTGCTGCGCGACAGACCCGCTTCGGGCATGATCGGGCCAACCATGCGCCGCGCCTCCTCCGTCGACGACTTCATCGCGCAACATCCCCGGTGGGAGCCCGTGCTCCGCAAGCTGCGCGCCATCCTGATCGGCACCGAGCTGCGGGAGACCATCAAGTGGGGCGCGCCGTGCTACACCCTCGACGGCAAGAACGTGGTGGGCATGGCTGGGTTCAAGGAGCACTGTGGGCTGTGGTTTCACCAAGGGGTGTTCCTGAGCGACCCGGATGCGGTGTTGATCAATGCCCAGGAGGGTCGCACCAAGGCGCTGCGCCAGTGGCGCTTCACCGACGCCGCTCAAGTCAAGATCGCCCGAGTGAAGGCCTACGTGCGCGAGGCGATCGACAACCAGAAGCAGGGCCGTGAGTTGGCGCCCGAGCGCGGCAAGCCGGTGGAAGTGCCACCCGAGCTCCAGGCGGCGCTGCGGCGCACGCCCGGGGCCAAGAAGGCGTTCGATGCCCTGTCGCTCGGCAAGCGCCGTGAATACGCCGAGCACATCGCCACCGCCAAGCAGGACAAGACCAAGGCGAGTCGCATCGAGAAGATCCTGCCGCAGATCGCCGCCGGCGTTGGCCTGCACGACAAGTACCGCAGCTGCTGATCGAGACAGACCTGTCACTCGAGCGAACGATGACCGACGACCAAGCGCGACCCCGGAGCCGCCGCGACTTCCTCACCGGTGCCGGACTGGTCGGCGCCGGGGCCCTGCTCGCCGGCGACCTTCGCCCGGGCTTCCCCCTGCCGCCGGGCCTCATGCCGCTGGGCCTCGTGCCGCTGGGCCTCGTGCCGCTGGGCCTCGTGCCGCTGGGGCTGCAAGACAAGCCCGGCCTCCGAACCTTGAGCGAGCGCCCGCTGAATGCGGAGACCCCGGTGGAGTTGCTGGACCCCGAACTGACACCCAACGAGCACTTCTTCGTGCGCAACAACGGCATCGTGCCGCGGCGTGCACTGGCACGCGACCTTTCCGGGTGGGCGCTGAAGATCGACGGCGAAGTCGATCGACCGACTGACCTGACCGTGGACGCGCTGCGACGCTTTCCGGTCGTGCAGCGCGCCGTGGTGATCGAGTGCGGCGGCAACGGGCGGGCCGGCTTCCACCCACCCACGCCCGGCAACCAGTGGACGCTCGGTGCGGTCGGCTGTGCGAAGTTCGAGGGCGTGCGGTTGGCGGACGTGCTGCGCAGCTGTGGCCTGCGCAAATCGGCGGTGTTCGTCGCCTTCTTCGGCGAAGACAGCCATCTGAGCGGCAATCCCGACAAGTCGCCGATCTCGCGCGGCGTGCCGCTGGCCAAGGCACTCGACGAACACACGCTGTTGGCATTCGGCATGAACGGCGTGCCGCTACCTCCACAGCACGGTTTCCCGCTGCGTCTGGTGGTGCCCGGTTGGCCCGGTTCGTGTTCCGGCAAGTGGCTCCGTCGCCTGTGGGTGCGCGACCGCGAACACGACGGCGAGAAGATGACCGGCTCCGCATACCGGTTGCCCAAGCACCCGGTGGCGCCGGGCACCAAGGTGGCGGCATCCGACATGGCCGTGATCGAGCAGATGCCGGTGAAGTCGGTGATCACCGGCCCCGCGACCGGTGGCGAGCACCGGGCCGCTCAGCCGCTCGCGGTGCGCGGCCACGCCTGGAGCGGGGCCGGCGACGTCGCGGCCGTGCACCTGAGCATCGACTTCGGTCAGACCTGGTTGCCGTGCAGCGTGAAACCCGCGGTCAACCGCTACGCGTGGCAGCGCTTCACCGCAGAGATCCGCTTCCCCTCCGGCGGCTACTACGAGGTCTGGGCACGCGCAACCGACCACACCGGCCGACAGCAACCGATGGTGGTTCCGGGGTGGAATCCCAAGGGCTACTGCAACAACGCCATGCACCGGATCGCGGTGCGCGTCGTCTGACCGTGGACTCACCAGCCCAGACGATTCACCGCGTCCTGCTCGCGGCGCTCGCCGTGCTCGGCGGGTGCGCGAAGTCCGCCGCGCCAGGCGGCCAGCCGGCCGCCACGTCGGATCCGATCCGGGAGCAGCTCGGGTTGGTCGCAGCGCCGGGTCGCGAACAGGTGATCGCGCACTGCCTGGTCTGCCACTCCAGCGCCATCGTGGTCAGCAACCACCTCGATCGCGCTGGCTGGGAGGACATCGTCGACCAAATGCAGCACAACGGCATGCGGCCGATCGACGCCGCGATCCGCGAGGCCATCGTCGCGTACCTCGAACGCACGCAGCGCCCCGACGAGTCGGGCGCCGTCGATGGCCCGTGGGCAGCTCCGCGCTACCGGCCCAACCCGCTGTGGCACTGAGGTTGGACCGATCATGAGCAACGTCCCCAGATCGTGCGAAGTGATTGCCGGCAACGAGAGCTCGGTACTCCACACCGAGGCGGGGCGCCTCCCGGTCGAGGAATAGCGTGGCGACACCGAGGCCCCCCGAGGACGACCTGCAGCGAATCCACGGCCAACTGCCGGAGCTGCTCGGATTCCGCATCCTCACCGCCGACCGGGACTCCGCGGAGGCCGTGCTGATGGTCGGTCTCGAGCACCGTCGCATCGGCGGCGTGGTGCACGGCGGCGTGTTGTTCCTGCTGGCCGACGCGGTGGCCGCCAACCTCGCCGTGCAGTGCTTCGCGCCCCACGGCACCACCACCACTGACGCGGGGATCCGCTTTCTGGCCGCCGCTGCGGGGACGGAAGTGCGAGCCAACGCGCGCGTGCTACACGCCGGCAGCCGCACCCGATGGATCGAGGTGCGGCTGACCGATGAGCACAGTGGGCTGGTTGCCGTCTACCACGGCAACTTCATCCGCCAGTCGGCGGAGGCGCCCGCTACTGGAACTTGATCGTCGCGACGTTGCTCACCGGCAGCGGGTAGCCACGCGTGGCATACAGCGCCTGGAAGTAGAACGTCTCGCCCTTGAGGCTCGCCAAGCTCGGCAGGTCGAAATGCGCGGTGTCGGTGTTGGTCGGGAACGCACCCGCCAGCGGCCAGAAGAACAGCAGGTTGAAGTTGTCGCCGATGTCGAAGTTGAAGATGCCCGGCAACACACTCGGGTTGGACGAGTTGCTGATCGCCAACCAGGCCTGCGCGGCGGCGACGTTGCCGCGCGCCAACACGGCGTCGTAGTTCAGACCGGCGACCGGCTGCGGGGTGACCAACAAGGTCGGAGTCGACGGCTTGACTACCGCGACGCTCAGGCTGTTGCTGGTCATCGCACCGGAGTAGACCTTCACCGCGTAGTTCGCCGGAACGAGACCCTGCGGCGGATGGATCTGGATCTGTCGCGACGAGATGATCCGGAAGTACGGCAGCGTCGGGTCGGTCGCGTTCTGCGAGGTGATCGCGGTGCTGCCGAAATACGCGGTCTTGGTCAGGTGCAAGTTGGTGCCAGTCACCAGCACCGAGCCGGCCGTCACGTTGGCGATCGAGCTCGTCGCGCTGGACAGCGCCACGGTCTGCGGCCCCCAGGAGTTGGTGTATGCGGTCTCGATCTCGCCGCCGACGCCGACCAGGCCGTTGATCACGCACGACAACTGCACGCCGCTGCTGAACTTGTAGACGTACGAGTGCAGCTCGGCGCCGCCGTTGTAGGAAGCTGGGAAGTAGCCGCCCTTGACGTTCAGCGTGCCGTTCTTGATCGACTTCCTCGAGTCCCATCCCAGGTTGCTGCTGTCCATCAGCGCGCGGTAGGTCGAGTTGAGGATCGAGGACGAGTTGGCCAGCACGTCGAGGAAGATGCCCAGTTCCGCCAGCGAGATGTTCACGCCCGCCGAACCAGGACGCAGCGACCAATCGCCGTAGGTGGTCCCGGTGGACGATCCAGCCGGGTTTGGGAAGAACAGCGTCGGCTCGACCGAGTCCGGCTTCCACAGCACACTCGGTGCACCACACGGATCCATGAGCTTCGCCTGCACCCAGGCGATGAACTGGCTGCTGGTCTTGGCGCCGTGGTCCGACACGCCGCTCTCGGAGTAGCCCTGCACGTAGCAGCACACGATGCGTGCCAGCGCGTAGTTGACGTTCTCGTAGTCGTAGACCTTGTTCGCCGGATCGATACCGGCCGCGACCATCGCCCGCATGCCGTTGTAGTCGTAGGCGAAGGCGGGATCGCCAGCTCGGAAGCCACTCGTGTGTCCGAGCAACTGCGCGAAGGTGATGGTCCGCACCGACGAGGGGATGGTCCAGAACGAGGGCAGGTACTTGTAGATGTACTCGTTGACGCTGATGTTCTTCTCCTGGAGAGCCCGCAGCAGCGCGACGCCGGTGACGGTCTTGGTGACGCTAGCCGGGTTGAACCGATCGTAGATCGTGAACGGCTGCGCCGGCGGCGTGTAGGCGGTGCGCTTGGCGCCGGCCGAGCGGCTGCGGATAGCCGCGCCATGCCGGACCACGAAGCCGTACTTCACACCCTTGCCGTTCAGGCTGGCCGCCAGCTTGTCGGCGAAGTCATCGAGATCGAAGACCTCGGCACCATAGGTGATCACCGCCGCCTTGCCGTCCGGGTCGGCGCTGGAGATCACGCTGAAGCCGTTGCCATCGGGGTCGAACGCCACGGTCTGCAGCGGATCGCCGGGCACGCGGATCATCGCGCGCATCACTCGATGGCACTCGCCCGTCACCCCGCGGTTGAAGAACGAACCCTTGTCGGTCATCACCGTCCAGGTGTTCCCGCCGGCCGGTGGGAAGGCGACACAGGTGTTGACGTGGCCGGCATTGGAGAAGGCGAGCATCTGGCTGTGCAGCTCGGACGGTACACCGCGGTTGGCGAACCCTCGGTCCGTCAGGATGCTCCAGGTGTTGCCGCCGGCGGGCGGGTAGGCGACCCAGCGCAGCTTGTGGCCGGCCTTGGTCAGCGTGCCCATGTAGGTGTGGCACTCGGTCGGCACGTTGCGGTTGAAGTAGCTGCGGTCGGTGATGATGCTCCAGCTGTTGCCTCCTGCCGGCGGGAAGGCGACGCACAGGATCTTGTGGCCGGCGTTGTAGTACGCCAGCATCTGCGTGTGGAGTTCGGTCGGGACGTTGCGGTTGTAGAAGGTCTTGTCGGTGACGATGCTCCAGCTGTTGCCGCCCGCGGGCGGGAAGGCAACGCACAGGATCTTGTGGCCGGCGGCGGCGAACGACTGGATGCGGGTGTCGCACTCGCTCGCGATGTTGCGGTTGAAGTAGGTCGCCACTGCCTGACCGACGGTGAGCTGCGCAGTGAGCAGCGTGGCCGCAGCGGCAAGGGGCGCGAACGAGGGCTTGAGGAGGGAAAGGTTCATGGCCGTAGTTGGGTTGGTCGTTTGTGGGGCGCGACATCGATGTCGCGCGGGTGCGACCGTCCCAGTGCCCAACCCGCCCACCACCGAACACGAGGTTTCGCAGATTCTCGTGGTTGGGGGTGCTCCCCCCGGATTCGCCCGGAAGCCCCCTTCCTGCCGGGGAATCGGGTGCGCTGGACCTGATTCGCTCATGGGCGGGGCAGTCGAACAGCCGCGGGCAACCGCTGGCTGAAACGGGTCGCGGCGCCCGAGTTCGACGATCCACCACTCGCGCGTCGAACACCGGCTTTCGGCGCCCTCACGAGGGGTTCCCACCCACTTCCCCGCGTGGTCACCCACCGGCATCGTGTGCCCCCGAGATGACCCCGACTACCGCCCAGAGCACCGCCTCGGGCTCCGAGCGCCTCCCCTTCCTCGACGCCCTGCGCGGCTTCGCGCTGCTCGGCATCTTGGTGGCCAACATCCGCGGCATGCCGTGCAGCACCCCACCGACCGCACCGATCGCCGACACGGTCGGCTTCTATGCCACGTGGTTGCTGGAGGGGAAGTTCTACTCGCTGTTCTCGTTCCTGTTCGGCATCGGATTCTCGATCCAGATGATCCGCGGCGAGCAGAAGGGCACCCGCTACGTGTCGTTCTACTTGCGCCGACTGGCGGTGCTGTTGGTGATCGGCAACCTCCACGCGTACCTGGCCTGGTCGGGTGACATCCTGTGGCTGTACGCCACGCTGGGCTTCTTGCTGCTGGCGTTCCGCCGCACCAGCGACCGCACGGTGCTGGCCTGGGCGCTGAGCCTGTTGCTCCTGCCGATCCCGTACTACTGCGCACTGATGGTCGGGTACGACGGATGGGACCCATCCCGCTGGTCCATCCGCACACCGCCGCGCGATCTGTTCGCCTGGCTGCCGCGGGATGTCCCCTCGCAGCGCGACAATTCGTTCTCGCTCGGTCTCGGCGAGATCCTTTCGACCAACGCCAAGTGCATGCTCTGGCGCTACAACGACTTGTTGATGAGTGGGCGCCCGTTCCGCGTCCTCGGGATGTTCCTGCTCGGGCTGTATGCCGGTCGCAAGCGAATCTTCGAGAACGTCGAAGCCCACCTACCGCTGATCCGCCGGATCTTCTGGTTCGGCTTGGTTGCCGGCCTGGTGATGAACCTCTGCATGGCGGTGGTCCGCCAGGGGTTCTTCCCGCTCGGCATGACGGGGTTCTACCGAACCACCTGCTACACCCTCGGGGTGCACCTGCTGTCCCTCGCCTACGTCGCGGGACTGGTCCTGGCATGGCGCACGGAGCTCGGGCACCGCTTGCTGTCGCTGTTGGTTCCCCACGGCCGCATGGCGCTGACCAACTACTTGACGCAGACCGCGATGTACTTGGTCGTGTTCTATCGGTTCGGCTTTGCGCTCCACCCCTCGCTCGAAGTGACGTTGTTCGGGATCGTGCCCGGCTACTTCATCCTCCAGGTGCTGTGGAGTCACCTGTGGTTTCGGTTGTTCCCCCAAGGACAGGGGCCGGCGGAATGGGTGTGGCGCCGGCTGACCTACGGGTGGCGCGGGGCAACGCGCTGACGCGGCGTCGGCGACCCGATGCGACCTGCGCGGCTCCGGGTCAGTACAGCTGCAGCTTCACATCCTCGATCTTCGGCACCGGGCGCACGTTCTTCCCCGCCGGCACCACGGCGCCGTTCTTGCGCAGCACGTCGAGCGTGACCGGCCAACTCGGGACGCGGTAGACCCCACTGGTCTTGCCCCGATCCAGGTTCAAGTCGCGGATCATCGTTCGCGGGTTGAACGGGCGGAATCCCCTGCCGTAGATGGTTCGCTGCGGGGTGTCGGTGGTGACGTAGCTGCACCCGAGTTCGACTTCGCGCAGGCGGAACAGCGAGTTGTTCACCAGGTGCACCTTGTAGACGCCCTGCTCGATCCGTCCGACCACGCGGATGGCGTCGAGATACGCCGAGTTCCGCGCCTTGACGACCCGCACTCCCCAGGACTTGATTTGCGTGCGGAGCTTCTTCGCGTCCAGCGACTTCCAGCTGTCGAAGTAGAACGTCACCTCCCGCTTCTTCCCCACTTCGAGCACACCCAGCGTGCTCGCCATCGAGGTGTTCGTCGACCAGAGCACCTTGTTGTTGGTCCCGTAGTAGGTGCGACGCACTTCGACTTCACCCAGCGGCACGTGAGCCAGGTTCGTGAACACCAACTTCGCGTGGGGAACGATGCCCTGGGCGTTGACCTTGCCGTTGAACTCCACTTTGACCGCCCCGCCCAGCGCAGTGGTCGAGCCGAGCTGGTCGCGCATCGAACGATTCAGGATCGGTCTCAGGTGCTGCTTCTGGAACCCGGGCACCTTCTCGAGACGCGCTACGGTGGAGCCATCCACCGCAAAATCCAGACTGTGGAAGCGTAGCGTGTCCTCCAGCAGGTCCGGTGAGTAGCCAGCGCGAATCATCACCTCGACCGCCGCCTCGCTCACCGTCAACTTGGTGCCGAACAACAGAGCGCCGCGGTGCACCCTTTCCAGCAGGCTGATGCCGCGCGTCTTCCAGCTGTCCGCGAGAATGCGATGCGCAGTGTACTTGCGGTAGCCTCCCGCCCGGTGGAGGAGCTGCGCGAGCGTGGTCGCCACTGACGCGAGTGACTTCTCCTTCGCGCACAGCCCCGCGGCGAGATCGAGATGGTCACCCCCACTCGAGCCGGATGCCCATTCGAGGAACAGCGCGCTCAGCGCGTCATCCACCGCCTGACTGCGATCCTTGCTGTCGGTGCTCTTGCTGAGGAACCGCGCCCGCGCCGCGTATGCCGACGGCGAATCCGGGTGCAGCGAGAGCAGCTTCTGGTACTCGATCGCTGCCGAACTCGAGTCCTTCTGCCGCTCGTAATGCTGCGCCACGGCGATCGCCGCTTCCTCGTCGTGCGGCGCCACCTGGAGGGCACGCCGGTAGGCACTCAGGGCCTCGTCATGCTTGCCGGTGCGGGCCAGCAACCGGCCCCGCTCGATGAACACCGAGGGCTCGGCGCTGCGCGACAACTCTTCGGCGCGCTTCAACTCGGCCAGTGCATCGGGGAACTTCTTGGCACTCTCGTAGACCTTGGCGCGGGTCAAGGCGACCGACCAGTCGTCCGCGTTCTGCTGCTCGACCCGGCTGAGCATCTCCAGCGCCTCGGCGTGCTTGGTCCCGAACCGCAGTGACAGCGCCTTGTCGAGGGCTGCCTGAAGGTGCAGGGGGTTGCGCTTCAGGCACTCGTCACGGTTTTTTCTCGATTCGGTGTAGTCGTTCTCGGCGCGACACACCATCGCCAGCTGCCAGTACGTCTCGGCCTGTTGCTCGAGGGTCAAGTCGTCGGCGCGCCCCAGACAGATCTCCAGTTCCTTGCGAGCTGCATGCAGGTTGCCCGCGGTGCTCAGCATGCCGGCGAGCTCGAGGTGTTGCTCGGCGGTCATCCGGCGGCCGCGCGGGTACCAACGCAACTGCGGAAAGCGCGCCAGCGCGTGGTCGATCGCCGACACGCCGGAATAGCTGTAGAGCGACTGGCCGAAGATGAACGTGTTCAGCCCCACGACCCCGCCGGTGTGCAGGTCGATGCACGGTCCGCCGCTGTTGCCGGGCGCGATCGTGGCGTCGGTGGTGATCTGGTCGAGCCGCTTGTGGATGCGACCTCGCACGTCCCACGAGTCGTACTTGATCGCGGTCACCGACCCCTGGGTCATGAACAGCTCGCCCTTGCCGATCCCCGGGAAGCCGAGCGCGATGATCGAGTCTCCGATCTTCACCCGCCCCGACTTCACGGTACTGATCGGGATCGTCGGGTACGGCTTGGACGAACGCGGCAACCGCAGCAGTGCCATGTCGATGCGCGGCTTGCTCTCGTGAATCCAGTCCAGCAACTCGGCCTTGAGCTGCTGCTTCACGCCGCCGACGTGCAGCTCCACGCTGATGCGCTTGGCGATCACTGGACCTTCGATCCCCTTGTCGTCACGGATCACGTGGGCGTTGGTCAGCACCAGACCGTCTTCCCGCGCGATGAACCCGCTGCCGGTGCCCATCCCGTGCGAGATGACCTTGACCACCGCATCGCGGTACCGCTGGACCACCTCGTTGGAAACCAACGCGTTGTTGCGTCGCCGCGGCTCCACGCTGTCGGGCAGCGGCCGGAAGCTGGCGAGCATCGCCATCGCGGTCTTCTGCAGGCCGTCGTACTCCTTCTCCGGCGCGACGAACTCGATGAAGAACTCCAGATCGCCGGCGATCGTCCGCGCCAACAACTCGTGGCACGCCTGCCCCTTCATCTTCGCCGACAACCGCTGCTCCACCGCCGGTTGCCCGGCGAGTTCGGCAGCTGCCGGCTCGCCCAGCGGACGCAGCTCGAACTTCCGATTGGCTCGAATCAGCACCGGCAGGGATCGCTTGTGGAAGTCGACGATCCCCAGCCGACGCACCCGTGCCCCGGCGCTGGTCGCGCTGACTTGGATCTGCATCCCGGTCGTGAACTCGTTCACCCGCGCCACATCCTGCTCCGGCGACAGCAAGACGCGGAACCCGCTACCCGTCCACCATTCGTAGGCCCGCCACCCGACCGGGTGCTGCACCGCGAGCACCCCCATCGGATCCTTGTAGGTGCGGAACCCGGAGAACTCGTAGCTGCCCGCCAGGGCGCGCTGCAAGTCGAGATCGAGCTTGGCGTCGCGCATCTGTCGCATCTGCGCGCGCGACAACCGCAGGGCACGTCCCTTGCGGAGGATCCAGCACAGGAGCTGATGGCGGTCGTCGCTCGTCGCGCGGCGAATCACCTCGGCGACCAGATCGCTTCCGCTGTTGGACAGGAACCGCCGCAGCTCGGCCAACAGCTCCGCGCCCGCACCGACCTTCTGCAGCTCGGCGAGTTGTTCGGGGTTCAGCGACTCGATTCCGTTCTCGCGGATCTCCTGAACGAGGCGCTTCTGGTCGGCACCGATCTGCAGCCGATGCTTGATCTCGTCGAAGCGGAACGCCTCGTCCTGGGCGGGCAACGCGGCACCGATCAGGCAGAGGAGCGTGCAGAGAACGATGGAACTGCTTCGACGTCGGGTCGGGATCATCGTGCCGGCGGGGGATTGGGCGGAGAGTGGCGCACCCTACAACTTCCCGGACGGGAGTGCGAGCCGCACCGGTCCGCAACCCCCCGATCAGATGTCACTGGTGAGCAACGATCGCCACTCGTGACGCGGCATGCGATGATGCAGCACGGTTGCCGACGCGGTCGGCAGGACCCCGACCATCGAGAGTCGCTCGATCAGCGGATCACCATCGGGGAGGCACAACATGTGGACGTGGCCGGGGCGGGGCGGACCAGACCCGGCACGCGCCGATCGACCGTACTGCGCATGCAGCAGCGGCATCGCCTCACCGCTGCTGCGCAACACGATGTCCTTGGTCCCGCGCGGATCGTGGAACGCGATGGGTCCGAGCTCGCGCTCGAGCACGCCACTGACACCCCCCCACGCCGCGAAATCGAGCGAGTAGAAGCGCAGCCGCGGGCCGACCTCGAGCGCCACCCGCAAGAGACCCGGTGCGATCCGTGCCATCCGATTGGCTCCCCGCGCCGGGTCCATCACCACCCCGAAGCCGACCAGATCGCGCCCGGCAATCCACACCCCGAGCATGCGGCGCGCCAACCCCACGGTGCGGGCGGTCGCGGTGATCTTGAGGTCGCAGACGTACCAACAGAGGGGGTCGGGCCGGCACACGGCGACCAACACCCCGACCACGCGTTGCCGCTGCTCGGCCAGCACCACCACCGGATCGCCGAGCCCCTCGAAGAACGCCAGGTAGTCGGCCCCGTGATCGATACGGAACGAGTCGTCGCCGAGCGGATAGGTGAACTCGCGCTCGAACTCTGCCAGCTCGTCACCGCGCTTGCGGATTTCGACGGCGGTGACCAACCGCGAACGCGTCTCGGTCATTCGGCGTAGACGTGCCGCTGCGGTCGCGGATCGTCGATTTCGGCACGCCGAGCGCGCGATGCGAACAGGTCGCGGTACAGCCGGTCGAACACGTACGCCCCGAGGCGCAACCCTTGCTCGATACGGTAGCGGGTCGCGACCTCGCCGGACCAAGCCTCGTCGAGCGCGGCGAAGAAGTCGTCGCTGTGCCGCACATCGAGTACCTCGTGCAGCGCGTAGTGCACCACGCGTTCGGCCGGCAACCAACCGCGGGCGACGATGCCGCGGCCGATCGACGCCGAGATCCCGACGAACATCCGTTCGATGATGCCGAGACATCCGGCCCCGATCTCCCAGTCGTCGAGCGCACAACAGCCGATCAACGCGGTGTTGAAGGCGCGCACCTCGGGCCACAACGCGCACCGTTCGACGTCTTCCTGTCGCCTCCCCGCCAGCCGATCCAGCAACTCCAGGAAAGTCGCGCCGTGCCGCTGTGCCGGGTCACCCTCGCCGTGCTCCTCCCACACGTTGCGCAGAATGGCGGTGCGCAGTCGAGCACTCGGCATCTTGGCGGCGAGCACCGCCATCGGTCGACTGAAGAACACAACCGCGAAGTAGAACTGCATCTGCGTCGCGACGAAGTCGTCGAACTGCAGCGAGCCGTCGTGCAGCGCGGTGAGGTACGGGTTGCGATCGGCCGGGTAGTCGGACAGAACGCGATCGATGGTTTCGTTCATTGCGCCGTCGGCGGGAACCGCTTGGTCCCGGCGTGCACCTGATTGTAGAACAAGCTGCGTTCGTCAGCCGTCAGCTCGGCGTCGAGCGCAGCCGAGAACTCGAACTCGTCTGCGAACAGCCCCATCAGATCGCGCGGATCGTTGAGCTGGCGCCACAGGACTCGCGCTCCGGGAGGCAACTCGGCACCCAGCCGCCGCGCGAGTGCACGGCAGCCGTCGTCATCCATCCAGTCCATCACGTTCGACAGATGGACGAAGTCGAAGGGCGCGAACGACGCGACTTCGAGAAGCGGCGCGGCGATCACGGGAAACGGCCCGAGATCGGCCGGCGGCGAGCGGAGGAAGGGCGGCCACGCGCTGCTGTGCGGTAGGTATTTCCCGAGCAGCACATGGTGCAACCAGGGGTTGGATGCGCAGTCGCCGGCCGCGAGCCCGGCCTCGATTCGTGCACGGAAGTACCGCGGGTAGCTGCCCGGCGAGGCGTGCTGCACGGCACCCGGACCGAACATGGCACGCAGGATCTCGTCGCCGAACGCCACCGCGAACGCGACCGGCCAGTAGGGATGCGCGATCACGTCGCTCCAGTCGCTGTCGGCCCTGCCACAACGTGATTCCCGCTGGTCAGCGGGGATCACGAACAAGTCGAGCGCGCCGCGAAACAGCCGGAACAAGGTCTCGAAGTTGCCGCACTCCTGCAACCCCGTCGAGTCCGCGTTCCCGACGTTGAACCGTGCGGGGTCGAAGCGGGCCAACGCCTCGAGCTTGTGCGCGAGGTGATCGACCTGCGCCGGGTTCGGCTCGACGACGGTCAGCGGGAGCCCTGGGAAGCGAGCTCGCAGGTAGAGCGCCGTGCACCCTCCGGAACCGACGAGCAGCACGTGCCGCGCGTCCGCCATCCGGAGCAGGCGCTCCTCGATGCGCGGATCCTCGCGGACCGCGGCGAACTGCAGCGGGCGAGGCGCCCGCGTCATCGTCGGTTCCCGGTGCAGCTCGTCATGGTGTGGTCATCGTAGATCCCCGTCGCAGCCAGGGCCGCACCCAGAGCCTCGAGTGAGCGCGGCGCGCCGCCATGAGGCCTCGGCCGCTTGCTTGTTGGAGCTTCCGGTGCCGCTGCCCGATGGGGAATCAGCCGCCCAGGTGCCTTGGAGGTAGCGGGCAATCTCCGCGCGCCGGCACGATCCTCGGCCACTGCAGCCTATCGCAGCCGAGGCCGACCCAACGCCTGGGTGAGCGCGGCGCGCCGCGCCGCCATGAGGCCTCGGCCGTCTACGTGTTGGAGCTTCCGGTGCCGCGGCCCGATGGAGAGTCAGCCGCCCCAGGTGCCTTGGGAGGTACCAGGCAATCTTCGCGTGCCGGCACGATCCTCGGCCCCTGCAGCTCAGTGCACCCATCGAGCGGAGGGGATTACCACGACCGACGGCATCCCCTCGCTGGGATGCGCCCCCCCGTATCGACGCGCGGCCCGCGCTGGCTATGCTTGCTCCGCGCTCACTCGGATGTCCCGGGCAGCGCCCTCACACTCGTACACCACGGAGCAATCCATGCACATCGCCTTGAAGGCGCTCGTTCTCGCGTCCGCCCTCGCCGGCCCCGCACTGGCCCAGGCCGACCTGATCTACTATCCGTTCGTCACCGGAACGGGGACCACGGTGCAGAACCTGGCCGCCGGCGGCCCGAAGACCGGCACGTTGATGAACACCAACACCACCAACTCGGGTTGGGTGGCTGGCAAGGGTGGCAGCTTTGCGCTGTCGGGCCGCGATTCGACGTCCACCGCGTGCTACGTCGATTCAGGCCTCAACTCGGGCACTTCGACGACGCTGTTCACCGGCAGCTTCACGGTGGCGATGTTCCTCAAGGCCCGTATCCAGTCGGGGACACTCGCCAACTACTTCTTCTCGGGCATCGGCAGCTTCCGGATGTTCACCGGCGGTGTCGCCTACGAGGGGCTCTACCTGCGCGCCTGGGGCGGCACCCCGGCCGATCTGATCCTGTACGGCAGCACCACCAACAAGCCGGCGAGCGGGCCCTACTACGATCTGCGTGGCGCCACCCAGAAGGACTGGGTCCACGTGGCGATCGTGGTCGATGCGACCGCCAACGTCGCGACCTGGTACATCAACGGTTCGCCGTTCTCCACCATCCCGATCACCGCCGGCGCCTCCGTCACCGGCACCGGTAACTTCCTGGTCGGCCGCCACACCGCCGGGACCGAGAGCGACTACGACATCGACGACTTCCGCTTGTCGAACCGCGCCGCCGCGCCGCACGAGATCCAGGCGTGGGCACAGGCCAAGCTGCGGGCCGACAAGACCGAGTTGTCGATCACCGCTCTCGACAAGCAGCAGCTGTCGCTCGATTCCGGCACTGCCAACGCGACCCGGCTGTACTGGACCTTCGGTTCGCTGACCGGGACTTGGCCGCAGACCGTGCTCGGCACCGCATCCATTCCGCTGGTCATCGACCCGTACACCAACCTCGCGCTGGCGCTGACCAACACGCCGGTGTTCGCCAACTTCCGCGGCGTGCTCGATGCGAGCGGCAAGGCTTCCGCGAGCTTCAACATCCCCAACGGGACCCCCGCCAGCGCTGCGGGATTGACGCTGTATCACGCGTACTTGGTGTACGACGCCAGCAACAACTACTACGACGTCAGCAACGCCGCTCCGCTGGTGCTGAAGAACTAGAGTCGGTCAGCCGACTCGGACTGCTGAAGAGCCGCAGGCGGGGGGACCCGTTTGCGGCTCGGTTTCTTTCCACTGAGCGCACGTCGGGTGTGTGCCCCAGGGACGGTACGGTTCGGCGGCATCGGCCGCAGAACAGAAGGTGTCGACCCTGCCAGGTGGGGTTTGTCCGGAGTTCGCGCAGGAGTCGTCGAGTCGCGCGGTTCGCTCGCGAGGAACTGCTAGGACACGGCTTGTTGGTGGACAAGCTGAGGAGCCGTGACGCCGCGATCCGGCCTTGGGGCCGGCGATATGTGTGACGGACTTCGGAGACATCCCAAGTGACGCCCCGCGTCTCCAACTCAGCTGGTCGGTCGAGCATGACGCCGATCCCGCGGCCCGTTCGCGGGTGTCGCGCCTTCTTGGCGGGGCACCGATGAATCGGGTGTCTGCAGCTCCTGCCGACCCGGGAACGAGAACTTCGGCGACAGCACACCCGAAACTTGTTAGCCTCGTGCCTGGTCGATTCCGGTCGACCACCTCGTTTTCACTCGTCTCACACAACAACCCAAGGGAACACCATGTACGCGCCGATCCTTCGCGCCATCGCCCTCACCTGTGTCGTCGCAGCTCCAGCTGTGGCGCAGGCTGACTTGATCTACTACCCGTTCGTCACCGGAACCGGCACGACCGTGCAGAACCTCGCCACCGGCGGCCCCAAGACCGGAACCCTGGTCAACACCAACACCACCAACAGCGGGTGGGTTGCCGGCAAGGGCGGTGGATACGCGCTGTCCGGCCACGACGCGACGACCACCGCGGCCTACGTCGACTCCGGTCTCAACTCCGGGACCTCGACCAGCCTGTTCACCGGCAGCTTCACGGTGGCGATGTTCCTCAAGAACCGCATCCAGTCGGCCAATGCCCTGAGCTACTTCTTCTCCGGCATCGGCAGCTTCCGCATGTTCACCGGCGGCGTCGCGTACGAGGGTCTGTACCTGCGCAACTGGGGCGGCACCCCGACGGATCTGGTTCTCCGCGGCACGACCAACAAGCAGACCGGCACTCCGTTCTTCGATTTCCGCAGCGAGACACAGAAGGGCTGGGTCCACATCGCACTCGTGGTCGACGCGACCAACAACGTCGCGACGTGGTACGTCAACGGCTCGCCGTTCGACAGCGTGACCCTGACCGCCGGAGCAAACGTCACCGGCACCGGCAACTTCCTGGTCGGCCGCCACACCTCGACCTCCAGCGCGAGCGAGTACGACATGGATGACTTCCGGTTGTCCAACCGCGCCGCTTCACCCCACGAGATCCAAGCGTGGGCACAGGCCAAGCTGCGGGCCGACAAGACCGAGCTGTCGATCGCCGCACTCGACAAGCAGCAGCTGTCGCTCGATTCCGGGACGGCCAACGCGACCCGGCTGTACTGGACCTTCGGCTCGCTGACCGGGACTTGGCCGCAGACCGTGCTCGGCACCGCGTCCATCCCGCTGGTCATCGACCCGTACACCAACCTGGCACTGGGGCTGACCAACTCGCCGGTGTTCGCCAACTTCCGCGGTGTGCTCGACGCGAACGGCAAGGCCAAGGCGAGCTTCAACATTCCGAACGGCGCACCGGCCAGCGCCGCAGGGTTGACGCTGTACCACGCCTACCTGGTGTACGACGCAAGCAACAACTACTACGACGTCAGCAACGCGGTGCCGCTGTTGCTGAAGAACTGATCGTCCGCGTCGCGTCCGCCGATTCGGGCGACGCGACTACGGCAGCGGTGGTGCGTCGGCCCGCTACCCGCCGACGCGCACCGCGGCACCGCGAGGTGACCGATGCCCGCAACGGGGAAGCGTCCCCGCTCGGGCACGTCAGCGTCCGGACCCCTCCAACTCGCGCAGCAGCTTCTGCGCCTCGGCATCGCCCGGGCGTAGCTCGGCGCCGCGCTTGGCATGGGCCAACGCGAGTTCGCGTGAACCGGAGTCGCGGTAGACCAGTGCGAGGTTGAGGTGCGCCGACGCCAGCCGTGGATCCACCAACAGCGCACAGCGCAGCTCGACGATCGCTTCGACGCGTTGGCCCAGGCGCCACTGCAACAGCCCGCGGTTGCTGAGTTCGTCTGCCAGCTGCGGCTTGTCCGCCGCGGCTTCGCGTAGCAACCGCTCCGCGCTCGCCACCTTGTTGCTGCGCAGCTCACCGCGCGCATGCGCCACGCGCACGACGCCGAGCGCATCACGTGCTTCGGCGTCGGTCGGCGCCATGCGGATGCTCCGCTGCAGCGCCGCGATCGCCTCCGGTAGGCGCTCTGCAGCCGCGAGGTGCTTGCCGAGTTCGCGCTGGGCTCGCGCCGCGCCGGGTGTCGACGCCGCCAGTGCCTCGGCAGTGGCCAGCGACGCGGGTCGCTCGTCCACCCGGTGCACCACCAGGACCGGCACGAGCAGCAGCAACCACTTGGCCGCGTGCCGCAGCGCACCTGTTCCGAGCTCACGCCCACTGCGCGCCGCGATACCCAGGTCGCGACTGGTCGAGACCTCCCGGACTTTCCAGATGAACCCGTCGAAGTAGTAGTGAAGCATCGCCGAGGTCAGCACCAGCGCACTGATGACCTTGCTCCACGAAGCCGATCGCTCGGCCAGCCCCCGAGTCAACGGCATGAACGCACCGTAGGCGAGCACCAGACCGACGTACAGCCCGACCATTCCCCAGCTGCTGCGGAACAGGAAGCGCGTGAAGCCCCCGGCGTCGTCGGCTGCGGCGCGGCGGCGGTTGAACAGCCACACGATCGCCAGGTACTGCACGTCGTGGAACACCTCGAACATCACCAGCCCGAGCATGACGTCTTGGGTGAACACGTTGGCGTACCACCACGTGACGATCGCCGCCAGCAACAGCACGTTCTTGCGCAGGTTGATCGGGGCGCCGGCGCGCATGCGCACCACTTGGTGCACTACGTAGCCACAGGTCAGCGCACCGAGCGCCACCAGCGCGGCCCCGCGCAGCTGCTGCAGCGTGCTGGCACTCAGCGGATCGAAACCGAACGAGCCCGCCAGCGACTGCACGTAGTAGGTGCGCGAATCCGATACCAGCAGCGCACCGGCAAACCAGGCGAGGCACATCCAGAAGTCGAGCCACGCGTTGGCCGGCTGGTGTGCGCCGACCTTGGCGTCGTAGATGCGCAGGAACCCGTAGATCTGCATCAAGGCATGCCACACCGACCACAGCAGGGCGATCACCGCGATCGCGCTGGAGCCGCGGAACGTGAGGTCGAAGCACACCACTCCGAGCACGAGGGGCGCGAGCACGAAGCGCAGCGCGAACCGGCGGAACAGCGCCCGGTCACCGTACGCCCGCAGCATGCCGGGCAGGTTGTGCCCCATCGCGCCGAACGCCAGCACCAGGTAGACGACATTCTGGCTGGGGATGCCGAGCACCAGCGCCATCGTCAGCGGAACGATCAGCACCGGAGTGGCGAGGAACAGCACCGAATCGCGCCACGGTCCGAGGATCCACGGCGAAGCAGGGGCTGGGCATGGGACCTGCGTCATCGCGCGACGGATGATAGGGGTAGCCGAACGCGGCAGCGAGCCACGAACGACTTAGCTGCTCCGGCATTCGACACGCCCGGCGGGCGTACCCGGTCGTAAGGTCGATTCGGCGCCAACCGGGCCGGATGGCACACGGTCTCGGTCCGCGGGGGCAGGTGCGGCAGGCGCAGCCACCGTCCCTCGCCGGTTTCCCGCGTCTCCACCGAACGATCGGAACCGCCCCAGAGTAGCCTCCCGCACATGCCGACCCTCGTCGAGTTGTGGCTGCCGATCGTGGTCGCGGCCGTGTTCATCTTCATCGCCAGCTCGGTGATCCACATGGCGACGCCGATCCACAAGAGTGACGCCAGGAAGCTGCCGAACGAGGACGATGTGCTCGCCGCGATGCGGCAGAACGGTCTCGCACCGGGCGACTACATGTTCCCGTTCCCCGCATCGATGGCGGAGATGTCGTCTCCGGCGATGCTCGAGAAGCTGAAGCTCGGTCCCGTCGGGCACCTCACCGTGCGTTCGCCCGGGTCATGGGGCATCGGTCCGGCGCTGATGCAGTGGTTCGCCTGGACCGTGCTGATCGGCGTTCTGATCGCCTATGTGACCACGATCGTCATGCCGCGCGGCGCCCCGACGATGGCCGTGTTCCGGATGACCAGCGCCATGGCGCTGTCGGCGTACGCATTCACCAACGTGACCGCGTCGATCTGGAAGGGAGTGCGCTGGAGCACCACGTTGAAGTTCGTGTTCGACGGGGTGGTCTACGCGCTGCTCACCGGCGCGGCGTTCGCCTGGCTGTGGCCCCGCTGACTCGAGCTGCGTCGCTGGATCGTGCGGCGCTGGATCGTGCGGCGCTGCGCGGGATCGCGTGACCCCGGCCCTACCGCCGGCGACGCTTCGGCGCAGGCTTGAGTACGCGATCGACCTCGGCACGCATCTTCCTGCGGTACTCCGACATCGGCAGCTCGAGCTCGATCAGGGACCCCTCCGCACACCAGATCGACAATCGCGCGCGCTTGCCGGCGGCCGCAACCGCCTGGAAGTCGGCAAGCGGAAGTTCGATCCGGGACCCGGGTCGCCAGGTGTCGAGGAAGCAGATCGCGCACTTGTCCACCCGTTGCAGTGCCCACAGCGTCTCCTCGCTGGCCCGCATCGCATCCAGCGCCGCGGGGTTGGATATCCGGCCGGCGACTTTCCACCCGGCGGCGTCCCGACGGGCCTTGGCTTGCCGGTGCTTCTCGATCTCGGCGAGATCCGGCACGAACCGGAGCACGAACACGCAATCGCGCAGCAGCTTTCCGGTCCGGTTGTCGAGGCCGAGCAGGGCATCGCTGCCGAACCGGCGCAACGTCCGTGGCAGGCTCTGAAGCGGCAGTCCCTTCAGCTCGGCATGGGTGCGTCGGAAGTAGCGGTGTAGTGCCAAGGCCGCGTCACTGCGCACCAGGTGGTCGACGGCCACGCCGGCGCGCTTCAACGCGAGATCCTGGTGCAGGCGGGTGACCAAGCCGCTCGGCCCGGTCAGCTGCGCAGCCCCCCAACCCAATCGATCCAGGTCGCTGCCGGCGTGCGCCGCGATCCCGCGGACGATCCCGGTCAGCTCCCTCTGCACCGCCCGCACACCGGCACCACCCGCGCCGTGCGCCGACCCGAGACGATCCACCGTCCGCGCGAGGTCTTCGAGCTGCAGCATCCCGCGGGCAACCCGCGAGAGCTCGGAATCGCGATCCTTGCTCAGGACTCGCAGCGCCTTCAGGTCACGGGTGCGCGCCACCTTCTTCCCACCCAGCAGGAAGCCGTCCGAGCCATGGCTCAGCAGTGCGCGCACCGCCGGGTCGAGCCGCGACGGCCTCGGCGTCGAGGCGGGCTCGATCTTCTGCGCGGCGATTCCACCGAGCAGGACCGTCATCGCAATCCCTACCCACAGCGGGTGAACGGGTCGTTCCATCGCCGGATTCTCGGCGGCGGATCCACACCGTGCAACCGGCCCCACCGCGCGAACGCTACTTCACGTAGAGCCCCGCGTCCCCGCCGAGCAACCCGTCCGCGTCGACCCACGAGTCGAGGATGATCCCGGTCGCCGGATCTGCCAGCCGTTGGATCATGGTGGCACTCAATGGCCCGGCCATGTTCGGCCGCGCAACGCCCACGCCGCTGCGTAGGCTCGGCCCCACGTTGCTCAGCATCGGGTGGTTGTTCGAGGCGTTCGACACACCGCTGTCGAGCACGATGCGGTCGAGGTTGTAGACCACCTTGGCAGCGGAGAAGTTGTCCTTCGGCGCCTTGCCGTCGCAACCCTTGCGGTCGACGTCGCCGTCGAGCGGATTCTGCGGACACCCGTCCTTGTCGAACAGGAACAGTCCACTGCCCAGTCCCGCGACCATGTGCACCCACACCGGCGAGTTCTTCTGGTTGCCGGGGTTCTTGCCGATGTGGTCCTTCAGCATGTCGAAGTCGAGGCTACCGAACAGGTTGCCCGCCATCTGGCTGCGGAAGGTGTTGTAGAGCGCACCGTACTGCGTGATCCCCTGAGTCGTCATGTGGCATGCGACGCAGTAGCGCGGCCCCTCGTTGGTCGAGTTGACCCGACCACGGATCGAGTGCGCCATCATCGCGTTGTGACCCAGTGCCGGGAACGTGCCCGGCTTGTCACCCTGCGTGTTGCGGTCCGCGAACGTGAACACGTCGGTGAACGCGCGTTTGCGATCGCGGTACTTGAAGAACATCTTGGTGCTGGGGCTGAAGGTCCCGATCTTGTTGTCGACCCCCACTCCCAGCTGGAACGGCACCGGGGTCTGGTAGACGAAGTCCGCGGTGGCCTGGCGGAACACGATCCGCTCGCCGGTGATGTTGCTGAAGTTGTTGCCGGTGTTGTACTCGCCCGACAGGTGGCAACCGACGCACGAGTTCGACCACGCCGAGTGGCACGACTCGCAGCTCATGTTGTCACCGTGGCTGAAGCCAGCCGGCGTCTTGCCGGTCTGCCGCGGCCCGATGCCGGTGGCAGTGTTGCCGTCGTCGCGCCCCATCGCGTAGCTGGCGCGCGGGTTGTAGATCAGCGCGTCGGTCACCGGGTTGCGCTTGCCACTGTCGACCACCGTGTCCTTGGTCTGCACCACGAAGTGCTTCTTGCCGGTCAGACGGCTGGTCAGCCAGAAGTGCCCATCGGGCTCCTTGACGACGTGGCGGAGCACCTGACCCGCGGCGTCGATCGCCAGCTCCTTGGTCGACCCATCGTAGGCGAGACCCGGCTTGCTCCCCGCGTAGGTGGTCGCCGAACCGTGGCAGCTGACGCACTTGATCGCGACCGCGTGCGACATGCGGCTCTTGACGTTGCCCTTGTCCGGGTTGTTGGTGTCGCCGCCGTGCAGGTCGAAGCTGCCGTGGCAGTCGATGCAACCCAGCCCTGCCTCGTAGTGCACGTCCGCCGGCGTGTCGTCACGGTTGTCGCCGTCGTAGTCCTCGAACAGGATGTACTGGTTGGCGTTGCGCCCGTTGAACTCGCGGTTGCGCACCACGGGGTCGAACAAGCGCGTGTCCTTGGCGGTGTTGGTGAACTTCGTCGGCATCACCGGGTACTGCACCCCGCGCCGCAGGTCCTGGTTCTGGTCGAGACGGATTCCCCAGTACTGCATCACCGTGCGGTTGGATCCCTGGTGGCATCCCGCGCAGGTGTAGTCGTCGATCCCGTCCTGCTGCTGGCCGTTCGCCAGGGTGCGCTTCACGCTGCGGATCCGGTGCGACCGCACGTGCGCCCGCTCCGGCTGCTCGATGTCGGTCGGATCGAGCGGCTCGAGTTTGTTGACGTTGGGATCCTTGCTGCGGCTGCGACCATCGAGGCTGTACGGCATGTGACATGCGGTGCAACCCGATGAGCGGTAGTCGCCGTAGCGGTTGTTGGCGCCGGCACTTCCGAGGTGGCAGTCGCCGCAGGTGAACGCGACCTGTTCGTGGAACAGGTTGGCCAGCGGTGATCCGGTGATCAACCGGTTGGTCGTCGCATCGCGTCCAGCCGGCAGTGCGCCGGCGTCGTACGCGGGGTTGTCGTGGATGTTGTTCCCGCCCTTCTTGCCGAACACGCTGAACACCGGGAACTCGATCAGCTCACCGACCGCCCCGGTGTTGTTCGGGTCGAGTGCGTAGGTCGGGTCGACCAGGGCGCGCCACGCCTTGTCCGCCGCGGTGTCCTCGTACAGACCCTGGTTGGCGACCACCTCGTTGTCGACGCCGGCCGCGAACATCGCGCCGGACAGGATGCCGACCTCGGTCGCCAGCAGACTGCCGGACACCTTGTCGACGTGCGGCTTGTGGCACGCCCCGCAGCTGCGCCCCTTGCCCACCACGCGAAGATCTCCCGGGTTGACGAACTGCAGGTAGTCGAGCGCCGTGTAGGTCTTGCCGCCGACCGTGTAGTCCGCGACCTTGTCGAGTCCGGCGAGCGTCAGACGGTTGAACCACGCGCCGTCGTCGTCGCGCTGGAACTCCTGATCCCCGATGCTCGGCGGCGCCGGAACGTGGCTGGTCGCCTTGTCGCCACCCTGGTCGTTGCCGCCGTGGCAGGTCACACAGCTCAGCTGGTCGGCGTTGGGGAACGGGTGTGGGTTCTCGATACCCGGCCCCGCGTAGTCGGTGCCCTTGGATCCGTTGTGGCACTTCATGCAGGACGACGCAGCTGCCACCTGATCCCGGTTGCCAGACTCGACGCAGCTCGTGGCGCACAGCGCCAACACCGCGGCGACCAATTCCTTTCCTTTACGAAGCACCATGTTCAACCCGGCGGTACATCGTCCAGCTCGGGCGGATCTTGAACGGGGGGTCCGCGCATGAGACGGGCGCGGACCGACCGATGCCAACGCCACGGAACCGCTCACCGGATCACCGCCTGCCGCCAGCGGGTCGGCAAGTGGCAGCGGTTGCAGTTGGCAGTCCATCCGAGCCCGACGTGTGGTGGGTTCTTGGTAGCCGCCAAATCGTCCTGGTGGCAGGTCACGCAGCGGGTATCGGTCGGTTGGAAGTTGCCGACCAAACCGCCGGGGTGACACCGGTAGCACGAAGTTGCCGCGTGCGCCCCGGTCAGCGGGAAGCGGGTCTTGTTGTGCAGCTCGATCTGCCCGACCGGCTGCCAGGTGCGCTCTTGGTGGCACTTGGTACAGCGCGTGCCCAACTTGCCGTTGTGCCGATCTTCGTGACAACCGACGCAACCCTTGGCTTGGAATGTCTTCACCGGTCCGCGATCGTTGTGGCACCGCAGGCACATCGCGCGCCCGTGCGCCCCGTGTAGCGGCACCCCGGTGCGCTTCTCGTGATCGAACTGGAAGGTGGCCGTGAGCTCGTTCCACTTCTCGCCGACGTGACACAGCTTGCAGTCCGCGGGGAACGTGTCGTGTGGCAGCACCGGGCCGAGGCCTGCCCACCAACGGTGGGTAGCCCCATCACCGGGACTCGGCGCGACACATGCGCCGACCAGCAAGGTGCCGAGAACCAGCTGCCACACTCTCTTGCTCGCGCGCATCAGAAGCCTCGCTGCAGATAGACGCCCAGGGTCCAGGCGAAGTCCTCGTCGAACAGGTGCGCTTCGCCGCGCACCGAGCAATCCCACCCGGTGTCGGTTCGGAAGCTCCGTGCGACCCGCAAGCGGTGTTGGATCAGGTCGTCGAGCGTCGACGGGTAGTTGTCGTAGTGCCGGTAGGCAACCTCGTACAGCAGGTCCCAACCACCATCTGCCCGCATCTGCGTGCAGGAGATCCGCACGCCGGCGTCGCTGGTGAACTCGCCGAGGGTCGCGAAGCCGGTGAAGTCGACTCGTGCGCCGGCGACCACATCGGGGATCGAGATGCCCGCCTCGCCGAACCCGCCAGTATCGGCCTGGCTCTGCCAAACCCCGACCTCGCCGTGCAGCCGGCGACCGGATTTGCCGCTCTGCCAACCGCCGAGCGACAGACGGTTGAAGTAGCTGTCGGCCAGGTCCTGCGCCAACAGCGGCTGGAACTCCCAGCGCAGCATCTCGGGGAAGACCGCGCGACGGAACGTCACGTCGACCCCGCTGCCACCCCACTGGCGCGTCAGCGTGACCCACGCCTGCGAGACGTCGAAGTCACGGCTCTTCACCTTGTCCTTGCCGTCGTAGATGTCGAGCCACACCGCGCCGTTCAGCTGCCAGGCGTCCGCCGGCAGGTAGCGGATCTTGCCCAGCAGGAGGTCGCGGTCGGCACGACCGCTGTGGAAGGTCTTCTGGAACGCGCCAGTCACTACCAGCTCCTCGGCGGTTCCGGAGACCCACTCGTAGTAGACGGCGAGCTGGAAGTCCTTGCCGGATTCGAAGTCGTCGTCCGGCTGGGGCATGAAGCCCGCACTCGCACCGAAGCGGTCGCCATTCCGGCGCCGCATGCCCCACTCCGCGCCGTCCAAGACCTGAAGCTCGGGCACGCCGTGTTGCAGAAAGCGGCCGATCTCCCAGCGGGTGGCGTCGAACCGCGTGCCACCGTGGAAGTACGACAGACTGCGCACCAACAGGTCGTTGCCCTCGTTCTCGTTCTGTTCGGTGCGGTGATCGAACTCGCCGTCGAACTTGATTCCGCCGCCGTGGCCGAACGGATTCTCGACTCGGAGGCTCGTGCCGGCGCGCAGGAACGAGTTGGCGAAGCTGTCGTGGGTTCGCGTCAGGTCGCCGATCAAGAACACTCGTCCGCTCAGCGTCGCACCCCGCTCTGCCGGGCGGAGCGGGCGCTGCGCGCCGAGCAAGGGCATGCCAGGCTTCCAGCTCTCGTCCTTGTTGCGCCACTTCCCGGTCCCCTCGGTGCCGGGCTCGGTGGCAGTCTTCGGCTTGGTCTCCGGCGACGGCTGCCGCGGCGCGAAACGACTCTCCGGGACGTCGACTTCGCCGCGAGTCCCGGGCGGAAGCACGGCGCGCTCGTCCTGCAGGCCGACCACCGCGCTGCGTTCCGAGGCCTTGACCACGACACCGCGGAACGACCCGCCGGCGCGCGGAAAGAACGTCACCATGTCGCCGCGACGCACCTGATCGCGCTCGCCGCGGTCGACCACCACCATCGCAGCTTGTCCCCGCGAGCTGACGCGGAGCGCCACCTTGCGGACCGTCCCCGCGTCCTGCGCAGCCGCGCCGCTCCACGGCACGAGTGCTACCAACAACCCCAGAGTGAAGCGGTGTGCGCTCATCGGTCCTTTCGCTTGGTGCGGCTGAAGGGGTCGTCGTGGGCCGGGTGGCAGGCGATGCAGTCGGTGCGCTTGGGCCGGTAGCGGACCATCGCCTGGTCGCCCTTGCCCTCGACCTTGTGGCACTTGGCGCAGGCGACACCCTTGTGGCGCTTGCCGAGTCGGAAGCGCGACTGCAGCTCGTGGTCGAAGCGGACTTCTTGGAAGCGCTGTGTGCTCTGGTGGCACTTCGCGCAATCGGTGGCACCGCCGCGCTCGAATTGCCCGCGGTGTGGATCGCGGTGGCAGTCGGCGCAGCGCGTACCCTTGGCGGGCCGGAAGGTGCGTCCCGATGGATCGGGTGCGTTCAGCGGCGCGTGGCACGCGGTGCACGACGCCTTGGCGTGCGCTCCGGTGAGTGCGAAGCCGGTCCACGTGGCGTGGTCGAAACCGGTCGGGAAGGCGCGGAACGACGACTCGACGTGGCAACGGGCACACCCCGTGCGACCCGCGATGGTCGCTGGGTGGCGCGCCGTGTCGAAGCGGCCGCGGTGCGGATCCGCGTGGCAGGTGACACAGCCGCGGAACACGCCGTAGCGTGCGGCGACGCGGCCGAAAGTGCGACCCGCAGCATCCGGTTTGGCAGTCTTGGCGTGGCAGCTTTCGCAAGTCGACTGGGAGTGTGCTCCGCGCAGCGCGAAGCCGGTCCAGCGGGCGTGGTCGAAGCCGTCAGTCGGCAACGCGGAGAACGCGGTGGTGGCGTGGCAGCGGGCGCAGTCGCCGTGCGGGTGCGGCGCGAGGCCGGCCAGGGTCTTCTGGAAGAACCCGCCGTGGGCATCGGTGTGGCACTTCGCGCAGGTGTCGTCGGTACCGCGGAACGCGCGCGCGGCGCCGGCCACCGGGTCGACGTGGCAGCGGTTGCAGTCCGCCTCCAGGTGGCGTCCGGTGAGCGGCAGCTTGGTGCTGGCGTGCCGCTCCGCGGTGAAGCCGTGCGGCTTGAAGTGCTTGGAGTCGTGGCAGGTGACGCAGGTCGCCGCCGCCGCCGGTCCGGTGCCGAACTGGCCACCGTGCGGGTCCTGGTGGCAACTGCCGCAGCTCGACGCGCCGCGACCCGGGTAGCGCGCCGCGAAGCTCGACTCGGCCGCGGTGTGGCAGCTCGCACACTTCACCTTGGCGTGCGGCTCGGCCAACGCGAACCCGCTCAGAGCGTGCTGAGACGCCGTGACCGTGACCCGCTCGCCGCGGAAGCCGCCGTGGGCAGCGGCGTGACACTTGGCGCAGCTGGCCCCGGGAGCCACACCCTCGAGCTTCGCCACGCCTTCGACGAAGCTCGGATTGTGCGGCGACTGGTGGCAATCGGCGCACAACCGCGGCGCCACCGAGCGACCGCGGCCCAACGACTCCAGGCCGTGCTCGCCGGTAGCGTGGCAGGTCCGACAGGTGGCGCGACCGTGCGCTCCGTCGAGCACGAGGTGGCGCTCGTGACCGTCCGCGTGCAGGCGGTCGAACGACTCCTGACCGTGACACGACGCACAAGCGAGTTTCATGCGACCCTCGTGCGCGTCGCGGTGGCACGCCGCACAACCCTTCTGCAGCCCCAGGTAGCGCTTCGCCCCCTCCGGCAGCTCGACGGCTTCGGCGTGCACGTGGCACTTGGTGCACGCTAGCTGTAGGTGGCGACCGGCCATCGCGAATCCGATGCTGTCGTGCTTGAATGCCTTCACGTCGGCGAATCCCGCGAGTGCGAAGCTCCGCTGGTTGACCATCACGAACCGCTCACCGTGGTGGTCCGTGTGGCACCGGGCGCACTCCTTCGCTCTATCGGCCGGCAGGTGACCGTGCAGGCCGGTTCCGTTGCCGAGATCGGTCTCGATCTCGCGGTGGCACACCAGGCAGGACTGCGTCATGGTGCGGAACCAGCCCCCATGGCATGCGCTGCAACGGTTCCAACCCCTGAGCTTGGCGTCCCGTTGGTGGACTGACGCAAGTGGTCCTGGAGCGGTCTTGGTCAGATCGCCGAGCGTGAAGTAGAGCACCCCACCGGTCGACAGCAGGGTGATCCACAGCTTGGGGTTGCGCAGCCCCCTCATCCGACCCCCCGTGACAGGACGGAGCCGTAGGTCAGCGCGTGCACCGCGTGGACCACCACCAGCAACACCATCAACGCCGCGACCCAGCGGTGCAGGTAGCGCCAGGTGCCCAGCACCGCGCGCAGATCCTCGAAGTGCGCTGCCGCGGTCGCATTCGCGAAAGCACGGCGAGCCAACGCAACCGTCGCGCCGAGCTGCTCATCGGCGATTCCGCGCCGATGAGCTTCGCCGCGCAGTCGCTCGAGCAGGCGCGACAACTGCACCTGGACCCCGCACATGCCGAGCAAGCGGCCGAGGAAGGAGCTGTGCCACTGCCGCTGGTCGATTGCGGTCTTCACCTGATCGCGGGCGAACATCCCGAAGCCGTGCGAATCGCCGGTCGAATTCCACTGCGCGGCCAGCGCGTCGATCTCGGCGCGGATCTCCGTCAACTCGAGTTCCCGACCGTTCGCTGCCCGAGGCACGATCGCGTACAGGTAGCGGCCCGCGGCTCCGGTAAGCAGCAGCACGAGCAGCGCCCAGAACGCGTGCCCGCCCGGGGTGTCCCCGGGGCGCATCGCCGCGTGCACCAAGGTGCACAACAGGGCCAGAACGCCGGTCGCGACGTGGCTGGTCATCCAGCCGCGTAGTGTGCCGAAGCGGATCCCCAGGACCTTCCCGCGGCGCAGTAGGTAGGCGAGGTTGACCAGGATCAGCAACACCGCGGCGATGCCGAACGCGAGCCCCAGCCCCATGCCCGGTCGCAGCAGCGAGTGCTTCGCGTGGGTGGGGCGATGCTCGGCCGCCAGGCCGTAGTAGTCGCCGTGCCACAACACCCAACCGACCACGGACACGGTGAGCGCCAGCGTGACCGCCAAGACCCGAACCAGACCCGTGCCACTGCGCTCTTCCCGCTCGACAGGAGTCGACGCGTGGTCGAACGTGATGCCGGCGCCGCGGAGCAGGTCGAACGGCGGCACCCCGCCGACCATCACGAACACCTCGTCGTTGTCGAGTGTCTCGGCGCCGCGCTCGGCAGTGCGCAGCCGGACGGTGTCCGGCGTGATCTCTTCGACTTCGCTCTCCAGCAGCAGTCGGATGCGACCGTCCGCAACTCGCTCGTGGAGCCGTTCTTCGTTGCGCGCACGGATGCGGAAGAAGCTCTGCTTGCGGTACGACAGGGTCACCTGGTTACCGGGCTGCTCGCTGAGCCCCAGCGCCGTCTCGACCGCGCTGTCGCCACCACCGACGACCAGGATCCTCCGGCCGCGGTACGAACTCGCCTCCATCAGGCCGTACGCCACCTTGGGCAGCTCCTCCCCCTGCACGCCGAGCTTGCGCGGCACACCGCGCCGGCCGATCGCCAGACAGACGTGACGGGCCACGAACACATCCGACTCGGTGCGAACTGCCAGACACCCGTCGCGCTGCCGCTCGACCCCGGTGAACACCTGCCCGTGGGCGATCGACGGCCGGTGCTCGGCGACGATCGCGGTCCAGGTGTCCATCAGCTCCTCCTTGGTGTAGGTGGAACGCCGCAGTCGACCGACCATCGGCATCTCGATCGGCTGGGTCATCACCAGCTTGCGGCGCGGGTAGCGCGCCACCGTTCCGCCGAGCTCCAGCTCCTTCTCGATCACCAGGCAGCGCAATCCGAGTCGCTGCGCCTCCAGCGCACACGCCAGACCCGCCGGGCCGGCACCGACCACGCACAGGTCCCAGGGGTCATCGACGCTGCCCGACTCGTCGGTTCGGCGAGCCACCTCGCGCGCAACCGCGACCCCGTGGTCGACCGCGGTCTTGATCAAGGCGTGCGCAGTGACTTCGCCGGCGAGGAACAACCCGGGGACCCCGGCGGCCTCGAGGTTGGTATCGATCACCGGCACGTCGTCGCGCTTCGACAGATCGCCCAGCGTCACCGTGATGGCGCCGGCCGGACATTCACGCGCGCAAGCCGCGACACCCACGCACCGCGCACCGTTGACCACCATCGCCTGGCCGTGCACCACGTCGAGCACGCCGTCCTCGGGGCAAACCGCCACACAGGTGGCACAGCCGAGGCAACGCGACAGGTCGATCACCGGGTGCTGCAGCTGCGCCGCGGCACTGCCTTGTCGCAGCGCCTGCTCGCGGGCGGCGACCGAACGGGCCATTCGCCCGAGCTCGGCCCGGCGCGCCAGCGATGCGGCGAGCCAGAGCCCGAGCCCGAGGACCAGGATGCCCAGGATCGCCCAGCTCACCGCGCCACGGGTTGGTTGTCGCCGACGCTCCTTGCATGCGTCGGCGAGTCATGCGGTTCACTCGCAAGGAGCTGCGACGAGACGATTTGTTGGTGGATGGACCGAGAAGCTGCAGCGCCGCGAGTCAGCCGCAGGGCCGACGACATCGGAGGGGAACTTCGGCGACACCCCACTAGTGGGGTGTGTCCGAAGTTCGTTGCATAAGTCGTCGAGTCATGCGGTTCGCTCGCAAGGAGCTGCGACGACACGGCTTGTTGGTGGACAAGCTGAGGAGCAGCAACGCAGCGAGCGGATCGAATGGCCGGGCACATGTGCGGCGAACTCCGGACGCGGGGCACTAGGAGTCTGCGCCACGGAAGGGCGATTCAGGAGGTGCGTGGATTTCGGCAGAGGTCGACGCCCGAAAACGCAACCGAACCTGTGGAGTCGGCGAGGCTTTCGGGGGGTGACGGGTGCTGGAAGGCGCGGATCTCATGGATCGTCATCCCGTGGCGCAGACCCCTAGCGTCCGGGCGTACCGCCCGGGCTCGCGCTCACCGGCAGTGCCGCCGAGTCGACGTACGCCTTCGCGGCGCGCATGCTCGCTTCGAGCTGCGCATCCAGGTCCTTCGCCAGCAGCGACAGCGTCTGCACATCGTTGCGGATCGCCGCCACCGAACCGGCGTTGAAGTCGTGACCGAGGAACAGCGAGTGGTCGCGCAGCGACTTGTTGAACTTCTCCAACGAGACCTGCATGGGATCGACCGCGGTGACGATCGCGTCGTAGCGACGCCGCGTGTCGAGCAACCGCTCCTGACTCCGCTGACGCAACTCCACGCTGTGGAACGACTCGAGGTCGGTAGCCCAGCGCTTGAACACCGGGTCGGCAGTGCGCTTCATCGGCCCGACCGCGGAGGTCAGCTTCTTCGCCTGATCCTCGCTGCGCTTGATCGCCTCGACGAAGCTCTGGAACGCCGGGACCGGATCCCCGGTGAACTCCTTGCCGACGATCGCCTGTAGCTGCCCCAGCGCGGAGCGTACTTCTTGCCGCGCCAGCTCGGAGTCCACGTAGACGCGCTCGATCCAGCCGACCAGGTCGTTGACCTTGCCGGGCCCGGTGTCGCCAGACCCGAACATCTGGCATGAGGTGAGGAACGACAGCGCGAGTGCCGCGGCACCCGCCGCGTGGAGGGAGATTCGCTTCATCGGTGGGCTGGTCACGCCGCGCAATGGGCGGCTCCCGGTGGTTTCGGCAGGACCACGCGCTGGCTTGAACCACGGCGGCTCCAAGACCGACCTCGAGCTTCAGCACTCGTCACTTCGCGTCGATGAATGCAACGGTGCCGCCGAGTCCGGCGGCAAGAGCTCGCTGTCACCGCCTAGCCCGGACTACTCATGAGCAGCGTCACGAGATCGTGCAAGGTTGTTGCTGGCCAGGAGAACGGCAGGTTCTGCCCGGAGGCGGGGTGCCTCCCCGTCGAGGAGCAGGTTCTGACGTTCGACGAAGCCAGCAGCGAACCTGCGCGATCGCAGCAGCTCGGTCATGAATAGTCCGGGCTAGAAATCTGCGCCACCGATGAACCGTTCGAGGTCATGCCCGCTCCTGGTCGCCGCGCTCGCGATGTCGTGCAGCGACGGCGATTTCGAGATCCGGAAGACCCGGCAAACCGCCCGCCGGGCCCGTCTGCACGCCACCATGGAAGAGCGGCTGGGCTTCATGGCCCCGCGCCGTTCCCCGGTCGGACACCCACCGATCGGCACGGCCGCCGAGTCAGGACCTGGGGCAGGACCTGCGGCAGGTCCTGCGGCGTCGGCCGCCGGGGAGCGTGCAACGCCAGCGAGCGGCCCGCTCCATTGGGACACCCCGCCGGGTTGGACCGAGCGCAACGGTGCGGGTGGCATGCGCCTGGTGTCGTTCGCCCTGCCGGACGGCGCGGAGTGCTACTTGGTGTTCCTCGCCGGCAACGGTGGCGGCGCACTGAAGAACGTCAACCGTTGGCGTGCCCAGCTGGGTCAGGCGCCAATCGACGAGGCCGGCCTGCGCGTGCTCGAACGAGTTCAGATGCTCGGCGCCCAACGCCCGATGCTCGAGGCGTACAGCCGCGAAGGCCAAGGCATGCTCGCGACACTGGCCGACGGCGGGGAACGCACCCTGTTCGTGAAACTGATCGGCACCGAGGCAGCCGTTCGCTCGCAGATCCCCGGGTTCCGAGCCTTGTGCAAGTCGCTGAGGTTCAGCAAGTGACACGCTTGCGTCGCACAGTGCGCCAACTCGTCCACTCGACGTCTTCGTACGGGCTGACTTGCGCGATCGTGCTACTGCTGATGGGAGTGCTGTACCTGGGCACCTACCAGCAGCGAGACCTCGGCTTGGCGACCGTGCAGGCGCGCTACTTCTTCAGCGCGTTCTGGTGGTGGCGCCTCGGCCCGATCCACGTGCCCTTGCCCGGTGCCCTGACCCTGCTGTCCATGTTGGCGCTCAACCTGTTGTGCGGCGGCCTGCTGCGAATCCGTTGGCAGGCACGCACCGCCGGGATCGTCATCGTCCACCTCGGTGTGCTGGCGCTGCTGGGCTCGGGACTGGTCAGCCACCTGACCGGAACCAATGGCTACTTGAAGCTGTTCCCCGGCGAGCAGGCGGCGGAGTACGTGAGCTTCCGCGACTTCGAGCTGGTGATCGGCGAACCGCTGGGTGACGGCGGAATGCGCGAGTTCTGCGTGCCGGAGTCGGTGCTGCGCCACGGCACCCCGGCGCACGCACCGGGCCTGCCGTTCACGGTTCGAGCGACCCGCTTCCTCGACAGCTGCGTGCCCCAGCGGGCGCGCACCGCGGACGCCCGCGAAGTGGTCGACGGATTCTACCTGGCAGGCACTCGGGCACGCTCCGGTGTGCCTGCCGTCCCGGGTGTCTACCTCGAGATCGTCCAGGCCGGTCGCACGGTGCAGCGCGGCATGCTGTGGGGACGGCAACGCGCCCCATGGACCGCCGAGATCGACGGCTCGGCTTGGTCGTTCGATCTGCGCCCTCAGGTGTTCGACCTGCCTTTCACCGTCCGACTGGAATCGTTCACCAAGGAGACGCACCCCGGCGTCGACACACCGCGCAAGTTCGTGAGCGAGGTAACCCGTATCGCGGGTGACGTGCGCCAGAACTTCCACATCGCGATGAACGAGCCGATGCGCTACGGCGGCTTCATGCTGTCGCAGAACAGCTGGGGTCCACAGGGGGCAGCACGAGGGCCGTATTGGTCGATGCTCGAAGTGTCGAGCAACCCGACCGACCAGTGGCCGAAGTACGCCTGCTTCGTGGTGGCGTTCGGCTTGCTGCTGCACTTCGGACGCAAGCTGATCGTCTACCTGGAACGGCAGCGGCGCCGGAGGACGGCATGACGAGACGCGACCAAGACCGTGCGGTGCTGGTGCGCGAGGCCGTGGCGGATCGCCGACGCAGACTGCCGAGCCGTCCGCTGTGGGCGTTGCTCACGCTACTCTGCTCGTTCACTCCCGGCGCGGCGCAGCAAACCGAGCGCACTGGACCCTGGCCCGCGGAGGTGCTCGAAGCCGTTTCCCGGATTCCGGTGCAGGAAGGCGGGCGCGTCAAGCCGCTCGCCACCCTGGCGCGTTTTCAATTGATGCGTTTGGTCGGCACCCATGGTTGCACGACCCCCCGCGGCGAACGACTCGGGCCAGTCGCCTGGTTGCTCGACTGCCTGTGCTTTCCCGAGCAGGCGCAGCACTACGCGGTGATTCGGGTCGACGACGCGCAGGTGGTCGAGAGCCTCGGTCTGAGTATCGCGGGCAAGCGGCGGCGCGACCGCTACAGCTATGCGGAGCTCTTGCCGGCGTTCGCCAAGCTCGGGCGCCAAGCGTTGCGGTTCGAGCAGACGCCCCGCGAGCAGCGCACCGCACTCGAGTCGCAGGTGATCCGCTTGGCGCAGGTGATGCCGCAGCTACGCGACCTGCTGCACACTTTCGACTTCGCACTCGAACAGTGGTCGATCGATCGATCGCCCGCCCTGACCAAACTGTTCCCCGGGCGCGATCGGGTGAGCTTCCTCGAAGTCATCGAGCGCTTCGCGGCGGTTCGTGCGCTGCTGCAGCAAGGGGACCACGAGCCGCGGCTGTTGCAGATCGCCTCGAGCTTGTCGGAGAGCATGCAGCTCGGCAGGTCGCTGCGCTTCCTGCCGCCGGTACTGCCCGGCGGCGAACGCTACCTGTCGGCCACCGAAGCGATCCAGGACGGGCCTTCCGGATGGCACCGGACCGTGCTGCTGCAGATCGAAGCGGCGCTGCGCAATCGATCCGACCTGGCGACCCTCGGCCAGTCGCTGACCGAACTGCAACGCACCCTGCGCGAGCCGGCGGCGGCCCGTACCGCGCTGCGGGCGATCGACGGCGAAGTCGCGTTCTACCGCGCGGACCTGTTCGGCAAGGCACTCTGGACCTTCCTGTGCGGGTTCCTCAGCTGCTGCATCCTGTGGCTCCGCCCCGGTTCGCGCTGGCTGCGCGGCGCGAGCGCTCTGCTCGCGACTGGTGGGGCTGCCTTGTTGGTCGCGGGGATCGTCACCCGGTGTGTGCTGCGCGGGCGCCCCCCGGTCACCACCCCGTACGAGGTCATCCTGCTGGTGGTCGCGGTCGGGGTATTGCTGCTGTTGGTCGTCGAGCTCACCCGTCGGACCGGTGTTTGGACTTCGCTGGCGAACCCGTTCGGCGCACTCGGCATGTGGCTCGCCGTGTGGCACGAGACCAGTGAAGGGACCGACACGATGCAGCAGTTGGTCGCGGTGCTGGACACCAACTTCTGGCTGGCGACGCACGTCACCACGATCACCCTCGGCTACTGCGCGGGAACTCTCGCGGCACTGATCGCTCACGTGTATCTGCTGGGCAAACTGTTCGGTCTACGCCGCGGCGACCCCACGTTCTACACCGAGCTGTCGCACACCATCTACGGAGTGCTGAGCTTCGGGCTGGTGTTCGCCACGGTCGGTACGATCCTCGGCGGCGTGTGGGCCAACGACAGCTGGGGCCGCTTCTGGGGTTGGGACCCGAAGGAGAACGGCGCGCTGATGCTGGTGCTCGGCTACGTGTTCATCGCGCACGCGCGCATGGGTGGATACCTGCGGGAGCACGGAATGGCGGTCGCCGCGGTGGCACTCGGCATCGTGGTGATGTGGGCGTTCTGGGGTGTGAACCTCTACAATGTCGGGCTGCACAGCTACGGGTTCACCGAGACCAAGGCGGCGGCAACGCGCTGGTACTACGCCATCGAGTGGACGGTCGTCGGCGTGGCGCTCGCCGCGGGGTGGCGCCGGCTGAGGCGAGAGAGGGGCTGAAGCTCCACGGTGGAGCGGACGAGCACGCACCGAATCTCATCGCCGACTCATCCAACTGCTCTCCGCCGTCTACGCCGGCCGGCCGGCCGTCGAGTTCTGCCAGCGATGTCGGGCGAGCCGCGGCATGATGGAGCGCTCCGAACTCCGGCCTGATCCGAACCGGAGTTCCGACCCCAACCGAGCCAAGAACCATGAGCATTCTCCGCGCCACAGCCACGCGCGCCGCCAGCGGTGCCCTGCTGCTCGCCTGCATCCCCACGCTCGCTTTCGCACAGGCAGCCGCGACACAAGGCGGTGCCCCGGCCGCGGCGAAGCCCTCGCCGCTCGCGACCCTGCAGCGCGGCATCGACTTCCTGTTGAAGAACCAGGAGGACGGGCGCTTCTTCATGAGCATGCCCGGCCGGCGCGGCGGCGCACCACGCAAGCACTTCGACGCTGGTCTCACCGGCCTGGCTCTCGCAGCGGTGCAATCCAAGCCGCACGCGTCACGAACCCCGGCCGAGCAGAAGGTCATCGATCAGGGCATCGCCTGGTTGCTCGAGCAACAATCCCGGGCGGGGTCGTTCGGCCAGCGGACGGTGGTCTACGCGACCTCGTCGGCGGTGTTCGCCCTGGCCAAAGCGCGTGATGGCGCAACCAAGGAACTCGACGCCAAGCTGAAGTCCGCGCTCGACCGCGCCGGCCGCTTCCTGAAGGCGGTGCAAAACACCGAGGAGAACAAACACGCTCCCTCGGACGTCGACTACGGCGGCTTCGGCTACGGCAACCGCGAGCGCGCCGACCTGAGCAACACCAACTTCGCGATCGACGCGCTGCGCAAGGCGGGGATGAGCAAGGACGACGAGGCGCTGGCCAAGGCGCTCGTATTCCTGCAACGGGTGCAGAACCTGCGCGAGGTGAACAAGCTCACCCAGGAGACCAAGGACCGCTCCGGCAAGGCGATCAAGATGGTCTCCGGGGACGACGGCGGCGCCACCTACTACCCCGGCACTTCGCCGGCCGGCACGCTGGAAATGGTGAACGGCAGTCGCTCTCCGAAGAGCTACGGCTCGATGACCTACGCGCTGCTGAAGACCTACACCCTGTGCGGCGTCGGGCGCGACGACCAGCGCGTGCAGGCGGCGATCCGCTGGGTCGCCAAGCACTGGACGGTCGACGAGAACCCCGGGTTCGACAAGTCGCTGGGCGAAGCAGCCCGCTACCAGGGTCTGTTCTACTACTACATGGTCATGTCCCAAGCCCTGAAGACCGCGGGCATCGAACAGCTCGAGGTGCCGGCGAGCGGGGCCAAGCCAGCGCAGAAGATCGACTGGCGCAACGAGCTGGCTGCCAAACTGAAGGAGCTGCAGGCCGCCAACGGGTCGTGGTGCAACAAGCGCAGTGATCGTTGGTACGAGGGCCTCGACGTGATCGCATCGGCTTATGCGATGTTGGCGTTGGACAGCTGCATCGCCAAGTAGTCGCGAATCGCTCGAGACGACCCGAGACGACCTGCCGCGGGGTGTTCGCCGGCTGTCGGCAGGGCGCCGCCGCAGCCCACCCGCACGGCTTCGAGCTCGGGTTCGTCCGCAGCTCCGCAGCTCGCCCGCGTTCGGGTTCCCTCGCGAGCAGCGGCCGCCCGCGATCGTGTCGGCGTGAGGGATCGGTCGACCCTGCGAGGCCGCGTCGCCCGCGGCCCGCTGCGGGTCAGAACAGCCAAGGCCGTGCCTGCTTGATCACCAAGCGGCCGGCGTGGGTGACCTTGAACTCGACCTCCATGGCGAAGGCTCCAGCCGACCGCGATCGCTTGTAGCAGCGGCGGAACTTGCGGTTGATGCGCCCCAGCGCGCGCCGCAGCTCATCGCGGTGCGCACGACTGAGCACGTGCGCGCCAGACGCGATCAGGCTGGAACTCCGCACCAGCTTGTCGCCCCGCGGCCCGGTGGGATCGAGCAGCAGCTCCTCGGGTGTCGCCTCGGCACTCGGGTTGGTCACCAGGTCGTGACCGGCCTGGGCGTTGACGTAGTAGTTGTGCCCGGACTGGTAGACCGGGTCGGCGCCGATCGCCACCCCGTTGGCCCGTTCCTTGGAGTAACTCGGGTGACACAACACACCCATCGCGGTGGCGAAGTGATCGATGCGGTGGAACTCGCGCTCTTCGTAGGCACGGAACGTCCAGGTGCTGGCGAACACCTGCTTGATCGACTTGCTCAGCGGACCCTCGTCGGGGCGATGGGTGAACGAGTCGTAGAGCCCTGCGCCGCTGAAGCGCGGCAGGTCCTCGTTGTTGGTGCTCGACCGGCAGCGGATCCGGGTTCCCGCGGGGAAGCGACGCCGCATCGCCTCCAGCGCTTCCTCCATCCAAGCGGGGACCTCACACTTCTGGATGCGCTTGCGCAACTTGGCCAGCGCCTTGCGCCGCAACTCCGCGTCCTGGGCGAAACCGAGTTGCTCGCGCATCTGCTTCACCCGCGCGTACAGCTGATTGTGGTGCATGAACGCGTCGTAGAACGCGAACGGTACCGCGAAGCCCTCGGGCACGGTGCCCTCGGCGAATCCCAGTTTGCGCAGCACGGCGAGGTTGGCCGCCTTGGCGCCGACGCTCTTGGCGTCGGCAAAGTCGAGCTGATCGAGACTGCGGATGGTGCGCACGGCCAGATCCCGTTCGGGGACCTGCGGCCGCCGGGGGCGGAGCGCCGCGAAGTGCTTCTCGACTTCGTCTTGCTGCGCGGCGCGGATCGCGAACCCGTCGCGGCGCACTTCGAACACCACGTAGCTGCCGAGCAGCGGGCGGATCTGCGGGTTGGTGCTGGCGGCGCGGAGGAACGCGTTGGGGATCCCGTCTTGCACCGCGCGGAGGTTGACGTGCGACAGCGGAGTCTGCCGCATCTCGGTGAGCACTCCGGCGACCCGCGGCATCTCGTTGGGTAGCGTCGGGTAGATCACGATGTCCCGCACCCCGGGGTGCTCTCCCGGCTTCATCAGCCGGAGTCGCCCTACCCCCTTTGCGACGTTGAGTGGCAGGTAGGCGATGTTCTTGTAGGCGTCGTCCGGGAAGAACGCAGGGATGCCCGCCGCGTCGTACAGCTCCTTCTCCTTGCGCCACCGCGCCTCGGCGCGCCGGCCGATCGGGTAGTAGGCGATGCGTCCGCGCAGGAACGGCGCCTTGTCCACCAGCATGTCGACCGATCGCTTCACCATGCGGAACGGGAAGTCGTCCTCGGGCTCGTACTCGATGGTGTACATCCCGGCCGCGCCCGACTTGGAAACCAGCAGCGGACGGAACGCGAGGATCCCGCGCATCTGCCCCACCGCGCCACCCGGAGGCATGCCACGCCCGAAACCACCGCGCCTGCCCGGCCCCCCCGGTCTACCGGGCCCACCGAGCCCGATCGCCTGAGCGAACATCATGTGGGCGCGGTGGGTGACCGTGTTGATGAAGTAGAGCTGCGGCCGGTCGGTGTCCAAACCCTCGATCTGGTACTTCACGAACTCCACGCCCGCCACGCCGACGTCGATCATCACCTCCGGTCCCTGGTAGGACAGTTTCTCGAAGGTCGCGCGGTCCGGGATGCGGTCCGTTCCGTCGCGGAAGTCCAGGCGGGCGGGATCGGGGAGGCTCTGCGCGGTGAGTGGGGCCAGCGCCAGGCAGAGCGCGAGGATGGTCGGGTTGGGTGTGCGGGAGAGGATCACTTCGGGGCACGGTTACGCACCGCAGTCCCCGCGCAGCACAGCGGCGACTCCGTCGCCGCCCGGATCCGGCTCGGCGGGACCGGTGGATCGCCCGCGCCGGGAGCTCCCGGTCGCTCCCGCGCGACCTCCGGCGAGGGAGGGGAGCTGCCGGGCGCGGGGCGAGCACCAAGGGGCGGATACGGGATCCCGAGGCTGCGCGTCGCTCGGCGAGCCGATGGCTGGTATTGACCGAACCCTATTGTTTCCAACTCTTTGTGGATTTCCCGCCAACAGGTGAGGGGGTGCGAAGCCGCTTTGCGTGGGTGCAGACAGACAACCGGAACAGCCTTCACCAGCCATGACCACCCCGACCCGCAACGCCCTGCTCTCGACTGTCGCCGCACTCTCCCTGCTCGCCGCCCCCGCCATCGCCCAGGACGGGCCGGCACGCGGCAACGTGCAGCTCGAAGGATCGATCCGCCTGCTGCCCAACGGGGACGGCGTCGCCAAGATCCAGATCCGCTTCTCCGCCGCCGACTACACCCGCGTCAAGGGCGAGAACCCCAACGCATTCCGCTACGTCCGCGACTTCTCCGGCACCCGCAGCGACGTCGAGATCACCGACACCAGCGCCCGCTACGAGGACGCCAAGTCGTCCGTGATCCTCGAGATGACCCAGCGCGGCGCGATGCGCAACCTCGGCGGCGGCCGTTGGGTGCTGCCGTTCGCTCGCGGCATCGACTTCATCAACCTGGCCAACGAGGCCGAGGGCACCGTCGGCTACTTCGTCGAGTCCGGCACCTGGCCGGGTGGCATCGCCTACAAGGGCAAGGTCCTCTACCACCTGCCCAAGGGCGCCAAGGAGGCGCGCTTCGACAACAGCGAACGCACGCTGTCCTACACCCTCGAGCGCGAGGCCAAGGCCGGACCTGCCGCTCTCGGCCAGAAGCTGCGCACCAAGGATCGCCTGATGAGCGCGCTCTACAAGGTCTACGGCCTCGGCACCGACTTCGCCGCCATGTGGGTCGCCAAGTCGACCTTCAAGAACTCCGGCAGCAGCGTCATCAAGGACCTGCGCGTCCGCTTCCGCCTCAGCGGCTACTCCGACTGGAGCCTGTGGCAGAGCTTCGCCGAGCTGGTCCCCGACCAGACCGTGGTCGCTCCCTACTACCCGGTGCTCGAGGCGAAGATCGCCACCCTGACCTCCAACACCCCGGCCAACTTGCTGGTGGAGTGGGAGTACACCGACGACGCCGGACAGAAGCAGACCAGCAGCGACGGCCGTCGCCTGGTGGTGCTCGGCCACCGCTCGTTCTTGTTCTCCGACATCAAGGGTGACGAGTCGTTCGGCACCTGGCACGAGGCGCACGCCAACGCGCCGTTCGTCGCCGCCTGGGTGTCGCGCGACGACAAGATCGTCTCCGAGTTCGCCTCGATGGCCAACCGCCGCGCCGGCGGGGTCGGCGCCTCCGACAACGACAAGAACTGCCTGAAGGTGCTCGGCGAGATCTACCGGCTGATGCAGGTGAACGAGTTCACCTACCAGCACCCCGAGGGCCTGATCGACCGCTCGGTGGCGTTCGACCCGCAGTCGGCGCAGAGCCTGCAGTATCCGCGCGAGACCATCCGCAAGCGCTCCGGCACCTGCATCGACCTGGCGATCCTGTATGCCGCGATGGCCAACTCGGTCGGCATCCGCAGCTACCTCGCGCTGGTCCCCGGCCACTGCTTCCCGGTGTTCCGCGTCCCGTCGGGCACGCTGATCGGCATCGAGGCCACCGGCGTCGCCGGCGGCCTGCACCACGGCGGCACCCACCTGTTCGAGGCGGTGCTCGACAAGGGCATCAAGAACCTGCAGAAGTGGTCCCGCGACGGCCGCATCCACCTGCTCGATCTGCAAGACCTGTGGACCCGCGGCATCTCCAACCCCGAGCTCCCGGAGCTGCCGGCGGACATCGCCAAGCAGTGGAAGCTGCTCGAGCACTGCCAGGGCGAGGAGAAGCTCTACCGCGGTCGCAAGCACGTGCAGTGCGCGCCCGGCCAGCAACTCCCGCCGAACAAGCCGCACTGCATCACCCCGTCGTTCGACGTCCCGGCCTCCCCGGCCTGCTTCGCCGGCACCTGGTCCGGCATCGTGACCGAAACCGTGAACGGCTCGGTGGTCCGCTACACCGCGACGATCAACATCCAACCGACCGGCCGCGGCACCTACTCGTTCGCCACCACGGCGCGCGCCAACATCCCCAACGGTTGGGGCTACCTGCGCCTCGAGGTGCGTGCGTTCGGCAACGGCTGCCAGAACGGCAACACCCTGCAGATCACCACCAAGCGCAAGCTCGGCGCAAACCTCGACACCGGTCACTGCCAGCCGCTGCGCCCCGATCAGGGCACCTTCACGATCCGCAACGGCCGACTGATCGGCCGCTGCGGCAACCCCTACGACGGCTACGTCACGGTCGATTTCGGCCGCATCTGAGATGCACGAGCCGCGGCTCACGCGGCATTCGCGAAGCATCGCGACGACCCGGCCTCGCCGCACCTCACGTGAGTGTGATCCGGCGAGGCCGGGGTGCGTACGGCCGAGGCACTCGACACGCGCACAACGCCTGCACGCTTCCCGCGCCAGCAACCGGTCGTGGTGATGATCGCGCGGGCCACCTGGCAATCGAACTCGGTTTCGGGCGGCTCGCCGAGATCCAAACCGAGATCGTCGACCTATGCCACGGTGCACAGGTACCGGTGGTGTGGGCGACGCAGGTACTCGAAGACCTGGCCGAGGACGGGTGGCCAAGTCGAGCCGAGACGACCGACGCCAGCATGGCCCAGCTCGCCGACCGCGTGATGCTCGACGAGGGACCCTACCAAGTGCATGCAGTTCGGTTGCTCGGGGGCGTGCTGCGCCGCATGGACCGCCACCGCTCGTTCGGCGGACCGAGGCTATCGGTTCTGCACGCGTGGGACGGACAACAGGAACTGGTCTGACACCTCGACGACCCGCGACATCGTCTTGTTCACCAGTGTCTGCAGCAAGGCGCAGGGCGGCATCGACGATCGCCTGCCCGCTCCAGCGCGACAGCGGATTCTCCTCGCACGGACTTCGCCCGTGGTCCGGGTCGATCCGGGTTATGGCGCGTACACCCGCCGGCGCGGCAACCGCGGCGGAATCGGTGACGCGGGGGGCGGCACCGCCGGCCGCAGCAACTCGCCGGCAACCGCTTGCAACAGTCCCTCCAGCGGGGACTCGTCGCTCGGCCTGAGGTCCCAGGCGGTCAGCCACTCGACCTTGGTGCGGCGCAGCCCGAGTTCGCGTCGTAGCCGCCGCTCGAAGTCCGCCATGTGTCCGGCACCATAGAAGATCGCGATGCGCCGCTTGCCGGCGGCGATCTGCGCGCGCAGCTCCCGCATCGCCGCACGATTGCGATCGACGATCAGCAAGCGCTCCAGAGTCGGCATCAGCCGGGTGCCGTGCAGCACCAATTCACCGGCGATCGCCCGCTTCAACTCGGTGCGCCCGCCCGGCCGCGTGAACGCCTCGAACAAGTCGAGGTCGCGCTGCTGGCTCGCGTTCGCCGTGGTCGCCCGACCGGCCGCGCGGTTCGACTCGCGCAGCACGTCGGCCGCGATACCGAGCAACAAGGTCACTTGGTCATCGCCGCGCGCCCGCACGCCCTCCCAGAGTTGGGCAGGCGACAGGTCAGCGTGCACGAACTTGCTGCGCGTGTAGTCGACCCGTTCCAGCTGCGACTGCAGTCCGAGCAGGGACTGCGCCACCCGTTGCACCAGGGTCAGCGGGTTGTCCGCGCCCGCACCGCCACCCACTGGCCGAGTGCCGAGCGGAGCGACCAGTTCGTAGAGCACTGCGTCGTAGCGGTCCAGCAGGCGGTTCAGGGCCGCGTAGTACCCAGCGTCGGCGTAGTGCACCGCGGCGACCAGGTCGACGATCAGCTCCCGCTCCCCACCACGCGGCACGAACCGCGCCACCGCTGTTTGCAGCGCGTTCGACTCACCGAGGGAATGCGTGAGCCGGAGGTAGGCAGTCGACCTAGCGAGACTGCCGCCACGTGCCATGGGAGGTATGGGCGAATCTTCGCGTACCGGCACGATCCGCGGCGCCTTCGGCTCAGGAGCCGCAGCGGGCCGACGACGGGGACTGCTCTGCGCGGCAAGCGGCATGGCCGACACGAACAACAACAGAGCACACGAGACTCGATGCATCGGAAACCTCCGGGGCCGATACGGACCGCCCCGAGGTTATTCGCGATCCGGCAGCTCGTGGAAGGCCCCGCGCAGCGTCAGGTCGCGGGGCGGCATGGCTCGACGCAGCGCAAACGACTCCCCGTCGATCGCCCGTGCCACGGCCAAGACACCGTCGAGGTGGTCGACTTCGTGCTGCACGAGTTCGGCATGGTCGCCCTCGAGTGCGGCCCTACGTTCGCGCCAATCGGGGTCCCGGTACGTCAAGCGGCAGCTGCGCGGGTTCGAGATCCGCACCAGGAGCTCGGGAAAGCTCATGCAGTCCTCCCACATCTCGACCCGCTCGTCGCTGGGCTCGGACAGGATCGGATTGATCAACGTGTAGGGTCGATCCAGGGTCATGCAAGCAACTCGCAGCGGCACACCGATCTGTGGCGCCGCGATAGCACGCCCCCAGCCGTGGACCTCGCGGAAGCGGCGCATCGTGTCGAACAGGTCCGTGACGAGGCCTGCGATCTGTTCGCGTTCGTCGACCGCGACCGGCCGCGACACTTGGGTCAGGCGCGGATCGCCGAGCAGCAGGATCTCGCGAATCGGCATGGTGGTCGGTGTCAGCGCTCGCCCACCCGATCGTCCCGCGCAACGACCTCGGGTTCATCCGCGTCGTCGTCCACGTTCCGTGCTCGCGGGCGCCTACCGCGTCGTCGCACCGGGTCGCCGGCCAGCTGTCGATAGGCTGACGCCCACATCAAGTACGACATCGGCACGGTCACCAGCGCGCCGACCAGCAACAGCAAGAGGCCCGACAGCGCGACCAGCGTGGAGACCAGGTAGACCAGCCCCACCGTCAGCGCCTGCCCCGACGTCGCACGCCACGCGGCAGCAATCGAGTCGGGGGCGCTCAGTCCGCGTTCGACCATGTAGCCGAGCGCTGGGTAGAGCCGCGCACCGACGAACATCACCAACAACTGGTTGAACAACCACCCGCCGATCGCCAACGCATCGCTGCCCGACGCAAGGCCAGCGTAGTAGACCACCGAGAAGGAGAGGAAGATCAGCGTGAGGAGGAACGCCAGCAACAGCATGTTGCCGAGGTTCGACCAGTAGTTGCCGAAACCACCGAACATGTCGGACAGCTCGCCGCGGCGATCGATCAGATTCAGACCGAACTGCGCGACGCCCCAGGTGAATGGGGGGAGCAGAAAGACCACACCCAGAAGCACCGGTGCGACCGAGGCAAAGAACATCACCATCGCAACCAGCGACGCGGCGATCAGCAAACCCAGGTTGGAAACCGTCGCGTTCCAAGCGTCGGTGAAACAGCGTCCGAGGTCGATCCGGCCCGTCGTCCCCTGAGTGGGGCGGACGCCCGTCACGGTGCTGCTGGGTGCTGCGTACGGATTCTCGTTCATGCTGCGCGCTCCTCACCGGCAGTCTGACGGATCTCGACATCGGTGGCAACGTCGGGGTGGAGAGTGTCCCCGGCGCGCAGTACCCTCCTGGCGCCGCACATGCGCCCTCTTCACGTCCTTCTCGCCATCGGGACCCGCCCCGAAGCCGTCAAGCTCGCTCCGGTGGTACACGAGCTGCGCCGCCGCCCGGACGTCACGGTGCGGGTGCTCGCCACCGCGCAGCACCGGCAGATGCTCGACCAGATCCTCGCGTTCTTCGACGTGGTCGCCGACATCGACCTGGACTTGATGCGACGGAACCAAGGCCTCGCCGAGTTGACATCGCGGATGGTGGCCGCGGTGGACGCGGTGCTGGTCGACGAGCAGCCGGACCTGGTGCTCGCACAGGGAGATACCACGACGGTGATGGTGACCGCGCTGTGCGCGTTCTACCGCCAGATCCGGTTCGGCCACGTCGAGGCCGGGTTGCGCACCGGCAACAAGTACTCGCCGTTCCCCGAGGAGATGAACCGCAGCTTGGTGGCCCGACTCGCCGACCTGCACTTCGCGCCAACCGAACGTTCGCGCGCCAACCTGCTGCACGAGGGTATCGCCCCGGACCGGGTGTCGGTCACCGGCAATACCGTGATCGATGCGCTGCAGTGGGCGGTGGAACGCGTCGATCCCGCGGAGTTCGCGCCCCCCGAAGGCCGGCGCCTGGTGCTCGTGACCGCACACCGGCGCGAACACTTCGGCACCCCCTTCGAGCAGATCTGCGACGGAGTCCGGACGATCGCCGACCGCGGCGACACCGAGGTGCTCTACCCGGTGCACCCCAACCCGAGTATCTCCGAGGTGGCCCGCGCTCGGTTGGCCGACCACCCGCGCATTCGACTGACCGAGCCGCTCGACTACCCGCGCTTCGTCGCCGCGATGCGCGCCGCACACCTGATCCTGACGGACTCGGGCGGCGTACAGGAAGAGGCACCGAGTCTGGGCAAGCCGATCCTGGTGCTGCGCGACGACACCGAGCGGCCGGAAGGAGTGGATGCGGGCACCGCCCGGCTGGTCGGCCCGCACGCCGAGCGCATCGCCACCCAAGCGAATCGACTGCTCGATGATCCGGACGCCTACCGCGAGATGGCGCGCGCTCAGAACCCCTACGGTGACGGCCACGCCGCCCGCCGCATCGTCGACACATGCCTCGACACAGGAGCGAGCCCGTGACGCCTGCGATCCTGCTGACCCGCCCGAGTGACGCGCCCCGTCAGTCGTTGGCCGAGTACCGCGAGGAGCACGGCTATGTCGCGTTGACCCGCGCACTGGCCGGCGATCCCGAAGCGGTGCTCGGGGCGGTCGAATCGTCCGGACTGCGCGGTCGGGGAGGTGCCTCGTTCCCGGCCGCCGTCAAGTGGCGGCTCGCCGCGTCCACCGCAGCCGAGACGAGATTCGTGGTGGCCAACGGCGGCGAGCACGAGCCCGGCAGCGAGAAGGACAAGCTGCTGGTGGCGCGCTACCCGCACAAGGTGCTCGAGGGGCTGTTGCTCTGCGGGTTCGCCACCGGCGCGACCAAAGGCTTCCTGTATCTGATCGAGGACATGACCGAACAGATCGACGCGGCGACGCAATCGATCGAAGAGCTGCGCGATGCCGGTTTGCTGGGCGCCGCGATCGCCGGGAGCGGGTTCGCGTTCGACATCGAGATCCACCGCGCCCCGCCGACCTACGTCGCCGGCGAAGAGACCGCGGCGATCGGTTCGATCGACGGCGGCCCGGCCAAACCGCGCAAGAAGCCGCCGTATCCCGGCGAAGCGGGCATCCGAGGGTGCCCGACGACGGTCAACAACGTCGAGACGCTCGCCCACGTGCCTTCGATCGTACGGCTGGGCGCGGAGTGGTACCGCGGGATCGGAACGGAGCAGAGCACGGGCACGATGCTGTTCACGCTCGACAGTCGGGTGCAGCGGCCGGGGGTGTACGAACTGCCGTTCGGCAGCACGTTCCGCGACGTGATCTACGGTTGCGGCGGAGGGCCGCGCAGCGGTCGGGCGATCCGTGCCATCCTACCGGCCCTCTCGTGCGGGTTCCTCGGCGCCGAACACCTCGACACCGCGATCGACCACGCGACCCTGCGCGCGCTCGGCACGTCGGTCGGCTGCGGTGGAATCAGTTTCGTCGAAGAGGGCGACGACGTGCTGCAACGGGTCAGCGAGATCGCGGCGTTCTTCATGAAGGAGCAGTGCGGCCAGTGCCCGCCGTGCCGTATGGAGACCAACCAGATCGCCCATGTGTTGGCCGGAGTGCGGGCCGGCAAGGGCCCCGGGTATGCGGCGCAGATCGAGAAGGTGACCGCGTTCGCACGCGGCAAGGGCCACTGCTCGTTGATCGAGATGGCTGCGGCCCCGGTGCTGAGTGCGCTGCGCCTGTTCGCCGACGACTTCGCAGCCGCTGCCGGACCCGGCGCCCCGACCGCGGACGCGTGATCGATCTGGTCGATATCGGGGTCAACCTCACCAACCGCGCATTCGGCGGCGACCTCGACGCGGTTCTCGAGCGCGCTCGCGTGGCGGGCGTGCGCCGGCAGATCGTCACCGGCACCAGTGTCGCGGCGAGCCGGGCCGCCGCCGACCTCGCGGCGGCCCACCCGGGCACGCTGTACTGCACCGCCGGAGTCCACCCGCACGACGCCAAGCTGTGCGACGAGCAGACGCTGGACGCATTGCGCGGCTTGGCGAAGCTGCCGCAGGTGGTGGCGATCGGCGAGTGCGGGCTCGACTTCGACCGCGATTTCTCCCCGCGCCCCACGCAACGGACCTGGTTCGCCCGACAAGTGGAGCTCGCGGTGGAGCTCGGCAAGCCGCTGTTCCTCCACGAGCGGGACGCGGCCGACGACCTGCTCGAGATCCTCGTTCCGCACCGAGCCAGCTTGCCGGCCGCGGTCGTGCACTGCTTCACCGGTCAGCGCGCTGCGCTGGAACGCTATCTCGCACTCGATCTGTACATCGGCATCACCGGGTGGATCTGCGACGAGCGCCGCGGCCTGCACCTGCACGAACTGGTGCGCGAGATCCCCGAGGATCGCCTGCTGCTGGAGACCGACGCCCCGTACCTGGTCCCGCGCACGCTTCGCCCCAAGCCCAAGAGCGGCCGCAACGAGCCGGCGTTCCTCACCGCCGTGCTCGACACGGTAGCCACCTGCTTGGACCTCGATGCGGAAGAGGTCGCTGCGCGTACCACGCGCAACGCCGAGCGTTTGTTCGGGCTGGCCCCGTAGTCGACGACCGGACCCGAGACGTGGCGCGACGACTGCCCGACGGGACTATCGCGTCGGGCTCGCGGCGGCACCCGCTCCGACCCGGAGCAGTCGGTGCAGGAGCTCGTCGGCGACTTCGTGGCGCGTCGGCAGACACATGGTCAGCAGGCGGATCGCATTCGGCACCCAGTGGCTCGGCACGGCGCCGCGGGTCGCCATCCGGATCGACCAATCGACGAGAAACGCGCCGGCGTCCTCGCCGCCGAGTTCCGCGCGCACCGCGATCGCCGCGCCCGGCGAGCGGATCGGGCGCAGCGCCGTCAACGCCGTGGCCCGGGTCCCGTCACCTTGCTGCTCCAGCCACGCGGGCAACAGCGTACGCACCATGCAGTCCAGCACCAGGAGTCCGCGCGAGGTCTCGACCTCGGCGTCGCCAACGGTGTGCACCAATCGGGGTAGGAGCGGGCGCAGGAAGTAGTTCCGTGCCGCATCGCTCGGCAGTGCGTCGTTCCACGCGCGGACCAGCGCAGCGACCACGGGGGAGGTACACGAAGGACTGTCGGAGTGCGCCTGGCCGGCAAGCCATGCGACGAGTTCCATGGCACACATTCCGTCGTCGCGTGACGGATGGGACCCGTGCCGGATGGGGAAGCGGGAGGTCAGGGACATGTGGTCGGGGACGGGGTGGTCGAGAACGGAACCACACCAGTGTACGCCCCACGCACGCCGGTGAGGGGATGCCGCAGGCCAGCGCTGGCACCGACAGTTCGCCGAGGGACACCGCTCAGTGTCGACGGGCGCACCGCTGCGGGCCGGCGGCAGGTCTCGTCAAGCGGACCCGCTCGGGCTAAGTTCAGGCCGTGGTCGATCGCCTCTCCGCACGGGCCTCGGAGCTCCCGAACACCGACCTCAATCCGCGCGACGATCCACCGCTCGATTTTCCGGATCGCGAATTCGGCAGCCTCACGGCCAGCGACTACGCGGAGCTCGGTTTCCAGTGTGGGCTCGAGGTCCACCAGCAACTGCACACCGCGCGCAAGCTGTTCTGCCGCTGTCCGGCGGGTCGGTTCGTGACCCGAACCGACGCGACCGTCCTCCGGCACATGCGCCCCACGCTGAGTGAACTCGGGGAGTACGACGGCTGCGCGTTGATGGAGTTCAAGACCCGCAAGGAGATCGTGTACCTGCTGGAGCACGGCACGGTGTGCACCTACGAGCTCGACGACACGCCACCGTTCCCGATCGACGAAGTGGCGGTACGCCATGCACTGCGGATCTCCCGGATGTTCGACCTGCAGCTCGTCTCGGAGCTGCAGGTGATGCGCAAGCAGTACCTCGACGGCTCGATCCCCACCGGGTTCCAACGCACGGCGTTGATCGGCATCGGTGGCACGATCCCGTTCCACGACAGCGAACTGGGTGACGACCAGGTGCTGCGGATCCGCCAGCTCACGCTCGAGGAGGACTCGTGCCGCGAGGTGTCGGACATCGGGCACCGCATCACATTCCGCACCGATCGGCTCGGCATGCCCCTGGTCGAGACGGTCACCGAACCCGACCTGCGCACACCGCACGACGTGGCGGCCGGTGGACGACTGATCGCCGCCGTGGCGCGCGCCAGCGGGCACGCGCGCCGCGGCTCGGGCAGCGGTCGCCAGGACGTCAACGTGTCGATCGCCGGCAGCCGCCGCGTCGAGCTCAAGGGGGTCGGGCGCCACGCAGTGCTGCCGAGGTTGGTGCACAACGAGGCGTTCCGGCATCTCAACCTGCTGCGCATCCGCGCCGCCCTGCGCGAGCGGGGCATCACCGCGGACCTGCTCGATGGTTGTCTGCACGCTGATCTCGGCGGGCTGCTCGCGGGCTGCGGGTTCGCCCCGATCGAACGGGCGGCGCGCGACGGATCGGTGCTGCGCGCCGTGCGCCTGCCCGGTTTCGGCACGCTGCTAGGACACCGCACCCAGCCCGGGCGCACGTTCGCCCACGAGTTCGCCGAGCGCGTACGGGTGATCGCTTGCCTCACCACCCGCCCGTTCCTGCTCGCCGAGGACGACGACGGCGGGGCGCTCGCCGCGGCGCGTTGGCGCGAAGTGCGCATGGCGGTGCGCGCTGATGCCGAGGATGCGGTGCTGCTGGTGTGGGGACCCCGCGAGGACATCGACACCGCGTCGCACGAGATCGTACTGCGCGCCAAGGCCGCCTTGGTCGGCGTGCCCTCGGAGACCCGCCAGGCGCACCCCGATGGCACCACCGGCTTCGAGCGGATCCTGCCCGGGCCACAGCGCATGTACCCGGACACCGACACTCCGCCGCTGCCGATCCCCGACGCGTGGGTCGCCGAGGTCGAGAGCCGAACGGTGGAACTGCCGTGGCAGCGTCGAGCGCGGTACATCGCGAAGGGTCTGCCGGCGCCGGCTGCACGACGGATGGCGCACTCCACGTGGGCGGAGTTGTACGACGAGCTGGCGATCGAGGACCCGCCCACCGCGCGCCGCATCGCGTTCGCACTCGAGGCGCGGCTGCCACACTTCTGGCGGTCTTCCGGCGTTCGCACCCTGCCCGCGGCGGAACGCCTCCGTCCGCTGGTGCGGGCACTGGTCGAAGGTCGCATGCACCCGTCCGGCACCAACTGGGTGCTCGATCGACTGCTGCGCGAGCCCGACACGGCAGCGAGTGACATCGTCGACGCGCACCGATTGGACGATCGACCGGCCGATCCCCTGCCGGCATCACCGACGACCGACGCCAACGCCCGCCTGCGTTGGGCCATGGGTCGGACGCTGCGCGGGCGCACACGCGGCAGCTTCGATCCGCAGCAGATCCGCACCGACCTGTCGCATTCGCTGGGCGAGGTGCGCGAATGACCGAGCAGCGCGCCGATGCGTACAAGGGCTACCGCGAACCACTGGTCTCGCTGATGGCCCGATTCGGCATCACGGTGTGGTGCAAGGTCGACGTCGACACCACCCGCGGCGAGTTCTCCGGACTGGTGCTGCCGCGCTCCGAGACCGCGGACGCGCACCATCTCGTGCTCAAGCTCGACAGCGGCTACAACGTCGGGCTGCGGCACGACACGATCCGCGCGATGACCAAGACCGGCTTCCGCGAGGCGATCTACAAGGTCCCGGAAGAAGCATTCCCGCGCGACGACCGGTTGCCCGAGGTCATCTTGCTGGGCACCGGCGGCACCATCGCGTCCCGCCTCGACTACCGCACCGGAGCGGTGATCCCGGCGTTCAGCCCTGGCGAGCTGTACGGTTCGGTGCCCGAGCTGGCCGATCTGTGCAATCTGCAGACCGAGAAGCTGTTCGGTGAGTTCTCGGAGAACGTCGGACCGCTGCACTACCGGGCCTTGGCAGAACGGATCGGCCAGGCGATCGAGCAGGGCTTCGCCGGCGTGGTGATCGGCCACGGTACCGACACGATGCACCACACCGCTGCCGCGCTGAGCTTCATGGTACAGCGCCCGCCGATCCCGATCGTGATGGTCGGTAGCCAACGCTCGTCCGATCGCCCGTCGTCGGATGCGGCCCGCAACCTGATCCACGCGACGTTCGCCGCCGCGCACGGCGACATCGCCGAAGTGATGGTGTGCATGTTCGGCCCCACCTCCGACCGCTACAACCTGCTGCACCGCGGCACGCGGGTGCGGAAGATGCACAGCTCGTACCGGAGCACCTTCCGCACCCTCGGGGACATCCCGTTGGCGATGGTCGAGGACGGGGCGATCCAGTCGCTGCAAACCTGCGCCAGCCGCCGTGACGACCGCACCGTGCAGATCCGCCCGGAGTTCGAGGAGCGGGTGACGATCCTCTACTACTACCCCAACATGAACCCGGACATCCTCGAAGCGGTGGTCGACCGCGGCTACCGCGGGGTGGTGATCGCCGGTACCGGGTTGGGCCACGTCAACCGCAAGGTCTACCCGGCCTTGGAGCGCGCTCGCAGCGCCGGGGTACAGGTCTACATGACGCTGCAGACGCTGTGGGGCTTCGTGCAGATGAACGTGTACGAGACCGGACGCGAGATTCTCGGCCTCGGCGTGATCCCCCTCGCCAACATGCTACCGGAGGTCGCCTACATCAAGCTCGGGTGGGCGCTCGGCCAGCACCCGAACGACCCGGCGGCGGTCGCCGCGTTGATGCAGACGCCACTGGCCGGCGAGATCACCGAACGCGAACCACACGACGGCTACCTGGTGTTCCAGGGGCGCACTCCGGAGATCGACGAGTTCCTGGGGCGCATCTGGTCGTGACCGACACTCGATCTGCCACCTGCCGATGGACGACTGACCAACCCCGCGGTGCGCCGGTGCCCCGCGGCGTTCAGGCCGGTGCGATGCCCGATCGTTCGTACGCCTCCAGACTCCCCCGCACGGCGCGCACCGCCTCCTCGGGACCCAGCATGCGCTCCACCACCACCTCCTTGTGCTCGAGCGCCTTGTAGTCGGCGAAGAAGCGGAGGATCTGGTTCGTGATGTGCTCGGGCAGCTCGCAGTGGTGGCGAACGTGCCGCCAGGCAGGGTCGCCGAGACTGATCGCCAAGATCTTGTCGTCGGCCCCCGCCTCGTCGCGCATCCGGAACATCCCGATCGGCCGCGCGCGGACGATCGTCAACGGATGCACCGGCCCCTGCGACAGCACCAGGACATCGATCGCATCGCCATCCTCGCACAGCGTGCGCGGGACGAAGCCGTAGTCGGCCGGGTAGTGCACGGCGCTGTGCAAGACCCGGTCGAGCCGCAACAGGCCGGTCGCCTTGTCGAGCTCGTACTTGTTGACGCTGCCGCGGGGCACTTCGATCACCGCGGGGAACTCTTCCGCGACGCGGTCTGGGTCGACGGGAATGTCGTGCCAAGGATGCACCATCGACGGAGATGGTATCGGTTGACTCCGCTCCACGCCCCTCCCCCTGGCCGCGGTCGACCCGCCTGCGTACCATGCGCGGCACTCCTCTCGGAATCCTCCATGAACACCCGTTTCTTCACTCTGGCCATCGCCTCCGTGGCTCTGGCCTCCGCCGTCTGCGCGCAAACCAAGTACGCGTCCACACCCGCGGGCAGCGAGTTCCAACCCGGCAACACCAACAACACCTACCCGTGGTACGGCCTTTCCGCCTGCTACCAGCAGGTGCACGATGCAGTCGACATGGCGGCGCTCAACGGCCGCCAGACGATGGTGATCAGCGGCGTGGAGTTCCGTCCCGCTGCGAACTACTCGATCGCGGCTCGGTCGTGGAACGCGCAGATCACGCTCGGCATCACTACGCAGACCGCCGCGACGATGTCGACCACCTACTCGGCGAACTTCACCAGCCCGCCGACCATCGTACTGCCGTACACCAACGTCACCGGCCCCGCCGGCCAAGGCGCCGGATCGACGGTGCCCAACGCGTGGCTGTGGAAGTTCCCGTTCAAGTCGATCTTCCCGTACTCCGCGGCTCAGGGGAGCCTGTGCTGGCAATGGCAGCACAACAACGCTGCGACCGTGGTGGGCACCTTCATGGATTCGATGAACTTCACGTTCACCGGTGGCGCCACCGTGCTGCCCAACTTCGGTACGGGTTGCACGGCGACCGGCAAGAGTGCTCCGGCGGCCGCGAGTCTCACCATCGCGGGCTCCAACATCACCGCCGCGCTGAGCAATGGCGCCTCGAGCGCCGCCGCATTCCTGGCGATCGGGTTGTCGCGCGCGACGACCAGCATCGGTTGGTGCGCGCCGCTGTACACCGCTCCGCTGATCCTGGTCGGTGGCGCGACGGATGCGGGCGGAACGTGGAACGCGGGTTCCGCTCCGACCTCGGTCCTCACCGCGGCGGCCTACGCGGAGATCTACACGCAGTACGCCTTCGCCGACAGCGGCCTGTCGTCGGGTATCGGCTTGTCCGATCTCGCGGGGGTCGGCACGGCAGCGAACGGCGCGAAGTACGCGACTCGGGTCTACACCATCAACACCGCGGGCAACGGCGGCGAGAACGCGGTGAGTGGTTCGAAGAGTTCCGGCACCGGCCAGTTCGCTCTGGTGACCGGGTTCACGATCCTCTGATCTGACGCGATTCGGCTCCCGGACGCCGCGTGCCCCCGGGCACGGCGGCGTCCACAGCTCGGCCGTGCGACCGGACCACCGCGACCCACCCCTCCTGGCGTAGCCCAACATTCAGGAGCAGGGTCGCGAGATCGTGCAAGGTTGTTGCTGGCAAGGAGAGCGGCAGGTTCTGCCCGAGCTACCCGGCGCGGCAGGTTCGAGCGGTGTCGCCGGAACCGATCCCCCGTGTTGCCGATCCCACGGCCCGGTCGCAGCGGCACGGCTCCTCGCCTCGTCCCCAGCAAGCAGTGCCGTCGCAGCTCCTGGCAACCGAGTCGCAGGACTCACCGGCATGTGCGACGGACGCGCGACGTCCACCCGGGCATTTGCGTCCAGCGCCGCCGAAGCAAGCACGGTATCGTCCGAGTCACTGCCCCTCGTCCATTCCCCTCGACATCTCCCATGAGACCCCACCTCTCCACCGTCGCGCTCGCATCCCTCGCTCTGGCCTGCAGCGCCGCCGCGCAGACCAAGTACGCATCCTCGCCGGCCGGCAGCGAATTCCAGTCCGGCAACACCAACAACACCTACCCCTTCTACGGGATCTCCTCGAGCTACCAGCAGATCCACGACGCCATCGACATGGCCGCCCTCAACGGCCGCCAGCCGATGGTGCTCAACGGCATGGAGTTCCGCCCCTCGTCGACCTTCAGCATCCCGGCCCGGAGCTGGAACGCGCAGATCACGCTCGGCATCACGACGCAGACCGCGGCGACGATGTCGACTACCTACTCGGCCAACTTCACCAGCACCCCGACCATCGTCCTGCCGTACACCAACCTGTCCGGCGCCGCGGGCAAGGGTGTCGGCTCCACGGTGCCGAACGCCTGGCTGTGGCGCTTCCCGTTCACCACGATCTTCCCGTACGTCGCGGCACAGGGGAACCTGTGCTGGGAGTGGCGCCACAACAACGCTCCGTCGGTCACGTCCAGCCCGCTCGACGCGATGAGCTCGAGCTTCAGTGGCTCGCCGACGGTGACCTCGAACTACGGCACCGGCTGCACCGCGACCGGCCGTAGCTCGCCGGCCTCGGCCAGCTTGACGATCGCCGGCGGGAACATCACCGCCGCGCTGACCGACGGCGCTTCGAGCGCAGCGGCGTTCCTCGCGATCGGGCTCAACCGGTCGACCACCAGTATCGGCTGGTGCGCGCCGCTCTACACCGCCCCGGTGATCCTGGTCGGCGGCGCCACCGACGCGGCCGGCGCGTGGACCGCAGGCACCGCGCCGACTTCGATCCTCACTGCCCCCAGCTACGCCGAGATCTACACGCAGTACGCATTCGCGGATGCCGGCTTGTCGTCGGGAATCGGCCTGTCGGATCTCGCTGGCGTGGGCACCGCGGCCAACGGTGGGCAATACTGCGCGCGCCTCTACACGATCAACACCGCCGGCAACGGCGGCGAAACCGCAACGAGTGGCGCGAAGACCGCTCAGTACGGCTTGGTCACCGGGTTCACCACCCTGTAGGACCCGCACTGCGTCCCGGGCGCAAGCGCCGCCCCGGGACGCGGTCGTACACCGACTTCGAGACCTGCCGGGGACAGATCTGCGTGGCACGGGGGCGGGAGCGGACGGGCGGTCGGCAGCGTCCCGGTGCCCACACGTGGCCACGACGCAGTAAGATCGCGTCCACTCGTCCGCGAGTCCCCCGTCCGTTCCACTCACGACACCATGCAATCGCAACTCTCCACCGTCATCCTCGCGTCCCTCGCCCTCGCCTGCTCGACCGTCGGGCAGACCAAGTACGCATCCTCGCCGGCCGGCAGCGAGTACCAGCCGGGCAACACCAACAACACCTACCCGTTCTACGGGGCCTCCTCGACCTACCAGCAGATCCACGACGCCGTCGACATGGCCGCGCTCAACGGGCGCCAACCGATGGTGCTGAACGGGATGGAGTTCCGCCCGGCAGCGACGTTCAACATCCCGGCCCGCAGCTGGAACGCGCAGATCACCCTCGGCGTGACCACGCAGACCGCGGCGACGATGTCGACCACGTACGCGTCGAACTTCACCAGCACCCCGACCATCGTGCTGCCGTACACCAACCTGTCCGGCGCCGCGGGCAAGGGCGTCGGCTCCACCGTGCCGAACGCGTGGCTGTGGCGATTCCCGTTCACGACGATCTTCCCGTACGTCGCAGCGCAGGGGAACCTGTGCTGGGAGTGGCGGCACAACAACGCAACCGCCACCGTCACGCCGCTCGACGCGATGAGTTCGAGCTACGCCGGATCGCCCACCGTGACTTCCAACTTCGGCACCGGCTGCACCGCCACGGGCCGTAGCTCACCGGCCTCCGCCAGCCTGACCATCGCCGGCGGCAACATCACCGCCGCACTGAAGGACGGCGCGTCGAGCGCAGCCGCGTTCCTGGCGATCGGGCTCGTCCGCTCGAATACCAGCATCGGCTGGTGCGCGCCGCTCTACACCGCACCGGCGATCTTGGTCGGCGGCAGCACCGACGCCGCCGGTGCCTGGACCGCAGGCACCGCACCGACCTCGGTGCTGACCGCACCCAGCTACGCCGAGATCTACACGCAGTACGCGTTCGCCGACGCGGGCCTGTCGTCCGGGATCGGGCTGTCGGACCTCGCCGGCGTGGGCACCGCGGCCAACGGGGGCCTGTACTGCGCGCGGCTCTACACGATCAACACCTCCGGCAACGGCGGCGAGACCGCCACGACCGGCACGAAGACCAGCCAGTACGGCCTGGTCACCGGGTTCACCACCCTGTAGGCACGCGCGGCGTCCCGGGCTTGCCGCCGCCGATCATGCTGCCCCACGAGTTCCGCAACGCCGCCGGGGAGCGGCTGGCCCACAGCGCACACCCTGGCGCGCCCGGGTGTGATGACCTAGTGGTGATCGGCCACGGGTTGACCTCGGACAAGGACCGACCGTGGTCGGAGCGGCTGTCGGCAGAACTCGAACGCCGCGGCATCGCGTCGCTGCGGATCGCGTTCTCCGGCAACGGCGAATCGGAGGGGCGGTTCGCCGACTCGAACATCACCAAGGAGATCGCCGACCTCGGCTCGGTGCTCGACACACTGTCCGGCCGGCGCATCGCGTACGTCGGGCACAGCATGGGCGCGGCGGTCGGGTTGCTGCGCGCGGCCACGGACCCGCGGATCCGGGTGCTGGTGTCGCTCGCCGGCATCGCGCACACCGCGGCGTTCGCCGAACGGCTGCTCGGACACCTTCGACCGGGCGACCCCATCCTGGGCAAGGCGCACTGCCCGCTGTCGATGGACCTGGTGAACGACCTCGAGGCGATCGACTCGGTCTGCCCGACCGCCGCGGCGGTCGCGGTCCCGTGGTTGGTAGTGCACGGCGACGCGGATGCGATCGTACCGGTTCAGGACTCGATCGATCTGGCCGCCGGAACCGTCGCGGAGCTGCGGGTCCTGCGCGGCGTCGACCACTCGTTCACCACCACCGGAGCGCTCGACGCACTCGTCGCGACCGTGGTGCCGTGGCTCGCCGCTGCGCTCGATCGCGCACGCGGCGGCGCCGATCAGCGCAGTCCGAGCGTCTCGTAGATCCGCCGCGTCGCCGACGAACGGTTGAGCGTGTAGAAGTGGATCCCGCGGACGCGGTGGTCCAACAAGTCGCGGCACTGCTCGGTGGCCCAGTGGATCCCCACGCGTTCCACCGCCGCAGGGTCGCTTCCAGCGCGCTCGATGGCCCGCAGCAACGATGCGGGGAACCGCGCTCCCGCTGCCAGCTCGGCCATCCGCCGCATGCCACTGGCGCTGGTCACCGGCATGATCCCGGCGAGGATCGGGACGCCGATGCCGGCGATCTCGCAGCGCTCCCGGAAGTCGTAGAAGTCGCGGTTGTCGAAGAACAGCTGGGTGACGATGTAGTCGGCACCCGCGTCGACCTTGGCCTTGAGGTGATCGATCTCCAGCAGGCGGTTGGGTGTCCCCGGATGACCTTCGGGGAAACCCGCGACCCCGATGCCGAACCCACGGCGATCCGGGTGTCCACCCGACTCGTTGAACTTGCGGATGTAGCGCACCAAGTCGACCGCGTGCTGGAACGCGTCGTTGCCGCGATCCCACGGCTGCCGATCCGGCGGCACGTCGCCACCGAGCGCGAGGATGTTCTCCACGCCTGCCCGAGCGTAGCGCTCGACGATGTCGCGGATCTCGTGCTCCTGGTGACACACGCAGGTCAGGTGTGGCACGGTGGTGAGCTCCGATTCGGAACGCAGTCGGATCACCAGATCGTGGGTCATCTCGCGCGTTGATCCACCCGCCCCGTAGGTCACCGACACGAAGCTGGGCTGCAGCCCTTCGAGCTCGGTGATGGTGCTGAACAACGCTCCCCAGGCCTGCTCGGTCTTCGGGGGGAAGAACTCGAACGAGAACGTCGTGTCGTGCCGCGCGAAAGTGTCGAGGATATGCATGGTGTCGCCGTCGGCCGAGTATGCGGCGGACGGTTCCGGGTCACAACGGCTGCCGCGCATCCCCGCGCGGCTTTCGCAGCTCGGCCAACGGGTAGGTCGTGCCGCGCCAACGCACTCCACCGTCGCGTAGCACGGTGCGTGCGGAGTGCAGCCCGGCGAACACCACCAGCGGTACCATGAACGGCGCGGCCAGCCCGGCGGCGATCCCGAACCCGTAGCGGCGGGCCATCACCCCCGCCGGCACCGCGGCGAGCATCATCGCGGCAAACGCCGAGAAGCCCGGCCAGGACCCGATCACCACGCCGGCGAGCGGCAACGCGAACGCTGCGGACAGCAAGGTCGACTGCACCAGCAGCCGCGTCACGCTGAAGCCGAGCTTGGCGAACATGTTCTTCTCCAACACGCGCACGAAGCTGGCGGCGCTGTAGGCCCAGCGGACCTCGACGTCGCGGGCGGCGAGCAGCAGACGACTCCGGTACCCGGCGCTCCGCATGCGCTGGGCCAGGGCGAAATCCTCGACCACCTCGTGCCGCAACGCCGCATGGCCGCCGACCGAGCGGTATGCGGCACTGTCGACCAAGGTGAACGCGCCGACGCCGGCGTGGCCGAACCGCCGGTCGCGGTTGGCGCCGAGCGACATACCCAACATCCCGAGCGATGCGAACAACACCACCGCGCGACCGGCAAAGGTGCAGTCCCCCAACCCCGGGAGCAGGCAGAGGTGCATCGCCTCGCTCCGCCGCGCGGCCGCGACCGCGCGCCGCACGACATCGGGCGCACACCACGTGTCCGCATCGACGAACAACAGCCATCCGTCGCGCACCTCCGCCGCGCCAATGCTGCAGGCGTGGCACTTGCCCAGCCATCCCTCGGGCACCCGATCGACGCGGACCACCCGCAGCCGTTCGTGCCGCGCCTGAAGGCGCAGCAGCAGTTCCGGCGTAGCGTCCGTCGACCCATCGTCGACCACGACCAGCTGCAATGCGACTCCTCGCTGTGCCAGCAAGCCCTCGACGCTGCGCTCGATGCGTTCCGCTTCGTCGCGAGCCGGCATCACCGCCGTCACCGTCTCTGCCGACAGGTCGACCGACTCCGAGCTCGGCAGGTCCGCCAACGCACGCTCGCCCAGCCACGCGACGCAAGCGAGTGCTGCCCATCCCGCGGCGGTGAGCAGCAACAGGATCGTCACTTCTTGCGCCGCGCTTCCGCCGCCTTGCGCGACTTCATGAACTCGAGCGCCTTGAGGCGGAGTTTCATTCGCTCGAGCCACTCCGTCTTCGCGGCCGGCACGCCCGACTTCTCGATCGCCGCGATCGCTTCGGCGAACAACGCCGGATCCTCGGTGTTCTCGGCGTGGTTCAACAGGACCTCCCAGAACCTGACCGCCATCCGGTCCGTGGGGATGCGGCCCGCGCGCTTCATCGCCAGCAGCTTGTTGACCGCAACCGAGCGCGACTCGGCATCCGACGCGTCGATTCGTCGCAGGATCTCGGCAGCCGCGATGTCCGCTTCGATTCCCACCAGGCGCTGCTTCATCGACTTGAGCCATCCCTGCCGCGCCGCCGGGACGCCCATCTTCTCGATCGCCGCCAGTGCCTCGGCGAACAGCTCGGGACTGCCGCTGGTGTCGGCGTGGGCCAACAAGACCTGCCAGAAGGATGCCGCCATCTGGCCGGTGGGGATGCGGTTGCCGCGCTTCATCGCCAGCAGTCGCGACACCGCTGTCCCGTAGGACTTTGGGTTCGACTCATCGATCTGGCCGAAGATCGCCGCGATCTCCAGGTTCACCAGCCCGCCACGGATCCGCGCCCGCTGTGCCGCGTCCAGGTAGTCCGCCTTGCGCAGCGCGACCTCGATCTCCGCCGGCGTGAGGTGACCCAGGGTGATCCGTCGAATCAGAAACTCCGCCTTGGCTGCTTTGTCGCCCTTCGCCGCGCGGTCGCGCAGGGCCACGTACTCCGCGACCTCGCCGGCCAGCAGCTTCTTGAAGTTGGCCAGGGTCGGCTGCTCGTCGAAGCGGGCGATCGGCTTGCCCTCGGCATCGACCACCGCGAAGTACGGGAACGATCGACCGCCCAGATCGGTCAGCAGGCGCTGGAAACGGTCCTGCGCCACCAACGACGTCACGTGGCAGAACCGCTCCACCGAGGACGTGGCTCCGAGGAACGCTGGCTCGGCGAGCAATCCCTGCTCGAGGATCGCGCACGAGGGGCAGGGCGCGTAGCTGCGGGTGAAGTAGATCAGGATCGGCTTGCCCGATTTGGCCGCCTTTACCCGCACCGCATCGTAGTCGGTCGACCAAGCGCCCTTGGCGAGGAACGGCGCCGCGAGCTTCGCATCGCGAAGCTCGACCAACCGCTTCTGGTCCCCTTGCGCCGCCAGCGAAGCCACTGTTCCGGCGACCCAGCAGACACCGAGCACGAGACGTGGGAACGCGGTCATCGCCCCACTTCCTTCGGTTTGCTGTTCAACTCCTTCAGCCGAGCGGTGTTCTTGGTGACGAACGATTTCGCGGTCATGCCGCCCGCCTTCATCGCGGTGAACGCGATGCCGAACGTCTTGGCGTCGCGACGCAACCACGCATCTTCGAGGATCACGAACCATGCCGTCAGCCCGGCGGGCCCCTCCGGCAGTCCGAGATCCGCGTGCTGCGCGAGCAGCTTCTTGGCGTACGGGGCGAACGTCTGTGGTTTGCTCTCGTCCAGTCCGGCGAGCGTCTTGTTGGTCAGCATCTCTACCAGGCGGTCCTTCACCTCGGCGACCTGGTCCTCGGTCAGGAACGTGCCCTTGCCGATCGCTGCACGCAGCTCGTCGATGCCTTGGTGATCGAGCTCGAAGCGCCGCATGAAGAACTCGCGCTTCGCCGCGGCGTCGCCGGTGGCCGCCTTCTTCTGCAGCGCGTAGAACGACGCCACGTCACCCTCGAGGGCGGCTGCGAACGCCCCCACCCCGAGTTCGCGCATCTTGGCGTAGCTCACCTGCGCCAACAGGTTCGCCTGCGCATCCAGGAACGCGATATACGGCGGCCCCGCCCCACCCTTCTCCTGCAGAAGATTCGGGTGCGGCTCCCCATCGACCTTGGACGTGACGTGGAGAAACGGCACCACCCGCGCGCTGAACTTCTTGAACTCGGCACTGGAGAGCGGACCGCGCTCCAGCTTCGCACAGGGCGGTCAAGGTGCGTACGACCGCGTGAAGTAGGCGAAGATCACCCGCCCCTGGAGCTTTGCTCGCGCCTTGGCCCGCGCCAGATCGGTGACCCACTCGGCGTTCTTCAGGAACGGCTCCGCGAGCTTCTTGTCGCGCCGTGCGCGCAACTCGCGCTGCTCGGCGCTCGTCTCCCGCTGGGCGAGAGCCGGGACGGCAACTGCGCCGATAACCGTGATCACGGTGAACCAATTCACTTGTGCGCCTCTGACTTCAGGCGGCGGAGCACGCGGTCCTCGTCTTCGAACTTCATCCGTGGGAACTCCTGCTTGAGGGTGTCGAGCGCTTCCTCGTAGAGCTCGGGCTTGTTGCGCTGCTCGGCGAACCACATCAAGTGGCGCCAATACGGATACACGGCCGGGCCGGTCGGCGAACGACCCTTCTTCTTCATCGCGTAGAACGCCTCGCCGGCCTTGACCCGGGCCTTGACGTCGGAACCCGCACGTCGCGCCACCCACAGGATCTCCGCGACCGACAGCAGCGGATCCAGTTCGGCGCGCTGCGCCTTGCTCAGGCGCAGACCGCGCAGGCGCTTCTTCGCCCCCGGAAAGTCGAGGTGATCGAGCTCGAGCTGCTTTCTGAGCAGCGGCAGGCCCGCATCACGTTCTCCGGCCGCAACCCGCTTCTCCAGTGCAGCCAGCTCCTCGAGTTCGCTCAGTCCCTTGGTGAAGTCCGCGAGGCGCTCGCCCTTCACCACGTAGAGCACCTTGCCCTTGGCATCCATGAACAGGATGCGCGGGAACGCCGTGCCACCCTTGGCCTTGAACAGGTCCTGGTGCTTGTCGGTCTTGACCCCGGTGGTCAAGTGGCAGAACGGGACCACCTTGGTGGCGAACTGCTTGAACTCCGGCTCGGCGAACACCCCACACTCCAACGACAGGCTGTCGATGCACCGCTCGTCCGACCGGGTGAAGTAGGCGAAGATCAGCTTGCCGGACTTGACTGCCTGGGCCTGCGCCGCCGGGTAGTCGAGCTGCCACGGGACGAACTTGAGGAAGGGAAGCTGCAGCTTGCCGTCGCGCTTCTCGGCCAGGCGCTGCTGCGACTGCGCCGCCGCGGTGGCGAGGAGCAGCGAGCACACCGTGATGCAGGATCTCGGAGAGAGTGCCATGTCGCTCCAGAGTCTACGGGACAGCCGATGCCAGGGGCGCGGACCCGAGAGAATCCGCGCACGGCGCCGAGCCAGGACCGATCGCGAGGTCCAGCCCGAAGACAGCGTGCTTCCCCGTCGAGCGCGGGTCCCGACGTTCGACGAACCCAGTGACGCCCTGGCACCGTCGCAGCAGCGCGGTCGTGAAGGGTCCCCACACCTCACCGGAATCCGTAGTCGGGTCGCGGGTCTTGGCAACCGTGCGACGGCCCGCCAAGCTTGCCACGGAACATGGAGCGAGGATTCGCGAGCCGCTACGAGGAACTCGGCGCGTGGCACTGGTGGTTTCGAGGTCGGGAACGGATCCTCGCCGCCGCACTGCACCGCAGCTTGCTCGAACCCCCGCGCCGCGTGTTGAGCGTCGGCTGCGGGCCGCCGCGGCACCTCGATTGGTTGCAGCGGATCGCCGACCCACGCGGTCTGGTGGTCGGACTCGACCTCGATGCGACCGGGGTGCTGCGCAGGTCGGGGCTCGCCGACCGCCCGGCGGCGCGCCGCACCATGCTGGTCGCGGATCTCGAGGTGGAGCTGCCGCTGCGCAGCGGTGCGTTCGACTTGGTGGTCGCGCTGGACGTCGTCGAGCACCTCGACGACGACGTCACCGCGCTGCGTCGGCTCGGCGCCCTGGTCGCCCCCGGTGGGTTGTTGGCGGTGACCGTGCCCGCGTTGCCGTGGCTCTGGGGGCAGCAGGACGTGATCGCCGAGCATCGCCGACGGTACACCGCGGGTGGACTGCGCGGGGCGCTGCGGGCCGCGGGACTCCAACCGACGCACCTCGGGCACTTCAACACCATCCTGTTGCCGCCCATCGCTGCAGTGCGGCTCGGTCGCCGCTTGCTACCGCGACGCGCTCCGCACAGCGATTTCGACGGAGCACGGCCGGGTCTGGCCAATCGTGTGCTCGAGCAGGTGTTCGCCGCCGAACGCCACGTCGTCGGCCGGGTCTCGCTGCCGCTCGGCGTCAGTCTGCTGGCGATGATCCGTCGCTGACCGAGTGGCTACCGCGCAGCGGCAGCAGCAGCAGCGGTAGGAACCCGAGCTGTCGGCCGGCGATCACTGCCATCATCGACACGTCCACGATCACGCTGACCGTGGTGGCGATCGCCGCTCCGTGCGTGCCGAGTCGCGGAATGAGCAACGCGTTGCCGACCAAGTTCAGCACGGTCGACCCCGCCAAAGCCACTGCGAGCACCCGCTCCCGCCCGGTCATGGTCAACAACACCGCCATCGGGCCAGCCGCGGCGCGGAACACGATGCCGACGATGAGCACCAGCATCGGCGGATATGCAGCAGGGAACTCGGGACCGAACCAGGCGAGCAACCAACGGCCGAACAGCACCAGCACGACCGCCCCCAGCAGGGTGGGCAACACCACCCAGGTCCGCATTCGCCGCGCCAGGTCGACGACTTCGCCATCGCGACCACTGGAGTGCAACTCGGCGATCTTCGACGCGCAGAACCCCTCCGCCGCGTACATGATGAACAACAGCGTGGTCCCGGTGCGCACCGCGATGTTGTAGACCGCCACGTCTTCCGGCCCCCGAAGCACGCCGAGCATCACGATGTCGGTGTACGACAGCAGCAGCTCGAACGAGGTCACCAACATCAACGGGATCGAGGTCCGCAGCCACAAGCTTCGCTCCGCACGGTCCGGGAGCACGGTCCGGTGCGGCGCCAGCGAGCGCCGGTAGGCGATCGCCTGCAGCAAGAGAGTCAGCCCCACGGCTGCTGCCCCGGCGATCGTCATCGCCTGGCCGGTCCGCGCGTTCAGCAGCAAGATGGCGACCGCGGCGAACAACAGGAACAAAGACGGGCGCAGCGCGAAGCTCGGCACCGCGACCTGGTGCAACCAGCGAAAGCCCCGCGCGATTCCCTCGTAGAGATTCGACAGCGCGACCACCGGGACCAGCGTCAGGGTGGTCAACACCGGTGTGGTGTAGGGATGCTCGAACGCCGGATCGCGCACCGACACGACGAGCACGCCCAGCCCCAGCGCCGCGAGCGACGCGACGATCGCCACGCGATGCCCGGTGCGCAGCACCCCCCGCACCCGCGCCCAGTCCCCGGCGTTCTGGTAGCTGGCGACGAAGCGCACCAGCGAAGTATCGAAGCCGAGTGGCGTCAGGAACGACAGCACGACCATCCATGTCCACGCGAACACGTAGATCCCGAGCTGCTCGGTGCCGATCTCGCGAGCCAGGTACATCTGCGTGAGGTACTGGACCGCTGCCCCGTAGATCCGCGCACTCAACGCCACGACCGCACCCTTCATCAGGATGCTGGCGCGCAGTCTCGAGGCGAGGGGTCGGAGCCGGACGAGCATGTCCCGCCAAGATAGCCGCCGACCAGCCCACACCAGCTACGCTTGCCCCGGCAGCCGGCGTTTCCTTCCCCCGATAGAGTGCCCCGAAAACCCAGCACCGAACGGCGCCTGATCGAGCTGAACACCGTCCCGGCAGTGGCGGAATCGCTGCGGCCGTACCTCGCGGATTCCAGTTGCCACGTGGTTGCGAAGGCAGCGGGGAAGGCAGCGGACGAGCGAGTCGAGGAATTGTTGGCGGATTTGGTCACAGCCTTCGAGGACTGGACCGCGCAACCCGCGCGCCGGGACCCGGGGTGTACCGCCAAGCTCGCGCTACTCGACGCCCTGGACGCCCTACTGCACGACGATCCGGCGCCGTTTCGCACCGGCGCCCGCTGGGTCCAGCTCGAGCCCGGTCCGGTGCCCACCGACTCCGCCCCGCCGCTGCGAATCCGCGGTGCCGCCGGGCTGGTGCGGCTGCGCACCAGCGACGCGGTCACGGTGCTGGCCGAGCACCTGGCGGACAACGCGCAGGTCCAGTCGGCCGCGATCCGCGCGCTGATCGCCTACGGCGACCCGTTCGGTGCTGCGCTGGTGCGGTTGCGCCTGGCGGTCGGCGTGGACGACGGGGAGGTTCTCACCGACTGTCTGGGGGCGCTGCTCGCCCTCGATCCGGCGGACTCGCTCGAACTGGTGGCGGGACGGCTGCGGGGGCGCGACCAGCAGGCGGCGCGGGCAGCAGCGCTGGCACTCGCGGAGGTGCGCCCGGAGGGAGCGTTCGCGTTGCTGTGCGAGTTTCACGCGGCGGCGCTCGGGGACGATCGCGCGGTCGCGCGCACCGCGCTCGCGATGCTGCGCAGCGACGAGGCGGACGCGTTCCTCGCGGCCACGGACCCGGCGAACCGGGACGCCTGAGCTGCAGGGGCCGCGGATCGTGCTGGTACGCGAAGACTCTCCGGCACCTTCCAGGACACCTGGGTGGCTGGCTCTCCAGCGGAGCAGCGGCACCGGAAGTTCCAACACGCAAGCGGCCGAGGCCTCATGGCGGCGCGCAGCGCTCACCCAAGGCCTTGGGTTCGGACTTGGCCGCGATAGGCCGTAGGGGCGGAACCACCCGCGTCCAGCGGGTGGCGTGGCCGCAGCTGCGGGTCGCGACCAGGGGAGCCCCAGTGGACGCGGCGACCCCGACTGCCCGCTACCGCTTGCGCTGCGGGTCCGGCGCCGCGGCCTTGGCGTCGGCCTTGGCCACCTGGCGCAGGACGGCAAAGTCCCCACCGTTCCACGCCTGGCAGAACAAGGTGACGAGGCCGTCCTCGACCGTCGGGAAGACGTTGTGCAGGTGGACGAACTTGTCGAGACCGAGCTCGTCGCGCGGCTTGATGGTCGACACGACCTTCAGGGTCTTCATGTCGACGATGTAGATGCTCGCCCCGCGATCCTTGCTCCTGGTCGGCTTGTCGAGCGACGCAGCGACGCCGTAGAGCTTGCCGCGAAGCACGAAGAACTCGAAGTCGCACGGCCGCGAACCGTCAGGCAGCGGGAACATCCCGGTGAACGTGGTATCGGGCTTGTAGGTGTGGATCCGCGCGAACTGGCGCCCCGACACGTAGATCAGGTTCTCCAGGATGGTGATGCCGTGATTGGTGCCGAACTTCCCCGGCTCGATCTTGCGGGTGGGTCCACCGAAGATCTGCCCGGTCCAGGCCGCGCGGTCGAGGTCGTAGGACATCACGTACTTCGATGCGTAGCCGTCGGTGACCCACAGCTTGCCGTCGAGGTAGGCGGTGTCGGTCGGCGCGTACGCAGCGCCATCGGAGTACGGCTTCACGGTCGGCTTCGGCACCACGTGCACCACCTTGCCGTCGACGTCGGTGAGGAACACCCGCGCCCCACGCTCGGCTGGCCAGGCGATCCGCGCCTGGCCCTTGTGGACGAAGAACGTCGCGTTGTGCAGGTTCAGACGCCGCATCGCCGGATCGGTGGGCAGCAGCACGATCTTGCTGCGATCGCGCTGGATCCGGAGGATCCCCGCCCCCTGCAGGTGCCAGTACACCTCGCCCTTGCCGGGGCGGTAGTCGTACGCGAATCCACCGTGTGCACACTCGAGGATCGACCGCTTGCGCTTGCCGTCGTGCGGATTGGCGGCGAACACCTCCTTGGGTAGGCGGTCCGCGGTCACCTGCACCGAGAACGCGAGATCGCCGTCGCCACTGCGACCGCCGACGACCCGGCGCTCCGCGCTGACGCGTTGGTTGCGCCCTAGCGCGAGCACGTCATCGATGGTCCACACGCGCCCAGCGTCCGCGTGGTGGTGCAGGTGCTCCGCATCGTGCGGGTGCGGGTGGTCGCCTTGCTGGGCGCGCAGGGGCCCGAGCACGGCGGCGGTGACGAGGATCACGACTCCACGGCGATTCGGCATGGCGGCACAACGTACCCGTTCGCCCGAGCAACCCCGGGAGAATCGCCGGGAGCCTGCGACACGGACACCGGATTCCTACCGCTCCCACCGATCTCTCCCTGGCTCGAATCCGGGCACACGCAATCGGGCCACGGCTTTGACAGCCACCTGGCCTCCGGCGAGGATCTCGGAAAAAGCCTCCCCTGCGACCCGCCGTGGCCTTCCGCAACACCTTCATCCCCTATCGGGCCTACTGGTCCTCCGCGTTCTGCCGCTGGCAGGGTGCGCTTGCCAACTCCAACTCCCTCGAACTCGTGGCCGCCACGGCCAAGCGGTTCCTGCACAGCCGCCAGATCGAGCCGGGCGGGATCGAATCCCTGCACCTCGGCTTCACGGTGCCGCAGAAGCAGAGCTTCTACGGAGCCCCCTGGGTCGCCGCCATGGCCGGCCTCGAGGGCATCACCGGGCCGGTGCTGGCGCAAGCCTGCGCGACCTCGGCGCGGGTCGTCGCGTCGGCGGCGGGATCGCTGGAGACCGGCAGCGACGCCTGCATCCTGGCGTTGGCCGCGGATCGGACCAGCAACGGCCCGCAACTGCTCTACCCCAACCCGAAGGGGATCGGCGGCATGGCCGACGTAGAGGCGTGGGTTTGGGACAACTTCAACAAGGACCCGAACACCGGGCAAGCGATGCTGGCCACCGCCGAGAACGTCGCTCAGGCGGCCGGCATCACCCGCGAAGAACAGGACGAGCTCACCCTGCTGCGCAACGAACAGTACCAAGAGGCGCTGCGCGATGACCGCGCATTCCAGCGCCGCTACATGTTCCCGGTCGAAATCGGCAGCGGTAAGCACACCAAGACCGTCGACGCCGACGAGGGTGTGTTCCCGACCACTCGGGAGGGCCTGGCGAAGCTGCGGCCGGTGCGGGAGGGGGGAACGGTGACGTTCGGCGGCCAGACCTATCCAGCCGACGGACACGCCGGGATGGTGCTGTGCACGGAGGAACGCGCGGCATCGATGTCGGCCGACCCCGCGGTGCGCATCCAGGTGCTGGCCAGCGGCACCGCGCGGGTCGAGAAGGCACACATGCCGATGGCCGTGGTACCCGCGGCCGAGCGCGCGGTCGGTGCGGCGGGGATCAAGTTCGCGGACCTGCAGGCGATCAAGACCCACAACCCGTTCGCGGTCAACGACCTCTACTTCAGCAAGAAGTGCGGCATCCCGCTCGACAACGTCAACCGATTCGGCTCACCCCTGATCTACGGACACCCACAGGGACCGACCGGTATGCGCGTGCTGATCGAGCTGATCGAGCAGCTGGTGGTGGAGGGTGGCGGCTACGGGCTGTTCAGCGGCTGCGCTGCAGGGGACACCGCGATGGCGCTAGTGGTCCGCGTCGGTTAGTCTCGTCCGCCCCATGCGCGGCATCGCGACAACCTGCGGAGTTGCTGCTGCTGGCCCGGAGGCCTGCGCTTAGGTGCCCGCGGAATCGTCACGCGCATTGGTGGACAGCTTCGGTGGCGAGTACGCCCGCTACCGTGCCACCGCCGAGGGCGCACTCGCCCAAGTGCGGGACGACGCGTTCTTCGCCACACTCGACCCCACGGCCAACTCGATCGCGGTGCTGGTGAAGCACGTCGGGGGCAATCTGCGATCCCGCTTCACCGATTTCCTCGACAGCGACGGAGAGAAGTCGTGGCGGGACCGCGACAACGAGTTCGTCGCCGATGGCCAGGAGCGCAAACGATTGATGGACGAGATCTGGCAGCCCGGCTGGGCGGCAGTGGAGCAAACCGTCGCCACGTTGTGCGATGCGGATCTCGTGCGCTCGGTGACGATCCGCGGCAAGCCGTTGTCGGTCGCCGAAGCGCTGTGCCGCTCGGTGGCCCACACGGCGACGCACGTCGGTCAGATCGTGCTGCTCGCCAAGCACGCCGCCGGTCCAGCATGGCATACGCTCAGCATCGCGCGCGGTGAATCCGCCACCTACAACCGGAACCCGACGCGCGAGCGCCGGCCGTAGCCCGCCGCGGAGAGCCTCGCCGCGGGGCACGTGCCAATGCAGCCACCTGACCCCCGGACCGGATCGCTGGAGGTATTCGCGGTGTGCCTCCCCGGTGTGGAGCACCTACTCGCCAGCGAGCTGCGTGCAGCGGGAATCGCTGCGGCACCGGAGGTGCTGGCTGGCGGCGTGGCGTTCGCCGGCGGCTGGAGCGAGGTCTACCGCGCCAACCTGGAATCCGGCCTCGCCAGCCACGTGCTGGTGCGGATCGCCGAGTTCGGTGCCCGCAGCCTCGCAGACCTCGACCAGCGCGGGGCGCGCGTCCCCTGGCGGGACTGGCTGCCGCACGGCACCGCGTTCGAAGTCCGCGCCCACTGCCGGCGGTCGCGCATCTACCACTCCGGTGCCGCGGAGCAGCGGATCCACGCGCATCTGGCCGCACAGCTCGGTACGGCGAGTGCCGCCGAGCCCGTGCGGGTCCGGGTACGGATCCACGACAACCGCTGCCGCATCTCGCTCGACACGACCGGCACCGCCCTGCACCGCCGCGGTTGGCGGCTCGAACCGGGGCGTGCGCCACTGCGCGAAGACCTGGCGCACGCCTTGCTGTTGGTATCGGGGTGGGATCGTCGCTCGACGCTGATCGATCCATTCGTCGGATCGGGAACGATCCTGATAGAAGCCGCGGCCCTGGCCCGCAACCTGCCGCCAGGGCGTGGGCGCGGGTTCGCGTTCGAGCAATTCACCAGCCACGACGCGGCACTTTGGACACGCGTGCGAGAAAGCGCGAACGCGCGCGAGCGCGCCGGGTTGGAGTTCCGAATCCTCGGCCGCGATCGCGACGCAGGGGCGATCGCCGCGGCCCGGGCCAATGCCATGCGCGCCGGTGTGGCGGCAGACCTCGACTTGGCGGTCGCCCGCCTGTCCGAACTCGACCCGACCGGATGGAGCGGCCGCGGCGCGGTGGTGACCAATCCGCCATATGGCCTTCGCCTGGGCAGTGCCGCACGACTCCCCACGCTGTACCGCAGTCTGGGCCGCATTCTCGCGGCGCGCCCCGTTGGCTGGGACGTGACGCTCGCTGCGGCCGATCGCCGGCTCGCGCTGCGCACCGGTCTCGAACTGACCAGTGCGCTTCTGGTGGACAGCGGTGGCACCAAGATCCGCGCCCTGACGACCCACGCTGCGGGCGATTCGGACCGACCGCCAGCACCCGCGCCGCACCCGCGCGACGGCAACGATTAAGATTCGCGGTGCGCCTCCGCGACCCGGTCCGCAACAGCCCCGAAACGCACGGTAGCACCGTTCCTTCGCACGACTGGGCCGCCCCCACCGGATCCGGTACACCCCTCGGGTCCGCGGCACGCTGCGGGTATCCTCACCGCACGACACTGCGATGAACGCCAAGTCTCCCACGCCCCGCGGCCACTGGACCCCGCGCGCCGCCCTGCTGCTGCTGTTGGCGACCGCGTGTTCGCATGGCAGCAGCGGATCGAGCACGCCGCAGCTCGACACGCAGATCATCGAGTTCTCGCTGGGCCACATCGTCACCCGACGCATCCACCAGGACGTGTTCGAACCGACGGTGATCGAGGCGATCAACAACCCGTTTCGCGCCCTGAGCGCCACCCCGCCGCCACCCGAAGCGTGCGTCGAGGTGGTATCGGTGACCGGCGACCTCAGCGCGGGTTTCGACTGGCGACTTCGGCTCACCGAGTGCATCGACGCCAACGGAGTGACCCGCAAATTCAGCGGCGCGATCACCCTGCACGGCGATCCGCTGAACGGCTTCGACTACACCGGTAGCTACGAGGGCATCCTGTCGGTCGAGTGGAGCGAGGATCCCGACGGCGGCCGCGCGGCGGAAGCGGCGAAGCTCAACGCCGAGGCGAACACGGTCACGGTCAAGGGTGTGTGGCGGCTGAGCAACAGCGCGCGGGGCGAACTGCAGGGGACGGCGTTCTACTCCTCCGGCTGGGTGACCCAACTGAAGGAGTACGAGTAGCCGCGGAGGTGGGTGCGTGCGCGCTTGACGGAGGTCCGGGACGCGGTGACGATCTCGCGAGCCGCGACCTCTGCGGCCCGTGACCGAGTCTCGTCCGATGCGCCGCCAGCTGTCGAATCCCGGAGGCCGCCGGCATCCGCTGTTCGACGGCGCAATGGCTGAGTTCCAGGGGACGGGGCTCCCGACGACGAACCGCGCACACCGGTGACCAACAACAGCAGGTCCAAGAGCTCGCCGAACGAAGCCGAGCTGCCGAACGACGCGGCCGAGCAGTCGGTGGCGGCCATCGACCTCGGGTCCAACAGCTTCCATCTGGTGATCGGTCGGGTGACCCACGGGCACATCACGATCATCGATCGACTGCGTGACCCGGTGCGCTTGGCCGCGGGCTTGGACGACAGTGGGCGCCTGGACGAGGAGGTGGTCGAACGCGCAATCGCCAGCCTCGAGCGGTTCGGGCAGCGCATCCAGAACGTGCCGCGGCAGAACATCCGCGCGGTCGGCACCAACACTCTGCGGCGGATCCGCCACGCCCCGGGACACTTCCTGAGCCGCGCACGCCGAGCGCTCGGCGTGCCGATCGAAGTGCTCCCGGGGCCGGAAGAAGCCCGGCTGATCTACCTGGGGGTCGCACACGACCTATCGGACGACGCCGGCCGACGGCTGGTGATCGACATCGGCGGTGGCAGCACCGAGTTGGTGCTCGGCGAGCGCTTCGAGCCGGCGCTGGTCGACAGCCTGCAAATGGGCTGCGTCAGCTACATGCGGTTCTTTCCGGATGGCAAGATCACCGCGCGCGCATTCAAGAACGCCGATACCGCCGCCCGCCTCGAGTTGCACCCGATCGAGGCAGTGTACCGCAAGACCAGCTGGGTGGAGTGCATCGGCGCTTCGGGCACCATCCGCGCCTGCGCGGCGATCCTCGAGGCCAACCGCTGGAGCGAGGGCGCCATCACACTGGAAGGTCTGCGACGGCTGCGCAAGGCGATCGTCGCCGCCGGTCAAACCGACGCGATCGCGCTCGAAGGACTGAGCACCCCGGACCGCGCCGCGGTGCTGCCAGCTGGCGTAGCGGTGCTCGAGGCACTGTTCCGCAGCTTACGCATCGAGCGCATGCTGGCGTCGGAGTTCGCCCTCCGCGAAGGACTGCTGTACGACCTGGTGGGTCGCATCGGGCACGAGGACGTGCGCGAGCGCACGATCCTGGCGATGAGTGCCCGCTACCAGGTCGACCGCGACCAGGCGTTGCGGGTCGAGAACACCGCGATGTCCCTGTTCCGCGCGGTGCGCCAGGACTGGAGCCTCGACCCGCAGAGCGCCCGCTCCCTGGCCTGGGCCTGCGCCCTGCACGAAATCGGGCTGACGATCAGCCACGCCGGGTACCACAAGCACGGCCACTACCTGCTGGCGAACTCGAGCATGCCTGGGTTCTCCCGTGAAGATCAGTCCCTGCTCGCCACGCTGGTGCGCGGCCACCGCCGGCGACTGCCGACCGAGTTGTTCGATGCGCTGCCGCCGTTCCACCGCGAACAAGCGTGGAAGCTGTGCCTGCTGCTGCGGCTAGCCGCCCGCCTGAATCGCGGGCGGAGCCACCGCGGCCTGCCGAAGCTCGAAGTGCGGGGTCGCGAGCGCGGGCTGATCCTCGAGTTCCCCGAAGGCTGGCTGGAGCGACACCCGCTGACTCGCGCCGACATGGAGAGTGAGCGGCTGCGGCTGCGCAAGGGCGGGTTCGAACTCAAGGTGAAGTAGCTTCGACCCGTCGGCTACCGCGCAGCGTGCGGGGTCGCCGACCCGGCGCACACGGCTCGATACAGCGCTTCGGTCTGTTCGCCCATCCGCGTCACGTCGAACAGGTCGCGGGCCCGTTCCGATCCGGCAGCGCCGAGTCGCGCGGCCAACGATGCGTCGACGACCAGGCTCTGCACCGCCGCGCGCAGTCCCTCGACATCCCCCGGTTCGACGTGCAGCCCGGAGACTCCGCTTTCCAGTACCTCGCGCATGCCGCCGACGCGCGACGCGATGCACGGCACGCCGCTGGCCATGGCTTCGAGCAGGGCCACTCCCAGCCCTTCGTAGCGGGACGGCAAGCAAAACGCATCGGCCGCGGCGAGGGCCTCCTGGACGTAGTCGATTCGCCCGGGGATCCGCACCTCGATACCACTCGATAGCTCCGCCGCCCGCGCCTGAAGCGCCGCACGCTCGGGCCCGTCTCCGCCGAACAGCCACACCAGCCGCTTCCCGCTCGGCAGGTCGAGGCCAGCCAGCGCCTCGAGGAGCACCTCGTGGGCTTTGCGGCGGTGCAGCGACGCATTGGTCACGCCGAAGAACGTCGCCGCATCGAGCCCGAGGCGCGCGCGTGCCGCAGCCCGTCGCTCCGGAGCGCGGAGCGATGCGAGCTCGCGGGTCGCCACGCCTTCGTGGATCAGGTGGACCCGCCCCGGGTCGACCCCAACCGCCAGCACCGCGTCGCGCACCCCCGCCGAGATCACCACCACGGCGGACACAGCGCGACCGTAGATCCACCGGCGGAACGGGGTGTTGCCGATCGGGTAGTCCATGCGCCGCGTCACAACCCGGGGCGGAAGTGCGTTGCGGCGCCCGAACAACGTCGCCAGCGCACCGATCTTGTGGCTCCGGGAGCACGCCAGGTGCACCAGATCGGGACGCACTTCATCGATGCGGCGCCGAAGCCGGCGCGCGGCGATCAGGTCGTAGTTGCCGCGAAACCGCAGCTCGGTCCACGGGATCTCGAGCTGCTCGGCGCAGCCGCGGAAGCTGGCGCGCGGATCGAGTACCATGTGTTGCTCGTGGCCGCCCGCCTGCAGGTGCCGGACGGTCGCGAGGAGCTGATTCTCGCCCCCCGAGAAGCCCCGTTCCGCGAGGACGTGGAGGATCCGCATCGCCGCGCCGGACCCGCGCCCCTACGCGACCCGTGGGGGTTGGTCCATCGATCAGCTCAGTCCGGCGCGGGACCCACCCGTCGCCCGCCAGCGCGGCTCGGCCGGACCCCCGGAGGCGAACGCTCGCCCGCGTTCGGAATCCACTGTGGCAGCTGCCAACGGCGCACTGTCCACCCGGCGCGGCTGCAGCAGCGTGCGCGGCGGCAACGGACCCTCGACTCCCTCTGGACAGCACAGCTGCTGCTCGCCAGCGAGGATCGCGAGGATGTCGGCCACGCGGTCCTCGTAGCGATGCCCCTTGCTCACCAAGTCGTAGCCGGCTTGCGCGATCGCCTCGCGTTCCGCGGGGTGGTCGAGGTAGTAGGAGATTCGTTCCAGGCACTCCTCGCGGTCACGAAACCACGCCAAGTGTCGGCCGTCGACGAACAGCTTCTCGGTACCGGGTACGTAGTGGATCAGGTGAAAGCCGCGACACGCCAGCGTCAGGAAGAGCCGGTTGCTGAAGTAGTACGGCGACTGGTGGTCCTGGTTGAGGCCGAGCACGATCCGCGAGCGCGCGCAGATCTCGGCGTAGTCGGACGGCCGGGCCTCGCGCGCGAAACGCAGCTGCGGGTAGCGACGCAGGTACGGCAACCACGGTTCGACCCGCCCGAAGATGTCGATCCGATGCCACTGCGCCAACCAAGCGAGAAACCCGGAACGATCGCCGGTGTGCCCCGGGCCGCCGATGAACGCGATGTCGCGGTCGTAGGTGATCGGCTGCTCAGCCTGGTAGGGCTCGTGGAACTTCGGCGAGAAGCCGCTCAGCATGAACGTCGACGCGTCGATGCCATGGGAACGGTACTCGCGCACCAACCGCGGCGTCGACAGGCACAGCAGGCGGACGTCGCGCACGTAGTCGATGTGCGCCGGATCGGTCTCGGTCTGCTCCTCCATCCACACCACGGTAGGCACCTCCCGCGAGAACGCGGCCATCAGGTCGCGCGGCAGGTCGTGGTAGAACACGAACAACAGGTCGGGGTCGAACCGCTTGCGGATGTAGCGGGTCAGCAGGTGCATTCCGAACCTGCCGAAGTAGCGCTTCAGGAACGAGCAGTTGACCCAGTTCACCTCGAGCCCGTGCTGCTGCAGCGCGTGCACCAGAGCGCCGGTGCAACAGGTCCGCGCCTTCGTCTTGCCGAAGAACAGCACCCGTTTGGGGCGCAACGGCGCAGGCTCATCCACGCGCCGGGCAGGACCGACCGCGTCGGAATCTCCCTGCTGCGGTGCTGGAGAACCGAAGGTCGCTAGGTCGCTGTAGGGCATTTCGGAGAGAGACCGGTCTGACGCAAACGAGTCGGGCCGATGCGCGCCGGCGCAGCGAGCACCGACTGATCGGGTCGTTGCCGGTTCCGTCCCCGGCACCCACCGCGCCCCCATCTTGCCAAACCCGCCCGGGGATTGCACCCAAATCCCCCTGGCTGACGGGCCTGGGACGGCGTGCGATCGCCGCAGCCGAGCCAGTCGACGCCGCGCACTGCGCGATTCCGCACGCCCCGACACAGCACCACGAACAAGCGACCCGAAGTCGATGGCGGGCGCGGCCCGCGCGATTCAGGAGCACGCCGGTGACCCGTGTGCCCCCGGGTCTGCAGCGCACCCGCGGCGGCTCCGCGCGGCGCTATCCGAGCTGAACCTTGGCCGGTGGCACCAAGAAGAATCGGCCGATCTCGACAGTGAGCAACCGACCGGTCTCGGTCTCCTCGAACTGATAGCTGCCCTCCATGGTTCCCCAGTGGGTGCGCAGCTTGCAGGTGCTCTTGTATTCGTACCTCTCGCCCGGGGCGAGCACCGGGTACTCGCCGACCACTCCGGGTCCGCGCACGTCGCTGCGCTCGTTGAACGCATCGCGGATCACCCAGTGGCGAGACAGCAGCTTGACCTCGCGGGTGCCTTCATTGGCGATGGTGATCCGGTACATGAACAGGAAGCTGGCGAGGTCGGGGTCGGACTCGTCCGGCAGGTAGCGCGCCGCCGCCCGAACGCGCACTTGCTCGGTGACCGTGTCGGAATCCGGTGTCTGAATCATGGGTGTTCGGAGCCTGTGCTGTGCCGTCGCACACTATCCCGGGCTGCGGGCGATGCAACCGCCGCCGGGGCACTCACGGAGCCTTCACCGGCGCGTTCGTCCACACCGAAACCGGGAGAAATACCGCGGCCCGTCAGCCGGAGGTCGCCGGGCGGTTGCCGCGGCGCACCTTCGCCCGGTGGCTGAACGACGCCAATACGTCCGGGCGGCCCATGTTGGCCACCGAGCAGTTGGCGCACACATCGCGCAACTCCATCTCCCGGATCTGCCGGCGCAGTTCGGTGAACTTCTCGCCGGTCCAGATCTCGCGGAAGCTCTGCGTCTTGAAGTCGCCGAACGTCGTGAACTCGAACCAGGAGCCGCAGGGGAACACCGTCCCGTCGGGGTTCACGTGGATGTAGTACCACGGGAAGTAGCAGGCCCGGCGGTGATCGTCCTTCTTCTTGGCCTTCAGCAGGAACTCGTCGATCTTGTGGTTGAGGTACGCCGCGACGTCGAGCGACCCTTCGACGCCGACCATCTCGTCCGATTGCCGCAGCGCACTGCCGCCCCCGTCGTCGCTGCGCGTGGCATCCAGCAGGTCGCCATCGGGCCGACCTGCGGCGAGCTTCTCGGGGATCTCCATCGGCAACATCACCTGCATGCCGACCTCGTCGGCAACCCGCCGCATCTCGCGCAGCGTGGCGTTGCACAGCCGCGGATCGTTGACCAGGGTCTCGTTCTCGATCCCCAGTCCACCCATCACCGCCATGTGGACGAAGTTCATCTGGGTGACGCCCTTGTCGCGCATCAGCCGGATCAGGTCGGGCATCTCGCGGATGTTCGACCGCATCAGCACCGCGGTGGCGGACAGGTGCGGCAGGTCCGAACCGGAGGCCTGCTTGACCTCCCGCACCAGATCGAACCGGTCCATCAGCGACTCCCACTTCGCGGGCGGTCGGATGCGCTCGAAGGTCTCCTTGGTGGCCCCATCGATCGACACCGTCATCAACGGCATCTGCACCTCGATCACCTTCTCCATGATGCGGCGATTCATCGCCAGCAGGTTGGTGGAGAAGTGGAAGTTCGGAACCCCGTGCTCCCGACACAGCTCGAGTGCGCGCGGCAGGTCCTTGGCGAGCAGCGGCTCGGCGCTGGACGACAGCACCACGTCGTGGGCGATCGGGAACAACTCGCTGCCGACCTTCTCCAGCAGCTCACCTCCCATCGTCACCTTGCTCTCCTGGAAGTCCGGGTGGGCGAAGTGGCACATGATGCAGCGCAGCTGGCAGCGCGTGACCATGTCCAGCTTGACGCGGAGGAAGCGCTTCTCGCGGATGACGGGCATTGGTGCGGGGTCGACGAATCGGGGATTCGGGAGCGGAGGAGTATAGGGTCTGGGTGCGCGCGCGCCGGTCCGCTGTCGCGGACGCGTGCCGCAACAGTCGACGATACGGGTACTTGCACCCTCGGGAAGCGCGCGGATCCCACCCCAGGGGACGCACGCACGCCGGAGTGCACGGTCGGCGACGTCCGGCGGTCGAGTCAGACCGCGGCGGCCGCGACCCCGATCGAATCGTCCGGGCAGTTGCTGGATTCGCCACCGCCCGGCTCATGATGCCCGGATGGGCGTCCTGCGCTACGGCACCTCGAGCTGGTCGGAGAAGACCTGGGTCGGTCCGTTCTACCCGCCGGGCACCGTGCCCGGAGACTATCTCGGGCACTACGCGACGCAGTTCTCCACCGTCGAGGCGGACGTCACCTACTACCGCATCCCGGACCACAAGCTGGTGGCGGGGTGGCACCTCAAGACGCCCGAGGGGTTCGTGATGGCGGCGAAGTTCCCGCGCAGCATCGTGCACGGCGGCGCCGATGCGACCCCGAACCCGGACACCTTGCTGCAGCCGGATCGGGTCGGCGGGGACACCGAGGAGTTTCTCGGCGCGATGCGCGGCCTGGGGGACAAGTGCGGCCCGTTGGTACTGCAGCTGCCGTACTTCAACCGCAGCGTGTTCCCCGACCAGCGCGCGTTCCTCGGCCGGCTCGACGCGTTCCTAGGCACCCTGCCGAATGGCTTCCGCTATGCGGTCGAGGTGCGCAACAAGGGATGGCTGAACCGCGCCTTGCTGGACTTGCTGCGCCGGCACCGCGCCGCGCTGGTGCTGGTCGACCTCGCCTACATGCCGCATCCGGATCAGCTCGCACTCGACCTGGTCACCACCGACTTCCTCTACGTGCGGTTGATCGGCGACCGCAAGGCGGTGGAAGAGCGCACACGGACCTTCGACCGGATCGTCATCGACCACACCCGCCGGTTGGAGCGGTGGGCACGTCTCCTCGAACGTCTCGTCGAGAAGGTCCCGATCGGCTACGTGTACGCCAACAACCACTACGCGGGCCACGGGCCGGCGACGATCCGCCAGCTGGCGGACCTACTGCCGGCGGCCGTGGTCAGGAGCGCCCCTACCCGACCATGAACCCACTCCGCGCCCACTGGCAGCTCGACCCGGAGATCACCTTCCTCAACCACGGCTCGTTCGGCGCCTGCCCGACTACCGTGTCCGCGGTCCAGACGGAACTGCGCACACGAATCGAGCGCGAGCCGGTGGCGTTCTTCATGCGGGAATGCGAAGGGCTGCTCGACGCGGCCCGCGCCGCCCTGGCCGCATTCGTCGGCGCACCGGCGGACGACATCGCCCTGGTGCGCAACGCCACTGCCGGGGTGAACACGGTGCTGCGATCGCTGGAGCTCGGGCCCGGCGACGAACTGCTCACTACCGACCACGTCTACAACGCCTGCCGCAACGCGCTGCACCACGTGGCCGACCGCGCCGGGGCACGGGTGGTGGTGGCGGACGTCCCGTTCCCGCTGCGCGATGATGGCGCCGTGGTCGACGCGGTGCTCGGCGCGGTGTCGCCGCACACCGTACTGGTGTTGCTCGACCACATCACCAGCCCGACCGGGCTGGTACTACCGGTCGATCGGATCGTCGCCGCACTGCGCCAGCGGGGCGTCGACAGCCTGGTCGACGGAGCCCACGCCCCGGGGATGGTGGAACTCGACCTCACCGCGCTCGGCGCGACCTACTACACCGGCAACTGCCACAAATGGCTGTGCACCCCCAAGGGCTCGGCGTTCCTCTACGTCCACCCGGACCGCCAGCCGCGGATCCGCCCGCTGTCGATCAGCCACGGGGCGAACTCGCCACGCACCGATCGGAGTCGATTCCGGCTCGAGTTCGACTGGGCGGGCACCGACGACCCGACGCCGTGGCTGTGCATCCCGGCGGCGCTCGAGTGGCTCGGCCAGCTGTTCCCGGGCGGGTGGCCGGAGCTGCGCCGGCACAACCACGAGCTGGCGGTCGCCGGGCGGGCGGTGCTGCTCGAAGCACTCGGCGTCGCCGAGGCCCCGGCACCCGAGTCCATGCTCGGCAGCCTCGCCGCGGTACCGATCCCCGCGCGCACCGATGGCGCGGGTACGAGCCCGATGACCATCGATCCGCTGCAGGACTGGCTGTTCCACGAACACCGCATCGAGGTACCGGTGATGTCGTGGCCAGCGGCGCCACGGCGCTTGCTGCGCATTGCCGCACAGGCCTACAACCATCTCGACGATTACCGCCGGCTCGGTGCCGCGCTGGCGGCGGTCCCGGACTCGCTCGGCGGCAACCGATCATGAAGCGCAGGCAGTTCTGTTATCCCTACCCCCGCCCCGCGGTGACGGTCGACGTCGCGGTGTTCACCACCGATCCGGTCCGCCCAGGGACGATCCCCCCGCTGCGCGTGCTGCTGATCCGCCGCGGGGACGACCCGTTCGCCGGCCGCTGGGCGCTGCCGGGTGGATTCGTCGATCAGGACGAGGACCTCGCGGATGCCGCCCGACGCGAACTGATCGAGGAGACCGGGCTCGGAGTTCCGCTCGGTCCGCAGCTCGGTGCCTACGGCACGCCGGGGCGCGACCCGCGCGGCCACACCGTGTCGGCGGTGTACTTGGCCTGGGTAGCCGAACGACCCGCGGTGCAGGCCGGTGACGATGCCGCCGACGCGCGATTCCACGATGCGCGGCGCCCGCCCGGGTTGGCGTTCGACCATCGCGTGGTGCTGCGCGACGCGGTTGCACACCTGCGGTCGCTGCACGGCATGCGCGACGACGAGCCATGGCTGTCCATGCTGCCGGGCACGTTCTCGCTGGGCGACGCCGCGCGACTGCGCGCCGCCGCACTCGGCACGGAACTCGACACGGCACTGCGCGCCGCGACCCTGCGGCGACTCCGCGGATCCGCGGCGCTGCGCGAACTCCCCCGGTCGGGGCGGGAGCCGCGCTTCAGCCTGAGGAGTCGCGGGCGATGAACCCCGGCGAGACGATGGATCCGGTCACCGCGGCGGCACAGGACTTCCGCGCCGCGGTGCGCGAGTTTCGCAGCAACGTCGAAGTGCGCCGGCTGATGTTCGTGGTCGCCAACGTACTGGTCCCGGCCTTGGTGATGGCTGCCGCCGACGCCATGTCCGGTGCCGACTACCCGCCCGAGCTCGCGTTCGTACCGCGTCGAATCCTCAGCCTGACCGGCGGGATCGCTGCGCTCAGCGGGTTGCTGATCGGCCTGGTGTTGGCGCGCTGCCACATGGGCATGGTGATCCAAGGCAACAAGCTGGCCAAGGTGCTGCACGGCCGACTCGAACTCGCGCCCGTGAACCTGCTGGGCGTGACACCGAACTTCCTGCTGCTCACCGGGATCTCCGCGGCGGGCGGCCTGTGCTTGGCGTGCATCGCCTGGGGCCTCGCATGGTGGCTCAGCGCGCTGCTCGGCGCGGCGCTGCTCGTCGTGCTGATGGCCATGTTGCTGCGCGACCACCGCCGTGCCCTGGCCACCGCCCGTCGGCTGGACGCGGCGTGGACCCATGCCCCGATCGCGATCGAGCTACGCGAGCAACACGCGACCGACTCGCTGGAGGACACCACCGCCGACATCGCAGTGGTGGTGACGATGGCCGCAGCGCTGTTCGCCGGGGCGTTCAACGCACTGACCAACGTCGGCGGCATCGCCGACCAGCTGGTACTGGAGATCCCACCGCACACGCTGAAGCGCGTGGCAGTCCCCACGCTGGCGTGGTTCATGGTGGTTTCGCTGCTGCTGTCGTGCCGGATGGTGGTTCGGCTGCGGATCGCGCTGGCCCAGCACTCGTCGACCCTTGCCGGGCTTCGGCAGGAGCCGGACGACCCGTGGCGGTTCAAGCCACTGGAGAGGACCTTCCTGCTCTACGGGATCGTCCTGGTGCTCGCCTGCGCAAGCGGCGGGATCGCCGGCCGGTCGCTGGGCAGCGGGGTGGCGGCCTGGGTCGCGACCGGCGCCCTCGCGATGGCGGGGCTATGCTGGTACCCGTTCGCGCTGCGGCTGGCGCGGACTACTCGTGAGCAACGTCGCCAGATCGCACAAGGTCGCTGATGGCAAGGAGAACAGCAGGTTCGGCCCGGAGGCGGGGTGCCTCTCCGCGAGGAGCAGGTTCCGACGTCCGACGAGGCCCGCAGCGACGTTGCGCACTCGCAGCTTTCGCCACGAATGATCCGGGCTCGGAGTCCGCGCCACAGAAATGACAATTCAGGAGATCCGCGCCATCCAGCAGCCGTCTCCCCGCGAAAGCCTCGCCGAACCCACCAATCCGGCTGTGCTTCGGGCGGTGACCTGCGCCGAAATCCACGCACCTCCTGACCCGTCCATCTGAGGCCCGGGCTCCTGCGCCGGCGGCACGCCCGCGGGCGCCGTAACCTGCCCACGCCCCGACGCGCAATTCCCCGCAGATCGCACGCATTCCCGCGGCCCGTGACCCGATAGGTCCACAGGGTCCCGACCAGTGATGAGCCTGCTTCCTACCCGACCGTACCCCCTCGCGACGCTGTGCCTCATCGCCGGGGCGTGCGCCGGCCCGTCGCGGACCGACCCATCGAGTGTCGTCGTCCCCCCCCCGGTTCGATGGGGGAGCGCCTCGGCGTCTGGCACGGTGGACCCCGATTGGTGGCACAAGCTGGGCTCGGCGGCCCTGACCGCGGCGATCCGCCGCGCCCTGGTGCACAATCACGACCTGCAGGCCGCTCAGGCGCGGGTCGCCGCCGCCGTCCGGCAGGCCCAGGTCGCCGGCGCGGCGCGCATCCCGGAGTTCAGCCTCGGCGGCAACGCCGGTCGCCAGCGGTCGGTGTTCGTCGGCTTCCCGGGTGGTTCCGGCAGGCGGCCGCTGGTCAACCTCTACAACTCCTTCGGGGTCAACCTGAACGCCGCGTGGGAAGTCGACCTCTGGGGGCGACTGCGCGCCGGGCGCGACGCGGCGACGGCCGAGGCGCGGGCGACCCTGCACGACCTGCGCGCGGCACGGCAGTCGATCGCCGGTCAGGTGGCGAAGGCGTGGTTCGCCGCCGTCGAAGCGGGCCAGCAGGTCGCGCTGGCGCGCACGACCGCCGCCAGCTACCGCGCATCCGAAGCACAGGTCGAAGACCGTTTCCGCCGCGGAGTTCGCCCGGCGCTCGACCTTCGTCTGGCTCGATCGAGACGCATGGCGGCGCAGGCCCGCGAACTCGGGTTCGCGGAGCAGCTGCAGCGGGCGGTGCGGCAGCTCGAACTGCTGACCGGAACCTACCCGGCGGGACGTACCGAGTTGCCAGAGCAGCTGCCCGTGCCGACCGCACCCATTCCGGCGGGTCTGCCCGCCGAATTGGTCCGACGCCGGCCCGACGTGCGCGCCGCCGAGGAGCGGTTGGTCGCAGCCGGGTTCCGCGTCGACGAGGCGCAGGCGGCGCTCTACCCGCGGCTCGATCTGTCCGGGCGCACCGGAACCACCAGCGACGACATCAAGGACCTGCTCGATCTCGACTTCCTGATCTGGAACGCGGCCGCCAATCTGGTCGGCCCGATCCTCGACGGCGGCCGGCGCCGCAACGCGGCCGAACTCGCCGCAGCGCGCGAGAACGAAGCGATCGCGGCATTCGCCCAGCGCTCACTGCACGCCTACACGGAAGTGGAATCGCTGCTCGCCGCACGCGGCTTCCTCACGGGTCGCCTCGAGCGACTCACCGCTGCGGAAGGCGAATCCCGACGGGCCAGCGTGTTGGCCGAGGAGCGGTATCGCAGCGGGCTGGGCGACTTCATCGCCGTGCTCGAAGCGCAACGCGGCGCGCTGGAACTGTCGGCACAGGTGCTGACCGCCCGCCGCCTGCTGCTCGACCTGCGCGTCGACCTCCACCTCGCCTTGGGCGGCGGTTTCGAGCACGAAGGAGCCAAGCTGTCGCCATGAAGCGGAACACCGTCCTGTCATGCCTCGCCATCATCGCGGTCACCGCGCTGATCGTCTGGTGGATGAACCGCACCGCCGGGCTGCGCACTCCGGCGACCCCGGTGGCGCAGCTGCCACTGGTGCGCTGCATCACCGTGAACCCGGTGACCCAGAAGCTCGACGTGACGACCCAGGGCACGGTCGCGCCGCAGATCGAGATCGACCTGGTCGCCCAGATCGCGGGTGAAGTGGAATGGGTGGCGCCGTCGTTGGTCGAGGGTGGGTTCTTCGCCGAGGGCGAAGTGCTGGTCCGGATCGACAAGCGCGACTACGAACTCGAAGTGGTGCAGGCCGCGGCCCAAGTGGCGCAGGCCGACCTGGTACTGAGCCGCGAGTCCGCCGAGGCCGATATCGCGAAGCGCGAGTGGCAGGCGCTCGGCAAGGGCAAACCGACCGCCTTGACCCTGCGCACCCCACAGGTGAACGAGGCGAAGGCGGCGCTCGCCGCGGCCAAGGCCACGCTCGCGAAGGCGACCCTACGGCGCGACCGCGCGACCATCCGCGCACCCTTCGCCGGTCGAGTACGCCGCAAGGGCGTCGACGCACACCAATTCGTCAGCATCGGCAGCGTGCTGGCAAGGGTGTATTCGATCGCCGCGGTCGAGGTCCGGTTGCCGTTGCACGACGAGAAGCTGCGCTTCCTCGACCTTCCGCCGTCGTTCCGCGGCGAAGCGGCTTCCACCGGCGGACCGGCGGTGACCCTGCGGGCGCAGTTCGCCGGACGGACCCACGAGTGGTCGGCGCGCCTGGTGCGCACCGAAGGGGAGATCGACCCGAAGACGCGGATGATCCACGTGGTCGCACGGGCCGACGATCCGTACGGCCGCCTGCCGGACTCCGGTGAGCGGCCGCCGCTGGCGGTCGGGATGTTCGTGACCGCGGTGATCCACGGCCGCGAGTTCAAGGACGTGGTCGAGGTCCCGCGCAGCGCGGTGCGCGGCGATGGCGAAGTCCTGGTGGTCGACGCGAACAGCCAACTGCACCCGCGGCGCATTCACGTGCTGTTCGCCGATGACTCGCGGGCCGTGCTCGACGAGGGGCTGAGCCGCGGCGAACGCGTCTGCCTTTCGCCGATCTCGGCGGTGTTCGAGGGCATGCGCGTCGAAGTCATCGCCGAGCCGACGCCGGCGGGCAAGGCCACGGTCGGTGGCGACGGAGGCCGATGAGACACCGCGGGATGATCGCGTGGTTCGCGAACAACCACGTGGCCGCCAACATCCTGATGGCGGTGATGATCGTCTCCGGGTTGGTCGCCCTGCGGTCGGTGCGGCGCGAGGTCTTCCCACCTCGCGACACGTTCCAGATCGCGGTGACGGTGCCCTACCCCGGCGCGGCTCCCGAAGAGATCGAAGAGGGGATCTGCAAGCGGATCGAGAACGAGATCTTCGGACTGGAGGGGGTCAAGCGACTCACGGCCAGCGCCACCGAGGGGGTCGGCACGGTCCTGGTCGAGGTGATGCGAGACTTCGAACCCCGTGAACTGCTCGACGAGGTGAAGACGCGGGTCGACGCGATCGACAACTTCCCCGAAGAAGCCCGTCGACCGGTGGTTCGCGAGGTCACGCTGCGCCGTCAGGCGGTGACGATCGCGATCTCCGGCAAGGCGAGCGAAGCGAGTCTGAAGGCGCTGGCCGAGAAGGTCCGCGACGACCTGGCCGATCTGCCGGAGATCACCCAGGTGGAGATCATCGCGGCGCGACCCTACGAGATCACCATCGAGGTCGCGGAGGACGCGCTGCGTCGCCACGGCCTGACGTTGGGCCAGGTGGCGACGGCGGTGCGGCGCGCATCCATGGACTTGCCCGGCGGTTCGGTGCGCACGGAGGGCGGAGAGGTCCTGATCCGCACCGTCGGCCAGCGCTACAGCGGCGCCCAGTTCGCCGAACTGCCCGTGCTGACCCGCAGCGACGGCAGCATGGTGCGGGTCTCCGACATCGGTCGCGTGATCGACGGGTTCGCCGAGAGCGATCAAGCCACCCGCTTCGACGGCGAGGATGCGGTGCAGGTGCAGGTGTTCCGGGTCGGCAACCAGGACGTCGTGCAAGTCGTGGAAGCGGCGCGCCGCTATGTCGACCGCATGCGCTCCCAGCTGCCCGACGGAATCAAGCTGACGCTGTGGAACGACGAGACGGTGATCCTGCGCAGCCGGATCGATCTGCTGACCCGCAACATGCTGAGCGGGCTGGTGCTGGTGTTCGCGGTGCTCGCGGTGTTCCTGCGCTTGCGCCTGGCCTTCTGGGTGGCACTGGGCATCCCGGTGTCGTTCCTCGGGTGCGCCGCGCTGATGCCGATGCTCGACATCTCGGTGAACATGATCTCGTTGTTCGCCTTCTTGATGGTGCTCGGCATCGTGGTCGACGACGCGATCGTGGTGGGCGAGAGCGTGCACGCGCACCGGCACCGCATTCCCGACGGCATCCGGGCAGCGATCGTCGGCACCAAGGCGGTTTCCGTCCCGGTGGTGTTCGGTGTGTTGACGACGATGGCCGCGTTCACGCCGATGCTCAACATGAGCGACAACGCCGCCAAGCTATGGCGGGACATCGGCCTGATCGTGATCTTCTGCTTGGCGTTCTCGCTGGTCGAGTCGAAGCTGATCCTCCCGGCGCACCTGTCCTCGATGGACTTCGACCGCGAAGTTCGCGGGTGGTTGCCGCGTCTGTGGGACCGAATCCGCAAGTTGTTCACCGGCGGACTCGACCGCTTCGTCAGCGGAATCTACACACCCCTCCTCGAGGCCTCCCTGCGCTACCGCTACGTGACGCTGTGCGCGGCGCTGGCGGTGTTCGTGCTCACGATCACTCTGGCCACCACAGGTCGGATCAAGAGTGCCTACTTCCCACCGATGGAAGGCGACAACGTGGTGGCCAACCTGGTGCTGGCCCAGGGCACACCGATCGAGGAGACCGCGCGCAAGATCGCACTGATCGATGCGGCAGCGCGTCGACTCAAGGAGGAGCTGGCGCGCGAGTCCGGCGATTCAGAGGGGCCGGTGTTGCACATCCTGACCTCGATGGGCACTCAGCCGTACAACGTGCTGCGCTCCCAGAACTCGGGCGGCTCCGACAGTTCGTTCAGCGGCAGCCACCTCGGCGAAGTCAACATCCAGCTGATTCCCGCCGAGCAGCGGTCGATCAGCACCGCGGAGATCCGCGATCGCTGGAGCAAGATGGTCGGCCCGATCGCCGACGTCGAGGAGCTCTCGTTCTCGACCGACCTGTTCGGCTCCGGCAAGGACGTCAACGTGCAGATGTCGGGCACCGAGATCGGCGATCTGCGGGCCGCGGCGGAGGCGATCAAGGACTACCTGCGCGGCTTGTCCGGTGTGTCCGAGGTAAGCGACTCGTTCCGCGGCGGCAAGCGTGAGGTCAAGTTGCACATCAAACCGGCTGGAGAGATGCTCAACCTGACACTCGGCGACCTCGCCACCCAGGTGCGGCACGGCTTCCACGGTGAGGAGGTCCAACGGATCCAACGCCGGGGCGAGGACATGCGCGTGATGGTGCGCTTCCCCGAGGCCGACCGACGCTCGCTGGCGACGCTGGAAGAGATGCGGGTACGGACTCCGTCCGGCGACGAGGTACCGTTCCACACCGTCGCCGACGCTGCCTACGGGCGCGGCTTCGCGACCATCAGCCGCTCCGACCGGTCGCGGACCATCAGCGTGACCGCGCGGGTGAACGCCCGCGTCATCAGCGCCAGCGAGATCGTCGGCGACCTGCAGAAGACGCTGCTGCCCAACTTGCTGCGCCGCCATTCCTCGCTGCGTGGTTGGTCGTTCGAGGGCGACAACCGTAACCGCGCCGAGACCCAGCAGTCGCTGCGCAGCGGCTACTACGTGGTTCTGTTCCTGATCTATGCACTGCTGGCGATCCCGTTCCGCTCCTACCTGCAGCCGTTCTTGGTGATGTTGGCGATCCCGTTCGGCTTCGTCGGCGCCATCCTCGGTCACTGGATGTTGGGGCTGGAGTTGAGCATCATGTCGATGTTCGGCTTCGTCGCGCTGACTGGCGTAGTGATCAACGACAACTTGGTGTTGATCGACTACATCAACACCGAGCGGCGCGCCGGAACGCCGCTGATGCAAGCGGTTCGTGAGTCGGGCCGTGCCCGCTTCCGCCCGATCCTGCTGACCTCGCTCACGACGTGTGCCAGCCTGACCCCGTTGCTGTTGGAGCGGAGTGTGCAGGCGATGTTCCTGATCCCGATGGGCGTCTCCCTGGCAGCCGGTGTGTTGTTCGCGACGGCGGTGAGCCTGCTGCTGGTGCCGTGCACCTACCTGATCCTCGAGGATCTCCGGGAACGCGTCGTGCGGGTGTTCCGCCGCGCCTGACGGAATCTGGCCGAAGTCCGTCGCCCACGTCGCTGACCCCACGGCCCGCTCGCGCCGTCTCCTCGGTCGGCAGGTGAAGGACCACGGGCTACCGCACCACGACCTCGGCGATCGGCAGGAAGGTCCGGTCGAATCGCTCGACGAACTCGCGGCACAGCACCCGTTTCGACCGCTCGAGCGGGTGGACTCGGCGCACTCCGTTGTGCTTCACCACCACCCCCTTGCCGGCGACCAGCATTCGCTCGTCGAGCAACAACCGAAAGCTGCGCAGCAAGCGGCTCTTGGCGGTGAAGTCCCCCGGCCCGGACATGACCACCTCGAGCCGAGCCGTGTGGCGCTCGACCTCGCGCGCCACGTAGGCGCGCTGGCCGAGCTCATCGAGTGCGGTGAACGCGCGGGTCGCCACCAGCCGAGGCACCACCTTCACCTTGGCGGTGTCCAACGCCTGCACTTCGACCCAGAACGCCCGCACCTCGCGCGGCTCCGCCACCATCCGGACCACACGCCGCGGCCTCGGGTCACGCTTGCTGCGCCCGAGGAACTCGACCCAGTCGACCGCCGCCAGGCGGAACGAGTGTCCGAGATCCGGAAACTCGACGAGCTTCGCGTCGGCAGCCTTCAGCTCCTTCAACCGCGTGAACGCCCAACGCACGTTGGCCACCAGGTAGCGGTCGTCCTTCGCTCCCTGCAGATCGCGGATCGGCAGCTGCGCGACATTCTCCAGGTAGCGAGTGTTGTTCTGCCCCTGCACCAACTTGATCCGTGGCCCACCGATCATCGGTGCGATCGCAGCGAACAAGTCGGGGTAGCGCAGCGCTACGTCCCAAGCGAGGTGCCCACCGCGACTGATTCCGCTGCAGTAGATGCGGTTCTCGTCGATGTCGAACCGGCGACGCACGTGACGGATCGCCGAACGCGCCGACTCGCGCTCGCGTTCGGAGAACGCCCAGCCGCCGTTCGCGCCGGCCTCGCTCGGCGCGAGCAGCACCGTGCCGGTACGCTCGGCGAACTCGATCCACATCGGCAGCATCTGGCGACCGTTTCCCCCGGTGCCGTGCCCCAGCACCAAGAGCGGAGCGGGGACCCCGGGCCGGTAGTTCTTCGGCGTGTAGAGGTGCAGCTCGGTCGCCTCTACGCGCCCTCCGACCCACAGCTCGACGTTCTCTCGCGAGCGCCCCGGCACCGCGGCGGCAAAGTCGCCGAACTTCCGCATCGCGGTGCACATCTCGGCGAGCGACTCCGGCCGTGCGGCCAGCCGGTCCGCCGCACGGCGGCGTGCAACGGGGTCGACCGTGTCGACCGCTTCGCGAATGGTGGACGCCAAGCCACCCGGCGCGACATCGCGACCCTGCGGAGCGAACAGCAGGCAGCCCACGAGAATGCCGGTCACCTGGCACATTCCCGCCCTGCTACCGTTCGCGCGCCCCGGTGTCGACCCGCCCCCCCGGCCTCCGGGACCGAACGGCACTGTCCTGCCGGGCAGACACGATCCTGCCGGGCGCGCTGGACCCCGTTTCGTCGCGAGAATCTAAACCATTGCAAATCAGTATGTTGCGTCCGAGCATCCGCAGGTATCGGATTTGCCGTACGCTCGGTTCTTCCACCGCGGACTGCCGACCATGAAGACCCTCCCCAACCTCCTGCTCGCATTGCCGATCGCTGCCTGTCTGTGCCCGGACCTGGCTGCACAGCGTCGCGGCTTCTCGGGCGGACAACGGAGCGCCCCATCGCACAGCGCGCCGCGCTTCAGCGCCCCTCGAAGCGCGCCACGGACGAGCGCACCACGGACCAGCGCCCCTCGATTCTCCGCCCCGCGGGTGAGCACTCCGAGGGTCGTGTCTCCGAGCCCTGTTCGCACGGACACTCGCAGCCGCACCTACAACCCGGGCCTGGCCCGCCGGCCAGCCACCACCGTGACCCCGCGCACCTACAGCCCGGGTCGGCGGCCGACCACCACGGTGACGCCCCGCACCTACACGCCGACCAGGACGAACTACCAACCGCGCTTCCAACGCAACACGCCGTCCGGCCAGCAGCGGATCGTCGGTGGGCGCCCCACCACGGTCGATCGCGGCGGCAACCACAACCGGTATGTGGTGCCGAGCCCATCGGTGCGCACATCGCCGACGCGGATCAGCCCGAACGGCACCGCGCGGCGCACCGAACGCCGCACGTCGCCTTCAGCCTACCGCGGCACGACTCCGCGCTACACCGTGCGCCCGATCTCCACTCCGTCGCGCACTGCCGGTCGAAGCAGCCGTCCGAGTCGTGGCACGACCCGATCGTCCCTCGGCAGTGATCCGCGCTACGGCTCGGCCCGTCGTGCCGGAGGAAGCAGCGCCGGGTGGCGCACCGGGAATTCGTCGCGGCGCGGCGACTCGCGCTTCTACGCCGGTGGAACCGGGTTCCGCGGCCGTCGCTACGTCTCGCAGCACTACGGCTACCGCTACAGCCCACGCTGGTCGTACTTGTTCGGCCTGGGGTTCTGCAACCACCTCGGCTGGCGGAGCCGCTACTTCTACACCTACGACCCGTTCTACTGCTCCTACTCGCTCGGCTGGGGTTGGAACCACTACTGGCGCGGCTACTCCTACCTGTGCCCGCTGAACTACGACTACTGGTGGTACCCGTCGTGGTACTCGTACCAGCCGGTCAGCTACGTGTACGTCAACAGTGCGGGCGACTACTCGCCGTACCCGTCGACCACGATCGTCGACGCGACCCCTGGTGAAAAGCCAGCGTCGGACGCCCCGCCGGCTGCCAGCACGGAAGAGTCCGCGGCCACCCGCCATGTGACGCTCGGTGACTACTACTTCAAGGAAGGGCGATACGAAGACGCGGTCGAGAGCTACCTGCGCGCGCTGGCCCACGCACCGGAGGATGCCAGCGTCCACTTCGTGCTCGCAGACGCGTTGTTCGCCGTCGGCAACTACCACTACGCCGACCACATCATCCGCAAGGCGGTGCGACTCGACTCGGCGATCGCCTACGCGGAAGCCGACAAGCGGACCTTCTACAAGGACCCGAAGGCGTTCGAGGGACACCTCGCCAAGCTGCGGGAGTACCTCGTCAAGAAGCCGTACGACGTCGCCGCCCAGATGGTGCTCGCCTACAACCTGAAGTTCTCTGGGGACCGCGACGGCGCGATCCGGGCATTCGAGCGAGTACTCGAACTCAGCCCGGCCAACCCGGTGGCGGAGCGCTTCCTCGAAGCGCTGCGTGCACCCAAGGCTCCGGTGAAGAAGACGATCGTCGAGGCCGATGCGGCGGGCTCGGAGCGGCTGGTCGCGGCGAAGGACTGACTCGTCCGAGGTCGGCGGATACCGCGCGATCCGCACCCGCCCGCGTCATCGCAGCACGCTTCGGCCGTTGCGACGCGGGTTGCTGGTTGGGCGACGAGTCGCGCGGAGCGAAGCGGTCGACCCGAGGAGGTTCCTGCCGACTCCGCTTCACAGGTGAACGGTGGAGAAGCGTGCGCTACAACTAGCGCATGCCGCGTCGCCTTGACACCTACCTGAAAGACCTCGTCCCCGAGGAAAAGCTCGACTTCTACAGCACCGTCCGCGATTTCGCCGACGCCGAGATCGCCCCGCACCTCCTGCAGTGGGAGCGGGACCACGTGCTGGTACCGGACGACTGCATTCGCAAGATGGGCGACCTGGGGCTGTTCGGTCTGCCGATCGAAGAGCGGCACGGCGGCCAGGGTGGTGACCACACCGACCTGTTGTTGATGGGGTTGGCGCTCGGCTACCACAGCCAGTCGGTGGCGATCACCCCGGGAGCGGCGATATCGCTCGGCGCCAAGCCACTGCAACTGTGCGGCACCGACGCGCAGAAGGCCGCCCACTTGCCCGACCTCGCCGCGGGCAAGCGGATGTTCGTGTTCGGGCTATCGGAACCCGGACGCGGCTCCGATGCGGCGAATCCCGAGGTCACCGCCACCCGTGACGGTTCGAGCTGGGTGATCCGCGGGGAGAAGTGCTGGTCGACCAATGCCCACTGGGCCAGCCATGTGATCGTCCATGCGCTCACCAATCCGGACGGCCCCAACGGACAGCGCTCCACCTGCTTCCTGGTGCCGATGGACGCCAAGGGGGTGAGCTACGTGGAGATGGGCGGCAAGCGGGTGTGGGAACAGTCGAGCACCGGCTCGATCGTGTTCGACCAGGTACGAGTCAGCGAACAGGACATCCTCGGTGAGCTCCACAGTGGCTTCAAGGTGATGGTGACCACACTCAACGGCGGCCGCCTGTTCATCGCCAGCCTGGCCCTCGCTTCGCTCGCCTTCGCACTCGACCGGACACGGACGTACGCCGAAGAACGGATCCAGTTCGCCAACCAGCCGATCGGCCGCTTCCAGCGGGTCCAGGATGTCGTGGTGGACATGGACATCGCGTTGGAACGCAACCTGACGTGGCTGTTCCACCTGTCACGGCTCTACGACGAGAACCGCCTCTCGCGCGAGCAAGCCGCCAAGGTGAAGGTCGATTCGAGCCGAGTCGCCAGTGATCTGCTGGTCAGCGCGATGGAGGTATGCGGCGGAGTTGCCTGCCTCGACGAGTTCGGCCTGATCCGCCACCACAACGACTTGTTCGTGACGCGGGTCGGCGAAGGCAGCAACTTCGCACTCAAAGACCTCATCGTGCGCCCGCTGCGCACCGACTGACGGACTGATTCGCGACCGGGCCGCTGCGATCGTGCAAGGCCGCGGCTCGCTTCGCCGAGCGTGAGAGCCCGCCCCCGACGGGGCGGCACCAGGGGTCACTCCACCTGCGCGTCGCGGACCCGGCCAGGGCCCGGACCGCTGCGCAACAGATCGAAGGTCGGCCGGCGGCCGAAACTCGCTTCGAACCGCTCCGCCACGTGCGATTCCACCTGCTCGTGCACCCCGGGTCGGATCAGGGCGATGGCACACCCACCGAACCCGGCACCGGTCAGCCGTGCACCGAACACGCCGTCACATTCGCGCGCCGCATCGGTGATCACGTCGAGTTCCGGCGCCGAGACCTCGTAGAGATCGCGCGTCGAGGCGTGGCTCTCGTCCAGAGCACGCCCCAAGGCACCCAAGTCGCCCGAGCGCAGCCCGGCCACCGCCGAGCGGATCCGCCGCATCTCCTGGATCACGTGCTCGGCGCGACGACGGCGCACGCCGGACAGCGCATCGGCAGCGACAGCCAGGTCCTCCTCGGTGTACTGGGCGAGGAATCGCCGATCGCGTACCTTGCGCAAGACGTCGTGCGCCTCGGCGCACTCGCGCACTCGCTGGTTGAAGTCGGTCTGGGTGAGCGGCCGCGGCACACCCGTGTCCATGACCAGGATGTCCAGCGCGTCCGCATCCAGGGGAACGTGCTGGAACGACGCGTCGGAGCAGTCGATCAGCAACGCCTGCCCGGACTCACCGAGCGCAGAGGCGAACTGATCCATGATCCCGCACTGCAAGCCGACGTACCCCGTCTCGGCACGGAACCCGATCATCGCCAGTTCCTGTCGTGGCAGCCGCGTGGCACATAGCGCGTCGAGCGCCACTGCGGTGACGATCTCCAGTGCCGCCGAAGACGACAGTCCCGAGGCCATCGGCAGGTCGCCGCCGTACACCAGTTCGAGGCCCGGAACGCACCCGGTGAGTTCGGCGAAGTACCGACAGACCCCGAGCGGGTACCGCGACCAATCGCGCGACGGATCGCCTCGCTCTCCGACATCGTCCCACGCCACGTCGAACCCGAGTGCACTGTCGCGGCTGCGCAAGTGGATCCTCCGACCTCCACGCAGCCGTGCGGCGAGGTAGACGCCGCGATTCACCGCTACCGGCAACACCAGGCCACCGTTGTAGTCCAGATGCGCCCCGACCAGGTTGACGCGACCCGGGGCGAAGAACACCCCGTCCGGCACCCCTCCGAACTCCGCGCCGAACAGTTCGGCGACAGCGGGAGCCAATGGAGAACAGGTGGAAGGTGGCGTCATGAGTGGCGACGAATCGGAATGCTAGTGGGGTGTGTCCGAAGTTCGTTGCATAAATCGTCGAGTCATGCGGTTCGCTCGCAAGGAGCTGCGACGACACGGCTTGTTGGTGGACAAGCTGAGGAGCTGCGACGCCGCGAGCGGGCCGTAGGGCCGGCGACTTCTGTGACCAACTTCGGACACACCCCACTAGTGCCCCTCGTCCGAAGTTCGCAGCAAATGTGGCTGCGTCAGTCGATTCGCGCGCAAGGAGCTGCGACGACACGGCTTGTTGGTGGACAAGCTGAGGAGCAGCAACGCAGCGAGCGGATCGAATGGCCGGGCACATGTGCTGCGAACTCAGGACGCGGGGCACTTGCCCGGACTATTCATGTCCGAGCTGCTGCGATCGCGCGAGTTCGCTGCTGGCTTCGTCGAACGTCAGAGCCTGCTCCTCGACGGGGAGGCACCCCGCCTCCGGGCAGAACCTGCCGTTGCACGATCTCGCGACGCTGCTCACGAATAGTCCGGGCTGGTGGTGTGATGCAGAAACCTGGGCCACTTTCTCCGGTCCTCGACGCCGCTCGTGGCGTTGCGCGGTCCTCGACGTATGCACCGATATGCCTGCGGCGGCGCGCCTTGCGGGCGACACCGATGACCCACGGATGATGCCCCATCTGTCTGCATCTCACCACTAGTGGTGTCGTCGCCGAAGCTCTTCGCATGACTCGGCGAGCCGTTCGGTTCCCTCGCAAGGATCTGTGACGACAGGACTTGTTGGAGCACACGTCGAGCAGCTGCGCGCCGCGAGCGGCCGCAGGGCCGGCGATAGTGGTGAAGGACTTCGGCGACCCCCACTGGTCCCGGACCCACCGCGAAACCCCGCGCGACAGGCCATGCCCGGAGACGAAGTGCCGCGCCGTCGACGCTGCACTCGAACACCCCACCCGCTACGCACTGCCTCTCACCTCGTCGACCGACGAGCCGCGTCGGCTGGGTCCTTCCGCGCGCGGCCACGACCCCACACTCTTGACGTGCGGTTCACACGCTTTCGCTCGGGGAGTCTGGACTGATGCATACCGACCTCTACGATCGGGAGTGGCCTGGGGGCACTCGCCACCACGCTGCACGATCCGGTCAGGGCGCGCGTGCGCTTGCCGTGCAGGTGACGGCGGGATCTCGGGTGACCGATTCCGCGCTGTCCTGTCCTCTTCCGCCAGCCGACTTTGTTTGGATCGCCAACCGGGAGGGTCGATGGCTCCGAGCCGCCGCCGCCGCGCCCGACTCCGAGACCATGAGAGACCCAGCAGCTTCGCGTCGGGGCAAGCCCAAGTTGTTCGTCCTCGACACCAACGTCATCCTCCACGACTCCAACTGCATTCGGAACTTCCAGGAGAACGACATCGCGATTCCGATCGTCGTGCTCGAGGAACTCGACACGTTCAAGCGCGGCGGGCGCGACATCAATCTGCAGGCCCGCGAGTTCTTGCGGCAACTCGACGAGCTGACCGGCGACCTGATCTCGGACCGCGGCGCATCGCTCGGTGACGGGCGCGGCCGGGTACGCGTCGTGCTGAGCGGCCCGTTCGACGAGCGATTGCGAACCGCATTCCTGCAGGACAGCCCCGATCATCGAATCCTCAACACGGCGATCCGCCTGCAGCGGGAGGAGCCGACGCGTCCGGTGATCTTGGTGTCGAAGGACACCAACCTGCGGATGAAGGCCAAATCGATCGGCTGCACCGCCCAGGACTACCACGCGGACAAGGTCGGCAACCTCGACGAGATCTACGCCGGCAAGCGGACCTACGAGGGCCTGCCGAAGGAACTGATCTCCGCACTGCACGAAGAGGATCTCGTGTCCGCGGACCGCCTCGAGCAGATCCGCCAACCCATCGCGAACGAGAACTTCGTACTGAAGAACGGCTCCGCCTCGGTGCTGGCGACGTTTCGCGCCGATACCGACAGCTTCCGCCGCTTGCACCGCACCTCGGCGTTCGGCGTCAAGGCGCGCAACGCCGAGCAGGCATTCGCGATCTCCGCGCTGCTCGACGACCAGATCAAATTGGTCTCGCTGGCCGGCAAGGCGGGGACCGGAAAGACACTGCTGGCGCTGGCCGCGGCCCTGGAGTGTCGCAAGGACTACCGGCAGATCCTGGTGGCGCGGCCGATCGTGCCGCTGAGCAACCGAGACCTCGGCTACCTGCCGGGCGACATCGACGCCAAGATCGATCCGTACATGCAGCCACTGATCGACAATCTGGCGGCGATCAGCAACGAAGCCGGTGACCGCGAGGCGACCGCGCAGCAGATCGCTCGCTTGCGCGAGTCGGAGAAGCTCGTGTGCACACCGCTCGCCTACATCCGCGGCCGCAGCCTGCACAGGGTGTTCTTCATTGTCGACGAGGCGCAGAACCTCACTCCCCACGAGGTCAAGACGATCATCACGCGCGCCGGCGAGGGGACCAAGGTGGTGTTCACCGGGGACATCCGACAGATCGACCAACCGTACCTGGACTCTCTGTCCAACGGACTCAGCTATCTCATCAGCCGCATGCGCGGTCAGCCGATCTACGCGCACATCACGCTGGAAAAGGGTGAACGCTCGGCGCTGTCCGCGCTGGCGAGCTCGCTGTTGTGACCTACCCAGGACCTGCGGACTACCGGTAGCAAGCGCCCTGGTGACGCACCCAACCCGAGAGTTCGTCGGAATCGGCACGTGCCGTCCCGAACACGATCCCCCCGTCGCGGGACCACTCGTACCGGCCACGGAATTCGATCGGTTCGCTCTCCGCCACCGGAACGCGCTGGCCGATATCGATGTTGTGCAGCACCATGACCGAATGGGACGGATCGATGCGTACCCGCCAAACCTGGTGGCGTGCACCATCGAGATCGTCGGGCAGGATCGCGGTGACGACCCCGCGGCATTGCACGACCACCTCGGAGCGCTGCTCGCGGAATGCCGCGAGGATCGTCGCCACGCCGCGATCGAGGACGGTCGGGGCGGGCACACCGACGGGTGGGAGGTCCGCGCCACGCGTCCCCGCCCGGGCGCCGGACGGCGAGGCTTCGTGCGAGTTCGCGCGGCGCAGCCAACCCGTCTGGTCCGCGACGACGAGTCCACTGATGGCGAACATCAGCACAATCGGAACGACAGCCCTGCCGATGACACGGCGGCCCGAAGTGTGGTGGTGCGGCATTGGGCGGTGATCCCGAGGCTGGTCTTTCGTAGCCCCGCCGCCCAGCGGTGTCTCTCCGGGTTTACCCGGGTTTTTCGTGTTGCAGCACCCCTCCGCGCGCTGCTTCGGGTTCGGCCGGTGCGGTACGATCCGCTCGGTCTTCGCCAGCGCGATCGATACTGAAAGAGAATGCGACGAAACGAGTCCGTTTCTGTGTGCTCCACATTGCTCGTGGGCACGATGGTTTTGATCACGGCGTGTGGGCAAGACCCCGTGACACCGGAAGTTTCCATCGAGCCCGCTCGACAGGACAAGACGGCACGCCCCAAGCCGTCGAGCACGCCCCGAGCACGGTCGGCCGCAGTCACTCCTGCGGACCGCAAGCAGACCCCGGCGGCGCCGCAGGACCCGAGCGAACTGCTCACCTACCCGCGCGATGCCGACCGGGTGGTCGCGACCGTCAACGACCGCAAGATCCTGCTGCGTGAGATCATCGAGCACATCGACCGCAACCACTTCCCCGACTTCGAGAAGCTGTCCCGCACCCCGGCCGGACAAATCGAGCTGCGAACCCCACGGATGGCCGACTGGGTGCGCCACTTCGCCGATCTGACCGCGCTCCGGACCGAAGCGCGGAGCCTCGACATCAAGGAGGACAAGATCAAGCAGGATCGGCTCGAGGTCTACACCACCGCGTTCCGCCGCTACAAGGACGACTACGAGAAGAACTCCAAACGCCCGTTCCCGAGCGGCGACAGCGCGTTCGAGTTCATGCGCAACAAGTTCCAGAAGCGGGAAGGGCTGTTCATCGAAGTCGAAGGGCTGCTGAACACCCTGGTGCCCGACCAACTGGACCGCCGCAGCGTGGTCGAGTTCTACAACCGTCACCACCAGGCGATGTCCGGCTACCTGACGATCGCGCAGATCTACGTGTCGAACCGCGATCCGAAGACCGGCGCGCTGCTGACCGGAAAACGGGGGGAGGCCGTCGCGCAGCGGATCCGGAAGATCCAGGAGCTGCTCGCCGCGGACGGCAGCAACTTCGAGACGGTCGCCGCCGAGTGGTCGGAGGATCGCCGGTCGGCGAGCCACGGTGGCCGGCTGGAGAACCTGCAACGGTTCGATCCCCGGCTGCCGGCGATCCTGTGCAAGACCGCTTGGGACCTGCGCGACGGGGCGTGGACCGGCCCGGTGCAGACTCGGTTCGGCCTGCACTTCATCAAGCGGGTCAAGTGGATCATTCGCAGCTACATCATCAATCCGGATCCCGACAACAAGGAGATCCGCCGCTTCGTGCGCAGCCACCGCAAGGAAGTGAAGCTGTTCGAACTGCGACGCAAGCACCGCGTGACGCTGCTCTACTGAGCTGCATCCCGCCCACACGCGCCGAATTCGGCTGCGTGGACCCGAGTTGGAACGCGCGGGTCAACTCGCGTCGTCGCCGAACCGCGGCCGGCGCAACCGATACGCGAAGATCGTCCGCAGGATCTTGTACGACGCACCCACTGTGCCACGCAGCGTGCCGGTGATCTTGCTGCTGCCGACCCGCGCCCGGTAACGCACCGGAATCTCGACGACACGCAAGCCACGCAGTCGTGCGCGCACCTGCATCTCGACGGTCCAGCCATAGTCCGGGTCCCGCATCGCCAACTCGACCAGTCGGTCGCGACGAATCACCCGAAACGGTCCGAGGTCGCTGCAGCGGATTCCGAACAGGACCCGGAGCAACAGTGCTGCCAGGCGGTTGCCGAACCGAGCCTGCGGAAGCAGCGCACGCCGTGACGTCGGGTCCAGCATGCGGCTGCCGATGACCAAGTCCGCTCGCTGCTCGATTACCGGCTGGATCAGCCGGCGCAGGTCTTCGGGGTAGTCGGAGTGGTCGCCATCGAGGAACACCAGGATCTCTGCACCGTCGGTGGCGGCGATTCCCCGCAGGCACGCCGACCCGTAGCCACGGCGCGGCTCGGCCACCACCCGGGCACCCGCGGCGCGCGCGAGCTCGGCGGATCGGTCCTTCGACCCGTTGTCGACCACCACCACCTCGTCGACCAGATCGGCGGGGATCTCGCCCAACACCAGAGGCAGGCTCGCTTCCTCGTCGAGCACCGGAATCACCACCGCGACACGCGGTCGGCGAGGGGTCGCCGCATCCACCATCGGCGCAGACTCTAGTGGGGTGTGTCCGAAGTTCGTTGCATAAGTCGTCGAGTCATGCGGTTCGCTCGCAAGGAGCTGCGACGACACGGCTTGTTGGTGGACAAGCTGAGGAGCTGCGACGCCGCGAGCGGGCCGTAGGGCCGGCGACTTCTGTGACCAACTTCGGACACACCCCACTAGTGCCCCTCGTCTGAAGTTCGCAGCACATGTGGCTGCGTCAGTCGATTCGCGCGCAAGGCGCTGCGACGACACGGCTTGTTGGTGGACACGCTGAGGAGAGCAACGCAGCGAGCGGATCGAATGGCCGGGCACATGTGCTGCGAACTCCCGACGAGGGGCACTGCCCGGACCGTCCATGACCGAGCTGCTGCGATTGCGCAAGTTGGCTGCTGGCTTCGCCGAACGTCAGAACCCGCTCCTCGACGGGGAGGCACCCCGCCTCCGCGCAGAACCTGCCGTTCTCCTTGCCAGCAACAACCCAGCACGATCTCGTGGGGCGGCTCACGAATCGTCCGGACCAATCCGGCGGACGGACCGGGGTCGGACCTACTTGTTCGCCTTGTGGCGCTTCAGCTCCGCCGCCATGTCGATGTCCCACTCGGCCTTCTCGCCGTCCTGGATGGTGCGCACCACGCGCAGCTCCGGCTGCCCCTTCTCCGACACCACCACGGTGTAGGTGTCCGGGGGGACACCACCGATCTCATGCCACCCAGAGCTGTCCTTCTTCTTCTGGCCCTTCATGTAGCGCTGGAAGATCGACAGCACGGAGACATTGGCCAACACCGACTTGCCCTTGCCATCGAGCACCGACACGTTGGCGAGGGGCAGGTTCTCGCCGGAGATGTTGCGCACGCGCACACGCAGCGTCGCACCCCGCACCACCGACAGCCGGACCTCGGTGGGTTGCCCCTCGACCACGGACACGCCGTCGGCAACCCCCGGCGACAACCCCTCCACCTCGGCTCGCACGCGGAACTTGCCCGGCGTGAGCCCTTCGATAGTGAATCGACCGGAGGCATCGGACTTGGCCGGCCGTAGCTGCAGCCCGAACAGGTCCACCAAGGCTCGCTCGGCATTCTGACTGCGGCGGCGCTCGCGGTCCTCGCTGATCACGCTGATGTCGGCTCCGGGCACAGGTGCCCCGGCGGCATCGACCACCACACCGGTGATGCTGCCGGCGAGCGGCAGCGTGAGGACCAGACCGGTCTGCGGCAACTGACCATCGAGCTTCAGATCGTGGATCGCCACTTCGCCGTACTTGCTCGGGCCTCCTCCGCCGCGTGCCAACCCGCTCGGGCCACCGAACGCGACCGCGCGCCCCGACGCGGTCAGCCGGTAGGTACCCTCCGCCAGACCGGCGAGCTTGAAGCTGCCCTGCGCATCGGTGCGGGTCCGTGCGATGCCGTTCTTCAGCATGATGCCGACCAACCCGTCGATCGGCGGCTCACCCTGCAGCCCGACCTGCACCACAGCACCCGCCACCGGCTTGCCGCTGGAGTCGCGCACCACACCCTCGATGAAGCTCTGCGGCAACGCCAGGTCGATGCGGAACTCACGCACGCCGGAAGGCACTTCGATGGTCAGGTTGGCCTGCTCCGCGCGGGAACGGAAGCGTGCGACCTGCACCAGGTACTCGCCGGGTTGCACTCCGATGATCTCGAAGCTCCCGTCGTCTTGCGTCGCCTGGGTGCGGATACCCATGCCGAGCACGCCGTCGCGATCGCGGCCGAGCATCGTGATCACCGCGCGCGGCACCGGTTTGCCGGCATCGCGCACCACCCCGAACACCCGCACGGTGTCTTCGCTCTCGTCCTGGATGTCGCGCCGCGTGACCTGGTTCTTGCGCACCGTGGTGGTCTTCAGCCGCATGTTGCTCATCAGGTCCATGCCGATGTCCTGCGAGCGTTCGTGCATCTTCGACTTGAACACGATGTACTGCCCCGGGGGCAGTCCATCGATGCGGTAGAAGCCCCGCTCGTCGGTCGCATCGCTTTTGAACGAGCCCGCCTGGAGGCTGAGCGCCACCACCATGGCGTTGCCGAGCGGCAGATTGCCCTTGCCGGTCACTACACCCTCGATCGCGCCGCCGGTGGTCAGCCGGATCTCGATGCCCTCGGTGGGACGCCCCGCCTCGATCTGCACCTCCTTGACCGAGGCCTTGGCCATGTCCGGGTGCCGCGCGGTGAACCGGTATTCCCCGGGCGACAACCCCTGGATGGTGAACGTGCCTCCGGCGCCGGTCATCGCCGAGTGCTGCCGCTCCTTGCCCGCCAACCCGAGGAAGTCGAAGTCCTCGGCGTCCGCCTGTGGACGGAGCAGCGCCAACCCCCCGCGTTCCGGCTGCTTCTTGGCGCGGTACGCGGTGACGGTCGCCTCGGCCACCGGCTCCCCGGTCACCTCGTCGAGCACCACGCCGACCGCGGCCGATCCGCGCACGAGCGTGAACACCATCTCCTCGCCGCTCGCACCCGCGGCGACCTCGACCGTCTGCGACTCGGCATCGAGGAATCCCTCGGCGCGCACCCGGACGCGGATCCGCCCCGCGGGCAACCCACGCAGGGTGAAGCGGCCATCGGGGTTCTTGATCTCGTCCCAGCGCGATGCGGTGTCGCGATCCAACAGCGATGCCCCCTCGCGCAGGCGAAGCGTCTGCTCGCCACGGCCGGGCATCCGGCCACCGAACCGAACCCCACGGTCACGCCGCCCACCCATCTGGAACCGCACACTACCGCCGTCGCCGACCTCGTCCTCGACGCGCTGGCGCACCTTGCCCGGATCCGTGACCTGGGCCGCCGCCGGCTCGGCCCCGGCGGCAGGACCCGCCGAGTCCCGACGCCCACGCCTCCCACGACGACCCTCGCGCGTGGTCGCTTCGACCTGGAATCGCGTCACCGCAGTCCCGTCGGCCAACTGAACCCTCCCCGACACGGTCGCGCCGGCGGTGAGCACGACCTTGTAGTCCTTCGCGTCGACCTTCGTGCCGAGCTTGAGGACGGTGATGTAGCCAGGCTTGCTGAACTCCAACATCAAGCGCTTGCCGGCCACACCCGCGGTGCGGAACCGCCCGGCAGCGTCGGTCTCGGCCCGCACCCGCCGGATCTTCAGCGCGAGTTTCATCGCGTCGGAGCCGCGCTGCTCCCCGCCCTGGCCACCGAAGTCCATCGGTCGGATCTCGACCGCGACCCCCGGCAGCGGCTTGTCGTCCTGATCGACGACCAAGCCTTCGAAGGCCCGCCCGGCATCGAGCGTCAGCACGACGTCCTTGTAGACCCCGCCATCGACCACGGCGAGTTCATGGATGTTCGACGGCGCGAGCGAGTCGGTCGCGGCGATGAACGCCACGCGACCGGGTGCAACGTGCTGCAGCTGGAAAGCGCCGTTCTCGTCGGTCTCGATCGGCTCTTCTCGGCCATCGGCGCTGAAGATCATGCGACTGACATCCAGGTAGACCATCGCCACCTGGGCCCGCGCGACCGGCCGTCCCTCGCTGTCGACGGCGCGGCCGGCGACCAACGCACCGTGCTTGCCGTGGATGTCCATGGTCACCGTCCGGCCGACTTGAATGTCGATTCCGTGACGCTCTTCCAGCGCCATGTCCGGCGACGCGATGGTGACGCTGTAGCCGTCACCGGTCGGAATGCCGGCGATCTCGTAGTGCCCCTCGGCATCGGTGACCGCCTCGAGCCACTTGTACTTGCGCTGCGTCAGTTGGCCGAGGAACGCGTTCAGCCCCGGACGCACACTGACGCGGGTGTTCCTCGCCGGCGTGCCCTCCGGACCGTAGACCGTGCCGACCAACCGCCCACCCGGCGAGGCCAGCAGCACGACTTCCTCCGCCACCTGTCCGGGCGCGAGACGCACCAACCCGGGGTTGCGGACGAATGCACCCTCGGAGCGCGCATCGAGAAACACCCGGCCGCGCGGCAAACCGAACAGCTCGAAGCTCCCGTCGGCCTGCGTGGTGGTGCGAGCCAGGATCTCGGCGGGGCGCGCGGTGTCGCGCCAGAGGCCCTCGCGGAACAAGGTGCGGAAACGGGTGATCGGCCGCTCGAGATTGGGCACCAACCGCATCGCGACGACTTCCACACCGGCCAGCCCCCGCATCGTCTTGGCGTCGCGCACGAAACCACGCACCCCGGTGCGGGTCGTCGGGTCTGCGGCGAGTTCACTGCGCGCGGCGACACCTTCGGGGTCCTTCTGCTTCGCGTCTTCCTTGCCCCCGGCTCGCAGCGGCGCGGGCGTGGCGGAACCCGCTTCGCGCGCCGCGTCGGGGCGCGCCGTGCCGGTCGGTGCGAGGAAAGTCAGTGCCAGCCATCCCGCGACGGCGAGCAGGACGACGAGCAAGACGACGAGCGGAGTGCGGGACGACATGGTGGAAGCAGTGGGGCCTGATCCGGACGAGCAGGTTCGATCCAGTGGCGGGATCGCTCCCCGTCAGGGCACGGTTAGGACGTGGTTCGGGCTAGCCCGGACCATTCATGACCAGCGTCGCGAGCTCGTGCAAGGTTGTTGCTGGCAAGGAGAACGGCAGGTTCTGCCCGGAAGCGGGGTGCCTCCCCGTCGAGGAGCAGGTTCTGACGTTCGACGATGCCAGCAGCGACCATGCGCGGTCGCAGCCGCTCGGTCATGAATGGTCCGGGCGAGGAGTCTGCGCCACGGAAGGGCGATTCAGGAGGTGCGTGGAATTCGGCACAGGTCGACGCCCGAAAACGCGACCGATTTGGTGGACTCGGCGAGGCTTTCGGGGGGTGCCGGAAGGCGCGGATCTCATGAATCGTCATCCCGTGGCGCAGACTCCAGGGTGGCCGGAGCCGTCAGGACTTGTTTCGCACGAATTGCCCCGAGGGAGACACCAGGGTGGAGATCTCCCGACAGGAGCGGTGGTCGCCGTAGTTCCTCCGCCGCGAAAACCGGGCGGGTTCGCACTGCCGTGGTCTGCCATGACCCCGCTGTCGCACGGGGAACCTGCGGTTCAACCTGGACCGGGTCCATCGGACGACCTCACCGTCGGCAGCGTCACCAAGAACACCGTGTGGCCCACCACCGATTCCTCGAGCCGCACCTCGCCGTGGTGCGCATCCAGGATTCTGCGGCAGATCGCCAGTCCGAGCCCGGTGCCCGAGCTCTTGGTGGTGAAGTACGGCTCGAACAACCGGCGGCGCACGTCGTCCGGGACCCCCGGGCCGTCGTCCACGACGCGATACTGCACAGCCGAAGCGTCGCCGTCAGTGAGCCGCGAGGACACCTTCACGCTGCCGCTGGCTCCGCACGCCTGCAACGCGTTGTGGATCAGGTTGAGGAACACGCGCCGCATCTCCTGGAGGTCGACCGCGACCCGCGCGTCACCGGCGCCAGGCGCGAACGTGAGGCCAACCGACGGCGTTTCGGCCATGTCCGACACCAGGTCCTCGACACTCGACAGCAGTGCATCGGCCGGCACCACGCGGACGTCGCGCGCCGGGGACCCGGCGAACTGACGGAAATCGGAGGCGATCCGATCCAGCGCGTCGGTCTGCTCGACCACGTTGCGCGCCAGCCGCTCGGCCAGTTCCGGCCAGCGCGGATCGTCCTCGCGGCGGGCCCGCAGCAGCAGCTGGGCGCTCATGCGCATCGGTGTCAGGGGGTTCTTGATCTCGTGGGCGATCTGCCGCGCCATCTCCGCCCACGCCGACTGCCGCTCGGCGACCCGCAACAGCTCGCGACTCTCGGACAGTTCCTCCGCCATCGTGTTGAAGGCCCGGCCGAGGTCGGCGAGCTCGTCCCCACCCCGCGCATCGACCCGAGTCGTCAAGTCACCCGACGCGACCTGGCGTGTGGCATCGGACAGACGACGGAGCGGGCGGATGATCGCGCGAGAACTCAGCAGCGCCAGTCCGGCCAACAACACCGCGGTCAGCGGAATGACCAGCAGCAACCACCGGCCGAACTCGCGACTGAGCTCGTACAGCTCGCGGGTCGGGGCGTACAGACCGATGTGCCAGTGGAAGCCGCGGAAGTGTGCCATGCTGCTCGCGAAGCCGATGCCGTACCGCACGCCGTCCTCGGCTTGGAACAGGTCCCCACCGCGCTCGCGGGCGAGCACCGAGTCGCACAGCAGCGCAGCGGGCAGGTCGCTGCCGTAGCGCGCGCGGTCGGAGTGGGCGAGGATCGCACCGGACGCGTCACACAGGAACACCGCAGCGCTGGCGTAGCCCGCGTCGCTGCGCAGGAACCGCGCCATCTCGTCGACCACCGCCTGGATCTGCTTCCAGCGCAGCAACACGTAGAGGGCCCCCTTCTTGCCGTCCGGCATGTGCACCGCGAACGCCATACCCACGCTGTAGTCGGCAGGGTCCAACGTGACCTTGTCCGGGTTGCGGTGCAGGAACGGCGACAGGTGACGATCGACCCAGGCGCGCGGGCGACCCTTGCGCCCGACCTCGTCGAACCAGCCGAACCGGGCCACCGACTTGGGCTGCAGCAGGAGCAACTCGTCCGCGTCGAGCGACGGGCTGCGCGTCACGCTCAACACCGAGCCGGCAGCGTCCGCCAGGATCACCATGTCGAAGCCCGGGTTGACGTGGAACAACCCGGCGACGAACTCCTCGAACATCGGAATCCCGCCGCCTTCGGCCAGCAGGTGCTGGTCGGCGAACTTGGTCAGGTAGTAGCCGGCGTTCTGTGCCGCGGAGAGGTTGTCCGCGATCTTCTTGGCGGCGTCGTCCGCCCAGCGGGGCAGGGTGACCTGCACCACCTGCTGCTGCTCGCGGTTTCGCACCTCGCTCCGGACGTAGAGTCCGAAGCCCAGGAACGGCAGCGCCGAGAACATCAGCAGCGCCAGAAGAAAGCGGGTGGTCAGCGACTTCACGCGCACGCACGCACCAGCATAGGAGCTCGGCCCTGCGCGTGGCGCCACCAAACGCCTCACCGATGGCGGCGACGCGCTTCCCGGGGCTCGCCCTCGCCCAGACTGTTCGTGGGCAGCGTCGCGAGATCCTGCAAGGTTGCCGCAACAGCCCGGTGACGAAGCGTCCGGGTGGGAAGGTGCTTCTTCCGCGGCGGATCGACCCGCACTCTTCCGCCGACGGCGGGCGGCGAACCGAGTCGCGTGCGCGATCCGCCCGGGCTACTCCTTGGTCTTGGCCTCGAGCTCCGCGACGCGCCGGTCGAGGCCGCGGAACCCCGGGTAGACCGCCAGCGCTTCCTTGTAGAAGCCGATCGCTCCCTTCAGGTCGTTCTTCTGCTCGGCCGCCTGCCCTTGTTTCCAGGCGTCGGTCGCCTCGCTGATCTCCTTCTCGATTCGACCGATGCGCTCCGCGACGTCCATGAAACCGCCCTTCTGGCCGCTGAACGCCTTGGCGATGCGCTGGAACTCGGACAACGCAGCTTCGAGCTTCCAATCCCGCTGCAGGTCCTTGGCCTTGAGGTACTCCGACTCGTAGCGACGCAGCTTGGCGCTTCGCATCACTCCGCTCACGATCGCTTTGACGTCGCCGCTGATCGCGGTGTCGAACGCCTTGCCCAGCAGCTTGTCGGCCTGGTCGAACTCGTTCTTGCGCAGCAGCATCTCGGCCTGACTGCACATCGTCCGGGCCTCCACCTCCTTGGTCAGCGTCGCGATCCGCTCGCCGATCCCGGGGAACTCCGGCCAGTGGTCCTTGATCCGCTTGCACGCGGCGAGGGCCGCGGAGTGGAACCCCTTGTCGGCCATCACCTTTGCCGCCTGAAAGCGGGCCTGCGCGATCTGCATGCCGGCCTGCTGCTGCAGATTCTTGGCGCGCGCCAGCGACGGGTCGAGTTCGGTGGACAGGGTGCTGTGGTAGAGGGCCCGCTGCGGGCTGGGCGGCAACTCACCGCGCGCCCGTGAGCCCAACACGTAGTGCTCCTGGGCGCGCTCCGCCCTGCGCTTGAACAGCTTGTTGACGGCCTCGATCCCCTCGACCGCGTCCTTGAACTCCGGGACGTATCCCAGCGCCCGGTTGTAGACCTTCAGCGCCTCCTCCAGCTGACCCTCGAGCCGCAGCGTGTCCGCGCGGCTGACCGCGCGGCGGGCGAGCTTGAGCTTCGCTCGGGCAATCCCGTTGCGCGCCTCGGCATTGCCGGGGTCGAGCGCGAACACTCGACCGAACACCTGGATCGCCTCGAGTTCCTTCTCCCGGAACAACAGCTCGTCGCCACGTTCGAGCAGATAGTCGCGCCGCCGCACCCAGAAGACCTTCTGCAGCTTCGGGTCGTCGGGGTAGCTCTCCGACGCGTTGGCGATCGCCCAGTACGCCTGGTAGTAGTTGCGCTGATCGGCGTGGCGCTGGCTCTTGGCGAGGATGTCCCCGGTGCCGCTGCACCCGCCGAGCGCGAGGGCAGCACCGGCCGCCGCGAGACGGACCGCGGCGGGTCCCGAACAGAACACGAACTTACGGCTCATGGTGAGGGGTCTCGCACCCCCCATGGATGGGGGTCGTGGCCGATCATGCGCCTTCGACTCCGAGCCGTCGAGGATCTTCCCGAAACGGCGAACCCGCCTCCGGCCGCTCGAAACCCGGATCGCGATCCCACGCCCCGGCCTGCCAGCCGGAGCCCCGCACTCACGTGCGGCCGATGAACTCCTCGAGGTCGGTCTTGAGCTCCTCGAGCCCGTAGGTCGGCACCGTGATGCAGCGGTAGATGATCCGCTCCAGATCCGGGGGCGTCTTCGGGTTGAGCACCTGCGGCGGGCAGTAGCTGTAGAAGAACGACAGCGACAGGCGCACGGTCTCTCCGCCGCTGCGGATGCCGGCGTACTCCCAGGGCACGTCGTCGAACGGCAGGGTCCCGGTCAGGATCTCGTAGATCATGATCCCGATCGCCATCACGTCCGCCTTGCTGTCGGTGTGCAGCAGCGGGTTGTAGTGCGGGGTCGTGGTCACCACGTGGCGCCCGCTCTCCCGCATGGCCGGGTCGATCAGCACCACCTTGCCGCTCGGCTTGATGATGATGTTCTCCGGCTTCAGGTCGCCGTGGTACTCGAGCGTCGCCGCCGCCTTGAGCTCGATCAGTGCCCGGACGGCGGCGAGGAACCAGTTCAAGTGGATCCCCTCCAGCCCGCGGACCTTCTCGCGCAACGTCTTGCCGCGCACGTAGTCGAGCACCAGTACCGGCCGGTTGTCGAGCTCGAGCCGCTCGCGCAGCTGCACCAGATTGGCCGACCGACACTTCTCGAGCAACTCGGCCTCGACGCGCAGCATCGTGTCGACCTCGGTCTGGTCGAACAGATCGATCCGCACCCCGCCTTGCTCGAAGAACACCGCCTCGGCCGGCAGCTCGTCCGGGCTGATCCCGGCGACGGTCCGCCGCGCGGTGACCTCGAGCAGGCGCGTCACCTGCCGTCCGCCGCCGGCCGCATTGCCGACCTTGAGCGCGACCTTGGCGCCGGTCTCTTCGTGTTCGGCCTGGAACACCGACGAAAAACCGCCGCGCCCCAAGAACCTACTGACCCGATATCCCTCGATCAGATTCCCGACTGCAAGCTTCATCATCGGCAGCCCTGTCCCGTGTTCACCGAACCAGCATCGGCTGGCGGGTCGAACAGGAAGAGTTTCGGTATGTGCTTGCCCGGAGTTGAGATAGGAAAACGCCTGGGCGGCGTGTGGCCCATGAGGGTGCGGGTTTCTGTCGCACCCCAGGGGGTCGTTCGGGAGGCGAACGCACGCGTGCCGGCTACCTGGGTGGCGTGACGGGCTCGACGGCGGGCAGCGCCCGGGTCGGAGTCCGCGACTGCCGACCTGCGCAGTCCGCGACGGCGTACCAGAACGCCACGCGCCCTCCCCGCAGCACACCGTCGAACTCGCCATCGGCCTGGTAGCGACCCCCCTCCAGCGGCGGGCTCCACGCCAGCTCGCGCCGCTGCGCATCCAGCAAGACGAGTCGCCACGGGCCGGACGGCACGCCGCGAATCCAGGTGAAGGCGCATGCGCCGCCCGGCGCGCGCTCGACCCGCAACGCGCCGACCGGGGCCGCGGACCGCGGAGTCGCCAGGCGGCGATCTCCTAATGGGACCGGCCAATTCGAGTCGAAAGCGTAGCTCGAGGCGACGATGACGAGGCCCAGTCCGAGCAGGCGTGTCCAGCCGCGTCGCACCACGCTCTCCACTCCCATCGCCGACCTCCGTTCCGGGTGATTCACTGACCGGTGGCGGCCCCCTCGCCGCCCTTCGCTTCCTATCGGACCAAGGACCCTCGCCGCTGTGCGCCTCCCCCTGCTCCTTCCCCTGATGACCCTTGCCGCCTGTGGTGGCGGTGGTGGCGGTGGCGGACCGACTCCGCCACCTGCTCCCGACCCCGCGCCGGTACTGATCGGCGCAACCTTCGTCGGCGCGGGGACCACGCCGGTCGCCGGGGACACGCTGCTGTTGCTGTTCAGTGAGGACGTCACGCTGACCGGGCAGGGACTGTCCGACGCCGACGTCGACCTCGTCGGCGGGTCGCTGGGAACGCTGACCAGTCCGCCGACGCTGGCCAATCCGCGCACGGTGCAGGTGGTTCTCGGGACGGGGGTCGCGTTCACCCCGGGCACCAGCGCGATCGACGTGCGCCAAGGAACCACCGCACTCATCGACCGCACCGGCCACAACCCGCTTCCCGGCACACCGGCCACCATCACCAAGGGCGATGGCGACGCACCGACCATCGCCTCCCTCACTCTGTCCGAGGTCGACAGCCTGTTGAACGGCACCGGACCGGCCGGAGGCACCATTCAGGTGCCGTCGAACGGCTTCACGATCGACCTGACGCACGGCGATGCCAGCTCCGGCGTCGATGCGGCGCGGACCATCGTCACCGCCAGCGTGGCAGTGCAGGTGGCGGGCGAAGGGCGCCAGGCCGGGCTCGACCTGTCCGACGTGCTGGTGCGCACCTCGACGGCAGGGTCGTCCTCGTTCTCGGTGCCGTCGACGGTGAGCTTCCCGCAGGGACTGTTCGAGCTCACCGTCTACGTTCGCGACGCCTCCGGCATGATCTCGAACGCCGCGACGTTCTCCGCGCTGTCGCGGCCCGCGACCGACCAACTGCGCCCGTTCGAGCCGACGGTCAACCCGACCCAGGTGTGGTTCATCGACACCTCGAGGGACATCGAGTCGTACACGGTCAACGTACTGAACTTCATCACCCCGGCACAGATCACCAACGGGTCGAACGGCCAGGGTGACGTGTGGGACCTGCTGCAATGCCTGGGGCTGCTGACGCCCGGCGCGGACGCGACCAACAACACCGTCAAGTCACGCTTCCAGAGCCTGGTGGTGAGCGAGCTGAACGCGCTGTTCGGCGGCGCCAACATCTCGTTCACCTTCACTTCGCCGGGTGCATGGCCGGGTGGCTCGTCGATCAACTACGCCAGCCACTCGTTCTCCCGCATCGCCCTGGCGGGTGCCGCGCACAGCAGCGGCACGACGGGAACGCTGGGCGTCGCGATCTTCGACCCGCAGAACCGCCACCAAGAAGACGACACGCTGGTCAACTACCAGGGCGATCGCTTGGGCGTGTTCCTGCACACGATCGTGAACGACGGACTGATCGCCCACCCGACGACGCTGTTCCGCGTCACCTACGACCCGTTCACCGCGGCGCGGTTCGGTCTGCCGATCGGCAGCGACGGCAACGATGCGGCGCGACTCGCCGGCTCGCTCACCGACGGCCGAACCACCGACATCGACAACGCGATCCTGCGCATGGCGCGGTTCGCCGCGGTCGTGCTCGCGCACGAGATCGGGCACTCGGTCGGGTTGGTCGCCAACGGCGCGATGCCGGTCGGCCTGTACGGCAACGACGCGACCCATTTCCCGGTCTACCCAGCCGCGGCAGCGGACGGCCACATCAAGATGCCGGCCAGTCTCTTCAGCGGGTCGTCGGAGAATATCATGAGCCCGGCGTTCGATTTCGACTCGGCGTTGGCGCCCCAGACCAAGTTCAATAGCCTCAACCTCGCGTACCTCCGCGAGCGCGTCCTCACGGACGGCAACTGATCCTTCATGACAACCAGAGCCACCCTGATCTGCCTCGGCCTGCTGGCCGGCACCGGTTGCCTCCCGGCGCAGCAGCTGCGTCGCGCCGTCGCGGCGGCGGACGTCTTGCTGATCGGCAAGGTCGTCCGTGTGATCCCCGCCAAGGATCACGTCCTCTACAAGATCGACATCGAAGAGGTCCTGCGCGGCACGGTCGGCAACTCGGCGACCAAGTCGCTCGGCGTGGTCTCGACCAAGCGCGTGTCCGAGCACAACAAGCCCGTGCCGGCAAAGCGCATGCTGCTGTGCCTGCACGACATCCGCGCCGCCGCCCAGCAACTCGGTCTGCCGGAGGCGTTCGGACCCTACTTCAAGATGAGTGGTCACCCGGGCAGCGCAGTGGTGCTCGACGGTGATCGGGACCCGCGGTTGACCTTCACCCGCACCCTGGTGGCGTCGCAGCAGGGCAAATCGCCGCGGGCGATCGCCGAGGAGCTGTTCGCGGTGGCGCTGAAGGGCGACCCGCGGGTGCGCATCGAGGCGGCGCAGACGCTGGCCGAGCGCTCGGTGTTGGCCGGATACCTGACGCAGATCCACCTCAGCGGGCTGCTGTCCCGGGCCGCCGGCGAGACCGACGACATCCCGTACAAGATCGCGTTGGCCACCGTGTGCGCGGAGCGCAAGGAGCCGGCCTTGATCCCGACGCTGTGCATCAGCGCCGAGCACGTCGGCGACGAGGCGTTCCTCAAGGCGCTCGGCCGCTTCGCGCGCTTCATCCACCGCGAGGACGCGGCGCAGGCGCTGCAACCGCACATCGCGCGCGCCAAGGGCAAGACCAAGGACCGGCTGATCCTGGCGCTCGGCGCTACCTCGACCGAGGCGGCGCTCAGCACACTGCTGGACATGCAGAAGACCAGCGACCACCGCGCGGCGGTCGAGGCGGCACTGCGGATCCACGGCTCACCGCGCGCGACTGCCGCGGTGGCGAAGAAGACCGCCAAGACGACCACCGGCCGGTAGTCGCCGGACGGCGGTCACCCGTCTACCGCGAGTAGCCGCGCTTGGCGTCGAGCCAGCTCCACTCGAACGGCCGCCACACGCTGGCCTTCCCGTAGCTACCGAACACCTCGCTGCTGGTGGTCCGGCCCGACAGGGTGTTCACGTCCAACGCCAGGCCCTTGCAGAAGCCCAACACCGGGCCGACCACCACGCCCACCGGCCACAGGACGAAGGTCGCCGCCCAGAACGATGACTGGTCCGCCGGGTCGTCATCGGTGAACTCCCGCGCGATGACGGTGGATGGGAAGTCGACCAATCCGGTGACCGCCCCCGTCCCGAGCCCGGTGATCGCGGCACAGCTACCGAACGGCACGCAAAGCACCGCGCAGGCAGCACTCGCACGGAGGAGTCGGAACAAGGTGGTCATGGGCGGGACGCGCATGATGCGCTCTCGGGTCAAGCAGGACAAGCTGGGCGGACGGCGTCAGTCTCCCGCCCGGCGCAGGGCAGAGAAGGGCAATCCGCGAAGTTCTTCCGCCGGGGCGGCGATTTTGCCCCGGCGACACGTCCCCGCGCCGCACCATCCAGGGCGCGACCTGGCCGGCGCCGGGGCGTGCGAAAGGCCGCGAGCGCCGTGGCTGCATGGAAGGCGACCCGTCCGTCGGAGGCACTCGTAGGGGCGACGACGGCGCCCGGGCCCGAGCCAAACCGAAGCGCACCTGCAGAAGCGGCGAGGAAGGCATCCGAGCCCACCCGAGACGCATTCGCGGTACTCCGGAGGAAGACCGAGCCCGAGCCGCGGGGCGCGGGGCGCGGGCACTTGCAGTGTCGCAGCCGTCGGATGCCGAGAAGTGCGGGCTAACGATCCGCCGCGGGCCGGCCCCCGGAGGCACCGCCTCCCGGGACTCCCACCTTCAGTTTCTGGTTCATCCGGCCGCCCAGACGCGACAGCAGCTGCACGAGTCCGGCGCGGGACGCGATCGGGTCGGTACAGGGCACCACCCCGTGGAGCAGCGTTCTGAGGTCGATCCCGCGCATGAAGTAGCGTGGACCACCGTGCGTGCCGCCGGTCGGCCGGACGAAGTGCAGCTCGTCGCGAGCCCCGAAAGTCCACTCGACGCCCGGGACCTGGTCCCCCGTGGCACCGAACAGCCCGAGGATCACCCGCCCGGCCTCGTCGGCGTGGACCTTGATCCGGTATTCCTCGCCGAGCGACACCCACAGCTCGCCGACCGCACCCGGTGGCCGCCAGTGGTGGTGGTCGAACAAGGCGCCGAGATCGGCGAAGCGCCGCGCGGCCTCGGCGACCTGCGGAAACTGCACCGACTTGCGTGGCGCATGTGCCGGCAGCAACTTCAGCGAGTCGGCGAGCACGTCGCCGAGCACCACGAGCCGCCGCGTGGGGACGCGGTCGCGGTCGCCCTGAGGGCACAGAACGCGTTCCAGCCCTATCACCGGACCGGCCGAGCTGATGGCGTAGACCGCCCCTCCGTCGCCGAGCGCGACCACGGTGCCGCCGCGGAACGCGCGCGGATGACTGGCATCCACCACCTGACGGCCCACCGACCAGATGCGGTGGTCGCGACCACCTACCGACACGTCGACCGAAGCCAGTGGCTGCCGAGTGCTGTTGGCGCGCTGGACGGTGATCACCGTGCCATCGACGAGCACCAACCGCAGACCGCGCAGGAACGGCAGCGTGTGCTCGCCGCCGCGCAGGTGGATGCGCGCCGACGGGGTGATCAAGAGCTCCCGGCCGCCGGGGAAGTCGATCTTCACACCGGCGGCCTGGGCCCGCACCAGAGCACCGCCCGGAGTCTGGATGCGGCCGCGTTCGGAGACCGCGCGGCTGCGTGTCGCGCGCAACCCGCCGGCGCCGAGCAACAGCGCACGGGGGTCGAGCTTGCCGTCGAGCACCGCGCCGTGGGCGACCACGAGCTCGCTCTTCGACGGGACGATCTGCGGCGAGGCCAGCAGCACCAGCAGCAGCGAGGAGCCGATCACATGGCGGCTATCGGCCAGTCCGCCCGGAAACGTGAGGGTCCGCGGGGACGCGGGCGGCGGGTCGGCCGATGCCGGGCACGGATCCCTCTAGTTGCTGGCAAGGAGAACGGCAGGTCCTGCCCGGGAGGCGGGGTCCCTGGTCGAAGAGCGGGTTCCGACGGCCCGGGCCGGCCGGGAACCGACCACGTCCGATGAAAGGTCCGGGCCGCCGTGAGCAGCAGCCGGGGACACGCGCCCGTCGGACCCGATTCTGGCCGCGCCAGGAGGTCCAAGGCCCGGCATTCGACCCGCCTCCCACGGCCACTCGGAGCATGCGACCGACCACCCCGACCCGGATCTCGCGTCGCGGCTCGACCCGCCGCACAGTTCGCGAACCGTAGTGATCCCTTGCTCCACTGCCCCGTTCGGGTTCGACGACCCCGCGCCAGGGTATCATCCGCGTGTACCCGCCCGCGCTGCACCGTACGCCACGACGAACAGCCCATGGACAGCCTAGCGTCCGCCATCCAGAACAACGTCAGCCAGGTCCTCATCGGCAAGCGCCACGCCGTCGGGATGGCGGTGACCACCCTGCTCGCCGGGGGGCACCTCCTGATCGAGGATCGCCCCGGCGTCGGCAAGACGCTGTTGGCCCGCGCGCTGGCGCGCAGTCTCGATCTGCCGTTCCAGCGGGTGCAGTGCACCGCTGACCTGCTCCCCACCGACATCCTCGGCGGACAGGTGTACCACCCGCAGTCCGGCGAGCTGACGTTCCGCCCCGGCCCGGTGTTCACCAGCGTGCTGGTCGCCGACGAACTCAACCGCACACCGCCGCGCACCCAGTCCGCGCTGCTGGAGTGCATGCAGGAACGCCGCGTGACGATCGAGCGGACTTCGTACCCGCTGCCCGAACCGTTCTTCGTGGTAGCCACGCAGAACCCGCTCAACTACGCCGGCACCTACCCGTTGCCGGAGAGCCAGCTGGACCGTTTCCTGATGCGCATCAACCTCGGCTACCCCGAGGCGGACGACGAGATCGAGATCATCGCCGGCGAGGACGGACACCGAAACCTCGACGCGTTGGCGCCGGTGGCCACCGTCGACCAACTCCGCGCGGCCCAGGCGGAGATCCAAGGAGTGCGCATGGAGCGCGATCTCATCGCGCACATCGTCGACCTCGCGCACCGCACCCGCACCTCCGGCGACGTAACCCTCGGCGTGAGTGCACGCGGCACCCAGGCACTGCACCGCGCTTGCCGGGCGCGTGCGGTGTTGCACGGCCGCGACTACGTGACCCCGGAAGACATCCGGGTGCTGGTCAAGCCGGTGTTCCTGCACCGCATGCGCACCCGGGGCGGGACGAGTTCCACCGAGGCGGTGTTCAACGAGATCCTCGAGAACTCCGCGCTGCCCGCATGAGAGCCCGTCGAACCCGGACATGACGACGGACCTCGAAGTCACCTACCGCGGTCGGCTGCTGATCCTGCTCGGCGTGCTGGCGACCCTCGCCGCGTGGATCACCCAGGGCACCAGCGTTCGCCTCGCCTCGGCAACCCTGCTCGCGCCGCTGGTGGTCGACATCCTGTGGGGCGGGATTCGCCTGCCGAATCTGCGACTGCTGATGAACCGGCGACGCACCGAGTCCGGTGTCCCGTTCCTCGAGTCGTTCACGGTGCACAACGAGTCCACACGCCGCGTCGCAGTCGACTTGCTGCTGCGCGAACCGCGCACCGACACACACGCCGGTGGGCTACTGCTGCACTACCTGGCTCCCGGGCAGCGAGAGACCCTGCGTGTGCCGGCACGCACGCGTTCCCGGGGCCGCGCGCGACACCGCAGCGTGGTCGTGTCCAGCGTGTTTCCACTCGGGTTGATCCGCCGCAGCGCGGTGCTGCGCTGCGAGTCGGAACTGGTGTCCGAGCCGGTTCGCATGCCGCTTCCCCCGCACGTGCTGCAGTCGATGGAACGCGACGATCCGGATGAGCTGCGCCGAGAGTTCCGCGGCGAAGACGTGTTCCACAGCCTGCGCGAGTACCGCGAAGGCGACGACGCGCGCACGGTGCACGCGATGCGCTCGGCGGCGGCCGGCGTGTTGGTGCGCCGCGTGTTGCGCAGTCAGCCACAGCGCGAAGCGTGCCTGGTGCTCGATCTGCGGCGCGCGCCGGGTCGCAGCGCACGCGGCGGGTCGCGCCGCCTGGAGTGGAGCCTCGGCGCCAGCGCGACGATCGTCGACGTGATGCAGGAGAAGGGTGCGGTGCTCACCTGTGTGGTGATCGGCACACAGGACCGGCGGTGGACGATCACCACGCCCGACGAGTCCGAGGATTTCTTGGCGTTCCTCGCCGAGGCCCGACACGTCGAACACCGCTCGGTCGCGCGCGAATCACTGGATGGCATCGAGGGCTTCGAGACCTGCCTGTGGGTCCCCGCGGGCGGCTACAAGGCGACCCAGGACCGCGCGGCCCTGCCGAACCCGATCCTGGTGACGGAATGGGAGGGGCCGGTATGACCGCAATCCGCACTGCTGCACGGCCAACCGCCAGCCCCGGGGCCTTACCCGACCGCAACCTCCTGCTGGCCTTGCAGATCATCTGCGCCGCCAGCGCGATCGGCGCGCTGCCCCGCGGCCAGATCCACCCGCTGTGGCTCGCGGCGTTCATCGTCCCCGCGGCGACGCTGACCCTGTTCGGCCGCACCCGGATCGGCGACCGAATCCACCCCGGAGTGAGGTTGGCGTCGGCCGCGGCGCTCCAGGTCGCCGCCGTGTGGACGGCGTGGACCTACCTCGGTCCGCTGGACGAGAAGTGGACGCTCGCCTGCAGCCTGCTGCCGGCGATGGCGTACTTCACGCTGCGTCGCGATCCACCGGACACCAGCCTGTCGTTGTTCCTCAGCTTCTGCTTCCTGCTGATCGGGATCATGCTGAACCGGGACACCGCCGACTGGACGCTGATCGTGTTCTGGGTGGCATGCCCCTGGGCGATGCAGATCGAGGCGAGCCACCGCACCTGCCAACTACGCCACGCCGCCCGAGGACGCCAAGCGCCACGGGCCAGCAGCATGCTGCTGCGGGCGCGGATCGTGCTCGGGCTGATGTCGGTCGCGTTCCTGTTGTTCTTGGGATTCGGCTTGCTGCCGTCTCCGAGCGGCAGCCGCAAAGCTGCCAAGCACCCGGCAAGGCAGTCCAACGGACTGAGCGTCGGACTCGACGACCGTTTCGACCTGCGCGGCGCTTCCGGCACGCCACTCGAGCTGACTGCCGACCGGATCCTGCGAGTGTGGGACCCCGATGGCCTGCCGACCCCGCCGAGTCTCTACCTGCGGATGTCGTTCTTCGACCGGGCCGGCATCGACGAGTGGACCACCTACCGGTTCAAGGCCCGGACCAGCCGCACCGACAGCCTCGGCCGCTTCTGGTGTCAGGAGCAGAACCCGATCCTCGACGCGCCGCGACGACTGGTGATCGAGCGACTGATCGCGCCACGCAAGCGCGAGCTGTTCGTGCCGCCCGGGGTGATCGGCATCTTCGGCCTCGATCGGATCGAGCATCAGAACGTCCTCGGCTTCTACCGCACCGCCGACCCCGACGAGTCGGTGCTGATCCACGGGCAGCGAATCCGCGGTTACGCGGTCGCCTACCAGCGCCCGCATCTCGAGCCACACATCAGCGCGTTCGTGCAGCCGATCGACACCCGCTACGACGCCCGGTTGATTCGCTTGCCGGAACGGCTGCGCAGCGATCGGCTGCGCTCCCTGGCCGCGGAGCTGACCGCCGGACTGCCCCGACAGGTGGCGCCGATCACGCGCGCGCGGCGCATCGCCGACGGGCTCGAACGGATGTGCACCTACGACCTGCACACGCCGATCGGCGAGTTCGGCGACCCGGTGCACGACTTCCTGTTCGGCAACCGCCGCGGTTTCTGCATGCACTTCGCCACCGCGCTGGCGGTCCTGCTGCGCCTGCAGGGGGTTCCCTGTCGGATCGCGGTCGGCTTCCACGGCGGGTCGAGAGCGGCGAACGGGACGCGGGAGTTCGGCTCGCAACACGCCCACGCTTGGGTCGAGCTTCCGGTGCAGAACCTCGGCTGGGTGCTGGTCGATCCGACCCCGTCCGCATCGCGCGGAGTGCACGGCTTCAACCTGCCGATCCAGGAATCGACGCAGGACCCCACGACGACCAAGCCGGACGCCGCCAGCCAGAGCTGGATCCCGGCGGGATGGATCACGGCGATCCTCGAGGACCCCCTGGCGCACCCCCGACTGCTGATGGCGCTGGTCGGCCTGCTACTCGCCATCACGCTCGGCTCGGTGGTACTGATGCGCCGGGATCGAACCGGTGGCCGTGGCGCGGCAGCACGGCCGTCGGGCGACATCGTGCGCGCACGACAGCTCCTCGAACAGATCCTCGGCAAGCTGGCGCGAGGGGGCTATCCGAAGCAATCCCGCACCACGCTCGAGCAGTACGTGCGCGCCCTGGGACACGACGACACCGCACTGGACCTGGCGCTGCTGGACGGTGCATTCCGCGCCTACCAGGAAGTGCGATTCGGCGCCAAGTCCCTCGACGGCGACCGCATGGCGACACTCGCCGCCGCGCTCGAGCTCAGCTCGGAGGCCGCCGTCCGCGGACGCAAGCGATGAGCCGATGCGCTCGCTGCGGTGCCGAACTCGGCCCGACACAGGCGAGCTGCCCGGTGTGCGCCGCGGGATCAGGCGGGGATCTGAGCGCGACAGTGGCGCAGACCCCGCCGCGATCCGGTCGCTCGATCGCGTCGAGCAACGGCGCACCGGTCCGGGTCGGCTCGACCCTCAACGGTCGCTACCGAATCCTCGAGCAGTTGGGCTCGGGCAACATGGGCTCGGTGTTCCGCGCCACCGACTTGAGCCTCGACGAAACGGTGGCACTGAAGTTCATCGCTCCGACCTGCATCGGCCCGGAGTGCAGCATCCTGCTGACCAACGAGGTGAAGCTGGCGCGCAAGATCTCGCACCCCAACATCTGCCGGATCCACGACATCGGCGAATTCGACGGGCACCCGTTCATCTCGATGCAGTACGTCGCCGGCGAGGACTTGCGCGGCTTGCTGCGCCGGATCGGCTACGTGCCCGCGGAGAAGGCCCACGACATCGCGCGGCAACTCTGCGCTGGACTCCACGCCGCACACGAACGCGGGGTGCTGCACCGCGACCTCAAGCCGGCCAACATCCTGCTCGACCGGGACGGCGGGGTCGTGATCGCCGACTTCGGCATCGCCGCTGCGGTCGGCACGCTCGGTGCCGCGCGTGGCACGCCGGCCTACATGGCCCCGGAACTGTTCACCGGCGCCCCGGCTACCGTACAGAGCGACCTGTACTCGCTCGGGCTGGTGCTCTACGAAATCTACACCGGTAAACAACTGTTCGACGCCGGGTCGATGACCGAGCTGCTGCAGCAACACCGCGACCCCCCGCGCACGCAGCACGACCGATTGCGCGGCATCGACCCGCGGATCGACGAACTGCTGACCCGGTTGCTCGACCGCGATCCGAATCGCCGACCGCGTTCGGCGATCGTCGCGATGACGCTGCTGCCCGGCGGTGATCCGCTCTCCACCGCCGCCACGCTCGGCGAGACCCCATCCCCGGAGTTGGTCGCCGACGCGGGAGGCACACCGACACTCGGTCGCGCCACCGGACTCGCCTTGGTCTTGCTGATCGCGATCGGCTGGCTGCTGGTCGGGTGGCTGGGCAAGGATGTCAAGTTGCTGGGCCGCGCCCGACTACCGCGGTCGGGCGAAGTGCTCGCACAGCAGGCGCAGGACCTGGTCGATCGATTCTTCCGACCCTCCGCGGCGCAGCTGGACCGCCACGCCGCGACGTGGCGCTTCGAGTGCGACACGAGTCTGCTCGATGCGACCAAGAGAATGGACGGCGACCGGGACCGCTGGGAGCGCCGACTCTCCGCGCAGCGACCCTCGGTCCTGCACTTCGTCTACCGGTGGAATCCGACAGCGACCACCGCGCGCAACATCAAGGGCCGCAGTACCTGGGACGACCCACCGTTCACGACTCCCGGAATGTGCCGCCTGCGCCTGGACCCCGAGGGGAGGCTCGTGGAGCTGGAAGCGATTCCCGCCGCAGCGGGTTCGTTCGACGCGCCCCCGCCGACTGCCCCGACCGGCGTCTGGAGCGGATTGCTGGCCGCCGCGGGGCTCGACGCGAGCCGGTTGCAGGCCGTCGAGCCGCACTTCGTGCACCGCATGCCCCACACCCAAGCACGCGCCTGGGAGGGCACGGATCCGACGACGGGCGTGCGGATTCGTGCCGAAGCCGCGGCCCAGGGCATCCACCCAGTGTCCCTCCTGGTCCGCGCGTACACCGATCCGACCGCCTCCGACCTCACGCTGGCTCGCGCCCCGACCCCGCCGCGCCGATACGGCTGGCGCCTCGCCGCGCTGGTCACCTTGATCGGCATCGCGCTCTTGATGGCGCGGGCCGCCCTGATGCACCACCGCAGCGATCGGCGCGGCGCGACGCGCTTCGGCGCGACAGTGTTCGGTCTGGTGGTCACCTTCACTCTGCTGAACGGCGACCACGGCGGTCAGCTGGCCGGACTCGCCGACCTGGTGCTGCTGGGCATGGCACACGGCGCGGCGATCGGCGCGATGTCTGCCGTGTTCTACCTGGCGTTGGAGCCACATATCCGGCGCGTCTGGCCGCAGACCATCATCTCGTGGTCGCGCCTGATGCGCGGCCGCTTCACCGATGCCCTGCTCGCCTCGGACGTGTTGATCGGAGTCGCGATCGGCGTCGGCACCGCACTGCTGCACATCGAACTCCACCAGCTCGGCAGTTGGCTCACCGGCGCCGGAAGTCCTCCCCTGATCCCCTCCGAGCGCGGCCTCGACGCGTTGCTCGGTCCGATCCACTCGGTCGGCGCGATGCTGGAGACCCTGGTCGACCTCGGCCGGCAGAGCATGCTGTGCGTCCTTGCACTGGTGATCTTCCGGTTGGTGCTGCGCAGTCGCACCATGGCGGCAGTGGCGATGGTAGCCGCGTTCACCCTGGCGTGGTCCCCCGAGCCGCTCGGCGGCACTTCATGGATGGTCGCCTCGCTGGCGAGAACCGCGCTGGTGCTGGGGACCTTCGCCGTCGCGTTGGTGCGCTTCGGGTTCGTGGCGATGATCGTCGCGGTGACGGTACACGGCACGATGATCGATCTGCCGCTGACCCTCGATCTCGACGTCTGGTACGCCGGCAGCACCCTGCTGTCGCTCGGACTGGTCGGTGGCGCGACCGTGTTCGGCTACCTCGTCGGCACGCGCGGCAGCACCGGTCACCGACAGCCAGGGTGAACGCCTACCCGGTGCGTACCGACTCGGCGGGCACAGCGAAGGGAATGCGGCCGCCCCGCTCACCTTCGGGAATCGCGGCAACCAACGCGCGGACGTGCTAGCGACGTTCCCCACCCGGTCGCGCCGCGTCCAACTCGGTGCGCGCCTCGCGTAGCGCCTCGATCGCGTGCGCTTCGCCCGGATGTCGCACCAGAACCGACTCGAAGTCCTCCAGCGCCTCGCGCCAACTACCTCGTTCGCGGTGCAGGTGGCGCAGCGACCTGAAGTACATGTCTTGCTGCGGCTCGATCAGGATCGCCGCGAGGAAGTCGCGGCGTGCTTCCTGATGCGCACCGCGCTTGCGGTGCAGCATTCCGCGCAGCCACCGGATCGGTGCGAAGTCCGCCTGTGCGGCGATGCCCTGGTCGTACCACCGCATCGCCGCGGCAGTGTCACCCCGCGTCAGCGCTTCCTGGGCCAGCCCGCAGTACGGCGCCGCCTGCCGGGTGTGCTCCACCAGCCACCGCAACGCCGCGAGCGCCCGCGGGCGATCGACCGGCAGGTAGAACTGGGCGATCGCGTCGAACGTCGCCGGAGCCTCCGGCCAGTGGAACTCGAGATCCGCCGCGGCTGCATCCATCAACTCCCGATCGCGCAACCGCGCCGCCGCCATCAACACGGAGTGGTGATGCTGGAAGCGCGGCCGAGCCGACCGCGTGATCGCGCGTTGGAACAGGGCGACCGCCGCGCGCAGCGCCGGCGCTTCGAGCTTCGCCATGAAGCCCTTGGCCTGCCGCATCCCGAGCCAGTAGAGCCGGAATGCCGTCTCCCGCGCACCGGCAGCCCGCTCTTCCAGTTCGGCCTCGTCGGCTCGACCGGCCGCGCGCAGGTAATAGGCCCGCAACCAACGCAGCTCGGGGTTCGCGCCGGAACTGCCGCGCAGTGCGTCGTCGACCACCGCGAGCGCGCGCGGCGGATCGGCGCTGACTGCGAACGCGCGGCCGGCGATCGCCTCGACGCAACCCGGTTCGATCGAAAGCGCCGCGTCGAGCGATGGACCGGCCGTGCGCGGGTCGGCGGAGTACAGCTGCTGGTAGGCGTTCGACAGCAGGCGTTCCAGCTCTCGCGAGCGCCGCGACTGCCGCCCGGCCTGGATGTCAGTGAGGCTGTCCTGCAGCTGTCGCCGCGCTTCCTCGGAACTGCGCAACAACACCAAGCTCGCCGCGAGCCCCGAACAGAGCGCCACGAACAGCAGTCCCGACAGCGCCGCGACCGCGCGGTTGCGCCGACACCAGCGCCACGCGCGGACGGCACGACTGGTCGGCGAGGCTTCGATCGGCCGGTACTCGCCCACCCGCCGCAGATCCTCGGCGAAGTCCTCGGCGGTGCGGTAGCGGCGATCGCGTTCGCGAGCCATCGCGGTCTCCACGACCACACAGAGGTCGCGTGGCAGCGTTCGGTTGAGCTTCTTGACCGACACCGGCTCCGAGTCGAGCAATTGGGAGAACAAGGACTCGCGCGTCGCACCTTCGTAGGGCCGGTGCAAGGTCAACGCCTCGTAGAGCGTCGCGCCCAGTGCGTACACGTCGGCACGACGGTCGAGCGACGCGTCGCCGCGTAGCTGCTCCGGCGCCATGTAGAGCGGCGTGCCGAACAACTCCCCGGTGCGAGTGAGCGCCGCCGAGTCGCCGTCGCGGTCGTCACGCGCCAGCCCGAAGTCCAGGATCACCGGCACGTCGGCCTCGCCGACCATGATGTTCCCGGGCTTGAGGTCGCGGTGCAGGATGCCCGCCTGGTGCGCCGCGTGCACCGCACGGGCCGCCCGTTCGATCATCCGCACCACACCGAACAACGCCTCGGTGCTGCCGAGATGGGCGTCCGGATCCGCGCGAAGCTGCCGCAACCGTTCGGCCAGGGACACCCCGGCGACGTAGCGCATCGCGATGTAGGTCAAGCCATCGCACTGTCCGGTGTCGAACACCGTGCAGATTCCGGGGTGGTCCAGCCGCGCGGCGATCTCGGCTTCGCGGCGGAATCGTGCCAAGTACGGTTGCGCCATCGGCCCGTGCACGTGCAGCACCTTGAGCGCGACCTGCCGCCCCAGCCGCTCGTCGCGTGCCAGGTAGACGCGACCCTGCCCCCCGCTGCCCAGCTCGCGTTCCACTAGGTAGTGGGCGATCCGCTGGGGAGGACGGTCGGCCACGTCGCCGGTCAGCCGGCGCCATTCCTCCGCGACCAGCGCCTCGCGGCCGGGGTACAGCGCCTGGTAGTCCGCCAGTCCGAGCTGCCGCCCGGCCGCCAGGTCTGCTTGGTGTCGAGCGAGGAACTCGAGGGCGAACAGCGCCTCCTCCGGTGTCGACTGCGTCATGCTGTTTCCATGATCGGGCCGATGGCGAGGCGTCGCCGGATCCGCCGATGCGCGCGGAACCTGGCCCGGAACATTCATGGCGGAGCTGCCGCCATCGCGCAAGGTCGCAGCCGGGAACGCACCCGCCTTGCCGAGGACCCCGTTGCGGGTCAGACTGCGGAGAGATGGAGCCGACCGACACGACCTACCTGGTTCGCGGGGCGAAGTCGGGAGACGCCGACAGCCTGGCCGGCCTGGTCGCGCGATTCACCCCACTGCTGGAGATGCAAGCGCGGCATCGGCTCGCCGCGGTGGCGCCCGACGTCGACCCCGCCGACTGCGTGCAGGAGACCTGGCTGCGCGCCCTGCCGCGGCTTCCCGAGCTGGGCGAACGCGACGGCCGCGGCACGCCGGTGTTGCTCAAGTTCCTCGCCACCACGTTGCTGCACTGCGTGCAGGAAGTGCTGCGCAGCCGCATCCGCCAGCACCGGGAGCGCGACAGCTCCGACGCTATCGAACTACCGGCCGCAACCCGCGGCGTGGTCAGCCGCGTCCTGCAGGCGGAGCGCCACGGACAACTGTGGTCGGTGCTCGCGGACCTCGACCCGGCCGAACGCGAGCTGCTGATCCTTCGCGGCATCGAGCAGCACGACAACAAGGCGATCGCCCAGCGCCTCGGCGAGAGCGAGAACGCGGTGTCGTTGCGCTACAACCGGCTGCTGCGACGGTTACGCGATCGGATCCGCGGCACGATCCTGGACGAGATCTGACCTGGCGCGACAGGTCGCGGAGGGAAATCGAGGAATCCGTGACGCCCGACCCACCACGCGATCACTGCTTGCTCGGAACGCCTGGCAACCCCCATGAAGAAGAGACGCAAGATGGTTCTGTGGATCCTGCTCGCTACCCCGGTCGTCCTGATCCTGTTGGCTGCAGTCGTCGGCACGTTCCTGCCCGAGACCTACGCCGCCAAGGGTCGGATCACCTGTACGCTGGCCCCGGGTGAGGTGTGGGCGCGGCTGCACGACCCCAAACGCTTCCCGATGAGCGGACGGATGTGCCGCGGGGTCGAGGTGCTGCCGACCGAGAACGGGCGGGCGGTCTGGACCGAAGACATCGGCTCCTCTCAGTTGCGGATCCACCACAGCGAAGCGGATCAACCGAAGCGGCTGCTGCGGCTGGTCGAGGACACCAAAGTGCCATTCACCGCGCGTGCCGAGTTCACCATCGAGCCCCGTGACACCGGCAGTGTGCTGACCTGCACCAACACAGCGACGGTGCGCTCGGGCACCTGGCACGTGCCGTTCTTCCGCGTCATGATCGGTCTGTTCGGCGGCGCGAAGTCCGGCTGCAAGGACTACCTGACGCGCCTCGCCGGCGAGACGGGCCGCGACTTCGCCTGGGTCGAATAGCCGCGCCGCGAGGCAATCGAGTCGGGCCGCGCGGCTGCTATGGTGGCGCACATGCACACCACATGGCAGGGCATGTTCCCGGCGCTGACCACCCAGTTTCGCGGCGACCACTCGGTGGACGTCGAAGCGACCTGCGCGCACCTGGAGAAGCTGATCGATGCGGGGATCGACGGCGTCGTGATGATGGGCACCGTCGGCGAGAACTGCTCGCTGGAACCGGAGGAGAAGCGCACGCTGTTGCGCGCGGCGGTCACCGCGGCGGCGCGGCGGATCCCGGTACTCAGCGGCGTCGCCGAGTTCACCACCGCAGCGGCGTGCCGGTTCGCGCGGGACGCCCGGGAACTCGGAGCCGACGGCTTGATGGTGCTGCCGGCGATGGTCTATTCGGCCGATCCGCGCGAAGCGATGGCCCACTTCCGCAGCGTCGCGGCAGCCAGCGACCTGCCGATCCTGTGCTACAACAACCCGGTGTCGTACGGCGTCGACCTGCTGCCGCAGGCGTTCGCCGAACTCGCCGACGTCGAGACGCTGGTGGCGATCAAGGAGTCGTCCGACGACGTGCGGCGGCTCACCGATCTGGTCAATACGGTCGGCGACCGCTACGTGCTGTTCGGCGGCGTCGACGACCTGGCGCTGGAGAGCATGCTGCTGGGGGCAACCGGGCTGGTGTCCGGCCTGGTGAACGCGTTCCCCGTGGAGTCGATTCGCATGATGCAGCTCGCCCAGGCCGGTGAGTGGGAAGCAGCCCGCGCGATCTACCGCTGGTTCACCCCGCTTCTGCACCTCGACACCCACCCGAAGCTGGTGCAGTACATCAAGCTGGTGATGCAGGAATGCGGCATGGGGAGCGAAGTCGTGCGACCACCCAGGCTCGAGCTGGTCGGGGCGGAGCGGGAGCAGATCGTGCGGCTCACGCGAGACGCGCTGGCAACCCGTCCGCGCGACTGACGCCGGTCCCTGGAGCGCACTCCGGGAAGCACTGGGAGCGGTGGTGCGCAACCGTCGGCCACCGGGTCGCGCAGACTCGTCGGCCGCGCTGGCTCACCGGTCCTTTCGCTTGCGCTTGCTCCTTCGCGCATCGTCACCCGCACCACCTTGCTCGACGACCCGCATGGTGCTCGGCGTCATCACTCGTTGGAACACCACTCCGTCGATCACGTCCGGCCAGCGGGCGACCATCGGCCGGTGGCCGAGCGGACGACTCGACAGCGCGCCGCGCAGCCAGTGTTCGCGCGGCAGCCCGCGGAAGTCGAGGAATGCCTGGTCGAGCCCAGCGCGCTGGCACAGGTCCTCGAGCGAGCCGGCGGGTGCCCGGCCGAGATCCCAGGGCTTTCCCCAGCTGATTCCCGCTCGCCCTTGGTAGGCGACGAAGCCCAATGCGTAGAGCTCCTTGCCCAGCGCTGCAAAGGCGTGCTGCCCCATCGACTTGACTCCGCGGTAGTCGAGGTCCTCGTCCTCGGTGTCGATCGACGGCAAGTTGCGCGCGATGTGCATGGTCGCCGCCCAGACGATGATCTTGCGGCCCCTGTAGTGCTGATTGGCCAGCCAAACCAAGTTGTCGCCCATCTGCGCGTCCCGCGGGTTGATCTGCAGTGGGCCGCGCTCCGCACGCGGGGCGAGTGCGTAGGCCGCGAAGCCCGACAAGCTCGCGGCGAGCTGCCGCCAGAACTCCACCATCCGCGCATCGCGCGCACGCTGCACCTCGGGCTTCGCCAGGCCGACCCGCAGGGTGTCGAGTGCCTGGCGCAGCTCGGCGCGGGCCGCGGCCGAAACCGGCTCGAGTGGCGTCGCCAGGAGCTTCCCCAGTCCGACGCGCAGCACCTTCCAGGTCGCGGCGTCGACTGCCGGTGGCTCGAGCTTGCGCGCGAACACCTCGAGTTCGCGCACCAGCGAAGTTCGTGCCGAGCCGGTGACTTGACAGTCGAAGCCGCACAGCTCCAAGGGCCGCTCGGTCGTGGCGCACCGGGCGAGGTACGATGCGAGCGGCGTCACCTGCGCACTCTGCGTCCAGATGCCGAACACCCCGCGCGAGAGCGCCTGAACGGGCTCTTCGCCGGCGCGCAGCCCTTCCCAAGCCTTGCGGCAGCCGAACATCCCGCTCTCGAAGGCGAGCACGTCGAAGCCGAGTTCGCGGTGCAGAAAGCGGCACAGTCGCACCTTGGCGCGGAAACACGCGCCATCGCCATGGGTCTGCTCCCCGAGAGCCACCACCCGAACACCCGCCAGCGCGCGGCGCAGGGGTGCGAGGTCCGCATCGCGAGGCCCGGGCTCGGAGTCCGTCGACAACGGATGCAACACGGCTGCGTTCTCGCGCAGCCACTGGACGCGCGCACCGTGGTCTTGACCGCGGGCTGCAGGACACAACACCAGCGGGACCAGCAAGCAGAGGATCAGGATCGCCGGGGAGAGCGTCTCGGTCATGGGTCGGGGTTCGTCGATTGCGTGTCATCCGCCCCGGCATGCTGCGCGGTGGAAGCACGACTCGGGGCAGCCGGAAGTGGCGGAGCCACGTGCGGTGCAAACCCATCGCTATTGCCGGGACGCTGCGCCGGGGAGCCGCGATGGAGAGACTTGCTTCGCCAGGCGATCGGGGCAAAATGGCCCCGGGACTGTAATCGGTTGGGATTCTCGTGCCTCACACCTCTCTCGCTGCATCTCCGCTCCTGCTTCCACGACCACACCGCCGCGGTGGGGTGGCCTATGCGGTGGTCGCGGTCTTCGGTCTGCTGACGACCGCCGCTGCGCAGCGCTACGTGACGTCGCCACCCGGCTTCGAGAACAGACAGGGGACCCGCGAAGCCTACATGCACAGCTTCGGCGCCTACACCGACGGGCGGCAGATGTACCTCGACGGCGATTTCCGCAGTCGCAGCCTGACGCTGACCGAGATCGCGTTCCGTCCGGTAGCCCCGTATTCGCCCTCCGGCGACAACGGCGGTCGGACGTGGACCGCGGTCAGCCTGGAGATCGCCGAAACCGATCTGGACCTGGGGGCCTCGGCCACGTTCAGCGCGAACCTGCTCACCACACCCACCCAGGTGTTCAGCGCATCGGTGACCTTCCCGACTTTGACCAGTCGACCGCCATGGCCGGCTCCGTGGGCGATCCAACTGCCGTTCACTCGTTCGTACAACCACTCGGGGATCCGCGACCTGGCGCTCGACTTCCGGTTCTGGAACGGCACTCCGACGATTGGCAACTGGTCGCGGCACTACAGTGTCGACGGAGTGAACGCGCAACCAGAGACGCGCGGGATCAGCTTTCGTTGGGGTAACGGCTACACCGCGTGCGTGGACTCTGGCGCGACGGCCCAGGCCGATCTCGGGGTGCAGGCAGTGTCGTACGGCCCCTGGCATCCGGACCTCACGCTGCGTGGCAACGTCAAGGTGCGCACCACCAGCTCATACACCGCCCCTCGTGCGCTGGTCGTCCACGTCCTCAGCGAGAACTCCGTCGACTTGCCGTTCTACGGACAACCGTGCGGACGTCTGTTCCTCGACCTGGGCAAGCCGCTGGCGATCGAGTACCTCACCGCGGACGTGTTCGGCCTGGCGCGGCATGACTGGCCACTCGCGCCAGCGATCTACGGGTTCCTGTACGGCCAGGCGGCGTGGTGCGACTCACGAACCGGGGCGATCCGCGCCACGCATGCGACGGCCTGCGACCTCGAAGAGCGACCCGACCCGACCCGCCGCGAGATCGTCGAGTCCACCGGGCACGGACCGACCGGCGGCTTGGTGCTTCGCGACCTGCTCGACGATGCCCCGCTGTGGCGCTACCGCTACTGACGCACACCGCACGATCAACCCCGTAGGGTCGGCACCAGCCAAACCGCGGCGGCGGTGACGAGGACGATCGACCACAGGTTGAGCCAGAATCCGACACGCACCATCTGCGGGACGGTCACGTAACCGGAACCGAACACGATCGCATTGGGCGGCGTGGCGACCGGCAGCATGAACGCCATCGAAGCGGACAACGCGGCGGCCGACATCAGCACCAGGGGGTCCACCCCCAATCCCGAAGCTGCCCCGGCCATCACCGGCATGGCCATCGTGGCGGTAGCGAGATTCGAGGTCACCTCGGTCAAGAACACGAACAGCGCCGCGACGGTGAGCACCACCAGCCACGCCGGCAGCGCGTGGAGCCCCGCGACCGTGGCACCGATCCACGCCGCGAGACCCGAAGTGCGCATGGCTTCGGCCAGCGACAGCCCACCGCCGAACAACACCAGCACGCCCCACGGGATCTCGCGGGCTGTGTTCCAGTCGAGCACGAACACGCCACGCCGGCGGTCGACCGGTAGAGCGAACAACACCACCGCGGCGACCATGGCGATCGTCGAGTCCTTGACCGCCGGCGCGAGACTCCCGATCCCCGGCACGGTTAGCGACCCGAACGCCTTCGGTTCGCGCACCACCCACGCCAGGGCGGTGCACACGAACACCACCGCGACCGACAACTCGCCCCGGGACATCGGCCCGAGCCCCCGCCGTTGTTCGGCCAACAGCTGACTCGCGTCGGCACGCACCGCTTCCGGCGGGAACAACCGCACCAAGAGCAGCCAACCGGCCGGGACCAGCAGCACGGTCATGGGTACGCCCACCAGCATCCAGTCGACGAAGCCGATTTCGACCCCGAGCAGCTTGCTCGCCTGGGCCGCCAGAACCACGTTCGGTGGCGTACCGATCAACGTCGCCACCCCTCCCATGGTCGAGGCGTAGGCAATCCCGAGCAGCAAACAGATGCCGAGCTCGTAGGGCCCGGAGCTGTCCAACGGACGGAACAACCGCCCGACCGCCAACGCGATCGGCAGCATCATCGCGGTGGTTGCGGTGTTCGAGATCCACATCGAGACGAACGCCGAGGCCACCATGAAACCGAGCACCAGGCGGCGCGGCCCCGTGCCGACCAGCGAGACCACGGAAAGTGCGATCCGCTTGTGCAGTCCCCACCGCTCCATCGCCGCGGCCAACATGAACCCGCCCATCTGCAGGAACACCAACTCGTTGGCGTAGCTGCGCGCGCTCGCCGCCATGTCGGCGATGCCGGCCAGTGGCAGGAGCACCAGCGGCAGCAACGCGGTCGCCGGGATCGGCACCGCCTCCGTCACCCACCAAATGGCCATCCACGCGGCTACCGCAGCAGTGCGCCAGCCCGCAGCCGACAAGTCGCCGGGCCCGGGCAACAGCAACATGAAGGCAAACGCCGCGGGACCGAGCCACAAGCCGACGCGCTGTCCCACGCCGGCGTTGCCCGCGGCATCGCGACTCAACGCGGTCTCCCCGACGGGGTTGCCGGCGTGATGCGCTCCAACAGCATCCGGCCGGAGTCCAAGGTCAACCTGCAGTGCTCCAGCAGATCCACACCGAGCACCCCGTGCACCGGGAACGATGACTCACTCAACCGTTCGACCACCGGTAGTTCGACGTTGGCGAACTTGACCGCGGAGACCCGCAGCACCAGGCCGACCACCTTGCGGGCGATGAAACCGCGACCGCGCAGGCTGCGGGCTTGCCGATGGTCCGGAATCGCCCGACCCGCGCCTCCGGGAAGAACGCGCATGCCGACGTCGGTGAGGCTGCTCTGCCCAGCGGCGGTATCGAGGATGAACCACATCGCGACCCCGTCGACCTCCACAGGGACCAACAGGCAACCGTCCACGAACAAGCAAGCTGCGGTGTCCGGCTCGCGCAGGCCCCGCGGGCGCTCGAATCGCGCCACATGCTGCGGGAGATCGCACACCATGCGGAACGCGTGCAGCACATCGAGTCCGACGATCGCGCTCGGCGCGTGATCGGGCCCGCCATACCAATCGCGTAGCGCCAGCCGTTCGTCCTCGACCACGATCACCGGCAGCGGCCCGACGCCGACCCCGGCGATCGTCAGCGAAGGCAGCACGCCGATCCACGCGCTGCACTTCTCGCCGAGGCTGTCGCGGACCATGCCGAATTCGCTCAAGCCGGCAACTCCGACCTCGTCGGCGAACGACTTGCTCAACGTGCACATGCTGGACCCGGTGTCGAGCAAGCCCAGCCGCTGCTTGTCGCCGAACCCGCACACCATCGCCGGCCAGGTTCCGCCGAACAGTTTGGTTTCGACCGGCCGGTAGTCCGGCTCGGGTCGCACGTAGCCGAGCAACTGCGCGATACCGGCCACGGCACGCCGTTGCTCCGCGCGCGGTCCACTGTCCCCGCCGTGGAGGAAGTGGGCACTCTCGCTGTACTTGCCGAGTCGGAACAACAGCTCGCCGATCTGGCCGTCGAGCTCGCGCCGACTGATCGAACGCAGGTTGTCGTTGCGCCGCAGTTCGAGCAGCAAGCGGAGCGCCTCTTGGTCGCGTCCCTGCATGCGCCGCAACTCGATGCTCCACCGCAGCACGGCTTCGTCGTTGCGGAAGCGGACACGCGCCCTCTCCAGCAGGTCGGCCGCCAGCTGCACATTCCCCTTGCCCAGCTCCCGCCGTGCGGATGCGACGTACTGCTGCGCCGACTCGACTTCCGCCTCGTTCCACCAATAGGCACAACCGCCCCCGCTGACGGCGAGCGCGAGCAGCAGGGCATCAGTTGGTCGTGACATCGAAGCTCACGCTGGAGAACGCGCGCACCTTGCGCACCGCTTCCGGCATCCCGACCCAGTTTGCCAACGAGCGGTGCAGCGTCTGGCTCTTGGTGAGCGACGGATGTACCAGCGCGCCCTCATCGACTCGACCGCAGATCAGCGACAGCTTCCAGGTCAGTCCGGGCACCAACACCTTCGCCACGTCGTCCGGGAGCTCGCGGAACGTGAACGAAGCGGTGTCGAACGGCAACAGGACGGTCCAGTCCCGTACCTCGGTCGCGGTCTCGCTGCGCAGCGTCAGGACACCGTAGTGGCAGGTTCCGGGCAGGATGAAGTCGACCGTGAAGCCCGTGCTCGGCACGACTGCGCTGACCGCTGGGGTGTTCACCGCGGGCACCGGCATCATCGCGCGGGTCGGCACTGCCACGCCGTCGATCTCGCCGTAGATCTGCTGGGTGATGGTCGCCCCACCGACCACCGCGCGGCCTCCGACGCCGACCAAGTAGTGCGAAAGGGCAGTCGGCAGCGGCGGCAGACGCAGCGCGAGATCGGCACTGCCGGACGACGTCAAGCTCGTGCCACCGATGCCGCGCGCGATGTCGAGAATCAGACCGTCGGGCAGCCGCCCAGCGACGTCGAACCACATCGCTGCATCATCGATCGCAGGGTGACGGTCGACGCGAGCGTTGGCAAACGTGAAGGTGGAGGTCGCGAGCAGATCGAGTGGGACGTCCAGCGAAGTCGTGGTCCCCTCCTGCACCGACAGATCGCGGCGGATCCCCATCCGATCTAGGGTGAACGCCGAACCCGCGGCGTTGCCCTCCACGGCGACCAAGTGCGCAGTACCCCTGGCTAGCCCCAGACGGTAGGAGGTGCTGGACGCCGACGGCTCCTCGAACACGGGGACGCCGATCCGCGGCGTCCGCCCCAGGAAGACCTGGTCGTAGAAGTCCTGTTCGGTCATCGCTCCACTGGCACGGATCCGCCGCGTGTTTCCACCGGCGGAGCCCGTCAGGTCACCGCGGTAGATGCCGAAGCGGCGGAAGCTGCCGAGACGCTGATGCCGCGCCCGTTCGACCGGAATCTCCAACCGCCCGGTGTCGGGCGCCACGACGGTGAACGCAGCGATCACCGTACGACCGTCGCGTTCGGTCCGGTGCACGGTGGTGATCTGTCCCTTGTTCGGGATTCCCGCTCCGATGAACCCATTGAAGTCGGTGAACCCCAAGTAGCCCTTCTTCGGCTCGGTGCCGAGCACCGCACCGACGCCGTACACCGGCCCGGTCCCGAAGCTGTCGTAGGCTTGCAGGACGGTTCCCCCGCGCGCGTCGGGCCGCCAAACCTCTTCGCTGGCCCAGATCGATACCGGGTAATCGTTGCTGTAGGGCACCACGAAGTAGCGCGCCCAGCTGCGGGCGATCAGCACTTCGTCACGTGGCTTGGTGGTCAAGAACCCGACCGTGTCGGCCGCCATCTCCTCGAACTCGACGACCGCATCTTCGCCGCCGTTGCCATCACCCACCGTCAACCCGCGTGCCGCACTACCGCGCAACCGCCGGTAGGAATCGCGCCGGCCGCGGTCGATCATGAGCACGCGGACGTTGGCGGACCGGCGGACCGGCAGCGATTGCGTTCCGATGTCGACCGATGCGCTGGTGATCGGCACGTCCACTGCAGCCCGCACCGGGAGCAGGTAGCGTCCACCGGTCAGCTCGAGGCGCACCGTGCGATCGGCGCCACCGCTCGGCCGCGCGACGTCGAGTGCGAAGATCCCGTCCCCCAGTGTTCGGCCGAATGCCTGCGGAGCCCGCACCAGCACGCCATCGACCGGCAACCCGTCGGAGTCGACCACCTTGCCGACCACCCGGGTCGTGGCGGGCGCACTCGTCGCGAAGCAGTACAGGCCCCCTGACTTCACCGACCCGTCCGGCGCAACGACCCGTCCAGCGGACTCGACTCCGCTGCCTACCGCTTCCCAACTGCCGCTGGTCGGATTCAGGCGATACAGCAGGACCGATTGCGACGGAGTCAGGGCGAGTTCGTCGGCCGGCACGGACACCCTCGCCCCTATTGCGAACTGCACCGACTCGGGGTGCAGCAAGAAGGCCCGCGACGTGACCGTCGTGCCGGGTTGGTCGAAAGTCGGCGGAACGTGTTCGGCAGCGAGCTTGGCCACGCGCAGCGTCACGCTGGCGGAGCCATCGCCCACGGTTTCTCCGTCCGGGATACCCAGGATCACGCCGGAGACCGCGGTGTCGTCGAGCGGTGAAGTGCCGGGTGGCTGCACGCCGGCTGGCAGGGTCAACTTCGCACTTCCGCCGACGTCCGGCAGGTAGGCCACGAACGGCAGTTCCCGGTTGCCCGGCACCGGGGCACGCAATTGCACGGTTCCGAGCATGCTCTGCGCGGTCGCGGCGGCGTGCGTCCCGTCGATGCCTACCACCCGCGTGCCCGATGGGGCGCCGCGCAGGAACGCGCGCCCGCGTTCCCCGGTTACCGATCGCGCGGTCGACCCGAGCACCGTGACCACCGCTCCGGTCACTGGCGCTCCCGCGTCATCGAACACGGTGACCCGGTAATCGATTTCGGTGATGGGCGTCAACTTGGGACCGATGTCCGAGCCACCGCCCCGGTGGCACGCTGCGAGCACGACCCCCGCTGCAACCAGCGGCCCGATCGCCACTCGACAGCTCATCGGTCCCTCCGCCGCGCACGCCGCAAGTGGATCGCGTCCGGTTCCGGTGGTGTGACCACCCGACTGCGACTGCCGTCGACACCTACGCTGCGCACTCCGACCACCACGTCGTCCAGGCACACGCCAGTGAGCACTGCGGTGAGCCCGCGCCGAGTGCTGCGCGGCTCGAGCATCGCGCTCGACTCCCAATCCGCCGCCGTGGTCTTGCGCCACACGGCCTCGTAGCCCTTCGCTCCGGTAACGGCGGGCCAGACCAGGGTGGTGTCGTACGCGGTCTGACTGCTGCGCACGGCGAGCCGATCCGGTGGTGGCGGCGCAGATGCCAACTGAGCCAGCAGCGCGACGTTCACCGAGGTCACCCGGGCGAGGTAGTCGAAGTCCATGAACTCGGGCAGGTCGCCGTACGGCTTGCCGTCGCGCGGGCGCACGTTCTGGTGCTGCCGCGAGTAGTCCTCGCGCGGCTCGGTGAACCGGACCGCCGGGAATCCTTGTTTGAAGAACGGGTTGTGGTCGCCGCCACGCCCGTAGCGGTCCCCGCGGTAGACCAACTCGACGCGCAACCCGTCGACGTGCCGGTGCGCCGCGTAGCTGGCGGCGCGCGCCAGGCTGCGCCCATCCGAGTCATTGCCGAACGCCGCATAGGAGAAGCAGCGCAGGTAGTCGCGTCGCCGCTTGCCATCCATCCCCAGGGTGTTGCCGACGATGTCGTTGGTGATCATGCCGTCGACCCGCACCCCCGCCTTGGCCAGTGCCTCGGCGTGCGCGGTCGAACCGAGCAGGCCCTGCTCCTCGCCGTCGTAGCAGACGAAGTGGATCGTCGCAGCGAAGCGGTGCCGGCACATTACGCGGCACGCCGCGAGCACCGCCGCGGTTCCGGACGCGTCGTCGTCAGCACCCGGTGCGTCGGCGCGCCCATCGGCACCATCCCCGTTGCGCGAGTCGTAGTGGCCCCCCACCACGTACACCCGCGACGCGTCGCCGATCCCCGGCAGCGTGGCCACGACGTTGACCAGGTCGACTTCGCGACGCAGCCGCGACGCCGGTCGCCGGAAGGTCTCGCGCTGCACCTTCAGCCGCCCACCGCTCGACTGCACCATCGCCTGGAACTGGCGCTCGAGCCAGTCGCGCGCCGCCCCGGTGCCGCGCTGCGGCTGGTCGGTCGCCGACAGCACGTGGCGGGTACCGAACGCGACCAGCGCGATCACGTCGCGCTGCAAGTGTTCGGCGCGGATGCCGGAGAGCATCGAACGTACCGATTCGTCGATCGGTTGCGGCGCGGCTTGAGCGACGATCGTCGCAACAAGGAAAACGGGCACCGAAGCGGCGCAGACCACACGTCGGGTCATAGCAGCGAGATTCCGTCCATACTGGGGTGCTTCGACAGACCCATCAAGGGTAGCAGGGTCGGCGCGATGTCGCACAGCCGGCCGCCGCTCTTCATGGTCCGCCCGACCAGCGCCTCGCTGGCGAGAATCATCGGCACCGGGTTGGTGGTGTGCGCGGTGTGCGGTTCGCCGGTCTCGGGATCGCGCATCATCTCGCAGTTGCCGTGGTCGGCGGTGATCGCCACCGTGCCGCCGAGCTCCAGGTAGCGCGGCACGATCCGCGCCAGACAGCCGTCGAGGATCCGCACCGCCTCGACCGCCGCCGGCAGGATGCCGGTGTGCCCGACCATGTCGGCGTTCGCGAAGTTCAGGATGGTCAACGCCGGCGGGTCCGCGGCGAGTTCGCGCAGCAGTCGGTCGGTGACCTCCGGGGCCGACATCGACGGTTGTAGGTCGTAGGTCGCCACCTTGGGGCTCGGCACCAGGACGCGCCGCTCGCCCGGGTACTCGCGCTCGTCGCCGCCGGACAGGAAGAAGGTGACGTGCGCGTACTTCTCGGTCTCGGCGATCCGCAGCTGCGACAACCCGGCCTCGCTGACCAATTGCGGGAAGATGTGGTCGAGCGACTGCGGGGTGAACGCCACCGGGCATGTGAAGTCCTCGCGGTAGCGGGTCATGGTAGCCAGGTGCAGGCGCGGCCGTCCCGTGCGCTCGAAGCCGTCGAACCGCTCCGCGGTGAGCGCCTCGGTCAGCTGCCGCGTGCGGTCGGTGCGGAAATTGAAAAACACACCGCTGTCGCCGTCCTGCACCCCACGCGCGTTCCCGATGACCACCGGGAGCACGAACTCGTCACCCTTGTCGGCGGCATACGACGCTTCGATCGCCGCTAGCGCGGTCGGCGCCGTCGCGCCCCGCGCGTGCACCACCGCGTCGAACGCCAGCTTGGTCCGCTCCCATCGCTTGTCGCGGTCCATCGCGTAGTAGCGCCCCACCACGGTGGCGATCCGGCCGGTCCCGAGTTCCGCCATCGACTGCTCGACCGCCGCGACGTAGCCGCGAGCCGAACGCGGGGGTGTGTCGCGCCCGTCGAGGAATGCGTGCAGCAACACGCGATCGCCGGTCAGCCCGCGGTCGCGGCACATCCGCAGCAAGGCGACGAGGTGTCGGTCCGAGCTGTGCACCCCACCATCGCTGCACAACCCCATCAGGTGCAGCACCCCGCCACTGCGCAGCGCGTGATCGATCGCACCGACCAACGCCGGGTTGGTGAAGAAGCCACCTTCCTCGATGCTGCGATCGATCCGGCTGATCTCCTGCCACACGATGCGCCCGGCACCGATGTTCAGGTGCCCGACCTCGGAATTGCCCATCAGACCGCACGGCAACCCGACGTCGTGACCGCTGCAGTCGAGCAAGGTGCTCGGATAGCGCTGCCGCAGATCGAGCAGGTAGCGCGGCTGGGCGACAGTGATCGCGTTGTCGGGCGAAGGCGCAGCCTCGCCGAAGCCGTCGAGGATGATCAGCGCCAGCGGCGCGGCATGGTCGGACATCTGAGGGAGGGGCTGTGGGCGCCGGACAGCGTATCGCGACACGAGCCGCACCCAAGGACCAGAGTCGGCACGGCGCCGCGGACGCCCCACGACCCCACCCCCTGCGAGGAATGGGGGCCTTCGATGATCTGCGCCGCACGTGGGGCCCGCGGCCCCTCGGGCTCAGGCGAGCAGCGACTCGACCGCGGCGGTGATCTTGCGATGCATCTCGCGCACGTCGCCGATCAACGCGTCGTTGCGCTGGATGGCCATCGCCGCGCGATCGCGGTCCTTCACGTAGCTTGCGTTGATCCGCACGTTCAGCAGCGCGGACTGCGCGGCGGCCGCCAGCAGCTCGGCCCCACTGCCGAGGTCGCTGACGATGTTGCGGCCGATGTGCGGCAGGGCCGGCAGCACGATCCGCAGCGCCTCGCGCACCATCCCCAGGGTCTCCTCGGGGACGACCATCGCACCGACCATGCCTTCCTCGATCGCGCGGTCCCGCAAGTCGCGATCCGCTTCGGTCTCCTTCGGCAAGCCGTAGGCCCGCGAAACCAGATCGAAGGCGGTGGCGTCGCGTTGGGCCATCGGCATGAACTTCTGCAGCAGCTCTTCGAGCCGGCGTTCGACGTCGGCCAGCGCCGCGTCGTGCTCCAGGGTCGCCTTCTTGCCGCGGCTGAAGCGAACCACCATCAGCAGCAAGGCGGTGCCCAGACACGCCGACAGGCCGGCGGCAGAACCCCCACCGGGAGTCGGTGTCTTGGCGGCGACGGACTGGACCAGGTCACGGAACGGTTGCTCGATCATGGTGTGGATCCCGCGATAGGGTCGGCCCGCGCCGGGGATCTTTCAAGCAATGCTTGCGGCGCGTGCTTTGGACGACGCGCGGCTTCGCCAATGATCGGGCGATGGTCCGCCCGTTCCACCCCCGGCTGGCCGGGGCAAACCTCCTCGCCGCGTTCGCGGCGAGCTTGCTCGTCACGGCCTGTTCCGGTCCGACCCGCGCGGCGACGGAGCGCAACGCGGCGCTGTCCGCCGCACCCGCCGCCACCCCCTGCCGCCTGACACTCGACGGCGACGCGGTCGTGCGCTGGTTCGTACCAGTGCCGCACCAAGCGATCCCGGAACCGGTGCGGCGCAGCGCCGAGCTGTTCCTGCTGCCCGAGGGAGAGCTGGTGGCGTGCGGTCGGGAGTGGGACGCCGACGGCAGGCGCGGCTACCGGATGGTCAAACGTTACGGCGATCCGCTCCGCTTGCGGTCGGCCTGGGTCGACGGCAGCGGGGGGGTGCTCGAACGCAGCCACGACATTTCGCTCGAGCAGTGTCCGAAGGCCGATCTGGAGGCAGCGCGCGCGCTCGAACCGGGCGAGCCCACGCGGGTGGAGTTCGTGCAGGGCGGGCGCGACAGCCCCGGGCACCTACGCATCCACCTGGTGACCGCGGCGGGGCACCGCTGGGTGTTCGAGTGCCACCAAGGCCGCGTGGTCGCCCAAGCGCGGATCCTCGACGCGACCCTGGAGTGGCGGAGCCACTGAACCGGGAACGCGGATCGGGTTCCGCGCCGACCACCCACTATCCTGCGCCGATGCGCGGTTTCGTCAGCCATCTCGAGTCGACCTTCGACGGCAGCACGCTGCCGGCTCGCACCGTGCAGACGGTGCACGGCGGCAAACCCCTGTTGGTCCGCTACGACCTCGAGGCGGTGCGGCGCACCGCCTCTCGGGCCGCACTGCGCGATCGTGCCGCCGAGATGTGGCGCTACCACGAGCTGTTGCCGCTCGACGATGTAGCGCAACGAGTCACGCTCGGCGAGACCATGACGCCACTGCTGCCCTGCCCGCGGCTCGGCCGCGAGCTCGGCGTGAACCAGCTGTACATCAAGGACGAATCGCGGCTGCCGACCGGCTCGTTCAAGGCGCGCGGCATGGCGATGGCGGTGTCGATGGCCAAGCAGTTGGGAGTCACCGAGGTCGCCGCTCCGACCGCGGGCAACGCCGGCGGTGCGCTGGCCGCATACGCCGCGCGAGCCGGCATGGGTTGCACCGTGCTGATGCCTGAAGACACCCCGCGGGTGAACCAGCTCGAGGCCGTGTGGCACGGTGCGCGCGCATTCCTGGTCGACGGCCTGATCGATGAGTGCGGCGCCCTGGTTCGCGCCGGTGCCGAGCAGTTCGGCTGGTTCGACATGAGTACGCTGCGCGAGCCGTACCGCATCGAGGGCAAGAAGACGATGGGCTTCGAGCTGGCCGAACAATTCGACTGGCAGTTGCCGGCGGCGATCTTCTACCCGACCGGGGGCGGCACCGGGCTGATCGCCATGTGGAAGGCATTCGCCGAACTCGGCGCGATCGGCTGGCTGGACAGCCCGCGGTTGCCACAGATGTTCAGCTGCCAGTCGAGCGGCTGCCCCACCCTGGCACTGGCGTTCGAGCAGGGAGTCGACCACGGCGTCGCGGTACCGGCACCGCACACCCTCGCCTCGGGCCTGCGCGTGCCCAAGGCGCTCGGCGATTTCCTGATCCTCGCCGCAGTGCGCGCGTCCGGCGGCCACGCACTGGCGGCCGACGAGGAGCGCCTGCGCGACTGGATGCGCCGCGCGACCGAACTCGAGGGGATCGCACTGTGCCCCGAGGCCGCGGCGTGCCTGGGCTGCGTCGACCACGCGCGGCGCGCCGGAATGTTCGATCCGGAACAGCCGGTGGTGGTGTTCAACACGGGAGCGATGCAGAAGTACGTCGAAGTGCTCGACGTCGAGTTGCCGCGGCTCGACAAGCGCGCGGTCGATTGGGACGCGGTGCGCGGCGTCCGAGCGACCCGCAGCAACTAGGAGTCTGCGCCACAGAAGGGTGACTCAGGAGGTTCGTGGATTTCGGCGCAGGTCGCCGCCCGAAAACACAGCCGAATTGGTGGATTCGGCGAGGATTTCGGGGGGTGACAGGTGCTGGAAGGCGCGGATCTCATGGGTTGTCATTCTGTGGCGCAGACTCCTAGCCCGGACATTTCATGACCGAGCTGCTGCGATCGCGCAAGGTCGCTGCTGGCTGCTTGCCTCGACCGAAACCTGACTCAAATGCGCCGACTTCGCCGGGCCAGGCCTCTAGCCCGGACTATTCATGACCGAGCTGCTGCGATCGCGCAAGGTCGCTGCTGGCTTCGTCGCACATCAGAACCTGCTCCTCGACGGGGGCACCCCGCCTCCGGGCAGAACCTGCCGTTCTCCTTGCCAGCAACAACCTTGCACGATCTCGCGACGCTGCTCATGAATAGTCCGGGCTAGCCCGCTGGCAACCTCGAGATCGCCCCAGCCAGTGGGTTGTCGCCGAAGTTCGTCGGCCCGTCATGCGGTTGGCTCGCAAGGAGCTGCGGCGCCGCGAGCGGGCCGCAGGGCCGGCGACATCACCCACGAGGCCCCCAACGAGTCCGGGTGGGGGGGTCTCGCCGGCCTCAGCGCGTGCGCAGCACCACCGGCTCGGCGCGCAGCGGATGCCCGCCCGCGGCGAGTTCGCCACCGACCCACACCTCGTAGTCCGCGCCGGGTAGCAGATTGGTGGCTCGGACCGCGTAGCCATGGCGCAGCGGCGTGGGTTCGGCGAACAGTTGGGTCCACACTCGGTCGCCCTTGGCACGCACGAGCGCATAAGCGGGTCGTAGCGGCATCGCACAGGAATAGGTGAAGACCACTTCGTCGTCACGCTGCACCGCCAGTCGCGGCGCGGTCAAGCTCGGCAGCTCGACGGCCTGCATCCAGTGGTCGCCCTGCTGGGCACCGAGCCGGGCGCGGATCAACGCGCGCCCCACGGCGCGCGCTTGGGCGACCCCGGCCGCGTCCACTTGCACGACGCTGGGGTGATCGCTGGTCCAGGTGACCCGATGCGTGACGTCGACGGACTGCGTCCCCCGGTCGGCGAGCACGCGCAGCGCGGTGGCACTGCACCCCGGGAACAGCCGTTCGTCGCCGACGATCCGCAAGCGTGCACTCGCGACGTCGGGGTCCACCGCGGCATCGGCGCCGGCAGTGCGCACGCGTCGCCCGTTCGGCAGGATTCCGAGGAACGATCCCGGCGGCAGGTGCTCGGCACCGCGCGGCGTCGGTGCGTGCCAGTCCGCTGCGCCGAGGTTGGCGTAGACCAGCAGTCCGTCGCGGTACGCCACTTCGATCCGCGGTGCGACGAGGTCGAGTCCGCGCACGAGTGCCTGCTCCAGCTCGACCATCACGCCCTCGGCATCCGCATACCGAACAGTGCGGCACACGGTGCGCTGCGCGGCGCGGACCAACTCGAGCATCGGAGGCGGAAGCGCGCCACCATCGAGCAGCACCGGTCGTTGGCCACACGCCAACGCGGCTGCCAACGGCCGCGCGCCGGCAGCACCCGCGGGCAGCGGTGGCGATTCCCAGGCGGCCACTCGGGGCACCAGCAAGCGCAGCGCGGGACCCGGCGCGAGCAGCCGGTCCGGTTCGGCACACAGCACCACCGCGCGACCGAGTCGCGGGTCGGTCAACCGCCAGAGTTCGGCCGCGGCTACGCGTTCGCCGGGCGGCAACTCCGGCAGGCCGGCACGGACACGGAACGGCGACGAGCCGCGGTCGATCACCGGCAAGCAGGCGTCCAACCGACCGCGCGTCGCGGTCAAGTAGTGCACTTCGCCCGCCTGCACGGTCGAGCGGAGCGCGGTGCGGAAGACCGCTCCGTCGCGGAACACGCCGAGGTTGCCGAACCCAGGTAGACGGATCGGGGTGCCGGCGACCTCCGCGTGCAGTGCGATGCCTTGGGCGGCGAGAACTTCCAAACTGCCGCCGGCTACTCGAACCACTACGGGGAGATCCCCCACGGTGCACACTACCGCACCGAGGTACCGGTTCAGGCGATGGAGCACCGAGAGCCCCGAAGTACCCCGTGCGGTCAACGACATGCCGACGCCGCGGATCCGCAGCACACCGTGCGAAAGGTCGACGATATCGATCGTGTAGTGCTGCTCGGGCTCGCGCACGTCACTGGACGGATCCTCTCCGGTGATTTCAATGTGATAACATCTACTATCGCGCCACAGCCTGCCGAACCCGGCACGCTCGACGGCGTGCGGGACGCGCAGCGGCTGCTCCGCGATGCGCTCGACCACCGGCAGCTGTTCGGCCAGCTCGGGGATCAGGCGGTGGTGCACCAATACCGCGCGCTGTTGCACGTTCGCCGCGATCGCACCGAACCCGCCGGCAATCCGCGCGCGCGCAGCCGGGGTGAACAGACCGAGCGCCTGGGCGCGCACCGGATCGAACGGCATGGTCGCGGCGCCGCGTTGTTCGACCGGAAGCTCGATCCATGCGGCGAAGCGCCGAACGGTGCTCGTATTGGCGAGGTCCGGTACCGGGGGACCCCGATGGCGCAGCTGCGCGGCGACCCCGGGACCGACCAGCGCGGCGATGAGCAACAGCAGCCCGGCGGCGCACGCGCACCCCACGCCAGTTCGGGCCAGCCGCGCGACCACCGACCCGACCACCACCCAGGCCCAGGGCAACACCCCCACGAAGTAGCGCTCGTCAGGGTGGTAGTAGACGGAGTACAGCGCCACGTGCCCACCGAGCCACGCGGCGAGCGCCGCGACCAGCCAACCACCGCGCGCCACTCGCCAAGTTCGAAACGCGAAGACACCTCCGACGAGCCACGCCGCGGCCGGCCAGCAGTATCCGAGCCCTGTGCTGTAGAAGGACCGCTCGTCGAAGCAGAACCCGGCGAACACCCGCCCCGCGACCTCGAGGTGTGGCATCTGCACGTGGCTGTGCAGCGGTGCGTCGGGACTGCCGTGGAAGGCGAACGTGAGGTTGAGCACGCGGCCCCAGAAGTCGTCGTAGAGCTCGGGCGACCAGAACTCGTACTGGGACCAGCGCCACGGCTCGGTGCCGGAACGCAGCATGAGCCAGCACACACCGAGCAGCAGAGGAAGGCCACCGAGCACCGCGCACGCCCCGCGCCACGCCGCGAACCGAGCGCCATGCCGCACTGCGCTGGCGCACCACAGCAGCAGCAGCGGGACGGCGGCGAGATGCGCGTAGTTGGGTCGGATCGCCACTGCCGTGGCGAGGCACAGTCCGCCGGCGGCCGCGGCCCAGCCGGCGCGCGGTCGGGAAGACACTGCTCCGATCGCGAGCCACAGCAGGCCCGCGTTGCTGAACAGTGCGCCCGGTTCGTCCGACATCAGCCGCGCCGCGGCGTGCAACGAGATCGGCGCGGCAGACCATCCGAGCCCCGCGACCGCCGCAGCGAGGAGGCCCGCACCGGGTCGGCGCCGTTCCCGGTCGAACACGTTCCGCCACACCACCCAGGCCAGAACCGCTATCCACACCGCGTGCAGCGCGGAGATCGGCGCCACGACTCCGGTGACCGCCTCGCCGCGCAGGCCGCAGCGCACCGCACCGGCGAGCAGCAACGGCCAACCGGGCGGGTAGCGCGACAGCAGGCGGTGGTCGCCGAGTTGCAGCAGCATCTCGCCGCGGTCGGCGATGTCGTGGGCGAGCGCGGCATACTCCAGCGCGTCGGGCTCCGGACTGAAGTGATGCAACCAGGTGTGGTCGATCCCCCACCACCGCAACGCGAAGGCGGCCAGGAACACCAGGAGCAGCGTCAGGGCGAGGCGGTGCATCGGCAGCGGGCACCGAGCGGTCGCCCGCCCGGGAGCATACATGCCGCAGCCGAGTGGGCTGTGGCCGAACTGCCTCGCGTGAGTCGGCGAATCATGCGGTTCGCTCGCAGGGGGCGGCCACGAGGCTCGTCGGTGGACGAGTCGAGGCGCTGCAACGGCGCGAGCGGGCCGTGAGGCCGCCGACATGGGGCAAGGACTTCGGCGACAACCCATCCGCCCGCTTCCTTGGCCAGCGAATCGACCGCAGCACGCGAGCACGTCCGGACGAAGAGAGTCACTGGCACCGCCCGGACAGGGCGGACCCGTCTGGAAAGCTCGTTCTGACGACGTCGCGGCGCCCGCGCGACGCGGCTACCGAAAGACCTCGGCGATCGGCAGCACGCGCACTGCCTTGCGGTCGATGCCGGCTTTCCACACTTCGATCCGCTTGTCTTCCTCGAGCACGTCCGCGGCCGGCTTGCTGGTGTATTCGATCGGAGTCGGGTCGCTACCGAGCAGGCGCTGCACGAAACCCTGGGCGTCCTTGGTGACCACCACGTACTGCACGCGATCGGCACGCAGGTACTTGCGCAACACCCGGTTCACTTCGTCGACGGTCAGCTTCTCCAGCGCCTTCTGCACGTATTCGGTGAAGGTGCCGATCTTGTAGAAGCGGCTGTCCAACGCGTAGCCGAGCTGCCGGTCCTGCGATGCGACGAGGGTCTTGACGAATCTGCCGAGGAACGCGCGGGTCGCGGCGAAGTCAGCCGGCGTGACCCCCTTCTCCAACAGCTTGTGGAGCTCGTACTGCATAGCCTTGAACGCGAACGGACCGTTCTGCGGCGGCACCGGGCGGATCCAGATCTGGAAGATCTGGCTGGCCCGCGCCACATTGGGTTCCGGACGCATCGACGCACCGCCGTGCGGGAAGTGCTCGATGTAGGCGTAGTCACCGTAGTTGAGCCCACGGATCTCGCGCAGCCGCTGGTAGAGGTAGCTGTTCTCCGAGCGGTGCTCACCGAAGTAGGAGCGCACCAGCCACAGCGCGACCCAGTCGGGATGTCCGCGGGTGATGTCGATCGGGAACCCGGCATGGATCCCCGTCGCCAGCGTCTCCTTCTCGACCACGGTGAGGCGGTCGTGCCTCGGCTGCTTCACTCCTGCGGTGTAGTCGACCGGGTGGTCGGCGAGGTCGCGCGGGGCGCCGAACACGGCCTTCAAGTCGGTCGCCACGCGCGCCGGGAAGCCATCCGGATAGCCGCCGGACAACCCGACCACCGGCGCCTTCAAGCGCTCCTGGTAGAACGCCTTCACGTCGTCGAGCGTGATGCCGCGCACCTGCTCGATGCTGCCCAGGTTGAGCCGGCCGAACGGGTGTCCGGCGTACAGCTCCTGGTAGAGCACTTCCTTGCCGGTCTCCTCGTCGTCGGATTGGCGCAACCCGGCGTCGATCTGGGCGATGGTGTTGCTCTTGATGCGATCGAGGTCGGCCTGCAGGAACGCCGGCTCGGTGAGCATCTCCCGCACCAACGCGTAGTAGCGCGGCAGGTTGTCGCGGTGCACGGTGCCGGCGAACACCGTCATCTGCTTGTCGACCGAGGCGGACAACGAAGCGGCCATGGGGAACAGCGCGGCCACCACGTCGTCGTAGCTGCGCTTGCGGGTCGCCGCGGCGGTCAGCATCTGCGCAGTGACGTGTGCCAATCCCGCCTTGCCCGCGGGATCCGCGGCGGCGCCGGACTGGAACACGATGCGCATCGCCACCAGCGGCGAGCGCGACGGCAGCAATACGGCGTGTGCCGGCGCGGCGGCAGCTGCATCGAGTTCGAGCCGGTGGGGCAGCGGCGGCGCCACGGCACCGCCCGCGACCGCATTCGCCTCGACCGGCACGTCGTGCACGGTGATCGCGGGAAGCTTCGGCTTGTCGCCGGCGCACAGCGTGGCGATCGTGCGCCCCTTGTCCACCAGGTAGCGCGCGGCGGCGCGCCGCAGGTCCGCCGGGCCGACCTTGTCGTACTTGGTGTACACCGCGTTCACGGTCGCCGGTGTGCGAGTACGCGCCAACGCACCGGCCAACGCTTCGGCGATTCCGCTCGAGCTGTCGAGCGAGGCGGCGAATCCGTAGCGCAGATTGGACTTCACCGCGGCGATGCGCTCCGCGCTGACCGGAGTGGTCGCGAGCGCCTTGCAGGTGCTCAGGATCCGGTCGCGCACTTCGGCGAGGTCTTCGACCCGCTTGACCCGTGCGAACACCATCAACAGGAACGGATCCGTGTGGTCGGGGAAGTACGGGAACAACGCGGTGACTTTGCGCTGTTGCACGTAGAGCTCCTTGTAGAGCTCCGAGCTGGGCGAGAACGCCACCGCCGACAGCACGTCGAGGGTCGGCATCTCCATATCGTCGGGCGAGAACGCCGGGCCGCGGAATGCCACGGCCAGCCAAGGATCGGTCTTGCTGGGCCAGGGAACGTGGCACTCGAGCGGCGCGGCCTGCTCGGGCTCGGCCGGGATCTCGGCCTTGTAGTTGCCGCGCTTCCAACTGCCGAAGTACTTGTTGGTCAGCTCGCGCACCTGCGCGGGCGCGAGGTCACCGACCGCGAGGATCGTGACGTACTCGGGCTTGTACCAGCGCTTGAAGAACTCCAGGCTGTAGTCGTACTGGCGCGGCATCTTCACGATGTCGCGCAGGAAGCCCATGGTGGTGTGCTTGTAGGTGTGGCGCTGGAACGCGGTGTCGCGCATCACCTCCAGCAGCTTGTTCACCGGCTGCGAGCTGTTCTTGTTGTACTCACCGAACACCGCCTGCGATTCGGTGCGGAACACGCCGCGCCCGTACTTCAGGTGCTGGAAGCGGTCTGCCTCCATCTTCAGCACGGTCTCCAGGTCCTCCTTGCCGAAGGTCGTGTGGTAGTTGGTGTAGTCGTCGGTGGTGTAGGCGTTGCGATGCGCACCGATCTCCTTGAACACGCGCGCCTGCTCGGCGGCGGAGAAGTTCTCGGTGCCGCGGAACATCATGTGTTCGAAGAAGTGCGCGAACCCGGACTTGCCCGGCTCGACCTCGTTGCGCGAGCCCGTGGAGACGATCAGGTGTAGCGAGACCACGTCCGGGAAATCGGTCGGGATGGTGATCAGCCGCAGTCCGCTGTCGAAGTCGTGGATCGAGAACTCGTAGGGAAACAGCTTGTTCTGACTCACGGCTTCCGGGCAGACGCAGGCCGCCAGCACTGCCGCGCGCAGCGGCCAGGAGAAGGACAACATGACGTCCTTCTACGGGCTCGCTGCAGCGGCCGGGAGCGAAAACCCGAGGGGGATCCGCGGGTCAGTCGGATCGAGAACCGTCCAGCTCGATCTCGATCGGCGCGAACTCGATCGCGTCGCACGACGCCAGATAGTAGCGGATCCCACCCGCCTCACCCTGGAAGCCGTAACGGTGGTCCTTGCCGTGCAAGTGCCCGTAGACGCATACCTCGGCACCGGCGCCCTCCAGCAGTTCGACCGCCGGGGTGGTCCGCCCGTCGCTGTAGCGCGGCGGATAGTGAACCAGCGCAATGGTCCGCGAACCGCCGAGCTTGGCGCCGGCCGCGATCGACAGCTTGAGCCGCTCCAGCTCGCGGAGGAACACCTTCTCGGTGTTCTCGTCGGCCCACGGCGATCCGGGTGGATCCCACAGGCGCGCACCGATCACCACCGTGCCGTCGGTCAGCTTGACGGCGGTGTTCTGTAGCAGGTGGATCGAGGGGTCGACCACCGCGCGGACCTTGGCGAGCGACGACCACCAGTGGCAGTGGTTGCCCTTGATCAGCACCTTCTGTCCGGGGCGGGCGCCGAGCCACTCGAGGTCGGGCCGGGCCTCGTCGAGTGTCAGACCCCACGAAGTGTCGCCACCGACCAGTACCCAGTCGTCGGCGGTGATCCGCGCGTCCCACGCGGCACGCATCTTGTCGGCATGCCCGACCCACTGCGGACCGAACACGTCCATCGGCTTGTCGACGCCGAAGCTCAGGTGCAGGTCGCTGATTGCGAACAGGCGCATGGGACTCTTCTACCAGTCGGCCGTGGTGCGCGCCGCGCGACTCAGCGCTTCCGATCGACTTTGTCGAGCGGGGCTTCCAGGCAGTAGAGGAACTTCTCGCCGCGCAGGTACATCGCCCGCCCGGCCAGCGCCGCCGAGGCGCTGAAGCGGTCGTCGAGCTTGTTGCTGGCCAGGTGTCGCGGGAACTCGTCGGTCGTCATCACTACCGTCGTACCTTCGCGGTCGGTGAAGTACATCCGACCCGCGGCGGCCACCGGAGACGCGTAGATGTCGAACAGTCCGTCGAGCCGAAACGGACCGCGGGTCTCCTTGCCGGACTTCGCGTCGACGCGGGTCAAGATGTTCTGGTAGTGGTTGAGGAACCACAGCGAACCACCGTGCAACAACGGCGAGGGCACGTACGGAGTGCGTCGCTGCAGCCGCCACGCCACGCGGTCGGTCTTGGTGATGTCGCCCTTCGCGCCGTCGAGGTGGATCCCGAGCATCGCGCGGCGCACGTAGCTGCTGCCGGCGAACACCATCCCACCACCGGCGACCGGCGACGCGACGATGTTGTTCGACAGCCCACCGCATTCCCAAAGCACCTTGCCGGTGCCGAGGTGGTAGCCGCGCAGCCGCTTGGTGCCACTGACCACCAGCTGCGGCACGCCGTCGTGCACCACCACGATCGGAGTCGCCCACGAGGTCGGCTCGTCGCGGTCGGTGCGCCAGCGCTGCTTGCCGGTGCGCTTGTCGAACGCTGCGACGAACGACTGCCCCTCATGGTCCCAGACCAGCGCCACGGTGTCGCCGTGGAGCACCGGCGAACTGCCTTCGCCATGGCCGTGCTTGACCCGCATGTCCCCGAGGTCGATCTGCCACACCACCTTGCCGGCGTGATCGAGGCAGAACAGCCCGGCCGAGCCGAAGAACGCGAACAGGTGCTCGCCGTCACCCACCGGCGATGCCGAGGCGAGCGTCGCCGACACGTGTGCGCCGGCGTGCGGCAGTAGCTTGCGCAGGCTGGTGCGCCAACGCACCTTGCCGTCGGCGCGATCGAACGCGGTCGCGATGAATTCCTGCCGGCGGGTGAGCGGCGCGTTGTCATGCGCACCCGGCGCATCGTCGGGAACCGCCGGGAGCTGCGGGCCGAACGGCACGGCCGCAGTGACCAACACCAGCCCACCCACCACGATCGGGCTGCCATGACCGGAGCCTTCGAGTGCTGCCTTGAAGCGGACGTTCTTCGACTCGCTCCAGGTCACCGGCGGGTCGGCGTGCGGGGCGACGCCGGTCGCCAGCGGACCGCGCCATTGCGGCCAATCGCTACGGTGCGGCCGCGAGGCCTGCGCGACACCGACCGCGCTCAACAGCATGACGGCAACCGCCCGCGGCAACTCGCAGCTGCGGGTCACGCGATCCGCCGTTCGACCGCGGCCAAATCGGCGCGGTCGGCCCACCGGCAGCTCGCGCCGCCGAGCGTCGCCGTCGAGTAGCTCAGCAGCTCCCGCGCCACGTCGCGGAAGCCCCGACCATCGGGCAACACCGCATCGAGTCCGTCGCGGGCCGCCGCCTGGTGCACCGCATCGAGCGCCGCCGGATCGGCCAACGCCGTACTCGCCGTCAGCGTTTCGGCCTTGGCGGTGGCGATCGAGCAGTAGATGAGGCCGGAGAGCATCGCCAACACACTGCGCGCCAGTGGCCATTCGACCGAGTCGAGGTAGCGCACCTCCAGGTAGTTGCGCATTCGCACGTACGGGAACAGCGACGACAGGTGCAGTTCGAGATCGTCCTGCGTGACCACGCCCTGGGCTACACCTTGTTCCAAGCTCACCTCGGGAGAGGGCACCAGCTCGCCGTCACGCCGCAGGAACAGCAGGATCGCCTCGCGCGCGAAACGCTTGTAGCCATCGACTGCGGTGTCGGCCCCCAGACACCCCGGCGGCACGCCGACCCGCGTGCGGTCGGTGTGCTGCCACACGTGGTGGCGGAAGCTCGCGTAGCCGCTGTCCTTCCCACCGATGATGCGCGAGTTGGCACACAGCGCCACCATGATCGGCGCGAGCCGGTACAGCAACGCCATCTTGCGCCCCGCGTCGGCGCGGTCCGTGACGTCGTAGGTGAGCTGGAACCCGGCCGTCGCGCGCATCATGTTGCGGGTGAGGTTGCCGCGCGGCGTCATCGCCCGGTCCATGATCTTGTAGCGCGACCGTGGCAACAGCCCGAGCTCGTCCGGGTGGCTGACGGGCGCATGGCCGAGTGCCACCGTGTGGAACTCTGTCCCCGCCAGACGGGATTCGACCAACCGCCGCACCTCCGCCATGGTGGGATCGATCTCGGCGAGGCTGGTGCGTGGTTCGGTGGCGAGCTCGAGCTGCCCGCCGGGCTCCATGGTCAGCGAGTAGCCATCACCGTCGACCCGGTTGATCACCTCGCCGTCCATGTAGATGCGGCCATCGATGTCGGCAGCAAGGTCGGCGATCAGCTGGCGGCAGAACTCGAGCGGCGCGCAGACCCGCGTCTGCCGGTGCAGGATGAGGCGTTCCACCTCGATCCCGAGGCAGCGGCGACCGCTCGGCATGGGCGCACCGATCAAGGACTTCTCGAGCGCGGCGTCCAGGGACTCGGGGGAGAGGCTCGATGGCATGCGTCGGATTGACTAACCCCGACGGCGCGCCAGCGCAATGCCGTTACCCGGTCCGTGGCGACCTGCGGGCCCTATCGCAGCCAAGGCCGCACCCAACGCCTTGGGTGAGCACGGCGCTGCGCGCCGCCATGCGGCCTCGGCCGCTCGCTTGTCGGAGCTTCCGGTGCCGCTGACCGCTGGAGAATCAGCCGTCCAGGTGTTTGGAAGGTACCGGAGAACCTCCGCATGCCGGCACGATCCGCGGCCCCTGCAGCCTATCGCGGCCAAGGCCGCACCCAAGGCCTTGGGTGGGCGCGGCGCTGCGCGCCGCCATGAGGCCTGGGCCGCTTGCTTGCTGGAGCTTCCGGGGCCGCTAAATGCCAGCGAAACAGCTGCCACGTGTCATGGGAGGTACAGACGAATCTTCGCCTGTCGGCACGATCCGCGGCCCCTGCAGCCTATCGCGGCCAAGGCCGCACCCAAGTACTTGGGTGGGCGCGGCGCTGCGCGCCGCCATGAGGCCTGGGCCGCTTGCTTGCTGGAGCTTCCGGGGCCGCTAAATGCCAGCGAAACAGCTGCCACGTGTCATGGGAGGTACAGACGAATCTTCGCCTGTCGGCACGATCCGCGGCCCCTGCAGCCTATCGCGGCCAAGGCCGCACCCAAGTACTTGGGTGGGCGCGGCGCTGCGCGCCGCCATGAGGCCTGGGCCGCTTGCTTGCTGGAGCTTCCGGGGCCGCTAAATGCCAGCGAAACAGCTGCCACGTGTCATGGGAGGTACAGACGAATCTTCGCCTGTCGGCACGATCCGCGGCCCCTGCAGCTCAGGTGGCGCTGCCGCTCACCGCTTCGGCGAAACGGCGGGTCAGTTCCATCATCTTCTCGACCGACTGGCGAGTCACCACGATCGGGTTGACCAGTTGTACCGAGGGACGCACCAGATTGCGGGCGGCCACCAGATGATAGAGCGCGTTGCGATCCGGGCTGGTGATCCGCGGGCCGAGCACGTGCGTGACGATCTTCTGCAGCTGCCAGGTGTCCGGAGTGCCGCGCAGGTCGAGCTCCGCCCGCCGCGGCAGCGCGTAGTCGGTCACCACTGCTTCGAACACCGAACTGACGTGCACCGCGGACATGCGGAAATCCTCCGCCGCCCACGACCGTTGCAATGCCTTGAGGTCGAGCACCAGAGCGGAGCGCAGCCGCGGATCCTGGACCCGCCGCGGGTCGACCGGCACCTGCGAAGGCTCCGGCTCCTGCCGAGGTTGAGCCGCGGGCGACTGCGGCGTTACGGCGGGTGCAGCTCGGCTCGCACGCGTCGTTCCGCCGTGCGCCGATTCGGGCAACAAGTTGCGCTTGCCGCCCCAGGCACCGCTGAACGCCTCTTCGCCGAGTGCCCCGCCCGACACCAGTCCGCGAGCCGGATCGGCGGTGACCACCCGCTGGAACTGGGCGTCGTTGGCTTCGCGCAGGTACTGCCGGCGTGGCTCGACCGCGGAAGCGACCTGTGCAGACCAACTCTGCTCCGCCGCCGAGGCACCGAATCCGGGGTCACCGCCGCTCTGGAGTGTCTGCTCGGCGCGGCGTCGCGCCAGAAGCTCCTGCTGTGCCAGGTACACCGAGCGATTGATTTCGGCGACGACCGCTTGGACTTCCGGCATCGCCTCCTTGCCACGCCCCGGCCCCTCGATCAGCTTCACCGGCGACAGGGCGAAGTCGGTGGCCACGCGGAACAGGTTCTGCATGTGCTGCACGGCCCAGCCCTGTTCCTGCGCCTCTTCACTGCCGAACACCAGCGACGATTCGATGTTCTCCGCGGCGAACAGGCAGCAGGAGACCAGCAAATCGGCGTCCGTGGGGTCGACGTCGAGGTCGACCTGAGGACCGTGTCCCTGCAGCTGCCCCGCCAGCGCGTCGTGCAGTCGCCGCACTCGGCGGAACTCGCTGATCAGGCTGCTCGGCCGGTCGACGCCCGCCAGTTCGAGCTCCATCGACCACTTCTGGAAATGCGCGAGCACATCCCGAAGAGCTTCGAGAACTTGAGTCGCAGCGAGCTTCTGGACGGGCCGACGCATGGCCGGTGAAACCATCGACACACCCCCGCCCGGGTCTTGAGGTGTGCCGCGCCGGACTCCTCGGGCCGGCGGCAACGCCGGTGCGACCGCGGACGGGGCGATTCGCTCCCCGTGGGCCCGGCCGAACGAACCCCGCTCTCCACCGGGGTTCGACCCGAACCATCCGGTCTTGACCGCAAAGGGTTGTCGGTATGCTCCCGAGCATGGAAGCGCTGTTCGGCGAGCTGACCCGGCGGTTCGGGCCCAAGCGCTGCCTGACGCAGCCCGAGTCCCTGCTCGCGTACGAGTGTGACGGGTTCACGATCCACCGGCAGCGCCCGCTGGCGGTGGTCCTGCCCGAAGACACCGAGGAAGTGGTCGCGGCGGTTCGGCTGCTGCACGCGCACCGAGTGGCGTTCCTGCCGCGCGGCGCAGGCACCGGGCTGTCCGGCGGTGCGACGCCGACCGAGCCGCTGGTCATCCTCGACACGGCCCGCATGAAGCGCGTGCTCCGCGTCGACCCGGAGGAACGGATCGCGACAGTGCAACCGGGGGTGGTCAACCTCGACCTGACCAGGCACGTGCGCGCGCACGGCCTGCACTACGCGCCGGACCCCAGCAGCCAATCGGTGTGCACGATCGGCGGGAACCTGGCGGAGAACAGCGGCGGGCCGCACTGCTTCAAGTACGGCATGACCACCGACCACGTGTTGGGTGCAAAGGTCGTGCTGCCCGACGGCACTCTGGTCGAACTCGGGGGGCCGGCCGGCGCACGCCCCTGCGGCGGGCTCGACCTCACCGGTCTGTTCTGCGGCAGCGAGGGCACGTTCGGCATCGCCACCGAGATCACCGTTCGCCTGTCGCCCGACCCCGAATCGACGGTGACGCTGCTGGCCTCGTTCCGCAGCATGCGCGACGCCTGTGGCGCCTGCTCCGACATCGTCGCCGCGGGACTGGTGCCGGCTGCACTGGAGATCCTCGACAAGGCCACCATCGGGGCGATCGAAGCTTCGGTGTACCGCGCCGGTTACCCGGCCGACGCGGCCGCGGTGCTGTTGGTCGAACTCGACGGACCGGCCGCGGCCACCGAGGCGGACGCCGAGGAGGTGCTGATGTTGTGCCGCAGCCGCGATGCGATCGCGATCGAAACCGCGCATTCGCCGGAGGATCGGCTGCGGCTGTGGAAGGGCCGCAAGGGCGCGTTCGGCGCGATGGGTCGCTTGAGCACCGACCTGTACGTGCTCGACGGCGTGGTGCCGCGCACCCGGTTGATCGACACACTCGAGACGATCACCGCGATCGGTGCCAAGTACCGCGTCACGTTGACCAACGTGTTCCACGCTGGCGACGGCAACCTGCATCCGAACATCGCCTACGACGGACGCGATGCCGAGGAGACGCAGCGCGTGGTCGCCGCCGGAATGGAGATCCTGCGCACTTGTGTGGCCGCAGGCGGAAGCATCACCGGCGAGCACGGCATCGGCTCGGAGAAGCTCGACCACGTGGCCCTGATGTTCACCGCGGAGGATCTGGAGGTGATGGAACGGGTCCGGTCGGTGTTCAACCCGGACGGGCGCTGCAACCCCGGGAAGGTCCTACCGACGCGCAACTCGTGCGCCGAGGTCGGCCGCTGGCCGGAGATGGTCGCCCGAGTGCTCGATCCCGGAGGACCGAGCCCGTGATCCCTGGCACACCACTCGACTACCCCGTGGTCGGCATGACCACGGTCTCCGATGCGGCGCAGCTGCGCGACGCGTTGGCCGCGGGAGATCCGGTGCGCCTGGTCGGCGGCGGCAGCAAGCAGCTCCAACTCCCCGCGCCGGACCAACCGGTGCGCCTCGTCAGCTTGGCCGGCATGGATCGAATCCTGCGACTCGAGGCCGACGACCTCACCTGCTCGGTGCAGCCGGGAGTGCAGCGCCGCGAACTCGACGCAGAGCTCGCCGACCGGCGGCTCTGTCTGCCGTGCCGTGGCACCGGGACGATCGGGGGCATCTTCGCCGCGGACGCCGAGGGCCCCAGTGGTGCGGGACAGCCGAGCCCACGGTCGCTGCTGCTCGGCGTCAGCGCGATGCTGACCGAGGGGTTGGCGTTCAAGAGCGGCGCGCGGGTGGTGAAGAACGTCGCGGGGTTCGACCTGCAGAAGGTGTTCGTCGGCAGCCGCGGGCGACTGTTCGCCGTCACCGAACTGCACCTCAAGCTGCGCCCGATCCCGCGCGCCGAATTGCACTTCGCCAACCGCGACCTGACGACCGTCGCGGCACTCGACCTGGCCCGCAGGCTGCGCGCCACCAGCACCCCGCCCGCGTGGCTCGAACTGCTCGGCATTCGCGACCGCGTCACCGTACAGGGGACGCTGCGTGGCCACCCGCGGCACCTCGACGAGTTCGCTGGCCGCCACGGCCTGAAGCCGTGCGAGGCGCTACCGGTACTGCCGATCGTCGCCGGCGAACACCGCGAAGTGGTGCGGGCGCGGTCGCCGTTCGCCGCGGTTCCACGGCTGTTGGAACGCGTACCGGAGGGCACGCTGTTCTCGGTGACCGGCTCGACGTTCACGGTGGCCGTTCCACCACCGATCGCCGACGCACTGCTGGCACTGCTCCCCGAACTCCAAGGAAGCGCCGAGATCGTCGCCGGCGCCGCGCCGCGCCGCGGCGCTTGCTCGGCCCGCGACCCACATGCCGCGCAGCTGGAACACGCCCTGCGGCACGCGCTCGATCCACGGGGAGTGCTGCGGTGACCGAAGCCGGCCCCGAGTTGCCGTTCTACCGCGACACGCTGGGTTGCGTGCACTGCGGGTTGTGCCTACCTGCGTGCCCCACCTACCAGGAACTCGGCGACGAGACCGAGTCGCCGCGCGGCCGCATCCTCCTGTCCCGTGCACTCGCCGAGGGACGCATTGCCGACGGCGCACGAATCGCTTCCCACTTCGACCGCTGCCTCGGTTGCTTGGCGTGCGAGAGCGCCTGCCCGTCCGGAGTCCGCTACCGGCACGTCTTGGAGGGCACCCGCGCCGAGCTGAACCAGCGCGCACCCGAGCGCGGTGTCCGCGCGCGGCTGCGCAAGCTGCTGCTGTCGCAAGTGGTCGCTCGGCCGCGACGGCTGCGTTGGGCGTTCGCCGCGCTGGGGTTGGCCGAGCGCACCGGACTGCGCAGACTGGCACAGCGATTGGGCTTGATCCCGCAGCTGACCGAGCGGCTGCTTCCCGCGGTGCCGCCGCGTCAGCAACGGCTGCCACTGGTCGGTGCGTTCCCGCCACCCGGCGTGACCCGCGGCAGGGTCGCGCTGTTCACCGGATGCGTCATGGAACAGGCGTTCGGCGAGATCAACCGCAAGACCCTCGCATTGCTGCAGGCCAACGGGTTCCACGTCGACGTGGTCACGGATCAGGGCTGCTGCGGCGCGCTGCACCTACACGACGGGCAGCTCGAGTTGGCGCGCAGATTGGCGCAGCGCAACGTCGACGCGTTCCGTGGCGCCGACGTGATCGTCACCAACAGCGCGGGGTGCGGCGCGGCGCTGCGCGACTACGGGCACCTGCTCGGCAGCGCGGTGGCAGCGGACTTCGCCGGCCGATGCCGTGACGTGTGCGAGTTCCTGGCCGAGCAGGGCTTGTCGGCGACACCCGCGCCGTTCCCGCACCGGGTCGCCTACGACGATCCTTGCCACCTCTGCCACGGCCAAGGTGTGCGCACTCCGCCGCGCGCTCTGCTGCGCACCGTGCCGGGAATCCAGCTGGTCGACCACCCGAGCGCGGAGACGTGCTGCGGATCGGCGGGGATCTACAACCTGCTGCAACCGGAACTGGCGAGTGCGATCGGTGCCGACAAGGCGGGGCAGTTGCGAGCGACCGGTGCCGAGGTCGTGATCACGGGCAATCCGGGGTGCATCATGCAGATCCGCGCGCACCTGAGCGGGACCGGAATGCGCGTTCTGCACCCGGTCGAGGTCCTACTGCCCGAATCGGGCTGACCCGACGCGCACGGCGCACACGCACGGCGCCGTCGAGAATGCAGGCGTGGGGGTCGCCGCTACCGTCGCGCGCGAGTCAGCTGCCTACGACGTGCATCAACCCGGCGGTCGCCGACACGTTGCCGTTGCTGGCCGCCTTGTCGAACACGACCCACTGCGAATACACGCGCACGCCCGCCAACGCGCCGATCCCCGGGATCGGGGTGGGGATCGTCGCCGAACCCGCGCCCGGGCCCCCACCCACCGTCATGGTGAACACCATGAAGTTCGGCGAAGCGACCATGTCGCAGTTCGGACCGCCCAGGAAGGTCAGCGGGAAGGGCAGCGGCAGTGAGTTGTAGGTGGTGTTGCTGATGCCCATGAGGAACACCGCCGGATAACCGGACCCGGCCTTCGCCAGTTGCTGCGCGTAGGTGCTCAGCCCCGGTAGCGGCACCGAATTGGCGGTACCCTCCGGAATGACGTTGAGCCCCCCGGGACAGCCTGCTCCATACGGGTAGGTGCCGCCCTCCTGGTAGAGGAACTGCGTGACCAAGCCGTAGTGCCCGGTCGAGCCGGAGCTGTTGGCGGTCGTGGCGTTGGCGTTGCCAACGAAGTACTGCCGCTTGGTGTTGCTCAGCGTGCTGATGGTCGATGCGCCGGAGTAGTTCCACTGCGCACCGAGGGCGTTGCCGTAGATCTTGATGTCGACCACCACGTCCGACGAGCCGTCGTACACCCAGCTGGCCGGAAAGGCGATCGCCCAGAAGCCGTTCTGCACCACGGGCGTGACCTTGGTGCGCGGCAGCGTGACCACGGTGTTGCCGAGGAAGTTGCTCTGGAAGTTGCCTGCCAACACCGCGGGTGCGTTGGACATCGTGACCTCGATGTCGAACACAACGCCGGATTGGATCGGGCCGGGGAACGCGAGGCCGATGATGCGCACCGGGGCCTGGGTGATCCCACCCAGCTGATTTCCCTCGAACCACTGCTGGTAGCGGATGACCGGCTGCCCGAACGGCAGGTTGTTGGTCGAGGGCAGCACGAAGACCGGAAGCTGCGCGGTTTTGGTGGTCTGCTGCGCTGCAGCGGCCGCCGGCAAGGCGGCGAGCAGGAGACCGAGATAGATGCGGTTCATGGTGCTCGGAAAACGGGCTAGCGAAGGAGTCTAACAGATCGTCCCCGGGAGGCGGGAAACCGGGCTCCGAGGGGATTCGGCCGGGACGACTCGGGTAGTCCCGCCGCGCGCCGGGGCAACCGGCAAGCGACCGCCGGGGGAGCGAAGAAATCCATGACACGGGCTAAAGCTCCGCCGGCGAAAACCCGATCCAACCAGTGCACAAACTCACACCTGGCAGTGCGGAACTCGCCCTCTGCGCTGCCACGACAGGAGCCCTAGCACTCGCCCGCGAAGGAACCTGTCGGATCCAAAGAAAAGACGCACACGACTGCTCCGACGCCCGTGCTCTCCTGACGCACGACATGAGGCATCGGCTGACCGCACCTCAGCCGGCGCATCTGCATGGAGAGACGACCAATGGTGATTCCCTCCTCTCATCGACTCCGAATGACCACCTGATCGGGGACCGGGCAGATGCGGGCTGGTGGGTCTCAGACTCACCAGCCCGCTTTATTTATTGGCTCCGTGACCCGGGGATTGAGCGCGGCATCACACCCCGGAACACTGCGCGGCATGCCGATCTACACCGGAACGGGTGACCGCGGGCAAACCGGGCTGTTCGACAACCGCAGGGTCCCGAAGGACGACCTGCGCATCGAGACCTACGGAACCGTCGACGAGCTCAACTCCTGGGTCGGCATGGTCCGCGCGGAATCACCGCCAGCGGAAATCGATGCGGGCCTCGAGCAGATCCAGAGCACCTTGTTCGAGCTCGGCGCTGACCTCGCGACACCCGGAAGCAACGCTTCGCTGCCGCGGGTTCGCGCGGGGATCCGCGACGTGGAGGGTTGGATCGACGCGAGCGAAGCCCAACTGCCGCGGTTGAACTCCTTCGTGCTACCCGGTGGTCACAGGGAGGCGGCGAGCCTGCACGTGCTGCGTACCACCGCGCGTCGCGCCGAGCGGCTGTTCTGGACGCTGCAGCGGCGCGAGAACATCGCCGAGGAACTCGGCGTCTACCTCAATCGGTTGTCCGACCTGTTCTTCAGTTGGGCGCGGCTGGCCAACCACCGGCACGGCGTTCCCGACGTGCCCTGGCGAAGAGCGGACACGGCGGACTCTTGAGCCGCGCGGGAACCATGCGCACGCTCGCGCGAGCACCCGCGCTTGCATCCCGGATGCCGACCCGAGCCGCCCTGCGTATCGAACCGGGGTCGCTCAGACGGGGCCAGCGGCGGTGCGGCCGAGTCGGCACGCACGGCGGAGCCACATCATGGCGCGCTCAACTTCGCGGGGACCGGTCACCGGGATCTCGACGAACTCCCGTAGATTCGGGTCACCGTTATCCGGCTGGCGCTTCGCGCCCTGGATCTTCAGAGCCTCGGTGACCTGGGGAGGGGCGAGCTTGACCACGACTCCTTTCTTTCCGAGGTAGGCGAAGACCTGACCTCGGACGAAGAAGCTGTCCTTGCCGTCCACCTTCTCGCGGTTGACGTCTTTCCAGGCGCAGAGCCGCTCTACGATCGTCGAAATGGGGTCCATTTGAGGCGACAGATGATACAGGATGGGGCGAGTTGCACCTACGCCACAGCCCCGCGGCTGCGCACATTAATGCTCGCGCACGGCGTAGCGAAACTGGGGAGAATCGTCCTGGAACGCCCGGTGTGACAGGCGATTCGGGGCCTGCATCACGGTGGAAAACTGTGCACAACTTTTCGCTCGGCGGCCGCGCGGAGTCGGCGGGCGGATCGCCAGATCGTGGCCCCATCGCCTCGGAGTCCCCCTCCGCGCGTGTGGCCGACCCCCGGTGCTCCCCGACCTACGCCGTGCGAACCCGGTCTCGGCGTCGTGGTCCGCCGTCGACGGGACGCCCGACCATCGCGGCGGTCACCGGCGTCGGAGCCAGTTCTTCGCCACCAGCACGGCCATCGCCGGGTACTCGTCGAGCCGGCGCCGCAGGTAGGCGACCGCCATCTTCCAGCTGAGCGCGAACGGCACATAGAGCCGGACTCGCACCCCCTGCGCGACGAGACTCTTCTGCAGCCGCACACGTGGCACCCCGTACAGCATCTGCACTTCGTAGCGGTCCGCACCGACCCCCGGGGCTACTTCGTCGAGGAAACGCGCCACGTAGCGCTCGTCGTGCGTCGCGAACTCCACGTAGTGGCCGGCCTCGAGCAGCCGCCCGGCGAACAGCAGCATCCTGTCCTTCATCGCCGACTTGTCGGTCAGCGCCACCTCCTCGGGCTCGTGGTAGATACCGATCACCAGCCGCACCCGGCAGCCCGCCGGCAACCGCCGCAAGTCAGCCTCCGAGCGGTGCAGCCGGGTCTGGATCACGCATCCCACGTGGCGGTGCCCCGCCTGGTGCAAGCGCGCGAGGCACGCCAGGGTGTAGTCCGTCCAGTGGCGGCTCTCCATGTCGAGCGTGACCTCGACCCCGCGCCGAGCAGCGTGCTCGACGATCCTCCGCACTGCGTCCTCGGCGCCGCTCGCGTCCCCACCCGCCTCCAAGGGCGCGGTCGTGTAGCTCGAGAACTTCAGCGACACGGTCGGGCGCCGGCCCTCGCCCGCGAACCGCGGGTCGTCGGCGATCACGTCGACCATCCGCAGGTAGGTGTCGACGTTCTGACGCACCGCCGCGGCGCTGTCGATCCCCTCGGCCAACAGGTCCAAAGTGGTCAGGAACCCGTCCTCGGCCACCATCTTGGCAGCGACGTCGATCGCTTTCTCCAGCGAATCGCCGGCGACGTAGGGCCGCGCGAAGAACCGCACCAAGGGCGGCGGAATGAAGCGGATCAACGGGTTCACGCGGCGCGGATCATGGCTCCGGCGCGCGACGCTGTCCAACGGCGCGACGCCGATCCGGAATGCGGTCAATCCGCGCCGCCGACCCGGCCGATGACCGCCTGGGAGTCGGGTCCCGGCGCGGTCCGCCCCCGCCCCGCGCCCGCCCGGGCGATCGAGCACCACCCGGTGAGAATCCTCTGCAACCTGCCGCTCGAGTGCTTCGACGATCGGTCGAGCTTCGACGGCATCGAGCTGCTGACGTTCGGTCCGGGCGCACCGCGTTGGATCGACGGGTCGTGGTATCCGTTCGACGTGGTGTTCGACCCTTCGACCGAGGGTCTCGGCACCCTGTTGTCACGCCTGCCGCCCGGGTTCGCACCCGACCTGCTGCTGTTCTACTGGCCGGACCAGGAGCCGCTGCCCGCCGACCTCGAAGCCGCGCCATGTCCCGTGGTCGGGGTGCTGTCCGACTACAACCTGTCGCTGCCGTACGTCACCGGGCTCTGGACCTGCTTCGATACCCTGCTGGTCGACCGCGCCGGGGTCGATCTGTTCCGCCGACTCTCGTTCCACGACACGCGCTACTTCTGCCAGTTCACGTTCAAACGAGGATCGCACCGGGTCTTTCCCGAGGTCGAACGCGACCTCGACCTCGCATTCGCCGGCAACCTCAATCCGGCGGTGCAACGCGAGCGCTCTGCCTGGCTGCCGCGCCTTCTCGACCTGCAGCGGCACGGCCTGCGAGTCGAGGTGCGCAACCAGGTATTCGGCGCCGACTACGGCCGCTTCCTCAACCGCGCGCGGATCGGCTTCAACCGCTCGATCCGCGGTGAGATGAACCTGCGCGCCTTCGAAGTCCCGGCGTGCGGCGCAGCGCTGCTGATGGAGGCGAGCAACCTCGAGGTGCGGGAGTTCCTGGTGCCGGGCGAAGAAGTGGTGCTCTACGGCGACGACGACTTCGAAGACGTCGCCTGCGCGCTGGCCGCCGACCGCGCACGCTGCGCCGAGATCGCCGCCGCCGGACATGCGCGGGTGCAGGAGTACCGCATGGGACGCCGGCTCGCCGCGCTGGTCGAACTCCTGAAGCGCTCGGGACCGGCCCGCGCAGTGGCGACGCCGGCGGAACGCGCGCTGGGCCGCGGCACCGCGATGCTGCCGACCTGGGGGTGCGGCGAACCGGCGGTCCGGGTGTTGACCGAGGCGTGGCGCCTCGCTCCCGACGACCCGCGGCCAGCCAACGCGCTCGCCCTCGCCCTGCTGCAGCAAGACGTCGCGGAGCACGGGGAACGCGCCGTCCGACTGCTGCAGCGCGCCGCCGCACTGGACAGCAGCTACGTGCCGGCAGCTTTCAACCTGGCGTCCTTGCTGCGGGGCGGCGATCACCCGCGCGCGGCGTGGATCGCCGACGAAACACGGCGCCGGCTCGACAACCTACCCGGCATGCACGCGCTCGACGGACCGATGCTGCCGTTCGGTTTCCCGGCGGCAGCCGTCGACCAAGCCGCGGCCTTGGCCGGTGCGGTTCGCGAGAGTCGGACCGAGGTGCTTGCAGCGGTGTTGCGCGAACAGTTGGACGCGGCGGAGCCGGTGGCTCGCTGAGCCGCGGTCCCGCGCCACGGCCGCAATCGCTCCAATGCGAGGGGTCGCCAGGCCGCACGGCTCCTCAGCTGCAGGGCCGCGGATCGTGCCAGCACGCGAAGACTCGCCTGTACCTCCCATGACACGTGGCAGCTGTTTCGCCGGCATGCAGCGGCCCCGGAAGCTCCAGCAAGCAAGCGGCCCAGGCCTCATGGCGGCGTGCAGCGCCGCGCCCACCCAAGGCCTTGGGCGCGGCCTTGGCCGCGATAGGCAGCGTGGTGCGTCCCCGCTGCAACTCGGTCACATGATCTGGGTCAGCTACCCGAACGACGTCTCGATCTCGTCCTGCTGCTCCGGCCCCTCGACCGGATTGCGCTCCGCGATCTCCAACGCGGCGCCCACCGCCGCGGCGTCGTCCGCGGCATCCCACAGTGCGTCGGCGAGCAACCGGTGAACTTGCTCGCGCGGGTCGCGCAACACTTGTTCCAACATCGGGATGTCCGCGTCGAACCGTTGGCGAGTCTGCATCAGCGGGTGCTCGGCACCACCGAACTCGGTCTCCGGCAGCGGGCGGTAGCGCCAGAAGAAACTCAGGTGCCAGGGCAGGAACCGCATCGCCCGCTCGCGCCCTTTGGCGTCGTCGCGGAAGTGCTCCTTCATCAGCACCGCGAGCCGCCGGTAGATCGCGACCCGCTCCTCCGCGGTCGGCTCGATCGCGCGCTGCTCGGCGATCTCGCGGAACAGCCATGGCTTGATCAGCGCGCCGCGGCCGAGCATCACCGAAGCGCAGCCCGACTGCCGTTGGCGCTCGCGCGCGTCGTAGTAGGTGAGGATGTCGCCGTTGCCCACCACGGGGATGGTGCGCTCGGCGGCCAACTGGGCGATCAGACCCCAGTCGGCGGCCTTGGTGTAGCGCTGCTCGCGGGTCCGTGCGTGCAGCGTCACGGCGGCGGCACCGGCTTCCTCCATCAACCGCGCCACCTCGGGCGCGTTGATCTTCTCCTCGTTCCAACCCGAGCGGAGCTTGACCGTGACCGGCACCGACAGCCCGGTCGCCAAACCCTCGATCAGACGCGCCAACGCGGCAGGGCGCTGCAGCAGGGTCGCCCCCATCCCCCGCCGCACCACGTCGTGGATCGGGCAACCGGCGTTGATGTCGACGAATGCCGCCCCGGCGTCGACCGCACGGCGGCCAGCGGCCACCGCCTCGTCGGGCTTGCAGGCCGCGAGCTGCACGCCGAAGCACGCTTCGCTCGGGTGCCGGCGCAGCAGCGCCAGCTCGGCTCGGCTGCCGCGCACCACCTGGCGCGAGTACGCCATCTCCGACATGGTGACGCGTGCGCCGAGTTCGACGCACAGCCGGCGGAACGGGAGATTCCCGCCCTTGGTGAGCGGGGCTAGAATCGTGTGTCCATGCCAGTCCATGCGCGGGCGGCGGATTGTGGCCTGCTGCGCGCCGCACGCAACCGCGCTCCCCTCACTTCGAAGGTCTTGATGCGAATCCACCTCCTGCTGGGCGCACTCGGCGTCGCCGCCGTCGCCGGCACCCTCGCGCTCCGCCCCGGCTCTCCCGACGCGCCGCCGCCCCCGTCCTCGGCGCTGGCACCACCGGCCGACATCGGTCACCTGATCCTGCAGCTCGAGGGAGACGTCCGGGCGCTGCAGGTGGTCCATCTCACGCCCAAGCCGAGCGCGTTCAACCCGACCTACCGACCGAGCCCGTTCTCCATCGACCTGTACGACCAGGCCGGCAACCGACTCGGCAGCTACCCGCTCGACCTGTCGCGCTTCGACACCGATCCGCTGCGGGTCGGTCAACCGCTGCGGGTCGAGGGATGCGAGGTGCGCGACCCGCACATCGCGATGTTGGCCAACATCCCCTACCTGCCGGACGCCTGCTCGATCCGGATCTGCCGCGGCGACAAGGAGCTCGGCCGGCTGGAGAACGTGGACTACCAGCGCATGCTGACCGCGGGGGTGAACCGATGAGCGCTCTTCGCACCGCACTTGCGTTCACCGGCACCGTGCTGTTGCTCGGTACGACCCTGACCGCGCAGACGGTCAAGACGATCGTCAACAACGGCAGCAGCGCCAACCGCTACGACATCGTGATCCTCGGCGACGGCTACCAGGCGAGCGAACAGTCGCGCTTCGACAGCGACTGTCTGGCGGTGGTGGGCAAGCTGTTCGCGACCGAGCCGTACAAGAGCTACGCGCTCTATTTCAACGTGCACACGGTGTTCCGCGCCAGCAAGGACTCGGGGGCCGACCATCCCGACGTCTCCCCGCCGATCGTCAAGGACACCGTCTACGACGCCTCGTACAACACCGGCGGCACGCCGCGTTGCCTGTACATCAAGAACACCTCGCAGGCGCTGCGCGATGCCGCGCTGGCGCCGGCGGCCGAAGGCCGGGTGATGGTGGTGGTCAACGACAGCCGCTACGGCGGTTGTGCCGGGCAGTTCGCGGTGACCTACAACGGCAGTTCGATGACCGAGGTGCAGGCACACGAGTTCGGCCACTCGTTCGCCGGCCTCGCCGACGAGTACGACTACCCGAACAACACCTACACCGGCCCCGAGCCCGCCGCGCGCAACATCACCGCCGACCCGACCGGCAAGGCGAAGTGGCCGCTGTGGCTCGGCACCTCGGGGGTCTCGGCCTACGAGGGAGCTGGGTACTACCTCAAGGGCCTGTTCCGCCCGAAGAGCAACTGCTTGATGCGCAACCTCGGTCAACCGCTGTGCCCGGTGTGCGGCGAGCAGATCGTGCTCAGCGCGTACGCGACGGTGACCCCGATCGACAACCCGCTGCCCACCGCGTCCACGCTCAGCGCCGACCGCGGGGTCAAGCTCGGGTTCTCGTTCACCAACTTGGTGCCCGTCTCCGGCAACGGGCTCGTGACCTGGAAGATCGACGGCACCCCGCAGAGCAGCAGCGGCAACCAACTCACGGTCGACACCGGAACGCTTGCCTACGGCATCCACAAGATCGAAGTGGAAGTGCTCGACCGGACGCCGTTCGTGCGCAACGACCCGAACGGACTGCCGCGCAAGACGCGAACCTGGACGCTGAACGTCTCCACGCAGCTGCCGGACCTCTCGGCGTTCTACCTGCAAACCTACCCCGCGACCGCTGGCGGCAACACCAGCATCGTGACTGTCGTGCAGAACCTCGGCCCGGTCAGCTCCCCGGCGGTGCAGGTCGAGCACTTCCTGTCGGTGGACAAGGTCATCAGCCCGGACGACATCTACCTCGGCGGTATCACCCAACCGCCGATCGCACCCAACGCAGTGGTCGCTCCCAACCGCGATCCCGTGCGCATCCCCGCCCACGTCGCGCCCGGGGTCTACAACCTCGGCGTGGTGATCGATCGAGCCGACGCGGTGAAGGAGATCGACGAAACCAACAACGTGCTGTGGATTCCGCTGGCGATCAGCAAGGCCGGCTGCATCGCCGACCTCGGGTACGCCGACCAGGTCTACCCGCCCAAGGCGAACACGCTGGTCGGCAAGACCGGTGGCTCGGTGCACCCCACCGTGACCGCTCCGTGCAACGCCGGCGACACCTACGCGATCCTGCTCGGTTGCACCGGTACGACCCCCGGCACGCCGCTCGGTGGCCTGAACCTGCCGCTGAATGTCGACGCGTGCACGCGGGTGTTCTTCGCCGCCTCGCTCGGATCGACGCTGGTGACCGGTTTCGTCGGCACCCTCGATAGCGGCGGCTACGGCAGGGGAGCGATCAACCTGCCCCCGGCGGTGGCCACCGGCACGCTCACCGGGCACTTCGCGGCGGTGGTGATCGATCGGACGACCGGCGCATTCGTGCGGGTCACCGACGCGGTGCAGTTCACCTTCCAGTGACGCGCAGGAAACCGAGCTCGTCGCCGACCAGTGCGGTCGGCACGAGTTCGTCGTCGGCTTCGATCGCCAAGCCGACCGAATCGGCGCCGGACAGCAACCATGACACCTCCTCGAAGGTCGTGGTCACAACTGCTGGCGCGCGCAGCGCCCCCAACAACCGCTCGACCAACAGCACCAGGATCGCACGTTCGTCGCGGAACGCGTCGAGATCCAACTGCACCGGCGGCATGCGGCCGTACGCCACCGCGCTGACCACCGGGTAGTGCACCGGGTCGGTCAGCACGCTGACCAGGCTCAGGTGGTCGAACGCGCACGGAGCTCCGGCCGCGGTTTCCCCAGCATCGACCGGATGCACGCGCAGCGCCGTGGGCAGACCGCTGGCTGCCAGCGCAGCGTCGAGCACCGCACACTCGCTCGCATCCAGGTTGGTCGCGACCACTTCGCGCCCCAGGTCGCACGCCTCGACCACCATCGCCGGCAGCTCGGCCACCCCGGCGCCGACGTACAGACTGCGTCCACCTGGCGGCAAACGACTGGAAAGCGCGCCCGCCCACTGCAGGCCGAGCTGTTCGGCGGGACCGCGGTGGGCTTCCCAGAACTCCTCGCCACCCTCGTCGCAGTAGATCGCACCGAGCGCCGGGTAGTCGAGCGCCGCGAACACCCGCGCGACCGCGTCACGCGCTGCGGGCGACGGCGCGCTCACGGCTCGAGGCCCGCCATCCGCCGCAGCATGTCGAAGGAGAAGATCCCGGTGCTGTGGAAGTCGCTCCACTTGAAGTTGAGCGCGTACCGGCCGACCAGTTCCGTCTCGAGCAGCAGGATGTTCTCCGGCACGGTGTCCGGATCGAGCAGCTTGGCGCCGGTCCACTCCTCGACGCACTGCGCGCACGGACACGCCAGGCGCAGCTGCCGCGGCGTGTAGTGGGTGGTCTGCCCGTCCTTCCACGAGATCCGGAGCCGGCCCTGGTCGTCGGTATCGATCTGCTTGGGGTCCACGGCGAGAAGCATCGGGGCGGCGCGGTGATTCACAAGCGGGCACTTGCCCCACCGCGCCGAAGCCTCGAAAAAGCGCCCATGCTGCTCGGGTCGATCGTTCTCGCGGGCGGGCGAAGCCGCCGGATGGGCCGCGCCAAGGAATCGTTGCCGTTTCGCGGCAGCACTCTGCTCGGCCACACCGTGGACTTGTTGGCGGCGTGCACCTACCCGGTCGTGGTGGTCGCCCGCGACCCGACCCAGGAACTGCCGCCGCTGTTGCTCGAGACCGAGTTGACGTTCGATCCGCAGGTCGACCAGGGGCCGTTGGTCGGGATCCAGGCGGGCCTGCGCTTCCTCGGTGCGCAGTGTGACGCGGCGTTCGTGGTCGGCTGCGATACGCCGTTCCTCAGCGCGACCGCGGTCGACTGGCTGGCCCACCAGCTCGGCGACTACGACGCGGTGATGGCGCGGATCGAAGGCAAACTGCAGCCGCTCGGCGCGATCTACCGGGTCTCCACCCTGGCCGCGGTCGACGCGTTGATCACCGAGGGCGTGCGCACCCCGCGCACGCTCGCCGAACGGGTGCGGACCCGAATCCTCGATGAGTCGGTGATCGACGCGTTCGACCCGACGCGCGCCTTCCTGCACAGCGTCGACAGCCCCGAGGAGTACCAGCGGGCGGTCGAAGCTTCTGGCGGCGGCTAGGGTTCTACGCCACGGAAGGGCGATTCAGGAGGTGCGTGGATTTCGGCGCAGGTCGCCGCCCGAAAACGCAACCGAGTTGGGGGATTCGGCGAGGCGTTCGGGGTGACGGGTGCTGGCGCCGACTCCTAACGGGGCTTCGCCCCAGCCCGACGAGCGGTGTTCAGAGAGACTCCAGCCGCTGGAACTAGTGGAGACCGTCGCCGGGCTCCGTATGGTACCGCGTTGGGCGGTGGTTGGCCCTGTGGGCCCCAACGGCTGGAGCTTCCGAATGGTATCTCAGACCGTCGCCGAGTTGCTCTCCGGACAAGTCACCCTCGAACCGGCTTCGCCGGGCCCAGGCCTCGGGCCTCTAGTGGGGTGTGTCCGAAGTTCGTTGCATAAGTCGTCGAGTCATGCGGTTCGCTCGCAAGGAGCTGCGACGACACGGCTTGTTGGTGGACAAGCTGAGGAGCTGCGACGCCGCGAGCGGGCCGTAGGGCCGGCGACTTATGTGACCAACTTCGGACACACCCCACCAGGCCCGGACCAGTGACCGAGCTGCTGCGATCGGGCAAGTTCGCTGCTGGCTTCGTCGAACGTCAGGACCTGCTCGCGGGCCTGAACCCTCACGCCCGGCGCGTCCAGGCTCGGATTCCGAGGACTAGCAAGCCGCCTGCGAACAGCAACAGCGTCGCGGGTTCCGGAATCGGTTCACCCGGCACGGGTGGCGACACGCGGGTGGGCGCGTTCGGATCCAAGTCGTGCGCCTTGAACTGGTCCGAGTTCTCGAGCACCACGGCGTCACGATGCGGTGTGCGGCGGCGATCGCGCTGGCCGCCTCTGCAGAGTCTGCGGCCCGTCGCGCCGCCTCCTGAGCGGCCCACAAGCGAACCACGTGATCCGTCACGCGAGGGGTGCCGGCAGGGGGCGCGGCGGCACGGCTGAGCGCACGCCGCGGCCCGGGATCGAGGATCGACGCCAGAAGGTGAGGCACGCGTGACGAAGTCGAATGCGCGGCGATCGAACGGTTGTCGAGCAATCGACGAAGTAGTGCGTTGTCGCCCGCCATCGGAAGCGCGTGCCACCGCGGCCCGTCCTTGTTCCGAGCCAAGGCACGGACTACCGCTGTGTCCTCCGGACGCCCCTCCGGCAGCCCACCGCAGATCCACACCACGGTGCCAAATGGGCCGTTCCGGCTGGTCGCGAGGGCTTCCGCGAGACCCGCGCCGGGATACACGCCGCCGGTGAATGCGAAGGTCTGCACGAACTTCGCCAAGCCACCCACGCGACGCGCGAAGGACCGCCGCTCGGTGCCTCCGTCGCGCAAGACGAGCACCTGCACGTCGCGGTCGCGCAGCTCGGCCTCGACCTCGGGCCAGGCGATCCCGGCGCTGCCGACCCGTGCGCACGCCTCGATCACCAACAGCACCGCGGGCGGAGCAACTGTGGCAGCGCCGACGCGAAGCTCCTGCACCACGACGTCGTCGTCGAGTCCGCGGGCCCACGCCCTCGAGACCGGACGCACCCCGACGTCCTGACCGCGAAACCCCGCGCGTAGCGTGGTGAGGTGCTGCGCCGCTCCGTCGCCGATCCGCAGCGAGTGACCCCGGCGCACCGCGAAGTTGCGCGACGTGAACACCGGCAAGGCCCTCCACGACCGAGTCGTCGTCGTGATGTGCGGCAGGGTGAGGCCGATGCGCACCGAAGCGGATCCCATCCGCGGCACCGGGAACACGCGCAATCGAATGCGGCCGACCCCGCAATCGGTCAACAGTGCGGGATCACGCCGGCGCGCGACCACCGACTCGTAGGCAGCCGTGGTCTTGCGGGTACTGCCGAACGCCGCTTTCGTCTCGACCCCGTTGACCCAGAGCGTGAGGTCACAAGGGACTCCGCCGGCTGGCAGCAACAGTTCGGCCGTGGCCTCGGCATCGACGTAGTCGGTGTTCTCGATCTTCAGAACCCAATCCAGGTAGCCGAGCGCCGCAGCATCGTCACTGACCAGGTGGAGCCGCGACTCCCGGAGTTCGAGCGTCGTGTCCGCCGCGACGTCCGGATCGGTCGGCGCGCGGCCGTCCAGCCGAAAGTGCAGTCGGGCGAGTTCTTCGCGGTCGAGCTGCGCAGGCGGAAAGAGCAGCGACTCCGGGCGCGGCCAGCCGGGCCACGCGCGGCCCCGAGGGTTCGACCACCGATCGGTGTCTTCGCTGGCGGCCATTCGGCGCCGGATGTCGGCCGCGGCATCGAACCGGCGTAGGGCCGCGAACGCCTTCGCGTCCCCGGCGATCGCACGCCGGTATTCGTGTCCGTGTCGTGATTGCACCCACTGGACACCGAGGAACAGCGCCGGCGGAACCACCGCACCGCACACGAAGAGGCGCCACGCCATTCTGCGGCAACCGCGATGCGCGGCCTGCGCGAGAACGTCGCGCAGCGTGAAGATGCCGGCGAGCACGGCGAAGTTCGGCGCGAGCCCGAGTAGGCCGACACCGAAGAGCACCGCGACGACCATCAGCGGCAGGACCGGGAGGTAGTAGACCGCGAACCAAGCAGACGCGGTGAGAAAGCAGCCGGTGGCGAAGGCTCGGAGTCCGCAAGCCCAGCGGCGCGGCACCGCCGCGAGAATCACGGACACCCACTGCATGGCGACGCCGAGGACGACCACGATGACGTAGACCTGCGTCGGGAACGGCAGCAGGTCGACGGGATCGACGACGGCCGCCGCGATCGATCCCAGGGTGGACAGGGTCGCGAGGGCCAAGAGCAACGCCAAGAGCAGGGAGCGGTCTTTGCTTTGCATTACAAAGTTCTGGGGTCACGGGAAGCTACCCGAGGTCGCGGCGACGGGAAAGGGGGTAGGGTCGCGCACTCGACCACGGCGACCCCTCCACCCGGCTTCGGGCTACACTCGGGTGGCCCCCGGGACCCGAAGACCGCCGACCCGAAATCGACGATGCGCCCCACGCTCCTCCCCAGCCTCCCCGGCACCGTTTCCGCGGTCCTGCTCGTCCTCGCATGCGCGACCGCCTCCCTGCCGGCACAGAACGCCACGTTCGCGCGCTTCGCCGCCGCGTGCCCGACGACCACCGGGAACCTGGTGGTCCAAGGCCTGCCGAAGTTGGGCACCAGCTTCACGGTGTCCGGGATCCGCTTCCCGGACGGCTGCACATTCCGGTTCTGCGGCTGCAACCCCGGACCGAGCAACTCGTGCTCCGGGTCCCTCTTGGTCATCGGTGTGCGCCGGGTCCAAGTACCGCTCCCTCCCTCGGGCTGCGCGTTGCGCGTCTCGACTGAGGCGATCCTCGCCGGAGCCGGGCCGGCCGGTGACGTCGTCCTCGCGGTGCCCAACAACGCCGTCCTGGTCGGCTACCAATTCCACATGCAACGCGCCGACGTCGGCATGGTCGAGACGATCCTGCCGAACTGCCAGATCACCTACCCGATCCAAGGGTTCCGCGGCTGGTCCGACGCTCTGACGGGCACGATCGGTCTCTGAGGCGACCCGCCGGTCGCGCCCCGCCCCGGTCCCCCACGGTCTCGCGACGCCGTCCACGAATCGTCCGAGCTGCCGCCGCGATTCGTCCGAGTGCCCACCGCCGGCGGCTATCGTGTCGCCATGGACCGCCGCCGCTTCCTCCTCCGCAGCGCTGCTCTTCCGGCCTGCACGCCCGCATTGCTGCACGGCAGCGACGCCCCACCGCTACCGCCCCCGGCGCTCGAGGACGAGAAGTACTGGAACGCGCTGCGCTGGCACTTCTCGATCCCGGCCGACGCCGCCTACTGCAACACCGGCACGCTCGGCGCCTCGCCGAAGTCGGTGGTCCACGCGGTGTGCGACCACATGCGGCACGTGGAAGCCGGGCTCGCGACCCACACCTTCCTCGACCGCGACCGCCCCATGCTGATCGGAGGCTACCAAGACGAGCCGGCGCTGCGGGCCCGGATCGGCAAGCTGCTCGGTTGCGCGCGCGAGGAGGTCGCGCTGACGCAGAACGCGACGGTCGGGATGAGCTACGTCGCCCAGGGGCTGCGCCTCACCCGTGGCGATCGGGTGGTGATGACCGACCAGGAGCATCCCGGCGGCCGGGCGGCATACGACCTGCGGCGCAAGCGCGACGGCATCCAGATCTTCGAGGTCGCACTCGGTCCGCTGCGCAATGACCCCACGCGGATGGTCGCCGCGTTCCGCGACGCGGTGACGCCCGACACCAAGGTGCTCGCGTTGCCGCAGGTCAGCTCGGCGCTGGGCCTGTGCCTGCCGGTGCAGAAGATCGTCGCCGCGGCGCGGCAGCGGGCTCCCGACGTGTTCGTGGTGGTCGACGGTGCGCAGGCGCTGGGGCAGATTCCGGTCGACGTCGCCAATCTCGATTGCGACGCGTACTTCGCGTCGGCCCACAAGTGGTTGCTCGGCCCCAAGGGCACCGGAGTGTTGTTCGTCGGCAAACGCCGCGAACGGCAGGTCTGGACCACTATCGCCTCGCGGGTCTGGGACTTCGCGGATGACATCGGTCGCCGCTTCACCCACGTCGGCACCGGCAACCAGTCGTTGCACCGTGGTCTCGACGCGGCACTAGATTTCTTGGAGCGGATCGGCTTGCCAGCGATCCACGCGCGCATCAAGACGCTCGGCGATCGGCTGCGCGCCGGGCTGCAGAAGATCGACGGAGTGACGATCCTCGGCAGCACCCACGCGGAGCTGTCCGCCGGTATCACGGCCTTTGCGGTGCGCGGCTTCCGCAGCGAGGACGCGGTGCGGCACCTGTTGACCCGCGACCGCATCTTGACCCGCGTGGTCACCGGCGGAATCCGCCAAAGCCTGCATGTCTACAACGGTCTGGCCGACGTCGATCGCACCCTGGCCCGGGTGACCGCCATGGCCAGCGGTCGCGACGCCCGATGAAGGTCACCATCCTCGGCTCCGGCACCGCGGTACCGGTTCCGGATCGCTTTCCCGCCGGCGTGCTGGTGGTCACCGAGGGCGAACGCAACCAGGTGGTCGCGGTCGACCTGGGGCCGGGTGTCCTGCGCCGTATCGCCCAGGCCGGCTACGGCGCCGATCGCGTCGACGCGGTGCTGTTCACCCACTACCACACCGACCACACGGCCGACCTCGCGGCGCTGTTGTTCGCGTTGCGCAACCCCGCTCTGGCGCAGCGCCCGACACTCCGGCTGATCGGTCACGCCGGACTGGCCGAACTGCTCGACCACTTGACCGCCGCGTGGCCGTGGTTGCGCCCGCGCGGCTATTCGTTGGAGGTCGAGGAGATCGGCCCGGGCGGCTTCACCCTCGACACGCTGCGCGTCGACGCGGTTCCGATCCGCCACACCGCGCAGAGTCTCGCCTACCGGCTGACCGATGCGCGCGGCGCGTCCGTGGCGATCAGCGGCGACGCGGACGTCTGCGAGGGACTCGCCGACGTCGCACGCGGCGTGGATCTGTTCGTCTGCGAAGCGGCGTTTCCCGACGGCAACTACACCGAGGGTCACCTGACGCCGTCGCTGGCCGGCGCGGCGGCCAGCGAGGCCGGGGCGACGCGTCTCTGCCTGACGCACTTCTACCCGGAGTGCTCGGGGCACGACCTGCTGGCGCAGGCCGCCCAGACGTTCGACGGCGACGTGGTTCTCGCCGAAGATCTGCTGACGTTCGACCTCGGCACGTCGACCCGCGGGTGACGGACCCGACAACTGCCGCGCTACTTGGCGATCTTCAGGCCGGCGGCGGTGAACACCGCACCGACCTTCGCCTTCACCGACTCCTGCGTGCCGACGAACGACTTCGACGAGTCCTCGGTGTCGCTACGGAACACAAGGATCGCCTTGCACCGGTAGCAGATCACCAAGTCGACGACGAGGTGCCCCAACCGCGCCCGGATCCCGTGGCGCGGTTCGAAGCAATCGGCACCGACGCCGTCGTACGCGGCGATTCCCCGGTAGACGAGATCGACCAGCGACCGGCTCGCACCCGCGCCCGCGAGCGTCGCCCGACCGAGCACCTTGTGGCCGTGGAACGCATCCTTGCCGCTCGCCCGGTCCTCGGGGTGCAAGGCCAGCAACTCGAGCCGCTCGGCGCGCTCCAGGATCCACTGCGTGTCACGCGACACGCCGACACCGATGTCGGGCAAGACCGGGATGGGCTCGGCGGGCACCGCCTGGAACGCCGCGCGGAGCACGTGCGAGCCGAAGCGGATCTCCAGCGACGCGTTGCCCCGTGCGCCTGCAGCAGGCACGAGTGCGATCTGCAGGGTCTTGGCCGGCGCCTCCACGTGCGCGTGGCGCAAGGGCACGAAGGCCCCGCCGCGGACCTCTCCGGCCCGAGCGGCATCCAGCCGGCTCGCCCGGACGCGGGCCGGATCGAGCAACACCAACCCGAATCGATCGTTGCCACTGCGGTCCACCCCTCGCTTCTCCAGCAAGAGGTAGTAGTACCCCGGCGGCACCGTGGGCCCCATCGCGAAGTCCAGCGTCAGATCGCTGTCGAGCGTGGTCCAGTGGTCCTTGCCGAGCCGCCAGCGCGGCGGGTGGTCCGGCTCGACGAACTTGTCGAACGCGGCGTTCCACGCCGGCTGGCCGTAGCGCACCGCGCACGATCCGATCACGCGCGCCCCGTCGCGCATCGCCAGCCGGGCACTGCCGATCTGGGAGTTGTCGGGGACCGCGCGGGCGCGCGCGTCCTGCGCGGGCACAGCCGGGAGGAGCGACATGGCCACGGCGAAGGGCGCGAGCAAGCGGCGATGGGTCAGCATCGCCTCGATGCTACCCCGCGGTGCGACCAGGTGGCGATCCGGCGGCACGGCCCTGACTAGAGGCCTAGGCCCGGCGAAGCCGGGGCATTTGAGTCGGAGCTGCTGCGACGACACGGCTTGTTGGTGGACAAGCTGAGGAGCTGCGACGCCGCGAGCGGGCCGTAGGGCCGGCGACTTATGTGACCAACTTCGGACACACCCCACTAGACCGAGCCTGCGATCGCACAAAGTTGTTGGCCCGTCGAATGTCAGGACCCGCACCTCGACGGCGACCGCCCCGCCTCCGCGTGGAAACCGCGGACGGGCCCGGGCCGTGCGTTCGGCCCGAGCACCTTCTACCGCTGCATCAGTTGGCGCGGATGTCCTTGCAGCCCGGGTTGGTGATCAGGATCGAGGAACCCTGCACCACGACCGCCTGGCCGACGATCGTCACGCCGACCCACGCCGGCACTGTCGGCGGCTGGTACTTGAACTCGAAGCGACCGGTGGCCGGGATCGTGCCCTGCGCGAACAGCATCGGGTGCTGACCGAGCAGCCACGTGCCCCACGAGCCGAACGGCGCGTACGAAGTCGCCTGCGGAAGCGTGATCCAGATGCCGAACGACGACCCCGCGGCACCCGAGACCGCCCAGGTGTCGGAACGGCCGAAGCGGATGTTCCCCATGTCGAAGATCTCGGGGATCGCGCGGGCGGAGATCACGTTGAGCTTCGGCAGGCCGGGTTGGCTGACGTCGATCACCTGCATCTCGTACTCGATGTCCTGCTGGCGGCTGGCGTTGTGCAGCGCCTGCAGGTCGACCGTGGTGCTGACCAGCTCGATGTTCGTGCAGTCGAGGCGCCAGCGGTTGGTGTTCTGGATGGAGTCGACGTCGCCGCGCACCAGCTGGGTCTGGGCCGGGACGAGGGAGGCGAGGGCCAGGGAAGCGAACAGGAACAGGCTGGAGATCTTCATCGGTCTCAGTGGATTCGGTTTCAGCGGAAGGAAGCTGCCAGCGCCGCTCGGCGCCGACGGAACCGACATCTCAAGCAGCGTGCCAACCCCGGATTCTCCCTGTTCGTCCGTCATGCGAGCAGACACCAGGGGGCACACGCACGCATCCCGGACAGGGTCAGGGGGAATCTCTGCGCGGCGGTCGAATCTCGCCGGAACGACCTGCACCGCCCGCAAACGTCACCGTATGGCTCGGTGCTTTTTTGTTCTCGAGCAATCAACCATGCAACACTCCATACCGAACCGGCTCGCTTTCCCGTTCCGCCGCGTGGCCCTCGCCAGCGTCCTCACCCTCGCGTCGCTCGCCAGCACCGCGACCGCGCAGACCTTCACCATCTTCGGGGAGGTACGGCCCACTCCCACCGGATACCACCTCGCCGACGTGGACATCCCGTTGACCGGCAAGTTCGACTTCCAGCAGTTCGTCGGCAAGGTGGTCGAGGTCCGCGGGACCAACCAGGGAACCACCAAGGAACCGACGATCGAGGTGGGCTCGATCCAGGAAGCTCAGGACGTGCTGCGCGCCGACCACGAGGTGCGGCTGGGCCGCGAGCTGCGCATGAGGATCGACTCGCGCACCGGGCAGCGGTGGCTCTTCTTCCTGTCGCCAGGGCGGGGGTTCTTGCCGCTGGACGACTTGTTCCCCGGCGTCGCGCTCAAGGGCACCTTCTTCCTCGATGTCGCTACGTACTACGTGTTCGGCCCCGGCGCGCTGTCGGGCAACCACGAGGAGCGCGTACCGATTCCGGCGGCCAAGGAGCTGATCGGGGTGCGCTTCTGGACCCAGGCCGCCACGGTTCTGCCCGACAAGACCGGCGTCTACACCAACGCCGTGTCGGTGATGATCCGGCGCTGAGCAGGCCGTATTGGCCCGCATCCACGCGCGCGACGAGGGACGCCGCGCGCGAATCCGACTCCTTCGAGTCATCCCGCCCGCAGGCGGCACCCCGACTCGGGGGGCCTGAAGTTCACTCGCCTCTCCCGCCAAACGTCGTCTGGCGAAGGGGGCGTTCCTCGGGAGGGGCCTGTCCGTAGACTCCCAGCGATGCGCCGTGCGCTCCTGCTGTTCGCTGCGCTCGCTGGAGTATCCACCCTCGGATGGTGGGTTCTCGCCGGGCTACCATCGCCCGGACCCAGTCCGCAGCACTCGCGCAGCGATCCTGCCCGCCCGCACCCTCGAGGCGGAACCTACGCACTCGCGGTGCAGGAGCCGGCGACGCTCAACCCGTTCACCGCAGTCGGCGCGGTCGCTCTGCGCGCGGTGCTGCGCTACACCCACGACGCCCTCGCCGACGTCGACCCCCAGACCGGCGCGCTGCGCCCCGCCTTGGCGGAACGCTGGACGATCCAGGACGGTGGCCGACGCATCCGGTTCAGTCTGCGCCGCGGGGTCGAGTTTTCGGACGGCACCCCGCTGACGCGCGCCGACGCGGCGTTCACCTTCGCGCTGGCACGAATCGACGGGCTTCCGCTGGGCGCGCTCGGTGATGTTCTCGCGCCGGTGCGTGCGCTGCACCTCGTCGGGGAACGTGACCTGGAGTTCGAGCTCGGCGAGGTCACGGCAACCGCACTGCCGCGGCTCGCGACCGGATTCCTGGTAGTCAGCGAGGCGCACTGGCGCAAGGTACTCGGGCTCGGCACGGCGGACACCGCGTCCGCACTGCGCGATGCCGGGCTTGCGGCAAGAGTCCGTGCCGTCGACCGTCCGGGTCCCGGGTCGGGGCCGTTCCACGTCGCGCAGTGGGAGCCCGGGTCGTTCCTGCGCCTGGCACACAACCCCCACAGCTGGCGGCGAGCCGAGCGCCCGGAAGACTGGAACCTCGCGGCACTGTCGCTGCGATTCGTGCAGGACCCCGCGGCTCGGTTCACCATGCTGCGCCAGGGTGAACTCGACGTGTTCGACGACCCCAATGCCGAGCAACTGATCGCACGGCACCCCGAACTCGCCGAGACCCACCGACCGCTGACCTACGACCACGTCGGCCTCGGTCACTTCGCCGTGGTGTGGAACCACCGCCGCCCGCCGTTCGGCGATCGGCGGGTGCGCACCGCGTTGTCCCAATGCATCGATCGACCTGGAATGGCCCGCGAGCTGTTCGCCGGCCACGCGCGGGTCTCGCGCGGTTGGTTTCGGCCGGAATCGAAGCTCGACGCGGAGAGCCCGGACAACGCGCCACGCTTCGACCCCGACGCCGCGCGTCGCCAACTCGCCGCCGCGGGGATCGCCGCTCCGCGGTTGCACCTGATGATCGCCGCCGGCCAAGCGCAGCACCGCAGGATCGTCGAGTTCCTCGCGCCGTCGTTCCTCCGCGCGGGGGTGACGCTGATCGCCGCACCGCTCGAGTGGGGCACGCTCGTCACCCGTCTGCGCGCGCATGACTTCGACGGCGTCTTGCTGCACATCTCGCTGCCGCAGTGGCCCGACCCGTTCCTGCAGTTCCACTCCTCGCAAGCCGCCGGCGGCCGCAACTGGGCGGGCTACCGCGACGGCGAGGCCGACGCGGTACTGACCAAGGCCCACACCGAGCCCGATCCCGTAGCGCGCCACGCCCTGCTACTCGAGTTCCAGCGACTGTTCGTCCGCGACCAACCGATCAGCTTGCTGGTCTACCCACTGAGCAGCGTGCTGCTACACCGCCGCTTCCAAGGGGTCGAACTCGGGGTGCTCGGGCTCTACCCCGAGCGCTGGTGGGTCACCGGCAAGTAGCCGGTCAGTCCGCGGATGCAAGGAAGGCGACCGAGCCCGCCGGAGGCGCATTGCGAATGCGTCGAGATCAACCGCGCGCCTGACATGGCAGGCGCAGGCACTTGCGGCACCGCAACTGTCGTTTGCCGAGATCTCCGAGCTACTGGGTCACGCCCGACACGACCACGCGGAACGCCGCGGGTCCGCCGAGGGTCGCCTGTCGCCCTGGGGCGAAATACTCGAGGGAACGACCATTCAGCAAACCACCACCCGACCGCGTCAGGACGACTTGCGTCAGACTCTGGATCGGCGGCAGCGGCACCAGGCCGACTCCGTGCAGGTGGATCACCGGCAAGACCGGGCCGGGCGTCGTGGCGTCCTGGGCGGTGAGCACACCGAAGCCCGCACTGCCGACCACCTCGTTGCTGAGCACCACTCCGGGCGGCCCGATCAGCATGGCGGCCGACGGGTTCGTCCCGAGAATCGCGTCACCGCCGGCGCCGCGCAGCAGAACCGTCGCCGAGCCACCGAGCGCCTCACCCATTTCCGGCAACGCGGTCAGCCCCTCGCGCAGCAGCGTCGAACGGCCGGTGGCGATCTCGGTGCGCTGCAGGTGGTAGCGACCCGGCCCGGTCTCTTCGGTGGCCAACAGCGCACCATCGCCGCCGAGGAACGCGGACGACGGCACCAGCAGGCCGGGCGCGAACGGCGCCACGGTGCGCGGCCCGGTCCCGGTGAGGTTGGTGACCGACTGGCTCGCCGTCGAGGCGCGGAACCAGTCGAACGCCTGCGGATCGCCGACCGCCAGGACCAGCGTGCTGGCGGCGAATGCCGGCAGGATTCCGACCCCGATGTAGGGCAGGAAGTTCGCATCCGAGGTCACGTGCGTGACTCCGGTCTGCCCGGTCGTGTCGAGCAGGTAGATCTCGTCGCGCGACACCGCGTCGGTGTACATCAACCGCGTCCCGTCGTCGTTGAGCAACATCCGCGGTCCGCCGACGACGTCGGGCAAGTAACCGGGCTCTTCGTACTTGCTCGGCGGTGGCGCCAGTGCGACCGCGCTGCCCGTAGTGCGCAGCAGGTAGATCGTGTAGGTGTCCTTGGGCCCCAGCAAGAACGCCACCGCGCTGCCATCTCCTGACGGCGCGAGTTCCGGCTTCATCCGCACCGAGCCGGTGGTCGCCGGTGTGACGTCGGCAGGCTGGTTGCCATCCGCGAGCGCACAGCGGTGGATGTGGTCGTCGCCGGTCAGGAAGAACAGGTGCGTTGCCCCGACCGCGACCCCCAGCGGCTCGACCTCGGTCTGCGCGGGAACGGTGATCGGGCGCACCGGCGCGTTGGTGCTGGCAAAGGAGCTTCCGTCGAGCAGCGCGATGTAGAACCCGCCGGCAACGGTCGCCAACGCCGCGTGCCGCCCGTCCCCGGCGACCCCGATGCGGGCCTCGTACGGATCGTCTATGCCACCGATGCCGACCCCGGACAGTTCTTGGATCAACACGGGCGCGCCCGATGCCGTGATCACGAAGAACCCGTAGCGGGTCGCCGCACTGCGCCGGTACTTGAACAGCCGCCCACCGCCGGGCAGCGCGACGTGGCGCCAGCCGGCACGGTCGACCAATCGGATGTGGCCGGGACGGAACGCGCCTTGGGCGGTGCGGTTGGTGAACTCGATCGGCAGGATCTCGAGCTGGGTCATCCAGACGGCCGACGCGTTGGTTGGCGCCGCCTCGTCGTAGATTCGCAGGTCGAGCGCGTTGGCCGTGGCCCCCTCGAGGACGGCAATTCGGTCCTGGGCCGCACAGGGAACCGTGGCGAGCAGGAGCGGCAGCAGGCGGGAGGGGGTGAAGTTTCGATTCATGGCTACGAGACCAGGGTATCCGGTCGAGGCCGAATGGGGTGGTGGAGCGGGCCTGTAGACAAGCGGCGTGCCACCCACGATCCGCGGTCCTGCTGTCCCGATTCCGGACGACTACCTGTTCGGATCACGGACTGAAGCCCCGGGGCCACCGCGCGCCAGCGGCCGCCGCGGAGGGGCCTTCAACGGACCGGATCCACGCGGTCCCAGAGGTAGACCATCGTGGTGTACACCATCGCGGCCCGACCCTCCGGGTCGGCGTGGCGTGCGTGCAGGTCCCGCAGGATCCCGAGCAGCTTCTCGGTGCGCGGACCCTCCCGCGGCACGGTCGAGGTACTCAGAGCCCGGCCAAGCAGGTCATCCGCGGTGAGCGGGTGCGCGAAGGCGAACTGCAGGACTCGCGTTCCGGAGAAGGTCCCGGTCCTCGGCACGCTGGTCGGGTCGAATTCACCGCGCTCTACGGGTGCCTCGCCGTCGATCGCCTCGAGCGCGTGGCGATAGCCGAGCGTGAACGCGTCGTCGCGGCTCCGCCGGTTCCACACCACCGCGAGTCGCCCACCGCCACGCAGAATGCGTTGGAATTCGCGCAGCGCGATCGGCTGATCGAACCAGTGGAATGCCTGTGCCACGGTGACGAGGTCGCAGCACTGCGGCGCGAGGCCGGTCGCCTCCCCGGTGCCGTCGCTCCACTCCACGCGCGAATGCGGCTGCGCTGCGTCGCGCATCGCCGCGTTCGGCTCGACCGCGAGCACACGCGCTCCACGCTCCGCGAGCAACCGCGCGAGGATACCGGTGCCGGCACCGACGTCGGCGACCGTGAGGCTCTCCGGAGCGGCGAGTCCCGCGAGAATCGCGTCGATCGCGGCAGGCGGGTAGCTCGGACGGTAGCGGGCGTAGTCCGCCGCACGGTCGCTGAACCGCACGGTGGACGGGGGTTCGGAGGAACTCACATGGCTCAGCGTACGGGCCCGTGTGCACGAAGAACAGACCGTCCCCAAGGGAGCCGAGCTACCGCGCGTTGGGCACCGTCTCCACTCCGCCGCGCGGTGTGCCGATGACCCTTGCATGCTACTGAGTCTCGACCCGGGATACGTGATCGCCGGCTTCGTGCTCAGCACGATCGGCTTCAGCGTGTTCTTGTACGGCAAGCGGCAGCTTCGCGTGCCGCAGCTGGTCGCGGGGATGCTGCTGATGGCCATCCCGTTGGCGCTCCACAACCCGTGGCTGCTGGCTGCGGCCGGCACCACGGTGGTAGCCGCGCTGTGGGGTTGCGTGCGCGCCGGTTGGTGACGGGCACCGCGCCGACGTCGCTCAGCCCGCGTTCTGCTCGACCACCTCGAACAGCCCGTGGCCGATGGCGCGCAGTCGCCCGAGTTCGACCAACCGGTCCCACACTTCCTGCGGATACTGCTCGGGAGGCCGCACTCCGGAGATCGTCGACCGACCACCTCGGGTGAGTGCTTCGTGCCCGAGTCGCGATTCGTCGTCCAGGCGGGCGAGCTTCAACCGCTTGCGGAACGCCTTCATCGCCCGTTTCAGGGTCTCGCTGGTCAGGCTGCCATCGGGGTTGCGCTCGACCAAGTTGCGTTCGGATTCCGGTGCCATGTGGGTGACTCGTGAAGGAGTGCGAAGGCTACACCTGGCGTTGACCATCCTGACCGGCGATCCGAAACTGGACGTGGGACCACGAGAAGTCGGGCCGCCGAATGACAAGCCATGCGATCCGGCGCTCTCCCGGATCTGGTTCGCCCTCCATGGCAGCAGACCCCGGAAAGTGGAAGTCCGGCTCGAAAGCCCCTGTCGCGATCGGTTTCCGGTGGTTCGCCTCGATTGGCGCGCGCCTCCCGCGTCGACGGTCACGCCGAATCGCCGCGGCGCTGCATGCGCGCGAGCTTCTCGTACAGCGCGGTGCGGGAAATCCCCAACAGGCGCGCAGCCTTGGCCTTGGCCCCACCGGTGGCTGCCAATGCGGCCTGAATGGTCCGCGCCTCCGCCTCGGCCAGGGAGATCGCCGGCCAAGACGCCCCATCGACGCCACGTTCCGCACCTCGACTCGCCGGCAGGTCGAAGGCAGCGATTCGCTCCCCGTCGGCGAGGATCACCGCGCGCGAGATGACGTGGTGCAGCTCGCGCACGTTGCCCGGCCAGTCGTACTCGAGTAGCTCGCGGCGGGCTTCCGGCGCCAGCAACAGGCGACGCCCGGCGCGCTTGCTCTGCTCGGCGAGGAATGCATCGGCCAGCACCAGGATGTCCTCGCCGCGACTGCGCAGCGGTGGCGCGAGCACCTCGACGGCCGCCAGCCGGAAGTAGAGGTCTTCGCGGAATGCCTTCTGTTCGATCAGCGCCCGAAGGTCCTTGTGGGTCGCCGATACCACGCGAACATCGATCGGGATCACCTCGCTGCCGCCGACCCGCCGCACCGCCGACTCCTGCAGCGCGCGCAGCAGCTTGACCTGCAGCACCATCGGCATGTCGCCGATCTCGTCGAGGAACAGCGTGCCGCCGCTCGCCAATTCCAGCAGCCCCACCCGATCTTCGTCAGCCCCGGTGAACGCCCCCTTCTGGTGACCGAAGAACTCGCTCTCCATGAGGTTCTCCGGGATCGCCGAGCAGTTCTCGGCGACGAACGGACCGCGGCTGCGCGGACTCTGCTCGTGGATCGAGCGGGCGATCAGCTCCTTGCCTGCTCCGGTCTCGCCGCACACCAAGACCGCGAGATCGCTCGCGGCGACCCGCTCGATCATCCGCCGCAGGTTCTCCATCGGCGCACTCTTGCCGAGCATCCGCGGCGTGCCACTCGGAAGGGCTCGCTTGACCACCGCGAGGTCGCGGCGACTCTGTTCCAGCTGAGCCTCCAGTGACTCCTCGTGCAGCATCCGATCGACCGCGATCGCCGCTTGATCGGCGAGGATCTCGAGGTGCTCCTTCTCCGGGTCACCGAACACTCCGGCACGGGTGCCGTGTTCGACGTACAGCGCACCCTCGTGGCCGGACGCCGAGCAGAACGGCGCACACATCGCCGAGCGGCGCTCGAGGTTCTGCACGCTGGGCATCTCGGCGAGCTCGCGGTCGGCGAGTACGTCTTCCCCGGTCTGGATGCGCCGCTGTTGCACGGCCCGGTTCACCATCGAACGGCTGAACGCGACCGCGGCCGCGTCGGCATCGCCGCTGCGAAACTCCTGCCGCAGACCGTCGCCGCGCACCACCAGGAGGAACCCGTTTCGCGCCCCGGTCAGTGTCACCGCGGCGTCGAGCAGGTAGCGCATCGCACGGTCGAGGTCCGCCTCGCCGGCGAGACGACGATTCACTGCCAGGAAGGTGCGGAACACCTCCTTCGGCACGCCGGCTTCTTGGGATGTGTGCATGGTTCGGGGTGGAACCTCCGGCGAACCGGGATCCCGACAGAGTACCCGCTGCGTCGCGGGATCGAGCGAAGCGGCGATCTCCGCGGCCTCGCGGCCCAACCCCACATCAAGATCCGCGCCGAGCGCGGCAAGATTCGCCCGGGCCTCGTCGACCCGGCCTAGCGCCGACTGGGCGCGGGCGAGTTCAACGCGGATCCGCGGGTGCGGCTGCCGGGCACCGAGCGCTTCGAACCGGTCGAACGCGGCCACCAGCCGTCGCACCGCGCCCTCGGCGTCGCCCATGCGCAGCAGCGTGATGCCGAGGTTGGCCTCGGCGAACGCGACCCCGCGCAGGTCGCCGACGTGCTCGAACATCGCCCGGGCCCGCCGGTGGTGGTCGATCGCCTCATCGAACTGGCCGAGGTCCTTGGCGATCACCCCGAGGTTGGTCGCCGCGGTGGCACTGTGCCGCACGTGGCCGAGGCCCTGCAGCAGCCCCTGTGCGCGGCGGTAGCTGGCCCCGGCCGCAACTAGATCGCCCCCGGCACGCTGGCAGCCGGCCAGGTTGGTCAGCGCCGCCGCGACCAGGAACGGCCGCTCGGCGGCGTCGAGGTCGGTCAGGACTTCCTCCAGGACCGCGCGGGCGCGATCGGTCTCCCCCAGCGACACCAACACCTGGGCGAACACGATCCGCAGCTCCGGGCCGGCGCCACCGCGCACCAGCGGCTCCAGGCGCTCACTGGCCTGCTGCGACGCACCGCGGACGTGATCGATGGCTGCAAGCAGCCGCTCGCGCGCCTCGTCGGTGGTTTGGAGCATGGCGACGTCCAAGCGTTCCGCCTCCGCGAGCTGTGCCGCAGCAGCGTCCGCCCGCCCGAGGTCCAGCAGCGCCCGCGCGTGGTGCAGCGGCAGATCGGCGACGAACGGCAGCGCCCCCGCCGGTTCGCCACCCTCGATCAGGCCTTCGACCAGTGCCGCGCGCAGTGCGCGGTCGACCACCGGGTCGCGCCGCACGGCACCGTCGCGGTACGCTGCCAACGCACTCTCGAACATGCCACGCGCCGCGGCGCGCCGCAGCTCGACAGGGGTCGCACCGATTCGCGCCACGGCGCTCGAGCGGTCCACCCGCCCGCTCACCGCGTCGGGCCAGATCCACCGGGTGCCATCGGGCACGATCGACCCGCTCTCCACCAGCCGGAGCAGGAACGCCTCCACTCCGGCGATGCTGTGTGTCTCGCCCAGGATGTGTTCGGCGGCGCGCCCCGCGGCGCTCGGCTCCAGCCCGAGTGTGGTCGAGAGATGGTGCGCCAGCCCGACGCGATCGAGATCCGGAACCGCGAACTCGACCACGCTCGAGCCGCCGCGGTCGACGGTCAACGCGCCTTCCTCCTCGCGCAACCGCAGCGCACCGGCGCCGCGCAGTTCGCGCACCACGTGCAACGCCAGACTGCGCCGCGTGGCGACATCGGCTCCGGTGATGCGCAGGTCGGCACCGGGGTCGCCTTCGCCCAGCGCGGCCACCAGCGCTGCGCCGTGGATCGCGATCGCATCCGGACGCAGCAGAGTCGGCGACGGTCGCCCGCTGTGTCCGGCCAAAGCCTCCAACGCTTCGCGCGCATCCGGGAACCGCTGCTCCGGGCGGCGGGCCACCAACCGCGGCAGCAGGCGGTCGAAGGGGGGCGGGAACGCGGCCGGGTCGAGACCGAGTGCGGCGAAGAAGTCGACCTGCGGGAAACGTTCGAGGAACCGGGCGCGCGGCAGCGGTTCGCGGCGCAGCGCCACGACCAGCAGCGCACCGAGCGAGAACAGGTCGGAACGCGCTGTGGCGGGCAGCCCGAGCAACCGTTCCGGCGCGGCGAAGAACAGCGTTCCACCGCTGCTGAGCTCACGCTGCCGTGCCCCGAGCCCGAAGTCGAGCAGGTGATAACGGCGGCCGCTGGCGTGCGGCTGGCAGATCACGTTCGAGGGCTTGAGGTCGTTGTGCACGATGCCGCGCAGGTGCACGTAGGCGAGGATCTCGAGCAGCTGGATGGCACAGTCCACTGCCTGCGCGGCGTCGAGTGGCAGAAAGGTGCGCAGCGGCGTTCCGGCGACGTGCTCGCGCAGCAGGAACACGCGGCCGTCGCTGAGCCTCCCCGTCTCGAGCACACGCGGCATCCGCGGGTGTTGCAGCGAGGCGAGCAGCGACGGTTCGACCGGCTCCACGCCTGGGTCGAGCACCTTGAGCACCGCGAGTGCACCGTCGGGGGTGCGCACCGCGCCCGACCACCCTTCGCCGCCCGAGTAGGGCTCGACCAGGTGGTAGCGGCCAGCGAGCTCGGGGAAGGGAATCGAAGATTCGGGAGGCACGAGGCGCCGCGCCGGTCGCGGCCATTGGCTTCAACGGTGCACGAGGTTAGCCCGGACCCACCGCCGACACACGTTCGGCGAAGGTGGAAGGCACTCGACCCGGTTGGAGCGACGTCGCACCCGCCGCGCACGGGAGGTGACGGTGGCGCGGTCACGACCCCACCACCGGACCGTCAGTACGTTCCGATCGATCTCGGCAGGAGCTTCCGGACCCACGGCACGTCCATCCGCGCAGATCCGCTCGCCGGCGGTTTCGCGGGACTGCCCGGAGCGCGCGGGCGAGCACCGCGCCCGCGCCAGCTAGAGAATCGACGGGCGACTTCTTCCTCGAGCCGGGTCGCCTTCCCGTGAAGGAGCGAGTCCCGACTTTCGACGCTCGTGGGTCGGTTCGTGCGGGCGTCGCGTCATGATGAGCACACGCAAGCACCTGCGCACACCACCATGAAGACGATCATCGAGCCGTTTCGCATCAAGTCGGTCGAACCCATCCGAATGACCACACGCCAGCAGCGGCTCACCGCTCTGCAAGCGGCCGGGCACAACGTCTTCATGCTCCATTCCCAGGACGTCATCATCGATCTGCTGACCGACAGCGGCACCTCGGCGATGAGCGCCGAGCAGTGGGGAGCGATGATGCGAGGTGATGAAGCGTACGCCGGAAGCCCGTCGTACTTCCGCTTTCGCGACCGCGTACGCGACATCTTCGGTTTCGAACAGGTGATCCCAACGCACCAAGGTCGCGCGGCCGAGCGCATCTTGTTCTCGACCGTCTGTCGCCCCGGACACGTGGTGCCGAGCAACACGCACTTCGACACCACCCGTGCCAACATCGAAGCGACCGGCGCACGTGCGATCGACCTGCCGTGCCCAGAGGGCTTGGTTCCCGGAGAGCCTCACCCGTTCAAGGGCAACATGGATGAGGCGCGCCTGGCGGCGCTGATCGACGAGGTCGGTGCCGAGCGCATTCCGCTGTGCATGCTCACCGTCACCAACAACACGGGTGGGGGCCAGCCCGTGTCGATGGCCAACATCCGCGGAGTCTCGAAGATCTGTCGTGATCACGGTATTCCGCTGTACGTCGATGCCTGTCGATTCGCGGAAAACGCCTACCTCATCAAGCTCCGGGAAGACGGCTTCCAGAACACCGCGGTGATCGACATCGCGCGGGAGATGTTCTCGTACGCGGACGGGTGCACGATGTCCGCGAAGAAGGACGGCCTGGCCAACATCGGTGGGTTCCTGGCCACCAACGACGCGCGGCTCGCCGAGCAGGAACGGGATCTACTGATCCTCACCGAGGGGTTCCCTACCTACGGTGGCCTCGCCGGGCGCGACCTCGAAGCCATCGCCGTGGGGCTGGACGAGGTGCTGCACGAGGACTATCTCGCCTACCGCTTGGCGTCGGTGCGTTACTTGGGAGAACACCTGTCCGAATTGGGCGTCCCGATCATGCAGCCCCCCGGAGGCCACGCGGTGTATGTGGACGCAGCGGCCTTCCTGCCCCACGTTCCGCCGCTCGAGCTGCCGGGGCAGTCGTTCGTCGCGGAACTCTTCATCGAAGGTGGCATTCGTGCGGTGGAGGTGGGCACCGTGATGTTCGGACAGCGCGACGCGACCAGCGGACAGGAACACCCGGCCGCCATGGAGCTGGTACGACTGGCACTCCCGCGGCGCGTCTACACGCAGAGTCACGTCGACTACATCGTCGAAGTGGTCGCGGCCGTGTGGCAGCGGCGCACTTCGATCGGCGGCTTCCGCTTCGCATACCAGGCCGCCGCACTTCGACACTTCACCGCCCGGTTCGAGCCGTTGTACGCGCTGGGCGTCGCCTGATCGCTTTCGGCATCAGGTGGCGCGCGATCGTGCTCGAGCCTGCGGATGCAAGGACGGTGGGCCACCGCACCCCGTCGCGGCAGGCCGCTTCGGCCGCGCACCCAGCAGCTTGCCAGCGGTCACCCAGCACCAGTGCCAGTGCCAGCAGTGCGACCGGCCCTGGGACGATCCGTCGCGCCGCGGACAGCGAATCTGCCGGCGGTTCGGTGCGGTAGTCGCGTGCGTAGCGCAGGCGGTAGAGTCGCAACAGGCGCGCGACCATCGTCGCTGACACCAGGGCCCCACTCCCGTTGTCTCGAGTCGACATGTCGTGCAGGAGTGGACCATGTCGACGGACTGACCACGAAAGCGCGAAACACGTCCGAGATGCGCTCAGCCCGTCCGCATTCCCTGCAGCCCACGGTGCCTGCGACGCGGAGTCGAGGGTCGGAGTCAGGCTGGACACACACTTGTGCCGCGTGACCGCGGCCGGCCGAACGCGTAGCCCCGGTCACCAGGCGATAGGCTCTGCATGATGCTCAGCCCAACAACCGCGGTGGGTGCGTGCCTGACGCTCGCTTGCCTGCTCCCGGCTCAGGTCGATCGGTTCGGCGCTTCGTGCAGCGGCGATGCGGGCCGAGTGCCACGGCTCACCGCGGAACGAGTCGCGGTCCAAGGTTCGGCGATCGACGTGGCGATCGTGACCGACACACCGCGCGCGGCGATGGTGTTGGTGTTCGGCACCTCGAACTCGCGTTGGAACTCGCAGGCACTTCCCCTCGATCTCACCGGGATGGGATTCGCCGGCTGCTCGCTGTTGGTCAGTCCCGATGCTCTTGTCGCCGCCACCGCCGACGGCGCAGGGCGATACCGGGCGCAGCTCCCCACCGCGGGTCTGCCCGTCGGACAACGCGGCTACATCCAAGTATTCGTGCCCGGCTCCGCACCGGGCACGTGGGCGTTCTCCGATGGACTCGGGCTCGAGGTAATCGCGCCGTTGGCCAACCACACGGTCGTCGGCCTGCCCGACACACAGATCTACTCGTTCTCCACCACCTACTTCCCGTTGTTCCAAGCGCAGACGGCCGGGATCGTGCAGGCGCTCAAGTCGCGCAACATCGTGTTCGTCTCGCACGTGGGGGACATAGTCGAGAACGGTGGCCAGGGCCCGTCCCGCAACGCCGAGGAATGGCAGCGGGCCGACACGGCGATGAGCGCGCTCGACGGCGACCTGCAGAGCAACAAGGACGGACTCGTGCCGTACGCCACGTGCATCGGCAATCACGACTACGACGTTCCCCACGACCAGTCCGCCGCCGGTCGATACCTCGAGTTCTTCGGGCCGGCCCGCTATCGAGGTCGGAGCTGGTACCTCGGCGCGTCGCCCAACGGACGGAGCCACGCGCAGTTGTTCAAGGCAGGCGAGCAGCAGTACCTTCACCTCGCGATCGAGTGGCGGGCATGGGACGATGCCTTGTTGTGGGCACAGGGAGTGTTGGCGGCGCGACCGCACACCCCCACGATCGTCACGACCCACGAGCACCTGAGGCCGGGCTACCAGCACATCCGCGCCTACCAAGGCCACACGCCGCAATCCGGTGGTTCGAACTCCGGCGAGGACGCGTACCGGAAGCTGATCGAGCCGTTCCCGCAGATCTTCCTGGTCACCTGTGGTCACAAGGATGGCGAGGGGCAACTCACGACCCCGAGCATCTTCGGGCGCACGGTGCACGAGTTGCTGGCCAACTACCAGTTCGAGCCGAACGGCGGGAACGGGTGGCTGCGCTTCATGGAGTTCCAGCCGGCCCGCAACGCGATCGAAGTGCGCACCGAATCGACGTTCTATCGACCCAATAGCACGCCGGGACCGGATCACAGCGTGGCGGCCTCGAGCAACTTCACGTTGGCGTACGACGCCTACGAGCATCGAGCGTTCCTCGGCAGCCACCGCGTGCGCCGGTTTCGCGCCGGACAAGATTTCGGCTTCGGCAACTACACCGGGGCGGAGGATGCGACCGTTTCTCCGGCGACACCCGACACACCGGACGGGCTGGGCCCCAACGTCTGGTGTGATGACGATGGCAACCGAGAGCAGGGGCTACTGCGCTTCCGCAACATCGTCGGCACAGGCGCCGGCCAGGTGCCGCCGCGCGTGCGCGTGTTTCGGGCGATCCTGACGCTGACCACGGAGGGCAGCGGCGTCGAGAGCGTGGACGGCGGGAAGCTCTACGCGATGACCTCCGACTGGAACGGCGCGTCGACCTTCAACTCGCTGGGCGGTGGCGTGCGGATCGGGGTGAACACCCTGGGCGGCTTCGACGTCGATTCGAAGGGGCGCGTGACGGCTACCGGGACTTGGTCGTTCGACGTGACCGCACGCGTTCAGGCTTGGGTCGACGGGAGCATACCGAACCACGGCTGGGCGGTGATCGCCAGCGGCGGCGATGCTTGGGGGGTGCGCAGCGCCGAGTGGGGGACGATCGTCGAGCGCCCGATGCTCACCATTGTCTACTGAGCAACGCCCGCGGGCGGTCGCGGTCACACCGGACTGGACAGTGCGAAAGCCGAGAACGCCGGATCCGCCGTGACCTCGCGCCCCGCCCACGCCGGCACCGCGAGCGCTGCCAGTTCGGCGAGGCCTTCGCATTCGACCTCGGCCATCACGAGCCCTCGACGGGCAGCGGGTTCTTCCCAGACATCGATCGCCCACATTTGGCCCGCGTCCTCGAGTCGGTAGCGGCGCTTGCACGCGCCTCGCCCTGGCAGAGCGAGCAGCAGCGCCGCTTCGCGTTCGGTCATGTAGATCGTCGTCAGGCGACGACAGCGCGGGTCGCCTGGGGCCTCGGGGTCGGGGCGCTTCTGCCCGAGTTTGACAATCAGCACCTCGCCGACCGGCGACTCGACGACGCGCAGCCGAAGCTCGGAGCCCTCGACGAACAGGTCGCGCAAGCGCACGAACACGGCTGCATCGACTGCCGAAGGAAGCTGCGGCAGCACGAAGCGGCGCTCGAGCTCACGACGCGCATAGTCCCTCTGCAACGGTCGAGTGGTCATGGTGCGATGCACTGTAGGGCAGGCCGGGCGAGCGATTCGACTCGGGAACCCTGCGGATCCGTCGAGCGCAGAGTTCCGCCGGCGGGGACGCCGCCTCCGGATCGACGCGCTGCGCACGAGCGTGCGCCGGCGGCCGCCATCGCTATGCTGCGGCGAGGATGGAGCCGACCGACCGAACCGCGATGATCGAGTTCGACCGGGTCACCCGTGACTTCGGCCCGACCCGCGCCGTCGACGAGCTGTCTCTCCGCATCACCGAAGGCGAGCTGTACGGGTGCCTCGGGCCGAACGGCGCCGGCAAGACGACGTCGCTACGGATGGCAGTGGGGTTGCTGCGGCCAACCAGCGGGACCTTGCGCATCGCCGGTCGCGATGTCCTCACCGAGGCGCCAGCGGTCCGCCGACTGCGCGGGTTCGTGCCCGACACGCCGCCGATCTACGACCATCTGACCGGCTGGCAGTACGTGGCGTTCGTCGCGAGTCTGTGGAACGTCGACCGTGCGCAGCGCGACGCCGACGCCGAGCGGATGTTCACGTTGCTGGACCTGCAAGAAGCTCGCAACCAGATCTGCCAGGGGTACTCGTTCGGCATGAAGAAGAAGCTGCACCTCGCGGCGATCCTCGTGACGCGCCCGCGCGTACTGTTCCTCGACGAGCCGACCGCAGGGCTGGATCCGCGGTCGACGCGCACGCTGAAGGACCTGTTGCGCGAGCTGTGCGCGGGGGGCACGACGATCTTCCTGACCACCCACCTGCTCGATGCTGCCGAAGAGCTGTGTGACCGCATCGGAATCGTCGCCAAAGGGCGATTGTTGGCCGAGGGCACGATGTCCGAACTCCGCGCGCGGACCGGCGACGCCCGGCTCGAGCAAGTGTTCTTGAGCCTGACGGAGCCGTGAGCTCGTTGCTCCAGCTCCTCGCGGCCGACCTGCAGTCGCTGCGCAACGGCGGCTCGATTCCGGTGGTACGACGCCAACTGATCGGTCAGCTGATCGGCCTCGTCGGTCTCGCCGTGGGTAGTATTGCACTCACGGGACGTTTGTTGTTGTCACAGAATATGGTGTCAGCGCTGCGCGCCGATCCGGCCACACTGGCACCCGTGGTACTGTCCGCGATCGCACTCGGTCCACCACTGCTCACTACCGGCCTGGTCGTTCCCGACCTCCGCCGCACGCTGTTCACCTCGCCACTGGCCGAGCTCTTCCTGGTCGCTCCGGTGTCGCGGAGCCGCATCGTCGTGCGTGCATGTACGCGCGCAACGGTGATGCTGGTGGTGCTGCAGCTCGCCATCGGGCTGCCCGCGCTGATCGGTTTCTGGTGGCGCACCGGCGCGGGATCCGGTGGCCCACTGGTGTTCCCGCTGCTGGCCTTGGCGCTCGCGCTGCCCCTGGCGGCGGGGAGCGTGCTCGGCGCGGTCCTGGCCCGACGGTTCCTATCGGGTCCACGCGTGCGGATGGCCGTGAACGTCGTGGGCACCATCGCGGCGCTGTTGCTGATTCTCGCGGTCGGTTGGGGTCTCGTCTCCGGCAAGTCGGCCCAGCGGGAAGTGGTCGCCGGTGTGCGGGCGATGACGGAGATTCCGGCGATCCTGTTGGCTCCGGGCACGGCACTGGCGGCTGCCGCGGGCTTGGTCCCGCTAGGCGTGGAGGTCGCTTGGCTGCTCGCGCTGCCGCTGGCTGCGGTGCCGCTGCTGTGCCTGGCGACGCGGCTCTACCGCGCTGCCTACGAACACGGCCTGGCAACCGCCGCGCCGCGACCGCCGAGCACCGGGCGATCACCGCGAGGTTCCCGGTGGCCACAGCAGCCGTGGCTCAGCATCGCGCGCAAGGACCTGGTCGGTGCGTTGCGGCTCCGCTCCAGCCTGCCCGGATTCGCGCTACTCGGCGCATTCGCGCTGTTCGTCGTCGGCAGCGAACTGTTCGGCGCCCGTCGCGTGCGCCCCGATGACCCGACACCCTGGCTGACGCAGGGCCTCGGCTTGCTGACGGGATGGCACTTGCTGATGCTCATGATCGGCACGCTGCAGGGAGCGGGGTTGTTCGCCGACGAGACGCGCCAGTACGACCTGCTCGCGAGTTCGCCGCTGCCGCGGTCGGCGATGGCCTTCGGCAAGCTGCCGGTTCTGGTGCTGCCGTACGCGTGGATCGCCGCCGTCATGCTGGTCGGCGCACCGATCGTCGCCGCGGCCGACGCCCGGGTACTTGGAGTGTTCGCGGCACTTCTGGTGCCGACAACCGCGATCGTGCTCGCCGTGGTGCTGGGGGTCGGCTCGCGGCTACCGCCGGCGAGCGTCGTCGACGCGGGATCGTCGGTGGGTCGCTCGCTGGTTGCCGCCACCGCGGTCGGCCTGCCGACGATCGGCTTGATGGTTGCCGGGCAGTGGGTGCGGGGCAGTGTACGCCACTGGCACCACGACCCGAACTTCGAGGCGGGTTCGCTGCTCGCCTGGGCAATCGCAGGGCACTGGCTGGTGGCGATCGCCGCGGTCGTGGTGGCGCTGCGCATCGTGCGGCGGAATGTCGCGCGCTGGCTCGGACCGGCACCGTAGCTCCGGACATCGAGCGCCGGCAATAGTGCCCGGCCGCCGTCAGGTTCTCCGAACGTCAGGGCCTGCTCTCCGAGGGGAGTAGCTCCTGCGGCCAGGCAGGACGCTCCCCGGGCGCGCAAGAACCTCACGCGACCTCGCAACGCCGCTGATGGATCGCCCGAGATGGCCAGGCACGTGTCGGGGCCGGGGTACGCTGCGTCTCCCTCCGGGCGTCGGCGGTCCACCGTGTCGGTCGGCTGCCGCAACCGGCGGAGTCGCCACGCCGACCGGCGCGGACGACTCCGGACCGAGCCGCCGCGATCGCACGAGATTCCTGGCTGGCTTCGTCCAACGTCAGAACCTGCTCCTCGACTGCACCCCACCCGGGGCAGAACCTGCCCTGCTCCTTGCCAGCAACAACCTTGCTCGAACTCGAAACGCTCACGATTCACCCTGGCGGGCGCTTCCACCGTGCCAAGCCCTTGACCGAGGCCGTCCGCCGCGGAATCCTCTCGCGCCCGAATTCCCCCCCAGCGACTCACGGCACCATGACGCAACAAGTCGAACAACACGCCTTCCAAGCCGAGGTCGACGAGGTCCTGTCGATCGTCGTCAACTCGCTCTACAGCCACAAGGAGGTGTTCCTCCGCGAGCTGATCAGCAACGCCAGCGACGCACTGGACAAGCTGAGTTTCCGCGCGCTGACCGAGCACGGACTGCTCGGCGACGACAAGGAGCTGCACATCGACCTGATCCCCAGCGAGGACGCCGGCACGTTGACGATCCGCGACAACGGGATCGGCATGACGCACGACGAGCTGGTGCAGAACCTCGGCACGATCGCCAAGTCGGGGACCAAGCAGCTCGCACAGCAGCTCGCCGCCGAGGGCAAGAAGGACATCAGCCTGATCGGCAAGTTCGGTGTCGGGTTCTACGCCGCGTTCCTGGTCGCCGACAAGGTGACGGTGACCAGCCGGGCCGCGGGTAGCGATCAGGCGTGGATGTGGGTAAGCGACGCCAAGTCGGGATTCACCATCGAGCCGAGCGAGCGCGAAGCGCGCGGCACGAACATCATCCTGCACCTCAAGGAGGACGCGAGCGAGTTCCTGCGCGAGTACGAGCTGCGCAACCTGGTGCGTCGCTACTCGGACTACGTGCGACACCCGATCCGGCTGCGCGTCGAGCGACAGAAGCCGGTCGGTGACGAGAAGGACGAGAAGGGCAATCCGAAGACCGAGAAGGTGCAGGAGTGGGAGACCGTCAACACCGCCAGTGCGCTGTGGACGCGACCGAAAGGTGAAGTCACCGAAGAGCAGTACCACGACTTCTACAAGCACCTGACGCACGAGTGGACCGACCCCCTGGCCTACACGCACTTCAAGGTAGAGGGCACGCAGGAGCTGACCGGACTGTTGTTCGTGCCGGGCCAGGCGCCGATGGACCTGTTCTCCAACAAGCAGAACAAGGGCGTGCGGCTGTACGTGAAGCGGGTGTTCATCAAGGAGGACTGCGAAGAGCTCCTTCCGGAGTGGCTGCGGTTCATGCGTGGCGTGATCGACACCGAAGACCTGGCGTTGAACGTGTCGCGTGAGACGGTGCAGCAGGAGCGGGTGACCGCCGGCATCAAGAAGCAAGTGGTCAACAAGACCCTGACGCTGCTGGAGGAGTTGGCCGAGGAAGGCGAGACGACCCGCACCGAGCCGGTCGAGGACGACGAGTCGGACGAAGAAGGTGGCGAACAGCGGACCGTGGAGGTCAAGATCCACCGTTACCACAAGTTCTGGTCGGCGTTCGGGCGCATTCTCAAGGAGGGCGTCCACTACGACTGGAACAACAAGGAGCGGGTCGCCAAGCTGCTGCGCTACCGCAGCTCGACCGCGGACGGGTGGACTTCGCTGCAGGAGTACGTCGACCGCATGCCGGAGGAGCAGAAGTCGATCTACTACGTGATCGCCGAGTCGGTAGACACGGCGCGCAACAGCCCGCATCTCGAGGCGCTGCGCAAGCGCGGCTACGAGGTGCTACTGATGGCCGATCCGGTCGACGAGTGGGTGGTCGAGGGGCTGGGCAAGTTCGCCGACAAGCCGTTGGTCAGCGCCGCCAAGGGTGCGCTGGCGCTCGACGACACCGAGGAGGAGAAGAAGGAGCTCGAGGCACAGACGACGCTGTTCTCGGGGCTGATCGAACGGGTCAAGGGCAACCTCGGCGACCACGTCGCCGAGGTGCGGATGACGCACCGGCTGACCGACTCCCCGGCGTGCCTGGTCACCGACGAACACGGAATGAGCCCCTACTTGGAGAAGATCCTGCGGCAGAACGGGCAGGAAGTCCCGGGGCAGAAGCGCATTCTGGAACTCAATCCGGACCACGAGGTGATCCAGCGGCTGCAGGAGCTGGCCAAGGACGACGCGCGGTCGGCGGAGGTCGACACCTGGAGTCAATTGCTGTTCGGACAAGCACTGGTGGCCGAGGGAAGCCTGCCCGCCGACCCGGCGGGGTTTGCCAAGGCGATCACCACGCTGATGCGCCGGGCGAGCGACAAGGGCGAGGGGTAGATCGAGGCGCCGCGCCGGGCACGGTCAGGACCGATTCGCCACCGGTTTGCCGACGCCTTCGCGCAGCGCCGGGCGACGCTCGGGCACCCGGACCAACGACGACACGATCTGCGGCAACTCCCCCTCCGGGTTTCGCTCGCCCGAGCGACCCACCCAGTTGTTCGTGAGCGGTGTCGCGAGGCGGTCGCGGACACCACCGGGATGCACGACACGTGCCGCCCCACCTAGCCCGGACGATTCATGACCGAGCTGCTGCGATCGCGCAAGTTCGCTGCTGGCTTCGTCGAATGTCAGAACCTGCTCCCCAACGGGGAGGCACCCCGTCTCCGGGCAGAACCTGCCGTTCTCCTTGCCAGCAACAACCTTGCACGATCTCGCGACGCTGCTCATGAATGGTCCGGGCCAAGCGGGCGCTCCGACATGGGGCGAGTCACGCGATGTCCCGGCACTACCGCCGCAGCACTTCGATCCGGGGTAGCGGGGTGCGCCCGAACACGAGCGAGCGCACGGGCCCGGACACCGACGCCATCGCCATGACGCGGCACCCCGCGAGCCGAGCGGCCACGGTTGCCGAAGATCCATGGCGATGAGAGTCCCCACCCTTTTGGCCCGCGCCGCGGTCGCGACCGTGGCGCTCGGGATCGCATTGGTCGTCACCACCTCGATCGCCGTCCTGTCGGCCCTCGACAGTGCCACCGACTTCCCGATCGAGCCACTGATCCACGGCGACCTTCGTCCGCTGCTCGCCAGCGGCGCGTTCGCCCGCGCGTTCCCGTCCTTGCCATTCGCCGCGAGTCTGTGGTCTCTCGGCCCCGCGGTGATCCTCGGGGTGTTCGCAGGGCTGTTGGTCGGGATCGGGCATCGCACCCTGGCGCTTCCGGCCCCCGCGATGGCAGCCGCGATGCTGCTCGCCGGCGCGATCCCGTTCGCGATCGGGGCCCTGGCGCTGCACGACAACAGCGATCCGCACGCGGCCGGACAGTGGCTGCTTTGGATGCTCGCCGGACCGGGCTACGCGGCGGTCGGCTGCCTGCCGTTCCTGTTGCTGCGCCGCCGCGAACTCCCGCCCAGTGCCCGCTTGACGGCAACCGCGTGAGTGCCCACGCTGCCGGGCATGCGACCACTCTGCTTGCTGCTCTCGTCCGCCCTCGCGGTCTGTTCCTGCGCCAACCCGACCAGGCCGGACAAGCCGATGCAATGCGAGACCAACCTGGACACGTGGCGCGCGGCGAGCACCGGCGGCAGCGGGCCTGTGGCGAGTTGGAAGGCGCAGGGCGGTGAAGCGGCACTGGTTTCGATCAATCACGACTCGCAAGACCGCTTCAACCTGCTGGTGAACGAGCAGATCCAACACGCCAACCTGCGGATCGGCGTCTCGATCCACGCAGACGGCGGCAAGATCGACCAGGGCGGCGGCCCGATGTGGCGGGTCAAGGACGCGGACAACTACTACGTGTGTCGCTACAACCCGCTCGAGTCAAACTACCGGGTGTACGTGGTGCACAACGGCAACCGCATCCAACTGGCCACCGCGTTGGTGAACGCTGGGACCGGCTGGCACCGAATCGAGGCCGAGCACGTCGACGACCGGATCACTTGCTGGCTGAACGGCAAGAAGCTGCTGGAGGCCCGGGACACGACGATTCGCGGCGCGGGCGGGGTCGGGCTGTGGACCAAAGCAGACGCGCAGACGTCGTTCCGCGAGGTGGCGATCCGCAGGCCCGGCGAGTAGCAGACGTCTCGCGGCGGTTCGGGAAGGCCGCCCAGACGGAACTCGCGGGAGCGTGGCTCGGAGGTTGGCGGCTGGCCGCGCACGAGGAGATCGCTGGTGTTTCCGGGCTGATCCCGCGACACCATCCGCCCCGCTGCTCGGACGCGGGCAGGTTCGTTCGCGCCCCCGGCCGCGCGAACTTCGCACCGGGTCGGGACGCGCCAACCCATGGATCCCCACACCTCCGAGTCCGCGCTCACGTCCTGGAGCAAGGAAGAGACCAAGTGCGCCAGGCAGGCCGGTCGCCGGCGCCATCTCCCGCGCGAGTCGTCAGAAGGTCATTTTTTCCAATAGGTTCGAATGTCGAAGCCCAGACGTTCACGCCGCCCGAGCCGGCCGCCCCGCACTGCGGACGCATCCAGGTTATTGAGATTGAGTCGCAATTAGCTAGGTTGCCGGCATGAGCGCGCTCCGACCCCCTTTCCCCCTACTCCTTCTCCTCACCTCCCTCGCCACACCGCTGACCGCCCAGCAGACCCGCGTCGTCCCGCCGGGCTACGACGTGCTCGAGGGCAACTCGCTGTACTCCTACCCGTTCCGGATCGACGGCGCGATCCAGGTGATCTACGGCAGCGACCAATTCGGCACCTCGGGCACCGCGCTGCTGCGCAGCATGAGCTACCGCGCGAACGCGCCGTTCGCCGCGTTCACGGGCTTCAGCAAGAGAATGAAGGTGACCCTCTACGGCACCCTCACCGCACCTGCGGTGATGACCAAGGACCCGACCGCCAACATCGGTGGCGCCACCGGGACGGTCGCATTCGACACCACGCTCAACCTCCCGACGGTGCCCGCGGTGACGCGCGCACCCGGTCCGTTCCAACTGGCGATCCCGTTCACCTCGATCTACACGCTGGACACCCAGAAGCACCACTTGTTGACCCACGTCGAGCCGGGCGACGCGACCACGTTGCCGACCTCGAGCTGGAACCTCGACGCGGTCAACCACTACGCGACCCAGGCGTTCGCCCGCCGCGCGGTGGTCGGCGAAGGCTGCACGAACGCGAGCGGCTACGGCTTGTCGATCTCGGTCTCGAGCGCGTCGTACGCCGGCGGCACGCTGGGCGTCAGCCTCCGTCGCACGTCGACCACGCCGATCGGCAGCTTCCCGACCGCGTTCCACGGAATCGACTTCGCGGTGCAGCGCACCGGCTACCCGTTCGATCTGGCCCCGGCCGGCATGCCGGGCTGCCTGCTGCAGATCGACCCGCAGCTGGTGTTCGCCGAGCCGGAGTCGACCAGCGGCACCTACAACGACTTGAGCATCGCGATCCCGAACGACCCGAAGCTGCTCGGACTGCCCTACCTGACGCAAGCGCTCGGCGCGACCGCCACCGGTCCCGGCAGCGTGCTCACCGACTGCTACCAGATCGTCAACTCGCCGGGCAGCGGCGTGCCGCCCGCGTCACAGGGCATCTTCTACGTGGCGCGCACCGCGACTTGGAGCGCCAGCGGAGTCGGTGCCTACTACCCGGTCACGCGCTTCGACGGGGTGTTCCCGTAGGCTGGCGCGCCGGCGTCAACTCCCGATCACGATCTTCGCGCCGGCGCTGACCGCGACCCCGAGCGGATTCGCGGCCGGGTCGGGCGCGAAGCACTGCGCGTACAAGCGCACGCCGAGCAGCGTCCACGTGGGAGGGATCTCGACCTTCGCCTGCCAAGTCCCGCCACCGGTGAAGATCGGCACGGACTGGAACGGCGCGACGAGCAGGGTGCACCCGGGCGCGCCGATGAAGTCCAACGCGAGCGGCAACTGCCGGCCGTTCCAGACCTGGTCGGAGAAGCCGAGCAGCAGCTCGCCGAAGGTGTTCTCCGGCAGCCCGGAGGCCTGGAGCCACAGCGTGTCGGCGATGCGGGGTGGCGTGAGCGCTTGGATGGCGGGCGGGGTCTTGCTGCCGCAGCCGGTGCCGAACAGGGTGAGCCCCGGGGTCCGCGCCGGGCCGGTGAAGACCAGCACTGCGCCGTTCGAGTTCGAAGCGCTCGGAGTGTGCATGGCCAAGGGAAACCCGACCGCGAAGTCGACCGCGCCGTCGCGGTCGAAGTCCGCCACGGCGAGTCCGACCATGGCCGTGTAGCCGAGCAATCGACTGGTTCCGTCAACCCTCAGGATCGTCGCGCCGCTCTTGCCCGATCGGACGACCATGTGGTACGAGCTTCCGGTCGAGAGAGCGGCGACGTCTGACACGCCATCGGCGTCGACGTCTCCCGCGCGGACAAGCGAGAAGAGGTTTCCTTCGTTGGCTTGTGCCGGGAAAAATGCCAGTTCGGTGGCATCCTTGCCGGAGAAGAACTGCAGGGCACCGGAGGCGGTCACACCGACATCCGAGACGCCATCACGATCGATATCGCCGAGATCCGCGAACGACTCCGGGTAGTTGACCAGCATGCGGGTGTTCGGAAACCCTCGAATCACCCTCCCGTCTTTCGACGAGCGCGCTTCGACGGTCGCTGATCCCGAGTGAAGGAAGTCGGCTTTCGCATCGCCATCCAGGTCGGAAACCGGCGCGATCTGGAGACCCACGCGTGTGGTAGTCCCGCCGACCAGCCACAGCTCCTTGCCAGTCTTCGCCGAAATGCACCGCAACGAGCCAGATTGGCTCGGGTACCCGAAGACCAGGTCTTGCACGCCGTCGTTGTCGACATCCCCGACACTCGCCCAATACGAGAATGGGTAGTTGGGGATGGTCCACACGACATGCGCGTCCTTCCCGGAGAACATCTTCAACTCAGCGCCGACCAAACTCAGTAGGTCTCCGTGCCCATCGCCGTCGACGTCGTGTGCCGGAATCACGACCGTTGCCTGCAGGCTGAGCAAGACTCGGCCATCTCGGCCAGAGAAAACGACAGACCGAGTGTTTGCTGTCGCAAGCAGGTCCTCGTGGCCATCTCCATCAATGTCACCGGCTACAGCAACCCTATTGCCCATACGCTCGTTCGGTTCGCCCACGAATTGATAGCGCAACCGCTGCGCAGCAACGGACCCGGCGAGGAGACAACCGAGCGAGAGAGTGCCGACGAAACGGGATAGGTCCATGGAGTCACCTTGGCAAATGAGATCCTTCGTATCGATAGGGATGAGACAGTAGGGAGCCGACGGAGAATCGGCAGCCCCACACTGCCCCTCACACTCTCCCCCACACACCCACGTCCACTGCGCGATCGTCCGAATCCCGCCGGCTCCCCGTCGGTTGCTGCACCAACCTGAGCCGCCGACTCGCGCATCGCCAATCCCGACGCCTTCGAGTTGCACAAGCTGACGCAAGCGCCGGCGCGACCGCCACCGGCCCCGGTAGCGAGCCCACCGACTGCCACCGATCGTCAACTCGCCGGGTAGCGGCGCGCCACGGGGCATCTTTCACGTGGTGCGCACCGCGACCTGAGGCCAGTGGAGTCGGCGCCTACTGTCCGGTTTGGCAGTGGGACGTGGTGCTCACGTAGTCTGGCAGGTTGCGCAACAGACCCGAGAGAGTGTGGTTCCACTGTCGCGCCCCCACTCGCCCACTCTGGAATGCGCACTCGTTCGGATTCCTCGCAACAACCCCGCGCGCGATCATCGCCGGCATGGCCAAACGTGTTGGCCACAGGAGTCCGAACATGCACGACTACCGCATTCGACCGCCGACCCGGACCGCGTCCGATTCCTCGGCTCAGCAGCCCTGCGCAGCGCATTCCGCAACGCGTTGGGGTTTCTGCACGGCACTCGCCGCGGGCCTGCTGCTGCTCACGCCGGTGCCCTCGCAGTCCCGTGGTTTCGTGTGCCACAAGGTCAACTCCGGCTTCGCCGCGATCCCGAACCGCACGCTCCGCAACGAGTGGATCGTCGAAGTGATCGCTCCCTGCAATCAGCTCGTGGTCGGCTTCGAGGTGCTCCACGCACCGCTCGTCGGCCCGACGTCCATCACCGCGAGTCTCTACCTTGCGGATGCGGCCGGCATGCCCGAGATCCGGGCTGCTCGCTCCAAGCAGGTGAACTACTTCCAGAGCGGAACCTCGCCCTGGATGTTCTCGTCGCCGATCTGGGTCGCTCGGGGTCAGAAGTACTTCGTCGGCTTCGACTATGGGGAAGCGGACTTCGCGGTGCCCTGGACCGATGACACGCGCGCGGTCAACACCCAGGACTGGACCCGGCTCGCGGCGAACGAGAAGTTCTCGCGCAACATGTTCCTCAACCGCTGGCTGTACTCGATCGAGTGCTTCCCGGGCAGCTACGAGGCATTCGGCTCGCAGTGCGGCGGTCCGAAGACGCAACCGATCATGAGCTTCAGCGGCAACAAGTTCGTCGGCGGCGCGGTGTCGTTCCGCGTCGACACGGTCAACCAGGCGGACGCGACCCTGATGGTCGGTGCATCCCGCACGCAATGGGGCTCCATCCCACTGCCGTTCGAGCTTGGCCTGCTGAACGCCCCGGGCTGCTACCTCTACTGCTCGCTCGACGCCTGGCAACCGATCGGCAAGGAGCGCACGTTGGTCGTGACCATACCGGATGACCCGTCGCTGATCGGGCAAACGGTGTACGCACAGTGGTTGGTGACCAACCACGGCGGCAACCGGGCGCTGCTCACCTCGCGTGCGGTGGCGGTGCGCATCGGCCACAGCCTGCGGCAACCCTGCGGGACGTGATCGCCAGCGGGGCTTCCCGGGTCATTCCGCCCAGCTGTAGAAGCCCCGCCCCGCCTTCTTCCCGGTCTCGCCGCGCGACACCATGTCGCGCATCAGTTGCGGCACCTCGAACGCCGGGCTGTCGAGTTCCGTGCGCAGGTAGTCGGCGATTGCCATCCGCACGTCGAGCCCCACCAGGTCGGTGAGCCGCAGGGGGCCCATCGGGTGGCGGTAGCCGAGTTCCATCGCCTTGTCGATGTCGGCCGGCGCGGCGACGCCCGCCTCGACCATGCGGATCGCCTCGAGGCCGAGCACCACCCCGAGCCGACTGGTGGCAAAGCCCGGGCTGTCCTGCACCACGATCGGGTCCTTGCCGAGCTGCCGAGCGTAGGCCAGCACCGCGTCGACCGTCTGCTGGGTGGTCGCTGCGGCGCGCACTACCTCGAGCAGCGGCATCAGCGGCGGGGGGTTGAAGAAGTGCATACCGATGCAGCGACCCGCACCGGGAATGTCGGCGAAGATCTTCACCAGTGACAACGACGAAGTGTTGGTTGCCAGCACCGCGGAGGGCGCAACCCCTCCGGCGACGATCGCGAACACCCGCCGCTTGAGCTCGAGGTCTTCGGGTATCGCCTCGATGACCAGATCTGCGCCGTCCCGCGCCTGGTCCATGTCGGTAGTCCCGGAGATCCGGCCGAGCACCGCCGTGCGCTGCTCGGGCGCGACCTTGCCCTTGTCGACGCCGGCATCGAGGAACTTGCGGATCCGCGCCAGACCGCTGTCCACCAGCCGCTGTTCGATGTCGTACAGACGCACCGCGGAGCCCGCCTGGGCGCAGATCTGGGCGATGCCGGAACCCATGGTGCCGGCGCCGATGACGGTGACTTGGTGGAACACGGGCGAGTCGCTCATGGGTGAATCTCGACGCTGAATCTCGACGCTGAATCTGGGCCTTGAAGCTGGCCAGGGATCGCGGCGGGGCACCGGCAACCGGCGCCGTCCCGCGGCCCCGCAGCCTACCCGCTGCTGCCGCCGTCCCGCGGCGCCTTTGTCCGGCTCCGCTCCAGGAACGCGGCCATCCGTCGGTGCTTGTCGTCACTGTCGAACAACAGCGCCTGCGCGACGCTCTCCATGCTCACCGCCAGACCCTCGTTGGGGCGCGCCAGCGCATTCATGGTCGCCTTGGCGAGCCGCACCGCCAGCTTGCCGCGCGCCGCGATCTCCTCGGCCAGTGCCATGGCGCGGGGCAGCACCTCCGCGTCGTCGACCACATCGTTCACCAAGCCGATGCGCAGGCACTCGTCGGCGTCGATCACCCGGCCGGTGTAGATCAGCTCGCGCGCCTTGCCCAGGCCGACCAGCCGCGGCAAGCGGTAGGTTCCGCCGGCCGCCGGCATGATCCCCAACCCGACCTCCGGCTGCCCCATCTTGGCGGAGCGGCCGGCGACCCGTAGATCGCAGGCGATCGCCAACTCGCAACCACCGCCGAGCGCGTAGCCGCGGATCGCGGCGATCGACGGACAGGGGAAGTCCTCGATCCGCTTGAAGATCGACGCATTGATCGCCGCCAAGGCATCCGGACTGCTGCGCTCCTTGAGCTGCGCGATGTCGGCCCCCGCGGCGAACGCGCGGTCGCCGGCGCCGGTCAACACCAGCACCGCGACGTCGTCACTGCCGAGCAGTCGGTCGAGCACATCGTGCAGGCCACGCACCATCTCGAGGTCGATGGCGTTGCGCTTCTCCGGCGCATTCAACGTGATCACGGCTACGGCGCCGCGCTGTTCGAACAGGACCTTGTCGCTCATCAATGGCTCCGGGCTACGGCTGCAGGACGATCTTGCCGAAGGCGGCACGCTCCTCGAGCAACCGGTGGGCGCGCTCCGCCTCACGCAAAGGCAACACGCGGTCGACCACCGGCCGCAGCTTGCCCTCGCCCACCAACCGCACGATCTGCAGCGCGTCGCCGCGACTGCCCATGGTGGTACCGATCACCGACAGGTTCTTGAAGAACAACCGGTGCAGACTCAGCATGACTTCGCCGCCGGTGGTCGCCCCGCAGGTCACCAACCGCCCGCCGCGCGCCAGACACCGCAAGCTGCCGTCGAAGGTCTTCGCGCCGACGTGGTCGAACACCACCTCGACACCGGCTCGGCCGCGCAACTCACGCACCGCCTTGGTGAAATCGTGCGCCTCGTAGTTGATGGCGTGGTCGGCGCCGAGGTCCAGTGCAGCCTGGCACTTCACGTCGGTCCCCGCAGTGGCGATCACGTCGGCACCCAGCAACTTGGCGATCTGGATCGCGGCGCTGCCGACCCCGGACCCGGCGCCGTGCACCAGCACCGTCTCGCCCGCGCACAACGCCGCGCGCCGAAGCATCGACCACGCGGTCAGGAACGACAGCGCAAACGACCCGGCAGCGACGAGGTCGAGCCCCGAAGGCTTGCGCACCAGGTTGGCGTCGGGCACCACGACGTATTCCGCCGCCGTTCCATCGCGTGCTTCGCCGAGAATGCGGTAGTCGGCACACAGCGGATCGCGCCCCGACTGGCACGCCTCGCACACGCCGCACGAGACGCCGGGCAACACGATCACCTCGTCGCCCGGCGCGACCCCGACCGCGCCTTCGCCACACGCATCGACCACGCCGGAGCCATCGCTGCTGGTGACCAACGGTAGGGGGAAGGTGTGCCCCGGCACGCCGCGACGCACCCACACATCCAGATGGTTGAGTCCCACCGCGGCCATCCGGACGCGCACCTCGCGCGCGCCGGGTTCGGGGACCGGGCGGTCCTCGATCGCGACGCGATCCCCGTGCTCCCGGACCACCACGGCCTTCATCTTCAGCGGCCCTCGAACGCCGCGGTGCGCTTCTCGTTGTAGGCGCGAATCCCCTCGGCGGCGTCGGCGCTGGCGAACAGCTTGGCCTGCAGCTCGCGTTCCAGGGCGAGACCCGCGTCGAGCGGCAGCTCCGCTCCGGTCTGCACGGCGCGCTTGATGTGACCGACCGCCATCGCGGCCCGACCCGGCGTGGTGAACGACCGCGCGTAGTCCAGCACCTGAGCCATGAAGTCGCCGCCTTCGACGACGCGGTTGACCAAGCCCAACGCGAGTGCCTCGGCGGTGTCGAAGGTCCGCCCGCTGACCATCAACTCGATCGCCTTGCTCTTGCCGACCAGCCGCGCCAACCGCTGCGTTCCTCCGGTGCCCGGCAGGACTCCGAGCGCGACTTCTGGCAAGCCTACCTTGCCGCAGCCGTGCCGCGCGATGCGCAGGTCGGCGGCCAACGCCACCTCGAGCCCTCCGCCCACCGTGTGGCCGTTGAGCGCCGCGATCACCAGCTTCGGGGTCTGCTCGAGCCTCGAGATGGTCTCGTTGGCGTGCAGGCAGAAGTAGTACTTGTACGTCGGGTCCGCCCGCTGCAGCATCCCGATGTCCGCACCAGCACAGAAGAAGCGGTCGCCCGAGCCGGTCACCACCAGCACCTGGACCGCCGGGTCGAACCTCGCGCGCAGGATCGCGGCGTCGAGGTCGAGCATCATCTCGTGGCTGTAGGTGTTGGCCGGGGGCGCATCGAGGGTGAGCACGGCCACCGCACCTTCCGCGCGGTAGTCGACCAGGGGCTTGCGGGGGTCTGGCATGGCGGTGGTTGAACGGGGCATGCTATAAGGGCCGAGGGGCGAATCCAGGTCGCCCGAGCGACCGAAGCACCACCCATGTCCGGCAACAAGGCCATCCAGAAGGTCTGGATCGAGGAGGGCTGCATCTCGTGCAGTCTGTGCATGGACATCGCACCCGATGTGTTCGAAGTGCCTGACGGTGAGGACTGTCGGATCCGACCGTGCGCGAGCCAGCACTTCGCGCGCCGTGACGCAGACATCCGCTTGGCAGCGGAGGATTGCCCGGTGGAGGTCATCGCGTTCGAAGAACGCGATGACAGCTGATTTCGGTCAAGGGGATTTCATGGGGCGAGCCGGGGGCGAGGGGGTGGACCAAGACACCCGATTTCCGTAGCGTCTTTGTCACCTCGTTGGATTTCGGATGTTTTTGTCCGATCCGCAACACCTCTCTCCCCTCACTCCCCCTTCGGAGGAAACCCCATGAAGCTCCTCGCGGGCCTGTCCCTCGTCGTGTTGGCCGCATCCGCATCGGCCCAGATCCCCATGTCCAAGTTCGCCCGGACGTTCAGCTCGTCGCTGACCCGTGGCTTCTACTTCCAGGCACCGACCAACCTCGTCCTTACGCACGCCCAGGTCCCGGACGAGTCCAACTACGGCAAGCAGATCATCGCGATCTACAAGCTGACTTCGGCCCCGCCGGCCTACTCGGCGACCATCGCGGTGACCCCCGCCGCCTACATCGACGAGATCCCGAGCTCGACCTGCTGGAAGCTGCCGACTCCGGTGATCTACAACAAGGGTGACTGGGTGGCGGTGCTCGGCGCCTGCGGCACCACGAGCGGCACGGTCCACAACTCGTACGGCAGCGCTGCGGTAGCCAGCGAGGTCGCGGGGCTCGCGATCACCCTGAACCGCTGCGGGATCCAGTCGAACATCGCCACCACCAAGGGCGTGGGTGCGATGTGGAGCGAGAATGCCGGGTCGATCGGCCGGGTGCGCCTCACGTTCGCCGGTGGCCCGTCGAGCTGCGCGCACTGCACGCCTTCGAACGGCACCGCGGTCCTGTCGCTGTGCGACGACAAGCCGGCGATCTCCGGCAAGAGCCTCGGCATCACCATCGCGTCCGGCGGTGCGACCAACACCGGCGTCGCGCTGGCCATCGGCATCAACCGGGCGAACATCGCGGTGCCGGGATTCGGCACGTTGTGCACCAACCCGATCCCGCTGATCGTGTTCGGTCTGCCAGCCGCGACCGCGGCAGGCACCAACTACGCGTTCCCGATCCCCGCGGCGGCCACCGGATTGGTCAACCTGCAGGCCGGCCTGCTCGGCGGCACTGGCCTACCGCTGACGAACGGTCTCGAGATCGGCGTCGGCAAGTAGTCGGAACGAAACGAGAAAGCACGCGGAGGCGGGGCGGTGCGCCGACCCGCCTCCGTCTTTCCGTACGGTCCGAGCGGCGACGCCAAGGCCCGAACCATTCGTGAGCAGCGCCGCGGAATGCCAGGTTGTTTGCTGGCAAGGAAGAAGCGGAGGTTCGACGACGCCAGCATCCTGCTGCCGCATCGCGGTAGCTCGGCAGTTGTCCGGGCCCGGACGAGCACTGGTAGATTGCACGGTTCGAACACGGAGAGCACCGATCCAGTCGCATGACCTCTGGCACTCCCGCCCGCTCGTTCTCGAGCCCACACGTGTTCGGGACATTTTCAGGACATTCCCGCGGCGCCTGGTCCCGACGCCGGCGACGCACCCACAAGGCCGCTGGGCGCGTTGGGATGGGTCGGGTCGATTGCACCCGTTTGGCACTCGCACGGATCGCGCGCACCCGGGGAGGATCGCCCCCCGCCGTGGGACATCTCCCGGCCAGAGGTATGCTCCTTGCCCCCGCCTCGACCGCTTGTCGGTCGGGGCCAAATCTCTACCCACCCAAGGAACCTCATGCGCGCATTGACCCTCGTCTGCGTCGCGGCACTCGCCGCCTGGGCACCCGCCCAGATTCCCATGTCGAAGTACACCAGCACGTTCTCCGCTGGCGCCACGCGTGGCTACTTCTTCCAGGCCCCGACCACGCTCGTGCTCACGCACGCGCAGGTGCCCGACGAGAAGAACTTCGGCAAGCAGATCATCGCGATCTACAAGCTGACCTCCGCACCGCCCGCCTATTCGTCCACCATCAACGCCACCCCGGTGGCGTACGTCGACGAGCTGCCGAGCTCGACGCGCTGGCAGCTGCCTGTCCCGGTGACCTACAACACCGGCGATTGGGTCGCAGTGCTCGGCGCCTGCGGTACCACCACCGGCTCGGTGAACAACTCGTACGGCGCCGGCAACTTCAGCAGCGAGGTGCTCGGCATGCCGATCACGCTGCTGCGCTGCGGCAGCCAGATCAACATCGCCACCACCAAGGGCGTGCTGTCCGGCACGAGCGGGATGTGGAGCGAAGGCACGGCGTCGATCGCCCGCGTCCGGCTGACCTTCGCCGGTAGCCCGACCAGCCTGGCCCACTGTACCCCGTCGAACGGCACCGCCGCACTGTCGCTGTCCGACACCAACCCGGCGATCGCCGGCAAGAATCTCGGCCTGATCATCGCCTCGGGCGGCGCGACCAACACCGGCGTCGCTCTGGCGATCGGCATCAACCAGGTGAACCTGCCCGTGCCCGGCTTCGGCACGCTGTGCGTCAACCCGATTCCGATCATCGTGTTCGGCCTGCCTGCTGCGACCGCAGCGGGCACCGAGTACTTGTTCCCCCTCGCGGCCACCGCCTCCGGGGTCGTGAACCTGCAGGCCGGGTTGCTGGGTGGAACCAGCCTGCCCCTGACGAACGGTCTCGAGATCGGCGTCGGCAAGTAGGTCCTCATCCGAGTTCTCGGCTGATTGACGAAGCGGGGCGCTACGGGCCCCGCTTCGCTCTCGTACGGAGCGGGCTAGTCGCCAGGAATCGGTGACGAAAGCCCGATTCTTTCGGGTGTTTTGACACCGTTATCGAGGGAGGTTGGCGTGGCTTGCATTCCCGCGACTTCTTGCATCGCGGGCGGAGAGCCTATCATTGCGGAGGGTCGTGACACCTCGTCATCATCCTTCCGCCAAACCCATCCATGACCACCATGCGCATTCTCCCGTGCTTGCTCGTCGCCGCGCTCGGCGCGGCGCTCCCGGCTCAGATCCCGATGTCGAAGTACACCAACACCTTCACGTCGTCGCTGACCCGTGGCTTCTACTTCCAGGCCCCGACCACCCTCGTCCTGACGCACGCTCAGGTCCCCGACGAGTCCAACTACGGCAAGCAGATCATCGCGATCTACAAGCTGACTTCGTCGCCGCCGGCCTACTCGTCGACCATGCCGGTCACGCCCGCTGCCTACATCGACGAGCTGCCCAGCGCGACGCGGTGGCAGCTACCGACTCCGATCACCTACAACACCGGTGACTGGGTCGCGGTCCTCGGCGCTTGCGGCACCACCTCGGGCAGCGTCAACAACTCCTACGGCGCTGCGCAGCCCGCGAGCGAAGTGGCCGGCATGCCGATCACCCTGTTCCGCTGCGGCATCCAGTCCAACATCGCCACCACCAAGGGTGTCGGTGCGATGTGGAGTGAGAACGCCGGTTCGATCGGCCGGGTCCGTCTCACCTTCGCCGGCGGTCCGCAGAGCCTGGCCCACTGCACCCCGTCGAACGGCACCGCGACGCTCGCGCTGTCCGACGACAAGCCGGCCATCGCCGGCAAGAGCCTCGGCCTGACCATCCTCTCCGGCGGTGCCGCGAACACCGCGGTCGCCCTGGCAATCGGCATCAACCAGGTCAACCTGCCCGTCCCGGGCTTCGGCACGCTGTGCGTCAACCCGATCCCACTGATCGTGTTCGGGCTCCCGGCCGCTGGCACGACCGGCACCGAGTACCTGTTCCCGCTCAGCACGAGTGCATCCGGGATCGTGAACCTCCAGGCGGGTCTGCTGGGCGGCACCGGCCTGCCGCTGACCAACGGTCTCGAGGTCGGCGTCGGCAAGTAGTCGGCACGACACTCGCGATTCGCTCGCTGCCGGGGGCGGTTCCGACTCGTTCGGGCCGCCCCCGGCGCTGTTTGCGGCAACTCCTGACGTGTCGCGCTATCGTGCCCCGTGGCGCGCGCCGAACCCTCGTGCTCGCGCCCGCATTGTCCGACAGCCGGCTCGTTCGTCGAGAGTGGCCGTCGCTGATGCGGCTGGACCAGACGTCCTTCCTCGTGATCCCAGGCAATCGCGGCGTGAACCGCTCGATTCCCCCACACTCTCTCTCAGACACCATGCGAACCCTCTCCATCGTCTGCCTGCTCGCCTGCACCGCCAACCTGTCCGCGCAGATCCCGCTCCCGAAGTTCCAGAACACCTACAGCGGGGCTGCGACGCGCGGCTTCTACTTCCAAGCACCGACCGCGCTCGTGCTCACCCACGCGCAGGTGCCCGACGAGACCAACTACGGCAAGCAGATCATCGCGATCTACAAGCTCACCTCCGCCCCGCCGGCCTACTCGCAGACGCTGGACGCCAAGCCGGCGGCCTACATCGACGAGATCCCGAGCTCGACCTGCTGGCAGCTGCCGACTCCGGTGATCTACAACAAGGGCGACTGGGTCGCGGTGATCGGTGCCTGTGGCACCACCAGCGGCACGGTCTACAACTCGTACGGGACGGCCTCGTTCGCCAGCGAAGTGCTCGGCATGCCGATCACCCTGCAGCGCTGCGGCAGCCAGATCAACATCGCGACGACCAAGGGCGTGCTGACCGGCACCACCAGCGGAATGTGGAGCGAGAATGCCTACCAGATCAGCCGCGTGCGGCTGACATTCGCCGGCAGCCCATCGAGCTGCGCGCACTGCACGCCGTCGAACGGCACCGCGAGCTTGACCCTGTGCGATGACAAGCCGGCGATCTCCGGCAAGACCGCCGGCATCACCATCGCATCGAACGGCGCCAGCAACACCGCGGTCGCCTTGGCGATTGGCCTCGGTCGAGCCAACATCAACGTGCCCGGACTCGGGACGTTGTGCGCCAGTCCGATCCCGCTGGTGGTGTACGGCCTGCCCGCAGCGGCTTCCGGTGGCACCAACTACACGTTCTCCATTCCGAACGGCTCCGCAGGCAAGATCTCGATCCAGGCCGCGCTACTCGGCGGACCGTCGCTGGCGCTGACCAACGGTCTCGAGATCGGCGTCGGAAACTGAGCCCGACGCGCGCGGCCCGGCCGGCGCGAGTGGAGATCGGCCGTCCAGCACGCTATGGTCCGCTGGGTCGGGAGGCGGTTCCCGGCGCACCACCCCGACTCGAATGGAGCGTTCCATGAACTGGAAGGGTCGCGTTTCCACGCAATCCCCGAACCACGTGCCGCGACCCGAAGCCACTGTCGGCGCGCGAACCACGGCGACGAAACGCGCCCTGCACCTGCTGCTGGGAGTCGCGTTGCTGGCCTGCGTCGCGAAGGCACAGGTGCCGCTGCCCGCCTACACGAGCACGTTCTACGCCCCCGCGACACGCGGCTTCTACTTCCAGGCGCCGGTGACGCTCGACCTCACCGGCCTGCAGGTGCCGGACGAGGGGGGAATGGGCGCGCAGGTGGTCGCGGTCTACCGGCTGACGTCCGCTCCGGTGCTGTTCCCGGCAACCGTGCGCAGCCAACCGGTGTTCTTCCGCGCGGACGTGCCGACCGACCAGGTGGTACAGATCGCCACACCGATCCGCATCCAGAAGGGGGAATGGGTGGCGGTCCTCGGCGCCGCGGGCAAGACCTTCGGCTCGCTGGCCAACAGCTACGGCAGCGCGTCGTTCCCGGCGAGTGTCGCCGGGATGCCGATCACGCTGCATCGCTGTGGCATGCAGAGCAACATCGGCAGCTCGAACGGGGTCGGCGACTTGTTCGGCGAGCCCAGCAAGGACATCGCCCGGGTACGCCTCTACGCCGCAGGCCAGGGGCAGGCGATCAAGTACGGCACCCCCGCCGGCACCAGCGAGTTGCTGCCCGACGACGCGCTGCCGCCGACGGTGGGCCGCCCGAGCGCGCTGATCGTGCGCCCGGGCACCGCGATGAACCTCGGCGCAGTGCTGGCGGTCGGCCACCGACGCACAGCGATCCCGTTGCCGATCGGCACACTGCTGACCCATCCGTTCTACTTCGAGATCCCGCTGGGTGGGCCGCTGCCGACCACTGGCCGACAGGTGGTCCACGCGCTGTCGATCGATCCGGCGTGGATCGGCTTCCAGGTGCGTTTCCAAGCGGCGATCTTGCTGCCGAGTGGGCCGGAGCTGACCGACGGTTTGGAGTGGACCGTCGGCCGCTGAGTGCGGGTCTTCGCCGGCACCAGCGGCTATAGCTACCCGGAGTGGCGGGGTGGGTTCTACCCCGATGGCCTGGCCACCGCCGCGATGCTCGCGCACTACGCGACCCGGCTCGGCGCGGTGGAGATCAACAACACGTTCTACCGGATGCCCAAGGGCAGTGTGGTCGCGCAGTGGGGAGCGCAGGTGCCGGAGTCGTTCCGCTTCGTGATCAAGGCGTCGCAGCGGCTGACCCACCACCAGAAGCTGCGCGAGCCCGGCGAACTGCTCGGCTACCTGTGGGGTGCGATCGGGCAGCTCGAGGACAAACTCGGCGCGGTGCTGTTCCAGTTGCCGAAGTGGGTGCACGGCGACCCCGAACTGCTGCGCGCGTGCCTGGCGGCGATCGATGGGCGCTACCGCGCCGCGTTCGAATTCCACCATCCGAGTTGGGACCGCGAAGACGTACGCGCGGCGCTGCGCGAGCACCGCGCGGTTGCCGTTGCGGTCGACCAGGACGGTGCGCCGGCGGAACCGACGCCGGAGTCGCGGACTGCCGCGTGGGGCTACGTGCGGCTGCGACGCACGAGCTACTCGGACCACGAGCTGGAGGGCTGGGTCGCGCGCATGCAGTCGGTCGGGTGGGAGGAGGTATTCGCCTTCTTCAAGCACGAAGACGCCAGCGGCCCGGCGGCGGCGGTGCGGCTGCAGGAGATCGCCAGCGCCGGCTGAGGCTGCGCACCACTGCCAGGCGCACGCAGGGCCCGGCAGTGCCCACGCTTGCGACGCGCGGCCCTCGACCGGCGACCCCGGCCCGATTCCGCGCTACACTTTCCCACGTGAAGCTCGCTACCTGGACCCTACTGGCGCTCACCGCGGCGATCGCTCCCGTCGAAGACCCGGTCGACACCGACTTCGCGACCCTCTCCGGCTTCGACTTCAAGGAGGGGATGACGCTGCCGAAGGACGTCTCGAAGCTGAATGGCAAGAAGGTCAAGACCTCCGGGTTCATGACCACGGAGGACGGCAAGGACGGCGAGGTCGAGTACTTCGTGTTGGTGAACGACGCGTGCGGTTGCGAAGGCACACCGAAGATCAACGAGATGATCTTCTGCGCCATGCCCGAGGGTAAGAAGGTCAAGATCAAGCCCGGCACGGTGTGGATCACCGGCACCCTGAGCGTCGGCGAAGAGAAGGAAGAGGGCGTGGTGGTGTCGCTCTACACCATGTCCATCGAGTCCGTGAACTGAGCCGGCCTTGCGACACCCCATCCACGCCGTCCTGGCGTCGATCCTGACCGTCGCCCCGTGCACCATCGCCGCGGCACAGACCGATCCGACCGCGCAGCGCGCCGAGGTGGACTGGTCGAAGGTCGTGCTCAAGGCGCATCGCAGCCCGCGCATCATGCTGCGCCGCGCCGCAGCCGGGAAAGTCGCGCGTGGCGGTGATGCCGCGGCGGACGCCGTGCGTGCCTACCAGAAAGAACACGGTCGGAACGCGATCAGCCTCGAACTGGTGAGCGCCTACGTGCGCACGACCGAGGGCGGCCCGGGCACCCTCGCCCTGCTGGAGGACTGGGCGCGCGACAAGGAGTTCTATTGGCGCGCACACGCTCTCGGTGCCCTGGCGACCCGGCACAGACCGCAGCACCGCGAACTGTTCCGCATCAGCAGCACGGACCCGGCCTGGCTGACGCGGGTGGAAGCGGCGCGCGGCCTGTGTCGACTCGGCACCGATCGCGAGGTCGTGGTGGCGATGCTGCTCGATCCGGACCCAAGAGTACGCACCCGCATCGCCGCCAGCCTTTCGGAGATCGGCGACGACCGGGCGCTGCCGACCCTGGTGGAAGCACTGCGCTGCGAGGCGCGCTACTTCGACTACGCCTGGGGCCAGCTCGGCGCCCAGACCGCGTTCACGGCACTCGCCAAACGCGCTGGCAAGCGCTTCGGCTACACCCCGGGGAAATCCGCGGCGGACAACGCCGCGGCGATCGCCGAGTTCGAGGGCTTCGCCCGGGAACGACTCGGCCCGAAGTGGGTCGAGCCGGTCAAGGCGCCGGCGGACAACACCCGATACCAGGGGGGTATCGAGATCCGATCGTGCCGTCATGGTGACCTCTTCGTACGCTGGACCGCGGACCGAACGCTGGTGTTCGGCCTGGCTCCCGGGAAGCCGCTCGAGCTGTCGGCCGCGGCGTGGAAACGGCTCTGGGCCAACCCACCGGGCGAAGGCGTGAAAGTGCACGGTCAAGCGATCGTGTGCGACTACCTCCGGGTCCTGCGCTCAGAGCCCCGAACCGACCGGAAGGTCGGCCCGGGAGCCCTGCCCGAGCCGTCCCGCGTGTTCGTGGAAGCACTCGCCGCCGTGGTCGCCGACACCGGCCGAGACGATCTCGCCTCACAGATCCTCACGCGGCTCGAGCAGTTCCGTTCGCCCCGCGGTCCCCGATAGGCTCCCACCCATGTGCGGCATCATCGCAGTGCTGCGGCGGCGCGCCCGCCGTCCGTCGCCCCTACGCGGAAAGATCGAGGAGTGCCTGGCCCGGACGGGCGAGCTGTCGAATCAGCCACCGACCGACGGGCTGCTGGAGCAGCTGCGTGCCACCGCGGACGCACTGCGCACGTGCGAAGAGCTGCTCCGGGGCGCACCGGGCGCAGCGTTGCTGGTCCGCGACCGCGAGCTGGCCCAGGCAGTGCAGGCGAGGGTCGGCGCTTTGCAGACCACGGTCACCGAGCTGGAACGCGCGATCGACGACCACGCGCGTTCGGCACCCGGCCAGCTCGAAGCGCTCAACGCGGCCCTGATCTCGGTCAAGGACCTGGCGTGGACGCTGGGTCGCGACCGTGTCGGCACCGCCGAGATGATCCTGACGCTCGGCGGAGACGGGCTCAGCGACGCCGCGATCGAGAGCTACCATTCGATCGCCCTGGCGCTGGCGGCGCTCGACCGGATGGAAGTGCGCGGCCGCGACTCGGCCGGCGTGCAGGTGCTGGTCACCGGCCACTGCCTCGACTTGGAGGCACCGGAGGTGCGCGAACTGCTGCAGCCGGGGATCACCAACCGGTTGTTCACCGACGGCGCGGTGCGCACCCCGGACGGGCACCTGGTGTTCGTCTACAAAGCGGCCGCGGAGATCGGCGAACTCGGGGACAACGGTCGGGCCCTGCGCCTCGCGATCCGCGAGGACGTCCTGCTGCGGATGGCCCTGTCCGGTCACGATGCCGAAGCGTCGGTGCTCGGCCACACGCGGTGGGCCAGCGTCGGCATCATCAGCCAGGCGAATGCCCACCCGATCAACCACGAAGAGACCGGCCGCGACGGGCCGTTCGTCAGTGCGGTGCTCAACGGCGACGTCGACAACTTCTTGGAGTTGAGCGAGGCCAATGGAATGTCGATCGCGCCGGAGATCACCACCGACACCAAGGTGATCCCGACGCTGGTGTCGCGCCGCCTGGCGGAAGGCGCCGAGCTGACCGAGGCATTCCGCAGCACGGTGGCGTCGTTCGTCGGTTCGGTGGCGATCGGCTGCAGCACCGCTGCGGCGCCCGACCGCATGCACTTGGCGCTGCGCGGCAGCGGCCAGGGGGTGTTCGTCGGCCTGGCGGAGGACATGTTCCTGGTCGCGAGCGAGCCGTACGGCGTGGTCGAGGCGACCCCGATGTTCCTGCGGCTCGACGGCGAGACCCCCGGCAATCCGGACAACCCGAGCGCCAGCCAGGGGCAGATCATCGTGCTCGATCGGGAACTCGCCGGCGAAGTCGGCGGGCTGCAGCGGATCGCCTACGACGGCACACCGCTGCCGATCGGCCCCAAGGAGATCCAGCGCGCGGAGATCACCACGCGCGACATCGACCGCGGCGACTTCCCGCACTTCCTGCTGAAGGAGATCTCCGAAGCGCCGCAGTCGTTCCGCAAGACGCTGCGCGGCAAGATCGTCGAGCAGGGTGGCGAGCGGCGCGTGCTGCTCGGTGAGGACTCCTTGCCGGCGGCGGTGCGCGACAACCTTCGGCAGGGCGCCTACCGATCGCTGTTGGTGATCGGTCAGGGTACCGCGGCGGTGGCCGGCCAGGGCGTGGCCGCGGCGATGGCCGATGCGCTGTCGGACACCGAGATCCGGGTGCAGGCGATGCCCGCCACCGAGCTGTCGGGCTTCCACCTGCGCGACGACATGGCGGACACGTTGGTGGTGGCGATCAGCCAGTCCGGCACCACCACCGACACCAACCGCACCGTCGACTTGGTGCGCGGCCGCGGCGCCAGCGTGCTGGCGATCGTCAACCGGCGCAACAGCGACCTCACCGACAAGGCCGACGGCGTGCTCTACACCTCGGACGGCCGCGACATCGAAATGAGCGTCGCATCGACCAAGGCGTTCTACTCGCAGATCGCCGCGGGCTTCCTGTTGGCGTTCGCCATCCGCCAGGAGGTGTGCGCCCAACCCCGTGCCGACCAAGCGGAACTGCTGGAAGGCCTGCGGAGCTTGCCGGAGGCCATGCGCGCGGTACTCGCCCAGCAGCCGGCGATCGAGGCCGCGGCGCAACGCCACGCGCCGCAACGCCGCTATTGGGCGGTGGTCGGCAACGGCAAGAACCGGGTCGCCGCACAGGAGATCCGCATCAAGCTGTCCGAGCTCTGCTACAAGTCGATCGCTTGCGACGCCACCGAGGACAAGAAGCACATCGATCTCTCGGCCGAGCCGCTGATCCTGGTGTGTGCCTCGGGCTTGACGGGCTCGACGGCTGACGACGTAGCCAAGGAGCTCGCGATCTATCGCGCACACAAGGCCGCACCGATCCTGATCACTGCCGACGATCCGAACCGCTACCCGGCCGCGCTCGAGATCTTGCGGATGCCCGAAGTGCACCCGTCGCTCGCGTTCATCATGTCGACGGTGGCAGGTCACCTGTTCGGCTACTACGCCGCACTGGCGATCGACGCCTCGGCACGGCCGCTGCGCCACATCCGCGCCGCGATCGAACACGTGGTCTCCGAATCGGCCAACGACGTCGGTCTGTTGCTCGAGCTCGAGCCGCTGGCCCGCCCCCATGTCGCCGAGTTCCACCAAGCGCTACAGCAGGGGCGCTACGACGGGCAGATGGAGGCGCGCACCGCGGTGCGGCTGTCGCAGCACCTCGGCTACATCACCGGCACCAAGCCGCTGGACAGCTACCAGACCGAGACCGGCAAGGTGGGCACCCCGGCGCTGGTGGTCGAGCAGCTCACCACGGCACTGACCCGCGCGATCGAGGAACTCACCCGCCCGGTGGACGCGATCAAGCACCAGGCCAAGACAGTCACGGTTGGCATCTCTCGTTCCGACGAGGCGTTGATCACGGTCCCACTGGTGCGCGCGGTGCTCGAGGCCGGCGCGCCGCGGGACCGCATCAGCTACCGTTGCCTGCGTGCGCTGGGCTCGCTGGATCCTGCGGTGGAACGCGTCACCGGTGCGACCCGCTACCGGATCTCCGGCAACGGGACCCTCGACAGCGCGACGATCCACGTGGTCGACTCGACCGGCATCGCCAAGGGCTTCGCGTCGCGCACCGCCCGCGACCCGCGGCTGCGTGGCACCAAGCACTTGGTCGCCGCCGAGCGCCAGTTGCTGGTCGCGCGCGGCCGCAGCGACGACCGCAACGTGGTGATCGTGCCCGAAGTACAGGCCGGCCGCACCACGGGACTGACGCTGCTCCATGTCGAGTTCCGCGAGCACATCACCGCGGCGGCGATGCGCGGAGTGCTCAGCGGCTACCGCAACCGGTACTCGGCGCTCAAGGATCTGGTCAGCGAGACCGAGCCGTTGTTCGACGAGGAGCGTCTGGCCGCGTTCTCGGTCGCGGAGCTGCTGACCACTCCGGTGCACATGCTCGCGGATCGCTGGCGGGCGCAGTAGGACGGCGCGTCGTGCAGACACTGCTGCTGGAGCTGACCCGGCGCTACGGCGAGCCACACCGTCACTACCACACCATCGAGCACATCGCCGACATGCTGCACCGCGGCCGCGCTCTCGCGCTGTCCGAAGAGCAGATGATGGCGATCTGGTTCCACGACGCGGTCTACGAGCCGCGCAGCGACACCAACGAAGAGGACAGCGCCAAGCTCGCGGGCGAACGGCTCGGCACGCTGGGTTGGAGCGCAGCGCGCATCGAGGTGGTCCAGCGGATCGTGCTCGACACCAAGTCCCACCGTCCGAGTTTCCCGGATGCCGAACCGGTCATCGATCTCGACATGAGCCCGCTGGCAGCCGAGCCGGCGGTCTACGAGCGCAACCGCAAGAACGTCCGGCTCGAGTACGCGCACGTGCCGGAAGCAGACTATCGGCGCGGGCTGCGCGCGTTCGCCGAATCGCTCCTCGCCTGGCCACGCATCTTCTGGACGGATTGGGGCACAGCGCTGGAAGCGCCGGCACGTCGCAATCTCGCCGACACGATCGCCAGACTCGACACCCAAACGTGATCCCCGGCACCTCGCGGCGCGGCTCGCATCGGCGTCGTGCTCTCCCGCATCCCGGTCGCGTCCGGATTGCTACGACGATCCCGGGCGCTTCGGCTACCGTCCCAGCCGCGCGACGCGGTCTCGCGTGAAGGCTGTCCTGTTCATCGCGAGCTGCCCGGTGTCGATCGCACGCGAGCGCTTCGAAGTCTCCCCATCACTGCCGGAGCAGTACACTTCGCCGCGATTCGAAACACCGCGACGCAACGGTGTACTTTCGACCGCAGTGGTCACGACGATTGCATGACCCGCATCCGCCACCCCCTGCCGGACGCCGATTGGCCGAGCCGTGACGCCGCACGCGCCGGGCGTTGGTTCCAGCCGATCCGGCTGAACCAGATCACCGCGCGCACCCGCACCTGGGTGCCGGCGATGGTGCCGTGGCGGGCCACCGAAGACGGGTTGGTCAGCGACGACGTGCTCGACTGGTATGGGCGCTTCGCCGCGGGCAAACCCGGGGTGCTGGTGGTCGAGGCGACCGGGATTCGCGACGTTCCGAGCGGCCCACTGCTGCGCATCGGTCACCCGCGCTTCCTGCCCGGGCTGCAACGCTTGGTGGCACGGGTCCGCGATGCCAGCGAGGGGGAAACGCGGCTGTTCATCCAGATCATCGACTTCCTGGCGGTGCGCCGTCGCCCGGAGCCGGCGAAGTTCTTCGGGCGGTTCCTGCAGATCACCGACCGACACCGCGCCGCGTGCGGCAGCGAAGACGAGGTATCGTGCCGGGCGCGGCTCGGCGCGATGTCGGACGACGAACTGCGGGCGGCGCTGACCGAACGCGAGTACCGCGACCTGGCGTTCGGCTACCGCGAGGAGGTGCGCGACACCCACCTGCCGCACATCGCCGAGCTGCCCCGGGTGCTACCCGAGCTGTTCGCCGATGCCGCGGAACGCGCGCGCGCCGCCGGGTTCGATGGGGTCGAGCTGCACTTCGCCCACGCCTACACGATGGCCGGGTTTCTGTCGCGCCGCAACGACCGCCAGGACGGCTACGGCGGCACCCGGGAGCGCCGATTGCGGCTGCCGCTCGAGGTGCTCGCCCGCTGCCGGGCCGCGGTGGGCTCGGACTTCTGCTTGGGCCTGCGCTTGTTGGGTGACGAGGTGATCCACGGCGGCAGCCGAATCGACGATGCGGTCTACTACGCCACCGAGTTGGCGCGCGCCGGGGCGGACTTCGTCTCGGTGTCGAAGGGCGGCAAGTTCGAGGATGCCAAGCAACCCGCGATCGGTAGCGCGGTGTACCCCTACACCGGACCGAGCGGTCTGGAGTGCATGCCGACGGTGTTCAGCGATGCCGAGGGTCCGTTCGGCCGCAACGTGCACCTCGCCGCCGCGATCCGCCGGGGCATCCACGCCGTGGGCCTCGCCACGCCGGTGGTCACCAGCGGCGGGATTTGCACGTTTGCACAGGCAGAGTCGATCCTGGCACGCGGCGACGCGGATCTGGTCGGCGCGGCGCGGCAGACCCTCGCCGACCCGGACTGGTTCCGCAAAGTCGAGCTCGGCCGCGGCGCGGAGGTGCGTCGCTGCATCTTCACCAACTATTGCGAAGGTCTCGACCAGAAGCACAAGCAAGTGACCTGCCAGCTGTGGGACCGCGCGTTCGAACCCGAGTTCGCCGGACCGCGCAGCGCCGACGGCAAGCGCCGGTTGATCGCCCCTCCTTGGGATCCGGATGCCGACGAATCGGTTGGGTCCGGTCGCACGGCACCCTGATAATCGCTCGAGCAATGGAGACCACTCCGATCCGCAAGATCCTCTGTGCCAACCGCGGCGAGATCGCGATCCGCGTGTTCCGCGCCTGTGCCGAGCTGGGCATCGGCACGGTCGGGATCTACAGCGAAGAAGACCGCCACCACCAGCACCGCTTCAAGGCCGACGAGGCATACGTGGTCGGAGTGGGGAAGGCGCCGATCGCCGCATACCTGGCGATCGACGAGATCCTCGACATCGCGGAAGCAGCGCACGTCGACGCGATCCACCCCGGCTACGGCTTCCTGTCCGAGAACCCCGAGTTCGCCGAAGCGTGTGCGGCGCGCGGCATCCGGTTCATCGGGCCGCGCCCCGAGGCGATCCGGCAACTCGGCGACAAGGTCGCCGCTCGCAAGTTCGCCACCGGGCTCGGCATCCCGGTGGTGCCGGGGATGGAACTCGACGCCCGCGACGACGGTGCGCTGACCGGCGCCGACGCGTTCCACCGCGAACACGCACCGGTGATCGTGAAGGCGGCGCACGGCGGCGGCGGACGCGGGATGCGGATCGTCAATGCCGGCGACGATCTCCGGGAGTCGATCCGCCAGGCCAGCTCGGAGGCCAAGTCGGCGTTCGGCAGCGGGCTGGTGTTCTTGGAGAAGTACCTGCCGAAGGTCCGGCACATCGAGGTGCAGATCCTCGGCGATCTGGCGGGCAACGTGGTCCACCTCTACGAGCGCGACTGCTCGGTACAACGACGGCACCAGAAGGTCATCGAGGTTGCACCAGCCCCCAACCTGGGCGCCACGCTGTGCCAACGACTGCACGACGATGCGGTGAAGCTGGCGAAATCGGCCGGCTACCTCAACGCCGGCACGGTCGAATTCCTGGTCAGCGGCGACGACCACTACTTCATCGAGGTGAACCCGCGCCTGCAGGTGGAGCACACGGTCACCGAGCAGATCACCGGTATCGACCTGGTCCAGGCGCAGATCCGCATCGCCGAGGGCCATGCGCTGGGTGACGAAGCGATCGGACTGTACGGCCAGAGTTCCATCCAGCCGCGCGGGTTCGCGATCCAGTGCCGGGTAACCACCGAGGACCCGGCCAACAACTTCTTGCCCGACACTGGCGAGATCCTCGCCTACCGCAACGCATCGGGGCCCGGCATCCGCCTCGACATCGGCAACGGGTTCGCCGGGGCGCGCGTGTCGCCGCACTACGACTCGCTGCTGGTGAAGGCCACCGCGTACGGGCTGAGCTTCGAGGCAGCGATCCGCAAGTCGCTGCGGGCGCTGCGCGAGTTCCGGATCCGCGGGTTGAAGACCAACCTGACGTTCCTGGAGAACCTGCTGCTGCACGACACGTTCCGCCGTGGCGAGACCCACACGCGGTTCATCGACGAGACCCCGGAGCTGTTCTCGTTCCCGGTGCGCCGCGACCGGGCCACCAAGCTGTTGTCGTACATCGGCGACGTAGTCGTCAACGGCCATCCCACGGTGCCGGCGGACAAGCGCCTGAATCCGACCAAGCTGAGGGAAGCGAAGGTCCCCAAGGTCCCGCACGGACCGCCGCCGATCGGCACCGTGCAGATCCTCGCGGAGCGCGGACCCAAGGGGCTGGCCGACTGGGTGAAAGCACAGGATCGACCGCTGATCACCGACACGACGATGCGCGACGCGCACCAGAGTCTGCTGGCAACCCGGGTGCGCACCACCGACCTGTTGCGCATCGCACCCGCCACCGCACACCTCGCTCACGAATTGTTCAGCCTCGAGACCTGGGGCGGCGCGACCTTCGACGTCGCCTACCGGTTCCTCAACGAGGACCCCTGGGATCGGCTGCGCAAGCTGAAGAAGGCGATCCCCAACGTCATGCAGCAGATGCTGCTGCGCGGCGCCAACGCGGTCGGCTACACCAGCTACCCGGACAACCTCGTCGACCACTTCATTCAGGAGGCTGCACGCGCCGGGATCGACGTGTTCCGGGTGTTCGACAGCCTCAACGACCTCGACAACATGACCTTCGCGGTCCAGTCGATCCTGCAGACCCCCAAGATCGCCGAGGTCTGCATCTGCTACACCGGCGACGTCGCCAACCCCAAGCGCACCAAGTACTCGCTGGAGTACTACACCGAGCTCGGCAAGCGCATCGAGGACATGGGTGCACACATCCTGTGCATCAAGGACATGGCCGGCCTGTTGCGCCCGCGTGCCGCGGAGATGCTGGTCTCGCGACTGCGTGACGCAGTCGACATCCCGATCCACCTGCACACCCACGACACCAGTGGCAACGGCGTCGCCACGCTGCTCTCGGCGATCGATGCGGGGGTCGACATCGTCGACGCCGCGCTGGCACCGATGGCCGGACTGACCAGTCAACCGAGCCTGAACGCGCTGGTCGCGGCGCTGCGCGGCGGCGCGCGCGAGAGCGGCATGGGCAACAAGGCGCTGCAGCCGCTCGCCGACTACTGGGAAGCGATCCGCGAACACTACGCGCCGTTCGAGTCGGGACTGCTGAGCGGCACGTCCGAGGTCTACTACCACGAGATTCCGGGTGGTCAGTACAGCAACCTCCGCCCGCAGACCGCATCGCTCGGTCTGCTCGACCGGTGGGCCGAGGTGAAGCACGCCTTCGCGATCGTCAACCAACTGGTCGGCGACATCCCGAAGGTCACGCCCAGTTCGAAGATGGTCGGCGACTTCGCCAACTTCTTGGTGCAGAACGACCTGTTGGTGCTGCAGGACGACTTCCCGACTTCGGTGGCGCAGACCAAGCTGCGGGTGATGGAAGCCGCCGAGCGAATGGACTTCCCCAACAGCGTCGTCACCTACTTCCAGGGCCACTTGGGCCACCCGCCGGGCGGCTTCCCGGTCGACCTACAGACGGCGATCCTGCGCGGGCTTCCGGTGTGCGCCGGACGTCCGGGCAAGGACATGCCCGCCCTCGATCTCGCCGCGCTGCGCGCCGACCTGACCGAACGTCACGGCCGATCGATCTCGCGAACCGACACCATCAGCGCGGCTCTCTATCCGCGGGTGATGGAAGACCACTTCGTGTTCGCCGACAGATTCGCCGACGTTTCGATCCTCGACACCCCGAACTACTTCTACGGGATGGAGCAGGGCGAAGAGATCCTGGTCGACTTGGAGCCGGGCAAGACGCTGGTGATCAAGCTCGGCGCGGTCAGCCAAGCCAACGAGCGCGGTCAGCGCACCGTCTACTTCGAGCTCAATGGACAGAACCGGCAAATCGTGGTGCAGGACCGCAGTGGCGTGCACCAAGTCGCGGCGGCGCGCAAAGCCGACAAGCGCGACAAGAAGCAAGTCGGGGCACCGATGCCCGGCACGGTCATCGGTGTGCACTGCGCGGTAGGCGACCAGGTAGCCGCGGGTGATCCGCTGCTGACGCTCGAGGCGATGAAGATGGAGACGGTCATCCGCGCGCCGAGCGATGGATCGATCGCCGAGGTCGCGGTCGGCATGAAGGGCGCGGTGCAGGCCGGAGATCTGCTGGCCGTGATGAGCTGAGCGAGGTCGCTCGGCCCGGCGAGCCGCGACCCACATCGCCCCTCGATTCGCGGTCCGGACAGAGGTCGGCCGTGGACCCGCGCCCCTTCGCGCGATGGCATTCGGGTCAGCCCGCATTCGAGGGCAGCGCACCGACATCGTGCGAGGGCGTCCGGGCTACCATTCGGTCGCACGCGACACCTCCGATGAAGCCCATGAAGCGCATTCTCTCCCTCGCCCTCGCCGCGGCCCTCCTCTCGGCTTGGCCTGCCGCGCAGGCCGCCACCGCCAAGCCGTCCACCGCCACCAAGTACCCGTTTCTGTGGCGGATCGAGGGCAAGGAGCGGAGCAATCAGCACTTCAAGTCCTACCTGCTCGGCACCATGCACCTGGGAGATCGGCGTCTGGTCGACATCCCCGAGGTGGTCGACAAGGCGCTCGCCGGGGCCGACGCGCTGTACTGCGAACTGGCGATGGACGAGGCACAGAAGATGGCGCCGCAGATGATGCTCAAGATGCAGCTGCCACCCGGCGAATCGCTGTCCGGACAGCTGCCCAGGGACCTCTACGCACGCCTCGATGCGCGTCTGCGGAAGCTCGGAACCTCGGCCAAGCGGTTCGATCGGTTCCGCCTGTGGGGCATCACCGTGCTGGTCACGCAACTCGAGGCCACCAAAGCGGGGATGACCGAATCGCTCGACATGACGCTCTACAAGGACGCCAAGAGCGATGGGTTGACGGTCGGCGGCTTGGAGACGTTCGAGGAACAGCTCGACGCCCTGAGTCAGACGAACAAGCAGGACAGCATCGCGCTGCTCCGCAAGTCGCTCGACTACATGGCACAGCTGGACAAGTCCGGCAAATCGGCGATCGGCGTCATGCTCGATGCCTACCTGACCGGGCGTGAGGATGCGCTGCTCGATGCCGCCGAGGAATCGATGGGGACCGACACGGAGCTCAACGATCGCGTGATGCGGCCATTGCTCGAAGCCCGCAACGTCAAGATGACCGAGCGCATCATCGAGAAGATCGAGAAGGACCCGAAGAAGTCGTTCTTCTTCGCGATCGGTGCGCTGCACTTCGTCGGCAAGGAGGGGATCATCACCATGCTGCGCAAGAAGGGCTACAAGGTGCGCCGGGTCACGCCGCCGCAGCCGACGTGGGAGGAGTTCCTGGCACTGCGCCAGCGTCTCGAGGACATGCGGCGCAAGACGCAGACGCTCGAACGAGAACTGGCCGCAGCCAAGAAGTGACTCCTCGCCGCGCGCTGTTGCTGCTGGTGGTCGTCGCTGTCCTCGGGGCGACGCCGTGGGTGCTCGGTCACCTGGACGCGACGCGGTTCCACGAGGCCGTAGCCAGCGCAACCACCCTTCTCCACGAGACCAAAGCCCTCGACACGCTACCCGACACGACGTTCGCCGCGCGGCAGCGCGCGCTCGCGCAGACGGCACGGGAGACCCGGAAGGCACTCCAGGAATTCACCCGCCAGACCGAAGCGGTGCAGCGCGCCAAGGCGACGGCGTTCCTCGACCTGGCCGAGGTCAACCTGCGGCTCGACGCCTGGCAGCAGAGCGAAGACTGCCTGCTGCTGGCGCGGAGCGCCGATTTGGCTGACGAACGCGCCCTCGACGCTACCCAGCGGGCCCGCTGCGAACTCGAGATCGGCGCACTGCGGCTGCGCAACGGAAGAGTCGACGCCGCAATGCAGTCCGCCGAGGCGGCAACCGAGTTGTTGACCGGGCCACCGACCGACGACGCGACGTGTGTCGTGTGGGCGCGCGCGCGACGCATGACCGCGGAATGCCACCTGCGCCGCCGCGACCGTGAGCTCGCGAACGCGACCCTGCAGACCGCGGAAACCGAACTGGGCAAATGGCCACCCCACGACGGCCGCCGCGACCACGAGCTCGCCGCGACCCTGATGCTCCGCGCAACCGCACTCGCCGGCGCGGACCTGACGAGCGCCACCGAGCAGCTCCTGCGCCGCGCGGTGCTGGCGGCCAGCGCGGCGCACCGCGTCGACCCTCGGAACACCGAGTTCGCGTTGGGCCTGACGGCCAGCCAACGCACCCTGGGCCACGCGCTGCTCCGCCTCGACAAACCCGCTGCAGCCATCGAGCTGGCGCGCAGTGCGCTGAACACCGACCAAGAGCTGCGCCTGCGCCACCCCAACGCGCCGCGGACTCGACTCGCACACGTGCTCGACCGCGCGCTGCTGGCCGAGGCCCTGGGGCACGCGGGCGGGCAGGAATCGGCCACGGCACGCCGGCTCGCCGCCGAAGCACGGCAGGACAGCGAGGCTCTGGTGAAGCGGTGCCCGGGCGACATCGACGTTCTGCTGGCGCGGGCCCGGACGCTCCGCGTCCAGGCGTTCCTGGCGTCTGCAGCCAAGGACCTGACCGCAGCACGCGAGCTCCACCGCGAACACACCATGGCGCGGCATGACATCACCACGCGCACTGGCAACCATGCGGCGCACTTCTTCGCACTGTCGCAGGCCCGTGTGGAACTCGGTCGATGCCTGCTCGCGCTCGGCGATCTCGATGCCGCTGCGCCGGCGCTTGGCGGCGCACTCCTCGAGCTGCGCGAGTTGCCGGAGGACCCCGCGATGGAACGCGTTCGTGCTGCCGCAGCGCTGCTGTCGATCACCGTGTCCATCCGCCGCGCCGACCTCGACGGGGCGTTCGCCGAGCTCGAGAAGATGACCGCGGCGGGTGACCTGACGCGGGCACAGCTCGACAGCGCCCCCGAGCTCGCCCCCCTGCGCCGGGATCCGCGGTTTCGCAGGATCCGAGCGTCGAGCAACGGCCGCAAGTAGCCGGCGAGCCGGCGGCGACCGCCCGTTATCGGGCCATCAAGTTGACCAGCAACCGGGCGGCACCGGCGTGCCCTTCGCGCAACTGCCGGTAGAGCGCCAACGAGCAGTAGAGGAAGTCGCCCTTGCCGTACTCGGCCCGCAGCAACGCACCGCGCCGCGGCTTCTCGCCCGCATCGGCCATCTCCAGCACCGGCTGCCACGCCGCATCCCAGGTTTCTGGCAAGTTGAGCGCCCGCTCCTGCACCCAGCCGACGAAGTCGGCGTCGCGGATCCGGTTGGGGTGTGTCCACAGCCGGTCGTTCGGGTCGAGCAACTTCACCGCCGCGGTCTCCTCGCACACGCGCTGCACACCGACCTCGAGGGGGTAGGGCGCCAAGATGCGTCGCTTCGCGGTCGCGTTCCACTCCGCCGGCTTGTGGTAGAAGCACAGCACCCGACCGCCACCGGAGCAGAACGCGAGGATGCGGTCGCGCTGCGCCGCGAGGTCGGGGCGGCTGCCGCCGACCCGCATGTCCAACACCAGAGTCGTGAAGCGGGACAGATCGGCCGAAACCAGATTCGCGGCCCCCAGCTCGGTGAACTCGATCCGCAAGTCGCGCAGCGCGGTGCGCAAGGTGTCGTCCGGACCGCGAACCAACCCGACGCGCAGAGATTCGGGAATGCGCACGTCGACCGGCCGGAGCAGCAGCTCGTCGCGCCCGGCGGCGAGCTCGGTCACCACCTTGGTCGCTTCCGCGATGCGTTGCGGAAGCCGGATGTGGACGGTTCGCCGGGTCGTGGACGGACGGTCGGGCAACTGCACCGCGGCGTCGTCGAGCTGCACCTCGACGCCGTTGGCCGAACGAACCCGGAGCGCCGCGGTCTGCGCTCGGTCGCCGTGCCAACCGATCGCGAGCCCGACCGACAGCTGCCCACCCGACGCTGCGGCGGGCACCATGCACACGGTGCGGTCGAACGCCAGCGACACCTGCGGTACGGGGGTGTACGGGACCGCGAGGCGGCGGGTCATCCGCACCCCGTCGACATTGCACACGACTTCGGGGCGGAGCCACGACGGCGCGACCTGCTCGGCGTCGAACGCCGGAAGCGGGCCGTACGGCAGGCGCACCACCCCGCCCTGCCCCGCTGCACTTCGGCCATCGAGCGAAGCCGAGACCTCGGTCGGCTGCGCACCCCGGGTCGCGCCGACGCGCACGTCGAGGAACCCCGCGCTACCGGCGGCCAGCGTCTCGGCGGGGAGCGCCGCGGTGATCTCCACTCCGTGTCCCTCGAGCACGATGCGCTGCACGGCGTCGATACGGCGCGCCAGTCGACGACGCCCGCGCGGATCCGACACGGCGGAGGCGAGTCGCTCGAGAACCGGGAGTACTCGATGGGCGCGGGCGAGCTGCACGGCGACCGGGTGCTCGGTGCCAAACGCCGCGAGTTCGGACTCCAACGCGTCCGGATCGAGACTCAGCCCCTTCGCCGCTTCCCGCACCGCGGGCGCCGCGAACACCGAACGCGTGAACTGCAACGGATCGCGTCCGTCGCCGCCCACGGGCAATTCCAGGCGCCAGTGGTCGGGTCGCACCCGGCTGACGGTGAACGGCCCGAACGTGCCTTGCGTGCGGTGCTGACGCCAGCCGCGGTAGGCCTGCCGCGAGTAGGTCAGGCCGGTGACGTCGTCCGGCTTGCCGACCTCGAACTTCACCTGCCAGGGTTCCTTGTCGCCGACCGCTCGCACGTAGAGCGGTACCGCGTGCCCGGCCCGGGCCTGGGCTTCGAGCACTGCGCGCAGCCCGAGGTAGGACGCACGATGGTGCCCGTGGCCGCGATCGGACGAGTGGTTGGTGAACACCAGATCGGGCTGCTCGGCCTCGAGCACGCTGCGCAGCCGCTCCAGGTACCGCTCTCGACCCCACACCGCGAACGCCTCCGCCGCACTCTTGGAGTAGCCGAAATCGGCAAACCCCAGCCAGCGCACCTCGGTCCCGGTGATCGCCGCGGCGGCCAGCGTCTCGCGGGTGCGGATCCGCGCCAGGTCGATACCGATCTGCGGGCCGATCGCGTTCTGCCCGCCCTCGCCACAGGTGCTGTAGACCGTCACCGTGCGGATTCCGAACTTCCGCCGCAGATAGACCAGTGTGCGTGCGGCTTCGTCGTCAGGGTGGGCGGCGAGGTTGAGCGCCACCACGTCGGTCGTCGCATCGCGGCACGCTTGGCGAAACGCGGCATCCTCGGGGGTTCGCTCGGTAGGGGCCGTGGCACAGGCGGCGAGGGCGAGCAGCCAGACTCGGGGCAGGGGGCGGATCGATCTCATCGGTGTTCGCAAGAAATGGCGCGCGGCAGGAAGCGATCGCGGCGGAGAGACGTCTACGAGCTGTGCGCTGCAGCGAGGCGGCGCACATGAGAAAGGACGCGGCCCGCAAGAGGGCCTTCGGAACGAGAGATTAGCCCGGACCGCTGGGGCCCGGACTGAAGAGACGAGGTGGGGCCCGCCCCGGTGCGACCCGGGGCGGGCACTTTCTTGCGCCGCGCTCGCACCGCCCTGCTTCCGATCGGCGGTGGGCAGGCCCCGCCACCGCAATGCGCCCGCACGGATTCAGCCACCGAGGCGAGCACACGCCTCGTCGAGCACCGCGTCCGCCACCGCGAAGTGGAACCGAATGGACCGCACGCCATCGGGTCGGGCGAAGAACAAGTGCCCCGGCACGCCGTTGACGCGCCGTTCGTCGATCATCCGCCGCACCGCCGACTCCGGATCCACATCGCCGAACACTTCCCGGTAGTCGGCGAGCACGTAGTAGGCCCCCTGCGGCACCTGCACCCCGAACCCCCCGCGCGACAAGGCCGCACAGAACCGATCGCGGCGCCGCTGGTAGTCGCTTCGCAGGTCGCTGTAGAACGAGGCCGGCAACTGTTCCAGCGCCCGCTGCACCCCGCGCTGCATCGGTCGAGCCGCACAAACGTCGACTTGGTCGAAGACGCGCCCCACCCGATCGACCAGATCGGTCGGCCCGGCCAGGTAGCCGATCCGCCACCCGGTGATCGAGAAGGTCTTGCTGAAGCTGCTGATCGTCACGGTGCGGTCGGCCAGGCCCGGCACGGTCGCCGGCGAGACGTGCGCATGGTCGTCGTAGCACATGTACTCGTACACCTCGTCGGTCAGCACGACCACCGACGTGCCGGCGAGCACCTCCGCAAGCGCGGTGAGTTCCGCGACCGAGAACACCTTGCCGGACGGGTTCCCCGGAGTGTTGAGCACCAGTGCCCGAGTGCGCGGGGTCAGCGCCGCGCGCAGCCGATCCGGATCGAACGCGAGGTCCGCTGCGGACAGCGGCACACAGACCGGCACCGCACCCATCAGCTTCAGCACCGTGAAGTGGTACGAGTAGAACGGCTCGAACAGGATCACCTCGTCACCCGGGTCCAGCAGCGTCATGCCGGTGGCGAAGAACGCACCGGACGAACCGGCGGTCACCCCGACGTTCGCTGCGGTGCAGTCGAGTCCGTTGAACTCGCGCAGCTTGCGGGCGATCGCCTCGCGCAGCTCCGGGATGCCGCTGTAGAAGGTGTAGGTCTGCCGGTCGGCCCTACCCTCGATGCACTCGATCGCGCCCGCGCGCAGGGGCGCCGGACTGTCGAGGTCGCACACCCCCTGGCCGAGGTTGATCCCGCCTGGTACGCGGTTGATGGTCTCGGTGAGCGACCGGAGGAGGTTTCCGGCTTCGAGGTGGTCGCGGCGGCGCGCGAAGCGGTGCAGGAGTTGGGACATCGCGGCTCGGTCAGGAGGCGGGATCATGGCGCAATCGCCACGGCTGGATCACGGATGGTCCGGCTCAGTCGCGGCGCGCCGACCGCTTCTTGAGATACCACAGCTCCGCCTTGGATACGGCGCCGGCGCTGCGCTCCGGTGGGATGTGCGGATTGAAGCCGAAGTCGTCGCCGGTGATGCGGATCAGGGCCTTGCACCCCGCGACGCGCTGCACCTTGTGCGTGCTGCGCAGCGCCCGCAAGACCTCGGGCAGCGCCGAAACGCCGCGTTCGACTGCCGAACCGATCGCCGTGTCGACTTGCTCCGGCGAAGCCTTGTCGGTGAGAAGGTGGATCGGCACCCCGCCACCGGTGGTGATCGGCCCGACCTGCAACTTCTTCTGGAACTTGCGGCGCAGGAACAGCACGGCGAACGCGGTGCTCACCGAGTCCGCTCCCCCGGGGTCCTTGCCCCCCTCCATCATGTCGACCCCACTGCACCAGCCGCCGTTGCGCAGCTGGGTGTCGAGCAGCATCTCCGCGCCACTGGTGAACCAGTCCTTGCCGTCCACCGCCGTGACGCCCGACAGGATGCAGGCGCGTTCCAGCCCGTAGTGGAAGTAGAACGAGTTGCGGATGCCGCGACTGCCGATCGAACCCTTCTTCTGGATCAGCCACTCCCAACCGTCCCGCAGCCGCCGATCGACCTCGGTTCTGGCCAGCGTCTTGTCGTCGAGGTGGTCGGCGCAGAGCCGCAGGATCGCGATCCCTGCGGCCGTCATCGACTCGGTAGCGTCCCGGCGGTGGGCGGTGTAGGCAAACCCTCCCGCCTCGGTCTGCGATGCGATCGCCGCGGCGACGAGCGCCTTCCAGTACTTCGCGTCGATCTTGACGCCTAGTGCCACCGCGGCTCGCATCCCCAACGCCGCGTATTGGCTGTTGGAGAGGTCCCAGCGGCGATCGCCCTTGTGGTATCCGAATCCGCCGCCGGCGACCAAACAACTCAGCAGTCGGCGTGCGTCGTCGCGGGCGAGCTCCTTGCGCTGCGCGAACGCCTCGCACTCGGAGGCGACCATGAGCCGCAACGAAAGGTCGTAGGTTCGGCCGAGCCGTGCTTTGCGCAGCCGTCGCAGTGCCTGCGCGAACACCTTGTCGGTCGCCGGCACCCCGTCGTGCACTGCGGCGAGGCACAACAGTGCGAGCTCCCCGTTGTGCGCGCCAGCCAGGTGGCGGAGCAGCACCGGGCGGGCGCGCTCGAGCGCCTTGTCGATCCGTCCATTCAGGTCGACGACTGATTTTTTCTGGCCTGGCGCGGGAACGCCGGCCGCCACGACGAGCAGGCCGAGGAACGCGTGCGAGGGCGTCAAGGTCATCGAGCTCGGAGGGAGGGGAACGCGGGGCCCCTCCGTTATAGCGCAATGAGCCACAGGTGCGGCTGGATCTGACAAGCCCGCGTCGCTCCTTCGACCGCGGATCCGGATGCGAACTCGGCCGTGCCGAACTACCGCACCTCCTGAATCGCCCCTTCTGTAGCGCAGACTCCTAGCCCGGACTATTCATGACCGAGCTGCTGCGATCGCGCAAGGTCGCTGCCGGCTTCGTCGAACGTCAGAACCTGCTCCTCGACGGGGAGGCACCCCGCCTCCGGGCAGAACCTGCCGTTCTCCTTGCCAGCAACAACCTTGCACGATCTCGCGACGCTGCTCATGAATAGTCCGGGCTAGACTCCGCGCCATGCGCATCGCGATCAGCGGATCCTCGGGAATGGTCGGCTCCGCACTCATGCGGACGCTTCTCGAGTCCGGGCACGACTCCGTGCCATTGCGGCGGAGCGCGCAGTCGGACGGCTCCCCGTCGTTGGATCTCGCGCCGATCCGCACCGGGTGCGATGCGGTGGTGCATCTCGCCGGAGAGAACATCGCCGCCGGTCGCTGGACTGCCGCGCGCAAGCGCCGAATCGCCGACAGCCGAATCGTCCTGACCCGCCGTCTCGCCACCGACCTCGCAGCACTGGCCACACCCCCCGCGGCACTGGTCTGCGCCTCGGCGGTCGGCTTCTATGGGGATCGTGGGAGCGCGGCACTCGACGAGCAACAGCCTGCGGGTACGGGTTTCCTGGCCGACGTGTGCGAGGGGTGGGAAGCGGCCGCCGACCCCGCGCGGCAGGCCGGGATCCGCGTGGTTCACCTGCGAATCGGGGTGGTGCTGAGCAGCACCGGCGGATTGCTCGGCCGCTTGCGCTCACTGTTCCGATTCGGGCTCGGCGGGCGACTGGGCAGCGGCGAGCAGTGGATGAGCTGGATCCACCTCACCGACCTGGTGCGGGTGGTGGAATTCGCACTGGAGCGCGGCGACCTCGTCGGCGCGCTGAACGCCGTGTCACCGAACCCGGTGACCAACCGCGAGTTCACCCGCGCGCTCGGCCAGTGGGTTCACCGACCGACTCTGCTGCACGCACCGGCCTTCGCGTTGCGCGCGCTGCTCGGCGAGATGGCCGACGAGTTGATGCTCGCCAGCACGCGGGTCGTGCCCGCTCGGTTGAGCGAGTCGGGTTTCCGTTTCGCGCTCCCCGAACTGCGGGCCGCGCTCGACGCCTGCGGGGCATGACCGACCGGGGGCGCGCGCCCGCCTACCGCACTTCAGACGGCAGCGAGAACTCCACCGCCTCGTGCACGCCATCGACCTCCGTCACGTCGCTGGCGCCGAGTTCGCGCAGGCGCGCAACTACGGACTGCACACTGACCTCCGGGGTCGAGGCGCCGGACGTCACACCGATCGCCTGCACCCCGACCAGCCACGCCGGTTCGATCTGCGACGCGTCGATGATCAGGTACGCGGGCACCCCCGAACTCGCACCCAGCTCGCGCAGACGATTGCTGTTCGAACTCGTTTGGTCGCCGATCACCAACCACAGGTCGACGCGGCCGTTGATGTCCTTCACCGCCATCTGACGGTTGGTCGTCGCGTAGCAGATGTCCTCCTTGCGCGGCGTCTTGAGTTCGGGAAACCGCTCGCGCAGAACGCGCATGGTGCGCGCCGCCTCCTCGAGGCTGAGCGTGGTCTGGGTCAGCACCGCGACTCGACGCGGATCGGGGACCTCGACGACACGGGCCTCGTCTTCGCCGAACACCACCACGGTGCTGTCGGGCGCCTCGCCGCGCACGCCGATCACTTCGACGTGGTCGCGGTGACCGATCAGCAAGATCGTGTGGCCGGTGCGCGCGAAGTTGCGCGCTTCCTGGTGCACCTTGGTCACCAGCGGACAGGTCGCATCGATCGCCTGCAGGCGCAGCCGTTCTGCCTCCCGCATCACCTCGGGTGCCACACCATGGGCGGAGAAGATCACGTGACTGCCGGTCGGCACGTCGGCGAGGTTCTTGACGAACACCGCCCCCTTGGCCTGCAGATCCTCCACGACCACGCGGTTGTGGACGATCTCGTGGCGCACGTACACCGGACTACCGAACTTCTCGAGCGCCTTCGAAACCACCTCGATGGCGCGCTCGACCCCGGCGCAGAACCCGCGCGGGCGACTGAGGATGACCTTCACGCCCGCAGAGTTTGGTCGCCGGCGCCGGGACCCTCAAGGGCCCTGGTGGCAAACCGCGGGCTACCGACTCACTGGAACGCGATCACGTGGGCCAGACCGTAGACGTTGCTTTGCGCCTTGGTGGCGTTCGGCCCGCCGTTCGGGCCGCTGCTGAGTTCGATCATCTGCGCGACGGGATCGGGTCCACAGATCGTGGTGGTCAAACCGAACGAGGTCACGTGCAGTGCTCGATTGGCGTTGAAATCGAATGCCGCCGCTTGGGCGTGCACGTCGAGCCCGACGATCCGGCCATCCCGCGGCAGCGGGAAGCGGAATACCGCCGAACCGGTGGAGTCCGCCGGGAGCGGAATCGCCACGATCGGCGCGAAGTTGATGTAGCAGCCCGAACCCTGGTCGATCTCCACCGGGATGAACCCGCCGAGCGGACGCATGGAGAGCGCCAGCGTCACGGTGTTGGTCGGGATCGCGTCGCGCACGGCGAACAGCAGCCGATTGCTGGCGTACGCGTCGTCGTTGGTCTGCAGGGTGATCGGCTTGCCCGAAGTCCCCCGGCACTGGGCACCGAGGCCGAACGGGGTCTTGTTCGCCTTGCAGAAGCCCGCCGAGTCGAGGTAGTAGGCGTCGGATGAACGCTTGTTGTAGATCTTGTAGTCGACCACCAGATTGTCGGGCAGCTGCGGGCCGCGGCGGGCCGGACTGAGCTGGAACACCCATGGCTGATCGAACGGCATGGGAATGTTGAACGGCCGTGGCGCAGCCGGCGTGGTCGGGACCGGCTGCTCGGGGATGTCGAGCCAACCGTCCACCACCAGGGTGCGATCCACGCCGTGCATGGCTTCGAACGACAGTTCGGTCGACTCGGCCGTGGCGAAGCTGGTCGAGATGAACACCTGCAACGCGATGCCACGCTTGGGCGCAAACCGAACCGTGTTGTTGTAGGTGTCGGCGCGGAGCGTGATGCCCCGGATCGAACGCGGTTGGTCGAAACCGGGCGGCAGCACCGCTTGGTTGTAGATGTCCATCAGCCGCACCGGGGTGGCTCCGCCGAACAGGTGTGGACTGGTACCGGAACCCTCGACCGACGTCAGCCCGAAGGGAGCAACCTGCGCCACCGCGGCGACCGCGGTGCACAGGACCGAAATCACCACACGCCAACTTCTGGAATCCACCGCACACCTCCTGTTCGACTCGCCCCCATGACATCGTCGGATCGGCGGGCGACCTTGACTTGGCTTTCGCCAGCGCCTACTCCTCCAGGCCGGGCGCGTGTCGGCCTGCGCTCCCGCCTACACTTCCGAGAGCCAAGATGTTGAGCACCCAAGACGTCAAGCAGCTGATCGAAGCCGCGATCCCCGGCGCGACCGCCGAAGTCGCGGACCTGACCGGGACTTCCGACCACTTCGATATCCGGGTCACCGCCCCGGCGTTCGCCGGCAAGAGCCGCATCGAGCAGCACAAGATGGTGCAGGCGGCACTCGGCCAGCACTTGACGACCACCATTCACGCGGTGCAGATCAAGACCTCCACCGAATAGAATCCTTCCGAGCGAGACACCCCCCATGTGGACCCCCGAAACCGTCAAGGACGTCGTCAGCAAGCATCGCCTGGTCATCTTCGCCAAGGGCACCAAGGAGCAGCCGATGTGCGGCTTCTCGCACCGGGCCATCCACATCATGAACCTGGTCGGTCAGCCGTTCGAAGTCGTCAACATCTTCGACGACCCCAGCATCCGCCCGGCCCTGGTCGAGTTCAGCAAGTGGCCGACCACGCCGCAGCTGTTCGTCGATGGTGAACTGATCGGCGGATCGGACATCGTGCTGGAAATGTACGAAAGCGGCGAGCTACAGCAGAAGATCGCCGCAGCCAAGAGCTGATCGATTCCCCGGCGGCACGCCGCTGTCCAATACCGAGACACCCCCCTCAAGGTGGCTGGTAGGAATCCCGACACCTCATCGGCGGGTGAGCCCGAACGGGCACCGCCGAGAAACGACACATGGGGATTCCAACGGACGAGGCTCCTGAGCGGAGATACGTGACGCTGCACCGAGCCATCGAACAGGGCAAGGGCTCGGACGACATCTGGTCGGAACTCAGCGTGGTCTGTTGCCAGCTCGGCAAGAACGACGAGGCGCTGCGCGGAGTCGAACAGATTCGGGACCCTCGTTCGCGCTACCGCACCGAGCTGTTCCTGATCAACAAGGGCGTGCTCGAGCACCCGTCCGACGAGCGGCTCGAGGCGATCCCTCCCGACACCGAGATCAGCCGCACCTACCAGGAAGAGATCAAGGACGCGGTCGGCTTCCTGTTCCTCGAGCACATGCCGCTCACCGTGATGGCGGCGACCTTGTTCTTCCCGCTGGTGCTCGGTCTTGGCGGGTTCATCTGTTCTGGCCGCGAGTTGTGGATCATCCCGATCCTCGCACTCGCACCGGTACTGTTGATCATCGGGGTCGTCGGTGCGCTGGGCATGGGCATCATGCGCGCCGCCGCCAACGGCTCGGACGATCCTCCTCCGCTGCCCGGCCTGCAGGACCTGGTGCGCGACTCGCGCCGCTTCTTGCTCGACGGCATGTTGATCTTCATGGCGCTCCACGCCCCGGGCGCTTTCGCCATGCAGCTCGGCCTGCCGATCTCGGTCAGCCTGCCGCTGTTGCTGCTCGGCGCCGCGGTGATGCCGATGGTGCTCGCGCTGCGCTACAACCGCAACGACTGGCAGGCGTTCTCGCCCCGCGTGCTGGTTCCGGCGTTGCTGCACGCCGGCGAAGCGTACTTCTTCCTGGTGATCCTGGCCGGCGGACTCCTGTTCACCCCGGCGATCATCGCCACCCTGTTGACTGACGGGTCGGATCTGTACCTGCGGCTGTCGCTGATCGGCCCGATGGCGATCGCACCTGGAATCATCGTGGCCCGCCTGGTCGGCCGCGTGCTGTTCCTCAACCGCATCCTGCTGCACCAGGTCATGACCAATCCGGACGCCGACGTCGCCACCGCGGAGGCGAGCCGCGCAGAGACCCAAGCCCGTCCGAGCGGAGTCCGCCCGGGGACCGCCAGCGGGACCCGCCCGGCCAGCGCCGCGCGACCGGCGAGTGGAGCCCGACCGGCGAGCGGCCGGCACCCGAGCGCTCCCCCGTCGAGCCGGCGGAGCGCTCAGGAAGGCGGTCTGCACCGCCGACCGGCTCATGCTCAGCAGGGCCGTCCCAGCCCGGCGCCGCGGATGCGCGTCGACGACCGCCCGCTGGAGACCGACGCGCCGGCGCGGCGCCCGAGCGAGCGCCACCTGCAACAGCGGGTCCGCACCGAAGTCGAGGCGCGCGCCGCGCAGCAGGGCAGCGGGCCGCGAAGCCGCGCCCAACTGGAGGCAGCCCGCATCGCCGAGCAGCAGCGAGCCGCGCCGGCGCCGGCCAAGCAGCGACGCACTCGGTCGCAGCCGTCGGCTGCACCGCAGTCGCCCGTCCCGCCGCAGCAGCACTTCCGTCCAGAGGACGTGGTGGGTGATCCGATTCCTGACCTCGAGAACATCCCGGGCGCCTGCGTGGTGCGCGGCCGCGATCGCGAAGCGGCAGGTGCTCGTCCCAAGCCGAGCAGCCGGCCGCGTCATGCGCGGCCTAATGCGCCGCGGGCTCCCCGCCAGGATCGCCGCTGAGGTAGCGGCGCAGCAGGTACACGCCGAGGTACGCGAACGGCGTGTCGGCCAGCGCGCACAGCACCTTGAAGTACCATCCATCGACGATCGCGTCGGTGATCTTCTCGGTCGACCACACGCCCGCGAACAGCACGACCACGACCAGAATCGTGTCGACCAACTGCGAACAGATCGTCGACACGTTGTTGCGCAGCCACAGATAGCGGCCCCGCGTCAGGTCCTTGCAGAAGTGGAACAGCTGCACATCGACCAGCTGTGCCACCAAGTAGGCGACCATCGACGCCAGGATGACCCGCCACGAGCTGCCGAACACCTCGCGGAACGCCGCATCGCCCGTGCCGCCTTCCATCGCGTCCGTCGCCAGGGCCAGGGAGATGATCCCCAGAACGAACACCGAGCCGAAGAACCCGGTCATCACCACCTGGTTGGCGCGACGCTTGCCGTAGACCTCGGACAGCACGTCGGTGACCAGGAAGGTGACTGGATACGGCAGGATGCCGACCGACACGGTGAACCGGTGGAAGCCGAAATCGAGGACGGTGAACTTCTTGGCGATCAGGTTGCAGGCGACCAGCGCGGCCATGAACAGGCCTGCGAGCACCAACAAGCCGGTGAGGTATCGTTCGTGTCCGCGCTGCATCGACCCCGGGAACTTGACCCGTCGGCCCCCGGGCCGCAAGGCGCGTCTCCGGAACTTCCTGACCTGGCCACCTCCGTCTTGCGCTCAGCGCGGCTCCGCCGTGCGGCAATTCCCCTTGTCGCTGCGACGGATCGACGCGACACCGGGAGAACACGGCGGCCGGCGGTGGATCCGGACCGGTCGAACGGTCGTCGCCAACCCGACTCGAACGGACCACTGAAGAGCGAGGCGTCGCGGGTGCCGCCGCCGCGAAGCGACCGCGCCTGAGCCAGCGGGGGCAGGTAGTCGTCACGTTGCGGCCGTCGCCCTGATGAGGGAGTGCGGTTCGGCTGCGGCGGCGGTGCGCGAGCTCGGACCGCGCCACGCCCGGCGTGGCCGCGGCATGGCGGCCACGACGCGCCAGCCATCCGCAGGCTCGGCGGCGCGGTCGCCCGCCCCACGCGGTCCCGCGGACACCTCAAGAACGGGTTGTGGGGATTCCGACCAAGAGACGTGTGAGCAGCCTCGCCGCCTCCGCATCCGCCCCGCCAGCGGCCGCTCCGCGCCGGGCGGTGCCATTGCGCGGGCTGCTGTGGCTCGCGATCGTCGCGGTACTGGTGGCGCGCAGCAGCAACGCGTTTCTCTACCCGGTGATGTGGGGCGAGGACGGGACGGAGCTGTTCCTGTACTACCTCGACCGCCGGGCCCCCTCGGCGATCATCCACTTCTACCAGGGCTACGTCTCGTTGCTGCCGAACCTGGTCGGCTGGTCGGTCGCCTGGCTGCCACTCGGGGTGCAACCGTACGCGCTGGCGCTCGCTGCCGCGTTCCTCTCCGCAGGCGTCTTCAGCTGGCTGGCGTCGCCTCGGTTCGACTGGATCGTCGCGCACCCGGCGCGCCGCGCAGCACTCGGTTTCGTGCTCGCCGTGTTGCCGTTCGGCAACTTCGCGATCGACGCGTGCACGATGTACTCCCTCTGGCCGCTGCTTCTGGCGCTGCTTCTCGCAGCGCTCGCACGCGCACCCCAACACGTGCCGGCCGCGATCACCGAACTCGCGCTCCTCGCCCTGTGCCTCGCGTCGAACCCGTTGTCGATCGCCCTGCTGCCGGTATGGCTCCTGCGCCTGTGGCACCCCGAGATTCCGGGCGAGGCACTCGCGCGGCCGGGCGTGGCGCGCGGGTACTTTGCCGCCCTCGCGGTGTGCACCGTGGCCTACCCACTGCTCCTGATCGTCCCCGGCCACACGACCCCGGTCGCCGTGCCGCGGGTGCTGACCGACTCGGCCGGCCTGTTCGTCGATCGGGTGCTGATCGAACCGCTGCTCGGCCTGAACGGTCGGTTGCAGCTCGCGCAGTTGGCGCCCGCGCTGCTGTGGCCGGTCGGTATCGTGCCGGTGCTCGTGTGGGTCGGCGCGTGGCGACGGCTGCCGCAAGCGCACCGCTGGGCGCTGGCGGTGCTACTCGGAAGCGCGACGGTCATGACCGCGCTCGCCGTCTACGGGCGTCACTACAAGTTCGACAAGATGCTGGTGTGGGGGCAGCGCTACACGTACGTGCCGCGCTACGCGAGCTATCTCGCGCTGCTGCTTTGCGGCTCGGTGCTGCTACGCGATGCGTCGCGCACGACCCGCCGACTCCTGCTGTGCGCGATCGCGGCCCACGCCGCAGCACTCGCCCACGCGAACGCGTTCTACTTCCGCACTCTCGATCACCATGGGCGGCGCCTGGTCGAGTTCGTGCACCGCGCGGCGGCGTGGCGTTCCGACCCGAATCGAGCCGGAACGACCATCATCCACCGCGAGCCGACACGCGATCTGGTGGTACCCGCGCCACGCACCACCGCGACGCCCGCGCCGCCGACGCCTCGCTGAGCCCGAGAATCCACCGCGGGGCGCCGCGAAGTTCGGCGGCACCCCACTAGACTGAGAGCATGCGTGATCAAGTGCTCGTCGCCAACGGCCAGGGTTTCTGGGGCGATTCGATCCTCGGCCCGGTGCGCCTGGTCCGGGAAGGCCCCCTCGACTACCTCGCCCTCGACTACTTGGCCGAGGTGACGATGAGCATCATGCAGAAGTTGAAGAGCCGCGATCCCAACGCCGGCTACGCGACCGACTTCATCCGCATGCTGGATAGGACCTATCCGGATCTGGCGGAGAAGGGCGTGAAGGTGATCGCCAACGCGGGGGGTGTGAACCCGCGGGCGTGCATGGACGCGGCGGTGCAGTTGGCGCGCAAGAAGGACATCCGGGGACTGCGGGTCGGCGTGGTGCTCGGCGACGACATCCTGACGCGGATTCCCGAACTGCTCGCCAGCGGTCAAGACCTGGCGAACATGGACACCGGCGCGCCGCTGTCGACCGTCGCCGACAAGATCACCAGTGCCAACGTCTACATCGGCGCCGGGCCGGTCGCCGAGTGTCTGGCGGCGGGCGCCGACATCGTGATCGGCGGGCGCATCACCGACCCGGCACTGGTCGCCGGACCGCTGCTGCACGAGTTCGGCTGGTCGGCGCAGGACTACGCGAAATTGGCCGCCGCGACGGTGGCCGGACACATCGTGGAGTGCGGGCCGCAGTGCACCGGCGGCAACTTCACCGCATGGCGCGAAGTGCGCGATTTCGTCCGGATCGGCTACCCGATCATCGAAGCGCACCCCGACGGTTCGTTCTTCGTCACCAAGCATCCGGGCACCGGCGGTTTGATCGACCGGCGCACCGTGATCTCGCAGCTGCTCTACGAGATGGGTGACCCGAACCGCTACCTGGGGCCCGACTGCACCGCCAACTTCGCCAGCGCGCGGATCCACGACGCCGGACCGGACCGGGTGCGGGTCGACGGCGTGGAGGGAGCGCCCCCGCCGGAGACCTACAAGGTTTCGATCAGCTACCACAGCGGCTTCAAAGCGGTTGGCCAGCTGACCGTTTCGGGTCCGGACGCGGTCGACAAGGCGCACCTGTGTGCCGAGATCGTGTTCGGTCGATTGGCGCTCGACGGGGTGACGTTCGCGGAGCACGAGAAGCTCATCGAGTTGGTCGGCACGGGCGTGTGCCACGCCGGCATCGTGCCCGCCGCGGACCCGCCCGAGGTGGTGCTGCGGCTCGGCGTGAAGTCGCCGGACCGCGCCAAGGTCGATCGCTTCGGGATGGAGATCGTTCCGTTGGTGACCAGCGGACCTCCCGGGGTCACCGGGTTCGCAGGTGGCCGGCCGAAGGCCACCGAGATCATCAGCTACTGGCCGGCGCTGCTGCCGCGCGAATTGGTCGAGACGTCCGTCGAGGTACAGGAGGTATGACCGTGGGCAAGACGAGGCTCGGCGACTTCGCGATGGCGCGGTCGGGCGACAAGGGTGACGGGAGCAATGTCGGGGTGTTCGTCCAGAACGAGGCCGACTACGAGTTCCTGGTCGCGTTCCTGACTCCGGAGCGAGTGAAGCAGCACTTCGGACACATCTGCCACGGCGAGGTGGTGCGGTTCGAGGCACCGAACATGTTGGCGCTGAACTTCCTGCTGGGCGACAGCCTTGGCGGTGGCGGCAGCGAGAGCCTGTTGACCGACGCGCAGGGCAAGACCCACGGCTTGGCGCTGCTCGAGATGGTGGTCGAGCGCCCGGAGCGAGCTTGAGCCTCCCCGGGGTCCTGCAGTCACTGCACGACCGGGCTCGCGCGCGACGCCGCAGGGTCCTGCTTCCCGAAGCGGATGATCCGCGCACTCGAGCCGCCGCACGCACGCTCGAGCAGCACGGTCTGTGCGAGCCGCTCCTGGTCGAGCAGCCGCGACAGGATCCCCGTTTCGAACGCGTCGTCGAACACGTGTTCGCGCGCCGGCGAGCCAAGGGGCTCGACCGGGACGGTGCGGCGGCGCTGGCGTCGCAACCGCTGTACTTCGCCGCGGCACTGGTCGGTCTCGGGGAGGCGGACGCCAGCGTGGCCGGAGCGACCCACGCCACCGCCGAGGTGATCCGGGCGGGACTGTACTGCGTCGGCACGGCCCCGGGAATCGACGTCGTGTCGTCGATGTTCCTGATGGTGCGTGGCGAGGCGGTCTACAGCTTCGCCGACTGCGGGGTCATCCCGGAGCCCGATCCACGGCAGCTGGCGGCGATCGCCGCCGCGACGGTCGACAACCACCTGCTGCTAGCCGGCACGCCGCCCCGGGTCGCGTTCCTGTCGTTCTCGACCAAGGGCAGCGCGACCCACCCGAAGGTCGACAAGGTCTGCGCCGGGTTGTCGGCTTTTCGCGCCTTGCGGCCCGACGTCCCGGCGGATGGTGAACTGCAGTTCGACGCCGCGGTGGTACCCGAGATCGCCGAACGCAAGGCACCGGGCAGCCCCGCGGCCGGTGCCGCCAACGTGTTCGTGTTCCCCGACCTCGACGCGGGCAACATCGCCTACAAGATCACCGAACGGCTCGGTGGCTTCCAAGCGTTCGGGCCGTTGATCCAAGGCCTGGCCCGACCGTGCCTCGACCTGTCGCGCGGCTGCAGCGCCGACGACATCGTCCACGTCGCGGTGATCGCATCGGTGATGGCCGGCCGCGCCCGATCCGCGGACTGATTCCGACGCGTTCAGCGGCCCCGCGCCGCGCCGCGCGCCCACACCGACAGCGCGTCGATGACCAGAACCAACACCGCACCCAGCGAGACCCAGACCACCATTTCGTCGTAGCGCCGCGCCACACGCGCGTCGTCGATCAACGACCCGAGCGAAGCGATGCCCAGCATGCCGAGCACCGTCGCCTCGCGGATACAGGTCTCGAAGCGATAGAAGAAGTACAGCAGCATGCGAGGGACGGTCTGCGGCACGACGGCGAACGCCGCAATCTGCCGGCGGCTGGCGCCCAGCGCCCGCAACGCCGCGGGTGCCGCAGGATCGACGTTCTCCACCACCTCGGCCCCGAGCCGACCGAGGATCCCGGCGTTGTGCAAGGCGAGCGCCAGAATCGCCGGCCATGGGTTGGCCCCCAACATCGCCAGGAACAGGAACGCCCACACATACTCGGGGATGGCGCGCAGCAGCGTCAGCACGGCGCGGGTGACCGACACCAGCGCGCGCCAGGCGGCCGCCCGCCACCAGGGGCTCGGCGCAACGCCCGGCGTCAGGGGTTCGGATCGCGCCAGGTTGCGCGCTGCGGGCAGGGTGCACAGCGTCGCGATGATCTGCGCCAGCACGATCGCCAACACGGCGATCGCCACCGTACGCGCCGCTGCGTCGATACCGTGGTCGCGCAGCAGGCGCAGGCCCCAGTCGATCGCGACCCGCACGTCGAACGGCGCATCGCCCTGCAGCGGGTAGGGGACGACTGCCGTGACGAAGCGACGGAGATTGCGCAGTCTCTCGCCCCCCCCACCGATCGCGAAGCCGCTGGTCGCGGCGACTGCGAGCAACAACACGACCATCACCACCGCGCTCCCGGCGGCGAATCGGTTGCGCGACCGCGCACGCCACAGGCGCTGCAGTTCGGCGGTCCGGTCGGTCACCGCGCGAAGCTCCTGCGCAGCGCGCCACTCCACCAATCGAACAACCCGACCAGCGCGAGCAGCGCGTAGAGGTGCGTCCAGGCTTCGCCGTAGGAGCCGGTCTGGAACGCCTGCTGCAGGAAGTAGCCGATCGTCTCGAAGCCGAAGAACCCGAGCACGGCGGCGGAGCGCAGCGCGCATTCGAAGCGGTAGAAGGCGTACGCCGTCACGTCGGCGAGCGCCCGCGGCAGCAGCCCGAAGCAGAATACCTGCAGCGGTGCGGCACCGAGTCCGCGCAGGGCCCACGCCGCCTCCCGCGGCACTTCGTCGACGACCTCGGCGAACACCTTGCCGAGGGTGCAACCGTATGGGATGGCGATCGCGAACACACCGCTCAGCGGGCTGTTGCCCAACGCACAGAGCAGCAACACGGCCCACAACAGCTCGTGGACGGAGCGAAACAGGGCGATCGCGCTGCGCGCCGCGACGAACACCAGCCGACACACGACGCAGCGCGCCGCCGTCGGGCGAGCACCGTCCCCGCCGGAGTCGGTGGCCCACCACGCAGTCGAAGCGAAGAACCCCAGGACGATCCCCAGCGGTAGCGCGAGCGCCATCGCCGATGCGGCGAACACCACCGTGTTCCACAGCCCCCGCAGCAACTCGGCGCGCAACGTCGCGGTGAGCACCGGGTGGACCGCCTCGGCGAAGAAATCGCGCAGCACCACCCAATGCTCGCCGCGGGGGATCGCGTCGCCCGGCCGCAGGTCGAGATACCACGCTGCCCAAGCCGCCGCGGCGACGACTCCGAGCGCCACCACCCGCCGCCGACCCACTCGGTCACCCCTCACGCGACGCGCCATCATCCGAGGCCTCTACGGAATCGAGTCGGTAGAGCGCTTCGATCTCCTCCGGCGCCAGTTCGCCGGGCCGACGATCGAAAGCGATCCGTCCGGCACGGATCCCGATCAACCGCGGGAAGCAGCGCCGCGCCAGCTCCAGGTCGTGCGTGCTCGCGATCAAGGTGAGCCCGGACTCCGAAGTGATCGCGAGCAACAACTCGAAGGTGTCACGCGCCCGCTCGGGGTCGAGGCTCGACACCGGCTCGTCGACCAACAGCGCGCGCGCGTCCTGGTAGAGCGCCCGCGCGATGGCCACGCGCTGCCGCTCCCCACCGGACAGGCGGTCGGTGCGTTCGAAGGTCTTCTCCGGGATGCCGACCCGTTCGAGGATCTCGTGCACCCGCAAGAGCTCACGGCGTGGCGGTCGGAGCATCGCACCGACCGACCGCAGGAACCCCATACTGCCCAATCGGCCGGCCAGGACGTTCTGCGCGACCCGTAGGTTGGGCACCAGGTCGAGACCCTGGTGCACGAAACCGATCCGCGAACGCAACTGCCGCAACCGGCGGGGGTCGAAACCCGTCAAGCACGAACCGTCCACGCACACCTCGCCACGCGACGGCCACAGCACGGCGTTGAGCAGCCGCAGCAGGCTGGTCTTGCCGGCACCGCTCGGCCCGACCAGTGCGACCTGTTCGCCCGGTCCGATGCACAACTCGATGTCGGACAGCACCGGGTGCCCCTGGAGCACCACCTCGACACCGCGGAGCGTGAACGCGGCTCCGGTGCTAGGAATCTGCGCCACAGAATGATGACCCACGAGATCCGCGCCTTACCCCACCTGTCACCCGCCGAGAGCCGCGCCGAATCCACCGATTCGGTTGCGCCTTCGGGCGGCGACCTGCGCCGAAACCCACGCACATTCTGAACCGCCTCTGGTGGTGCAGACTGCCGGTCACTTGACTGGCCGCACCAGCCCGAGGTCGCGCGCCACGGCGGCGATTCCGGCGAAGTCCGCATCGCCGGCCGGCACCATCTTCCGCCGCCGGAACCGGCCTGCCATGTCGGGATCCATGGCGAGCAGCGACTTGGTCAGGCGATCGGTGAAGCCAGCCCCGAACACCGCGTCGAGTCCGGGACGAACGGTGAACTGGTAGTCGGCGAACGGCGGCGTGGTCCACACCACCGGGCAGTCGTTCGGGTCGAGCTTGCCTTCCTTGACCTGCCCGTCGTACACCGCGAAGTCGACGACCCCGGCGTCCCAGACCCCGTCCTTCACCATGCGGATCGTCATCGCGTGGTCTCCGGAATAGCCGACCTCTCGGAACAGTTCGGCTGGCGCCTTGCCGGTCGCCTGCCGGATGAAGTACTCCGGCATGAGCCGACCCGAGGTGGACGTCTTCGCGCCGAAGGTGAAGCGCCGGCCGGCGAGTTCGGTCGGAAACGTCTCGCTGCGGCGCACCGGCGAGTTCTTGGCCACGATCACGTAGGCGCGATAACGGCCGTCGAGTTCACCCTTGACGACGGCGTGTGCACCGGGCACTTCGGCGCGCGCCTGCACTCCGGTGAGGCCGCCGTACCACGCCATCTGAATGTCGTTGTTGACGAACATCGTCACTGTCGCGTCGTACTTGGCGGCGGGCACGTACTCGACCGCGACGCCGGTGCGCTCTGCCAAGTAGCGCGCCACCGGTTCGTAGGTGGCCCGCAACTGCTTCTGGTCCTCGTTGGGGATCGCGCTGAAGCGGAACACCGCCGGCTTGCGCACCTCGCGACACCCGTTCGCCAGGCACAGCGTCCCCGCCAGGCACAGCGTCCCCGCCAGACACGCCGCCGCCAGACACGCTGCGCCGACACGGCTCCAGATCGGGTCAACCCGCACGAATCGCGCCCCGACGCGGCGACGGTGCGACACACGAGTCACCGAGACGGCCCATGCTCCACCGCCGCACCGCGGATCTCCGCGACCATCGCGCACACGGCACGGCTCAGCGAGCCGTAGAAACCCGGGCGACCCCTGGCCTCGTGCAGCGCCGCGTCGACCCACCCGAGGTAGTCGGCGGCGAGCCGCGTCGCGACCTCGGGGGCCGCCTCGGCACTTTCGCTCCACAACAGGAGCAGGCTACCGAGGTGATCCACCGGTGCGCCGCCTGCCACCTCGGGGTCGAAGTCGAGGCCCGACTCGCTGGCCAGTGCGCGCACGGCGACCGCGGTGTCTCCCTCGTATTGCCCATCGAGCCACAGCGAAGCGATCGGCGGCGCACTCCGCTCGGGGTGAAGCAGCACCGCGAAGAACTCCGCGTGAACCTCCTCGAGCGCATCGGTCGACGGCAACTCCACACCTGCCGCGGCGAGTGCGGCGGCGATCTCCGGCGAGCCGAGTTCACGCAACAGCGCTGCATCCGGTTCGCGCAGCATCAGCCACGCCAACAGCCGCGCGGCGGGAGCCAGGTCCGCCACGCTCATGACAACTTGCGGACGTTGACCACCGTGTCGTGGAACGACTGCTGTCCGGAGATCACGTCCGGCGCGATCGGCAGGATCTGGTTCTGCGCCCAGCCCGGCCCGGTGTTGCGCACCCAGTTGTTCGGTGCCGCCCCGCCGCGGGCCTCCCACCACATGTTGCGCTCCCAGTCGGCGTCGCGCATGCGGTCGGCATCCATACCGCGCCGCGCCGAGCCCGACTCTCGCCGCACCAGCGCTTGGGCCACCGAGGTGTACGCCCAATGGCCGAGCGAGTTCGAGATCGCGATCGCCCGCGGGTGCACGCCACGCGTCACCACCACCGGGATCTGCAGCTTGCGCTCGATCGGCCCGCTGCCGAGCTGCAGCGATTTGCTGAGCTTGTCGATGGTCTTCGACCGATGGCCGGTCAACTCGACCCAGTCCCCGTCCTTCAGCCCGAGGCGGGCCGCGGTGTCCGGGTGGATCCAGGCCGGGTTGCTGTGCACGATCTCCGAGCACCACTTGAGGTTGGCGGTGCGCCCGTGGTTGTGCACGTTCCACTTGAACGACGTCATCACCAGCTGATCATCCGCCAGACCGACGTGCTCCTCGATCTGCATGTAGGTCGGCCACGGCGACAACTCGTACTCGTGGCCGGCGTGGCTCGGCGGGCGGCGCTTGGCCTTCGCGCCGGAGCGGGCGATCAACGCCGAAGTGTCCTGGTTGCGCGCGGTCATGACCACGAACTCCGAGTGCACTTCGAGCTTGCGGCTCGGCGTCTTGAAACCGACCACCGGCTTGCCGCGGTACATGATCCCGATGCCCTTGCCGGCCTTGGTGATCACACCGGTCTTCTCGTCCACCTGCGCACCCTTCATCGCCTTGTCGTCCAGGGGCCGCAGGTACGGCTGGTAGTAGCGCGGCTGCTGCGGATCCTCGTACGCACCCACGTCTTCGAGGAACGCCATGCTGTCGGTGTACTTGGCGCGATCGAACGGCACGTTCTTCACCCACTCGGCCATGTACGAGCGCTGATCCAGCTCCTTGGGGAACCACTTCTCCATGCCGCCGCCGACCCGTCGCGCCAGCTCCGGCAGGATCTCGCGCACGTCCTTGGACTCGCCGAGCGGCTCGATCATCGGCCGCCGCATGCTCAGGTACGGTTTGAGGTTGTAGGCGCCGCGAGCATCGACGTCCCAGCGCTCCATGAACGTGGTCCACGGCAGCACCAAGTCGGCGAACGACGCGGTCTCGCTGAGGAACGGATTGATGCAGACGTGGAAGCCGATCTTCTCCTCATCGAGCAGCACCGCACGCGTGACGTCGGTCTCCGGCCACGTCAGCGGCGAATCGAGATTGTAGGTCATGTAGACCTGCATCTTGGCGCGCCCCTTCGCGAGGTAGTGGTAGACGATCTCGCCGACCTTCATCTGGTTCCAGACGTTCGACAACACGAATTCCGGCGGGTCGACCAGGATCGACGGGGTCTTCGGCGACGGCGGTCCCTTCGGCGCCGGGAACCGCTTGCCGTCCACTCCGCCGGTGAACATCCAACACCAGCCACCTTGCTTGCCGACCGACCCGACCAGCACGTTCAGCAATCCGATCGCCCGATCGTTGTAGTAACCGTTGATGTGCGCACTGCTGCCGCGGTTGCACATCGTGGTGGCGTGCGGGGCGGCGGCGGCGAACTCACGGGCGATGCGCTGGATCACGACCGCCGACACCCCGCTGGTCTTCTCGGCCCACTGCGGCGTGTACGCCTTGATCTGCTCCCACAGGGCATCGATGCCGCAGTTCGCCCACTCGCGGAAGAACTGGTCGTCGTACAGCTTCTCCTGGATCAAGGTGTGGGCCATCGCCAGCGCGATCGCCCCATCGGTGCCGGGGAACGGCATGTAGAACTCGTCCGAATTGCCGGCGGTGTTCGACATTCGCACGTCGAAAGTCACCAGCTTGGCGCCGTTCTCGAACCGTCCGCGCTGCACCCGCTGCGCGCCGGCCACGTGACCCTGATGCGCCTCGAACATGTTCGAGCCGAAGTTCAGGATGTACTTGGCGTTCTCGTAGTCGCCGAGGTCCCAGTCCGATTCGAACAGGTAGGTCAGGTTGGCGGCGCGGCGCGCCGCGGAACACAGGCCCCGGTGGTTGAGGTGCGTGTTGGTGCCAAACGCGCGCAGGAAGCGCTGCACGATGTCGTTCGATCGGCTGCGGCCCTGGTGGAACGCGAATTCCTCGAGCTTGCCCGAGCGCTGCACCGCTTGCAGCTTGCTCGCCACCATGTCGTACGCCTCGTCCCACGAGATCCGCCGCCAGCGGCCCTCGCCGCGCTTGCCGACCCGCGCCAGCGGGTAGAGCAGACGCTCGGGGTGGTACAGGTGATTGAGCGCCGCCTGGCCGCGCGCACACATCCGGCCGCGCGAGTTCGGATCCGCGGGGTTGCCATCGACCTTGATCACCCGCCCGTCCTTGACCCACCCGGTGATGCCGCACACCGTCGAGCAGAGCTGGCACATGCCGTGCACCGGCTTCGCGCCGCGGTACTTGTCCGGGTCGGGGAACTTGTGCTTGCGGTACGGGCCCGGCAACTGACAAACCCCCGGCATCTTCAGGTCGCCGGTGGCGTACGGGGTGCCCCGGCCGCGCTTCCACACCTCGAGGTTCTTCTCCCGACTCGGCGTCGACTTGCCGGAACCGGTGGAGCGGCAGCTGCCGAGCGTGCCCGCGGCGGCCAGCGCCGCGCTGAGCCGCAGCAAGTCGCGACGCGTTGGGACATCGGCAGGGTGCCGAACTTCATCCGAGACAGGTCGGTTCATCGCGGCTCCTTCCAGCGGTAGACGCTGTAGCTGTCCGGTCCGTAGCTCTGCCCTTCGCCGGGCACCTTGGGTTCCCATTGCGCGATGTTGCGGTGCTTGTCGCTGGCGAACCACATCCGCGGCTTGGTCTCCTTCTCCGGACGCAGCTGCGCCAGCGCCCCCTCGCGCTCCAGCTTGGCCTTCAGCTTCGAAACCCTCGATTCGGGATCATTGAGGTCGCCGAAGTACAACGCCTCGCTCGGGCACGTCGCCGCACACGCCGGCTCGAGCCCGACGTCGATCCGGTGGGTACAGTTGTGGCACTTGACCGCCTGGTTGGCGACCGGATCGATGTAGATCGCACCGTAGGGGCAGGCGTCCTTGCACGCGGCGTATCCCGAGCACACATCGTAGTCGATCTGCACGGAGCCCCCGGCGCCCTTGTGCAGCGCACCACACGGACAGGCCTTGATGCACGGTGCGTCCTCACAGTGTTGACAAGCCATCGGCACCATCAACCGCGCCATCCCGCCCTGTGGCTTCTCGTAGTCGTGGTAGATCGTCTGCCGGATGTACTTGCCGAGCGGCACGTCGTTCTCCGCCTTGCACGCCACCTCGCAGCCGTGGCAGCCGAAGCAACGGCGGGCATCGACGACCCAGCCGTAGCGCTTGCCGTCGGCCGGGGCCCGCATCCGCTCGCGGTAGTGCTCTTCCGGTTGGAACAGGTCGTGGCGCACTCCCTGCTTCCCTTGCGCCTGGCCGGTCGCGGCCAGCAAGGCGCCAGCGGCGCCGAGCTCCAGGACGCTGCGGCGATCCACCGCGGCGGGCTCGGGCTGGTCCGGGGAAGAACGGGGCGGGTCGGCAGGCGAATCGGCTGGAGGCATACCCAGGGTCGTAGTCGGGCCGTGGTCGCTACCCGGCGACCGGAGGCGTCGGCGACCGGACCCCAGCGCGACGGCGTCGAGGTCAGACCGCCGAGGCTGCGATTCAGGTGAAACGTGTACCGCGGGCGACGGCACAGCGGAGTCGGGCAAGGTTCACCACGGTGCACAGCGTAAACCGCGAGACAGTCGAGACAAGGGGGCCCGGCAGGACGATTCACGAGCAACCGGGTCGCGACGTCATCCGTGATCCCTGCCCAGAAGTAGCCCCGGCACGACGCGTGTTGGCGAAGCGAGACACGCTTCAGGGGTCGACGGATCACCACCGGCTATCCCCGGCCATTCCCGGTCGTCCCCTCGGGATTCGACCTCCCGGCTTCGCGACCGAGTGGCTCAGTCGTGCCGCCTGGCGCGAGACATCTCCGCTCGCACTCCCGACGGCCGGTCGCCGGGTTACCGACGACCGGCATCCCCTATCGACGCGCCGCACACGGCGAGTGCACGGCTGAACGGTAGCATCCGAGCGTCATGCCGACCCATCGCCCCGCCGCGTTCTTCCCGTGCGCGCTGTTCGCACTCTCGATCACACTGTTGGCCGCCGGCTCCGCGGCGCAGACCACGCACGTGGTGGACGCCAAAGGCGGACCGGGGAGCAACTACCTGGACATCCAGGCGGCAGTCGACGCCGCATCCCCCGGGGACCGAATCGTGGTCCGCGCGGGCGCCTACTTGGTGTTCCAGGTCACCAAGCCGCTGTCGATCTCCGCGGAAGCCGGCGTGCAAGTCGGCTCGGGGATCGACCCGAATCGAGCCGAGGTGATCGTTCGTGGTATCGGCGCCGGCCAGACCTTCTCGATGCACGGCGTCGACTTGGTGGTGTCGTGGAAGACATTCCCCGTGGTGGTCGATCAGTGCCTCGGGACGGTGATTCTCGAAGGCGCGAACGTGCTGTTCCCGGGCGGCACTGCCGGGGTCCTCGCCACGGATTGCCGCGACCTACGGGTGGTGCGACTCCGAATCGATCAAGTGCGGTTGGAGCGCTCGAACGCGGTGCTCGAGGCGTGCACCATCGGCAACACGCTGACTGGGGTATCTGGGCTCCAGGCGATCGATGCGTACGCGCACGTGGTCGGATCGCGCGTGACCGGGACGCGGCAGTACTTCAACCAAGCCGATTCCGCCGCCGTGCTGCTGCGCAGCGATCTGATCTCGACCCGCTCGGAGTTCCTGGCCGGTCCGGGAGGCCTCACGCCGTTGAGCGCGGTGCGCGGCACCGGCCGCCTGCGCACCGACACCGGTTCGGTGTTCGCCCCGGCCAACGGGGGTGTTGCGATCGATCCGCAGATCGACGCGCGGTTCTTCCCGCACGCACGACTCACCGCCACCGGGGCTCCGCAGGGAAGCACCGTAACGGTCCGACTCGACGGGGTCGCCGGTGAGCGCTACGCGTTGTTCGTCGGCTACCCGGCGCCGCCGCAGGCGATCCCGGGGCTGGGCGGCAAGCTCGGCATCCAACCGGTCGGGTTGTGGATGGCCGGTGCACTGGACAGCACCGGCAGTGCATCCACCAGCGTTCCGGTGCCCCCCGCCAGCCAGCTCGACATCACCGGGCTGGCGATCGCGTGGCAGGCGGCGACCGCGCCGAGCACGAACCCGAACGCCGTCGCGCTGTCGAACCCCAGCTGCTACGTGCACGGATTGCGCTGAGCCGCGCTGCGCCGACGGGTCTCGGAACGCCCGACCGGCGGGGGTGACACCGTCGTCGCGCGACCATCGCCGAACCCACACCCAGGGTGTTCCTCGGCGCGGACGGGCGGTAGTGTGGCGGGGCTTCCCCACCCACTCGACACGCCCATGACCCCGACGCGAATCGCCGTCGGCGCTCTGCTCTTGCTGAGCGCGCTGCCCGCCCAGAGCACCGGAACCGAGGACTTGGTGCTGCGAGTCAAACCGAGCGAGCTGAACCTGACGCTCGGCGCCACCGAGACCCTTCGCACCGAGGTGGTCGACGTGGGCGGACGACCGGCCAAGGGCGAAGTGCTGTTCTTCTCGCTCGACCGCCGCGGCGTCTCGGTGGACAAGTCCGGAAAGGTCACGGCACTGCGCACCGGCAGCTTCCGCGTCATCGCACGGTTGGTCGGCGCAGCGAACGGGTCCCGCGTGGTGATTCCGGTGCGGGTCGTGCACGCCAAACCTGCGGCGATCGTGCTGCGTAGCGCACCGCAGCGAGTGTTCGCCGACACGATCGTGGAGCTCGACGCGGCGATCATCGGCGAAGATGGTCGCACCCGACCCGATCTCACGGTGGACTTCCGCAGCAGCGACCCGAAGATCGTCGAGATCGATGATCTGCGGCGCATCGTCGCGAGAAGCGCCGGCACGTGCGCGATCATCGCCTCCGGGTCGGGCTTGGAGCAGCGCCATCAATTGGTCGTGGTCGCGAACCCTGTGCGCACACTGACCGTGACGCCGAACGTCAAGCAGGCGCGCACCGGCGACGTGGTGCACTTCGCCGTGGCGACCGCGGACAGCGCAGGGAAGCGCATCGACGACGTCCCGGTACAGCTGGCGGTCCAAGCCAAGCCGACCGACCACCGCGGCCCGGGCGCGAGCGGCCAGATCGAGCCCGACGGGCGATTCGTCGCCGAAACACCCGGTGTCTACACGGTGATCGCGGCGTGCGGCAAGCTCGCGGCGAGCGCCACCGTCCGCATCACGCCGCGCAATGTGCAACAGCAACTCGTCAAGGTGGGGCACGGCGAAGTGTTCCACGTCCACACCTCGGATCTGTGGGTGTGGGAAGGCGTCGACGGTCGCGACTATGCGGTGACCGGCACCTGGGGCGCCGACGGCGAGGCGTATTTCTGGGACGTGACCGACCCGCGGCGGATCGAGCGGATCGCCACCGTGAAGGTCGACGCGCGCACCGTCAACGACGTGAAGGTGTCCAAGGACGGTCGCATCTGCGTGATCAGCCGTGAAGGCGCATCGAACCGCAAGAACGGCATCATCGTGCTCGACGTCAGCAATCCGCGCTCGCCGAAGATGCTGTCGAAGTTCACCGACAACCTCACCGGCGGAGTGCACAATCTGTTCATCGATAGCGGGTTCGTCTACGCGCTCAGCGCGGGGCGGCGGTACGACGTGATCGACATCCACGATCCGTCGGCACCGGTGCGGGTCAGTAACTTCGAGTTGAAGAGCCCCGGCCACGCCATCCACGACGTGTGGATCGCCAACGGCATCGCGTTCTCCTCGAACTGGCGCGACGGGATCCAGCTGGTGGACGTCGGCAACGGCATCCGCGGCGGCTCCCCGCAGAAGCCGGTGCAGTTCGCCAGCTACGCCTACCCGAGCGGGTGGAACCATGCGGCCTTCCCGTTCCGCAGCGCGACGACCAAGCGGTTCTACGTGATCGCCGGCGACGAGGCGTTCCCGTACGGTCTGTCGATCGAGAACCGCCCGACGTACCCGCGCGGCTGGTTCCACTTCATCGACTTCACCGACCTCGACAAGCCGCGGGAAGTCGCGCGCTACGAGGTGCCGGAAGCCGGCACGCACAACCTCTGGGTCGAAGGCGACGTGCTGTACGCGGCCTACTACAACGCCGGCGTGCGGGTGGTGGACATCTCCGGCGAGCTGCTGGGAGACCTGTACCGGCAGGGACGTGAAATCGCCTGGTTCCTACCCACCCACCACAAGGCCAAGGTGCCCAACGCTCCAATGACCTGGGGCCCCCAGCCGCACAAGGGACGGATCTTCTTCTCCGATTGGAACTCGGGGCTGTGGTGCGTCGAGCTGGCGCCGCAGCGGGGCCGGCGGCGATGAGCCGCACCGCGTGGGCCGCGTGCCTCGCCCTGGTCGCCGGCGTCCAAGGCCAGGTCGCGGACAGCAAGCCGGTGGGAGCCGCAGCGGAACCGCGTCGCGCCTACTCCGTGCTGGTTTGCGCCGAGTCTTCCGACGAGGTCTACAAGCTGCGCTTCGATGGCGCGCAGGTCGCGGTGGAGAAGGTGATTCCGGTCGGTTATCAGGCGACCGAGATCGAGGGTCCGCACGGAATCACCGTCGCGCCGGACGGCAAGCACTGGTTCCTCAGCATGGCACACGGCAAGCCGTTCGGGCTGCTCTATCGGTTCCGCAGCAGCGACGATCGCGTCACCGGCCGGGTACAGCTCGGCCTGTTCCCCGCGACGATGCAGATCTCGCGCGCCACCGGGCTGCTGTACTGCGTGAACTTCGACCTGCACGGTGACATGACACCCTCCTCGGTGTCGATCGTCGATCCCGTCGAGATGGCCGAGGTGGGTCGCACCCGGACGGGATCGATGCCGCACGGTTCTCGGCTGTCCCCGGACGGCAAGCGCCACTACTCGTGCTCGATGATGGACGGGTTCCTGCACGAGATCGACGCGGTGAGCTTCGAGCGAACGCGCCGTCTCCCGCTCGGCGACGGCACCGGCGCGGCGAAGTCCGCACACGGTGGCGGCGATGGCGCGGACGACCGCTGCCGACCGACGTGGGTGCAGCCACATCCGCGGCTGACTCGCGCTTACGTGTGCCTCAACGGTATCGCACAGCTCGCCGAGGTCGACCTCGCGGGGTGGAAGGTGACACGCCGCTGGCCGACCGGGAAGGGTCCGTACAACGTCGACGTGACGCCGCGCGGCGACAAAGCGGTGGTGACGTACAAGGGCGCGCAGGCGGTGGGGATCTGGGACCTGACCCGCGGCAAGGAGCTCGCCCGTGTCCCGACCACCCGTCCGGTGCCCCACGGCGTGGCGGTGTCGGACGACGGGCGGTTCGCGTTCGTCTCGTGCGAGAGCATCGGCGCGCAGCCGGGCACCGTCGACGTGTTGGACCTGCGGGTCGGCCACCGCGTGGCCAGCGTCGCCGTCGGGCTTCAGGCCGGCGGGATCGCGTTCGTCGGCTCTCGACCGCTCCGCTGAACCGCTGCCACCGCGGCAGCGCGCCCGAATCGCGCCTTGTCGTGGTGCTCCCGAAACAACCCGGCGGATCTGCGACGCACTGACACGCTTCCGGTACCTGACCGCCTCCTCGTCACGTCCGCGCAGCTGGCTTAGGATCGCCGGACGAGTCGTTCACGCTGCGCACGTCATGAGACAGAACCACCCCCACACCGTTCTCCTGCTGCTCGCTGGCTCGCTGCTGGCGGTCACCTCCACCGCCCAACAGCAGGGAAAGCCGATCCCGCTCGGCACCGTTCAGGGGACGGCGGCACGCGAACAGATGTGGCGACCCCCGACCGCGGAAGAGTGGAAGAAGCCGGTGTTGATCCGCTTCCAGCGCACGTGGAACGACGCGGTAGCGGTGTCGCGGGAGACCGGCAAGCCGATCCTGGTTTGCGTGAACATGGACGGTGAGATCGCCAGCGAGCACTACGCCGGCGTGCGCTACCGCTCGCCGGAGATCGCGAAGATCTACGAGCCGTACGTGTGCGTGATCGCCAGCGTCTACCGCCACAACGCCACGGATTACGACAAGGACGGCAACCGCATCCTCTGCCCGCGCTTCGGCAGCGTCACCTGCGGGGAGCACATCTGGATCGAGCCGGTGCTGTTCGGCAAGTTCTTCGACCGCACCCGCGTCGCCCCGCGGCACATCATGGTCGAGCTCGACGGCAAGGAAACCTACGACGTCTACTACGCGTGGGACACGCGCTCCGTGTTCGACACCATCCAGAAGGGGATCCTGGAGCGGCGCAAGGAGATGGCGCGCCAGGTGCGGCGACCACCCGAGCGCTCGTTGCTCGATCAGGTCGCCAGCCGCGACATCGACGACCGCGAAGCGGTGGAGAGCGCCTATCGGCAGGGCGACAACAAGCTGAAGACCGAGCTGCTGCAGCGCGCGATCGCCGCGCCGCGGTCCGAGCCACTGGATCTGCTGCGGCTGGCGATCTTCGACATCGACAGCAAGCTCAACGCGATGGCGCGTGAAGCGCTCAAGCAGTCCGACGCCGAGGGCGCCGTCGACCTGATCAACGAGGCACTGCGCGTGCCGCTCGAGGCGAAGGACCGCGGCGAGCTGATCGCCGCTCTGGAGCGGCTCGGCCAACGGTTCCCGCGCGCCAAGAAGCTCGCCATCGTGCACCGCGGTCTGGCCAAGGACTCGAAGTCGATCGATGCCGAGAGTTGGGCACAGGCGTTCGCCAAGGCCAAGGTCACCGAGCGCCCGGAGTGGAACACCCTGGAGTCCAAGCTCGAGTACACCAGCGCCGCGACGCAGGCAAAGCCCGGGGATGCGGCCACGCGACTCGAACTCGCCGAGGCATCGCTGGCGTTGGCCATCGACCCGAAGACGATGAAGATCCTGGCGCACAGTCGCAAGTCGGGGTCGAAGTACGCCCACCTGATGCTGCTCGACGCCCAGCGCGCCGGCCAGCAAGCCGAGAAACTCGGAGCGAAGGGCTGGCGGCTCGACTCGGTGCTGGCGGTCGCGTCGTACTACCTGGGCGACACCCTGCGGGCCTACGCCCACGCCGAGCGCGCCGTCCCGTTGCTGCCCAAGGGCGAGCAGAGCTGGAACGCCATGGCGACGCTCGGGATCTTCGCCGAGGCGCGGATGGCGGCGATCCACCGCGCCGAGCGCAGCAAGAAGGAATGGCCGGGTCAGTGGTTGACCGACGTGCACGCGGCGTACGCGGTGCTGAGCCGACATCCGCTGGGAACCGACGCACAGGTGGTCGCGCACTACGACTTCCTGCGCTCGCTGTCGGCGTTCGGCCAGGCGCAGTCGGTGCTCGACGCCGGGCTGAAGCGCTATCCCGATTCCGGGTTGCTGCACGACCGGCTGCGCACGCGGGTGCTGCACGAGTCGGGTCCCAAGGGTCTGGAGTCGACGTATGCGAAGATGCTCGCAGCCGAGGGCGCGAGCAAGAACCTGCCGTGGTTCGCCGGATACGCGGCAATCGTCGCCGCGGAGTTCCATCGCCGCGCCGGAGATGACCCGGCTGCACGTGCCGCCTACGATCGCGCCGTGGCACTCTTCGATTCTGCGATCCAGGCGAATCCGGACTCCAAGTCCACCGCCGACCATTTCGCGGCGCTGGCGATCGCCGGGCGTGCGCGGATGGCCCTGGAGGGCAAGCAGCTGGAACTGGCGGTGGACCAGTTGCTGGCGTCGTTCTCCCGCAAGCCGGAAGCCGGCGGCACCCAGGACGGACTGAACCAGACCCCGATCGACACCGCCCGGTTGCTCAAGACCGCGCTCACCCACGCCAAGCAGACCGAACTGCTGGGCCGCCTCGACCGGGCGATCGAAGCGCTACCTCCGGTGGCCTTCGTGAAGCCCGATTACGAGCGCTTCGCTCTGCCCAGCGCCGTGTGGCGCAACGGCAAGCTGCGCCGCCCGGGGTGGCGCGACCGATCGGAAGCGCGCGAACGCCGCACGCTGGAGGAGGCCAAGCGGCGTCAGGCAGAACAGCGGCGCTAGGAGTCTGCGCCACAGAAGGGTGACTCAGGAGGTTCGTGGATTTCGGCGCAGGTCGCCGCCCGAAAACACAGCCGAATTGGTGGATTCGGCGAGGATTTCGGGGGGTGACAGGTGCTGGAAGGCGCGGATCTCATGGGTTGTCATTCTGTGGCGCAGACTCCTAGTGGGGTGTGTCCGAAGTTCGTTGCATGAATCGTCGAGTCATGCGGTTCGCTCGCAAGGAGCTGCGACGACACGGCTTGTTGGTGGACAAGCTGAGGAGCTGCGACGCCGCGAGCGGGCCGTAGGGCCGGCGACTTATGTGACCAACTTCGGACACACCCCACTAGCCCGGGCCAGAGCACGCGTTTCACGGGCAGGCGCGCAGCGCGCTGAGGTGGGCCAACGACAGTTCCTCGGCGCCGACCACCGCGCACCGGGTATCGAGCCGGTGCAGCACTCCCTCCACCTCCCGGGTGCCAACCCGGGCGCGCACCGAACCGCCGACGAGGCCGATCCGGGCACGGAACTCCTGCTCCAGCCCCGCCAGGTCGCCACGCTCGAGCTGGCCAATCCCGTCGTCCACCGCGGCAGCCAGTTCGGCCAGCAACGATGCACGATCGAAAGCGCGGCCGGTGTGGAGGCGCAACGAAGTCGCGCTGGACCGGAGCTCGCCGGCAAACTCCTCGCTGTTGACGTTCAGGCCGAGCCCGATGTGGTAGACGTGCGAACCCTGACCATCGACGTCGATCAAGATCCCACACAGCTTGCGTCCCGAAACGACCAGGTCGTTGGGCCACTTGATGCGCAGCGCAGCGTCGAGCTCCGGAGCGACACGCACCACGGTGCGGGCAGCGGCAACCGGAATCGCCACGGCGAGCTGGACCGCATCGAGCGGTCCGATCCCGGTGACGCGGAAGGTCGCTGCCAGATCGCGACCGCGGATGTCGGACCAGGACCTCCCCTGACGGCCGCGTCCGTCGGTCTGGTGGTCGGCCCAGAACACGCCCCACGGGCCCGCCGGCGCACTCTGTGAAAGCGCCTGGGTCGAATCGCATTCCGTGTGGTGCTCCCAGTGAACGAACCGAGTACCGGGCGTGCCCATGCCCAGAGTAGAGGTGTCGGGTCGCGCCAGGGAAAGCGCCTGCCAGCCGAGTTGTCGGCGATGTTCGCCCCGCAGTCGGCGATTCAGGTCATCCGTTCGAAGCAGCGAACACCCGCGCGGGCGGTGGCCCAACTGAGGAGTCGCGATGCCGCGCCCGACCCTTGGGCTGACTCGAAGCGGTCGCTGGCAGCGTCGCGATTTCGTGCAATGTCGTTGCTGGCAAGAGGAAGGGCGGGTTCTGCCGGGAGGTGGGGTGCGTCCCCGTCGGAGGACGACTTCCGCTGTGCGACCAAGCCAGCAGCCCCGCGGGGTCACAGCAGCTCGGTCGTGAGTGGTCCGGGCCACGGTTTGCCGAGCGGCCCACTTGTCGACTTCCGCCACCCGGCCGGCAGCGATCTGACGACGCCACCGACAACTCCACTGAAGTCGCCGGGCATGTCGCGCCGATAGGCGATTCGGCGGATGGCATCCCATCCACCGATGAGAGGCAAAGGAGTTTGGCGTCAGGATCTCGGATCCCCGTGGGGTTCGGCGGCTGCATCGACAGCACCGACGAACTCATCCCGAAGGGTGCACGCGTACTGCGGCTACCCGAGGGGGGCATCGTCGACGGTCCGTTCGTGCGCGTTCCGGAGCGGGAATTCGACTGCATCTTGGTCGAGGGCCTGACCGAGTCGCTCGGCCGCGCAGAAAGCTTCTGCGCCGCCGCGGCTCGCCGACTGGCTCCAGGCGGCACGTTGATCCTGGACGTGGAGCACCTGGCCGCACCGCGGTCGCTCAAGTTCCTACTCGAAGGACAACCGGGCAACTTCGACCCGTCGGGCTCGATCGCCGAGCCGGAACTGCGATTGCATCGACGCCGGGCACTGGCAGCCATGGCGGCCGCGGGACTGACGCTGCGCGAGGTCTACGCGGTGCCGTCGCGCCCCGACGCGATCGGACCCGAGTTCGTGCGCACGATCTTCCGCGAAGGCTTCTTGCCGCTGCCGTACCTCGGCGGCCTGCCCCCCGCGCGGCTGTGGATCGAGGCGGTGCGCAGGCAGCCGAAGGCCGGCACGGTGTTGATCGGTGCCGGGCCGGCCGACGCGCAGGAGCGGACCCGAACCTGCCTGAACGCCTTCCTCCCGGCGGACTGGGAAGTCGTGGCCTGTGACCCGGAGGCACCGAGCGAGCAGGCGGCATTCGACACCGCGGTCGCCGAAACCCACGGCACGACCTTCTGGCTGCTGCGCGCCGGCGCACTGGTCGACCAGCAGCTATTCGAGGGTCTGTGGGCCCGTACGCCTATTTCCCCCGCCGCACCGGGCACCCCGGGCGCCGACCTTGACGCTCACGCGCTGGATGCCCCGGGCGATCTCAGCGGCTTGATGCTCTCCCGCCTGGATCTGTTCACGGTCGGCCCAATCGCCGCGGAGTTCCAGAGCACCGCGATCAGCTACGAAGACTGGTTGTTGCGGCTCGAGGCCAACTGCAAGCGAATCCACCCGGTACGGGGGCGACTCGACAACGTGCCGCTGCCGCAGCGCGAAGGCGAGCCGCTCACCACCGAGGCCGAAGCGCTGCTGGCCAAGTGGCGGCCGGTCGAGCGCGATGAGTCCGGACTGCGGTCGAACGACAACCCGTGGTGCCGCGCGCACACCGATCGCCCGGTTCCGTGGGCAGGGCGGACGCCACGCCTCAGCCTGTGCATGATCGTGCGCAACGAGCAGCGGTTTCTCGACCGGTGCCTGACCAGTGTGCGCGGGGTGGTCGACGAAATCGTCGTGGTCGACACCGGGTCCACGGACGACACGGTCGCGATCGCGCAGCGCCACGGCGCGCGGCTGATCCACCACGCCTGGAGCCACGACTTCGCTGCCGCACGCAACGTCGCACTCGAAGCCGCCACCGGCGACTGGATCCTCTCGCTCGACGCCGACGAGGCACTGCGCTCCGAGCAGCACGACGAACTACGTGAACTACTCGAAGACCCGGGCATCGCCGGCTACCACCTCAAGTTCGAGAACCACCACACCGGAGCACAGAGCGCGGGCGTGATCATGGTTCGACTGTTCCGCAATCTCGAGGGAATCACCTGGGAGAACCGGATCCACGAGCAGATCACCGCTTCACTGCTGCGGGCCGGCCAACAGCACGGGCTGCAGCTGTCGACCAGCGAAGTGATGGTCGACCACTACGGCTACCTCGACGAAGTGATGTCGTCGCGCGACAAGAACACGCGCAACGATCGGCTGTTCCGGATGCACCTGGAGGAACACCCGGACGACATCTACATGCTCTACAAGTACGGCGACTTCCTTCGCCGCTGCCAGGATTGCTACGAGCAGAGCCGGGAGTGCCTCGCGCGCGCGTTCGAACTGCTGTGCGCCCGACCACCTGCGGACCGCGCAGAGGTCCCGTATGCCGCCGAGATCGCGGCGCTCTACGCCCTGGAGTGTCGGCGCATCGGCGATCTGGAACGCGCGAACCACGTGATCCGGTTCGCCCTGCGCGAATTCGTCGGCACGCCCAACCTGCACTACCTCGCCGCCGGCCTGGCGTTGCTGGCAAAGCAGCCAGACGTCGCCATTCGTCACTACGAGCGATGCCTGGCGTTCCGCGACAGGGTGTTGGTGGTGCCGATCCAAGAGGGAGTCACCAGCTACGTGTCGTTGACCGGAATCGCCCACGCGCACTTGCTCAAGGGTGAGCTCGTCGAAGCCGACCGGTTGTTGCGACAATCGTCGCGACTCGCTCCCGACCACGAGGTAACGGTGTTGCTGCGATCCCGCGTACTCCTGGAGCGTGGCGATCTCGCCGCGGCCCTGCGGCTGCTGTTGCAGCACCTCGAAAGGCACCCGGAGGCAACCGGCGTCTGCCAGCAAGCAGTCCTCATTCTCGAGCACACAGGCCACTCCGCCGACGCTGCGTCGTTGGCGGCAAAGGCCGAGAAGCTGGTCGCGATGCAGCGACCGAAACCACGAACTGAAACTTCCGATAGACCCGTACTCGCGCCCGTTCAGTGCGCGACATCCTGAGGAGACGCCATGGTTGAGCAGACCCAACAGACCCAATCCCAGTTCCGCGCCGGCATCGGTCGGACCATCGACACCAAGCCCGGGAACCTCCCAGCCGGATCCTTCGCAACCACCCAGCGGCGCATCCAGGAGATCCCGGAACTGATCGTCGCCCCGGGAACCGAGCAGATCCGCGGCCAAGTGACCGAAGCCCTGCAGGACATCGGGGCGCGCCTCACCAAGGTGCACGAGACCGCCGCCGAGGCGTACCTGTCGCAGGAGATGTACAGCGACGCAGTGCGCCACGTCGAGGCGTCGGTGGCACTCGACGCGAACAACGTCGACAAGCAGAACCACCTTGGCTACGTCCGCTACCTGGCGGGAGACGATGTCGGCGCGCTGCATGCTTTCGACACCGTCCTGTCGCTCGATGGTGCCAACGCCGACGCCCTGTTCAACGTCGGGATGATCGCCTTCTCCCGCGGCGACCTCGAGACCGCGGAGGCGAGCTTCCGTGCCTGCACCCAGATCGACACCAACAACTCCGAGTTGTGGAACAACCTCGGCGTGGTGCTGGTCCAGCGCAGTCAGTCTGCGGCGGCGAAAGCCTGCTTCGAGACCGCTCTCAGTCTGGACTCGAACAACGAAGACGCGATCTTCAACCTGCAGCACCTGTAGTCGCAGCGCACCGGCGCGCGTAGGCTTGGGTCATGAAGCGCGCCGCGCTGTTGCTCTCGCCGCTGCTGGTTCTGTACGTGTGGCTGACCCTCGACCGGGCGCAGGACCAACTGCGCAAGGACGAGCCTACCTACGTCATGTACGCCGCGAACCTGCGAGCGGGCGGCTATGCACCAGCGGGCAGCGAGTGCCTGTGGGCGGGACCCGGATACCCGCTGTTGCTCGCCCCGATTCTGGCCACGGACAGGGTCCCGTTCACCAGCGTGTCGACCCGAACCGCGGCCAAGCTGGTGAACGCGTTGCTGCTGTTCTGCGCGGTGCTGATGGTTCGTGCCGCGGTGGCACGGTACACCGGCCCTGGGGTGGCGTCGGGGGTCGCACTGCTGTTCGGACTGTACTGGCCGATCTACGACCAGCTCGGATTCATGATGACCGAGCCGCTCGCGGTGTTCCTGATCGCGGGGTTGGTGCTGTGCGGCAGCGGGTTCCTCGCTCGTGGTGGCTGGGGACGTCTGCTCGGGACCGGCGCGTCGCTCGGCTATTTGGCGCTCACCAAGGTCGTGTTCGGCTATGCGCTTGCCGGCGGCTTGGTGCTCGCGGTGATGCTCGGCGTGGTGCGTCGTCGGCGCATGTGGTGGCGCGCTGCGGCGGCACTGCTGCTCGGACTGGCGCTGTGCACCCCGTATCTCGCGTACACCTACCGGATCACTGGCCGCCCGTTCTTGTGGGGAACCTCGGGCGGCATGCAGCTCTACTGGATGTCTTCCCCGCAGCAGCACGAGTACGGCGATTGGGTCAACTACGTGCTGGAGGGAATGCGTGACCCGTCCGATCGCAACCCGGTGATGCAGCACCATGCGGCGGTGTTTCGCGAAGCGATGGGGTATGCGCCAGCCAACTTCGTCGCCGAAGGGCACGACAAGTTGGTCCTGCGACTCGGCGCGCACCAGAACCAGGTGTTCCTCGACACCGCACTCGACAACATCCGTCGCCACCCGTTCAAGTTCACGAGCAATTGGGTGGCCAACGTTTCTCGCCTGCTGACCGGCGCGCCACGGTCGTACCATCCGCAGACGCCCGAGATGGTGCGCTACCTGTTCCCCAATCTGCTGCTGGTCGCCTGGGCGGCGTTTGCAGCCGCGCGGCGCCCGCTTCGGGCCATGCCGGGCGAGGCCTGGGCGATCGGCGGCTTCGGGTTGGTCTATTTGGGCGGTGTTTCGCTGCTCAGCTGCTACCCGCGCTTCCTGACGATCCTCGGGCCGATTCTGTTCTGGTGGCCGGCGGTAGTCGGCAGCAACCGGACGGATTCGGGAAGTCAGGGGGTCGCGCAGCGCTCGACGGACACCTGACCCGCGGTTCCCTCCCGCAGCTCCTCCGCAATCGCGTCGGCCTCGCTCTCGAGCACCTGCCAGATCACGTTCACCTCCGCCCCATAGCTTCCCTCGCGTTGGTCCACGTCACGGGCATGCGCGATCGCCCGCACGCGGTTGGAACACGCATAGGGATAGGTGATCCGCAGCCAGACTCTGGGAAAGACCTCGACGATCTCCGCGGCGCCCAAGGCCGCCGCCGCTGCCCCGCCGTAGGCGCGTACCAGCCCCCCCACTCCGAGCTTGGTGCCCCCGAAGATCCGACTGACTACCAGTACGACCTGCGTGATGTCGCGCCCTTCCAGGTACTGCAGGATCGGTCGCCCAGCCGACCCGCTCGGCTCGCCGTCGTCGCTGTAGTAGCTCCGCTCACCCCGCCGCCCGAGCCGCCAAGCGTAGGCATGGTGGTTGGCGATCGGAAACTCGCCGCGCAGTTCGTCGAGCAAGTCTTCCACCTCTTCTGCGCTGCCGATCGGCACCAGGGTAGCGATGTGGCGCGACCCCTTGGTCTTCTCGGGCTCGGCCCGGACACGCCTGGTGATCGAACGGTAGCCCGACATCGGAACGCGGGACAATACCGCCGCCGATCGGAGACCCGCCGCGATCTCTGGCTCCGACCGCACGCCGATCGACTGTCGAAAAACCTCACGCTGCAGGGGCGTCCGTCCGATGAGAACGGACGTGTACGACCCCCATACGTGCCCGTGCCGTCTCGCCCGGACCGCCCGGGCCCTCTCCGTCCTGATCCTCGCCGCCACCCTGTCGGTCGGCCCATTGGTCGCTCAGACCCCGAGACCCGCAGTCGACATGGCCGACCTGCTCGGCAAGGTCGAGTGCTGGCCCGACAGCGGATTGCTGCGCGTCGCCTCGTTCTCGATGGCGTTCATGCCGGAGCACGCGATCGACCGCGGACAGGCGAACCACGCCTACCCGACGCAGATCGTGGTGCGCAAGCGAGGCGCAGCCGGTGAGCTCGGCCGCTACAAGCTGACGGTGCGCCAGACGAACACCGTGTTCTCGAGCGGCGGGACGTTCGGGAAGCCGATGGAATGCCACGTGACCGAGGCGGGTGACTACGTGCTGTCGATCGAACTCGACGGCAAGTGCATGGCGGAGATCCCGTTCACCGCGACGCGGCAAGCGAGCGGGGACGCGTTCAACCCGGTCACGCGGGTGTTCCTGGACGGACCCTGGCCACACTACGCCTGCCTGTTCATGCCGCGGCTCAGTGACACTGAGGCCACCCCGGTGGTGCGGACCTGGACCCGCGGCGGGCTGTTCAACAAGAACAAGTCGGAGCTCGTCAGCATCGAGGTGTACCAGGGCGGCGATCTGGTGTTCGTTTCGGCGCCGGTCCACAAGTCGAACCTCCTGTCGGACACGATGTGGCACAGGTCGGACAGTCCGCTGCATTTCCGTACCGGCGACGGCGGCGGCCCGATCAAGCTGCGCGACCTGCTGAAGAAGGATGGAGAGTACCTGGTGGTCCGCAAGCGCGATGGCTCGCCGACCGGGGCCTGGAAGCTCGTCATTCGCGACGGCAAGCCGATCCCGCACCCCCGTTCCAACCTGGCGTTCGAACCAGCGAAGGACCGTTTGCTGTCGCGCTCGCCGGGCGGGCAGAAGCGCGGCAACTCGGACCTGGTGTGGCTCGAGGAGGTTCCGATGGACCAAGCCAAGGCGGTGCTCGCCAAGGGCGCGGCCGCACCCACGGGCCCAACCGCCGACCAGCGGACGCGATGGAGTGCAACTCGGCATCCCCACACTGGACCAGCGAAGCTAGTCATCACGGATGTCGACTGCCGGATGGACGGAACGCTGGCGGTCAGCGACAGCGTGATCGCCTATGCCACTGGCGGTGGCAACGGCGTCGGCTTCCTCCGCATCGGCGAGAACACCGCCCAGAGCATCCCGAACGGCCAGTCCTACAGCGGCCGTATGTTCCACGTCTGTGGACCCAAGATCGTCCTGGCCCAGCGCGACGCACTCGCGGTGTTCGACACCAAGTCCGGCAAGACCAGTTCGATCCCAGCCACCGAGATCTCCCTGACCAGGACTTTCGGCGAAATGTACGGCGCCAACGTGTTGGCGGCCGACGGCCACTTGGTCGCGACGTTGAACAACCCCAAGCGAGTCACGGACCGCGCCATGTTCAAGGTGCTCGACGTCAGCGGCGACTCACCACGGGTCATCGTACTCGACAACATCGACGTCCCAGCCCGCGACTTGACCTGCGTGACGGTAGACGCGGAGTCCGGGCGCTTCGGCGTGGTGTCGCAGCGGGCGAAGAAGTTCTGGATCGCGCCGATCGCCCCGGGCGCGCGTTTCACCGAGTACGACGTGTCCGGTCACGACGGCATTCACCGCAACGCACAGCTGCGGATCGAAGGCGATCGCGCGCTGTACTTCGACGAGACCGGCCGGCCGAAGCTGCGCCACATCGACCTTGCCAGCAAGCAGGTCGCGGTGATCGGCACTCTCGGCAAGCAGATGAACTGGTTCACTGCCACGCCGACTCACGTGGCGTTCGTCACCAATCAGTCGCACGGCGGTAGCTATCTGGTCAAGAGGGGTGGGATCACCGGTCCGTACGCCGGGGCAGCGAACAGCGGCAAGCCCAGCCCCGGCAACGGGGACTTCGGGTTCGGCAGCTCGTTGGCTCTGACCGACGACGGCGCGACGGTGCTCGCTGGACAGGGCAGCGGCGGCATCTCCACCGGAGAGCTGCTGCAGGTCGACGACGGCAAGGGTTGGGCGGTGGTCGCCAACGACAGCGGGGCACCGCTGCCGGCGGTCGACGTGCGGCAGGGGCCCGGGGTGATCGCGTTCAAGACCGGGTCGCGCAACGAGACCAAGGTCGCGTACCTGATCACCGGCAAGCGGGCCGACTTCAGCGGCTTGAAGCTGCTGCGCTGAGCTGTCGGGACCGCGGGTCGTGCCGGCCCGCGCAGATTCTCCGGAGCCTTCCGAGACACCTAGCCCGGACCATTCATGAGCAGCGTCGCGAGATTCGTGCAAGGTTGTTGCTGGCAAGGAGGACGGCAGGTTCTGCCCCGAGGCGGGGTGCCTCCCCGTCGACGAGCAGGGTCTGACGCTCGACGAAGCCAGCAGCGAACTTGCGCGATCGCAGCAGCTCGGCCATGAATAGTCCGGCTAGGCGGCTGGTTCTCCGGCGGGCAGCGGCACCGGACGCTCCAACATGCAGCGATCGACGCCTTGGGTACGGCCTTGGCCGTGATAGGCGGGATCAACTACTCGAGGTGATCCGCCGCCCGCTGGCAGTGCTGCGGGCGCCGTAGCCGCGAAGCGCGCGTCGGCCATGCTGGCACTGACGGATCGCGTCGCGGGTGCTGTCCCGGAGGTTGGCCAGACGCGCGATCAAGCGCGTGTGGCGCGCACGCACCAGGTCCAGCGACCCGTCGGGACTGGCCGGCGGACTGGACGCCCCACGCAGCGAGGTCAGTAGCGCCTCTGCGTGAGCCAACGTAACCGCTGCTGCGTCGAGGTCACCGGTCTCCACCACGGCGAGACACTCGTCGTACAGCGCTGCCAAGCGCAAGAGCGGGTCAGTCGACGAGCACGACATCCCAGCCCTCTTTCAGTGTGCGCAGAACCGTCATCGCGTGCTCGACGGGCTCCGGCCGACGACTGAGGTTCGCTTGGGTGATCTTGTCGATCGTGAACTCGTAGAGCCGATCGAGGTCCCTCGCGAGGTCACCGCCGACCTCCATGTCCAGGGCCGCGCGCAGCTCCGACACGATACTCAAACTCTTGCCGAGCGACAGGCCGACCGCCTCCGTACGGCTCGTCGCGGTGTCGCTCATCCCCAACCGCGAGCGCTCCAGGCTCTGCAGCGCTCCTTCGTAGAGCAACTTCACCAGCTTTTGCGGAGACGCGGTGAGGATCGCGTTGCGGCGGTACGACTGCGCAGCGTTGTTGTAGCTCATTTTGCTCGGATCGTGGGGGCCTGGAACGAGGAGAATGCCGAACCCTGGGATTGCAGCTTGGAGATCAGGTTTTCCAACGCAGCGAACTTCTTGATCTGGTTCTGTTCGAACAGCTCCAGTCGACGCTCCTTCTCGGAGATCGCGCTGTCGGCGGCACGGACCTGGCGGTCGATCCCGTCGAGCCGGGCCTTGAACACGCCATCCACCGGATCGGCGAGCGCTTCGATGCGGGAGAACACACGACCGGCGATGCCGGACGTCGCATCGGCGAACAGCTTCTTGATGGCTCCGGAGTCGTCGTTCAGCGCCTCGGTGAACTTGGACTCGGTGAAGGTCAGTTTGCCGTCCTTGTCGGCGGTGATGCCGACTTGGCTCAGCATGCTGTACGCGTCGTTGCCGGTGGACGCCGAGCCACCGACGATCGAGCGCAGCGCGCCGCGCACCTGCCGGAGCGTGACGTCCCCGAACAGCGGACTGCTGGCCTTGCCTTCCTCACCGAGCTCGTTCTGCTTGGCAACGAAGTCGACCACCTCGTTGTAGGCGTCGACGAATTCCTTGACCCGCTCGGATGTCGCGGTCGCGTTGGTGCTGATGGTGATGCGGGTAGCCCGTGGCGTCGGTCCAGCGTCCTTGTTCTCACCCTTCAGGGTGAGGGTGACCCCGGCGATGGCATCGTCGATGGTGTTGGAAGACCGCGTGAGGGTCACGCCGTTCAGCTTGATGACCGCGTCGGACGCCTTGGTGTTGGCCGACGTGTTGTTGGTCATCGCATCGAAGAAGGTCGCCGTCTGCGACAGCGGCGAGTCGCCGGCGACGGTGAAACCACCCTGCTTGCCCTCCTTCAGGCTGGTGACGACCAACTTGTAGCGGTCCGCTCCAGTGCCTCCGGTGTCTACCACGTTGGCCCGGACATCGGACTGCACCACTCCGGGCGACGACTCGGCGGTGTTGATCAGGTTGGCCAACTCGTCGAGCGTCATCGAAGTCGACGGTGCAACGGTCAACGTTCGATTGTCGGCAAACGTGAACGTGAAGGTCGTGGCATCGACCACGGTCGTCAGGTCCCGATCCGGGCTGCCGGTCGACACCTGGACCTCGGTCTTGGCCAGACTCTCCACGAACACGTCGTAGGTGCCCGCGGCAGCTTTCTCGCTCGCTTCGACGTCGAAGAACTTGTCGTCATCGTCGGTCTTGGCGTCGAACTGCAGGAAGGCGTCGATCTCCTTGATCGCCTTCGCCTTGCCCTGCAGCGCCTCGATCTTCGACTGGAAGTCGCTCAGCAAGTTCTTCGACTTGCCGAGCGAGGACTTCTTCTGCTCCAGCGCGGTGATCGGCCGCCGCTCGACCGCCATGAGCGCATCGATGATCGCTCTGGTGTCGAGACCGGTCGCGAGGCCGCTGAATGTGATCCCGCTCAACGACATGGTTCCTCCCTCTCCTTGGGATTATCGGGCTCCGACCACCCCGACTTGACCGTCGGGATCCCCATACTGCGGCGGAGACGGCGGCGCTGTCGGACGCGTCGGGACAGCCGACCGAGCCCGACGCAGCCGGCGCCCGGGAGCTCGGGGCGCCGCAGCCGTCGGCCGCTGGGAAGTGCCGACCAGGAGTGCCCCGCCTTCGCCGGGCCTAGGAGTCTGCGCCACAGAATGACAACCCTTGAGATCCGCGCCTTCCAACACCCGTCACCACCCGAAAGCCTCGCCGAATCCACCAATTCGGCTGCGTTTTCGGCCGGCGACCTGCGCCGAAATCCACGCACCTCCTGAGTCGCCCTTCTGTGGCGCAGACTCCTAGCCCGGACTATTCATGAGCAGCGTCGCGAGATCGTGCAAGGTTGTTGCTGGCAAGGAGAACGGCAGGTTCTGCCCGGAGGCGAGGTGCTCCCCCGTCGAGGAGGAGGTTCTGACGTTCGACGAAGCCAGCGGCGACCTTGCGCGATCGCAGCAGCTCGGTCATGAATGGTCCGGGCTAGTGGGGTGTGTCCGAAGTTCGTTGCATGAGTCGTCGAGTCATGCGGTTCGCTCGCAAGGAGCTGCGACGACACGGCTTGTTGGTGGACAAGCTGAGGAGCTGCGACGCCGCGAGCGGGCCGTAGGGCCGGCGACTTATGTGACCAACTTCGGACACACCCCACTAGGCCTCTAGAGGAGGTTCAGGGCCGCCTGCGGTTGGCTGTTGGCCTGCGCCAGAATGGCCAAGCTCGCCTGTTGCAGAATCGAGTTGCGGGTCAGGTTGGCGGTCTCGTAGGCGACGTCCACGTCGCGGATTCGGCTGTTCGCCGCCGTCAGATTCTCCGATGCCACGGACAGCGTATTCACCGTCGAAGTGAGCCGGTTCTGCGCCGCGCCGAGTCGGCCGCGCAGCGACGAGATGGTGTTGATGGTGGTGTCGATGTCGGCAATCGCGGACGAAGTGTTGCCGAGTGTGCCGATGCTCGCACTCGAGATGCTCAACTGCGCGACGTTCACGTCGGACAGCGTCACCGAGATCTGGTTGGTCGCAGCGTCGGTGCCGACACCGATCTGGAACTTGGTCTGGGTCGTGGATCCGTCCAGCAGCTTGATGCCGTTGAACTCCGTGGCATTGGCGATTCGGTCGATTTCCGACTTCAGGGTCGAGAACTCCTCCTCGAGGGTGTTCTTGTCGTTGTCCGACACCGACCCGTTGGATGCCTGCACCGCCAGCTCGCGGAGCCGGATCAAGATGTTGTTCACCTCGTCGAGCGCACCCTCCGCGGTTTGTGCCAGCGAGATGCCTTCGTTGGCATTGCGCTTCGCCTGGTCGAGCGAACGGATCCGCGAGCGCAAGCGCTCGGAGATGGCAAGACCCGCGGCATCGTCCGCAGCCGTGGACACACGCAGACCGGTCGACAGCCGGCGGTAGTTCGAGTTCAGCTCTTCGGACACCTTCGACAGGTTCCGCTGGGCGTTGATCGAGCCGATGTTGGTGTTGATTCTGAGTCCCATCGTGTTTCCCCGTTGTGCGTCGTGTTCTGCGGCGTTCCGCAGCAGCGCAGCTCAGGAACGTCGCCCGGCACCACGCCTCGTCTGATTGTCGGAGGCGCGTCTGCCGCCTTTAGGCACAACTCGCCGCAGGTTGTGAATTGTCCCGGCGGTTCCGAGTCGCGGCTTCGCGCCCCAGAAACGAAGCAACGCCGCCCCGGTCAACCGAGGACGGCGTGCCCTGTGGCGAGCGGATCTGTCGCTAGGACTAGCCGAGCAGCGACAGAGCCGACTGCGGCTGGGCGTTGGCCTGCGCCAAGATCGACAGCGACGCCTGCTGCAAGATCGAGTTACGGGTCAGGTCCGCGGTCTCGAAGGCGACGTCGACGTCACGGATCCGGCTGTTGGCCGCGTTGATGTTCTCCGAGGCCACCGCGAGGTTGTTGACCGTGGAGAGCAGACGGTTTTGGGTCGCACCGAACTTGCCGCGCAGCGACGAGATCGTGTTGATGGTGGTGTCGATGTCGGCGATCGCCGTCGACGTGTTGCCACTCGTGCCGATGCTGGCGCTCGAGATGCTCAGCTGGGCGATGTTGATGTCGCTCAGTGCGACCGTGATCTGGTTGGTCCCTACCGCGTTGCCGGAGCCGATGTGGAAGCTGACCTGCGTGGCCGTGCCGTCCAGCAGCTTGATGCCGTTGAACTCGGTCGAGCTGGCGATTCGATCGATCTCGGACTTGAGGGTCGAGAACTCCTCTTCCAGGGTGGCCTTGTCGTTGTCCGACACGGTGCCGTTCGACGCCTGGATGGCGAGTTCGCGCAGACGCACCAGGATGCTGCTCACCTCGTCCAGCGCGCCCTCCGCGGTCTGCGACAGCGAGATGCCGTCGTTGGCGTTGCGCTTGGCCTGATCGATCGAACGGATCTGCGCCTTCATGCGCTCCGAGATCGCCAAGCCAGCAGCGTCGTCCGCTGCGGTGGAAATCCGCAGGCCGGTCGCGAGCCGCTGGTAGTTGTTGTTCAAACGACCAGTGACTTTCGCCAAGTTCCGCTGCGCATTGATCGCCGCGACGTTGGTATTGATTCTGAGTCCCATCTCCCCCCGATGCTCCTGTCTGTGGTGTTGGTTGATCCCAGGCCACAGGGCCTGCACTGGCGATGATCGGTGCCGCCTGCGTGACCTTGATCAACGCACCGATACGTGCCGGAGAAATGGCCTTTTTTTTTGCGCGTGGCCAAAAGGTGAACACGCTCGCGTGCCGAAACCGCCCTTGGCAAGGCGGTCAACAGTGCGGCCGCCGAACCTGGATCGTGCGAACGAAAAACGAACACAAGGGTCGGCAAATGAAGAACTTGAACTTCCCCGGACTTCCCCGAGTCCTGGTCATCGACGACGAAGACGGCATCCGGGAGGGTCTTCGTGCGCTGCTGCAAGCCGAGGGCGTGGCAGTCGAGACCTCATCCAACGCCGAGGACGCCGTACGCCGCATCGAGCGCAAGTCGTTCGATGCGATCTTCCTCGACCTGAACCTGCCCGGCGCGGACGGCCTGTCGATCTTGCCGACGCTGCGCCAGGGAAGCTCGCCGGCGGACGTCGTCGTGCTCACCGGCTACGGCACGGTCGCCAACACCGTCGAAGCGATGCGCAAGGGCGCATGCGACGTGATCGAGAAGCCCTTCACCCAGGACCGCATCCTGTCGGTGCTCCGGCGCAGCCTGGAGACCCGCCAACTCAAGAACGAACTCACCTGGCTGCAGGACCGCGTGCGCGAGCTCACCGCCACCGAGCTGGTCGGTCTGTCGCCGGCGATCCGCCAGGTGCAGACCCGCATCGACCAAGTATCGCACGCACCGGACACCACCGTTCTGGTGACCGGCAAGAGCGGCACCGGCAAGGAGCTGGTTGCGCGCTGCATCCACGAGCGCAGCTCACGACGCCACGGCCCATTCGTCGCCATCAACTGCGCAGCACTGACCGAGAACCTCCTCGAAGCTGAGCTGTTCGGCTACGAGCCCGGCGCGTTCACCGGTGCCAACCGCGAGGGCAAGGAAGGCCTGTTCGCCGTCGCAGCGGGCGGCACGTTGTTCCTCGACGAGATCGGCGAGATGGCCAAGACCCTGCAAGCGAAGCTGCTGCGGGTCCTGCAGGAACGCTCGTTCCGCCGGGTGGGCGGCGTCCAGGACGTCGGCACCGACGTGCGGATCGTCACCAGCACCAACCGCGACTTGCGCGCCGAGGTGGATGCCGGCCGGTTCCGCGAGGACCTGTTCTATCGACTCAACGTGATGCACCTCGAGGTGCCTTCGCTCGCCGAGCGGCCGGAGGACATCCCGCTGCTGGCGCACTTCTTCCTCGATCAGATCGGCCGGCAGATGGGCAAGGCCCTGTCCGGGTTCACCGAGGAGGCGATGGAGACCTTGTGCGAGTACGGCTGGCCTGGCAACGTCCGTGAGCTGCGCAACTCGATCGAGCACGCCGCGATTGTCTGCCCTGCGGGGATGATCGACGAAGTGCACCTGCCGGCTTTCACCGGCGGCGCCCCGGACGGCAGCGACACGATCTCGCGCGGCAGCATCACGCTCGACTACAAGGACCGTTCGATCCGCGCCCTCGAGGGGCAGCTGGTGGCCCGCGTGCTGGAGGAGACAGCGTGGAACATCAGCAAGGCGGCGGCGGTGCTCGGCATCAACCGCACGACGCTCTACAACAAGATCCGGCTGCACAGCCTCGGCCGCCGTCCCGGCACCGCCAAGGTCACGGTGTCGTGACCCACGCCTGGCCGAGCGCCGGCGGACACTTGGCCGAGGTGATCGGCCACGAGATCCGCAATCCGCTAGCCTCCGCGGTGGCGAACCTGGGGGTGCTGGCGGAGATGATCGACGAACGCGACCCCCGGGCGCCGTTCGCCGCTCGGGCGATGTCCGATCTGGCGCGCGCGTCATCCCTGCTGACCAGCTACCTCGACCTCGAACGCAGCGGACATGCGGAACGCGAAGTCTTGGCGATCGACACCGTGGTGCGCAGGGCTTGCGAGCGGCACGCCACCGGGTCGGTTCGCGTCGAGCATCGCGACGGCGCTCCCGGCGCGATGGTGCACGGCAACTCCCACTTGTTGGAGCGCCTGCTGGAGAACCTGCTGGAGAACGCGATCGGGGTCGGCGCGCGACGCATCGAAGTGGTGACCGGGCAACACGGTGGTACCTGCACCATCGAAGTGCAGGACGACGGCCCAGGCATCCCACCCCAGCTCCACGACAAGGTGTTCGAACCGTTCGTCTCCGGCCGGTCGAGCAGCGGACTCGGCCTCGCTCTCGTCCGCCGCATCGTCGAACTCCACGACGGGTCGATCGCGCTCGTGCCGTCGACCCGCGGCGCACTGTTCCACATCGAACTCCCGGTCTCGTGGTCCTGAACCTGCTTCTGGTCGAGGACGAGGCCGGTATCCGTGAGGGACTGGCGTCGTTCCTGCAACTCAAGGGCTACCTGGTCACCACTGCCAGTAGCTGCGCCGAGGGTCTGTTGCGGCTGGCTGACGGCTCATTCGACATTGTCGTCACCGACTGGCATCTCGGCGACGGGCTCGGCGAGACGATCGTCGCATCGTGCGGTTGTCCGGCGCTGGTCATCAGCGGCGTGACCGAGCAAGTGCGGGTGCCCGGCGCGCGCGTCCAAGTGATTCGCAAGCCGATCGCCCCGCGAGAACTCGCGGCGAAGCTCGAATCGATGGTCGAGGTGGTGGGCGAGTCCGACGAGTCACCGGTCGGCGACAGCTTGCCCGTCGACGCCCGGGATCGCGTCGATCTGATCTTGGCTCTGGTGGCGGCCAGCCAACCGCCCCGCCACAAGCCGAACGTCGAGGTGCTGGACGACGGGGTGTTCGTCACGGTCACCGCGACGCTCGACGAGGACGATCCGGCACTGCACGCCGATCTCCTGCAGATCTGCAGCGACGTGCGTTGCCTCGACCGCGGCGGCAAACCGGTGCTCGAAGCACGGTTCTTCCTCGACGGCCGTCGCGCCGAAAGCGACCTGTCGGTGGACCCGAGCGAGGACTGGCCTGCCGGAGATGCGCCGATCGCTGTGGACTTCGGCCGCGGTGACCCGTGTCCACCGGCGCGCGCTGCGGAGATTCTGCACATGGCGAGCAATGCTTCGTCGCTCGGCCGACTGGTCTACTTCACCAACCTCCCCGGTCACCTGCGGCTGTACCTCGAGGTCTTCGGAAACGCCGCTGCGATGCCGATCAGAGGATTGGCGGGTCCGGCGCTACCGGAAGCCCTGGCCGAGCTTTGGAGGTAGTCGGTGGCCGAAGCAAGTCGCGAAGAGGAGGTCGATCTCGGCACTGCCGAGGGGGTAGAGGACCTCGAAGGTCTGATGGGGGATCCCGGCGCAGAGGCAGCCGAAGGCGCCAGCGACGGTCGACTCGCCGCCCGCGCAGCGGCTGCTGCCCGTGCCGCCCGGCAAGCCACCGACGAACCCGATGCCCAAGGGCAGGCGGCGGCGTCACCGGCTCGCCGGTCCCCGCCGATGCTGACCCGCGATCGCGTTCTCGTGGCACTGCTGGGGGCGAACCTGTTGCTGATGGCGGTGATGGTCTTGCTGCCGAACAAGAAGCAGGCGGACCCGACCCCGACCGTTCCGGCGGCGCAGCACCCCGACACACCGCACGCGGCAGCGGCCCACACCACGGAGCCGTTCGTCGCTCCGCTGCGGGAGCCCGACCAGATGCTCCCCAACCACGAGATGTACGACGCCGCGCAATTGCAGGTCGCCAAGGGCGACTACCCGCGCGCGATCGAGCTGCTGCTGGCGTACCGCAAGGCACACCCGGCGTTGCAGCCGTTCCAGCAGGAGATGGTGCTCAACAGCTTGGCGTATTGCTACCAGAAGGTCGGCAAGCGTGACGACGCCCGGCGGATGCTGGGCGAGATCAACAACCTCCGCGAACTGACGTCGCTTCCGGACGACCTGTGGAAGCTCGCCGAGCAGGCGGAGAAGGACCAGCGCGGCAGCGACATGCGCCGCTACTACGCGCGCTTCCTGCTGCAGCAAGACCAACTCGGCAAGCGTTGGTCCGACCAATCGAAGATCGCCGAAGCGTACATGAGGATCGGCGACTCGTACCGCATCGATGCGGAACGCGCCGCCCGCAACGACGCACCGCAGTCCTCGATCAACCGCAAGGTCGCCGTGCCCGCTCCCGGCAGCGTACCCGCACCGGCCAAGAAGCCTGCAGCGAAGCCACACAAGGGGGGGCACTGATGCTGTTCACCGCCGCACTTCTGTTGGTGCCCCAGGCGGCGATTCCGGACCCGGCCGCGGCCGAGCCGTGGTTCCGCATCCACCACGTTCCCGGTGACCCACCGCGCGTATTGGTGTCGGCCAACAAGTACGCCGTCTCCGCGGAATCGGCGCTGCGGCAGCTGGCGCAGCAGCTGGCATGGAAGCTGAGCTCCGAATCGGTCGCCGTCGACGCGAAGCTCGGCGCGGTCACCATCGACCTCGCTTTCACCAAGCAACCGCCGCGCACCGTCGCGCACCTGATCGCCGCATCCGCAGGAGTCGACGTGGCGTTCCACGCCGGTGGCGAGCGAACCGAACTCCATCTGATCACTGCCCCGACCGGCGAGAGCGAATCCGGTCGAGCACGCCTGCGTCACTGGGCCATCCACTGGTACCAGCAGTTCCTGGCCGACGATCCGACACTGGCCCAAAGCCCGATCGTCCAGGAGAAGGGCATGCAGACGCTGATGCACCTCGGTCGACTCCTGTTGCAGGGCAACGACCTCGAAGGAGCGGTGAAGGTCTACAACCGGATCTTCGAGCAAGACGACAGTCAGCGGTACGTCCCCATGGCGCTGCTGCGCCTGACCGAGGCACACTTCGAACTGGCCAAGGCCGGCGGAATCAGCGAGGCGAAGCGCAAGTCGCACCTCGAACGCGCCGAGGACTCGGCGCGGCGGCTGACCCGATTGCACCCCAAGTTGCAGGCCTCGGCGCAAGCCGCGGTGCTGCTCGGCCGCATCCTGATCGCGGACCGACGCTACAGCGAGTGCATCAAGGCACTGGAAGCCAACAGCCTGCGGCTCCACAACGCGCCGGAGATCATCGACATCTACCTGCTGATCGCCGAGTGCTACACGCACGGCGAGCTGCCGGACCGGGTTCTGCATTCGCTCGACCTCCTGGCGAGCATTCGTTCGTACAAGGAATGGAGCCAGCGGCAGTGGTTGGACTACCACTACCTGCGAGCGGTCGGTGCCGAGGGCATGGCTGCGCAGAGCAAGGATCCCGAGCAACGGCTCGCGTTCCTACGCGAGGGGATGCAAGCGTCGGAGCAGTTCCTCGGGATCGGCCGGGCGGACCATCGCCGCGCGCAGGGGTTCGTGGTTCTCGGCCGGATCTACCTGGGGCTCGGGAAGTACCTCGAGGCACGCGCCGCGGCGATCGAAGCGATGCTCGACCGCAAACAACTCGACGTGAGCTGGTTGCAGGCGGCGCGGATCCTCGAAGCGAAGTCCAAGTTCGCGCTCGGTGAGCGAGACGAGGCACTGACCAACTTGGAGGTCGTGATCCGCCCCAATCCGGAGCAGGTCCCCGAGCTGGTTCTGTTCCTGGTCGACGCTCTGCGCGACGCCGGTCGCTTCGACCGCGCCATTTCGAACGCCGCCCTGTTGGCCAAGCTCGACGGTCGTTGGGGTGACGAAGCGCGCCTGCGCCAAGTCCGGGCGATGTTCGAGCAGGCGACGGTATCCGACTCGATGCGGGCGTTCCCCGCCGAAGCGATCGAGATCGCCCGCCGGGTCCAGGACAAGGACATCCAGCGCGACGTGGCCGAGATCATCGGCAAGGCCTACGAGGCGTTGAACCAGATCGACAAGGCAGCTGACGCCTACCGAGGGATCCTGCGATGACGCGCCGGCTCTTCCTCCCGGTCGTCCTGCTGGCCGCGCACACCGTCGCGGCCCAGGGCTCCGCCGACCCGGGCAAGACCGCCTCGGTCAGCCTTTCGCAGATGCAGCGCGACCGCGAGCAGCAGGCGGTACGCGAGGGCAAGCTGATCCACCTGCTGATGCGCAACGCGCTGGGACTACCGATCGACGGCGAGGCGCACCTCGCACTGACGAAGGGCGAGGAGGGGATGAGCAAGGCCGCGGCCACTGCGCAGCTGCGCGAGGTTCGCACCGAGCTGGCCCGCCGCGCCGCAGAACTCGCCGCCAAGCGCAAGGAGCTGTCCCTGCCGGAGAACGCGCCCCTACCCACCGCGCGTCTCGACTCGGCTGCGGCGGCACCGCCAGTAGGGTCCGCGCCCAGGCGACCGGTCTCGACCAGCCGCCGACCGGAGAAACAGCCGCCACCGCGGATGCCCACGACGGCGACACCGCGCACGTCCCCGAAATCCGGCAGCGAAGCCGAGCAAACGACCGAGCAGGACCCGCAGAACAAGCAAGCCCGGACGATCATCGTCGGCTCGGCGAACCGCGGCGCCGTGGGGAGAATCCTGTTCAAGGCTGGCAAGTACGCGGCGGCGCTACGCGAACTCGAGGGTGCCGAGAACGACCGGCAGGCCGAACTCGCGGACCTGTTCTACCTGGCGCGCACGCACGAGGAGATCCACAACGAGGCCAAGCGGCGCGCGCGGGCGGCCAGCCGAGCCGCCGCGCGGGCCAAGCAGCAACGCACCGACTCCGAGGCCGCAGCCGCGAAACTCCGCGATGCAGGTCGACACCTCCGCTCGGCGGGCGGAACGGTCCAGTCGGTGGCCGAATACGAACGACTGATGGGTGCTCGCGCCGCCGCCGAGAAGGAGGCGACCAAGCAAGACGCCGCACACGAGTCGGCGCAGCGTGACGCCGCCAAACACTACGAGAAGGCGTACAGCATCTTCGCCAAGATCGAGGCCCGCGACGTGACCAAATCCGAGGCCGGCACCGAGACATCCGGTCACTGGGGCACCTCGGCGCGGGTGGCGCGAAACATGCTGAAGTGGATCGAGACCAATGCGGAATGGACCCCCCCTGCGCTCCGACCGGTGAGTCGGCAGTGAGCCGACCGAGTCGCCAACCTGCATACCGGTGATGGACATCCACCAGGGATTCGAGGCCTTCATCCACGCCGCGCGCCAGCTCGAGGAGAGCTACTCCGAGCTGCAGACGCACGCCGCCGCGATCGACCTCCAGCTGACCCGCACCAACGACGAGCTACAGAAGACGTTGTTGGAACGCGAGATGGTCTTCACCTCGTTGCCGGTCGGCCTGCTGTCGCTGGACGCCTCGGGGACCGAGCGCTGGTGCAACCCCGAGGGACGCCGGTTGTGCGGCCTGGTGGCTGCGCACGGGACCGAACTCCAAGATCTACCGGAGGGCGACTGGGAACACGAACGCGTCAACCTTCGCCTGCAGCGCACCCGGATGGCCGATGGCGGCACCCTGATCACCGCAGAAGACCGATCGCGGGTGGTTCGGCTGGAGCGCGAAGTCGATCGGCTCGACCGACTGGCCGGGCTGTCGGAGTTGGCGCTGGGCATCGCCCACGAGATCAAGAACCCGCTGAACGGTGTGATGGGGTTCGCCACCCTGCTCTCGCGCACCGACGACACGGACAAACAGCGCCGCTACGCCGCGCGCATCAGCGATGGCCTCGAACAGGTCGACTCGATCGTCAAGGGCTTGTTGGCGTTCGCCCGCCCCGCGGCTTCTGCTGCCAAGCTGGTCGACATCCTGCCGCTGATCCACCGGTCCGCCACAGCAGCCGGTGTGCCCACCGGGTGCCTCGAGGTGCGGTTCGTCGGTGGCGCTCAACCCGACCTGCCGGTCGACGGCAACGTGCTCGGCCGGGTCCTCGGGAACTTGTTCCGCAACGCCGCCGAAGCGGTGCCGGGTCGCCGCGCACGCCTGCAGGTCCGCGTCGAGCTGATCGACCGAGAGCTGGCACTGACGGTGCGCGACGACGGACCGGGTGTAGCCGCGGCCGATGCGCAGCGGATCTTCAAGCCGTTCGTGTCGACCAAGGACCAGGGCCACGGGCTCGGCCTGGCGCTCGCCTGCCGCGTCCTGGCGTTCTTCGGCGGTCGGATCGAGTTGCTCAACCCCGGGCGTCCGGGGGCCGAGTTCCGGGTGACGATGCCGCTATGTGTCGAACCCGGCGTGGAGGCGAGCCATGGCTGACTCGGTGCTGCTCGCCGACGACGATCCGCTGTCGTGCGAGTTCATGGCCGAGGTGCTGCGCGATCTCGACCTGGACGTGACTACCGTCGGCGACGGCGAGCGCGCCATCGAGGCACTGCGCCGCAAGCCGTTCGATTTCGTGTTCACCGACCTGCAGATGCCCCGCGCCGATGGAATGAAGGTGCTGGCCGAGGCGAAGATCCGAGACCTCGATCGACCGGTGGTGATGGTCACCGCGCACGGCACCATGAACGTCGCCGTGCAGGCGATGCGCAGCGGTGCAGACGACATCCTGGAGAAGCCGGTCTCGCCCGAAGACCTGTCACTGTCGCTCACTCGGGTTCGCGAGCGACGGCGGCTGTTGCGCGAGAACCGCTTCTTCCGCGCGCAGAGCGTCGGCAGCGACATGCTGGTGAACAGCCGCGCGATGGCCGGGATCGTCGATCTGGTCGCCCGGGTGGCCCCGAGCAAGGCGACCGTGCTGATCAGCGGTGAGAGCGGCACCGGCAAGGAGCGGGTCGCCGCACTGGTGCACAAACGCAGCGATCGCGCCGACGGTCCGTTCGTCAAGATCAACTGTGCCGCGATCCCGGAGACGCTCATGGAGAGCGAGTTCTTCGGCCACGAGAGCGGTGCGTTCACCGGTGCGACACGCCGTCGCGAGGGTCGCTTCGAACTGGCCGACCAAGGGACCTTGTTCCTGGACGAGGTCGGCGAAATGTCGCCACTGCTGCAAGCAAAACTGCTGCGCGTCTTGCAGGAAGGCGAGTTCTGCCGTGTCGGCGGCAGCAAGACGCTGCGCTCGGACGTGCGTATCGTGGTGGCGACCAACCGCAACCTCGAGCACGAGGTGTCGGCCGGCCGCTTCCGCGAGGACCTGTTCTACCGGCTGAACGTGGTGCCGATCCACCTGCTGCCGTTGCGCGACCGGCCCGAGGACATCCTGCCACTGGCACGCCACTTCCTGACCAAGGGAGTGACCCTGGCGGAAGACACCGAGCCGTTGCTGCTGGCGCAGCGCTGGGACGGCAACGTGCGCGAACTGCAGAACTTGGTGCAGCGCGCCTGCCTGCTCTGTGAGGGTGGAATCATCACGGCCGAGCTGTTGACCCATTGGCTGCAACCGGCCGCGAACGTGCTGACCCCGCAGGCTCCGCGCGCGCACGATCCGATCGAAGCGCTGGTCGGCCGCACCGAGCGGGACGTCACCGAGGCGCTGATCGCTGCGACGCTGCGCAGCTGTAGCGGCAACCGAACCCGCGCCGCGGATATGCTGGGTATCGGGGTGCGCACGCTGTTCAACCGGCTGCGCACGGCTCCCACCCGATGACCGAAACTCGCCCCCCGACGATCCTCCCGGAGTGGCCGCCGGCGAGCCGACGGCGGGCACCCCGTCCGGTCGGCATGCTCACCGGCCGACGATCGCGGGTACGGCGCTGGCTGTCCTGGTCGCTATCGATGTTCAACCGGGCATTCGATCGCGTGCCTCCGTCGCGCTGGCTGCACCGCTGGGCACAACGCGGCTTGGGGTTCCCGGAGATCGAGATCCCACTGCGGCGCGGTGCACCGGGACTCGATGGGCTGCGGATCGCGTTCGTTTCGGACATCCACGCCGGCAGCTACATGGACGAACGGGATCTGTGCCGGATCTTCGCCAAGATCGCGGCGCGCAAACCGGACGTGGTGTGCCTCGGCGGTGATCTCATCAACACGCGGGAGCGGGAGATCCTGTTGTTCCGGCGTGCCCTCGCCGAAGTGGCTCCCCCCCTCGGCGTGTTCGCCGTGCCCGGCAATCACGATCACTTCTGGGGCAAGGATCTCGGGCTGTGGTCGCCGTTCCTGCGCGAGCAAGGGGTCGAGGTGTTGACCAACCGCGGGGTCCGCATCGAGCGCGACGGAGGTGCGCTGTGGCTCGCGGGCGTGGACGACTTGACCGAAGGCGAGCCGGATCTCGACCAGGCGCTGCGCGGCGCGCGTCACGACGAGCCGGTGATTCTGCTGTCGCACCACCCGGACTTCTTCTTCGAAGCCGCTGCGGTCGGCATCGACCTCACGCTGTCCGGGCACACCCACGGCGGGCAGATCTGCGTGCTCGGCAAGGCCGCGATCCTGCACAGCGCGTTCGGCTACCAGGGTGGGCACTACCGCGAGGCGGACTCGACCCTGTTCGTCAGCCGCGGCGTGGGGGCGACAGTCCTCCCGCTGCGGATCGGCGCACCGGCCGAAGTGCCCATCTTCACGGTGCGGATCGCGAACCGCTGAGTCCGCTGCGCTCGCTCGGCTTCCGCCGGCACACGTTCACGCTGGCGACGGCAGGTGGCGAGGGAGTCGACGCACGGCAGCGCGGTGCTCGGATCGCCGGAGGTGCTTGCAGCGAGCGTCGGTGGGTTGCCCGCCGAGATCCGATCACCCGCGTACGATGGTGACGGTGCGCGGCTACGCTGCCGGCCCACGCGATGATCGACTACGCACACACCATCCAGGCGATCGATTCCCACACCGCCGGTGAGCCGACCAGGATCGTCACCGGTGGACTCCCCGATGTCCCCGGCGCCACCATGGTGGACAAGCGCGCTTGGCTGCGGCAGAACGTCGACCGATTGCGCACCGGGCTGGTGCTCGAGCCACGGGGACACGACGCGATCGTGTTGGCCTACCTGCTCCCGGCGACCCGCGACGACGCGGACTGCGGCGTGGTGTTCGCCAACGAAGTCGGCTATCTCAACATGTGCGGCCACGGAGCGATCGGGGTCGCCACCGTGCTGGTCGCCACTGGACGAGTGGCGGCAACCGAGCCGGAGACGCGCGTCGTACTCGACACCCCCGCCGGTCCGGTCACCGCTCGAGTCGTGGTCCGATCGGGCCGACCGGTCGCGGTGAAGATCCGCAACGTGCCATCGTTCCTGCACAAAGCCGACTTCGCGGTCGAGGTCCCGGGGCGCGGCCGAATCACTGTCGACATCGCCTACGGCGGGAACTGGTTCGCGATCATCCGAGAGGATCAGGCCGGCCTGACGGTCGAGCCACAGCACCGCAACGAGCTGCTGCAGTTTGCCGACCGCGTGCGGACCGCCCTGCTCGACGCCGGTGAGCAGGGCTTCCACCCGACCACCGCCGAGCCGCAGGTGATCGACCACATCGAGATCTACGCGCCACGTCAGGTCCCGGAGGGTGTCGGCGCGCGAACGCTGACGCTGTGCCCCGGGATGAGTTACGACCGCTCGCCGTGCGGCACCGGAACCTCGGCCAAGCTCGCGGTGATGCACGCTCGCGGCCAACTCGCGGTCGGTGAACAGTTCCACAACCAGAGCATCTGCGGCACCGAGTTCATCGGCACGGTGCTCGAACAGGTCGACGTCGCCGGGCGGCAGGCGGTGATTCCGCAGGTGCAGGGCTCGGCGTTCATCACCGGCTTCCAGCAGTTCGTGTTCGACCCACTCGATCCGCTGGCGTTCGGCATGTGAGGCACGCTCGGTGCGGCAATACGCCGTGATGGGATGGTTTCGATCCACGGCATCAGCCAAACTCCGGGAATGCGAACCCCGGCACTTCCGCTCCTCGGCGTCCTGCTGGCCGGTTGCGTGCAGACACCGCCGCGCCATCGGCCGCTGGTCGAACCGGAGCCGGAGCGACCCGCGCCGATCGCGATTCCCGAGTGGCAGTCGATCGGCAGCAGTGTGGAAGGCCGCCCGATCCGCTACCGCCGGATCGGGCGCGGCTACCGGCAAGTGCTGTGGATCGGAGGCATCCATGGAGACGAGATCGAGGGCATGGTGGCGACCTCCGAGCTTCCCACGGCGTTCCTGCGCCAGCCCGGGCTGCCGAACCGCGTCACGCTGCATCAGGTCGAAGACATGAACCCGGACGGCCGCGCGGCGCAGCGGCGGACCAATCTACGCGGCGTCGATCTGAACCGCGATTTCCCCGCCAGCAACCGCACCTCGGGAAGCGGACTGACGCAACCGGAGTCGCGCGTGATCCACGAACTCATCCAGGCGATCGAACCCGACTTGGTGGTGGTCGCGCACAGTTGGCGCGATCGTTACTTCATCAACTACGACGGTCCGGCGCGGCCGCTGGCGCGCTTGTTCGCGCGCAAGAGCGGCTTCCCGGTGGTGCCCTCCGAGTCGATCGCCGCAACCCCGGGCTCGCTGGGCTCGTGGTGTGGATGGGATCGCCACGTGCCGACCCTGACCCTCGAATGGCGGCGCGGCACTCTGCCGGCGCAGGCCTGGGAGCAGACCCGCGAGGCGATCCTCGCGGTGATCCGCGGCAACGAGGAACCCGCGGGCAAACGACCATGACCGAGAGAAGCAACGTGTGCCGCGTCATCGCGGCGATCTGGTTCGCGTGCGGATCGCTGCTGGCACAGCAGGAGCCCGCTGCGACTCCGGAGCAGAAACTCGTCTTCACACCTACCGCGGCGGACATCCGATCGGTGGTCGCAACGCTGTGCGCCGACGAGCTGCGTGGTCGCCGCGCCGGGAGTCCTGGCGCCAAGACCGTGGCGCGGTGGATCGCCGCGGAATTCGAGAAGCTCGGGCTGACCCCGGCTGGCGACGCCGCGAAGGAGGCCGACAAGCCGCGCGGTTTCGAGCAGTGTTTCCGGATCATGCGCGCGGTTGCCAAACCGAACAAGCCCAACACGTTCCGAGTGGATCGCGTCGAAGCCCGCAACGTGCTCGCCTGGTTGCCCGGCGCCGCCGGCGAGCGACAGAAGGAGTACGTGTTGGTCGGCGCGCACTTCGATCACCTCGGCGATCGCGGCGGCAAGATCCACCCCGGTGCCGACGACAACGCGTCCGGGGTCGCCGGCCTGATCGCCGTCGCGCGGGCACTCGCGGCACACAAACCACGATTGCGTCGCTCGGTGCTGTTCGTCGCGTTCGGCGGGGAAGAGGAAGGCTTGCGGGGCTCGAACCACTTCGCCCGCAAGCCGCCCCGCTCGCTGCAACAGCTGGTGGCGATGATCAACCTCGACATGATCGGCCGTCCGCGGCTACTCGATCAGAAGGGTCTGTCGTTCGCCAAGCGCCTGGTCGGGATTCCGGACGCTCCGGCAGTCGGCGTGCTCGGCACCGATCAATCGCCCGAGCTGGCTGCTCTGGCGCGCTCCGCGTTCGCCACCGAGAAGTTGCCGCTGTTCGCGCCCGAGAACTTCGGCGTGCTGGCCGGAACGATCAAGAAGATGTCCGCGGGGCGCTCCGACCACGCGCCGTTCGAGCAGCGCGGCATTCCGTTCCTGTTCTTCTCCACCAGCGAGCACGACGACTACCACAAGCCGACCGACACGATCGACAAGATCGATCCGGAGACGACCCGCAAGATCGCCGCCGGCGTGTTTCGCATCCTGGTTGGCCTGGACGCGATGGATGGTCGACCGCGTTTCGTGCGCCCCGAGCCGAAACCGAGCGGCAAGGGCAAGGTGAAGATCGACCCGGACCGCCAGCCGGACCCCAAGAAGCGCGAGCGGAACGGGTAGCACCCGCAGCATGCGGTCCTTCGTGCTGAGCAGGCTGTTGTGGGCGCTACCGACCCTGCTCGCCATTTCGTTCGTCACCTTCTCGCTGATCGAGTTGGCGCCGGGCGACCAAGCGGTGCTGGAAGCCGAACAGGCGTCCTCCGCCGCGGCAGGCACGGTCCGTGAACAAGCCGAGCGCGTCCGCCGCCTGATGATCTTGCACGGTTTGGTCGACCCGGAAACCGGTGCCCGGCGATCGTTCTGGAGCCGCTACGGCCGCTGGCTGAAGCACGCCGCGGTACTCGACTTCGCCGGCGATCCGCTGGAATCGGCGCGCTTTCGACAGCGCATCCTCGACGCCTTGCCGGTGACAGCGCTGCTCAACGCCCTCGCTCTGCTGTTCGCTCTGGGTATCGCCGTGCCACTCGCGGCCCGCGCCGGCATGCGCCCTGGTGGGCCGCTGGACAAGACCGCCAGCGCCGCTTCGTTTCTGCTGTGGGGCACCCCGGAGTTCCTGCTCGCTACGCTGCTGCTGCTGTGTTTCGGCGGCGGGTTCTTCGCCCCGCTCTTGCCAACCGCTGGTCTGAGTTCGGTCGATGCGACGGCGCTGGGCCGGTGGGCTCAGTTGCTCGATCTGGCACGGCACCTGGTGCTGCCGGTCGGCACGTTGGCCACCGGCTACGGCGTGGTGGTGTTCCGCTTCCTCCGCGAGTCGGTCGCGCGCGCGGCGCGCAGCGACTTCGCCCTGGCGCTACGCGGCTTCGGCGTGTCGGATGCACTGTTCCGCCGCCGCGTGCTGAAGAACGGGTTGTCCCCGGTGGTCACCATTCTCGGCGCGATGCTGCCTGCCCTGGTCAGCGGCACGGTGGTCGTCGAGTCGGTGTTCTCGATCCGTGGACTGGGCTGGCTCACGCTGCAGGCGGTGTCGCAGCGGGAGATGGCGATGGTGATGGCGCTGACCATGCTGGTGTCGATCGCGACCCTGATCGGCTTGCTGCTGTCCGACCTGGCGCACCGGATGGTCGACCCACGGGTGGAACTGCGGTGAGGCGGATCGGCCGTGCCGTCGCGTGGCTGCTGGTGCTGAGCGCGTTGTTCGCACCGTTGCTCGCCAACGACGTCCCATTGGTCGCGCGGGCCGGCGGAGCGTGGTATTTCCCGGCGTTTCGCAGCTACCTGGGTGCCACGTCCCAGGCGCCTGACGGTGCGCCATGGAAGCAGTGGTGGTTGGGATTGTCGGACGATTCGACGGACTGGGCGGTGATGCCGCCGATCCCGAACGGACCGCAGGAGAGGTTCGCGGGGCGGATCAACGCCGCGCCGCAGCTGATGGTCCACTACCTGGGCAACGACGACAGCGGTCGCGACCTGCTGGTGCGCCTGCTCCACGGCGGACTGACCGCGCTGTGGATCGCGCTGGGCAGCGTGGTGCTGGCAGCCGGAATCGGGGTCCCACTGGGTGCGATCGCCGGCTACCGCGGCGGCGTGGTCGACGCACTGGTCTCTGCCCTGGTGCAGTTGTTCCTGTGCTTCCCACCGTTCTTCTTCGTGCTCGCGGTGATGACGTTCCTGCAGCGCAGCTTGAGCGCCGTGGTCGTGGTGCTCGGCGCGCTCTATTGGGTGAGCTTCGCGCGGATCGTGCGCGGTGAATTGTTGCGGCTGCGCGATCAGGAGTTCGTGCTCTGCGCCGAGCACCTCGGGGTGAGCCCCACCCGAGTCCTGGTGCGCCATGCGCTCCCCGCGGCGCGCGGGCCGATCCTGGTGAATGCGATGTTCGTCGCCGCGAGCGCGATCGTGGTCGAAGCCACGCTGTCGTTCTTGGGCTTGGGCCCGGGTCTGGACGTGGTGTCGTGGGGTGGCCTGCTGCAGCAGGGCAAGGACAACGCCCACCTCGGCGCCTGGCACCTGTGGCTGTTTCCGTGTGCGACGCTGGTGACCACGATCGCCGCGCTGCACACGGTGTTGTCGCCGGCCAAGACCGGTCTCGAGGAGACTCCCCGTCTCCGTTCGAGCCCGAGCCCCTGAGTCAGTGGGGTGTCGCGGTTCTCGCGCCGCGAATCGGGGCCGACGACAACCGAGTTCACCGCCCGCGGGCAGTAGCTCTCAGATCTCCTTGAACACTTTCGCCAAGCTCTCGCCGTGGACCTCGAGGTCCCACTCGCAGAAGTAGCCGAAGGGCGTGCACGCCACGTCGTAGCCGGTCCCGGACAACCGTGCAGCCAACTCGGCGAGGAACGCCTCTGCGAAGGCCGGGGCCGCACTCTCGGTGCCGAGGTGGGTGAACGAGTGCAGGACCACGTTTGTCAACTCGCGCTTGTTCGCCATCCACTTCAGGTGCTTGAGCGCATGCCGCAACGCGCGGGCCTGCGCCCCTTCCAACTCGTCCTTCGGCTCGGCGTGCACGAACGCGACCACGCAGTCGCGCAGCTGTTGCTCGACATCGGCGTCGACGGCGTCCGCGAGGGTCTTCGAGTGGGACTTCCAGCGAAACCGCTTCGCCAGAAAACACAGCAGCCTCATCGCACGATGTGGCAGTCGCAGCCGTAGCCGATCGACGCGGCCAGCCCGAGGAACGGCAGCTTCGGTGGCTTGGTAGTTCGCGGATGGAGCTCGGCGAGCGTCATCGCGTCGTACAGCCGACCGTTCTTCATCACCATCGCGATGTGTTCGCTCTCGCGGATGTCGTCGAGCGGGTTGCCGTCGAGCACCAAGAGATCGGCCAATTTGCCCTTCACCAGTGAGCCGACGTGACGATCCAGCCCCAGCGCGCGCGCGCCATGGATGGTCGCGGTGCGCAGCGCCTCGTGGTTGGTCAGCCCGCCTTGCTGGAACATCCACAGGTCCCAGTGGCTGCACAGGCCCTGCATCTGGCCGTGCGCACTCACCGACGCCACCACGCCGCGCCGCACCAGCTCGGCGGCACTCTTGGCCAGCGCGATGTGGTGCCACTCACTGTCGGGGAACTTGGTACGACGCCGACTGCGGGGATCGACCAAGCTGCGCGGCACGAAGTTCAACAGCCGCTTGTTCTCCCACACCTTGGTGCGCTCGAACCAGTAGTTCTCGCCCCACACCCCACCGTAGCCGACTACCAGGGTCGGGTTGTAGGCGGTCTTGGATGCAGTGAACAGCTGCAACACGTCTTCGTACAGCGGGGCGACCGGCAGCGCGTGCTCGAGAGTCGTGTGACCATCGAGGATCATCGTCAGGTTGTGGAACAGCATGCTGCCACCCTCCGGCACGACCATCATCCCGAGCTCGGCAGCCGCGGCGATCACCTGCTGGCGCTGATCGCGGCGCGGCTGGTTGTAGCTCTTGACGCTGAATGCCCCGAACGAGCGCAGTCGACGCAGGTGCGACTTCGCATCATCGAGGCTCTCGATCACCGCCTTGAAGTTGCCCTCTGCGCCGTACAGGATCGTTCCGGTGCTGAACAGGCGCGGGCCGAGCAACGCGCCCGTGTTCATGAGCTCCGCGGCCGAGAACACCATCTTGGTGTCGTGGCTGGGGTCGTGCGTGCAGGTGACGCCGAACGCCAGGTTGGCCATGTAGGCCCAATTGTGCTGCGGCAGCATGCCGCCGTTGCCGGACGGCATGTGGGCGTGCACGTCGACGATCCCCGGCATCAGCGTCTTGCCGCGCACATCCATCTCTTTCGCGCCGGCAGGCAGGCGCAGCTCCGACATCGAGCCAACCGCGGCAATTCGGTTCCCCTTGACGTGGACGAACCCCTTGGCGATCACCCGCTCGCCGTCCATCGTCACCACCCGCGCGTTGGTGAATACCAAGTCGGTCGCCGGAATGTCGGCAGGCACGGTGAACGCTAGATCGCGCACCGCTTGCGGCGGGAGCCCCTTACCGCGGTGCGCCAGGGCCGTCGCAACGTCCACCGTCTGCAGGTTGGCGGCGAGGCTGCAGTACAGGGTCTTGCCATCGGCCGCGAAGGTCAGGAACTCACCGCCATCGACCGTGAGCTTGACCGCCTCCAGGTCCTTGCGCTCCGGCGCGAGGTGGAGCTTGCCGCCAGTTGCCGGCATCGGGCTCAGGTAGACGTGGAACAACTCTTCCCACGCGACCACCGAAGCATCGGGCGACAGCAGGATGTCCTCGGCGCGGCGCGACGTCGCGACGACCCTGCGGTCGTGACCCAGCATGTCGATGCTGACCAGCGCGGTGTCGTCACCCACCTTGTCGAGCACGAGCACCCGGTCCTGCTTGGGGTGGAAGCGAGGCTGGCGTCCACTCTTGCACACGAATCGGTTGACGCCACCGAGCAGCTCGAACACGTAGATCCCCGGCCGCGTCACGAACGCCGAGCCGCGCGTCGAACCATCACCGAGGCGACGGTAGACCAACCGTTCGCCGGTGGCGTCGAAGCTCGGCTCGACGTAGTGTCCGGGCTTGTCGAACAGCACTTGTCGCTCGCCGAGCTCCAGGTCGAGCACCACCAGCCGACCGCCGGTCTGGTCGTTCCAGGTGACGAACGCCAGTTGGCGACCGTCTGGCGACAGGCAGGGGTAGTACTCCAGGTCCTGTTCCTTGGTCAGCCGCTGCGGCTTGCCGTCGGGCAACGCGCGGTGCCAGATGTGGCCGAGTGCGTGGAAGAACACTTTCTTGCCGTCGGGGGTGACCTGCGGCCAGCGCAACACTCGAACCGTCTGCTCGGCACCGCCGAACTCCTGCGGCACCCGCAGTGCATCGCGAATGTCGTGCGGCGCCGAGGCGAGGAACGGCACCTCGGTGACCTTCTTGGTGTGCACCTCCACGGAGCGGAGCTTGCCTTGGGCCCACAGCACGATGTGCTCGCCGTCCGGAGTCCAAGCGAAGTTCGGGTAGACCCCGAAGATCGACCAAGTCTCCTGGCCGTCCTTGCTCAGCCCACCGCAGATCTCCTGCTCGGTGCCGGCGTCGAGGTCGCGCACCATCAACACGGTTTCGCCGCGCACCCGTCGCACGAACGCCAACTGCTTGCCGTTGGGTGACAGCTCGGGGCGAGCGCTTCCACCGTTGGCGCGCGACACCGTGGCGATCTCCCCGCTGACCAAGTCCAGCCGCTGGATCACGTAGATGATCCCGTTCGGGTCACGGTTGTACTCGAACGCCTTCCCCGGGCTGACGTCCTCGCTGTAGTAGAGGAACCGACCGTCCGGCGACATCTCGGGCTCGCCTACGTCGTGCTGCTGGTCGCGCCGCTTGGTCAGTTGGATGCCTGCCGTGCTGTGGCCATCGACGGGGTACATCCACATTTCGCCGGCGCCCAGTGAACGGGTGCCGGTGAAGTGTTTGCGACCGATCAAGTACTTACCGTCCGGCGTCCAGGCGGGGTTGTTCAGCAGCCGGAACGACTCCTGGGTCACCTGCCGCGCATTGGACCCGTCGGCATCCATGACCCAGAGGTTGTCCCCACCGCCTGCATCCGAGGTGAACGCGATCCGCTTACCGTCCGGGCTGAAGCGCGGTTGCACCGTGAACGCAGGGCCGGTGAGCAGCGCGGTCGCCTCGCCGCCGGCGATCGGCACGGTGAAGATGTCGCCCAGCAGATCGAACACGATCCGCTTGCCGTCCGGGCTGACGTCGAGGTTCATCCAGGTCCCCTGCTCGACGGAGATCTCGATCCGCTTCGACGGCCCGTGGACCTTGTCGGTCTGCCACTTCGCCGGCTTGGCGGGCGGCGACTTGTCCGCGGGTGCCTGCGCCGCGGGCGCCCCGGCGGCGGGGGTTTGCGCTGCGCCAGCGCCGGCGAACAGCAGGAGCAGCGCGGAGGGGATCGCGGCTTCGAGTCGGGCCATGCCCGGCAGTCTACCCGACGGGTCCCGTGCCCCCCGGATAGTTGAGCCACCAGTGCGCGACGATGGAGGATGCGAAGCCGACCGCGATCGCCGGCGTCCAGCGCAGGTGCTCCATGAAGGTGTAGGTGCCGCGCGACGACCCCATCAGCGCGACTCCGGCCGCCGAGCCGACCGACAGAAGGGACCCCCCCACGCCCGCCGTGAGGGTCGCGAGCAGCCACTGGTGGATCGCGATCGGTCCGCTGCCCATGTCCGGGTTCATCCCGATCACCGCGAACATCACCGGCACGTTGTCGAGCACCGCGGAGACCAGCCCGACCCCGATGTTGGCGACCGTTGGACCCAGCTGACCGTACATCGCGTGCGACGCCTTGCCGAGGAACCCCAGCTCCGACAGCCCGCCGACGCACATGATCACGCCAAAGAAGAACAGCAGCGTGTCCCACTCCACTTCGGCGATGTTGCGGAACACGTCGACCGGCTCGGCATTCTCCACCCGGCGTGCCATCAGCCGCCGCGAGTAGCCGTACAGCATCAGGTAGCCGAGGCCGGTCATCATGCCGAGGAACGGCGGCAGGTGCAGGTTGGCGTGGAACGACACCGCGGTGACGATGGTCAACAGGAACAGCCCGACCACCACCCACCAACCCGGCGCCAGGACCACGTCGTCCTCGCTCTCGGCCGGCGGGACTGCCGGGACCGCCAACGACATGATCATCGCCGGCACCAGCCAGTTGACCAGCGATGGAACCAGCAAGCGGAAGAAGTCGAGCGTGGGCACCTTGCCGGCCTGCCAGACCATCAGCGTGGTGATGTCGCCGAACGGCGAGAACGCCCCGCCGGCGTTCGCCGCGACCACGATATTGGTGCACGCCAGGGCGATGAACTTCGGCTGGCCACGTCCCACTTCGGCGACCACCGCCCCCATCAGCAGCGCGGTCGTGAGGTTGTCCGCCACCGGCGAGATCGCGAACGCCAGACCACCGGTTGCCCAGAACACGGTGCGCAGCCCCCATCCGGTGGACACCAGCCAGGCGTTGAGCCGCAAGAACACGTTGTGTTCGGCGATCGCACTGATGTAGGACATGGCCACCAGCAGGAACAGGAACAGCTCGGCGAAGTCCTTCACGTGGTGGCCGACCCGCTCCGACAGGTCGGCGTGCGGGCCGGGGGTGTGGGCGTAGGCGTAGGCCGTGAGGATCCAGATCACGCCCGCGGCCATGATGACCGGCTTGGACTTGCGCAGGTGGATGTAGTCCTCGGCGACCACCAGCGCGTAGGCGAACACGAACACCGCCAGGGCGAACAGGCCGAATCCGGTGCCGGTCAGGTCGTGGTGGGACGATTCGAGGAGCATCGGAGTGCCATCGTCCCGGCCCTGGGAATGCTTGATGCCGTACGGCGCGGCGCCATGGGAACGGCGGCACGGATTCACACACATTTTCCCGCAGCGCGGCCCCTGGAATGCGCATTGAGCACTGCCCCACACCAACCCTTGGTTCGAACCCCGCGCATGAACACGAGAGCCCTATCCGCCGGTCTTCTGGTCCTTTCGCTGCTCGACGGACTGGCCGCCAGTCCCGGTCGCCAAGGCCCGCACTCCGACATCTACCTGACCAACAAGACGCGGCGCACCATCACCCTGACCTACGGCGGCACGCTGCCGGCCAAGGGCGCCTACTCATGGGGCGCCACCTCGGTCGCGCCGGGCAAGCGAGCCCGCATCCTCACGGTCAGCCGCGACAAGGGGATCAAGAACGGCAAGACCTACGAGTTCCACACCCGAGCCGAGCTGCCCAACCGGGACTTCGTGCAACTCAGCCAGCGGCTGGCTGGCAAGCTGATCGGCAGCAGCATCTGGATGTCCGCGTCGTGGAACGGGGCCAAGCCCAAGTGGTACTCCGACTCGAACGTGACCACGCGGGTCGCCGACAGTCGGCGCACCGGCTCGTTGACCTACGCGTTCGACGCCCGTTGGCACTTCAAGGTCGGCTGGCTGTACTACGACGTCGAGTACACCATCACCGAGACCGGTGTGGTGACACGAGCCAACGAGCTCGACATCTGGCAGCACAACATCCAGCAGCGCCCCTCGTCGGAGGGGATGAAGCACCAGACCGGCTTCGGACACAGCGAGCGGAGCCAACTGAGCACGATCGCACTACCGGAGGCGATCCGCCGATTCGACTCGTCCATCGACGTGATCACGGTGAACGAGGCGTTCACTGCCTCGTTGCGCCCCGAATTGACGGCGAACATGAAGAAGGTTGGCTTCCTGTACTCCACCGACGTGCTGGGCAAGAAGGGCTCGGCGGCGTGGTCGGGAGGCGTGATGGTGTTCAGCAAGCACAAGATCACCAAGACCCGCGAGCACATCTACACCCACTACGCATCGGCGGATCGCAACGCCGACAAGGGAGTGCTGTACGCGCGAATCGACAAACAGGGTCGTCCCTACAACATCTTCGCCACCCACACCAATGCCAGTTACGACTTCAAGGGCCGCACCCGATTGCCCCTGTCGGACGGCGGCCGCAAGGCCCGCTCTGGTCAGTTCGACGAACTGCGGCAGTTCATCGCGGCACAGCACATCCCCGCGCACGAACCGGTGATCGTGATCGGTGACATGAACGTCGACATGGTGTCGGAGCTGGGCAAGGCGAACAGCGAGTACGCCGACATGCTGCGGCGGATCGATGCGGTCCATCCCACCCCGAGTGGTCATCCGTACTCGCTCGACAAGAACACCAACGAGTGGGTCGACGCCGACGACGGGCCCCCACAGCTGCTCGACTACATTCTGCTGGCCAAGGGCTACCTGCAGCCGACCTCGGCGAGCGAGGCGGTGGTGTGCCTCAAGTCCAACGGGCAGAACATCGCCAGGAAGGGTCGCGCCGGGTCGTTCCGCGACGTTTCGGACCACTACCCGCTGCACGGCAAGTTCGTGTTTCCGGCGCAGGTTACGCCCGCGCCGCGCGTTGCGCCCGCGGCGCAGGTCGCGACCGTGCTGGTTCCGGGGACCTGGGTCGACTCGAACGGTATGGAGATCGCGATCGAGGTCTCGGTGCGGAACGTGAAGGCCAGGATGCTCAGCGCGGCGGGGCGCAGGTGGTGGACCGACGCGTCGGGCGAACTGAAGGGTCAGGTGATCCTGGCGATGGTGCACAGCCGCGGCGCGACCAAGACCGACACCCAGCGCGGCACCATCAGCAAGGACGGCAAGCGCATCGATTGGTCCAACCGCTCGCACTGGACGCTGCGCCCAGCGCCGCGGCCGCAGCCGCGGCCGCGGACCGGGCGCACACCCGCACCGCGTCCCGCGCCGCCGGCTTCGTTCCCGCAGCGGGACGAGGACAGCCTACCTGGCGGCGCGTTCTCCACTGCGGACAAGCCGCAAGCGTGGCTGGTCGGCACAGCAAGGCAGTGGATGGGCAAGCTGGGGAACAACGTGTCGCTGGCGCGCATCTCGATCCCTGGCACACACGACTCCGGCGCACTGCACGGCGGGCTGGTCGCGCAGACCCAGAGCTGGACGATCGCCGAGCAACTCGCCGCCGGTATCCGCTACTTCGACATCCGCTGCCGACCGACCAAGGACGCGTTCGCGATCCACCACGGCATCGTGTTCCAGAAGCAGATGTTCGGCGATGTGGTCGACGCGATGATCGCGTTCCTGCGCAGCAACCCCAGCGAGGCGATCGTCATGCGCTGGAAGACCAACGAGCACACGCCGGAAGCCGGCAGCAAGAGCGCGCGGCAGATCTCCGACAGCTACCTGGCGCGCTACGGGCAGTACTTCTTCCGCGGCAACGGCACCATCCCGACGCTCGGCCAGGTGCGCGGCAAGATCCTGGTGCTGCGCAACGGCGCGATCGATCCGAGCTACGGAATCGAGTGGGGTGCCGGCGCCGACATCCAGGACTACTACCAGGTGTTCTGGTTGGCTCACAAGCAGACCAAGAACGGCACGTGGGCGACCCTTCCTGCGAAGAAGGAACTGGTGCGCAGCTACCTCGACCGCGCCCACTCGCCCGGCAAATGGGTGTTCAACCACCTGTCCGGCGCGGTCGGCATGTCGCCGCGCGACGTCGCGCGGGCGACCGACGGCGACGCCTACGAGCACATCGGGATCTACCGGCAGCAGAAGTGCCTCGGCACGGTGATCATGGACTTCCCCGGCGACCAACTGGTCTACCGGATCCTGAAGTCCAACTTCCGACTGCAGCCGGACGGCTTCGTCGATTGCTTCTGCCAAGCCGGCTACGCGTCGAAGTTCCTGGTCTCGTACACCGTCGACGGCGCGAAGAAGTCGTTCGACAAGAAGCTGACGCTCGGCCAACGGCACCGGTTCGTGATCCCGGGTAATGCGCGCGGCCTGACTGTCACCGGCCAGTGGCTGATGGGCTCCTACAAGGACATCTTCACCAAGCGGTACGCCACACCGCCCAACAAGACGCTGAAGGTCTACGGCACGGTGTTCGACCGCAAGTGGGTCGAAGAATAGCGCAACGCGTGCGCCTCAGCGCCGGCGACGCTCGATCCGGCGCAGCAGGTCCTGGGCTCGCGCGCGATCGAGCGGACGCTGCGTCTCGGGGTCGACCGGCGGGTCGTCGAGACCGAGCACCCGGTACAGGATGTATGCCGCGGCGTGCTTGCCCGGGCTGGGGAAGGACCTTTGCCGAGCGAACCCGACGAGCTCCTTCAAGACCACCGGGTTGGGGTCCTTCAAGATCGCCTTCACCAAGTCGTGCGACACGACATTGCGGGAGAATGCCACGCGCAGTTCCTTGAGCTCCTTGCCGGACGCGACCTTCTTCGCCTCTTCGGATGCCTCGTCGGCGCGCTTGTCGACCAGCCGGTAGACCTCGTCCAGGCTGCGCGACTCCATGCGACCGAACGCCAGGCTCATCACTGCCTGCAGGATCTTCGCCTCGTCCTCGAACGTCAGGGTCTCGCCGTGGCCGTCGCGGGCGATCCGCTCGAACGACTTGGTGGTGTCCGCCGAGACTTCGCGGGCCGCGGACGGGCGAGTGATGATGGTGTGCACGAACGACCGGCCGTTGTGCGCGAAGTCCTTGACCATCGCCGAGATCCGACCTTCCGTCTCGGCGTGTGGCGGCGCGTCGCCGATCAGCACGATCATCCGTCGGGCCGACGCGGTCCACTTCTGCCGCTTGGCTTCGCCGAGCGCCTCGTACACCGCCTCCGGCGGGTCACCACCTCCACCCGCGTAGATCCGCTGCATGAAGTTGATCGCCCGGTAGAAGTCGCGCGACAACCCGACCTGCCGGGTGAGGTAGTCCTCGGTCTTGTGCTTGTCGCGGTAGGTCACCACGCCGATCCGCGCGTAGGGCACCAATTCGAGCAGCACGGTGGCCATCTTGGCCATCCGATCCTTGGCCTGCTTGAGCACCGCCCCCATCGATCCGGTGCTGTCGAACACGAACATGATCTCGAGTCCGTCGCGGCGCAGCGTTCCCACGGTTCGCTTGAAGCGCCCCGACATCGCCGCTCCGCCGACCTTGAGGATGTCGTTGATGCCGGTGCCCGAGCCCACCTTGGTCAGCAGATCGCCGAGGTCGGTCGAGCCTTGGTCGAACACCGGCTCGACGATCTCCTGCACAGGCGTCTCCTCCTGCAACAACACTTCGCGTTCGCGCAGGTCGGAGTCCTCCATGGCGGCTTCCTCCTCCATCGTCTCGACCTCCGCCCGGTCGTCTTCGATCTCCTCCTGCTCTTCGCTCTGCTCGAGCGACACGACGGTGTTGAGCGCCCCCTTCGGGACCACCTGCTGGCTGAAGAACCACGCCAGCAACAGCACGATGGCGTGGATCAACACCGACATGCCGAACCAAGGCGCGCGCTTGAGCTCGGCGAGGACCATCTCGCCGAACTCCGGTTCCGCGCGGTGGACCTGCAGCGCACTCGGGGTCTCGAAGCTCGGTGCAGCCGGCTCGAGAGGGCGGCGATCGAGATCGATGCGGATGTCCCCGACCTCCAGCACTTCACCTGGCGCCCACGACTGATCGAGCACCGGATGCCCATCGACCTTCGTGCCGCAGGCGGAGTCCAGGTCGTGCACCACCACCCGGTCGGCGTGGACCTCCAGGCGGCAGTGCCGGTCGCTGACCGTGTGATGCCCGAGCCGCACATCGCAGTCGATGTCGCGCCCGACGGTGTACGACCTACCGGGCTCGAGCACCTTCGCGAGGTCGCCCAGGCAGAGCACGAACACCCCTTGGCTCAGCTGGTCGGTGGCGCTGCTGCTCTCGGTCATGCTGCGCGGATCATTCGAGCTTCAGCTCGTCCAGAAACGGTGCGAGTTCGCTCTCGATCGCCACCCGGGCCGCGGGGCTCACCGACACCAGGGGGGCGCGGAGTTCGTCGACAAGATAGCCGATCTTGGCCAGGGCTGCCTTGACCGGCGCGGGGTTGCTCTCGAGGAACATCGCCTTCATCAGCGGGAACAGGGCATCGTGCTCGCGCCGGGCTACCGAGTAGTCCCCTTCCAGGGCTGCGGCAACCAGCCGCGTCATCCGGGCCGGAAGCAGGTTACTGATCACCGAGATCACCCCGACGGCGCCCAGCGACAGCATCGGCAGGGTCAGCGAATCGTCGCCGCTCAAGGCAGCCAACCCGGTGGATCGCGTGATCCGGCTGACATCTTCCACGTTGCCGGTGGCAACCTTGATCGCACGGATCCGCGGGTGCTCCGCGAGTCGCTGGACCGTGTCGGGGGCCAGGGCCACACCGCACCGGCCGGGGATGTCGTACAGCACCACCGGTAGGTCGGTGGCGTCGGCGATGGTGGAGAAGTGCCGCACCAGCCCTTCCTGAGTCGGCTTGTTGTAGTACGGGCTGACGCTCAGCACCGCGTCCGCGCCGTTCTCCGCGGCGGCGCGCGTCAGTCGCACCGCCTCGGCGGTCGAGTTGCTCCCGGCGCCGGCGATCACCGTGACGCGACCCGCCGCGGCCTGGACCGCGAGCCGCACCACCTCGTCGTGCTCGTCGTGGCTCAGCGTCGGCGATTCGCCGGTGGTACCGCACGGGACGATCGCCGACACACCGCCGTCGATGACCCGCTCGATCAGCCGGGCGAATGCCGCGCGATCGAGCTGACCGTTGCGGAACGGGGTCACCAATGCCACCATGTTGCCGGTGAACGCCACGGTGCGGGTTGCGGACTCAGCGCCTGGGTGTGCCATGGTGGTTTCTGCGTGCTATCGGGTCGACGGATCGAATGTCGCTCAAGGTGATCGGCGGTGAGTTCGGCGGGCGCAATCTGGACAGCGTCAAGGGTCTGGGTACGCGTCCGCTTCTCGGCCAGGTGCGGGAAGCCATCTTCAACATCCTCGGCGATTGGGTCGAGGGCAAAGAAGTGTGGGACCTGTTCGCCGGCACCGGGGCCAGCGGGATCGAAGCACTCTCCCGCGGCGCGGCCCGGGTGTGGTTCGTCGAGAAGAACAACCAGGCGCTGCAGGTCCTGAAGTCGAACCTGCACAAGCTGGGCCCCGAAGTCGAAGCCCGCACCGAGGTGGTCAAGGCGGATGCGTGGCGCCCGCCGGAGTTCCTGCCCGATGGCGCGGAGTCCGAGGTGCGGCCGGATCTGGTGTTCCTCGATCCGCCGTACAGCGCCGTGGCCGAGGATCCGACGCGGTCTGCGTACTTGGCCCAGCAGCTACTCCAGCGCACCGCGCCGGGCGGGGTGGTGGTGTTCCACTTCCTCGACGGCTACCTCGACCGGGACGACTTCGACGCCGGCCTGGACGTCGAGATCCGCCGCTGGGGCAAGAGCGCCATCGCGATGCTCCAGGCCCGGCAGGAAACCGGCGAGAGTGCCGGCGCCGGACTGGTGCAGGACACCGCCTACGAATAGCGGCGCGGGTCAGCCGGACTGGTCAGTTGCTGATCGTCAGCTTGACCCGGTTGCTGAACGAGTAGTAGAGCGTCGGGGTGAACACCAGCGCCTGGGCCCACACCTGCTTGGCGATCAGCGACGAGTCGACGATCGGCACCGGCACCGTGGTGCGGCCGGGCAAGGTGCCGAACTGGGGCGTCACCAGAGTGTTGGGGCCCAGCGCGTTCACCATGCAGTTGCCCCAGGCCGCGGTCTTGTCCTCCAGGCTGAACAGGAAGATCATCCGCTCGAAGAACGCCGCGCCCTGGGTGTTCTCGACCACCAGGGAGAAGTCCTTGTTGCCGTGGATCGGCCAACCCACGTTGACCAGGTTGATCGACGGATCCTTGTTCACCGAGCAGTTGCCGCCGAGGTTCTCCACGCCGAGCGGGGTCGCGTTGTGGATCAGCGGCGTCGGCGTGAAGTCGAAGAAGTACGCGGCGATCGGCGGCGGGTTGGCGTCCATGAAATAGAGCAACGACAGGCTCGCTCCGGTCGGGACGGACGCCACGTAGCTGTTGGCCTGCCAGAGGTTCTGGTTGGCCGCGATGTCCTCGCGCTTGAAGCCCGTGCCACCCCACTGAATCCAGTCGACGAAGATCCCCGGCGAGTTCATCTGGGCGTTGAGCTGCGTGTTGCAGATCGCCAGCGCACCCTGCTGGCGGTCGAGCGGCTCGAAGCCGTGACCGAACAGGAAGTGCCAGTTGCTGTCGCCGGTGTAGAGCTCGTTCGGCGGAGTGGTGGTCGGGATCTTCTTGCCCCAGTACAGCTTGAGGAACTGGTAGCCCGCCATCCGCGAGTTCGCGGGGAAGCCGAACCAGTAGTTGTTGGTCCGGTTCGGCGTCTTGGTGGCCAGGTAGACCGACCAGGACGACATGTCGACCTCGTTGGGCCCGTTGTTGAGGATCTCGATCCACTGATCCTCGAACTGGATCTCGCTCAGGATCACCTGCGCGCGCAAGGCAGGGGCTCCGGCCAGGAGGACCGACACCAAGAGGGTGGATAGCGATCTCATCGTCAGCTAACTGGTTGTTTTCCGGTGGGTTCAGGCGGGGTCCCGGATCGGGATCCACCTGGGCGGGGGCGGTACAGTGCCGGCGGGACGGGGTCCGGATAGCCGCACCGGCCTGAAAGGATAACACCGGCGGGGCGCCGGCGCCGAGGGGCGGTCAAGTGCCGCCGAGGATTCTTCCGATACCCCGACCGGGAAGCCGGATCCGTTGGGCGGTCAGGAATCCCCGGTTCTTTACCAGCACGGCGGTGGCATCGATGGCGGGCGACGAGTCTCGGGTCGACCAGATCGTTCGGGAGCTCATCGAGAGGGGTGGCTCCAAGGAGCAGCGGGTCGCGCTGCTGCGGGAGCTGGTTCGGCGCGGTGAGGAACTGCCCGAGGCGATGCTGCAATCCGCTCTGCAGAAACTGATGGAGCGGCTCGGCGAATAGCGCCGCGCCTTCCCCACCCTCGAGCAAGGTCCAATCCAATGAAGATCCCAGTCCTAATCGGTCTTTGTGCGGCGCTGGCCCCGGCTGTGCACGCCGGTGGCGACGAGCCGCCCGGCAAGGTGGTCACCACCACGCTGTCCCAGGTCCGCTCCACCCCCGAGGCGTTCAAGAACATCTGGGTGCGCTTCCCGGTGCAGTTCACCTCGATGGGGAAGGTCTCCAACCCCTTCTTCACCCAGTTCGTGCCCGACCGGTTCGCGAACTTCTACTGCTGGGCCGACGAGCAGCAGATCTGGAAGAAGGACCAGTACGAGAGCCCGTTCGGCCTGCTGTTCATCAGCAAGGACCACCGCCAGGCGCCGAGGATCTACGGGACCAAGGTGTACGAGCGGATGATGGTCACCGGTGTGGTGCGCAACACCTTCCAGGGCGAGCCCTGGATCGAGGTGATGGAGTACTACACGGTGAAGAAGCGCGTCTCGACGGCGACGTTGGCGCACATGCACCGCGCCGACACCTTGATGACCAAGCGCCAGTGGAATCGCGCCATCTCCGAGCTGTCCCTCGCCCCGGGCGAGGAGCTGCCGAAGCACGTGCTCGGCCAGATCCACCGCAGTCTCGCGGTCTGCTACCTGCGGCTCGGCGAGTCGGGCACGGCTCTCGAGCACCTGCAGACGGCGCTGACGATGCTGCCCACCACCGACCGCGACACCCAGGAGATGGCCCGACTGGCGCGCTCGCGTCCCGAGTCCTTCCTCGACCGGACGGTCGCCGCCGGCCACATCGAGGATCACGAGCTGCCGATGTGGGAAGCGTTCGGCAACGACCAGGACTCGCCCGCCCGCCCGGCGGCGCCGACCCGCAAGTAGCAGGGTCGCCGAGGCCCGCGCCCGGACCGAGCGTCCGGTGCGCCCCGCGAGTCCTGAGCCGGTCAGCCGAGGCGAGACCGGACCGGGGCTTGCGGCACGGTTGCCTCGCTGCGCAGTGAGTGCGGCCCAATCGGCCGCCCGGCCGTCGAGGTCATTCTCACGGCCGGAACCGCGGAGCTGCTTCGCTCGCGCCGGCACTGCCTTCGGTGGTCAACGAACCGCGGTCGTCGATCTCCTCCCGGGTCCCGGGCAGGGTCTCGCCGACGGCTGCGTCCGCGCGCCCGTCGGAGGCCGCCCGCCCCGCGCGTAGCGACAGGCATCCGCCGGCCGAAACCGGGCCGGAGATCGGTGGCAGGTTGCGTATGCTGGCGGTGCGAAACAACCGCCGAGCCGGGGCGTTGGCACCCCCCCGCGCCGACCGATGTCCCAGTCCACCGCCGTAGCCGCCCCCCGCCCCGTGTCGCTCGACCTCCCTCCGGAGGGCAAATGGCTGTACCGCAACGCCGTGACGCTGGTCGTGGTGATCTTCCTCACCATGAAGATCGGCGCGATGGTGACCAGCACCGACTCGGGGATGGCGTTCCGCACCTGGCCGGACGCCAACGGCTACTACCTGTGGCCGAAGGACAGCACTGCCGCGATGGCGTTCGAGCACTCGCACCGGCTGCTCGGGGCTCTGGCGGGGTTGGTGGGACTGCTGCTCACCGGGACGGTCCTCTACCGCGACCCCCGCCGGCCGGTTCGCCGCCTGGCGATCGGGATGCTGGGCCTGATCGTCGTGCAGGGGATCCTCGGCGGGTATCGGGTGCTGCTCAACGACCACTTCCCGGTGCTGTTTCCGGTCCTGCACGGGATGATGGCGCAGGTGGTGTTGTGCACCGCCGCGGTCCTGGCATTCACGGTCTCGACCGCGTGGGTGTGTCGATCGATCGAGAACGGCACCCACGTGCGCACCCTGCGCCGCATGGCGACGGGGTCGCTGGGGATGGTGTTCCTCCAGGTGCTGGTCGGCGTGTGGTTCCGCCACTCCAACAGCCAAGCCGCGCTGTGGATCCACGTCTCGTTCGCGACCGTCGTCTCCCTGACGCTGCTGATCACCGTGTCGTACGGGCTCGGTAAGTTCCGCACCGTACCGGGTTTCGCGCGGACGAACCGGATCTGCCTCGGGGTGCTCTTGGTGCAGCTGCTGCTGGGCTTCGTCACGTTGATGGTGCGGCGCGACAAGGGCACCACCGACACCGAGACACTGGGTCGAGCGGTGGTGCAGAGCCTGCACGTGTTGCTCGGCGCGACGCTGTTCCTGATCGCCACGATCCTGCTGGTGCGCAGCTACCGCAACTTGGTGCCCCGGGTCGGACCGACCCCGGACGCGTGAGCCGGCTCGCCGCTTTCGCGGAGCTCGGCAAACCGCGCCTTTCCGCGCTGGCGGTCTTGGCGGTGCTCGCCGGGGTCTTCCTCGGGGCCGCGAGCCTGCCCACCGCCTGGTTGTTGCTCAGCACCGGGACCGGCACCGCGCTGGTCGCCGCGGGCGGCAACGCGCTCAACATGTTCCTGGAACGCGACTCGGACCGCTTCATGCAGCGAACCGAGGGCAGACCGCTGCCCGCGGGCCGGCTTGGTTCGGGCGAAGTGCTGGGCTTCGGCCTGTTCACCGCCTCCGTTGGGGTGGCTCTGCTGTGGTGGGCGACCAACCCCCTGGCGGCCGCACTCTGCGCCGCGATCTTCGTCTCGTATGTGCTGGTCTACACGCCGATGAAGCGCCGCTCGACGCTGAACACGCTGGTCGGCGCGGTGCCCGGAGCCCTGCCCCCGGTGGTCGGCTACGCGGCGAGCTCTGGCCGGGTCGACGAACGGGCACTGGTGCTGTTCCTGATCCTGTTCCTGTGGCAGATCCCACACTTCCTGGCCATCGCTTGGGGCTACCGCGAACAGTACCGGGCTGCCGGAATGCAGATGCTGCCGGTGGTCGACACGGGGGGGCGCTCGACCGCCGTGCAGATGGTGCTGTACTGCGCCACCCTGGTGCTGGTCAGCACGATGCCGTCCCTGCCCTGGGTCGGGTTGACCGGTAGCCTCTACACATTCGCGGCGTTGGCGCTCGGCGCGATGTTCTTGATCGCGACGGTTGCCGCGGCCATCGTGCGACAACCCGCAGCGATGCGACGCTGCTTTCTGGTGTCGATCGTCTACCTGCCACTGCTGTTCGGGGTGATGGTAGTGGACAAGATCCTGAAGACTCCCACGGTGTGAACCATGCCCGCGACGACGGCCGGTCCAGTTCGATGAGTGCCGCGGTCGAGGTGCGCGGCGTGTCCTTTGCCTACGGCGAACGCGTGGCGCTGCGCGACGTGTCGGTGTCGGTCGAACGCGGGGTGACCCATGCGTTCCTCGGCCCCAACGGGTCCGGCAAGTCGACTCTGTTCAAGATCCTCGCGACGATCCTCCCACCGCAGCGGGGCACCGTGCGGATCCTCGGGCTCGACGTCGAGACCCAGCTCGCCGCGGTGCGCCGCCACCTCGGGGTGGTGTTCCAAGCCCCGGCGCTCGATCGCAAGCTCAGCGTGCGGCGGAACCTCGAGTACGGCGGGCACCTGTACGGCCTGCGCGGCGGCGCGCTGCGGCGGACGATCGACGAGATGCTGGCGCACACCGGGCTGCGGGACCGCGCCAACGAGCCGGTCGAACGCCTGTCCGGCGGTCTCAAGCGGCGCGTCGAACTCGCCAAGGGTCTGATGGGCACACCCGACGTGCTGCTGCTCGACGAACCGACCACCGGCCTCGACCCCGGCGCGCGCAAGGACCTCTGGCAGTTCCTGGCGAGCCGTTCCGGACTCACGGTGCTGGCCACCACCCACTTGATGGACGAGGCCCAGCTGGCCGGACGGATCACCATTCTGCACGAAGGCGGCGTGGTCGCCGAAGGGACGCCGAGCGAGCTCGAGCAACTGGTCGGCGGTGAACTGCTGCAGCTGCGCAGCCCCGACCCGGCCCGTTTGGCCGAGGCGGTGAAGGCCCGATTCGGCGTGGAGACCAAGGTGCTCGAACACACGCTGCGGATCCGCGCGGCCGATGCACACCGCCTGATCGGCGACTTGGTGGATGCGTTCGGCGACCAGATCGATGCGGTGACGTTGAGCCACCCCACCCTCGAGGACGTCTACATCGAGAAGACCGGCCACCGGTTCTGGGCAGCCGACGCGGAGGGAGCGTGATGGGTTTGGCGATCTACTCGTTGTGGCACCGCGAAGTGCTGCGCTTCCTGCTCGACCGGGCGCGGGTGTTCAGCTCGCTCGGCCAGCCGGTGATCTTCTGGTTGCTGTTCTCAGGTGCATTGGGCCAGTCGAGCTTCCGCCCCGGTCAACTCGGCTACGGGGAGTACTTCTTCGTCGGTGGCCTGGCGATGACCCTGCTGTTCACCGCGATCTTCTCGACCATCACGGTGATCGAAGACCGCAAGGAAGGCTTCCTACAGGGGGTGTTGGTCGCCCCGGTACCGCGCCTCGCGATCGTGCTCGGGAAGGTGCTCGGCTCGACCACCCTGGCGCTGCTCAACGGCTTGGTGTTCTGCGCGCTGATGCCGGTCGCCGGGGTTCCGTGGACGCCGCTCGGTCTGCTGACCGTGGTGGGCGTGATGACGATTCTCGCACTGGCGCTCGCCGGAATGGGTTACAGCCTGGCCTGGTTGATGGACAGTAGTGCCGGCTACCACGGGATCATGATGGTCCTGTTCATGCCCATGCTGCTGCTCTCCGGGGCGTTCTTCCCGGCACAGGGTGCGCACTGGGTGATGCGGGGCCTGATGACCGTGAACCCGCTGACCTACGGGGTCGGCGCGCTGCGCCACGCGATCTACGGCTCGAATTCCCCGGCGACCGCCGATCTCCCGGGGATGCCGGCATGCCTGCTGGTCAGCGTCGGGTTCGCCGCGGCGATGCTCGCCCTCGGCACCTTGACCACGCTGCGACGCACGGCGCGCGACGCCAACTGACATGCTCGCCCAGTTCGACTTCCGCGTCCTCGCCGACGTGAACGCGACCCTCAATGCCACCGCGCTGGTGCTGATCCTGACCGGCCTCTGGGCGATCAAGCGCAACCGACTCGGTCTGCACAAGGCGCTGATGCTCGCCGCGGCCCTGGTCTCCGCGCTGTTCCTGGTCAGCTACGTGGTCTACCACCTGAACGCCGAAGCGGTGCGGTTCCGCGGCCAGGGCGCGATCCGGCCGCTGTACTTCACCATCCTGATCTCGCACGTGGTGCTCGCCGCGGTGCAGGTGCCGCTGATCCTCACAACCATCGTGCTGGGTCTGCGCGACCGGCGCGCCGCGCACCGGCGCTGGGCGAAGATCACCGCACCCATCTGGGTGTACGTATCGTTCACCGGCGTCGCGGTGTACTACCTGCTCTACCACTACGCCCCGTCGTAACCTCCCGGAGCAGCCATGCTGCACACTCTCAACATCCGTGATCTGGCGCTGATCGAGCACGCGGAGCTGTCGTTCCACCACGGCTTCAACGTGCTGTCCGGGGAGACCGGCGGCGGCAAGTCGCTGGTGATCGCGGCGATGGAGTTGTTGCGTGGCGGACGGAGCCGGGCCGACCTGGTGCGGCACGGGGCGCGCGAGTTGCGGGTGGACGGCGAATTCCGGGTCGGCGGTGGCGGGCGGTGGAGCGGGGTGTTCGAGGTGCTGCGCGACACCTGCGGCATCGACCTCGAGGGCGAGGAGTTGATCGTCACGCGCATCGTCGACGCCAAGGGTCGCAGCAAGGCGCGGGTCAACGGCTACCCGGTCACCGTCACCGCGCTGCGGGAGCTCGGCGCGTGGTTGCTCGAGATCCACGGTCAGGGCGAGTCGCGCGCGTTGATGCGCCCCGAGATCCAGTGCGAAACGCTCGACGCCTTCGCCGGCACCGGAACCCTGCGTCACCGTTTCGCCGCCGCTCTCGGCGAGGCCCGCCGCACCCGCCAGCACATCGAAGAGGGCGCCGGTGGCGAGCGCGAACGGCAGGCGCGGGCGGAGTTCCTGCGCTACCAGCTGGGCGAGATGACGGCGCTGGACGTCCGTCCCGGCGAACTCGCCGAACTCGACCAGGAGCACCGGATCCTGGCACATTCCGACCGGATGCGGGAGCTGCTGGAGAGCGCGCTGGATGCGCTGCAGGAACGCGACGCCAGCGCACTCGACCTGCTGCACCAAGCGGGTCGCGCCCTCGACAAGGCGGCACAGATCGACCGGGAACTCGCCGATGCCGCGGCGCTGGTCGCCGAGGCATCGGTCGGCGCGAGCGAGGCCTCGCGCGCGATCCAACACGGGCTGGCGCGGGTCGATGCCGACCCGACGCGGTTGGCGGCAGTCGAGGGTCGGCTGGCCGAATTGCGCCGTGCACTGCAGCGCTTCGGGCCGACCGAAGCGGACTTCACAACGCGCATGGCGGCGGCTCGCACGGAGCTCGACGAGCTGTCGTCGGAAGCGTTCGATCCGATCGCACTGGCGGCGCGCCTGGCGGAGGAGACCGCGACCGTTGCGCAGCTCGGCGGCGAGCTGACCGAGGCGCGGCGCGCGGCCGCCGAGCGGTTCACCGCCGCGGTGGAACAGGAACTGGCGAGCCTCGGCATGCCCAGCACCGAACTCCGGGTCAGCATGGCCGAGCAACCCGCGGCCGAGCGGCTGCTCGACGAGGCGACCGCGTACGGCCCTGGCTCGCTCGACTTCACCGTTCGCGTCAACCCCGGTGAGCCACCCAAGTCGCTGCGCGAAACGGCCTCGGGTGGTGAGATGGCGCGTCTGGTGCTGTCGATCAAGAAGTGCCTGGCCGATCAGGACCGGGTGCCGTTCCTGGTGTTCGACGAAATCGACGCAGAGATCGGGGGACGACTCGGACTGCAGGTGGGACGCAAGCTGCGCGAGGTCGCGGCCCACCACCAACTGCTGATCGTCACCCACTTGCCGCAGGTCGCGGCGTTCGGTGACGCGCACTTCAAGGTGCACAAATCGACCGACAAGAAGGCCGGCCGCACCATCAGTGCGATCGAGAAGCTGGGGCGCGCCGCCGCCGAACGCGAGCTCGCGGCGATGTCGGTCGGCGAGGACGTCGACCAGAAGGCGATCCGCGCCGCCCGACGGATGGTCGAGCAGGCGCAGGGTGGGTGACCGCGGGCCAGCGAGTGGTAACGGTGCGACGGCGCAGCTAAACATGGCGCCTTCGTGAACCTCACCGAACTCAAGCCCTGCGTGTTGGAGCGCCGCATCCTGCCGAAGGTCTGGGGCGGACGAGCCCTCGAGTCGGTGCTCGACCTGCGGCTGCCACCCGGCGAGGCAATCGGCGAGACTTGGGAGCTGTTCGACCGGCCGGATGGCTCCAGTCGGCTCCGCGGCAGCGAGGTGACCCTGCGCGAGTTGATGGAGTTCGACTCCGCCGGACTGCTCGGCCGCGGTGTACGCCCGGCGCCGGGCGGCTACTTCCCCCTGCTGCTCAAGTACATCGACGCCGCCGATCGGCTGTCGGTGCAGGTGCACCCGGACGACCTCCGCGCCCGCGAGGAGGGCGACTCCGGCAAGACCGAGGCCTGGGTCGTGCTGCACGCCGGACCGGACGCGCGCATCGTCTGCGGCCTGCGCGAGGGCGTATCGGCCGAGCAGCTTGCGGCAGTCGCCCACACCGCGGACGTGGAGCAGCTGCTCGCCAGCCATCGGCCCGCGGTCGGCGACACGTTCTTCGTCCCCGCGGGGACGGTGCACGCGATCGGCCCGGACGTGGTGGTGTTCGAGGTGCAGCAGAACTCCGACATCACCTACCGGCTCTACGACTGGGGTCGGCCGCGCGAGACCCACCTCGAGAAGGCGCTGGAAGCGACCCGGGTCGGGCCGCCGGAACCGGGCGGCCGAGCGCAGATCGATGCCGACACCGAGTGGCTGTTCCGCAACCCGCACTTCACCACCCGCCGCGTGGTCGTTCGTAATCCGGCGTCGCTCGGCACCGAAGGTACGTTCAAGACCCTGTCGGTGGTCGGCGGCCGCGGCACGCTCGGTTGGCACAGCGGTGGCGCAGAACCGCCGCTGCTGCTGCAACTCGGCGACACGGTACTGGTGCCGGCGAGCACCGGCGTGGTGTTCCTCTCGCCAATCGGGGCGATGACCGTGCTGGTCTGCGGACCTGGAGTGACCCGCTGATGGCAACCCGCCGACCTGCGAAGAAGACGCCGTCCCGCCCCGCGAAGCGCCCCACTTCTCCCCGAGGCAAGCCGTCCGCGGCCCGCGGCAAGAAGGCTGCCGAGGAAAAGCCCGCATCGCGGCGCGTGCACAAGCCCAAGGCCCTTCGCGTCACGCCGCTTCCCGGCGCGGTCGAGTCCGATGGCAAGTTGCGGCTCAACCGGTTCCTCGCCACCGCAGGGGTGTGCAGCCGGCGCGCCGCGGACGAGCTGATCGGCTCGGGCCGCGTGACGGTCAACGGCACCTCGGTGCGTGAACTCGGTGTGCGCGTCGATCCCGCGCGCGACGACGTCCAGGTCGACGGCCAGAAGGTCGAGCCGGAGCGCAAGGTCTACGTGCTGTTCAACAAGCCCAAGGGCGTGGTGTGCACCAACGCGCGGAACGAGCAGCGGCCGCGAGCCATCGACTTCCTCGAGCAGGTGCGCGGACGGATCTACACGATCGGTCGACTCGACGCGGATTCCGAAGGCTTGATCCTGCTGACCAACGACGGCGACTTCGCGCAGGAGATGGCGCACCCGTCGTTCGGGGTTCCCAAGACCTACGCGATCCTGGTGCGGGGTTCGGTGGACGACCGCGCACTGACCAAGGCGCGCGGCGGCGTGTGGCTCAGTGACGGCCGCACCTCCGGCGCGAGCATCCACGTCGAACGACGCGGCCGCGACAAGACCTACCTCAAGGTGATCATTCGCGAGGGCAAGAATCGCGAGCTGCGGCGGGTGTTCGCCAAGCTCGGTTTCCCGGTGCTGACGCTCAAGCGGGTGCGCATCGGCCCGCTCAACCTGCACCGGCTGCGCGAGGGCGCGCACCGCTTCTTGAAGCCCACCGAGATCACCGAGCTGCGTCGCATCGCCCGTGAAGGGCTCGGAGGTTCGTGATGGTTCCCGACGTACACGAGTTGGCATTGTCCAACGGACTGCGTGCGCTGCTGGTGCGGCGCTCGTCCCTACCCGTCGTGGCCAGCTCCATCTGGTACCGGGTCGGATCGCGCGACGAGCGGACCGGCGAGACCGGCTTGTCGCACTTCCTCGAACACATGATGTTCAAGGGGACCGACCGCTACGCCAAGGGCGAGATCGATCTGCTGACCAGCCGGATGGGCGGCAGCAACAACGCGTTCACCGACAACGACCTCACGGGGTACTACTTCTCGCTCGCCTCCGACCGGTGGGAGACCGCGCTGGAGATCGAAGCCAGCCGAATGCGCAACTGCCTGCTCGACGCGGCAGAGTTCGCCGCGGAGAAGAACGTGGTACTCGAGGAAATGGCGATGGGCGAGGACGACCCGTGGACCTCGATCTACCGGCGCACCGAGTCGCTGGTGTACCAGGTGCACCCGTACCACCATCCGATCATCGGTTGGCGCCAGGACATCGAACGGGTCCCGGTCGAGACGATGCGTGGCTACTACCGGCGCAACTACGGGCCGGACCGCGCCACGCTGGTGATCGTCGGCGACATCGACCTCGACCGCACCGAGGGGCGCATCCACGAGTTGTTCGGCGGTGAGCAGCCGATCGGCGGCGTGCGCGAGGCGGTGCTCGGCGAACCGGAGCCGGAGGGCGACCGGCGGGCGACGATTCGCACCCCAGGAACCACCACTCGGTTGGCGATCGCCGCGCAGACCTGCCGGATGGGCGAAGACGACGACTTCACTCTCGACGTGCTGTCCTGCGTGTTGGCCAACGGCAAGGCCAGCCGACTGTTCCGCGACATGGTCCTCGAGCAACAGTTGGTCAGCGAAGTCGGCACGGTGAACGAACCACGCCTCGATCCGGGCGCGTTTTGGTTCACGTTCGAGCTGTCCCCGGGAGTGGAGCCGACCCGCGTCGAGGACGCGCTGCGCGCCCAACTGCGTCAGGTCGAAGAACACGGGGTCAGCGACGAGGAACTTCGTCGCGCGCGCACGCAACTGACTTCGGCATTCCTGTTCGAGGAAGAGACGGCGCTCGACTCGGCGCTGCGGATCGGCCGGTGGGACGCGCAGTGCCGCGGCGGCTACCGGCGGCTCGCCGAAGTCGAGACGCGCTACGCCGCGGTCGACTCGGCGCGCCTGCAGTCGGCGGTCGCCCGCTACCTGTCGCCGATGACCTGGAACGTGGTCACCTCGCTCCCCGGCGGCGACGCCGAACGTGGCAACGGGGCCGGCGATGCGTGAGCTCGATCTGCAGATCGCGGAGCGGCTCCTCGACAACGGGCTGACGGTGATCGCAGTGCGCAACCCGACTGCGCAGACGTTCGCCGCCAGCGCGGTGCTCGACGTCGACATGCGCGACGAACAGGAAGCCGAACGCGGGCTCGCCTACTTGATCGGCGAGTGCTTCGACGAAGGAACCCGACGCCGCTCCGGGGTCGAGCTCGCGCAGGCACTCGACGACATCGGCTGCAGCCTCGCTGGCCATTGTTCGGGTGCCGCAGTCACCGGTCCGGCGAAGGACGCCGAGCCGGCGCTGGCGCTGCTGCGCGAAGTGCTGTTCGAGCCATCGTTCCCGGCGCGCGAGGTCGCGCGGGTAAAGGACGAGATTCGTCAGGAGATCGAAGTCGATCTGGCCGACCCGCGGGCCGTGGCCCAGCAGCGGTTCCGTCGCGAAGTGTACGGACCACACCCCTACGCCCACCCCGAGTACGGCTCCGCGGAGCACATCGCACGGCATGACCCCGAGGCTTTGCACGGGTTCCATCGCCGCTGGTACGTGCCTCGTCGTGGATACGTGGCACTCGCCGGTCCGCTCGAGCTGGATCGCGGGCTCGACGTACTCGCGGCCGAGTTCGCCGGACTGGAGGGCACGGCCACGGACCACCGGCCGGCGCCCGAGCCGGGATTGCCCGAGCCGTCCAACGTGCACCTGGCGATGGAGCGCGAGCAGGTGCACGTGTTCGTCGGTCACCCTGGAATCCGCCGTACCGACCCCGACTACCACGCGCTCGTGGTGATGGACCACATCCTCGGCAGCGGGCCGGGTTTCACCGCGCGGATCCCGCGCCGCCTGCGCGACGAACAGGGGCTGTGCTACACGGTGCACGCCTCGATCAGCCACACCGCCGGCGAGGAGCCCGGGACGTTCGCCGCCTACATCGGCACGAGCCCCGCGCACCGCGACCGCGCGATCGCCGGCTTCCTGGAGGAGATCGAGCGCATTCGGCAGGACCTGCCGGACGAAACCGAGCTGGTCGACGTGCGGGACTACCTGACCGGGAGCTACGTGTTCTCGTTCGAGCGGAACGCGCAGCTGGCGCGCCACGTGATTCGCGCCAAGCGTCTGGGTCTCGGCTTCGACCACCTGGAGGAATACCCCGAGCGCATCCGCGCGGTGACCCGCGAAGACGTGCTGCGCGTCGCGCGGGCGCACCTGCACCCCGACCACATGGTGCGCGTGAGCGCCGGAGGAAGCTGAACGATGTCCTACTGCCAATCCACCATCGCTTGGCCGATCGTGCTGGGTCTCGCCGCGTGCAGTCCGATGACACCAGGCGGCGCCGCACCCGAGTCACGCCCTTCGAGCCCGGCCGACAGCGCCGACCAGTACCGCACCGCCCGACTGTGGATGGTGCGTGAACAGATCGAGCTGCGCGGCGTGTCCGACGGCGCCGTGCTCGGCGCGATGCGCAAGGTGCCCCGGCATCGCTTCGTCCCGGCTGATTCGGCGGAATCCGCCTACCAGGACCGGCCGTTGCCGATCGGTGACGACCAGACCATCTCGCAGCCGTACATCGTCGCATTCATGACCGCCGCACTGCAGCTGCGCCCCACCTCGCGCGTGCTGGAGGTCGGCACCGGATCGGGCTACCAGGCGGCGGTGCTCGCCGAAGTCTGTCGCGAGGTCTACTCGATCGAGATCGTGGAGAACCTGGCGAACCAGGCCCGCAAGACCCTCGGTGAGCTGGGCTACCGCAACGTCCACGTGCGCGCGGGCGACGGCTACCGCGGGTGGCCCGAGCACGCGCCGTTCGACGCGATCGTGGTGACTGCCGCGCCGGAACATGTTCCCCAACCGCTGCTCGATCAACTCGCGGTGGGCGGTCGGATGGTCCTACCGGTCGGCGGGGCGCGACAGGAACTGGTGATCCTGGAGAAGACCGCTGCGGGAACCACCCGCCGCTCGGTGCTGCCGGTGCGCTTCGTGCCGATGACCGGCGAGGCGCGCCGCCGCTGACCCGGCTCAGCCGGTGGGCACGCTCCGCACCGCGTCTGCCCCGACTTCGTCTTCGGGCCGCCGGCGGATCGCGGTTCCGAACACGTAGTTCACCACCGGCAGGCCGAGTACCAGGCCCCAAATGCCGAAGATCTTGCCGCCGACCGTGAGCACGATCAGCACCATCACCGCATTCATGCGCAGGTGATGGCCGAAGATCTTGGGGTTCAGGAAGTAGGCCTCGATGAAGTGGATCACGGTGATCAACCCGATGGCGATCACCATCGACTGCAGGCCACCCTTCTGCAACGCCAACAAACAGATCGGGGCTGAGCTGATGAACACACCGGCGACCGGGATGAAGCTACAGAAGAACACCACGGTGGCCAGGAACACCACGTTCGGCAGCCCCATGATGGTGATGCCGATCGCGGTCAGCGTCGTATTGCAGATCGCGATGATCAGCTGCGCCTCGAGCGCCCTCCCGAGCACCCTGCCGAACTCGTAGATGTTGTCGGCGACCTCTTCGTAGATGAAGTCGAGTCGGGTGTTTGCCAATCCCGCTACCGATTTGCGCAGGATGGGTAGGTCGAGCACGATCAGGAACGAGAACAAGAGCGACAGCAGGAACGCCGAAGAGACTCCGAAGATGCTGGACGCCAGGTGCAGCAGCACGCCCTTCACCTCGAGGTTGCTGACCCAGCTGGAGACCAACGCTGGCAGCGGCTCGCCGGATTGAGTCCCCGGACGCTCGTCACCGTTCCGCGGCGCATCCAAGCCCGGAGATTGGAGTGGGCGCGGCGATCGTGTATCGGCATGCCCGCCGAGCGGCGCGCCGGCTCGCCCTGACGTGGGCTCGTGCGTCTCGGTCGCGCTGTGCGGGCCCTTCTTCACGCTGTCGACGACCAGGTTGCGGAGCCACGGCATGTTCTCCGAGAACTTGTAGATCGCCCGGTCGGCGTCGGCCATGTAGGTCGGGTGGTCGCGGATCACCGTCGACGTCTGTTCCTGAACGTGCGGCACCACGAAGTAGAACGTGCCGGTGATCAACCCCAGGAACACCACCGCGACCAATACCACCCGATAGATGCGGTTCGGGAAGCGATGCGCCAGTCCGTCGACCCCGTGGCTCTGCACGTAGGCGAACACGAACGTCAGGAAGATCAGCAGGAAGAACGGCCGGAGGATGTACAGGATCGTGATCAGCAGTCCCCAGACGAACAACCGCGTGCCGAGCGAGAAGATGCGGTCCCAGGGCGCGGGTAGCTGCTGGAACTTCTCCGACTTTGGCATGCCGCAGTTCTACCGAGAGCCGATCGGCGAAGCGCCGAGGCAGCGGCCCTTTTTGCCGTTCGAGATCCGGGTCGATCCCGCGGGTCAGCAGCAGCCCGAGCTGCCGCACGAGGTCGCCGCGTAGCCGGCTCCCTTGGTCTCTGCGGCGGACCGGCGGGTGTCCCGATCGCACGGGAACGGCCGGGCGGATTCGAGCGGGACGTCGATCCGCGGCGGGACGGGGCTGAACATCCCGGCGTACGGCTCGCGCTGCAGCAGGCGGAAGGTCTTGTCGCATACCGCCATTCGCGCGCCGCGCGGGAAGGTGTGGCCGTCGTCGTCCCGGACCTCGCGGAACGGGCCGTTGTAGACCAGCGCTTGGTTGCGCTCCAGACAGGGTCCCGCCTTGCCCTTGAAGGCGCGCACCGTCACGCCGCGGAACTCGATGCCCTGCACGGTCTGCCACGGCTCGGCGTCCCGCTTGACGATCTCGATGCCGTGGAAGCCCGCGGCCTCGAACGCCTCGAGGAAGGCGTCCTCGCGGAACGCCCCGCTGATGCAGCCGGACCACAACTCCGGGTCCGCCTGCAGCTCCGCGGGGATGTCCTCATCCGCGACGATGTCACTGATCGCCACCCGCCCGCCGGTCTTCACCACCCGGTGGATCTCCCGGAACAGCACCACCTTGTCCTGCGGACGCACCAAGTTGAGCACGCAGTTCGACAGCACGACGTCGACCGACTCGTCCGGCACCATCGGTTGATCGGCGCGCAACCGATCCTCGATCTGGCGCATGCGCAACCAGGACTCGGCATCGCCCACCGGGGCGCCGCGCAACTGCTGCTCCAGCAGGTCGAGATCGAGCGCGAGGTCCTGGATCATCCCGCGGCGGAAGGTCACGGTGTCGAACCCGACCCGCTCGGCGATCGTGTGGTGATGGGCACGCGCCAACGCCAACATGTCGGTGTTCATGTCGACGCCGATGACCCGACCTTCCGGTCCGGCGATCTGCGCGGCGATCCAGCACACCTTGCCGCCGCCACAGCCGAGATCCAGCACGACGTCACCGGGCTTCACGTACGGTGTCGGGTCACCACAGCCGTAGTCGCGTTCCAGCACCTCGGCGGGGAGGACCTCGAGCAACTTCGCGTTGAACTGCACCGGACAGCAGAGCGACCCCTCACGGGTGCGGGCGGCATCGGAATAACGGGCGGCGACGGCGGCTTCGGGGTTCTGCATCGGTGGATCGGGTGGCGTCGCGACGCAGCCTAGCACCCGCACGCGGCGACGGCGACCGCACAAGGGCGGACGAACGCGCACGCCCACGAGCCACTTCGCCGCGGGGCCAGCATGCACCGTCGTGCGGAGTCATCGAGCCGCGGCGTCGGAGCTCTCGTGCGCGTCAGATCAGGCGCGCCGTGGCCCACCCCGTTGGTGCACCGCATCGCGAGTTCTGGCGGAAGCTCGTCGCGCGCGGAAGGCGGGTGCCGCCCGGTCGGGGAACACGCTTCGACGTCAGGCGAGCCGCGGCGCGATCATCCGTGCCTCCCGGCTCGGGTGGACGCGGATCCGATTCGCCGTGACCAGCCGCGACCAGTCACGGCTGGTCCACCGCGGATCGGACCCGGCCCAGCGGGCACTGCCGTCGTCTACCCCCGCCGCGCCCCGCCGCGCTGTTGCTGCCGGGTCTGCCGCCACTCTTCGCGCATCTCCTTGCGCTCGTCGCGCCGCTCCACACGGCCGGTTCGGCGCTGCTCGCGAACCTCCTGTCGTGCGTCGCGCCGCACTTCGCGGTTCTCACGCCGATCGCCCTGCCGCTCCTCGCGGTTTTCACGCCGGTCGCCCTGCCGCTCCTCGCGGTTCTCACGCCGGTCGTCACGGCGCTCCTCGCGGTTCTCACGCCGGTCGTCGCGCCGCTCCTCGCGGGCATCCTGGCGTTGGTCGCGCCGCTCCTCGCGATTCTGCTGCCTCTGGTCACGCACTTCTTCGACCTTCTCACGCCGATCCGCACGGTGCTCTTGACGCTGATCACGCGCTTCCTCGACCTTGTCGCGGCGATCCTCGCGCTTGTGCTGCCGCTCGTCGCGGGCCTCCTCGACCTTCTCGCGCCGCTCCGCACGGTGCTCGCGCACTTCCGCCTTCACCTCGTCGTGCTTGGCCTTGCGCTCTGCGGCGCGGCTCGCGACCCAGTCGCGGTGGCGCTGCAGCAGGAGCTGCCGAGCTGCCTGCCGCTCGCTCTCGCTCAGCTTGCCATCGTCGTTCTTGTCGACGACGGCTTGGATCTCGCCGAGCACCTTCGGGTGCTTGTCGAGGAAGTCCTGCAGACTCTCGCCCGGGTGTTCCGCAGCCTTGCCGCTGCGGACCGCACCGCCCGGCCCAGGCCGGGGATGGCTCTTCTCGGTGGACTTGGGCGGCGTTTCGCCCTGGGCCGACGCCAGCGCCGGAAGGCACAGGACGGCAGCGGTGAGGGTGGTGATCGTGATTTGCATCTCTCCTCCGTTGTGGTTCGGACCCCCAGTCATCGGAAGGGGGTGTTGCGGTCTGGATCAACCTGTCCAAGTTTGCGACACAACTCGGCTATGGCCTTGCCAGCGCCGGATCCCGGCGGTCGGATGCACGTCGTTCATGCGCGTGCTGGTGCTCGACGTCGTCGGTCTTCGCCCCAGGGATCTGGCCCTTGCGCCGAATCTCCGCGCTCTCGCCGCGAGCGGATTCGCCGCGCCGATGCGCACGGTGTTCCCCGCAGTGACGTGCAGCGTGCAGGCGACCTGGCTCACCGGCACGCTGCCGCGCGAGCACGGCATCGTCGCCAACGGCTGGTACTTCCGCGACCTCGCCCAGGTCTGGCTGTGGCGCCAGGCGAACCAGCTGGTGCAGGGCGAGAAGGTCTACACCACCGCGCTGCGGCGCGACCCCGCGACGAACTGCGCCAAGATGTTCTGGTGGTTCAACATGTACGCCGACGTCGCGTACGGCGTCACGCCACGGCCCGAGTACCACGCCGACGGGCTGAAGAAGCCAGGGCTGTACTCCACACCCGCCGAGCTGCACGCCCGACTGGAACGTCAGCTGGGCCCTTTCCCGCTGTTCCAGTTCTGGGGGCCCGGTGCCGACATCCGTTCGACCCGCTGGATCGTCGATGCAACGCTGCGAGTGATCTCCGAACACGACCCCGCGTTGGTGCTCGCATACCTTCCGCACCTCGACTACGACCACCAGCGGTTCGGGCCCGACGATCCGCGCTCACGCGCCGCGGTGGCCGATGTCGATCGCGAAGCCGGGCGGTTGATCGACGTCGCGCGGGCGCACGGAGCGCGTATCCTGGTGATGTCGGAATACGGGATCGAGCACGCCGACACGCCGGTGTTCCTCAACCGCGTGCTGCACGAGCGCGGACTCCTGGCCGTGCAGGAGACCAGCCACGGACAGCTGCTCGACTGCGGGGCGAGCCGCGCGTTCGCCGTCGCCGACCACCAGATCGCGCACGTCTACGTGAACGCACCCGACGACGTGCCGCAGGTCCGCGACCTGCTGCGCGGCATCCCGGGTGTCGGCGCGGTGATGGACCGCGACGCCCAGCGGGCGGCGGGCATCGACCACGAGCGCGCCGGCGAGCTGGTGTGCGAAGCCGAACCCGGTTGCTGGTTCGCCTACCACTACTGGCTGGACGAGGCGCGGCGGCCGGACTTCGCCACCACCGTCGACATCCACCGCAAACCGGGCTACGACCCGACCGAGTTGTTCGTCGACCCCGGACTGCGGCTGCCGAAACTGCGCGTCGCACACCGGTTGGCCAAGAAGCTGCTCGGTTTCCGCTACCTGATGGACGTGATCGGCACCGATCCATCGATCGTGCGCGGCTCGCATGGTCGCCGCACCACGGATCCCGAGATCGGTCCGGTGTTCATCGACTCGTCCGCCGATGCGGCCGCCGACGCGGTCGACGCGACCGAGGTGCGGGACCGCATCCTCGCCGCACTCGCAGCGCCGCCGCGCCTCAACGCGCCGCGGTGATCGCGTCGCGCAACCGTGTCATCGCGGCTGCGGCACCCGGCAACAACGCGACCCGCCAACGCGGCGGGCGGGTCGACGCAACCGGGATGCGCCGCGACCCCGGACGCGCCGGTTCGGCGCGAACCGGCAGGGGTGCGGCCTCGACCCCGATCTTGGCAAACGTCGCGGTGACGGGCAGTTCCTCGGTGCCGTCGATGTAGGCCGCGAAGAACGCGGCCAACGAGCGCCCGGCGGCGGTGTTGCACGCAGCGCGGAACGCCGCTTCGTCGGCGCGATGGCGCGCCGCGAGGAGCTGTCGCAGCGCCCCTTCGAGCGACTGCGCACCACCGCTACTCGCCCGGATCTCGACATCGAGCAACAGACACGCCAACCACCCCCCATTGTGCAGGTCCGGCCCGCGCTTGTCTCGGGTGGTGCCGGCGGCCGCGAGGCTGCACGCGTGCCGATCGCGATCCTGCATCCAGACATTGACTCGCCGCGACACCTCGCGAGTCCAGAAGTGCTCCGGCTTCGCCCAGCCGCCGCGGACCGAGTAGAGCGCCGCCAGATAGCCTTCGACTCCCTCGATCCACCAACGCTCGGTCGAGCCGGTCGGCGCGGCCAGATCGACCGGTGGCTGCAGCGCCCGCAACCGAGTGCGGACCGCCGCGCGGAGCGCCGCGTTCCGGATCCCCTCCGACAACCGCAGGGAGTGCGACATCGCGGCGAGCCCACCGCGGTGACCGACCACGGTCCAGGGTCCGCTCGAGCGGCCCAGGAGAATCGTGAAAGGGTCACCCGGCGCCGCACCGAGACCCTGCTCCGGCAGGGTGACCAACTGCGCGAGCTGCGCCCACAGCTCCGGACCGCGGGCACGGTCGGTGCCGAATCCCGCGAGGGCGACCCGCCGGCCGGCGCCGGCATCGGGCAGCGGCTGCACCTCGAACGTGCCGACCAGGAACGAGGAGTCGACCAGCGCATCGTAGTTGGCGACCTCGAACGGCCCGGCCCCGGCGGCGCAGGTGGCGATCACCGACATCGGCGGCGGGAGCGTGAACGTCACCCGCTGCTTCGCGTCCCGGCACCCCGACACGCACAAACACAGCGTCGCACCGTGCAGCAACCACGCCTCGTGGTAGCGGACCTGCTGCGGTTTGGCGCCGGGTCCCGCACCGCCGGGCACCGCGAACGCGTTGCGGCGGCCGAGCCCCGGACGGGCCTTCGGCCCGGTCAACGGAACGGTGTAGGACACCTGCACCGTCCCCTTCTCGGCGAGCTGCACGGTGAACACCCGCCCGCGCTCGCCACGGGTCACCGAGAGCGCCGCGCCTGCCCCGGTCTTCGCCTCGAGGTCTTCGAGGCCGCCGAGCAGGCCCGCGGCTGGGGTCACCGACCCGGGGACCCATGCCGGAAGGCGGAGCTCCACCGCCCCTGCCGCGGCAGGGAACGTCGTGGTCACCCGCGCTCCGGCGTCGCCGAGCTGCAGGGCGAACCGGTGCTCGACGGCCGGCGCCTGAGCACCCAGCGCCGCGCCGAGCAGCAGCGCAACCGCCGCGGCGCGGCGGGCAAGGTTCGGTGTCATGGCCGCACTATAGGACCGGCCGCCGCCACCGTCTGTGCAGCGACGAATCCGGAACCGCCCCGGCGATCGGTGGCTCTGCGGACACCAATCCCGGCACAGGGTCGGTGGGTCGTCCCCCGGCGATGGCGTAAACTCCCCTGTCCGACCCCCTCTCCCCGCAACCCTTCGACGGTCCGTCGCCACCCCGCCCGTGCGTTCCCCAGCCCACTCCGTGCCACGGGCCGCGCTTCCGCTGCTGTGCGTCGCGCTGCTCGCCTGGGTCACCACCGCACCGGCGCAGGGTCCGACTGTCGCGAACCACCGCTACCGGCTGCCCGCCGGCCAGGACGCAGCGGTCGCGTGCCACATGGCGGACCTCGACGGCGACGGTCGCGCCGACCTGATCCGCGCCACGGCGAACAGCTTTGGCGTGTGGTTGCAGGACGGCGCCGGTGCCTTCCAGCCAGTAGCGGTGCCGATCCTCGTTCCCACCGGAAACCCGGAGATCGTCACGATCACCACCGCGCGGGTCGCGACCGGCAAGTTTCCAGATCTGGTGGTCGGCTACCGGGATGCGACGGTGCATGTCTACCCGAACGCGGGGGGCAAGTTCGCCGCGCCGTGGGTGCTCCCGCCCGTGGTGGTGGCGGCCCCCGCACTGGAGCAAGTGGTCACCGGCAGCCTCGACACCGATCCGACCTACGACGAGCTGGTGTTGGTGCTCAACCAACAGTGGCCGGTGCTGTACAGCCGGGTCGGGGTCGCGCAATTCCAACAGACCACGTTGAACAGCGGGCCGCAGCTGCGCACTCCGCGCGCCGTGCTGGTCGATCTCGACAACGACACCGACCTCGACTTGCTGCTGGTGACCGGTGATGCGACTCCGACCGCCCCGGCGCTCTACCTGAACAACTCCGGGCGCGGGTTCACGCTCGACCAGCTCGCCTTCGGCAGGATGCAGGTGAACGCCAGCGTGCTGCGCGCCGCGGACGTGAACGGGAACGGTCGAATGGAGCTGCTGCTCGGTCCGCTGGCCCAGGCCGCGAGCGCGATACGGATCGTGCAGAACACCAGCGCCACCCCGACGACCCTGCAGTACGCGCTGCTGAACATCACGTCGGCGTTCCTGACCGTCGCCCCGCGCGGGCTCGCGTTCGGCGACTTGAACGGGGACAGCTACCCCGACGTCGTGGCGATGAACGACGATGGCAGCGTCGGCTACGGGCTCAATGCAGGCGCCGCCGCACCGGGCCGCTTCGGGCCGATGAAGGTGCTGCTGGACGCCGCGCCGCGCGCCGCGATGGCCCTGGTCGACCTCGAGCCGGATGGCGATCTCGACCTGTATGTCGCCGGCGCCGGCACCGAGGACCGGCTGCTGCTCGGCGGGTCGTCCACCGACCCGATCCTCGAACTCGACACCGAGGTGCTGGCGATGCCGAGCGCCGTGGTGGACGAGTACCTGCTCGGGGTGGTCGACGTCAGCGGAGAAGGCGATCCGGACCTCGTGTTGTGGAGCACGTCGGGGGTCCCGACCTATCTGCGCAACGACGCTGGCCAGGCGCGGTTCGTCACCACCTCGCCCATCGGGGTGATCCCGACCCTGCCCTCGTCGACCTACCAGTCGGCACACAACGCGGCGATCACCCGCAAGCACACCGCCGCGGACCTGGTGGTGCTCGGCGCGGTGTCGGCGCAGAACCCGACCGGGGTTCGGGTGATCGTGCAGACCGGCCGCGGAGTGCTGGCCGACGACACCGCGACGCGGTGGCTGTTCACCGGTTCGCTGCGCAGCCTCGCCACCGGTGACGTCAGTGGCAGCGTGCCTGGCAGCACCGGGACAGTCGGGCTGTCCGACGTGGTCGGCGTCGACGGCGCGGGGCAGCTCTGGCTGATCGTCAACGTCGCGGGCGTGTTCAGCAAGGCGGTGTCGATGTCGTCGACGGCGGTGCAGAACGGCGCGCGCCTGCACATCGGCGACATCAACCTCGACGGCCACGCCGACGTGGTGGTGGCGCAACCGACGCAGGGCGTGCGGGTGCTGCTCGCCGACCCGACGGCACCTGACAAGTTCCTGGAGGTCCCGCCCCAGCTGTGGGGCGGTATTGCATCCACTCTCGAAGACCTCGACGGCGACCTGATCCCCGACCTCTTGGTGGTGACCAACAGCGTGGCCCAGCGGGTGCTGCTGCTGCAGGGAACGACCGCCGGGAGGTTCGTCGACCGCACTGCTGCCTGGCTACCGACCCAAGGCGCGCTGCCGCCAGTCGACTCGATCGCCGTGTTGCGCTCGAGCTACGGCAGGCACCCTTCCCTGGTGCTCGGCTGCCCGCGGAACCGCGACTGGATCGCACGGATGAACACCAGCGGGGTGTTCGGGACCCCCGAGCCCCTGCCGGTGCGTGGCAGCATCCTCACCCGCCGACTCGCGGTCGCCGACCTCGATCTCGACGGGGACGACGACTTGGTGGTGGCGCGGTTCGATGCCCTGCCGGCAGTGCTGCTCGGTCAATCGGTGCAGCTGTCGAACGTCGGCATCACCCAGGCCGGGCGCGAGTCGTCGATCCGTGTCGCGCTACCGGGCAGCCAGTGGCTGGGCGCCATCGCGATCGGTTTCCCGACCGCCCGGGTCGAGATCCCCGGCCTCGGGGTGATCCGCCTGCAGCGAATCCTGCCGACGATGCTCCCGGTGCCGAGTGCGCAGGTCTCCGTGTTGCGCTTCCCGATGCCGGCGAACTTGGGGACCACACCGATTCCGCTGCAGCTGCTCACCGTGGCGCCGAACGGCAAGCTGACGTTCCACAACCTCGACGTGTTCCAGGCCACGCGACGGTGATGTAGCAGCGTGCGCATCGCCCCGGCGGGCGAGTCCCCGGTCTCATCGAGGGTACCGGAGAATCTTCGCGTGCCGGCACGACCCGCGGCCCCTGCAGCCTATCGCGGCCAAGGCCGCACCCAAGGACTTGGGTGAGCGCGGCGCTGCGCGCCGCCATGAGGCCTCGGCCGCTTGCTTGCTGGAGCTTCCGGGGCCGCTGCCCGCTGGAGAGACAGTCACCCAGGTGTCATGGAGGGCACCGAAGAATCTCCGGTGCACGTACGACCCGCGGCCCCTGCAGCCCATCGCGGCCAAGGCCGCACCCAAGGACTTGGGTGAGCGCGGCGCTGCGCGCCGCCATGAGGCCTCGGCCGCTTGCTTGCTGGAGCTTCCGGGGCCGCTGCCCGCTGGAGAAACAGTCACCCAGGTGTCATGGAGGGAACCGAAGAATCTCCGGTGCACGTACGACCCGCGGCCCCTGCAGCTCAGAGCAGCTTCTCGACCCGCGCGGCGATCGCGTCGCCGACCGCATTGCAGCCCGAAGCATCGGCGCGCCCGACCAGGTCGTAAGTGAGCACCTTGCCCTCGGCCAACTGCTGCGACACGGCGGTCTCGATCGCCTCGGCAGCGCGCATCAGGCGCGGGTCGTCCTGCTTGCGACCCAGCCAGGCGAGGCCCTCCTTGGTCGCCAACAACATCGCCATCGGGTTGGCGCGGTCCTTGCCCGAGTGCTTGGGCGCACTGCCGTGGATCGGCTCCATCATCGCGTGGTCGTCACCGATGTTGCACCCGGCGGCCAGCCCCATTCCGCCCTGCAACACACTCGCCAGGTCGGTGCAGATGTCGCCGAACATGTTCGTGGTGACCAACACGTTGTAGAACTCCGGCTTGCCGATCAGCCACTGCGTGAACGCGTCGACGATCGCGGTGTCCGGCGTGAGCTCGGGGTAGTCGGCGATCACCCGGTTGAACACGCGCTGGAAGAACATGCAGCCCTTGAGCACGTTGTCCTTGGCGATCGAGGTCACCCGCCGCACCCCGTCCTCCGGCGCCCCGCGATCGCGATCGCGCGCCAGTTCACAAGCGAAGCGGATCACCCGCTCCGAAGCCTCGCGGGTGATGATCCGAGTGTCGGTGGCGACTTCCTCGCGCCCGCCACGGGCCAGCACGCCGCCGGTCGGCACGTACATGCCCTCGGTGTTCTCCCGCACGAACACCATGTCGACCTTGCCCGCCTCCCACACCTGCCGCGGTTCGCCGTGGATGCGCTGCCGCACATTGGGGTAGAGCCGAACCGGGCGGACGTTGGCGTACAGGTTCAACCGCACTCGGTTGCCGATCACCGGCGAGTAGCCGGCCATGCGCCCATCGGGGAACCGCACCGGCGCACCGCTACCATCGGGATCGGGCCAGCCGACCGCCCCCAGCAGGATCAGGTCTGCGTCACTGCACACCTGCTCGGCGCCTTCCTCCCAATCGCGGCTGCCGTGCTCGAGGTAGAACTTGCCACCGCTGCGGATGTGCTGCAGTTCGAAGGCGATCTTCGCGGTTCGGCTGACGGCGTCGAGGGTCTTCAGCGCCTGCGCCATGACCTCCTCGCCGATTCCATCGCCGGGCAGGATCGCGAGCTGGTAGACGTTCTTGCTCATGGGGCGGAAGATCTTAGCCCGCACGACTCACCAACTCGTTGCCCAGTAGGTCGAAAGTGTCGATCCGGCGCACGGGCCGCCGACGCGCTTCGACGCACGCTACGGGCGTTCGACGGGAGCGACCCGCGGCGCTCGAAGCACGGTCCGGGTCGCGATGTCGAAGCGTGCCCCGCCCCTCACGCGGACGTGAACCGTCGGGCCAGCTCGGTGATGTGGGCGACTCCGGTCCCGCAACAGCCCCCGACGATGCTCGCTCCGCTGGCGACCCACTGCGCGGCATAGTCCGCGTAGCGATCGGGGGCGATTCGTTCCGGCATGAAACCCATCACCGGAGCGGCCCGTCCGGCGTTGGCGTACGCGCCGAACGGCACGCCCAACCCGGCGAGATGCGGAAGGTAGTCCGCAACGCGAGCGGCGGGGACACAGTTGACCAACACCGCGGTGGCACCGCGTTCCACCGCGCCGCGGGCCGCCTGACCGAGCTGCTCGGGGCTCAACAGGTCAGCGTTGGGCCCGGCAGTCGCGGAAGCCCAGGTGGGCAGCCCGGTCGCCACGGCCTCTTCCACCGCGGCCCAGAGCTCGCCGAGATGCGGGAACGTCTCGACCAGCAGCAGATCGACCCCCGCGTCACGGAGCGCTCGCGCCATCGCGCGGTGCGTGACGCGTGCGTCCGGCGGACTCTCCTCCGGTCGATAGCAGTCCGCCACCGGCGCCATCGAGCCGGCCAGCCGCACGTCGAATCCCTCGAGGGCGGTCCGCGCACAGGTGACCGCGCGCTGCAGCAGCGCTTCCCAGTGATCCGGGAACCGCAACGGCTGGGTGCGGAAGGTGTTGGCTGTGTGCACGTGCGCCCCGGCCGACGCGTATTCGCGGTGGATCGCACACAGCACCTGCGGAGCGGTTTCCAACGCATGCGCACTCCACCCGGGCAGCGGCGTCGCGACGCCGCGGTCGAGCAACTCGGTCCCCAGAGGTCCGTCCAGCAGCGTGATGTCCATCGGTGTCGAGCCGGCCGGCTGGACGGTAGCCCAATCCGGGCGATTCACGACCGAGCTGTTGTGATCGCTCGAACCGCCTGACCCTGCTCCGCGACCAGAGGCACCCAGACGGCGCCCGTCTGCCCGCAGCAGGACTCAGCGCAGCTCGCGCCGCAGCTCGTGCCCACTCAGGGCCGCGGCGACGACGCGACGCGGGCCAGCGAGCGGCGGACACACAGCAGGGTCCGTCGGAGGTGTCGGGTATTCGTCTGCTGGGTCGCGCTCACGACGCGAAACTCCGGCGCACCGAGACACTGCGACACTTCCCCACGCCCCGCGGTCCGAAGTCCGGCGTCGCTCCGATTGCCGCGGCACTCATGCAACGGGGCCCGCTGCCTCGACGAAGCAGCGGGCCCCGAATGCGGAACGGATCCGCGCGACGGATCAGTAGTCCATGTCAGGCATCTCGGGGGTCGCCTTCTTCTTCTCCGGCACTACCGAAACCAAGGCGTCGGTGGTCAGCAGGAGGGTGGCGACCGACGCGGCGTTCTGCAGCGCCGCACAGGTGACCTTGGTCGGGTCGATCACGCCGCTCTTCAGCAGGTCCTCGTAGGACTCGCTCGCGGCGTTGAACCCGTGGTTGTAGTCGGCATTCGCCGACACGGTCTGCACCACGATCGAGCCGTCGACCCCGGCGTTGTTGGAGATCTGGCGAATCGGCGCTTCCAGTGCGCGCGACACGATGTCCACCCCGATGCGCTCATCGGCGGTGACCTTCAGTTTCTCCAGCACCGAGCGGGCCCGCAGGTAGGCGGTTCCGCCACCCGGCAGGATACCCTCCTCGGTCGCCGCGCGGGTCGCGTGCAGCGCATCCTCGACGCGCGCCTTCTTCTCCTTCATCTCCGACTCGGTCGCTGCGCCCACCATCACCTGGGCGACGCCGCCCGACAGCTTGGCGAGCCGCTCCTGCAGCTTCTCCTTGTCGTAGTCGGAAGTGGTCCGCTCGATCTCCGACTTGATCTGCGCAACCCGACCCTGGATGTCCTTGGGCTTGCCGGCGCCCTCGATGATCGTGGTCTCGTCCTTGGTGATCACGACTTTCTTGGCAGTGCCGAGGTCGTCGGTGGTCACCTTGTCGAGCTTGATCCCGAGGTCCTCGAAGATCGCCTTGCCGCCGGTCATCACTGCGATGTCTTCCATCATCGCCTTGCGCCGATCGCCGAACCCGGGCGCCTTGACCGCCGCGCACTTGAACACGCCGCGCAGTTTGTTGACCACCAACGTGGCGAGCGCCTCGCCCTCGACGTCCTCGGCGATGACCAGCAGCGGGCGGCCGGACTGGGCCATCTTCTCCAGCAGCGGCAGCATGTCCTTGATGCTGGAGATCTTCTTCTCGTGCACCAGGATCCACGGGTTCTCCAGCACCGTCTCCATCTTGTCGGCGTTGGTGACGAAGTGCGGCGACAGGTAGCCCTTGTCGAACTGCATACCCTCGACCCAATCGACGTGGGTGTCGAGGCTCTTGCCCTCTTCCACCGTGATCACGCCGTCCTGCCCGACTCGCTCCATCGCGTCGGCGAGGATCTTGCCGATCTCCTCGTCGTTGTTCGCCGCGATGCAGCCGACTTGGGCGATCTCCTTCTTGCCCTTCACCGGGGTGGAGTGGCGGCGCAGGTCCGCGACGACCGCGGCCACCGCCTTGTCGATCCCGCGCTTGATGCCCACCGGGTTGGCACCGGCCGTGACGTTCTTCAAGCCTTCCTCGAAGATCGCTTCGGCCAACACCGTGGCGGTGGTGGTGCCGTCACCGGCGACGTCGGAGGTCTTGGACGCGACCTCCTTCACCAGCTGGGCGCCCATGTTCTCGTACTTGCCTTCGAGTTCGATCTCCTTGGCCACCGTGACGCCGTCCTTGGTGACGGTCGGGCTGCCGAAGGACTTCTCGATGATGACGTTGCGGCCTCGGGGGCCGAGGGTGACCTTCACCGCGCGCGCCAGCTTGCGCACACCGTCGCGCATCCGCTCGCGCGCCTCTTGGTCGTAGGCGATCTTCTTGACGGCCATGTGGATTCTCCTGTTTTGAGTCGTGTGGGTGTGGTGACGGAACGCGCGGCGCCTACTCGATCACGGCGAGCACTTCGTCCTCGCCCATCACCAGGTAGTCCTCGCCGTCGAGCTTGATCTCGGAGCCGGCGTAGGAGGAAAACAGCACCCGGTCCTTGGCCTTGAGAGTCATCGGGATCCGCTCGCCGTTCTCGTTGAGCCGGCCGGCGCCGACCGCGATCACGGTGCCTTGCGCCGGCTTCTCCTTGGCGGAGTCCGGCAGCAGGATGCCGCCCTTGCTGACTTCTTCGGCGGCGGTCCGCTGGATGAGGACGCGGTCGCCGAGCGGGGTGACGGAGGTCTTGGTCTTGGTCTTTGCCATGGTTCGATGAGCGATGGTTGGGGAGAAGGTGATGGTGGGCCCGACCGAGTCGATCGGCCGACCCGGATCGGTTTGGCCCGGCTCAGGACAGCGGGGCGCCGGGGGGAAAGTGATGTTGGATCAGCCGATCCAACTCCAGCTGGAGGTCGCCGAAGTCGAGCGGCTTGCGCAGGAACGAGAACACGCCCGCAGCCCGCGCACGCTGGGTCTCGTGCCGCGAAGCCTCTCCCGACATCAGGATCGAGGGTAGCGGCCGGATCTCCCGGTTGATCCTCTCGAACAGCTCCAATCCCGAGCCACCGGGAAGGTGCATGTCGAAGATGCCGAAGTCGAGCGGGACCCGCCGGGCCACGTCGAGCGCGGCAACCCCACGGTCGGCGGCGTGAATCGACCAACCCCGCGCATCAAGCAGCTCCAGCAGGGTCTGCCGCAGGGGGTCATGGTCTTCGACCAGCAAGACGGAGAAGGCGCGTGGCATGGAGGTCGGGTCCTCGTGGGGCGCCCCGTTCGCAATCTCCATGCCGCCCCGGGCATCGGCGGTCGGCGGGATCGCGGCCGCGGCTCCAGCCGCGGCCCGAGGAGACCAGTCGAACCCGCTCGGGCCCGGCGAACCGCGTCAGGACCGGCCCTCCTGGCCTGGCCAGCGTGTGCGTCACGGCCGAGACCCCCCACCCCCCGAGGCCGGTGCTCTGCCACCGTGTCAGGAGATGCCACGCCATGGGCTGCCAATTCGGCGCCCGTCCGGCCGGGCCAGGCCCGCGCCCTCGCTCGCACTCCCGAGCGAGGCGGGTTCGCCGGACCAAATCGAAGACTGGGACAGCCGGCGATGCCTCCCCGAGCGGGGTCGGGCTCTCGGCCTGTCCGGCCGCGGCACCATCTTGGGGGTCCACACGTTCGGGGCGGCGACCCGGCGTGCCATGCGTACTCGCCCAAGTTCGTCGCGTGAGCGGCGGGTCATACGGTCCGTCGCGAGGAACCGGGATGAACGGGCGCTCGGCGAGTCAGCCCGAGGACCGACCTGCGACCCCGCGGACGGCCCGTGAGGTCCAGCGACAACCACCGCCGCGCGAACGGGATGCCAAAGAGGGGTCGGTCGAAACCCGACCCGGCCGGGGCACCCGCGGGTCAGTCGTCGTCGTCCCCGTCGAGGTAGTCGTCCATCGAGTCGTCGTCGTCCTCCTCCGACTCCTCCTCCTCGCCGGCATCGAGGTCCTCGTCGTCGAAGTCCTCGTCTTCGTCCTCGCCGAAGTCCTCGTCGTCGAAATCGTCCTCGTCCGCGCCCTCCGACTCGTCGGCGACATCGTCGAAGTCCTCGTCTTCGTAGCTGGCGAGCACGCGATCCCAGTCCTCGACCTCGATCGGGTTGTTGCAGACCAGGCAGATCCCGTCGTTTTCGCGGAGATCCTCCAGGCCTTCGATCGAGCGGTAGGCCTTGTTGCACTCGTCACAGGTGACGACCTTTCCCATGGTGTTGTCTGACTCGGTAGAGAGGGTGTGAGACTCGGAATCGACCGGGCGGGGCGGACCGCCCGATCCCGGGATCCTGCCACGTGCCAGAGGCCCGGGGAAGTCCCCGATGTTCCGAAATTTTCGCCCTTCCGATGGTCGATAGACCCCCCCATGGGCCGGACCAATTGGGTCATCCTGTGGATCGGGCTGATCGGTTGCACGGCGCTCAGCTTCATGCTGCGGCGCGGCCTCGAACTCGGACGGGACGCCAGAGTCGGGGATGTCGTACGCGAGGTGCAGGCGATCCACGGCAATGTGCTGCTGGCGCCACCGCGATTCGCGATCGAGCCGGGTTCCGATCTCGGTGTGCTCACGCTCGAGCCCCGGCTGCGGCACCGCAGCGCGATCCTCGCCCAGGAGGTGGGTGAATCGGCCTGGCGCGCTGCTGGCGCGAAGCCCGAGTTCGCGCGCCTGCGCGTCGTGGTACCTGCCTCCGAAGAGTACCCGCTGCAGACCTTCGAGATCGCCCCACCGCTTCTCGGCAGCCGCCGGGGCATCTCGGCGGCATCCGGCAAGGTGCCGACCGCGCCAGGCACGACGAAGTCGAGCACGAGCAAGTCGAGCACGGTGAAGCCGGGCACAGTGAAGCCGGGCACAGTGAAGCCGGAGACAGTGAAGCCGGAGACGGTGAAGCCGGAGACGGTGAAGCCGGAGACGGTGAAGCCGGAATCCCTCGAGTCGAGCACGGCAGCCGGAACCGCGAAGCGGTAGGCCGACCGGCGCGCGCAAGCCGCGATAATCCGCGGGATGCCATGGTTCGCCGCAGCCCTCCTGCTGGCTCCGCAGCAACCCGCGTTCGTGGTACACAACCCGAGCGCGGTGCCCCGGCGCGAGACCTTGCGCGTCTCGATGCCGCTGCCACAGGGGCGCTGGCGCAAACTGGGCACCGCGCGCATCGCGGGACACGCCGCGCCGCTGGTTCCGCTCGTGCACTGGGGTGACGGGTCGGTGGCGGTCGTACAGATCCAGCCACGGCTCGAACTCGCGCCACGCCAGCGCCGCCGCGTACTGGTCGAGCTCTCCGACGAAGAGGCCCGACCTGGCGAGGTAGCTGCGCCGCCGCCGGTACCTCGGGTCCACACCGAACTCGAGGATCCATGGGGCACCGTCTATCGGGCGGACCTGCTTCCGGACCCCACCGCCGGACCGAACGGCGTGCTGTCGGCGACGCCACACGTGGTGGTCCAGCGGTTGGTCGGAAGCCACCGCGCAGGTTCACGGACCTTCTTCGGCCTGGTCGGCTATCTGGTGAACCTGGACCGGCGTGTCGAGCTGACCTTGTCGCTGGACAATGGTGCCCACCACGACGCGCCGGTCCTCGGCCCGGCGCGCTTCCGCGCGTTCCGCCTGGTGGTCGATGACCCAAACCTGCGCATTCGACCGAGGTTCGCCCGCGAGAACCACCTTCCGTTGCCGCACCGTCACCACGGCTCGTGGATCCAGGACCTGCTCGGTCCCTCCCTGCAGCTCTACCTCGGCGACGCGACCGCCAAGACCTGGCGGTTCGACCTGTACCGCGACCACCCCGACGCGCCGCCTGGCGAAACCGAGGCGGTACGCCTGTCGGTCGAGCAACCGCTCGTCGCCCTCCCGGAACTCGCGTGGACTCGGTCGACCGGCGCGTTCGGCACGCACGGCGGTCCGGCCCCGGGGCCGGGCGAGCCGACTTCGACCGTGAACGAGATCGCCTTCGCGTGGCGGACCAGCGGCGAATTCGGGCCGTTCGGCGACTTCGGTGACGCGCGTGATGCGGCGGCGAACGGCACTCCCCGCAACGGACCGTGCGCGCTGCACAACGTGCTGCGATTCGCCGCGCCCGAGCTGTTGCGCAGCGCCGAGGGAATGGTGTTGCAACAATCGCTTCGGCCGACGCCCGGTCAGCCGGTGCGGACGCCCGTCGCTGCCGCCGCACTGCGCCAACGGATGTCAGTGCGGGCGATGCAGCGCCCCCACGGCTTCACCGCCCTCGACTACGAGCACTTCTCGGTCGACCTGCTGTTCGACTACTACTGGTTGACTGGCGATCCCTACGCACACCGAGAACTGCGCCGGGCAGGGATCGGCCTACGGCGCGTTCTCCACGACCTGCCGATGCAGACCTGTCGGGGCGAAGGTTGGTGCATGCAGGCAGCGGTAGCGATCGAACGGGCAGGCGCCGCACGGGGACTGGTTGCTTGGCTCCGTACGCGGTTCGCGAACGAAGTACGGCCGCACCTCGGCCGCGACCGCGACCGGTTCGTGCTCGCCCAACCGCCACACCCCGACGCATTCGATGGTCGAACGCGCTTCGATTGCCCGTGGCAGATGGCCGCGTTCGTGCACGGCGCACACGCGATGTTCCGGCACTGCGGTGACGCGCAGCTGCGCGATGCCGCCGTGCGGGCCGCCGCGGTCATGGCGGGCCCCGGGTGGCTCGACGACGTGGGGCCGAAGTACTTCGTCACCGCATCCGCGCTCGGCGAAGACTGCATGCCGATCGGCCACGGGCCGCTCGAGGGAACCGCGGTGCTGCAGATCGGAGGGTTCGTGCTCGCCGCCGAACTCGCGACCGACCACGCGCAGCGCACGCTGTTTCGAACCCGCGCCCAGATCATCGTCGCGCCGCACCGGAAGTCCGACCTCGAACGGACCGCTGCCAACCCGTGGTTCCAGCTCGCGCTGGACCGCTGGGCCGTGCGCTGAGACGGACCGGGCCGCGAACGCGCTCGCTTCCGTGGTGGATTTGCGACCGGGTCGCGATCCGGCCACCCCGATCCCCCGACGACCGAAATCGCGCGACCGCGCGACGCGCCATTCTGCGGCGGCTCACTACACTCGACGACGATGGATGACCCCCTGAGCACCTGGCGCGGCGAGTTCCCGATCGTCCAGTCCACCAACTACCTGATCAGCAACTCGTTGGGTGCGATGCCCAAGGCCGCTCGCGCGAGCGTCGGCCGCTACGTGGACCTGTGGGACCAGCGCGGGGTCCGCGCGTGGGCCGACGAATGGTGGGTACTCAAGGACCGGTTCGCCGACCTCTGCGCCGGAATCCTCGGCGTTCCGTCCGGCTCGGTCTCGATGCACCAGAACGTGGCGATGGCCAGCGAGGCGATCCTGTCGTGCTTCGACTTCAGCGGGACGCGCAACCGCATCGTCTACACCGAGTTGAACTTCCCCTCGGTGATGTACCTGTACGAAGGCCAACGCAGCCGCGGCGCGGAGATCGTGCGGGTGCCCGGCGACGCCGAGGGAATCACCGTCGACACGCAACGGTTGCTGGACGCGATCGACGAACGAACCCTCCTGGTGCCGATCAGCCACGCGCTGTTCCGCAGCAGTTTCCTGCAGGACGTGCCGGCGATCGTCGAGAAGGCGCGCCGGGTCGGCGCGTTCGTGATCCTCGACGTGTTCCAGTCGGTCGGCACCGTGCCGCTGAGTCTGCGCGAATGGGGTGTGCACGCCGCGGTGGGTGGCGCCCTCAAGTACCTGTGCGGCGGGCCGGGCAATTGCTTCCTGTACGTCGACCCCGACGAGCGCGCTCGCCTGCGGCCGGCGTTCACGGGTTGGGCGGCGCACAAGGACCCGTTCGCGTTCTCGATCGACGGCCAGGACTACCGTGATGACGGGGGCCGGTTCCTCAACGGCACCCCGAACGTGCCCGCGCTCTACGCCGGCCTCGAGGGCGTGCGGATCATCGCCGAGATCGGGGTGGCCGCGATCCGCGAGAACAGCCGACGCCTGACCGCGAAGATCATCGAGCGGGCGCAGCACCACGGCCTGAAGGTCCGTTCGCCGCTCGACGCCGACCGCCGCTCGGGGCACGTGTCGATCGACGTCCCCGACGGCTACGAAGTGTGCCAGGCGCTGCTCGCCGAGGACATCATCGCCGACTACCGCCCCGCCGCCGGGATCCGCCTGTCGCCGCACTTCTACACCCTGGAGGCGGAGTGCATCGAGGCGGTGGATCGGATCGCCGCGATCCTCGCCGATGGCGAGCACCTGCGCTTCAAGGGCAAGGCCCACCAGCCCGGCTAGCCCGGACTATTCATGAGCAGCGTCGCGAGATCGTGCAAGGTTGTTGCTGGCAAGGAGAACGGCAGGTTCTGCCCGGAGGCGGGGTGCCTCCCCGTCGAGGAGCGGGTTCTGACGTTCGACGAAGCCAGCAGCGAACTTGCGCGATCGCAGCAGCTCGGTCATGAATAGTCCGGGCTAGGAGTCTGCGCCACAGAATGACAACCCATGAGATCCGCGCCTTCCAGCACCTGTCACCCCCCGAGAGCCTCGCCGAATCCACCAATTCGCCTGTGTTTTCGGGCGGCGACCTGCGCCGAAATCCACGAACCTCCTGAGTCGCCCCTCTGTGGCGCAGACTCCTAGCGATGCGGATCTACGACATCTCGGAACCGATCGCGCCGGACACCGCGGTGTTCCCCGGCGACACACCGTTCTCGGCCGAGTGGGTGATGCGGATCGCCGACGGCGCGTCGTGCAACGTCTCGACCATGCGCATGTCGGTGCACTGCGGCACCCACTCCGACGCACCGCGGCACTACGACGAGCACGGTGCCGACGTGGCCTCGCTCGACCTGACACCGTACCTCGGCAAGTGTCGGGTCCTCGAAGTCGGGTCGATCGGCGACCCGGCGGTGGTCGACCCGGCGGAGCTGGGTCCGGAGTCGCTCGGTGGCCACGAACGCGTGCTGCTGCGCACCGCTGCGCGTCACGACCACCGCGTGTTCGATCCCGGATTCGTCGCGCTCGGCCCCGCCGCTGCCGAAGTCCTGGCGAGCTGTGGGGTGCGACTGATCGGGATCGACACGCCGAGCATGGACCACGCCACCAGCAAAGAGTTGGCCGCACACCACGTGCTGCGCCGCGCCGGCATTTGCCTGCTGGAGAACCTCGACCTCAGCAGAGTCCCCGCCGGTGACTACGAGCTGATCGCCTTGCCGCTGAAGATCGTCGGTTCCGACGCCTCGCCGGTGCGCGCGATTCTGCGGGAGTTGCCGAACTCGTGAGCCACAAGCGCCCGATCAACCCCACAGAGCTCGCCGAACCGGTCGGCTTTGCCCACGGCTGGTTGGTGGAGTCCGCCGATCAGCGCACCCTCTACCTCGCCGGCCAGTGCGGCTACGACCGCAGCGGTGCGGTGCAGAATCCCGGCGATCTGGTCGCTCAGCTGGAACTGGCGCTGGCCAACATCGGGCTGGTGCTGCGCGACGCGGGGATGGAGTTCGAAGACGTGGTGCAGCTCAACTTCTACGTGCGCAGCCGGGACGACTACGCCCTCGCGCGCCGAGAGTTCGGTCGCGTGTGGCGCACGCACTGCGGCAAGCACTACCCGGCGATGGCCATGTTCATGGTGTCGTCGCTGTTCGACGTCGCTGCGTTGATCGAGATCCAGGGCATCGCGGCGCGATGAGAGTCGCGCTGTTCGCCAACGACGCGTTCGGCAGCTACGTGTTCGACGCGGTGCGCGACGCCCCCTGCGAACTGGTGTGCGCGGTCGGCGAGACCGCCAGCGGCAAGGGACGAGCGATTCGCAAGCTGCGGGCGCTGCGCCGCCGGCCGAGCCGCCTGTTCGACATGATCCGCGCGCGGTTGTCGCCCGAACCAACCCCGCCGCGCGAACCCTCGCGATCGCCAGCTGCCGGCTTGCCGCCGGTGCACGAACGCTGCGCTGCATGGGGTATCCCGTTCTTCGAGGACTACCGCCTGGCTCAGCCGGCGTTCGCCGGGGTGCTCGCCGGATTCGATCTCGACCTGATCCTGGTCACCACGTTCGGCGCGATCCTGCGGCCGCACATCCTGGCGGTACCGCGGCGCGGAACGGTGAACTTCCACTTCGCCCTGCTACCGAAGTACCGCGGTCTGACTCCGGAGCTCTGCTGTCTGCTCGACGGGGCACGCGAAACCGGAGTCACGGCACACTTCATCGACGAGGGTGTCGACACCGGGCCGATCATCAAGCAGGCCCGCGTCACGGTCGGTGATCGCGACGATTTCGCCGCGCTCCAGCAGGCGCTCTATCCCACGGGCCGCGCACTGGTCGCCGAGGTGCTGGAAGCGTTCGCCGCCGGATCGGTCACTGCCACTCCACAAGACGAGAGCGCCGCGTCGCTGTGTCGCCTGCCATCCGGGTTCCAGTCGATCTCGACCACGGATACGCCTGGCGCACGCATCCACAATGTCTTGCGCGCCTGCCTGGGCACACGCTTCCCCCCCTATCTCGAACCTGGCCCCGGCCAGTCGCATCGGACCTACTTGCTCGATGCCGAGTTCGTCCACGGTACCGACGCCGTCGTACCGGACGCACGCCGCGCGATTCGCTGCCGCGACGGCGTGTTGCTCGCCCGCCGCACTTGGGACCAAGGCGGCGGGCTGGCTACCTACTAGTTGGTGTAGGTGATGTGCGTGGCGGTGAAGCCGAAGATCTTGTTCAGCGCGCCGACCACCGACGTCCAGTCGGCCGGGCTCGAGTAGGCCGTGTGGATCGTCGCACCGGCCGGGACCTTCGCCCAGGCGGTGGCCTGGTCGTCCGCGGGGACCGTGAAGCCGAAGATGTTGAACGCCTCGGCATGGACCGAGTGGCGGTTGCCATCGCTTCGGACACCGACACAGCTCGTGCCGACCAACGCGAAGGCGGCGAGAGCGAGGGAGAGCTTCTTCTTCATCTTGTTCTGTAACCTATCGAGACGTCTTCTTGTGGATTCGCGTCGGTTTGACACCGACAGGGCTACAACGCACAGCGCGGATGCCCCGATCGCAAGCGCTTTCGCGGTTTTATGCGTGCGGAAGGCCGTTTGGCGCCTGCTCGGCGTGACCCTTCAGCGCGTAGCGCGCCTGCTCGTGTGCAGCGGTCGCGCACTGCAAGACCGCCAGCCGATCCTCAGGCAACCCTTCCCGACGCGCCCGTTCCAACAACCGCCGAGGCGACTCGCCGGGACGCGTGGCGAGGCCGGCGCGAGCCACGGCACCGAGGTATTTCCGAACTGCCGGGTGCGGCCGCGCGGCGCGGCGCGCCCGATGCCACCAGGAGAACGCGAGCACGCCAGCCACTAGCACGACCAGCGCGATCCAGAGCGGCCGGCACACCGCTCGACCGAGCATCTGGACCTGCGCGACCAGGGCGTCCCAAGCACGCCCGTGGCGTTTGGCATCGAAGCCGGTCACCGCGTTCCAGATGCGTTCGAGCAGCTGACTCCCACGCGACCACAGCGAGCTCCCCGCGTCTGCCCGCCGGTCCTGCACCGGGGTCGGATCGACCGTGCGCCAGAAGCGCCGGGCATCCCACACTTCGACCCATGCGTGTGCGTCACGACTGCGCACCAGGAGCTCGCTCCCGGATTCGTTCCATTCGTGGACCAGGTAGCCCCCCACCATTCGGCAGGCCACGCCGCGTTGCCGCAGCAGGATCACCGCGAGGGTCGCAAAGTACTCACAGTGCCCACCGCCTCGCCCCGCGGCGAACTTGGCAAACGTGCCGGCCGCACCCTGCTCGCCAGGCAGGTTGTAGTAGCGCTCGGTCGCCAACACTGCGCAGACCGCCCGTTCGATCTGCTCTTGCGTCGCGTCCTTGGTCAGCCGGGCGGCCACCAGGCGTTGCAACGCGGCGACGCCGTCGGGAACCACCGCGGGATCCAGCCGGCGGTGCTCGCCGAGCAGCCCCGGGCGCACGATCTCGGTCGGCGGCGCATCCGCCGGTTCGAGATCGATCGAGTAGACCCGCAGCTCGGACTCCTTGGTGATGCTGAAGTTGCCGTCGACCCGCGGCCACGCGGCGACGTCCGAGCACACCCGCTTGGTGCCGAGCGGCATGAACAGGCTGCGGGCGGACGGGTCGAGCAGACCGACCTCGAGCCGCGTGCGGGTACGGTGTCCCGGGCGGACGAACTCGCGCGTGCTCACCGGGTCCCACGGCTCGTCGAGCTGCCGCGCCAGGGTGTAGCGGTTGCCCTGCGGGTTGGTCTTGGCCCACCAACCGCGCCGGTGCAAGTTGCTGAAGGTCGCACCGCGCCAGTAGGCCGACACGTCGGAACGCGTTCCGGCGCGCAGCTTGGCGCGCAACACGATCCGATCGGTCTGCACCGCGGACAGCTGGCGGTCGAGTCGCACTTCCTCGCTGAACCCGACCTCCGCGACCGCAGCGCTGCGGCCGACGTCGGTTTCGATCAGACCCTCGCGGTCGAAGTCGCGCGGCACGAAGGTGAACGCCAACCCGGTCCACACCAGTGCGACCACGCCCATGCGCACGCTGCGCTGCACCAGGCGCCGCAGATCCGGCAGCGACAACTCCCGGCCCGAACCCGCCGCTGTGCTCGCCGCAGCGAGCACCAGCGTGACCACCAGCACCATCGCGTAGACGAAGAACACCACCGAGTAGACCACGCCCTGGCAGAAGAACCCGGTGACCAGCGCGATCAGGAACGAGTTGAACAGGATCAGGTCCGGCCGCCGCTGCCTGGCCAGGTTGTTGAGCACGTGCACCTGGCAGAACGCCGCCAAGATCAACCCGTCCTCCAGCATGAAGCGGATGCCACTCTGCCGAATGTGCAGGATCAGCAGCGCGAAGATGCCCAACAGCGCGACGTTCCACGCCAAACGGTAGTCCCACCGGTGCTGCACGCGCGCCATCCAGGGCGAGGCGATCGCCAGCGAGAACAGCGGCACCATCCACGCTGCGCTGACTGCCGCGGTGATCTGCACGAACACCACGTTCAGCACCACGATCCACAGCAGACACGTGCGCAGCTGTCCGGTCATCGCGCCACTCCGGCTGGTGTGGCCGCGACCGCGCGCTCGGCGAGCGGCAACCGCAGGACGGAGGGCGAAACCGCCGGTGGCGGACCGGACTCCCGACCCAGTGGAGTCACTGCAGCCAGGTACTCGAGCAGTTCGGCGAACGCGCGATGCCCGTCTCCGAACGTCGCGCGCAGGTCCTGCGAATACACCGACAGCAGCTCGTGGCTCTGTTGGCACTCGAACGCCAGCGCGACCAGAAGCTCCAGCGCGGCCTCCAACCGCGGTCCCGCGTCCCGCAGGTCGAGTTGCACCTCGATCCCCGGGCCGGAGGTGGCCTCGTGCTCCCGCACCACCAAGTTGCCCCGCCGCGCAGTCGCCTTCCAGTGCACATCGCGCAACGGATCGCCGGTGCGGTACTCGCGCAGCCCGGACGGGCCGAGCTCGCCGCCGGCGTCGCTGACCAAGCCGCCGAGCGCCCCACCCCCGCTGCGGCTGCGGTACTCAGCGAGATCCGCCGGCGCGGGGTGGACGACCAACACCGGCTGGTCGACTTCGAGCGCGCGGCGGAGTTCGAACAGTCCGAACGGGTAGGCCGACACCACCCGAGCGCGCTCGATCCGATGCAGCCCGCGCGGCAGCGGCGGCACCACGCATTCGACCCGCTGCTCCCCGGCGGGTACCGAACGCGTCCCCAGTCGGTGCACGACCCCGTCGATGATCACCTCGAAGCGCAGGTCGTGGCGTGGTCGGCGACCGGCGCGCAGCTGCACTCGTGCCAGGGTGGCGCATCCGGCCGGTCGCGGGGCGCCCTCCAGCAGCACGCCGCGGACGCCGCTCACGTTGCGCCACGTCCAACGTGCGCCGAGCAGCCCTAGCACGGTGGCGAACGTCAGCAACAGGAAGAACAGGTTGATGTAGGGCGCGACGAAGTAGGCGCACAGCAGCATGGCGTAGAACACCAGCGCCTTGCTTCCCAACGACGTCGGACGCATCGGTGGCGTACTCGGTCAGAGCTCGATCGGAGTGTCGGCGAGTATCTGCTCGATCCACGAAGCGCTCGAGCCGCTTCCCTTGACGAACACGCGGTGTGCCAAGACTGCCCGGGCAGTGTGGATCAGATCGTCCGGCAAGACCGCCGAACGATCGTGCAGCAGGGCGCGCGCTTTGGCGGCCCGCAGCCAACACATCGCGGCGCGCGGGCTCGCCCCGAGCGCGATCGATTCGTTGCTGCGCGTCGCGTGCACGATGCGGTAGCAATAGTCTGCCACCGGCTCGGACACCGCGATCCCCGCGACCGCACGCATCAACTCGAGCAGCTGTTCACGGTCCATGACCGGCTCGACTCGACCGAGCTCGTCCTCGGGGTTGGTGCCGCGGTACAGCGCCAGTTCGAGCTCGCGGGTCGGGTACGACAACTCGACACACACCAGGAACCGGTCGAGGGCGGCCTCCGGGATCGGGTATGTGCCGTGGAACTCGATGCCGTTGCGGGTCGCCCACACCAGGAACGGCTCGCCGAGCTGCATGGTGCGCCCTTCGACCGAGGCGGTGCCGTTCTCCATCGCCTCGAGCAGGCATGACAACGTGCGGGGGCTGGTGCGGTTGATCTCGTCGGCCAGCACGATGTTGGTGAACAACGGCCCCTTGGCGAAGGTGAACGACTCGCGCGAGGGTCGCCACACCGCCGTGCCGACGATGTCCGATGGCATCAGGTCGTTGGTGAACTGGATGCGCCGGAAGTCGCACCCGACGCAACGCGCCAAGGTTCGGGCGAGCAGCGTCTTGCCGATCCCCGGAATGCCCTCGATCAAGGTGTGGCCGCCCGCGACCATCGCGATCAGCAGCGTCTCGATCACCTCGGGCTCGCTGGCCACGACCCGCCGGACGCGGTCGCAAACCGCCTGACGCAGCGCGGCCACCGGCAGAGTGTGGGTGGAAGTGGAGGTCATCTCGACGTTCTTCGGCCCGCTTCGGACCGGGGCGCCAGTGCCGCGGCGGCGGTCCGTTGGCAACGGTCGGTCGGGACCGGATCGAGCAGCCGCCACGGGCACGACTTCGGGGGCTTGCCGCCCTATGGTGGCGCGCACTGTGCAGGTCCTCCACGTCGCGCACGGCTGCAGCCCCGAGAACACCGGCGGAATCGAGACGTACCTCCGCGCGCTCCTGCCGGCGCAGCGGGCGTCCGGAATCGAGCCGGCGCTGGTCACCGGCAGCCTGGAGCTGGCCGGGCGACCGACCGTAACCCGGTCGGAAATGGACGGCTGTCCGATGTTCCAGATCCAGCGCGACGACTGGTTCTTCGACCACTACGCGCACTCGTACCACCCCGGGGTCTCGCGGCTGTTCCGTGAACTGGTGGCACAGCGACGGCCCGACGTGGTGCACCTGCACCAGTGGGTGCGGCTGAGCAGCGACATGGTGGCGATCGCGCGGGCACTCGACGTGCCGGTGGTCGTCACGCTGCACGACGTCTACACCTCGTGTCCGCGGGCCTTCCGGTTGCACCGCGACGGGAATCCGTGCACACGCCCGCTGTCGGTGGCCAACTGCGCGCCGTGCGTGCCGCGGTTTGGCCACGAGACCGAAGGCGAGGTCGAGGGTGCGATCGAGCTGTTCGCGCAGCAGTATCGCGCCGAACTGCGCATGGCGGACCGGGTCCTGGTGCCGGTCGGCGCGACCGCCGACTTGCTTTCGGCGACCCTCGGCGTACCACGGGAACGCTTCACGGTGCTGGAGCTGTGCTATCCACGTCGCTTCGCCGGACGCAGAGGACCGCCCGGCGAGGCTGCCGAGCGCGAACTGCGATTCGGCTACTGGGGCAGCCTGACGCGACACAAGGGTCCGGGGGTGTTGATCGAAGCGGTGCGGCGGATCGTGGCCGAGCCGGCGGGGACCGTGGGACCGTTCACCACCCTCTTGTTCGGCGCGATGTCGGACGAAGCATTCGGCGCCGAGCTCCGCCGCGCGGCCGAAGGGCTACCGGTCGCCTTCCACGGGAGATTCGACCACACCGACGTGCAGCGGGCGGAGCTCGACGTCGGGGTGTTCCCGTCGGTCTGCTTCGAGACGTTCGGGCTGGCGCTGACCGAGTGTTTCGAGCTCGGCCTCCCGGCGGTGGTCTCCGACCTGGGTGCCCTGCCGGATCGGGTCGGCGACGCCGGCCTCAAGGTCCCCGCCGGCGACAGCGCGGCGCTGGCCGACGCGATGCTGCGGCTGCTCCGGGATCCGGCGCTCCGGCAGCGGCTGGCCGCGCACATTCCGCCGCTGCCGCCGACCCCGGAGGAGCACGCCGCTGCACTCGCCGGGGTGTACCGCGACGCTTCGGCGGGTCCCCATCCGCCGGTCGAAGTCGTGCCCGCCGAGGCACGCGCCCAGCTGCTCGTGCGGCAACGCGAATCGCTCGCCGCTGCGCTCCGCGCCGCGGCCGGGCGGCGCGATCCGCAGTGAGCCGCGCAGCCGCGCTGGACGTATTGCCAAAGCGCGGTCGACCCACTACGAACAGGCCATGGGCTCCAAGATCACCATGACCCCGAGCGGGTTGAACGTCCCCGCGGATCCGATCATTCCGTTCATCGAGGGCGACGGCACCGGCCCGGACATCTGGCGCGCCAGCCAGCGGGTGTTCGATGCCGCGGTGGCGAAGGCCTACGGCGGCAAGCGGCGCATCGAGTGGCTGAAGGTCGCCGCCGGCGAAGCGTCGAACAAGGCGACCGGTGAGTGGCTGCCCGACAGCACCGTCGAGTCGTTCCGCGACCACCTGGTCGGGATCAAGGGTCCGCTGACCACCCCGGTCGGCGGAGGAATCCGCAGCCTGAACGTCGCACTGCGCCAACTGCTCGACCTGTACGTCTGCCTCCGCCCGGTGCGCTGGTTCGAGGGCGTACCGAGCCCGGTGAAGCACCCGGAGCGCACCGACATGGTGATCTTCCGCGAGAACACCGAGGACATCTACGCCGGCATCGAGTTCATGCACGGCAACGAGGACACGCAGATCCTCAAGACCCTGCTGCGCGAGAACTTCCCCAACCGGTTCGAGAAGGTGCGCTTTCCCGACACCGCGAGCTTCGGCATCAAGCCGGTGTCGGTCGAGGGCACCGAGCGCCTGGTGCGCGCCGCGATCCGCTACGCGATCGACAACGGCCGCGACAGCGTCACGCTGGTGCACAAGGGCAACATCATGAAGTACACCGAGGGCGCGTTCCGCGACTGGGGCTATGCCCTGGCCAAGCGCGAGTTCGGGGCCACCGAGCTCGACGGCGGACCGTGGTGCGTGATCCGCAAGGACGGCAAGGAGATCGTCGTAAAGGACGTGATCGCCGACGCGTTCCTGCAGCAGATCCTCACCCGGCCGGCGGAGTACAGTGTCATCGCGACGCTCAACCTCAACGGTGACTACATCTCCGATGCACTGGCGGCCTGCGTCGGCGGCATCGGCATCGCCCCGGGCGGCAACATCAACTACGAGACCGGCGTGGCGATCTTCGAGGCGACCCACGGCACCGCGCCGCGCTACGCCGACCAGGACAAGGTCAACCCCGGCTCGGTGATCCTGTCGGGCGAGATGATGTTCCGCCACATGGGTTGGCTCGAGGCCGCCGACGCGGTGATTCGAGGTATCAACGGCGCGATCGGCGCCAAGACGGTGACCTACGACTTCGAGCGGTTGATGGACGGCGCGAAGCTGCTCAAGTGCTCGGAGTTCGGCGAGGCGATCGTCGCGCACATGTGAGCCGACGCGCCCACACGATGTCCACTCCACCGTTTCGCCGCATCCTGGTCGCCAATCGCGGCGAGATCGCCGTGCGGATCTGCCGCAGTCTGCGGGCCATGGGTATCGAGACCGTCGCGGTGCACAGCGACGTCGACGGTTCGGCTCCGCACGTGCTGGCCGCCGACCGCGCATTCAACCTGGGCGGCCGTGACGCGAGTTCGTCCTACCTGCAGGTCCCGCAGTTGCTCGACGCCGGGTGCGTGTCCGAGTGCGACGCCGTGCACCCCGGTTACGGGTTCCTCAGCGAGGACCCGGACTTCGCCCGCGCGCTGTCCGCCGTCGGGATGGAGTTCATCGGGCCGGACGCCGACTCGATGGAGATCCTCGGCTCGAAGCAGCGTGCCAAGCAGGCGGCAAAGGACGCCGAGGTCCCGGTGGTGCCGGGGTTCGACCGCGACACCGGGGACGACGCACAGATGCTCGACGAAGCGCGCCGCGTCGGCTTCCCACTGCTGATCAAGGCCTCGGCCGGTGGTGGCGGCAAGGGCATGCGCCTGGTGCGCGCGGAGGCCGAGTTCCTGGAGGCGATCGCCGCGTGCCGGCGCGAGTCCCAGGCGGCATTCCACAGCCGCGAGATGCTGCTGGAGAAGTACCTCGAGCCGGCACGCCACATCGAGATCCAGGTGCTCGGCGACCACCACGGCAACGTGGTCGCGCTCAACGAACGCGAGTGCTCGGTACAACGCCGCCACCAGAAGATCATCGAAGAGGCACCCTCGCCGATCGTCGACACCGAACTGCGCGTGCAGATGAGCGAAGCAGCGGTGCGGCTCGCCAAGCAAGTCGGCTACCAGAACGCCGGCACGGTGGAGTTCCTGGTCGACGCCCGCGGCTCGTTCTACTTCCTGGAGATGAACACCCGGTTGCAAGTCGAGCACCCCGTCACCGAGTGCACGACCGGGCTCGACCTCGTGCAGCTGCAAGTCTTGGTCGCCGGCGGCGCCAAGCTCCCGGACTTGCTGCGCGGACGGGATCTGACTCCGCGCGGCCACGCGATCGAGGTGCGGGTCTACGCCGAGGATCCGGCGCAGGGTTACCTGCCCGCCGCGGGGGTGATCCAACGCGTCGTCGAGCCGTGCGGCCCGGGGGTGCGCGTCGATTCCGGCGTGGTGTCCGGCACCGAGATCGGCGTGCAGTTCGACCCGATGATCAGCAAGATCATCGTGCACGGCATGGACCGCGAGAACGCACGGCAGCGGCTGCTCGCCGCGCTGCGCGAGACGGCGTACCTGGGGATCTCGACCAACCTCGACTTCCTGTGCCGAGTGCTGGAGCAACCGGGATTCATCGCCGGCGAGCTGAGCACCGGGTTCCTCGACGCCAACCCCGAGCTGGCACGGGCGAGCGAGCCGGCCCCAGACCTCGCTTACCTCGCGGCCGCGCTGTGCGGGTCGCTCACCCCGAGCGTCGGCCGCAAACCGGTCGCCGCAGGCGACGCCGGACCGGGCACTCTCCCCGACGTCTGGGACGAGGGCAGCGGCCTACGGCTGTGGGGGCAAGCATGAGCTACCACCGCGACTTCGACCGCGAAGGCGAACGGCTCGCCGTGTCGGCCCAACCGCTGGGCGAACACCGCTTCCGGGTCACCGTGGGCGCGACCGAGCACGAGGTTTCGGCCTGGTCGCTGCCCGATGGACGGGTGCGCTTCGAACTCGATGGCACGCTGCACGAAGCGATTGCCGTGACCCTGCCCGACGGCCGGGTGCATCTGCGGCTCGGCGACCGGTCGTGGTTCCTGCCGCGCCACACCGGGCGCGGTCGCGGCCACGGCCACACCGCCGACGGGGTGATCACCGCGCCGATGACCGGCACCGTGCTGTCGGTGCTGGTCGTCGCCGGTCAGCCGGTGAAGTCGACCGACACCGTGGCCGTGATGTCGGCGATGAAGATGGAGCACAAGCTCACCGCCGGGATCGACGGCACCGTGGCCGAAGTGCCGGTCGCAGCCGGTGCGACCGTCGAGCAGGGTGCGCTGTTGCTGCGGATCGAGAAGGCGGACAGCTGACCCGGATCGCGCGCCGATCACTTGACCGGCGCGTCGGCCGGCGGCGGCGCCAACCGCGCCGCCTGCGCCGCATCGAGCAGCTGCTTCGCCACGGCCCGCAGGCGCGCGGTGTCCAGTTCGTGATCCGCCAAGAACAACTCGAGGACCAGCGGACCGCGCACCTCCACCAGCAAGGTGACCGCAGAGTCGCCGCGCGGCGTCCGCAGCTTCTTGCGGCTGAGAACCCCGGGAGCTGGCACCGCCACGTACTCGGCCGACAACAGCTGCAGCGCCCCGGACTTCATCTTGCGGTCCTTGATGCGCGTCAACCGCCCACAGAGCGCGCCGTACGACGCGGCCGCGGCAGGCGACTCGAACTCGAACAGCGTCGCGGTCACCGACGCACCGCCACCCGCGGGCGAGCGGAGCATCGAGCTGCGACTCTGCCGCAGGCCGCGCAGCGCGTGCAGGATCACCGGATCCGGTAGAGGCCGAAGCGACAGTCGAAGGCGCGCCAGCGGGGTGGTGTGTCGATGGCGATGCCAATCTCGGGGCAGTTGCCGATCCAGCGACCCCAAGGGGCGATCGAGATCGAACCGCGGTGCAGGGCGCCGGGACGGGTCGAGGTACCAGTCTGAGTGCAGGATCAGGGCGAAGTCCTGTGGCGGATCGGTGAACGCGCGCGCCACCGCGGTCACACCCCGCTCGCGAATCAGCGCGCGGACGAACTCCTCGCCATCATGGTAGGCCGATGCCTGGTCAGCCAGCTCCGCGCGGACCAACGCCTGCTGGGCAGTGTCGAGGTGCCGCGCGGTCTTGCCGATCGCCGCGGTGTAGGCGTCGAACCCCTTCAGCCACCCGGACGCTCGACACACTTCGCGGCTGCACCACTGCGCGTGGCCCTCGAGCAGCGCATCCCACACCGGCTCGCGCAACGGATCGCGCTGGGCAGCGCGACGCTTGCTCCATCCGAAGCGCCGTTCGTCGGCCGCGTGGACGCATTCGTGCGCCACCACGGCGCACAGCGTCTCGACGCCCCGAAGCTCGGCCTGGCCCAACACCCGAGCGTACACCTCGAGGTTGTTCGCGCAGATCAACACCTGTCCGCTCGCCGCGAAGAACTTGCCGAACAGCGTCTGCGCCCGTGACCGAGCGAGGCGACGCAGGCCGGCGCGCTTCGCCCGATCGGCCGGTCCGGCCACGATGAGTTCGTTAGCCAGCACGGAGGCCAACTCCTCGACGCGCACCTGGCGCACCTTCAGCCCGCGCAACGACTGCCCCGTCTGCCGCTCGACTGCGGGGACTACGCGCGCGACGACGGCGCGGAACTCGTCGGCATCCACCTGGCAGCGCGATGGCGTGGTCAACGTCAGGACCAGGACTGCGGCAAGGGCTTCGGAACGAGGGCGAGGGTTCAGCACGGCTCTGCGATCTGTGCGGTCCGATCCGGAACTTGGAATGGGAGAAGGGCGCGCGGGCGCAGCAGACAGCCCATGGGGGAGTGGGTCGGGGTATCGTAGCGGCGTGCTCCGTGACCGCGCCCACCTTCGCCGCACATGAGACCTTCCACGATCCTCGTTACCGCGCTGCTCTGCTCCCCGGCCGCCGCACAGATCACGAGCGAGACCGAAGGTACGACCCACCTGCCTCGAGTGCTGGCCGAAATGGCTCCGATGCTCGCACCGTGCGTGCAACCGACCACCACCAGCCGGGTGTTCACCCGCTGCCACGACACCCACTCGTCGATCCACGCCCACTGGGCGGCGTACCGCATAGCGCTGCAAGAGCCGCGCTACGCCGATCTGGCGTTCACCAGCTGGCTGGCGCTCGAGCCTGCCAAGCTCAACACCGAAGTGATCTCGATGCAGTACCCGTACGCCGCGGCGTGGTTCCTGCGGCTGGCGATCGACTTCGAGAAGTGGGCCCTCGCCTACGGCGCACCGGACCCATTCCGCCTCCGCCCGGTCGGCGACCGCATGGCGGCGTGGTTGAAGAGCTACTACGACACGAACGGCGTCAACCCGTACCTCGGCGAGTACGCCAACCCCGCGTGGGCGCTGTGCCAATTGCACGCGTACGCGTCGTTCAGCGGCGACACGGCACTGGCGGGGAAGGTGCAACAGATGGTCGCCACCGCGTTCGTGGTGCGGGTCAACGGCATCAGCTTCGGCTCCGAACTCAGCTCGCCCGCGTTCTTCTCGGTGTTCGGCAACTGGATCTACGTGGTCGCACACACCCAACCCGCAGCGACCTTACAGCAGTTCCTCAACCTCCAGGCGGCGATCCTCGACGCGCACCTCGCCGTCAGCAATGTGACCTCGGTGCACTCGTACGGGCTGATCTGGTCGCGCGCGTGGGCACTGCGGAGCTTGGCGACACACGCGGTCAGCGCACACGACCGCGCGCGGTTCCATCGCGCGGCGCTCGAGCACGAACGAGTCGGGCTGGTTCGACACACGCAGCTGAAGGGGAACTTCGCCAACTACGACCACTGGGTGCCGCAGTTCGCGGTGTACGCGGCGACCGAGGGGCTCTAGCCCGGGCTAGGAATCAGGGACCCGGGCGCGGCCTGAACGGCATCGTGAAGTCGAGGCGAGGAGAGCACTGTGCCCGAGAAAGACGTGGTGAACCTCCGCGGGCAGTCGCCCGGACAGCTCGTGGCCGACTTGCTGAGATCCGGCGAGCCCGATGGGCTCCGCCGAGTGCCAGAACTACTCCTCGGCGACACGCACCCCCGGCTTCCGGATCGGACCTGCCGTTCTCCCTCCGAGCGATAGCCGTGCACGATCCCGCGCGGCGGTTCATCGCACCGCGCACCGAGAGGCGGCGGACCCAGGTTCGACGCACGGAGGTCGTTGCCGCACACCGTGCCCGGGCTACGCTGCAAGCATGTTGAAGGCCACCCGTCTGTTCCTCGCGCTGCTGGTCACCACTCTGCCCGGCTGCGTCTACGCCAACGTCACGACCCCGCTCGACACCGACCTCCGCGACACCGTGCTCGGTGACAAGGTCGGTGAGTCGTCGTCGCAGAGCGTGCTCTGGGCGGTGGCGTGGGGTGACGCCGGCACCAAGGCCGCTGCGAACCAGGGCGGCATCACCACGATCACGCACGCCGACCAGCGCGTGTTCAGCATCCTGTGGGGGCTGTACACCCGTTACACCACGATCGTGTACGGCAAGTAGGCCGCGATGCGACGCCTTCTCCCAACCCTCGTGCTGGCGGGGCTGCTGTGCGGCAGCTGCGTGTTCCAGCACACCGTCGAACCGCTGACCGTGAACTTCGACCAGACGCCGGTGGTGCCGCGCGGCAAGAAGGGCGACACGAAGCAGTTCACCTTCAGCTATGTCAACCTGCTCTGGGACTCGAACGGCATCGGGCAGATCGCCCGTGAGCACGGCCTGCAGGAGGTCTACTTCGCCGACCTCGAGGTCCTGAGCGTGCTCGGGATCTGGACCCAACGCTGGGTCCACGTCTACGGACGCTGACCGACTGGCGGGTGGCACGCGCGGGCGCTGCCACATTGACAGCTGGTCCGGGGCCGCCCCGGGGTGCAGTTTGATCCCGACTGCCCGGACAAAAGACGCATCTTCCCGGTGACTCGGTCGTTGTCGCTGAGTCCGGGCGGTGGGCAATCCACCGTCTGGCCAGGCACGAACCTTGCCCAACCGCCGGATCATGAAGCGCATCCCCGCCGTCCTCCCCTCCCTGATCGCCACCGCGCTGGCCGGGCCCGCGCTGGCTCCCCCAGCGCGGGCCGCCGCGCCGAACGCCTGTCAGGTGTGCCGGAGCGAGGCCGGTTCGACCGGGGCCCGCCAGCTGCTGCGCGACGGCAGGTTGGTCGCCCGCACCCGCAACCGCCTGCAGCAATTGTTGGACATCCGCCCCGAGGATGCGGAAGAGGCGGCGCAGGAGGCGGCACTGCGGGCACTCGACCGAGGTGTCACCGCGTGCTGCAGCGAGGGAATGCAACGGTGGCTGTTCCGCACCGGGAAGAACTACATGGTCGACACTCTGCGCCGCAAGCAGGTGTTGCCGCTCAGCCAGGGGCAGGACGACGACCGCGACCCGATGTCGGTGGTGCCGTCAACGGCGACCGCACCGGGAGCAGCCCTGGAGCTGCGCGAGCACCTCGAAGCGACCCTGACCCACCACGACGTCCGCAGGATGAAGCCCGAGAAGCTCGTGCAACTCGGACGCGCCGTGGGCGAGCGACTCGGCGAGGGAACCGCCCGGCGACCGATCCCACAGGTCACCGAGCTGGTCGACCGGTTGCCCGAAGCGATCGCAGAACTCTGACGAGACCGGGGGCGCTTCCACCGTCCCCACAGCCGCAGGAAGCCGTCCGACTCAGCGCCGGCGCAGCACCAGCAAGAGCAGCAGCGAGAGGACGGCCCCTCCGCCACCGAGCACCCACCCCCAGTTCAGCGGGGTCGGAGTAGCCTGCGGGACATCGCCCAGGGATGGCGCCGCCGTACGCGACGCGGCCCGCTCGCGTGCGGCGGGTGGCGCACTCGGGACGACGTCGGCCGGACCAGCCGACTTCGGCGCCGTCGCATCCGGCGCGCCGGCCGGCTTGTCCGCGCCCTTGGCGGTGGGCGCACCCGCGGTGGATCCCGCCACCCGATGCGCGTCCCCCGGACCGGCAACCGAAAGCGGCGGTCCGACGCTGATCTTGCCCTGCACCGGGGAGGCGAACAGCCCGACGCGCTTGCCCGTGGTCCCGTCGTGGATCTCGAGCGTCACGGTGCCGGCAACCGGCACGTTCGCACGCGCCGCACCCGCGGCGATGGTCACCGGCACGGTGAAATCCATCGTCCCCTGGTAGATCCGTGTCCCCTCGAACACGCCGTGCTGCATCGCGCGCGGCGGTGCGAGGGCAGGCGCCCCGAGCTGCAGTGGACCCTGATCCGAAGCGAGCTCGAGCTTCGCCACCGACCCCTCGCGCACGACCACGTCGCCGCGGAACTGCACCAGCACGTGCAGCGTGCCCTGCTGCCCAGCCGCGAGGCGACGCGGGCGGAGGAAGGCGTTCGGCACGAACACGTGCCCGCCGGGCACCGGTAGATCGCTGCGCGGCGCCGGCGGTGGCGTGGCGCCGGCACCCGTCCCCCCGATCTTGAGCGCACGCAGCTGCTCCGCTGCCTCGCGGTTGACGGGTCGGCCGTGTGCATCGATCAGGCCGCGCCGCATCAAGCCGATCGCGTCCGGCACCACCTGATCGTCGCCGCCCGGGTTCTCCTTCGCCGCACGCGCTCGGTCGCCGCCCTGCTCGCCACCCTTCTCGCTCGCGGGCGGAGTCTTGCCCTGGGGCTTCGTCGTGGCGCCGGTGCCGCCCTGCGCGGGCAGGCCGGCGAGCAGCAGTGCGCTGGAGAACGCGGTCAGTCGGAGGATCACGATGGTGGTGGGCGCGGGGTTCAGCGGCGGACAGAGACGAAGGTCATCATCCCCTTGCTGCCGTGTTCGAGGAAGTGGCAGTGCAGCAGCCACCCACCGGACCGACCGATCCCGGGCGCCAACCCGCCCGCCATCAGTTCGTCGGGACGGCGCCGCAACGCCGGGGCGAGCCCCGAATCGTCGAAGCGGACGGCGATCCGCACCACGGTGTGGCTGCGGCCGAGGATCAACCCCGGGCGTTTGGGGATCTGGATCGTGTCCTCGTCCGCCAACCGCAGCGGCTTCAGCCGGTGGTTGTTCTTCGGTTCGTCGAGATCGATGAACTCGGTGCCGAGGTGCTGCATCACGAACCCGTGCAGGTGCACGTTGTGGTCGCTACCGGTGAAGTTGACAACCTCCAGGCAGCGTGCCTCGCCGACCTTCACCTGGCATCCGTCATCCGGCCCGAGCTTCATCATCGCCAGCGGCAGGTAGTCCATCGGCAGCGCGACCTTGCGCGCGTGCGCCGCCGCGAGCAGCTCCTTGGCCTTGTCGACCGCGAGGAAGAACATCACGTCGCCGGTGATCCGGTCCGGCATCATGTGGCCGAAAACCACCGGCAGGACTTCGCGGGTCGGCTCCACCTCGATCGGCTGCACCGGATCGTGGCGGAGCGCATCGGGCGGTGACCACGCTTCTCTCTGCCCCGCCGCGGTGCGGAATCGCAGCAGGACGCCCGGCGGCTCGGCACCGTCGAAGTGGTCATGGCCGAACTGCAGGTCGCCGAGCGGAGCGCGGAACGCCACGTGCTTGCCCTTGATGTAGTCGTGGGACTCGACGACCACGTCGGCACCGGGATCGCCCGTGGCGACCAACACCGACTCGAAGCGGTCCCCCGGGGTCAGCGTCACACCGACCGCCGGATCGGGATTCGAGATATCGAGATCGTGATGGCCGCGGTTGTCCTTCACCTTGCCGATCGGCACCACCACCTCGGCCCGATTCCACAACCCCTGATCGCTGCCGACGCCGTACCAGACCGCGTGGTCCTTCGGAACACTGAGCCGCCAGAGGTTGCCGTTGCTGGCGCTGAGGAAGCGCAACCGATACCCGAGCCCACGCTGCAGCTCGCCACCGCGCATCCCTTCGTCGGCGAGCAGGCGGCCGTTGACCAACCGGTGCGTGCCCAGCCGCGAGTTGACCAGATCCTCGGCGCGCTTCCACGGCACGAACTCCGCGCGGGGATCGGTGGAGAACGGCGCGAGCTGGTTGTCGTCCCCGAGCTTGATGTCGTCGAGGAACACCACCAGATCCCGCTCCGGCGCGACGCCGAGCTTCTTGTCGTGCTGCGGATCGCGCACGATCAGCGCCCCGTAGAGGCCCTTCTCCACCTGCTCGTTGGTGTGGATGTGCGGGTGATACCAGAACGTGCCCGCACGATTGGCGACGAACTCGTAGCGGAAGTGGCCTGAACTCGGCACCGGCTGCTGCGCCAGCTCGCTGCCGTCCATGTGCGCGGGGGTAGCGACTCCGTGCCAGTGAATCGTGGTCGGTTCCGGCAGCAGGTTGACCAAGTGGACCACCACGCGATCGCCGAGCTGCACGTCGAGCGTCGGACCGGGCATCGTGCCGTTGTAGGTCCATAGATTGGTCTTCGCGCCGGGCACCAGCTGCACCGCGCGGGGCGCCGCGACCAGCACGGTCTCGAACACCCGCGGGTCGGGGTTGTGGTCGCGCGCCCGCGGCGGTTGCGGAAGCACCTGCTGCGGAAGCACCTGGGCCGACAGTGCGGTGAGGAGGGCCGGCGCGAGCAGACACGCCGCGGCGGGAAGGGATGGACGGATCATGGCTGCGGCGGACCCCTGCGATGCTACCCGCCCACCGATGCGAGGCACGCGCCGATCCCGGTGTCGGGCTGCATCTAGTGGGGTGTGTCCGAAGTTCGTTGCATAAGTCGTCGAGTCATGCGGTTCGCTCGCAAGGAGCTGCGACGACACCGGCTTGTTGGTGGACAAGCTGAGGAGCTGCGACGCCGCGAGCGGGCCGTAGGGCCGGCGACCTATGTGACCAACTTCGGACACACCCCACTAGCCCGGACTATTCATGACCGAGCTGCTGCGATCGCGCAAGTTCGCTGCTGGCTTCGTCGAACGTCAGAACCTGCTCCTCGACGGGGAGGCACCCCGCCTCCGGGCAGAACCTGCCGGTCTCCTTGCCAGCAACAACCTTGCACGATCTCGCGACGCTGCTCATGAGAATAGTCCGGGCTAGCGGACTCGGTTCGGGTTCGCCACGTCGATCTGACGCGAGCTGCCGGCGCAGCGCGATGGGCGCGCTAACCGTCGAGCGCGTTCAGCAGCCGCGTCTCCATTTCGGGAACCGACAGCGGCACCGGACCCGTGACCATGCGGTGCAACGCCTCGCGATCGGGCGCCTCCGGCGTGAGCATCGGGTAGCCGGCGTGCAGCAGGTAGATGTTCATCGCCACCCAAGCCATCGACAGGTTGAAGTCCGGGAATGGCGCGATCCGAGCGAAGTGCCACAGCACTCGAAACGCCTGGCGCGCCGGGTGCAGGTGGTTGAAGCGCAGCGGATGGTCGCCGTAGCACACGTCGCGGTTGAAGCGATCCAGACGCTCGGGCAGCACTCCGGCGTCGGGGTACTTCACATACAACACCGAGTCCCAAGGCGCATCCCGGCGCAGGTGGTTGTTGCGGAACCGCGGAACATCGCGGGTCAGCTGTTTGAACAGGGACGCCATCAGCCACCCGTCCGGCGCTCGGCCACCGGCACCCCAGTCGACCGCACACTCGTAGACGCGGTGCATGCCGCTGATCAGCGCCCGCTCGTGCGCAGCTCCGCCCGAACCGCGGATCACCGAAGCGACGTCACCGGCCGCGACCGGCAGGCCACGCAACCCGAGCACCGCAGCGACGAACGCGCAGGGCTCGGCGCGCGGAATCTCCGGGATCCCGGCCCCCGCCACCAGCACCTTGGCGTCCGTGGGGACGCCGGAGAACCGGTGCGCGAGCTCGAGATCGAGCAACTGCAGCGCGTTCCATCCGAGGGGATCTGCGTCCGCCATACTCCCCTCACATCGGCATTCCGCCGTCGAACCACGAACGAATCGTGGCTCCGCAGGAGCTACACCGGCTGGACGCGCTGCGACGGAGTCGCCCGCACCGGCCGCTGGCCGACCGGGGATCCCGACGGAGCGGTCGGGATACCGACCGTTCGCGTCGACGACAGCGACTCGCGCGCCAGCGCCAGCCACCGCTTGACCTCGGCGTTGCTCGGATCGAGCGCAGCCGCAGTTCCCAGTTCCTGCATCGCCTCGGCCCAGCGGCTCTGCGTCGCGTAGGTCATGCCCAGGCCGAAGTGCGCCTCGGCACTGTTCGGCTCCTGCTGCAGGACCTTGCCGAAGCACTCCGCAGCGAGTCCGGGGTCCCCGGTCTGCAGCATGAGCGTGCCGATCTGGAAGTAGTACTCGGTTCGCGCCGCGGCGCTCGCCGCCACGTGCTGCACGATCGACGGACCGTGCACTCCGAGCGGCTGCCGAACCGCAGCCACCGCACTGCGCTCGGCGACCACCAGGATGGTCTCGCCCGGCACTACCGCGTCGATCTTGGTCAACACGAAGCCCCCGGCCGAGGCCAGCAGGCTCGCCAGCCCTTGCACCGTGAAGGTGCCCTGCCCGGGCGACGCAGCCGGCGTCGCGCGATCCGTGGCGATCAGCACGACCTTGCCACCCTCACGGATGATGCGGGCGAACCCGCGCAACGCCGCGATCGGGTCGGACGCGACGTCCAGACCCCCGATGCTGACCAGCGTATCCACCGAGGCATCGTGCAGCGTCGCCAGCGCCGAACCCGCAACCGAGCGCTCGACGCCCGGGACGGACACGTGCCACGCGCCCTCGATCTGCACCGTCGTGCCCTTCACCCAAGGAGAGATCGCACCGATCTCACGACTCCAGTCCTTTGCCGCCATGTGACTCCTCTGCATCGGGCGCGCCGCGCACCGCCTCCAAAACCGACTCCCCGCGCTATCGGGACTTCCGGCCGGACCACTTGAGCCTTAGTTGTTCGGGCATGCGCATGCTCCTCGCGGTGCTCTGCCTGAGCCTCCCCCTCGCCGGCCAAGACGGCGGCGACCCGACCGCCGACCTCGCGGCATTCGACAGCTGGCTGAAGGACTACAAGTCCGGAGCTATCCGACTGCTGCAGAAGGGCCAGGTCGTCGAATCGGAGCTCAATCGGGTGCGCGCGGTGATCTCCGGTGTCGCGAAGTGGAACACCCTCACCACCGCGAAGCGCCTGTTCGAACTGGCAAGTCTCGACATCCTGCCGCCGGGTAGCGCCCGCTCGTCGACCGATCGCGCGGCGTTCCTCACCGAGATCCGGATCTTCCAGGTCCGTGGCCTCGCGCGCGACGCAATCGCCACCATGGATGCCCGCGAGATCGAGGACTGGCTGCTCGAGGTGGTCAAGAAGCGCCCGGACAAGGCCTACGGCGACGTGGCATCGGCATCCGGCGCCGCGCTACGGATCCTCGCCCAGCGTCCGAGCGAACGGGCCAAGAAGGCCATGCTCGAGGCGTGTGGCAGCTTCAAGCCGGAAGTTCGGGTGCACGCGGTGAACGCGATGAGCACCGCACCCAGCCTGGCGCTGGTCCCGCACTTCGCCGGCCTGCTGCGCGACAAGGAACCCTACGTGCGGATCGCCGCGATCAACGGCATGTGCCGCGCGCTGGCACCGCACACCGACGAGACCCGCCACGCCAAGGTCGAGGCGAAGATCGCCCAGCTGCGCGACACGACGATCGACGCGATCCGTCCGGTGATCCTGCGCGACAAGGTCTGGCAGGTCCGCGCGTGCGCGCGCGAGAACCTGGCGATCCTCAAGACCAAGAAGTCCATCCCGGTGCTGATCGAAGCGCTGGCCGCCGAACTGGCCCGCAAGAAGGACCCATGGTCGTTGGACGTCCGCCTGCACCGCACACTGGAGGGGCTCACCGGGATCCGCATGCCACTCGGCCAGGTCCAGACCTGGCAGGCATTCTGGCGCAAGGAAGGGGCGACTTTCGCATTCGCCCGTGAGCAACCCAAGGGCAAGCAGAACGGCAAGGAAGCGAAGTCCTCGAAGTACGAGAAGTTCTTCAAGCTGGAGCTGCAGTCCAACCGCCTGCTGTTCGTCATCGACCTGTCCGGGTCGATGGTCGAGCCGATCACCCTCAAGACCTTCGGCGTCGGCACCGGCGCCGGCGCCCCCGAGAAGCGCACGACCACCAAGGCGAAGCTAGTGGTGGAAGAGCTGAAGAAGATGGTGATGACGCTGAAGGACGGTGATCTGTTCAACATCATCGTGTTCAGCGACGACGTGCGCGTCTGGCGCGCGCGCGACGACGGGCGACCCGCGCTGGTCAAGATGAGCGATCAAGTGCGCGACGATCTGCTCGGCGGCTACCTCGACAATCTCCAGCCCGCCGGGCTGACCAACCTACACGGCGCGCTCGACTGCGCCTTGGGGTTCGGGGGTCGCGGTCTGCACGACAAGTACTACGAGCTCGGCTACGACACGCTGTACGTGCTGAGCGACGGCGCGCCGACCACCGGGAAGGTCACCGACACCGAGGAGATCCTGCGGATGGTCCGCGAGGTCAACTCGCTGCGGCGGTTGACCATCAACACGATCACCTTCGGCTTCCTCAATCAGGTCGCGTTCCTGAAGAAGCTCGCCGAGCAGAACGGCGGGCGCCACATCCACGTCGACTGAGCGGCAGGGGCCGCGGATCGTGCCGGCACGCGACGATCCTCCGGTACCTTCCAAGACACCTGCGCGGCTGTTTCTCCAGCGAGCAGCGGCACCGGAAGATCCAACAAGCGAGCGGCCGAGGCCTCATCGCGGCGCGCAGCGCCGCGCCCACCCAAGGCCTTGGGTGCGGCCTTGACCGCGATAGGCGGCGGTCGGCGGCGCAAGCACAAGGTGCTTGCGACCGCGGATTCGCTGCCGCGGCTGCAGATTCCAGCCCCGGCCATTCGTGCGCGCGTCACGGGCTCGTGCGAGGCTGTCGCTGGCAAGGAGAACAGCAGGCTCGGCCCGGAGGCGGAGTGCATTCCCGTCACGCGCTGAGGATTCGGGCGGACGGTCCGGGGTTCCATCGCGACCCGCTCGCGAATCGGATCCGCCGTTGGAATGCGCGGGGGTTCGACGACTCCCGCGTGCCGCCGCGGGGGCGTAGCTTCGAGTCGTCGGGGTTTTCTTTTCGCGCATGCGTCACCTCCACGGCGATCGGGGCACCGGGGAGTGAATGCCCCCGGCATCGACGCGAGGACAGAGATGAAGATCGAGTTCAACAACACCGACGGAGTCCAGGACTATGTTTCCGTTCCCGCTGGCACGTACCTGTGCCGCATCGTCGATGTCCGTGAGGGCACGACCGCTTCCGGGGACGTCCGATGGTCCGTGCAGCTCCTGGTGGCGGAAGGCGAGTTCACCGGCCGCCACGCGGCATGGGACAGCGTGGTGTTCTCCGCCCGCGGCCTGAATCGAGTGCGGCACGTGTTCAGTGCCCTCGGGCTGCCGACCGACGGCAAGGTGGAGGTCGAGCCGAAGGACTTGCTGGACCGACAGCTGTTCGCGACCCTGCGCCCGGCGGAGTACGTGTCGCCCGATGGCACGGTGACGCGACGCAACGAGGTCCCGTACACCGGCTATCGCGCACTCGATCCGGGAGCGGACTGCCGACCGGACAACCGACACACACCCGAGGAGTCGGACCTGCCGTTCTGAAGCAGGTGACCCGCGGGCAAGCAGAATGCGTGACCGTGGCAGCGACCCCCGAGCTGGGCCGCGTTCCTGACCCATCGATCCACACAGTGGTTCACCGCGCAGGGTCGGCACCGTACAACACCCAGCCCGTGAGCCCACGTTCTCGCATCGAACAGCTTCGCCAGGAGATCCGCCGCGCGGACCAGCTGTACTACGGGGAGGGCCAGCCCGAGCTGAGCGACTCCGAGTACGACGCGTTGTTCCGCGAGCTGCGCGACCTGGAGGCAGAGCACCCTGACCTGATCACACCCGACTCCCCCACTCAACGGGTCGGCGCGCCACTCTCCAGCGGGCGCGATGCGGTGCAGGGGGATCACCTGGCACCGATGCTGTCGATCGAGTCGCTGACCTCGGCCGACGAGGTGCGCGAGTTCGACAGCCGCGCACGCAAGCACCTCGACCTTCCCGACGGAACCGCGCTGCGCTACGCGGTGGAACCCAAGTTCGACGGGGTGAGCGCGAGCCTGCTGTACGAAGACGGCGCGCTGACTCGCGCGCTCTCCCGGGGCGACGGCGCGCGCGGCGACGACATCACCGCCAGCATCCGAACCATCCGCGACGTCCCGCTGCATCTCGAAGGACCTGGCCCATTCCCGACCCGGATCGAGGTTCGCGGCGAAGTGCTGCTGGGCCGCACCGCGTTCGCTCGTCTGCAGCAGCAGCTCGAGACCACGATGGAGACGCCGTTCCGCAACCCGCGCAACCTGGTGGCCGGCAGTCTGAAGCTGCTCGACCCCAAGATCGTCGCGCGGCGCCGGCTGGAGTTCATCTGCTGGGGCCTCGGTCACGTCGAGGGATTGTCGGCGACTACCCACACCGAGCAGCAAGCGCGGTTGGCCGAGTTCGGGTTCCGCATCCCCGAGCCACGGCAGGAAGTGGACGACGTGGACGGGGTGTTGGCCTTCCACCGCGACGTCGAAGCGACGCGCGACGATGCGGAGTACGAGATGGACGGAATCGTCGCCAAGGTCAACGAGCTCGACCTGCAGCGGCGACTCGGTCGCCGATCCCGCGCGCCGCGCTGGGTGCTCGCGTTCAAGTTCGCGCCGCGGCGCGCGACCACCGAAGTGCTGGCAATCACCGCGCAGGTCGGACGCACCGGGGCGATCACGCCGGTGGCGGATCTCGCACCGACCGAACTCGCCGGGGTGACGGTGCGGCGCGCGACCCTGCACAACTGGGGTTTGCTTCGCGAACGCGACGTTCGCGAGGGTGATTCGGTGGAGATCGAGCGCGCCGGTGACGTGATCCCGGAAGTCGTGCACGTGCACACCGAGCGGCGCGGGAAGGGTTCGCGGCAGTTCGAGCCACCCGAGGAATGCCCGGCCTGCGGCAGCGCGCTGGAGACCGAGGGCGCATTCCTCTACTGCCTCAACCTCGAGTGCCCGGCGCAGATCAAGGGGCGGATCGTGCACATGGCGTCGCGCCGTGCACTCGACATCGGTCGTCTCGGCCCGAAGTACGTCGACCAGTTGCTCGAAGCCGGACTGATCGCGCACCCCGAGGACGTGTTCACCTTGCGCGAGCGCCGGGAGGAGATCCAGGCACTGGACCGGTGGGGCGAGCGGAGCTACCTGCGTCTGGCCGAAGAGCTGGAGAAGGCGATGCAGCCCGAGCTGGCGCGCTTCCTCTACGCGCTCGGGATCCGCCACGTCGGCGAGACCACCGCACGCGACCTGGCGGAGTCGTTCGAGACGCTCGATGCCTTGCGGACGGCGACGATCGAACAGCTCCAGGAGGTCGACGGGGTCGGCGAGGAGGTCGCCAACTCGATCCACAACTTCTTCTCGATCCAGGGCAACCTGCGGTTCCTCGAAGCGGCACGTGACGCGGGGTTGTCGATCCGCTCGCCGAAGTCAGCCGAGGGACCGCTCGCCGGCCGCGTGTTCTGCTTCACCGGCGGCCTGGCCTCCCTGTCGCGCGACGACGCGCAGCGGTTGGTCGAGGAGCGCGGCGCCAAGACCAGCAAGTCGATCACCAAGAAGGTCACCGACGTGGTGCTCGGGGAGAACGCCGGCAGCAAGGCCGAAAAGGCCAAGAAGCTCGAACTCCGCACCCTCGACGAGGCCGCGTTCCTCGCGCTGATCGGACGCGCCACATGAGCGGGCGAAGGGGTGCGCACGAGTCGGTGCTCCGCTACCTGCTGCGCACGCTGCTGCTCGGGACTGTGCTGGGGGTGCTGCTGTTCGGCATCCACTTGCTGATCGAGATCTGGACCGCCGGCTGAGGCGTTCCCGATGCGGCAAGGACGGCGGTGATCGTTCATCACCGGGTCGCACTCGATCGAACAACCCTGCCGATTCGTGAGCAACGTCGAGAGAGCGGGTGTCAGCGCGACCACTGGGCCGAGGCGATGCTCGGTCTCGACACTCCGCACGAGTCGTTCCAGGTCATCCTCGACTTCGTGGTCCGGAGCTTCCGAGCCGCCAGGGAGCCGTCCCTCCACCACGTGTGTGCACCAGCCCAGTTTCCCTGCGAACGACACCGCACCGTCGGTGACCGACGCTCGCCTGCCGCGCCAGGTTCGTCGTGCTTTGGCGACAGCCCACTCGGCGATGTGGGCACATGGCGCCGCGGAAGGACCTGGCGCAGCGCGCGCGAGCCGTTCCCGCGAGCCCCGAGTGCAACGGTGATCCTCAGTCCCCGCAGCTCACTCCGCCGCCACCCGACCGGACGCGACCCCACAGTAGACGCGACTGAGGTCCACCTGCGGCAAGGCGCGGAACAGGCGCTTGTAGACCGACGCGGCACGCAGGCTGTCGATGTCCATCGGCAGGCCCCGGAACGCGCCTTCCGAGGCGACCAGCACCACCTTCGCGCGGGCGCGCGAAATCGCCACGTTGAGTCGGTTGGTCGAGAAGAAGAACGACGCGCGGTGGCTGGAGCCATCCGGATCCCCGACCGCGAGCGACACCAGGACCACTTCGCGCTCCTGACCCTGCATGCGTTCGACGGTGTCGACCACGACTTCCTCGGCTCCCGGCACGTCCTTGCGTTGCAGCGCCGAACGAATCAACCGCACCTGGGCACGGAACGGGGTCAGCACCGCGATCTCGCGCGCCGGCACGCCGTGCTGGACCCGCAGATCGTGCAGCAGATCGGCGACCAGATTCGCCTCCTCCGCCGAGCGCATTCCCGGCTGCAGGTGGTCGACTCGTGCCAGCACCACCGCCCTGTCCGGGTCGAGCACTTCGTCGTGCACTCCGCCCGGGCAGAAGCGCATGGCGCGTTCGGGCACCGCCGAGCGCAGCAGGCCGCCGTAGAACGCGTCCCCGACCACGCGGCAGACCGCCGCGTTCATCCGGTAGGTGACGTCCAACATCGTGCTGCCGTAGTGCCGGTGCAGGTGCTCGAACACCGAGCGGGTGACCTCCCGGTCGACGTGGTGCCCGGTGATCACCGGCGGGAGCTGCTGGTGGTCGCCGACGAACACCCAGCGGCGCGCCAGCAGCATGCCGGCGATCGCGTGCGGGATCGGCAGCTGACCGGCCTCGTCGAACACCGTGAAGTGGAACCGTTCGCCCTCCGGTAGTTTGGCGAGGGCGAAGCACGTGCCGGCCACCACGCAGCCAGTTGCCGGCAAGCTGCTGCGACGCGGGTTGGCGAGCCGGACGCCGGCGGCCTGCAACTCCTCGGAGCGGGTCGAGCCGAGCTTGGTCAACGGCAGCGTGCTGTCCAACCGGCGCAGCGCGAGCAGCAAGTTGTCGACCGCGCGGTGGGTGAATGCAGTGACCGCGACGCGGCACCCCGCACTGCACAGCGCGCGGATCACCTCCGCGAGCATGCGGGTCTTGCCGGTCCCCGGCGGCCCCTGGATCAGCGCCAGACTTTCGGTCGCTACCGCTGCGGCACCCGCTTCGACCTGCGATGCGTCGAGCCCGGTCGCGGCGAGTCTTGCGCGGGCGCGCTCCAGCCGAGCCTCGTCCCGCTCGATGCGGTGGGTTCCCTCGAGCACGCTGCGAATCCAACCGTCGGCGAAACCGTCGCGCACTACCTGCTCCAGACGCCCGCGCATCCCCAGCGGCCGGCGGTCGACGCAGTACTCGAAGTCCGGGTCGAAGTCGTAGTTCTGTCCGCGCGCGAACGCGTCGCGCTGCAGCGTCAGCACCTGGCGCTCGGCGTCGTAGGCGCTGAACACCATCGCCGTCGCGCCGTCGAAGTCGATCCCGTCGCCGACCGACACCGAATCGCCGCGGCGGAACTTGCTCATGTTCTCCGGGGCCGCGAACTCGATGCGATCCGGCGCGCCGCGGGCCAGGAACCGCACCGCCAGGATGCACTCGCCCTCGAGCGCGCGGTCCGCCGGCGGCAGCGAGCGCAGGTCCTTCATGCTGCGCGCCTCACCTTCTTCCTCGCGCCACAGCATGCGGAGGATCCGCTGTTCCAACGATCGATCCATCAGTGCGCGACCTCCGCCGCGGCGCACACCTCGAGCAACAGGCGGCCGAGGTCCTCGAGGTCGGCCCGGCACTTCGCCTCCAACCAATGCCCACCGTCGGGTCGCTCGGCCCACATCGCCGCAGCGTCCCCCGCGCCGGCGCGCTCGGGATCGGCGTCGAGCGCGTAGCGCACGTGGTCGCCGAGGCCGAACACCGGACCCGGATACACCGCCGCGCCGCGCAACCGCCGCCCCAGATCGACGAACCGTGCCTCCAGCGCCGGCGCGCCGGCCGGCACGGCGTGCTCGTCGCGCACCGCCTCGGCGAACCAGCGCGGCAGCGCCTCGCCGTAGTGCAGCAACGGCACCCGCGGCGGCAGCTCGCCGACCAACTGCAGGAAGCATCGCAGCTCGTCGCGCGCCGTCGCGGGGCGCACCCCGAAGAACGCCCCTTCGTCGCCGGCCGGGTAGCGCGCGCCGAAGTACAGCATGCGCTCGCGGAACGGGTCGTACAGGTGGTGCACCACCGCGGCCCCGCGCAGGTCCAGCTGCACGCTTCGCCGCTGCGGCAGCGGGCGCCCGGCGGCGCGTGCCTCGGCCGCCTGCTTCAACCGGCGCAGCAGCGTCGGCTCGAGGTGCGTGTGCCGCGCGGCGCGCTCGACCACCATGGTGCGCAGCGCCGCGCAGGTGTCGAAGCCGGCCCGCTGCAGCATGGTGCGCAGGCCACGGGTCATCCCTTGCAGCAGCGACAGGTCGTCGCCCGCTTCGAGCTCGGTCCGGCACAACTCCGACCAGTGGCACTTGGCGCAACCGCTGCCGAAGAACGGTGCCGAGGCACTGCGATCCTCCATCAGCTCGACCACGCGTTCTTCGACCTCTTCGAGCACCGCATCGAACTCGGCCAGCGCGAACCGGTGCTCGCTGCCATCCTTCAGGATCAGGTAGCCATACTCCGGCGCCCGCTGCTGGAGTGCCGCCAGCAGCCGCGAGTAGAACGCGACCTGCAACAACTGGTCACTGCGCGGTCGGCCCGACGACTTGATGTCGCCGACCACGTAGTGGAACGCGCCGAACGCCGACTCGCCGTCCTCGCGGCGCAGCAGGTCGGGAATGCCGAGCCGCCGCTCGCCGAGCAGCACGCCCTGGCTCACCCCGACCACGCCGTCGCGCAACAGCGCCGCGGTCCGCGACGCACCCTCGTCCCACGCGCCGCGCGGGTAATCCGGCTCGACGTAGCCGAGCGCCTCGACCACTTCCGCCTCCCACGTCCGCCCGCGCTGGCGCACGAACTCCTCCACCTCGGTGACCGGGCGCCGCTTGGCCCGGTCCTCGTGCAGGTCGAGCGCCGTGGCGTGCGGACAGCGCAACAGGGTGTAGACGTGGGTTCCGGTGATGCGCACGCGGACGAGCCCTCCCGGACTCCGGCGGTGGACGAGCGAACGATCCGAGTCAGGGCGCGCGGAGCGCGACGCGGCAGTCGAGGTAGGCCGCGCCGAGCCCGATGTCGGTCAGCCGCGCTTCGATCAGCGTATTGGCCGCGTGCCCGCGATCCAAGTGACCGCCCTTGGGCATGATCGCGACGTCGCGCCGTTGCGCGGCGTCGAAGCGCAGCTCGGCGCGCACTTCGCCGATGCGGCTCCGCACCACGACCTCCGCACCTTCGCGCAGGCCCGGCGCCGCGTCCGGGTGCACCGCGACCCACACGCGTTCGCCCAACCCCTTGCCGGCCCACTGCGATGCTTGGCTGTGCGGCGTCGAGTTGCTGAACAGCCACAGCGGGAAGTCCGGATCCTCGGCCGGCGGCTCGGCGCGCGCGGTCAGCAGGTTCACCCGACCGGTCGGCGTCGGCACCTCGCCGGCGACCAGCGCTTGTTCGCGCGCGAACGGGTTGCGCTGCGCGCCGTTCGCGAAGCTGTCGAGCGTCACCCCTTCCGGCTCGAGCCGCGCCAACAGGCGACGCTTCCACTCGATCACCCCGCCACCGAGCCGATCCCCCAACCCGACGCGCTGCGCCAGTTGGTGGAACAACTCGACCTCGTGCAGCACTCCCGGCGGCGGCGCCACCACCGGCCGCGATTCCCCCAACCAGTGATGCCCGTAGGCACCGACGAGGTCGTCGTCTTCCAACAACGTCGGCACCGGCAGCACCAGGTCGGCGCGCCGCGCGGTATCGGTCAGGAACGGATCGACCACCACCACGAACTCGGTCGCCTCCAGCGCCGCAGCGACCCGCTGCGCGTCGGGCAGCATGCACACCGGGTTGCCGGCCGTGACCCAGATCGCGCGAATCGGTGGATCCGCCGCCAACACGTCGGCGCCGAACAGCGGTTCGCGCACGTGCCGCGCCGCCGCCTTGCTGGCGAGCGGTGCGAAGGCGGTCCGCCGGCCGAAGTAGAACGAGCACCCGCCGCCCGGCCGGAACAGGTTGCCGCTCGCCGCCGACAGTGCGTCGATCGCGCGGATGGTCGCGCCACCGCGCCCGCGGCGCTGCATTCCCCAACCGACCAGGATCGCGGTCGGCCCATCGGCGAACGCGGTGGCCAACTCGTGCACGACCTCCGGCGCGACTCCCGCCGCAGCGGCCCAGCCCGCGACGTCGTGTGCACGCAACAGCGCGAGGAACTCCGGCACGTGGTCGCAGGTCGCTTCGAGCTGCGGGTCGAGCGCCCCGCGATCGAGCAGCGCCCGCGCCACGCCCAGCGCCAGCTCGAGGTCGCCGTCCGGCCGTGGCGTGATCGCCCGGTCGGCCAGACCCGCGCCCTTGTGCCGCACCGGATCGATCAGCGTGATCGTCGCCCCCGCCGCCCGCACTTCCTTCAGCAGCGGCACCAAGTGCACGTTGCTGGCGAACGGATTCTTGCCCCACAGCACGATGTGCCGGCTGCGCCGCAGGTCGAACAGATCGTTGCTCTCCGACACGCCGAAGTCCGCTTCCTGTGCCGCCTCACCCGCGCCGTTGCACACGTCGCCGGACTTGACGGTCACCGGGCCGAACTCCTCGAAGAACCGATCGGCGATCGACTTCAGCAGCCCCAGGCTCCCGCCCGAGCGGTAGTGGAAGATCGCCGCCGGCCCGGACTCGGCGCGGATCTGCAGCAACCGCTCCGCCGCGACGTCGAGCGCCTCTTCCACCGTCACCGGGACCAGCGCGCCACCGCGCCGCAGCAGCGGCTGCGTCAGGCGGTCCGGCGCATCGAGGCGCTCGAAGAACGAGCTGGTGCGGTAGCAGAGGAACCCGCGGGTGACCGGGTGGTCGGGATCGCCGCGCAGCGCGGTGATGCGGTCGTGCTCGACGGTGGCGACGATGCCGCAGGCGTCCGGGCAGTCGCGGTTGCAGGTGGTGCGGCGGAGGTCGGGCATGGGGGGGATGGTCGGCGCCGCATTGTCGCGCGCGGGCACGGCTGCGAACAGGACTGTCCGCACCTCCTCAGCCCCGTCACTCCTGCTGCTTCTCGGCCGAAGGCTCCGGAATGGGTGACGGGAACAGCGCCCCCCAGCCGCCGAATGGCCACAGGACGAGGTCGAAGGGGATCAGCGCGAAGTCCAAGACCAGCGAAGGCAGCAGATCGAGGGTATGCAGGTCCGCTCCCCCTTGCACAGCGGAGACGATGTGCAGGGTCGTGCCGTGGAACGCGACCAACCCACCGTACCGCACGTCGCCGGAGGATCGTCGGCCCGAGATCGCGGCACATCCGCCATGGATCGACAGGCTGAGCACCACGATGGTGGCGAGTGTCGCGCGCAGCCTGCTGCTGGACATTCGTTGCGTCTCGGGCATTTCGCAGTTCTTTCCGGGGGACCCGGATCGATGGCCACTCCCGATCCGCCGTCGCCGGCCGTGAACTCCGCAACCACGACACCCGGTCGAAGCAGCCGCGGGGTACGCGTCCGTCTCGCGGGGAGCGGACCCCGACGCATCCTGCGAAGGCACAAGCGGGAGTATGGACTTCCATGCCAGGTCAGGCGCATGGGTGCCACCGGGGAACAGACCCCAATCCGGCGGCCGCACGCGCACGGCTCAGCCCGGATGCTGCCCGGACATCGACGCGCGACGCCGGGATCGCAAATCGTCTCGGGCACAGTCACCAGCCCGCCGCGACGGCTGTTGCGACAGGTGTCGGCACGCCGCCAGCCCTCGGCCACCACCCGACGCCCAACGCGACCCTCACCTCCCCGGCAAGGACGCGCCGCGGCATCCGTCTCACGAATCCACCACGCAGGGGCTGCCGTTGGAAGAACTCCGCTACCATACCCCGCAAATGCGACGCGTCCGTTGCGCGGTACCCACCCCTCTGGTGCTGCTCGGGGTCGCCGTGATCGCCGCGTGCGAGAATCCGGTCCGCAGGCCGCCCGATCCCGGGCACATCCACAGCGGCGCGTGGACCCTGCGGTTCGACACGGCCTCCGGTGCGCTCCTGCTGGGGACACACTCTGCCGACACCTCGCCACTCCTCGAGCTGCGCGGGGTGCGTCTGGTCACCGGCGCGGAGCGGACCGCGGTGTTCCTGCCGTTGCGTGCGGCGAACCGCGACGGGGATGCGCTGCAGCTGACCTGCGCGCCGCACCCCGATCACGAAGTGCGGTTGACCCTTCGACCCGAGCCGGACGGTGCGCTGGCGGTTCAGGTCGAGGACCGGGTCGGCCTGCGCAACGGGTTGCACGAACTGAGCATCGGGTATCGGCTCACCGGGCTCGGCACGCCGGACGAGACGTGGCTGCCGCACTGCCCGCCGAACCCCGAGTCGGTGGCGGGCGACGCGAGCTTCGGCCTGCCGTTCGCGTTCGTGCGGCGGGGCGCGCGGGCGGTGGGCTTGGTGCCGGACGTCGCCGAGCTTCTGCGCGAACGGCGCGTGCCACAGGCGCTGGAATTCGAACCCGCACCGGACGGGCGCGCCGGTGCACCGGTGCTGCGGCACGGGTTGATCTGCCACCGCAACGCCGGAGCCGAGGGCAGCACCGGCAGCACGTTCACCCGTACCGGCGCGGACCCGGTCGTGGTGCAGGCCGAGACGCTGCGGTTTGGCCACCGCCTGCTCGCAGAGCCGCGAGCCGACGCGACCACTGCGGACCGCATGGTCGCCGGATTGTGGTCCAAGCTGGCGCCGCTGCGGCCGGCGACCCCCGACATCGCCGGGTTCGACCGCAGCTGCGGGCAGTTCTTCCCTGCCCTCGTGGATCGCGGCTGGATCGACCTCGGCAGCAGCACACGCGCTGCCGGCACCTTCCGCACCGGTCGCCCGCCGAAGGGCTCGGCATCGAGCGCGCAAGACGCGTGGTACGAGGCGCGCCACAACAGCCTGCGCACCGCGTACGGCCTGCTGCTGTTCGCCAACCGCACCGAGCGGCCCGATCTCGCCGACCGCGCCGAGCAAGTCCTGCTGCACGCACTGACCGCGCCGGACCGCGGCGGCCTGCTGCCGAGTGTGTTCGTTGCCGACCGCACCAGTGGCCAGAACACTTGGTCGTTGGCGGCACCCGACGCCGGTGTGCCCGACCACTACCACACCCTCGACACGGCGGTCAGCTGCTACTGGATGCTGCGGATCGTCAAACTGCTGCCGAAGCACCGCGAACGGGTGCTCACGCTGTGCCGCCGCACCGCGCGATTCCTCATGCTCAACCAGGCCGCGGACGGCACGGTACCGCGGTACTTCAGCGACCGGTTCCTGGCGCCGCACGACGGCGGGCACCGCGCATCGCTGGAGATCGGCGCGGTGGTGCGATTCCTCGCCGAGTTCGGCGAAGCGGTGCACGATCGAGCCGCATTGGCGGCCGCGCAGAAGGCGGTCGGAGTGATCGAGCGGGTGCTGCAGGGCGGTGTCCTGCCGGACTTCGAGACCGAGCTCGCGGAACGGTCGACCGACCGGGTCGGCGGAGCGCCGCGCCAAGGCACCCTGGGGTTGGTCCACGCCGCGCTCGGGGTACTGCGACTGCACGAGGCGCACGCCGACCCGGCGCTCGACCTGCTGGCCGACCGCTTGCTCGACCGACTCGGTCGCTTCCAGCAGACGTGGAGCCCTCCGTGGATCCAAGGGGCGTGCACCGGCGGGTTCGGATTGGGCACGTTCGCCTGCCGGTGGAACGACGCGCGCCAAGGGTTGGCGGCGCTCGCGTTCCTGGAGGGCTACCGGCGGAACGGGCGATCGGCCTGGCTCGAGCGCGGCATCGCTGCGTTGCACGCCGCGTTCCGCACGGGAGGTCATGAGTTCCAACCGCCGCTGGACGCACCCGGACCGGCCGCTACCCCGCACTGGGGCACGGGGCTCGCGTGCACGGTCAGCGAGATCGCTCGGCTGCGGGTCGGGCAGGGAGCGATCGACCTGCGACAAGCCTGCGCTGGCGGCGTCGACACGGTCTGGTTCGAGAACCTGGAGGCGCGCTCCGGGGCGCTCAACTTCCGCCTGATGACACACCGCGCGGACACCGGCAAGGTCACGGTGCGGTGCCGGGGCATCGGGGACCGGGCGACGTGGCGGGTGGTCGCCAACCGAGTCGATCTCGGTGAACTCGACGCCGCGACACTGCGTCGCGGGTTCGCGTTGCAGCCGGTGCCGGTGCCCCGCATCGAGTACCGTCCGCCGCCGGAGATCAAGCAGGACGAACCGTGGGCGGTGTACGCGCAGGTTGCGGGTACTGCTCCGCTGCCGCCGGTGCGCGTCGAGATCCGCTCCGCGGACACGGTACTCGACACCATCGGTCTCCGCGTGCAACCGGGCAACGCGGCGCCGGGCGCACGCACGCTGGAAGCTCGGGACCCGTTCCTCCAGCACGCCGGCATGCCGCTCGGCACGGTGCTGCGTTCGCGCTTGTTGTTCGAAGTCGACGGCAAGACCTACACGGTGCCCGAGGCCGGGTTCCGCGAGCACCGCGTCAGCGCCTACCAAGCGATCGACCCGGGCGAGGGGAGTGAACGGGAGCTGATCGACGCCGAGGGATCGCGGTTGCGCCGCTTCGTGAGTGGCCGGGAAGGCGGCCGACACGCGAGCGGCAAGGCGAGCTTCAGCTACCGCCTGCCCGTGTCGCCGGAAGCGACCGCGTTGGAGCTGTCGGTGCGGCTCGCCGGGCGGTGCCGAATCCGCTGCGGAACCACCGTGGTCCACGAAGACGCGCAACCGGCGCCCGGGGAACGCAACATCGCGATCCAGTTGGCCGACCGCCGCCTGTGGCACGACGGGTCGCTCACCTTCCGCTTCGAGCCGTTCCGCCCGGCGGACTCGATCGACGTGGCGCTGATCCGCTACCGCGCGGAGGGTGTGGCCGCGAGCCTCCGCAACTACGGCACCACCCAGGCGCGACGCCAGCCGGCACCGCGCCTGCACTTGGTGGTGCACCCGGTGTCGCTGCTCGACCGACCGCTGTCGATCGATGGCGAAGCGCTGCGGCTGGCGTTCTTCGGCGGAGACGACTACCGGATGACCCCGGATCCCGAGCCGCGACGCACGGCGGGGTCGGTGGCGACGCTGATCGGCACGCTGTCGGGAGGCCGAACCACGGTGTCCGGGTCGGTGCTGCCCGCCGCGTCCTGGAAGCTGACCCGCAAGGAACTCGATCGCCGCGATGCGTCGCTGGAGGCAGCGGTGGTCCCGACGTGGAGCGCGCAGCAGCGACGCGAGGTGGATCTGGTCGTGGTGGTGCTCGGCAAGGGGTCGTTGCCGCCGCCGTCGTCGTTGCGAATCGCCGGTCGTCTCGTGCCGGTGGTGTTCCTCGCCGCGCAGGACCCGCGCGGCTCGTTCCTGTCGTGCGGTAGCGCCACCACCGCGGTGCTGCAGGCGTGCTTCAGCAGCCAATCGCTGGCCACGCCCGAATGGGGCAACTTCGGCGAACTCGCGCTGTGCTCGGCGCCGAACGGCCACTTGCCCGCCGCGCCCTGCGGACTCAACCTCGCGCGCATCGGTTGGTCCGATCCGCTGATCCTGCAGCGGCGGGACCAACCGGGGATGGTGATCTCCCCGTTGTTGCCCGGCCGCGTCAGCTACGTGCTCGACTGCAGCACGCTGCCGGGTCGCGGCAGCTTGAACCTGGAGCTGCGCGCAACCGGTCCTGCCGAACCGGGACTGACGGCCAGCGGCGCACTGCTGTACTGGAGCTTCCACACCGAGCGACCGCTGATTCGCGCGCTCGAAGGCGCGTCCTGCAGCCCGCGGCTGCTGCGGTTGTCGTCGGTGCGCGGGCGCACGCAGACCCCGTTCCGCCCCGGACGTGCCGAAGATCTGTTCCGCAGGGCGGAGCGTCAGCTCCCGATAGCGACCCTCACCGGCGAGCAACTGTGGGACGTGCGCAACTTCGCGCCACTGGCGCACGGCGAGGCCAGCCTGGACGTTCGCTACCTCGGCGTCGATCTGCTGCGCACCGCGGGCGCGCGGTGGACGACCGGCGAGCCTGCGGTCCTAATCGACGAACCGGACGCGGTGCAACGCTCCGGGACGCGGGTGCGGTTGACCTTGCGCGGCAAGCAGCGCTTGCGCCTGGTCGCGCCGGGCGCCGCGGACCCGAGTCGTCTGTTCTGCCGACTGCTGCGAGTGGACGGTCGGGCGCGGGTGCGGGTGCTCACCGATGGGATGCCGCTGGTCGAGGCCGAGGTCGGAACCGGACAACACCCGCGCTGGCTGCAGTCCGATGCGGTCCGACACCGTGCGCTGTGGCTGGAGGTCGAGAACGCCACGGCGGAACCGCTCAGCCTCGACCTGGGTACGCTGCTGCGGGTGCCGCGCGTCGCACCGGCGCACGTGGTTCGCCCCGCGGATGCCGACTTCGGCAGCAGCGTGCGGCTCAGCGACGATGTGACCTACGGCCGCAGCCTGCGGTTGCCGAGCGATGGGGCGCGCCCGCGGTCGTTCAAGACCCCTGTCGTGCTCCCGAAGGGCCCCGTCGCCCTACGGGTCCGCGGCGGCGTCGAGCACGGCAGCGCGGCCGAAGTCACGCTGTCGATCGAACTGACCAATCGCGACGGGTCGAGCCGCCACACCGTGCTCCCGGCGCATCCGATCCGCGGTGCGGACCCGGACTCGGGATTGTTCCTGGGGCTGCTCGAACTCCCCGCGGCAGCCGCGGAGCGGGTGGCATTCCTCACCGTGTCGTGGTCCGGGAAGGGCACCCTGCACCTGGTCGATTTGGTGGTCGTGCGTCCCTGATCGGGCCCACCGATCCGCCGGTGCAATGGGGCGAATCGGCTGTGGGCCAAAAAGTGGCTGTGATGACACTAGCATGACATAGCAGTCCCGGCGGTCGGCACGATACCCCTCGTCATGGGTCTGCACGTGATCGGTAGCCACCACCGGTTGACCGCCCCTTCCGAGCTGGGGCGAGTCAGCGCCGACCAGGCGGCGGTGTTCGCCCAGCTGCTCGACCTGCACCGGCGTGGCGCGATCGAAGGCGCGATCCTGCTCGCCACCTGCAACCGGGTCGAGGTGATCATCGAGGCCGATGCGGAGGAAGGTCCGCAGGCCGTCGCGGGGTTGCTGAGCGGCTACCCCGGAGTGGCGCTGGAACACCACCGCGACCAGGCCGCGAGTCGCTTCCTGCTGCGCGTGGCGACCGGTCTCGAGTCCGTGGTGCGCGGTGAGGAGCAGATCCTCGGCCAGCTCCGTGACGCGTTCAAGACGGCCGAAGACCATGGTCTTCTGAGCCCGCGGCTGCGGGTGCTGCGCCAGAGCCTGGTCGCCGCAGCCCGCGACCTGCGCCAGCGCGCCGGACTGGTCCGCTGCCAGGTGTCGGTCGCCTCGCTCGCCGCGCGGCAGCTCGAGGCCGCAGGGCGGCGGCTGGCGGTGGTCGGGGCCGGCGAGACCGGCCGGCTCGCGATCGAAGCGCTGGTGAAGCGCGGGTTCCGCGACCTGTGCGTGGTCAACCGGACCCTGGCGCGTGCGCAGGCACTCGCCGACCACCACGGCCTGACCGCGATGAGCCTCGAGGAGTTCCTCGACGGCACAGCGACGGGTCGGATCGCGTTCGACGGCGTGCTGTTGGCGGTGCACAGCCGATCGCCGCTGCTCGGCCGCGCGCACGCCGGGGCGTTCCGCCGCATCGTCGACGCCAGCATGCCGACCGTGGTCGATCCCGCGGTCCGCGACCTGGCGTCGGTCGAGGTAATCGACCTGGATTCGCTCGCCGCCCTGGTGCAGGACGAAGGCGAGCGGCGCTCGGCTCAGCTCGAACTCGCCGAGACCCTGGTCGACGCGCGGGCACGCACGCTGCACGACGCCGTCGAGCAGGCCGCCTCGGGGTCGACCCGCCGGCTCGCCGCAATCGCCGACAAGCACCTCGAAACCGCGATGCAGGAGCTGCACACTGTGCTGAGCACCAAGCTGCGGCACCTTTCAGAGTCGGACCGCGAGCAAGTGCGGCGGGTGATGGTCCGCACCGTGCGGCGCACTGCACACCTGCATCTGACGGACGTGCGCGAATACTCGAGAACATGATCGTCTTCGGCAGCCGCGGCAGCGACCTGGCGCTGACCCAAACGCGCTGGGTCGCCGAGCGGCTGACCGAGGCAACCGGTGAACCGTACCGCATCGAGGTGATCGAGACGCGCGGCGACCGCACCCTGGACACGCCACTGCCGCTGCTCGGCGGCAAGGGGCTGTTCACCGCGGAACTCGAACAGGCGCTGCGGCAGGGCCGGATCGACGCCGCGGTGCACAGCCTGAAGGACCTTCCGGTCGAAGACGCACCCGGCCTGGCGCTCGGGGCGATCCCCGTGCGCCAGGACCCGCGCGACGTGTTGATCTACCAGCCGCGGGCGCACGACCCCGAAGGCGGCACGCTCCCGCTGCGCCCAGGCGCGCGGGTCGGCACCGGCTCGCCGCGCCGCATCGCCGCGGCGCGAACGCTGCGCAGCGACCTCGAGCTGCTGGACATCCGCGGTAACGTCGACACCCGGCTGCGCAAGCTGGCGCAGGGCGACTACGACGCGATCGTCCTCGCGGCCGCGGGGTTGGCGCGCCTGGGCATCGAGACACCCGGTCTCGCGCGGTGCTACCTGCCGACCGAGACCTTCACTCCGGCACCCGGCCAGGGCGCGCTGGGTGTGCAGTGCCGCGGCGACGATGCGCGGACCAAGGCACACCTACGCCGCATCCACGACCCGCACACCGCGGCGTGCGTGCTCGCCGAGCGGCAGGTGTTGAACGCGCTCGGCGGCGGCTGCTCGATGCCGTTCGGCGCACTCGCGTGGGCCGCGGACTCGCGCGTGCACCTGCGCGCCCAACTGCTGTCGACCGACGGGATCGGGGGTTTCGCCGTCGAGCTCACCGGCGACGATCTTCCGGACCTCGCGGCGCAGGCCGCCGACCAGCTAGCGCCGTTGCTCGGCGCGCCGCTCGACGGGATCCACCTCGCACTGCTGCGCCCGGGCGGCTCGTCGAGCCGGCTGGCCCGCGCGCTCGCGCTGGCCGGGGCGCAAGTGGAGATGGTCGCGGTCAGCGAGACCCTGCCACTCGACGGCGGTGCGCTCGACGCAACCGACTGCGCCGCGGTGGCCGTCACTTCGACCCGCGCCGTCGATCGGCTGTGCGAGGAGGCCGCGGCGCGCGGGATCGCGCTGGGCGACCTGCGCTGGTTCGCGGTCGGCGCGGCGACTGCCGAAGCGGCGCGCCGGCGAGGTTTCGACTGTGCCATGCCGAGCGACGAGGCGAATGGCGCGGCACTCGCCCGCATGATCGGCCACGAACTCGCACGCGGCGCGCGCGTGCTCTTCCCCTGCGCGCTGGAGCGTCACGACGCACTGGAGAACGGACTCGCCGACGCCGGGATCGCGGTCCGCGCGGTCCCGCTGTATCGCACCCAGGCGCTCCAGGGAATCGAGCTGCCCGCGGCCGACTGTGTGGTGTTCACGAGTCCGTCGGCGGTCGGCGCCACCGAGCCACCGGCCGCCAGCACGCGCGCGATCGCGCTGGGCGACACCACCGCCGCGGCGATGCGCGAAGCGGGCCTGACGGTGCACGGCGTGGCCGAGCTACCGACCCCGCAGGCCCTCGTGCCGCTCCTCCGCGACATCCTGTCCAACGCACCATGAACATCCGCCCGAGACGCTTGCGCCGCACCGCCGCGTTGCGCGATCTGGTAGCCGAGACCACGGTCGACAGCCGCGCACTGGTGCAACCGCACTTCGTGCTGCCCGGCGACCGTGACACTCAACCGATCGATGCGATGCCCGGCATCGCGCGCATGGGTTGCGAGCCACTCCTGCAGCGGGTCGAGGCCGACCTCGAGCTCGGCATCCGCAGCGTGCTGCTGTTCGGCGTCGGCGCCCCCAAGGACGCGACCGGCAGCGCCGGCAGCGACCCGCAGTCCCCGGCCCACCGCGCGATCACCCGACTCAAGGCCGCGTTCGGCGAAGACCTCACGGTGATCGCCGACGTGTGCCTGTGCACCTACACCGACCACGGCCATTGCGGGCTGCTGGAAGGCGGGCAGGTCGCCAACGATCCTTCGCTGCCGCTGCTCGCCCGCCAGGCGGTGTCGCTCGCCGCGGCCGGAGCGGACGTGATCGCGCCATCCGACATGATGGATGGTCGGGTCGCGGCGATCCGGCAGGGCCTCGACGTCGACGGCTTCGCCGACCGCGCGATCCTCAGCTACGCGGTGAAGTACGCTTCGAGCTTCTACGGGCCGTTCCGCGAGGCGGCGGACTCGGCACCGAAGTCGGTCGGGCCGCGCGACCGCAAGACCTACCAGATGGACTGGCGCAACCGCGACGAGGCGCTGCGCGAGGCCGAGCTCGACTTGGCAGAAGGTGCGGACATCCTGATGGTCAAACCGGCGTTGGCCTACTTGGACGTGATCGCGCGGGTCGCCGACCACACCGGCGCGCCGATCGCCGCGTACCTGGTGAGTGGAGAGTACTCGATGATCAAGCTGATGGCCGGCGCCGGGATGGCCGAGGAACGCGAGCTGGTGCGCGAGCACTTGCACGCCGTGCGGCGCGCCGGCGCGCGAATCCTGGTCACCTACCACGCGCGCCAGGCGCTGGCCGAGGGTTGGTTGTGAACCGGCCGCGTTCCGCGGAACTGTTCGCGCGGGCCAAGCGCGTGCTGCCAGGCGGGGTGTCCTCGCCGGTGCGCGCATTCCGCGCAGTCGGCGGTTGCCCCGTGTTCTTCGCCTCCGGGCAGGGCGCCTACGTCACCGATGTCGACGGCCGCGACTACCTCGATTTCGTCGGCTCGTGGGGACCGCTGATCCTGGGCCACGCTCACCCGGAGGTGGTCGAGGTGGTGCAGCGCACCGCCGCCGACGGCATGACCTTCGGCGCCCCACACCGCAACGAGATCGAACTGGCCGAGCGCATCACCACGATCTGCCCCGGCGCCGAAGTGGTTCGGTTCACCTCTTCGGGCACCGAAGCGACGATGTCGGCGATCCGCTTGGCGCGCGGTGTGACCGGTAGGAATCGGATCGTGAAGTTCGCCGGCTGCTACCACGGCCACAGCGACGGCCTGCTGGTGGAGGCCGGGTCGGGTGCCGCGACCTTCGGCCAGCCATCGTCGCTCGGCGTACCCGCGGACATCGCCGCACTGACCACCGTGCTGCCGCTCGACGACGAGGCAGCATTCCGCGACCTGATGGCGCGGAACGGCGAGCAGATCGCCGCGGTGATCCTCGAGCCGATGCCTGCCAACCACGGGCTGCTGCTGCAGCGTCGCGCGTGGCTGACCGCACTGCGCGAGGAGACCCGCCGCTGCGGTGCGCTGTTGATCTTCGACGAGGTGATCAGCGGCTTCCGCATAGCCCTCGGTGGCGCCGCCGAGCTCTACGAGATCGAGCCGGACCTGTCGACCTTCGGCAAGATCATCGGCGGCGGCATGCCGGTCGGCGCTTTCGCCGGCCCGGCGGCGCACTTCGCGCAGTTGGCACCGGACGGCGGGATCTACCACGCCGGCACGCTGTCCGGCAATCCGGTGGCGATGGCCGCCGGAGCAGCGACGCTCGAGGTGCTCGAACGCGATCGAGTCCATGAGCAGCTCGAGCTGCTCGGTGCGCGACTCGAGGCAGGCATGCAGGAGCTGGTGCAGCGCTTCCCGATCGGCTTCGAGCGGCAGGGCTCGGTGTTCTGGATCCGGTTCGGCAGCGGACCGGCACCGCGCCGCGCGGATCAAGTCGGCGATGGCGACGGTGCGCACGGGCGCTTCTTCCACGCCTGCCTGGAGCAGGGCGTGTACCTCGCCCCGTCGGCCTACGAGGTCGGGTTCCTGTCGCAGGCACACCGCGAACAGGACGTCGACGAGGCGCTCGCGGTGTTCGCGAACGCGCTGGCGCGGGTGTTCTGATGGTCTCGCGCAGCCAGGCCGTGTCCACCGGGGTGGTGTTCGCCGCGGTGGTCGCGTTCTGCCTGCTGCTGGTCGTCTGGTGGGTGTTCTTCCTGTTGCGCGAGAGCCATCGGCTCGACCGGGCCACCGAACTCATCGCCGCCGGGGACACCCGTGCGGCGTTGCGTGAAATCGGCGCGGACGATCGCGGCAACTTCAGCGACAAGGCGCAGCGGCTCCGGTTGATGTTCACCGCCGAGGGGATCGCGATGGGACTGTTGATCCTCGCCGGTGTGTTCCTGCTCTACCGCTCGCTGCGCAACGAGACCCGCATCCGCATCGAGCAAGAGCGGTTCCTGACCGGCACGACCCACCATCTGAAGACTCCTCTGGCGACCGTGCGGCTGGGCCTCGAGTCGATGCTGGCCGGATCGATGCCCGAGGCGAAGCGGGACAAGTACCTGCACGCGATGCTGCGCGAGGTCGACCACTTGGAGAAGGACATCACCAACCTGCTGACCGCCGGCGGCCTGGTCGCGTCACGGCACGGGCTGCAGCGCGCGGTGGGCGACCTGTCCGAGGACGTGCGCGACGCCGCCGACTCGCTGCGGGATCGCTTCGACGCGGCGCAGATCGAGCTCTGCACCCGGATCGAGGACGATCTGCCGGTCGACCGCGACCGCGAGGCAGTGCACTTGGTGTTGCACAATGTGCTCGACAACGCGGTCAAGCACTCCAACGCCGGGAGTTCGGTCGAACTGTCGCTGACTCGCCTGGGGCAGCACGCCCGACTGTCCGTACGAGATTTTGGGCGCGGTATCGACGCCGCCGACCTGCCGCGCGTGTTCGACCGCTACTTCCGCGGTCGCAGCCGCGAGCACAAGGGTGGTTCGGGCATCGGGCTTTTCCTGGTGCGCGAGCTGGTCCTGGCCCACGGCGGTCGAGTGGCGATGCACAGCGACGGCCTCGACCGCGGTGCCCGACTCGACATCGACCTGCCGCTCGCCAAGGAGAACGCGTGACCCGCTGGATCCTGGTAGTCGAGGACGAGGCGCCGCTCGGCGAGATGCTGTGCGACAACCTGCAGATGGAGGGTTACGGCACCGAGCTGATCACCACCGGTCCGGCGGCCGAGGCGCGGCTGGAGCGCGGCGGCTTCGACCTGTTGATTCTCGACATCATGCTGCCGGGGGTGGACGGCTTCACCATCCTGCGCAACCTGCGCGGCCGTGGCGACGAGACCCCGGTGATGATCGTCTCGGCGCGGATCGGCGACAACGACCGCATCCGCGGCCTGGAACTCAAGGCCGACGACTACCTGACCAAACCGTTCAATCTGAAGGAACTGTTGCTACGCGTCGCCGCGCTGCTGCGCCGCCAGCCGGCGGTTGCTGCCGGCGCGGACATGCTCGAATTCGCGGGCAACCGGGTCGACTTCCGCAGCCACCGGGTGGAGAGCTTCCGCGGCGAGCATGCCCAGCTGACCCCGACCGAGGTCAAGCTGCTGCGCGTGCTCGCCAGCCGGGACGAGCAAGTCGTCAGCCGGCGCGAACTGGTCGACCATTTGTTCGGCCCACACACCCCCACCACCACCCGCAGCCTCGACAACATGCTGCTCAATCTGCGCCGCCTGTTCGAACCGGATCGCGATAATCCGCGACACTTCCACACCGTGCGCGGGGTCGGCCTGCGCTTCAGCGAGAAGGGAAACCCATGAATCGCGGCAACCCCGACGGTCCGTTCCTCGCCACCGCACTGGGCAAGCGCGCCGCGCGCCGGCCGATGTGGATCATGCGTCAGGCCGGGCGCTACCTGCCCGAGTACCGGGCGATGCGCGAGCGCTACTCGTTCCTCGAGCTGTGCAACACGCCAGAGGCCGCGGCCGAAGTGACGCTGCAGCCGATCGACCGCTTCGATCTCGACGCGGCGATCCTGTTCACCGATCTGCTGGTGCCGATCGCCCCGATGGGCGTCGGGCTCCGCTACGAGCCGGGTCCGGTGCTGTCCCGAACCGTGCAAAGCGCCGCCGACGTCGAAGCCCTGGGTGCACTCGACCCGGACACCGACCTCGCACCGATGCTCGAGACGGTGCGCCTGGTGCGCCAGCGCCTCGACCCAGGCAAGGCACTGATCGGTTTCGTCGGCGCGCCGTTCACGCTCGCCTGCTACATGATCGAGGGCAAGGGCTCGAAGACCTGGGACCGCACGCGCCGGCTGCTGCACGAGCAACCTGAGGTGTTCGACGCGCTGCTCGACCGGCTGGCGAGCGCGTTGGAGCCACTGGTCGCCGCGCTGGTGGCGAACGGTTGCGATGCGGTGCAGACCTTCGATTCGTGGGCCGCGGTGTTGGCACCCGGTGACTGGGCCGAACGCTGCGCACCGCGCACCGAGCGCCTGTTGCGCGCCGCACGCGACGCCGGTGGCGTGGCGATCCACTACGTCAACGGCGCGGCGCAGCACATGCCGCGCATGGTCGAGAGCTGTGCCCACGTGCTGGCGTTCGACTGGCGGCTCGACATGTCGGCGGCCCGCGCACTCGCGCCGGACACCACGCTGCAGGGCAACCTCGACCCGACGATGCTGTTCGCCGCGCCGGATCGGCTGCGTCAGGCAGTGCGCGCGGTGTGTACCGGCGCGGGTGCGGAGCGACACATCTTCAACCTCGGCCACGGGATCCTGCCCGAGGTCGACCCGGCTGCGGTCGAGGTGCTGTGCGACGAGGTGCGACGCTCGTGAACGACTACAGCCGATTGTTGGCCTGTTACGACCGACCCGGTCCTCGTTACACCAGCTACCCGACCGCTCCGGTGTGGCGCGACGACTACACCGCGGAGCACCACCGCGAACGGTTGCAGGCGGCGGGGCAACGGCACGGCGAACCGCTGTCGCTGTACGTCCACATCCCGTACTGCAACGCGATGTGCTACTTCTGTGGCTGCGCGACGGTGATCACCCAGCGGCACGACAAGGAGCAGCCGTACGTCGATCGCGTGCTGGCCGAGGCCGCGCTGACCCACGCGGCACTCGTTGGAGGGCAGGAATCGACCCGGCCGATCGCCCAACACCACTGGGGAGGTGGCACACCGACCTTCCTGGGTCCGGAGCGTATCGAGCGGCTGTTCGAAGGGCTGCGCGCGCTGTTCCCGCTGGCCGATGGCGCCGAGGTCAGCATCGAGGTCGACCCGCGGGTCACCACCCAGGAGCAGCTCGCCACCTTGGCGCGGTCGGGGTTCAACCGCATCAGCATGGGCGTGCAGGATTTCGACCCCAAGGTGCAGCACGCGATCCACCGGGTGCAGAGCTTCGACGAGACCGAGGCGATCGTCCGGGGCGCGCGCGACCTCGGGTTCCTGTCGGTCAACGTCGATTTGGTGTACGGGTTGCCGTTCCAGAGCATCGAGGGCTTCCAGCGCACGCTCGAACAGCTGCATCGATTGTCACCCGACCGCATCGCCTGCTACAGCTACGCGCACGTACCGTGGCTGAAGAAGCACCAGACCGTGATCCCGGAGGACGCGCTGCCACGCGGCGCGGACAAGCTCGCGCTGTACCTCTGCGCACTGCAGAGCTTCGTCGAGCACGGCTACGAGGCGATCGGTATGGACCACTTCGCCAAGCGCGATGACGAACTGGCGATCGCCGCGCGACGCGGCGCCCTGCACCGCAACTTCATGGGCTACACCACCCAGCCGGCGCAGGACATGATCGCGTTCGGCATGAGTTCGATCAGCGAGGTCGACGGCGCGTTCGCGCAGAACGAGAAGACGCTGCCCGCGTGGGAAGGCGCGGTCGACGCACACCGACTGCCGGTGGTCCGCGGCCTGCGGCGCACCGAGGAGGACGAACGGCGGCGGAGCATCATCCTCGACTTGATTTGCCGCTTCGGCGTGACGTTCGCCGACCACGGCGGTGCGGAACCGTTCCGGCAGCGCTACGCCACCGAGCTGCAGGCACTCGAGCCGATGGTGCAGGACGGACTGCTGACGATCGACCCGACCGGACTGCGGGTCACCGAGGTCGGGCGGTTGTTCGTGCGCAATCTCTGCATGGCGTTCGACGCCCACCTGCCGCGCGACGCCGACAATTCCGGGCCACGCTTCTCACGCACGGTGTGACTGTGGACAGCGACGTGTTGGTGGTCGGCGCGGGACCTGCAGGGTTGGCGCACGCGTTCTGGCGCACTCTCGACGCCGAGGACGCGTCGGTGCAGCTGGTCGAGGCGCAACCCGAACCGGGCGGCTGGGTGCGAACCCGGCGGATCGAGGGTTTCGTGTGCGAACAAGGTCCCCAGGGCTTCCGGCCCAACGCCGACAGCGACGCGTTCCTGCAGGCACTCGGACTGACCGACGAAGTGGTCGCGGCGGATCCGGGCGCCAAGCTGCGCAGCATCGCGCGTGGACAGAGGCTGCACCCGATGCCGTCCGGACCCGGCGCACTGCTGCGCTCCGCGCTGCTGGGACCCGCGGGCAAACTCGGCCTGCTGCTCGAGCCGTTGCGGCGGCGCGGGGGTGACCCCGAGGAGAGCTTGGCGGCATTCGTCGGCAGGCGCTTCGGCCGGCAGACCGTGCCGCTCGCCGAGGCGCTGGCGAGCGGAGTGTTCGGCGGCGACGCACATCGGCTGGAGATGAGCGCGGCATTCCCCGCGATCACCGAGATGGAGCGCGAACACGGCAGCTTGGTGCGTGGGATGTTCGCGCGACGCAAGCAGCCGCGCGTTCGCCGCCCCCCGCTGGCGACGTTCCGCGGCGGAATGGAGGCGATGGTGCAGGCGTTGCGGCATCGGCTCGAACACCGACTGGTACTCGGCCGGCGGGCCGTCGCACTCGAGCGCGACGGCACCACGTGGCGCGTGCGGCTCGACGGCAGCCCGGAACGGACCCTGACCTGTCGCGAGCTGGTGCTGGCGATCCCCGCCCGCTGCGCCGCACCGCTGTTGCACCCACTGGACTCCGGCCTCGCCGCCGAGCTCGCCGCGATCCCGTTCGCCTCGATCGCGAACATCTACCTGGGCTTCGCCGACGGCGATGCGCGAGAACGCCTGTCCGGGTTCGGGTTCCTGCTCGACCGCACCGAAGCATCGCCGATGCTCGGAGCGATCTACTGCTCGTCGGTGTTCCCCAAGTGTGCCCCGCCCGGCAAGTTCCTGGTCCGCGTGATGGCCGGTGGCATGCTGCACCCGGACGCCTTGGAGCGAAGCGAGGAGGAACTGGCGCGCGACGCCGAGGCGATGCTGCGCGGCTACACCGGTCTGCGCGCCCAGCTGCTGTTCCGACGCGTGTACAAGGTGCGCGCCGCGATCCCGCAGTTCGTCACCGGCCACCGGCGTCGGGTCGCGGCGATCCGCACCTTGGCGAGCCGACTCCCCGGTCTGCAGCTGATCGGCAACAGCTACGACGCGGTGTCCGTTGTCGGGCAGATGGTGCGCCCTGCGCGGGACTCCGCGTTTGCCGAGCCGGTGCGCCCGTAGCCCGAGCTGAGGGATCGCCGGCCGTGCGACACGGTCGACGGGTCGCAGATTCCAGCGCATCCGTCGACGAAGCTCGGCGGTAAGCGGAAGCGCCAAGCCCACCAGACGCCACGGAGACTCGCCGGACGCCGCGCGGTGGCGTGGGTAGAGTCTGTCGCGTGCGCCCAGCCAAACTGATCCCGATCACCCTACCGGTGCTGCTGTTCGCGGTGCTGGTGTCCGCACTGATCTACAGCCAGAACCGGCGTGGGCCGCTGGTGGTGTCCGGGTTCGTCGAAGCCGACCAGATCCGGGTCGGGTCACGGGTCGGCGGCCGCGTCGGCAAGGTCGTCGCGCGCGAGGGGCAGGTGGTGAAGCAGGGTGATCTGCTGCTCGAACTGCAGCCGTTCGACCTGCTGGCCCAGCGCGCCCTCGCTGCCGCCGAACGCCGGGCGGCGGCCGAGGAGTTGGCCCTGCGCCGGCGGGGATTCCGGCCGGAGGAGATCGCACAGCGCAAGGCGCGGCGCGACCAGCTGGCAGCGATGCACGACAAGCTGGTGCACGGCCCGAGACCCGAAGAGGTCGCGGTTGCGCGCGCGCGAGCCAAGCAGGCCGCTGCGGTGCTCGAACTGGCGGCCGCAGAGCACAAGCGCGCCGCAGAACTCGAAGGCTCGCAGCAGCTCAGCCAGGCGCAGCTCGACAAGACCTCGCGGGACCTGCGCGACGCCGAGGCGATGGTCGAGGTGACCAAGCAAGAGCTCGCGCTGTTGCTCGCCGGCAGCCGCGCCGAGGACGTCGCCGCGGCGAAGGCGCAGCTTCTCGAGGCGGAGGCCGCACTCGCGCTGGCGCAGAGCGGTTTCCGCGCCGAGGAGATCGCGCAGGCCGAGGCCAAGCTCGCGGCGCAGGAAGCTGCACTGCAACGGATCGAGGAGCAGATCGCCGAGCTGTCGATCCGCGCGCCGGTCGACGGTACGGTCGAGGCGCTCGACCTCCGGCCGGGTGATCTGGTCGGGCCCAACGCTCCGGTGCTGTCGTTGATGGACACGCGACAGTTGTGGGTGCGCGCCTACGTGCCCGAGAACCGCATGAATCTGGCCCCGGACCAGGTGGTCGAGGTCACGGTCGACTCGTTCCCCGGCAAGGTCTTCCGCGGGGCGATCACCTTCCTGGCACGCCAGGCGGAGTTCACGCCCGGCAACGTGCAGACCCCGGAGGAGCGTTCCAAGCAGGTCTTCCGCATCAAGGTGACCCTGCAGCAGCACGACGGATCCCTGCGGCCCGGGATGGCTGCCGACGTGTGGCTGGAAGGACGGGCCGGCCGGTGACCGAACCGGTGATCCGCGTCGACCACCTGACGCGCAGCTTCGGCAGCAAGACCGTGGTCGACGACGTGAGCTTCACTGTCGAACGTGGGGCGATCTTCGGCCTGCTCGGGCCGAACGGCAGCGGCAAGTCCACCATCATCCGCATGCTGTGCGGAGTGCTGGCCCCGAGCTCCGGTCGTGCCACCCTGCTCGGCTTCGACACCGCGCGTCAGGCCGAGAGCATCAAGCGGCGGATCGGCTACATGTCGCAGAGCTTCTCGCTCTACCGCGACCTGTCGGTGCGGGAGAACCTCGAATTCTACGCGCGGGTGCACGCGATCCCGCGACCGCGGGTCGGCGAACGGATGGCGGCGGTCACCGAGTTGACCGGCCTCATGCCGTTCCTCGACCAACTTGCGGGCACGCTGAGCGGCGGCTGGAAGCAGCGCCTGGCGCTAGCCTGCTCGCTGATCCACGAGCCTGAGGTGGTGTTCCTCGACGAGCCGACCGCGGGGATCGACCCGGTGGCGCGCCGCGACCTCTGGGACTTGCTGTTCGAGCTGTCCGGCCGCGGGGTGACGCTGTTCGTCACCACCCACTACATGGACGAGGCGGAGCGCTGCACACACATCGCCTACCTGCACATGTCGCGGTTGATGGTTCTGGGCCGCCCGAAGGACCTCAAGCGAGTCCCCGCGGTGACCCCCGCCGGAACCCGGCGGCTGGAGGTGACCACACCGCACCCCGCACGCCGACTCCCGGCGCTGCGCCAACTTCCCGGCGTGCGCGACGCGACGCTGTTCGGCGAGACGGTCCACGTGCTGGCCGAGACATCGGTCGACACCGCGGCGATCGCGGCGGCGGCGGGCGGCGGCGAGGTAGGCGTGCGGGAGATCCCGCCGAGCCTGGAGGACGTGTTCGTGACGCTGGCCCGGGCCACCGGCACGGACCGAGTGCCGGACGCTCCCCAGTCGCTGCTCCTGCCGCACGAGCCGGACACCGCGGCGGCGCCCCAGAGCGATCCGGTGACCGACCGGCCGGTGCGTTTCGGCGCGGGGTTGTGGGCGATCCTGCTGAAGGAGCTGTCGCACGTGCGCAGGGAGCCGGCGACGCTGTTCTTCGCGTTCGTCATCCCGGTGGTGCAGACGATCATCTTCGGGTTCGCGATCCAGACCGAGATCGAACACATCCCGCTGGCCGTCTACGACCTCGACGGACGGTCGGCCGGCCGCGAGCTGCGCCAGTCGTTCGCCAACACCAACACCTTTCGGGTGGTCGCCGAGGCACACGACGACGAGACCTTCCGCCGCGAACTCACTTCGGGCCGCGCCAAGGTCGGCCTGCTCATTCCGCCCGACTACAGCGAACGGCTGGTGCGCGGCCAGCAGACCGCGATCGAGGTGCTGGTCGACGGCAGCGACTCTGGGGTCGCCACCGCCGCGCTGAGTGCCAGCCAACAGTTGGGCCTGGCTCTGTCGCGGCGAATCGCGATGCAGGCGGTCGAAGGTCAGACCAGAGTGCCGTCGCGCGACCAATTCGGCGCGCTGGCCATGCCGATCGAGGTGCGCACTCGCTTGCTCTACAACCCGGACCTGCAGAGTGCGCGCTTCTTCGTGCCCGGACTGGTTGGCATCATCCTGCAGATCGTCCTGCTGTTCCTGACCTCGTTCTCGGTGGTGCGCGAGCGCGAGCTCGGCACCCTCGAGCAGCTGTTCGTCACTCCGGTCAGCCGCTCCGGCCTGCTGCTCGGCAAGCTGCTGCCGTACGCGCTGATCGGCGTGATCGAGACCTCGATCGTGCTCACCGCGATGGTCTACGTGTTCGACGTGCCGATCGCCGGCAGTTTGGGACTGTTGCTGTTGCTGTCGAGTCTGTTCATCGTCACCGCACTGAGCATCGGGCTGCTGGTCTCGACGCTGGCGAAGACCCAGCTCCAGGCGATGCAGTTCGCCTTCCTGGTGATGTTGCCGTCGGTACTGTTGTCGGGATTCATGTTCCCGCGCGCGGAGATGCCGCTGCCGATCTACGCGATCACCTTCGGCATCCCGGTGTCGTACTACATCGAGATCCTGCGCGGCGTGATCCTACGTGGCGCCGACCTGATCGATCTGGTCCCGCACATCCTGGGGCTGCTGGCCTGCTGCGGCGTGCTGCTGACCCTCAGCATCGCCCGCTTCCGCAAGCAACTCGGCTGACGGTGCGAGCGCCAGCTGACGCTCGAGCTCGTGCGCGCGGGCGGCCGGCGAACCACCGAACCGCGCCACGACCGCGTAGATCGCCGGCACCACCAACAACGTGGTCAGCGTCGCCACCGAGACGCCGAACAGGACCACCACGCCGATCGCGTGGCGCGCCTCGCCGCCCGCCCCGGCTGCGTACACCAACGGCACCGCGCCGAGCGCGGTCGACATCCCCGTCATCAGGATGGGCCGCAAGCGCAACACCGAGGCGTCGATCACCGCCTTGCGCAGCGGGATACCTTCGTCGCGCAGCTGGTTGGCGAACTCGACGATCAGGATGCCGTTCTTGGTCGCCAAGCCGATCAGGATGACCAGCGCGATCTGGCTGTAGATGTTCAGCGACTGGCCGAACATGGAAAGGCCCGCCAGGCCGCCGCACACCGCCAACGGGACGGTCACCAGGATCACCGCCGGTTGCAGGAAGCTCTCGAACTGCGCGGCAAGCACCAGGAACACCAGCAGCAGCGAGATGCCGAACACGAACTGCAGCGCACCGGTCGCCTCGGCGAACTCCCGACTGGTGCCCTTGAACGCGACCCCGGGTGCTCCGGCGAGATCGTCCCGCACCACCCGCTGCAAGAACTCCAACGCCTGCCCGAGGCTGTAGCCCTCGACCAGGCTCGCGGTGATGGTGATCGCCCGCATCCGGTCGTAGCGGTTGAGTGTCGCCGAGTCGGCGAAGGTCCGCAGGCGCACCACGTTGGACAGCGGAATCAACTGACCGGACGTGTCGGAGCGGACCCAGATCTGCTCGAGGTCGCGCGGCGACTGCTTGTCGGAGCTGCGCGCCTCCAGGATCACGTCGTACTCTTCACCCCGATCGACGTAGGTGGTCACGCGGCGCGAACCCATCAAGGTCTCGAGCGTGCTGCCGATCTCCCGCGCCGAGACGCCCAGATCTGCGGCCCGGTCGGTGTCGACCACCACCTCGAGCTGCGGCTTGGTCTCCTGGTAGTCCGAGTCGACCGCGGTCAGGCCCGGGTTGGTCGCCGCCTTGGCGAGGATCACGTCGCGCCAGCGCACCAGCTCGTCGAACGTCGAACCGGTGATCACGAACTGGACCGGCTGGCCGCTGCGCCGCAACAAGCCGGAGCGGGCGATACAGAACGCGCGGTAGCCGGGGAGGGCGGCGAGCTTGGCGTCGACCTCGGCCATCACGTCCCGCGTCGACCGTCGGTCGGGATCTTCGAGCTTCAGCAGCACGGTGCCGAACGCGCTGTTGACCGCGCCGGTCGCCCGGAACGAGCCGGGCACGCGCAACAGCACGCGCTCCGCCTCGCCGCGGTCGGCGACCTCCATCATCACGTTCTCGATCTGCTTCGCCATGCGCATCGCTTGGGCGAACGAGGCACCTTCAGGGCCGCGCGCCGAGATGCGGAAGTTGCCGCGGTCCTCGGGCGGGGTGTATTCCCGCGGCAAGCCGGTGTAGAGCCCACCGATCATCACCGACAGCGCCACGGCGAGCAGGGTCGCGGCCCACGGATGGTCGACCATGCCTTCGAGCAGCCAGCGGTAGCCGCGCTGCATCGGCGCGAACCCCGCGTCGACCAGGCGAACCAGTCGCGGCGACCGACCGCCGCGCAGCATCCAGGCGCACATCGCCGGCGACAGGGTCAGCGCGACCAAGGTGGAGACGCACACCGCGCCGGCGAGCGCCAGGGCGAACTCGGCGAACAACCGGCCGGTGTTGCCGCGCAACAGCGCGAGCGGCACGAACACGGCGACCAGCACCACGGTGGTCGCGACCACCGCGAATCCGACCTGCCGCGCCCCGAGGAACGCGGCTCGCAACGGCGGCTCGCCCAACCGAACGCGCCGCGCGATGTTCTCCAGCACCACGATCGCGTCGTCGACCACCAACCCGATCGCCATCACGAGTGCGAGAAGGGTCAGCAGGTTGATCGAGAAGCCGAGCATCCACAGCACGAAGAAAGTGCCGACCAGCGAGACCGGCACGGTGACCGCGGGCACCAGCGTGGCGCGCAGACTGCCGAGGAACATGAAGATCACCAGCACGACCACCAACGCGGTGATCAGCAGGGTCATCCACACCTCGTGGATCGCCGCCTTGATGTAGACCGAGCTGTCGGAGCTCGGGTAGATCGCCATGTCCTCCGGCAGGGTCTTCTTGATCCGTTCGATCCGCTCCTTGACCCCGGCGACCACATCCAGGGTGTTGGCCTTGGCCTGGCGCACGACGCCGAGCCCGACCATGTCGACGCGGTTGCGGCGGAATGCGGTGCGATCGTCGCTCGGCCCTGCCTCGACCCGAGCGACATCCCGCAACCGGACCAAGTGACCCTGTGGCCCGCGCCCCACCGACAGCCGCCCGAAGTCCTCCGCGGAGCGGAACCCGCGTTCGACGCGTACCGTGAACTCGCGGTTCTTCGACTCGACCCGGCCCGCCGGCAACTCGACGTTCTGCGCGCGCAGGGCACGTTCGATGTCGCCGGTGGTCAGGTTGGTCGCGGCCAACGCCCGGCGATCGAGCCACACCCGCATGGCGAAGCGGCGGCCGCCCCCGGTGCGGACCTGGGCGACCCCGGGCACGCTGGTCAGCTGATCGATCAGGTAGCGCTCGGCGTAGTCGGTCAGCTCCATGGCCGAGCGCGACTTGCTGGTGAGGCTGATCCAGTACACCGCGTCGCTGCCCGAATCGACCTTGCCGACCTGCGGCGGGTCGACCGTCTCCGGCAGGTCCTGGACCACCTTGGAAACACGGTCGCGGATGTCGTTCGCCGCCGCTTCGATATCGCGGTCGACCACGAACTCCACCGTGATCGACGACCGGCCGTCGCTCGACTCCGAAGAAATGGTGCGGATGCCGTCGACCCCGCTGATCGCGTTCTCCAACACCTGGGTGACGCGCGTTTCGACCACGGCGGCAGCGGCACCGATGTAGGTCGTGTCGATGCTCACCGTCGGTGTGTCGATGTCGGGGAACTCGCGCACCGCGAGCCGCCCGTAGCCGAGCAACCCGAGCACCAGGATGACCAGACTCATCACGGTGGCGAACACCGGCCGGCGAACGGACAGGTCGGAGAGCAGCATCGCGCCTAGGGGTTGGAGTTGCTGACCTTGACGATGCGCACCGGACTCCCGTGCCGCACGCGCACCAAGCCCTCGGTCACCACCGTGTCGCCAGCTGCCAGGCCGGACTCCACCACCACCGTGCCGACGCGGCGACGCCCGACCTTCACCCGCACCCGTTCGACGATCGAGTCCTTGCCGACCCGATACACGAACTCGGCATCGGCGATCGGGATCAGCGCCTCCTCGGGGATCTGCAGGACTTGATGCTGGCCGCGTTCGATGCGCACCGTCATCAGCATGCCGGGTCGCAGCATCGCATCGGGGTTCGGCATTACCGCGCGCACCGTCGCCGCTCGGGTGCGCGGATCGAGGCGGGTGTCGACCAGCGCTACCTTGCCGGGGAAGGTCCGATCCGGCCACGCGACGCAACGTCCCACCACCCGCATTCCGGACTCGACCGTGCCGAGCCAGGTCTCGGGGATGGTGAAGTCGACCTTCACCACGCTGAGGTCGTCGAGCGAAGTGATCACGGTCGACGGTTGCACCCACGCCCCCACGCTGACCCGCCGCAAACCGAGCACCCCGGCGAACGGGGCGCGGATCTGCCGATCGGCGATCGCCGCCTGCAGCGCCGACACGTGCGCCTTGGACGCCGCGAGCAGCGACTTGGCGGTGTCGTATTCGCGCTCGCTGGTGAGCCCCTTGTCGAACAGGTCCTTGGCCCGGTCGAAGCCCAGCTTGCGATCCTCGAGCATCGCCGTCGCTTCGGCCAACTGCGCCTTCTCTTCGGCGGCGTTCATCTCCACCAGCAGATCGCCTTTCGCGACCTTCTGTCCGCCGCGGAACGCGATCGACACGATGTGGTCCGGTCGATTCGGCGTGATCACGACTGATTCATTGGCGACCGCGGTCCCCAGCGCATCGAGCACGTCGAGGAAAGGTGCGTTGACCACCTTCGCGACCACTACCGGGGCGGCGGCCGGCGGCGAGGTGGTCACTACCGCTTCGCCCTGCGACTTGCCCAACCCCAGCCATTCTGGGAACACGACCCACAACGCTGCCACCACGGCCAGCAAAGCGACGGCGTAGACGGTCAGGGTGCGCACCCGCACAGTCTAGCCCGGACCGCACGCCCCCCGTGTGCCCGCGCGCGGCAACACCTCGCGACGCCGCGGCCGATTCGTTGGGTCCACGGGCGGTGGTGGCCCCGAGCCGGCCACTTCCCGCCGGTTCCATGCCGACCGGCCGTTCGACGAACTCTGCGTGAGATGGCGCGCTCGCAGCCGTGGCGGCGAACGACCCGGGCACGCCCTGTTCGCCGCCGCGGAAGCCGACTCACCCAGCGCGAGGGGTGCGCGGGGTGCGAGGGGTGCGCGGGGTGCGCGTGACCGCCGCTATGGTGTCCGCAATGCTGACCGTCTGGCACAATCCGGCGTGCTCCAACTGCCGCCGCGCCGTCGCGCTGCTGGAAGCGCACGGGATCGCGTTCCGCACCTATCCCTACCTCGAAGACCCGCCGGATGCCGCACGGGTTCGTGCGGTGCTCGCCGCCCTGGAGACCACCGACCCCGGCGCGATGATCCGGACCAAGGAGCCCGAATTCCGCGAACTCGGCCTGCAGGACGCCACACCCGAACAACTGATCGAGGCGATGGTCGCGCACCCGCGACTGATCCAACGGCCCATTCTGGTCGACACCGACCGCGCCTTGGTGGCGCGGCCGCCCGAGCTACTGCTCGAGTTCTTGGACCTGGGCCGCGGCTGAGCGTGTGGCAACGCGAATCGAGCCCACGATCGTCACCGGATGGCGAGCGACGGTCGCCCCGCGACAAGGGACCACTGGACATCGAGGCGCCGCCGGTTGGCTACCTGCACACTGCACCGCAACGTCGCCACGCGGCGACCAGCAAGGCGACCGAGTTCACCCCGGAACGCAGCCGTCGATACGTCGAGGAAAGCGGCCGGGCCGGGAGTATCGGCCGGCAGTGATCGCGCGAGATCGCTGAACCCTGGCGAGAATCGTCCCCGCTACTTGGGCGCTGCCGGCCGGGCAAGCGCGTCGTTCATCTCGCGCGCCAGCTGCTCGTCGTCCTCGCGGGAGGCAGCCTGCTCGATGAAGCCGCGCGCCACCGCGCTGCCGTCGCGGCGGAGCACGCCCAGCGCGTGGCGGCGGAACCGCACCGCGTCGCTGTGCTGGCGGTGGCGGTCGAAACTCGCGGTCACGACCTCTGCGGCCGCATCGATCGGATACAGCTCGCAGACCTTCTGGAACGCGACCAGCGCTTCGGGACTGGAGGACTCGAGCGCGGTCTCGTAGCGATAGATTCGCGCATCGAGGTCCTCGGCGATCTGCCGCCACGCCGCGAACTCCTGACGGTCGAACCCGGCGCTCTGCAGTAGTTGCAGCACTCCGACCATCTCCTTGGGTGAAACCACCAGCTGGTTGCCGATCGGCTTGCGCGCATCACGTGCCGGTGGACTGAGCAGCGACCACGGCACGTCGAACGCCAACATCCAGGCTGCGACTTGCACCGTGCGCCAGTCCGGTGGCGACTCCAGTCCGTCGACGTGACGGATCAGGCTGAGCAACCGCGCGTTGTCGACGCGGGAAACCGCGGCCTGCTTCGCCAGCTGTTCCGGTCGCTCGCGGGCGGTGTACACGTAGCTCAGGTTGACCACCTGGGGTCGATCGTCGGAGACGCGAACCAACACCGTTTGGTAGCTGACCATCCGGCCACCCGAGTCGCCGACTGCCAACCCGGCGTCGATCCGCACCCAAGGCTGGGTGTGGACCCGAGGCTCGATCCGCAGCGCGAGTAGCTCGCGGGTGCTGCTGGTCGGCAGCGCATGGACCTCGATCCATTTCTTGGCCACCGCCTCCTGTAGCGGCACCGCGGTGGCGCGGGCCGCCGGCGGTGCTTCGTGCGGGCGCAGGACCACGGGGTCTTGTGCCCCGCGGCAACCGAGCGAAGCGAGAGCAACCGACCACAGGAGCACCGGGAGCCGAGTTCGCGAGCGGGCCATGTCGAGGTTATCGGCATCCCGCGCCGCACGCTGGACCGCCCGCCGCACCGGGCCTGCCGGGCACCCCCGGGGTCGGCGCAGGAAGGCGCTCGCCCCGGGCCGGGCAGCCCTCCCGACCCGGAGCGCACCGCAGGCCTCGGGCGCACCGCAGACCCGGCCGCACCGGAAGCCCGGCCGCACCGCCGCCCGGCCGCACCGAAGCCCGGCCGCACCGCCGCCCCCCGTCGGACGTCACTCCGCTTCGATCGCCTTCTCGTACCAAGCCACGTCCCACCAGCGCCCGAACTTGCGCCCGACCTCCCGGTAGACCCCAATCGGGGTGAACCCGAGCTTCCGGTGCAGGGCGATCGAGGCGGGGTTGGGCAGCGCCACACCGCCGTAGGCCCGGTGCACGTCCTCCCGTCGCAGCGCCGCGAACAAGGCAGTGTAGAGCGCGGTGCCGAGCCCGCGACCGGCTCGTCCCTCACGCAGGTAGACGCTGCATTCGACCGACGGGTCGTAGGCGCGCTTGGCGCGAAAGCGTCCGCTCGACGCGTAGCCACAGACCTCGTCGTGTGCATCGACCGCCACCAACAAGCGGTGACGACCCTGCGTGGCGTGCTCCTCGAACCAGGGCCTTCGCGTGTCGGCGGTGAACGGTTCGGTGTCGAACGTGACCGCGGTGTGCAGCACGTAGTGGTTGTAGATCTCGACCAGCGTGTCGAGGTCCTCGGGTCGCGCCGGGCGGATGACCGCGCCTTCCATGGCGGAGATCGTCGCGGGCCCGGGCGACCGAGTCACGTCCCGCCCAGATCCAGTGGGATCGCCCCGGTCGCGGTCTTCAGCACCACCCGCCCGTGGACCAGCGCCACGGTGCCGAATGGCTCGCCGCCGCGCTCGACGTGACCGCTGGCCTGCACGACCCCCGAGCTGTCGGTGCCTCCCTTGTTCGCCACGTCGGTGACGACTTCCACGCCGCGGAACGTGAACGAGCTCCCGCCGGCCCGGACGGTGCTGCCCGAAGTAGCGGTCAAGCGGCTCGCGCTGCCGCGCTGCGACCAGAGCAACCGCGTGCTGGTCGCCGACACCAACCGCGACCGGTGGGTCTCGTGAACGTCCACCTCCACGCCTTTGCCACGAATCGTCCCGCTGAGCTCGGCGCGCGTCGTCAAATCCTGGCCGGTCAGGTCGCGCTCTCCGACGGACTGGCCGACCGAGCGAAGGTCGATCTGCAACGGCTCGCCCGCCTGCGAACTCGTCCCCTTGACCGAGGCTTCGAACCGACTCCCATCGAACGCCACCGACAACTCCACGTCTCCCTGCCCCTCGACCCTATGCCGGTAGCGCAGCCGGTGGGCTGACAGCAGCCACTCGTCTGCCGTCGCGGCGGAACGGTTGCCCTGCGCATCGCGCACCACGAATTCGTGCACCTGCGTGCCCAGGTGGACCACCAACTTGTCGGTGGGTTCGGGCGAGTACTGCATCCCGGCAGGGCCCTGGCGGAGCGTGCCCGTGTTCACGACCCGGCCGAGCACTGCACCACCCGATAGCTGGGAGGCCTGGTACACCGCCTCGACGACCAGCGCGCGGGAGAACATGGCGTGCACGGCGACCAGCCGGGGCACGCCGAACGCGATCGCCAGGTGCCGGCGCATCGCACCCTCGGGTGGCTGCGGGCGAGCGCCGGCTGCCGGGTCGGCGGTGGGACTGGCTTTCGGGTCGGCTGCCGGCGCCTTCCGCAGCTTGGTCGGGGTGGTCGCATCCCCGTTACAACAAGCGAATAGAGGGGCCGCAAGGAGCGCTATGAGTGGCCGATTCACCCCTACACGATACTCGCTGTTCCGCCGCGGGGACGCGGCCTGCGTCAGCGGATCACGATCGAGCCGACCTGACTACTGAGGAAGTTCGCCGGGTTCGCCAGCGGCGAGGTCGCCAACCACTGCACGTCGACGACGGTGCGCGGGGCGTTGAGGGGGATCGTGAACTGGAGCTGACCCAAGCCATTCAGATCCAGCCCGAGGAGGACCTCGACGACCGATGTGACACCCAGCACACAGGTACCCGCTCCCATCGGGGCCAGTGAGATGGGACTCGCGAGCTGGCCGTGCAGCCCGAACAGCACCAGCGCGGTCGCCGACCGGTCGCCGAACAAGCTCAGTTGGTACACCTTGCCAGGGCTCGGTTGACCGGTCGCGCACACCCGCAGGGGTTGCTGCGAGACAACGGACCGACATGCATGCCCGTGCCGGTGCAGGTTGACGTCACGACGGACGTCGACGGACGACCACGGCTCGATACCGTTGCCGAACGCCGGCCTGGTCACCGTCCAGTTGCGCAGCGCGGCGAACTCGTAGGTGAGTCGCTGGCGTGTGGTATCGAAGCGCTGTCCGGACACCAGAATGTCGCCCGTCGCGTTGTCGATGGATGCCGCCAGCGCTCCGTCGGGAAACGGCAGCCGTACGGTGCGAGTCACGACGAGCCCCTTGAACAGCTTCAGCTCGGCGGCCTTCGTCGAGGTATCGGACTCGACTACCACCAGATCCTCGTCGGCCTCGATCGACAAGCTCGAGATCCGGACCGTGGGATTGGCAAGGTAGAACCTCACCGGGTAGAGCCTGCTCATGTCGAACCAGTACAACTGGTCGGCGGACGCGCTGGGCGACGCACTGACGGCGACATAGGTGATCCAGCCGTTGGTGGCGAAGGATCGCGGCTGTCCCGTGGTCGGCCCGAAATCGAACAACGTAACCGGATTCCCGCCCGACTTGGCGACCATCGCCAACCGCCTGTCGGTGAGGAACATCAAGTCGTCGCCGACGGTGCGAAGCTGCCGCACCGTCGCATCCGCTGCGGTGAGCCCGATCTTGACTTCGGTGGCGGCGAGGATCTGTCCCCCGGCAGTGCGCACGCGGAAGATCGCGGGTGCGGTCGTCGAAGACGACCGCGTCGTTCCCACCCAGACGACATCGTCCGCCAAGGCGTCGCACGCAACCGTGTAGCTGTCGACCAGAGCTCCCGTGACCGGCAGACGCTGGACGGTCGCTGCCACCGGATCCACCAGGAACAACCCGCCCTGCGCACTCGCAGACCCGGAGGCCGGGGCTGCGGCGAGGAACTGTCCTTGTTGGTTCTGGGCCTTCACCCCCGGGAGACACGCGAGAAGCCCGATGGCGAACGAAGCGAAGGCGCGGAAGGAAGTCATGGGGGTGAGGCCTGGAGCAGGGTGCGGCAGCACGTGGCGGGAACGCGACTGCAAGCCTGTAGCACGGGCGTCCCGGGCGGTAACGAGCCCGTGTGCTCGTTCACCCACCTCGATTCGATTGGTCCTCCCGGTGCGACTCACGCCGGATCGTAGGCGAGGTTCGGCTGCAGCCAGCGCTCGCCTTCCCGCAACCCGACTCCCTTGCGCCGCACGTAGTCCTCGACCTGGTCGCGGTCGATACGCCCGACACTGAAGTAGCGCGCGTCGGGGTGCGCGAAGTAGAGCCCGCTGACGCTGGCCGCGGGCGTCATGGCACAGCTCTCGGTCAGCTCGATCGCCAGCTCGCCCGGCTGCAGCAAGTCGAACAGCTTCCACTTCTCGCTGTGGTCCGGGCAGGCGGGGTAGCCGAACGCCGGGCGAATCCCCCGGTAGCGCTCGCGGATCAAGTCCTCGTTGGTGAGGTCGCCCGACTCGCCATACCCCCACTCGGCACGCGACCGTTTGTGCAGCAGTTCGGCCAGCGCCTCGGCCAGGCGGTCGGCCAGGGCGCGCACCAGAATCGCGTTGTAATCGTCGCCGGCCGCCTCGTAGCGCTTGGCCAACGCCTCGGCGCCGATACCCGTGGTCACGGCGAACGCACCGAGGTAGTCCGCCCGCCCGCTGTCGATCGGCGCGACGAAGTCCGCCAGGCAGCGGGCCGGGGCCGATTCGCTCGACGTGCGCTGTTGGCGGAGCATGTTGAAGCGCAGCAGCTCGGTAGTGCGCGTCTCGTCGGTGAACATCACGATGTCGTCGCCGTGGCTGTTGGCCGGCCAGTAGCCGCGCACCGCGCGCGGCTGCAGCAGTTTGTCGCGCACGATCTCGCCGAGCAGTTCCTGGCCGTTGGCGAACAGTTCGCGCGCCGCCTTGCCGTAGGTCGGGTGGTCGAGGATCTCCGGGTAGCGGCCGTTCAGCTCCCACGCGACGAAGAAGAACGTCCAATCGATGTACGGCACGATCGATTCCAGACGCAGGTCCTCGACCACGCGGCGGCCGAGGAACAAGGGCTTGGCGAGCTCGCGTTCCGCCCAGTCGATGTGGTAGCGGCGCCGCTTCGCCGCCTCGTACGGGATCAGCGGCGACTCCACGCGCTGCCGGTGCAGTTCGCGTAGGCCCTCCTGCAACTGACGGTTCTCGCCGTCGAAGCGCAGCTTCCGCTCGGGATCGAGCAAATCGCCCACCACACCGCAGACGCGCGACGCATCGGCGACGTGCACGGTCGGCTCGGCGTACTGCGGAGCCACCTTCACCGCGGTGTGCTGCTTGCTGGTGGTCGCTCCACCGATCAGCAACGGGATCTGCATGCCACAGCGCGCCGGGTCGGCGGTGGAACTGGCTTTCGGGTCGGCTGCCGGCGCCTTCCGCAACTCGGTCGGAGTGGTCGCATCCCCGTTACAACAATCGAATAGAGCGGCCGCAAGGAGCGCGAGAAGTGGCCGATTCACCCCTGCACGATACTCGCTGTTCCGCCGCGGGGACGCGGCCTGCGTCAGCGGATCACAATCGAGCCGACCTGACTACTGAGGAAGTTCGCCGGGTTCGCCAGCGGCGAAGTCGCCAACCACTGCACGTCGACGACGGTGCGCGGGGCGTTGAGGGGAATCGTGATCGGGAGCTGCCCCATTCCGTTCTGTAGCAGCGCGACGGCAACCTCGGCGAGCGGCGCAACGCCCAGCACGCAGGTCCCGGCCCCCATCGGGGCCAGCGAGATAGGACTCGCCACCTGTCCATGCAACCCGAACAGCGCCAGCGCCGTCGCTGACCGGTCGCCCAGCAAGGTCAGCAGGTACGGACTGCCTCGGCTCGCCAGACCCCTTGCGCGAACCCGCAAGGGCTGCCGGGAGACGACGGACAAGCATGCGTGCCCGTGCCGGTGCAGGGGGACGTCACGACGGACGTCGACGGTGAACCACGGCTCGATGCCGTTGCCGAACGCGGGCCTGGTCACGACCCAGTTGCGCAGCGCGGCGAACTCGTAGGTGAGTCGCTGGCGGGTGGCATCGAAGCGCTGCCCGGACACCAGGATGTCGCCGGTCGCGTCGTCGATCCGAGCGGCGAGCGCGCCATCGGGAAATGGCAGCGGCACGGCCAGCACCGGAACGAGCCCGGTGAACAGCTTCAGCTCGGCGGCCTTCGTCGAGGTATCGGTCTCGACCACCACCAGGTTCACGTCCGTTTCCATCGACAGGCTCGAGATGCGGGAAGCGGGTTTGGCGGTGTAGAAATGCGCCGGATAGAGCAGCCCCATATCGACCCAGTACATGTGGTCGGCGGACACGGTGGGCGATGCGCCGACCGCCACGTAGACGTCCCAGCCATTGGTGGCGAAGCACCGCGGCGGTCCCGTGGCCGGCACGAAGTCGAACAACGTGCGCGGGGTCCCACCGGACTTGGCGACCATCGCCAACCGCTTCTCGGTGAGGAACATCAACTCATCGCCGACCGTGCGAAGCTGCCGAACGGTGGCGTCCGCCGCGGTGAGCCCGATCTTCAGCTCGGCGGTGGCGAGAATCTGTCCCCCGGCGGTACGCACGCGGAAGATCGCCGGCGCGGTCGTCGAGGACGACTGGGTCGTGCCCACCCAGACGACGTCGTCCGCCAAGGCGTCGCACGCAACCGTGTAGCTGTTGACCAGAGCTCCAGTGACCGGCAGACGCTGGACGGTCGCTGCCACCGGGTCCACCAGAAACAGTCCTCCCTGGGCACCGGGGGAGGCGGACGCGGGGGCCGCGGCGAGGAACTGTCCCTGCTGGTTCTGGGCCGCCACACCGGGGAGACAGGCGAGGAGCCCGACGGCGAACGTGGCGAAGGTGCGGAGGCAAGTCATGGGGTGAGTCCTGGAACGGGGTGCGGCAGCACGTGCGGGGACGCGACCGCGGACCCGTAGCCCGCGGGCCCCGATCGGTAACGAACCCGGTGTCCTCGCCCGGGGGGGCGACTCGACCGCGGTGCGGGTCAG
>JACKIB010000020.1 GCA_020638695.1 Planctomycetota bacterium
GCGAGCGGCGGCGGATTGTCGGTCTGGAGATCGTAGAGGCGGGGGCGGACCTGGCGACCGATCTCGAGCAGGTCGCGAAAGCCCTCGGTGGTCACCACCCCGACGCGACCGCCACGACGCTGGATCAGCGCGTTGGTGCCGACGGTGGTGCCGTGAGCCACGCGCTCGACGTCGCCCGGCGCGATACCGGCGGCGGCGATCAGCGCGTCGATGCCGTCGAGAATGGCGCGCGCCGGATCGTCGGGCGTCGACGCGGTCTTGTGCAGGCACACCCGCCCGCTCGCCGGATCGACCGCGTGGAGATCGGTGAAGGTGCCGCCGACGTCGACGCCGATGGTCCAGGGCATGGCGCGGAGCCTCGGAGCAGGGGTCGGGGATGGTAACAGCCCGTCGGGGCCGGGTGAGCGTGGCCAGGGCGAGTGGTCCGGCCGCTCGGCGTGACGGGGCGCGCCGCGGGCGGCCCGGCTGGTGGGGCGGCCGGGAGTGAGTGGCGCGGGCGGGCCGGACGATGTCCGACTCGCCCGCGCGTCGTGTCGGCGGGGGTCAGATCCCCACGCAGCGGCTCACCGGCGGCACGTAGACGGGCACCGACTGCACCTCCACCTCGACCTCGGGGCTGTTGTCGGAGCTGCTGGTCCCGGTCGGGTTGCCCTTGCTGTTGCTGTTGCTGTTCGAGCCACGGCCGGCGCGCAGATTGGTCTGGACCTTCATGATGCGTTCCTCACTGTCGTCGTTGGATCACTGGGATGAGAACCGGCCGGCCAGCGGCCGCCGGGAGCTGGGGACGGGCGGCCGGCGGCCGCGCCATCGGTATCGAGAGTCGCGACGTGGATGTCGTGCTCGTCGATCTCGAGCGAGATCCCGAGCAATGCCCGGATCTCGTCGATCAGGAACGGGAGCCGTCGGCTGTCGGCCCCCTGCAACAGATTGTGGATGTCGAGCTCGCGCGCACCGAAGGCTACGGACGGCGCGGGGCGCCCGAGCAGGCGATTGATGGCCGCCTGCTCGACGACGCCGACCCGAATCAGCGCCTGCAGCTGCAGCGCGAACTCGATCAGGCACTCGCGCAAGCCGATGACGGTCGCCTCGTCGCCGCTCCCGAGCCGAGTGCGAAGGTGGCGGTCGAGCGCCGCGTCGAGTGCTTCCGCGCGCGGCGCACGTCGGCCGGCGACGGCGGCGGTGAGCGGGAGATCTGTGCCCGCGCCGCCGGCGAGCCCGTTCCCGCAGCGGGCATACATGTCGGCATAGACGGCTTCACGGTCGACGCGCCACCGCTCGGTCGCGAGAAAGGTGGATGCGCGCAGGGTCTCCAGATGCCCGTGCAAGCGCGCGCGCAACGCATCCACCGCGGCGCTCGGTACGCCGGCCCAGCCGTCGGCGAGCCCGGCCAGGGTCTCGTAGGCACGGGTCATCGCCGGCCAGACCGCGAACACCGCCGCGTAGGCGCGCAGACCATGCATCGCGTAATCGAAGGCGGCCTCCCAGTCGTCGAGGGCGCGTCGCATCGCCGGCCCCGGCGAGCCGGACTGTGGTGGGGTGGCGCCGTCGACCAGGACCGCCAGGAAGGTCTCGATCATCGCCCGCGGGCCGGCGCAGACCCCGTGCTCGGAATGGAACGAGTGGTTGCGCTCGGCGTAGGCGAGGATCTCGGCCGCGTTCATCGGCGCGTCGGGCGAGAGCGTCGGCTCGCCGACCGGGACGAACAGCATCTGGTGCATCGTCATGCGTAGCCCGTCGGTGACCCGGAACATCGACGACAACGCCGGATGCAGCGCGCCGTTACCCACCCTTCCAGCCACGCGGGCGAGCTGGTAGGTGGGCACGGCGAGCACGAACGTGGCGAGCCGCTCGAGATCGCCGACCGTCCACCCCGCACGGGCCTGCGGGAAGCGCTCGAGATAGCGCTCGCGCAGCACCGCGAGCGCAGTCATCACCTCGGGCCAGTGGGCGCGCATCGCCTTCAAGGCGGTGACGTTCATCGGCCGATCGGGCTGGTAGCGGGTACCGGGGTAGACGCAGGTGCGCCACCGGGTGGGGGTGTCCAGCCGCAACGCCTTCGGGAACACGTTCGACTCGCCGACCTGGCGACCGTCGGCGTCGAGCGCGGGGTGAGCGACTCGGAACACCGGGATCACCAGCTCGAGGTGGCCGGGATCCAGCGCCCGACCGACCAGGTCCTCGGTGAGCGCCGGGCACTCGTCCCAGGTGCGGGCGGTGCGGGCGGGCCCCGGCGGGAGCGGAGCCGGGCAGGGCCCGCCGGTCAGCTCGACCGGCTCGCGCCAGTCGGCAAGGTGCAGCACGCCGGCCTCCACCAGTTGCTCGAGCAACACACCGACTCGCTCCCAGGGGTATCCATTTCCCCAGGTGGTCGCGACGTGGGCGACGAACCGCGACTGCTGCGCCAGTGCCTCTCCGAACGGGAACAGCGCCGGCTCGTCGAAGGAGATCGTACGGTCCCCGTAGTAGAGCCAGAGCTCCACTGCGCCGCTCGCGGCGGTCTGGTACTGGACGACGACACTACGCCGCAGTGGTAGCACCAGCTCGTCGGTAGGCTCGACCGCACGCACGAGCGACGCCTCGATCAACGCTCGCTGCCGCTGCGGCTCGTCGTGCTGGCTGGTCCCCGATCTGCTCACTGGCTCCCTCACTCGTGGCCCGGTCCCGGCGGCGTCACTCGCCCGAGCTGAGCGAGGCAAGCGGCATGCCACGGCACCCCGCGGCCGGTGGAGCACCAGCCTCGAGGTGTCGCAAGCCGTTGTCCTCGTGACCTTTTCCAGCGACCGGAACGGACGCGGCGCGGGCGCGCGCACCGCTCCTGCTGCAGGTGGCGCCGTGCCCCACCTGTGGCTGGTGCCCCACCCTGCCTGGGTCACCACCCCCAAGTCCCGGGGGAAGGTGGGTGCGAACCGGGTCCCGAGACACGACCGCCGGCGCCGACGTCGAGGCACGCAAGTACGGGCATCCGCGGCCCCGTCGCCCAGATCGCGCCGGCGCCCCGCGACAACGGCTGCGGATGGAACGGAACTTGCTCGCATCCTGCCGACGCCGCGCCGCCGACTCGCGCCTTCCGGGGCGACGCGGCGAGCCAACTCTGGTCTCCAGGAGCGAAACCTTGGCCTCCCATTTCTCGCGGACCACGCGCGCGCTGGCGAGTGACTCCAATCGCGGCGCGCTGGTGACATGGGCGCTCGCGACGGTGCTGCTGGCGGCCTGGCTCGCCTGGTTCCTCCTCGGTCGGGTGACCATCTACGAGGTCTCGACCGCCGCACGCCTCGAGGTCGCGCGCGCCGCCCATCCGGTGGCACCGCAGGTGGCGGGGCGGATCGCGGTCGTCCACCTCGCCATCGGCCAGCGGGTGACCGCGGGGGAGGTGGTGGCGGAGATCGATGCCTCGGCCGAGTCGCTCGCGCTGCGCGAGGAGGAGGCGCGACGGGCGAGCATCGCGCCGCAGATCGCGTCGCTTCGCCGCGAGATCGCGGCTCGCCAGCTCGCGGTCGCCGAGGACCGAGAGGCCGCGGCAGCCGCGCAGAAGACCGCTCACTTCCGGCTCGAGGAGGCGGAGTCCGCGGTGGGGTTCGGGCGCGAGAACGAGCGGCGTCTGAAGGGCGGCATGGGGGCCGGTGGGGTGGCACCGATCGACGCCCTCCGGGCTGCGGCGCAGGCGCGGCAACTGGGCGCGGCGCGTGAGGCGGCCGCCGCCGAGCTGGCGCGGGTGCGTGCCGACGCACAGTCCCGCGCCCAGCACGGTTTGGCGGAGATCGAGGATCTCACCCGCGAGCTGCTCGCGCTCGAAAGTGGGCTCGAGACCAGCGAGGCGACGATCGCTCGGTTGCGACTCGACCTCGAGCGCCATCACCTGCGCGCCCCGGTGAGCGGGGTGGTCGGGTCGGTGGAACCGCCGCGTGAAGGAACCTACGTCACCGCCGGGGAGCGGCTGGCCACCATCGTCCCCGATGGTGACCTGGTGGTGGTCGCGACCTTCGACCCGTCCTCGGTGTTCGGCCGCATTCACCCTGGGCAGTCGGCCACGGTGCGCCTCGACGGCTTTCCCTGGGCGCAGTACGGGACGGTCGAGGCATCGGTCACCCGAGTGGGAGCCGAGATCGTCGACGGGCTGGTGCGGGTCGAGCTCACGCCGCGGTCCGACGACTCCGGGACCACCGGGCCGACGATGCTGCGCGAGGTTCTCCAGCACGGCCTGCCGGGGTCGGTCGAGGTGCAGGTCGAGGAGGCGACACCGGTGATGCTGGTGCTGCGGGCGGCCGGGCAGCTGGTCGCCCGCCCGGCGGTGGCCGCACCGGTGGGCGGCGCCCGATGAGCGCCGCGCCCGCGCTGCCTGCCCACCGTCGCCTCCTGGCCCCGGAGGTGGTCCAGACCTCGCCGATGGACTGCGGGCCGGCGGCTCTCAAGTGCCTGTTGGAAGGGTTCGGCATCCGCGCGAGCTACGGGCGCCTGCGCGAGGCGTGCCAGACCGGTGTCGACGGCACGTCGATCGACGTCATCGAGGTCGTCGCCAACCAGCTCGGTTTGCCGGCCGAGCAGGTCTCGATTCCCGTCGACCACCTCCACCTCGACGGCGCCGACGCGCTGCCCGCACTTGCGGTGGTGCGCCAGTCCGACGGCCAGACCCACTTCGTGGTGGTGTGGCGCCGCCATGGCCAGTGGCTGCAGATCATGGATCCGGCGCTCGGGCGGCGCTGGGTCCCGGTGCGCCGCTTCGCCGACGACCTGCTCCGCCACGAGATCAGCGTGCCCGCCGCCGAGTGGCGGGCCTGGGCCAGCAGCGACGACTTCCTCGCCCCCCTGCGCGAGCGGTTGGCGGCGTTGGGGCTGTCACGGGTGGCGGCCCGGCGCCTGATCCACGCGGCGCTCGCCGATCGCGGCTGGTTCGGGCTGGGTGCGCTCGATGCGTGTACCCGGATGGTCACCGCGGTGGTGCGCGCTGCAGGGGTGTCGCGCAGACGTCCGGCGGAGCGGCTGCTGGCGGCCCTGTGCGAGGGTACGCGCGACAGTCCGCGCGACATCTTCACGCTGGTACCACCGGAGTACTGGTCGGTGGTTCCCGACCTGCAGGGCGGCGGTCGCCTCGAGCAGCGGCTCCGCCTGCGTGGCGCGGTGTTGGTGCGGCTCGGGGCCGCGGCCGACGTCGAGCCGACGACGGCGGCGGACGCGCCCCCGCTGCCCCCCGAGCTCGAGGCGGCGCTACGCGAGCGCACCACCCATCCGATGCGCGCGCTGTGGACGCTGCTGCGAGCCGACGGGCTGCTCGGCCCCGCCGCGCTGGTGGTCGCGATGCTGCTGTCGGTGGGCGCAGTGCTGATCGAGGCGCTGCTGTTCCGGGGCATCTTCGACATCGCCTGGGCGCTCGAGCTGCCGCTGCAGCGCATGGTGGCGGTGGGCGCGCTGGTCGTGTTCGCCGCCGCGGTGCTACTGCTCGAGACGCCGATCATCGGCGAGTCGATGCGGTTCGGTCGCCACCTCGAGCTGCGTCTGCGCATGGCGCTCCTGGCCAAGCTGCCGCAGCTCCCCGACCGCTACTTCCACAGCCGGCCCATCTCGGACATGGCCGAGCGCAACCACAGCATCCAGGTCACGCGCCTGGTCCCGGGTCTCGGTCTGCACCTCGTGCAGGCACTGTGGGAGCTCGCGCTCACCTTCGCCGGGGTCGTGCTGATCGATCCGGCAACGGCGATTCCCGCGGCGGTGCTGGTGATCACCGTGCTCGCGATGCCGGCGCTCGTCCAGCCGTTCCTGAACGAGCGTGACCTGCGGGTGCGCAGCCATGGCGCAGCGTTGCACGGCACCTTCCTGGACGCGCTCATGGGGCTGGTACCGATCCGCACCCACCGCGCCGAGGCATCGGTCCGTCGCCACCACGAGGGGCTGCTGGTGGACTGGGCACGGGCAAGCCGTGACCTCCTTCGCACCTCGCTGATTGCAGGCGGCGCGCAGTCGGCGGTCGCCCTCGGCCTCGCCGCCTACCTGTTGGTGGAGCACTTCGTGCGTGCCGGGGGGGCGAGCGGCAGCGACCTGCTACTGGTCTACTGGGTGCTCAAGCTACCGGCGACAGCGAGGTCGATCGCGGGGCTCGCGCAACGCTATCCCGCCCAGCGCAACATCGTGCTGCGGCTGATGGAACCACTGCAGGCGCCGGGCGGCGACGATCTCGCCCATGCTTCGTCGCCGCCGAACGGCGACGCGGTGGATGCAGCGGCGCCGCGGGCCACGGAGCAGACGGGAGCGGCGAGCGTCGGCTTCCGGCGCGTGGCGGTGGTCGCCGGAGGGCATCGCATCCTCGAGAGCGTCGACCTGGCGGTCGCCCCCGGCGAGCACGTTGCGGTGGTGGGGCCGTCCGGGGCGGGAAAGTCGTCGCTGCTCGGGGTCCTTCTCGGCTGGCACCGACCAGCCGCCGGCGAGGTGCGGGTCGACGGCGCCGCGCTCGACCCGGCGGCGCTCGAGCACCTGCGCCGCCACACCGCCTGGGTCGACCCGGCGGTGCAGCTCTGGAATCGCAGCCTGCTCGACAACCTCGGCTACGCGACCGCCGGGGGTGGGGTCGAGCGCATCGACCCGGTGATCGAGGCGGCCGATCTGGAGCGCGTGTTGCACCGCCTCCCGGATGGTCTGCAGACCCATCTCGGCGAAGGTGGCGCGCTCCTCTCCGGCGGCGAGGGTCAGCGGGTGCGGTTGGCGCGGGCCCTGATGCAGTCCGACGTCCGCCTCGTGCTCCTCGACGAGCCGTTTCGTGGCCTCGACCGCCGCCGTCGGCGACGGTTGCTGCGCGATGCCCGGCATTGGTGGCAGGGCGCGACATTGCTCTGCGTCACCCACGATATCGCCGAGACGATGGACTTCGACCGCGTCCTGGTGGTCGAGAACGGGCAGATCGTCGAGGACGACGCGCCGCGGCGGCTGGCGCGTACCGACAGCCGTTACCGCGCCCTGCTGGCTGCCGAGCTCGACCTCCGCCGTCGGGTGTGGGGTGGCGCCGGATGGCGCCGACTGGTGGTGCGCGGCGCCCGGGTGACCGAGCGCGAGGGCGCCAGGTGAAGGTGGTCGACACGAGCTGGCCAGTCTCGCGGGTCGGCGAGGCGATGGAGGCGTTGGCGCGCGCCGCCGGACTACAGCCGGCGCCGGGGCTCGCGCCGGCTCTGCCCGACGGCCTCGAGCATCACCCCTCGGACGACCTCTGTCGATGGATCGAGTGGGCCGCGCAGAGCCTTGGGCTCGAGGCCGAGGCCACCGAGACCACCGGCGCCGAGCTCGACGCGATGCTCGGCCGGGTCGGCCCCGCGCTGCTCGCCTTCCACGGTGAGGGCGGACTGCGCCTCCTGCTCGCGGTGCGGGCGCGGCGCGGCCGCGTGGTCCTGCTCGCCCCGGACCTCCGGCGGCGGGCGTTTCCGGTGGCACGGGTGCGTGAGGTGCTCCGAGCCCGGCTGGAGTCGCCGGTCATGGCCGAGCTCGCACACGTCCTCGAGCGGGTGGCGATCCCGGCCCGTCAGCGTGCTCGGGTGCTGGCGGCGATGGTGGACGAGCGGCTGTCGGGGCAGCGCATCGGCGGCTGTTGGCTGCTGCGGACGCCGCCGACGGCTGGCTTCTGGTCCCAGCTCGTCGCCGCGCGACTGCCGCGCAGGCTGGGGGCGGTGATGGCGGTGGCGGCCGTCGTGATGGGCCTGGAGGTGCTCGGCTGGTCCCTGATCGGTGGCGCCGCGCTCGGCGGGCACCTCGACCTGACCCTGCTCGCGGCCTGGGTGATCGCGTTGCTCTCGGCGGTACCACTCGGCCTGCTCGGCGGATGGGTGAGCGGCACCCTCGCGCTCGACCTCGGAGCGCTGGTCAAGCAGCGGCTGCTGATGGGGGCGCTGCGTACCGACCTCGATGACGCGCGGGTCTTCGGAGCCGGCCAGCTGCTCGGCCGCGCGATGGAGGCCGGCGCCCTCGAGGCACTGGCCTCGGGCGGGGGGCTCGGGGTCGTGGTCTCGGCGGTGGAGCTCGCCTTCGCCACCTGGGTGCTCGCGCTCGGAGCCGGCGGCGCGCTCCACGTCGCGCTGCTCGCGGTGTGGACGTTGCTCACGATCTGGGCGGCGACCCGCTACGGGGTCCGACTGCGCGACTGGACACGCAGCCGAATCGATCTCACCCACGACCTCGTCGAGCGGATGGTCGGCCACCGGACGCGGCTCGCGCAGGAGTGGCCCGGGCGACGCGAGCAGGCCGACGATCGAGCACTCGACGACTACCACGCGCGGTCCGCACGGATGGACCGTGCGGTGATCCCGACCGTCACCGTGATCCCCGGCGGGTGGCTGCTGGTCGGGTTGCTCGGCCTCGCACCGGGCTTCGTCGCCGAGGCGAGCTCGTCCACCGGGCTCGCCATCGGGCTCGGCGGGGTCCTGCTCGCCAACCGGGCGCTCGCCGGCGTCTCCGGCGCTCTCGGTGCGCTGATGCGGGCCGGCATCGCCTGGAAGGAAGTCGGCGACCTGTTCGTGCACGGCGCCGATGCCCCCCGCTGCGGCCCGTTCCTGCCCAGCTCGCGGCCTCGCCCGCCCGGCGCGGTGCTGGTGCGGGCGAGTCGGCTCACCTTCACCCATCGCGCTGCTGTGAGCGCGGCGGTGGCCGATGCCGAGCTGGTGATCCGGCGTGGCGACCGGATCCTCGTGGAGGGCTCGTCCGGCGGGGGCAAGTCGACGCTCGCCGCGCTGCTGACCGGCCTGCGCCGCGCCGACTCGGGGCTGCTCCTTCTCGACGGGCTAGACCGCGGCACCCTCGGCGACGCATGGCACGGACTCGCGAGCGGGGCGCCGCAGTTCCACGAGAACCACGTCCTCAGCGCGAGCCTCGCCTTCAACCTGCTGATGGGGCGAGGCTGGCCCGCCTCGGACGAGGACATCGAGGAGGCGCGTGCCCTGTGCGAGGAGCTGGGGCTCGGTCCGTTGCTCGCGCGGATGCCGGCCGGGATCTTCCAGATCGTCGGGGAAACCGGCTGGCAGCTCTCGCACGGCGAGCGCAGTCGCCTGTTCCTCGCCCGCGCCCTGCTCCAGGATGCCGAGCTCACGGTGCTCGACGAGAGCTTTGCCGCGCTCGACCCGGAGACCGTGGCGACCTGTCTCGCGTGTGCCGCGCGTCGCGCCCGCACCCTGGTGGTGATCGCCCACCCGTGACGACCTCGCCAGCCACCGACCGGGCTCACGAGCGCACCAGCCTCGCGGTGTGCCACGCCGGACGCTCGCCATCGCCGGTGCGCGGGCGCATCCTACGCGTCCCGTGGCAGCGCGGGCGATCATCGGCCCGTCTGACCGACCGCCGAGGTCGTGGGATGTGCAACAGCGGTGATCGATGATGCGGAATCTCTCGAGGCCCACCGCGCGTTTCAACCTGACTCGTTGGTTCTTCCTGCTCGGCGTGCTGTCGATCACGCTGTTCAGCAGTGTCACGCCGTACGTGCTGTCGCGTTTCCTGACCGCCAAGATGCTCGAGCGCGACGGGGAGCTGACGATGCAGTTCGTCGGCAGCATCGTCGAGACCCAGCACGCGGCCGAGTACTTCCTCGGCGGCCCGTCGCGCCCGGACGACGCGAATCTGCTCGAGTTCTTCCGCCACGTGTCGCTGATGCCGGACGTGCTGCGGGCCAATGTGTTCGCAGGTGACGGCAGCATCATCTGGTCGAGCGACGAGAAGCTGATCGCGCGGCGATTCGCGGAGAACGACGAGCTGGCGGCGGCGCTCGACGGACGGGTCGTGGTGAAGTCCGACCTCATTCGCGCGCACGCCGAGCACGACGGCGCCAAGCTCGAGCACGTCTACCTCGAATCGGATCGCTTCGTGGAGAACTACGTTCCGGTGCGCCACCCCGAGAGCGGCGCGGTGATCGGCGCGGTGGAGTTCTATCGGGTGCCACGGCCGCTGTTCCAGGCGATCGAGGAAGGGACGCGGCTGGTCTGGCTGTGCGCGGCGGCGGTCGGGCTGGTGCTGTTCGCGACCCTGTTCTGGGCAGTACGGCGGGCCGACGCGGTGATGCGGCGTCAGGAGCAGCGGCTGGTCGAGACCGAGACATTGGCCACCGTCGGTGAGATGGCGGTTGCCATCGCCCACGGCATTCGCAATCCGCTCGCCATCATCCGTTCCTCGGCCGAGCTCAATGCCGAGCTCGAGCCGGGCGCCACCGAGAGCGCGCAGACCATCATCGATCAGGTCGATCGGCTGGAGATGTGGCTACGCGACCTGCTCACCTATTCTCAGCCCGACGGCGGCCGGCTGGAGCCGGTGCGCCTCGACGCGGCCCTGGAGCAGAGCCTGCGGACCTTCTCGAGCGAGCTCCACCGCCGGGGGATCGAGGTGGTCGTCGACATCCCGAGCGCGTTGCCACCGGTGCGCGGCGACCCGGTGCTGCTCGCGCAGCTCTTCCACAATCTGCTGTCGAACGCTCTCGAGGCCATCGAGGGCAGCGGCCGGATCGAGGTGCGGGCGGCATCGCGTGGGCGACTCATTCAGGTCGAGATCGTGGACACCGGGGCCGGTATCGAGGAGAGCCGGCTGCGCACGCTGTTCGTCCCGTTCCAGACCAGCAAGCCGAAGGGCCTGGGGGTGGGATTGCCCCTGGTGCGGCGCATCGTCTCTCGATTCGGGGGGGCGGTGCGCGTGGACAGCGCGCCGGGGCGAGGCACCACGGTGACCGTCGACCTGGTGGTGGCGGAGTAGCGTCGTGGCCGGGAACGCGGTGCTGGTGGTGGAGGACGAGGACGCCCTCGCCCGCAACATCAAGACCTACCTGGAGCGTCACGGCTACGCGGTGACCACGGCCGGGAGCGCGGAGGAGGGGCTCGCACGCGCCGAGACCTTCCGTCCGGACGTGGTGGTGATGGACTACATGCTGCCCGGTCGCAACGGGATCGATGCCCTGGGCGAGCTGCGCGCCCGTGATCCGGAAGTCAAGGTGCTGCTGGTAACCGGGCAGGGCAGCGTCCAGGTCGCCGTCGACGCCATGAAGGCAGGCGCGAGCGACTACCTCAGCAAGCCGGTGGTGCTGAAAGAGCTGAAGCTCCTGATCGACAAGCTGCTCGACCAGCGCCGCGTCGACAGCGAGCTCAGCTATTACCGAAGCCGCGAGTCCGGCGGAGACGGCGTCGATGCCCTGCTCGGGGAGTCGCCGGCGATGCGCCGTCTGAAGGACGATCTGGCCCGCCTGCTCGCCGCCGAGCGCGGCATGCGCGACGGCATCCCGCCCTCGGTGCTGGTCACCGGCGAGACCGGCACCGGCAAGGAGCTGGTGGCCCGCGCACTGCACTTCGGCGGCTCCCGCGCGCAGCGCCCGTTCATCGAGTTCAATTGCGCGGCGATGCCGGCCTCCCTGGTGGAGGCGGAGTTGATCGGGTACGAGCGCGGCGCCTTCACCGATGCGTCTCAGCGCAAGCTCGGCCTGGTCGAGGCGGCCGACGGCGGCACGCTGTTCCTCGACGAGGTCGCCTCGCTGGAGCTCGGTGTGCAGGCGAAGCTGCTGAAGCTGCTCGAGGATCGGGTGGTACGGCGGCTCGGCGGTCTGCGCGAGCAGCGCGTCGACGTGCGCTTCGTGGCCGCCGCCAACGAGGACATGGAGCAGGCGGTGCGCGAGGGCCGATTCCGTGCCGACCTGTTCTTCCGATTGCGCATCGTCCACCTGCAGGTGCCACCTCTGCGCGCCCGCGAGGGCGACATCCTGCTGCTGGCTCGACACTTCCTCGACCAGCACGCGCGTCGCTACGGGCGCTCGGGGCTGCGCTTCTCCCCGGCCGCCGAGTCGTTGCTCGTGCGCTACCCGTGGCCGGGCAACGTCCGCGAGATGCGCAACGCCATCGAGCACGTCGTGTTGATGGCGAGCGGCGACCTCGTCGACACGTCCCATCTCACCTTCTGCCAGGTGCCGGAGGGATCGGCCGAGACGCGCGTGTCGCCGGGTGGATCCGCGAGCGACGCGGAAGGGTTCAATCTCGAGCAGATGGAACGATCACTGGTCGAGCGCGCCCTGCGCCACACCGACGGCAACGTGTCACGAGCCGCTCGGCTGCTCGGCGTGAGCCGCGACACCCTGCGCTACCGAATCGAGAAGTACGGGATCCATCTGCCCTGAGCTCGGCCGACGCGGTCGTTTGCGAGACCACCTCCCCGGAGCCAGCCGATGAGCGAGTTCACCGACTACCTCGAGGAGCTGCTGGCCGACCTCGGGCCGGTGCGTGCGCGACGCATGTTCGGCGGACACGGGCTGTTCCTCGACGGGCTGATGTTCGCCCTGGTCGCCGACGACACGCTCTATCTCAAGGCGGACGCCGAGACCGAGCCGGAGTTCCAGGCACGAGGGCTGTCACAGTTCACCTACGTCAAGAAGGGGCGCGAGGTGCATCTGTCATACTGGCGCGCGCCGGCGGAGGTCCTCGACGACCCGGAGATCGCGTGCGACTGGGCGCGCCGGGCCCACGCCGCCGCCCGCAGGAGCCAGGGGGGCGGCCGAGCGCGGCTCTGACCACGCCGGCGACCACGGCGCCCGGACCAAGGAAGGCGATTCGCATGAACGAGAGACCCTGGACCCGACCGCTCGCCGCCTGCATCACGTGGGTCCTGGCCATCACGCCGGCGAGCGCGCAGACCGACGACCCGATCCTCGATGCCTACACCGGCGCGGCGACCGCCGCGAAGATCGCGGCCGCGCGTGATGGGCTCGAGGCGCTGACCGGGGAGCTCGGGTTCTTGCCGGAGCCGGAGTGCCCGGGATGCCGCAATCTGCCGGGCGGCGGCTTCTCCGGAGGCATCATCATCACAAATCCCTCGATCGACTTTCCATTCGTACCGTTCGTACCGTTTCGACCGGTGGTGATCGCCGCCGGTGACGCCGACCTCGGGCCGCCCGGGACGGTGCTCCGCCTCGACGACGTACTGTTGCGAGTGCTCGACACGTTCGCCACCGATCGCGCGATCGAGATCAGTCCGGGCGGCGCGAGCATCGACACCAACGGATTCGACCTCACGGCGCGCGGGAACCTCCTCGCCGAAGGCGTGCTCAGCAAGCTCGGGGCCGGGACGCTCGCGCTGCTCGGTCAAGCTACCTGGCGCGCACCGCTGCATGTTCTCGGCGGCTCCGTGATCGGCACGACGTCGAGCCTGGACACGAATCTGTTCGTCGATCGCGAAACCGTGGTCGAGGTCCTTCAGGAGCGCGACGGTGCCTACACCCATGAGGCCAGCGGCCGTGGCACCGTCCGTAAGACCGGCCAGGGCACGCTGATCGTCGAGGGCACGCTGCGCACGAGTCGGGTCGAGGTCGAGGCCGGAGGTCTGGCGATCGAGGGTACGATCCGATCGGATTGGCTGGACATGGGTGACGGCACCACGGTGAGCCTCGCTCCCGACGGTGCACTGCGGATCGACGTCGAGCTGTCGATGGGATCCGGAGCGACGGTCGACGCGTCTGCGACGGACGCCGACGTCATCGCGAACGGCGTCTCTGGTGCGGGGGAGGTCCTGCTCGGCAGCGGCGATCTGGTGATCTCGAACCGCCTGGGCACGACTTCGTCCGGCTCGCTCGTGAACGCCACCACCTTCACGGGCTCGATCCGCGGCGACGGCGGCCTGGCTCAGAGGGGTGGGCGCGGACTGGTGCTCACCGGTGCGCACAGCTACCTCGGCGGGACGGTGGTGACTGGTGGAGCGCTCGCGCTCTCGGGCGCCGGGGCGCTGCCGTCGCTGTCGCCCCTGGTCCTTCTCGGCGGCGCCTTCGACATCAGCGCCGCCGACGGTGAGCGCAGTGTCGGGCGCCTGGGCGGCGACGGTGGCGTGGTGCGCCTCGGCGCCAACACCCTGGTGGTCGGCGGCGCGGGGCTCGACGGCACCTACAGCGGGGCGATCACCGGCGACGGTGGGATTCGCAAGGTCGGCCCGCAGGCTCTGGTGCTCACCGGCGACAACACGTTCACCGGCACCACCACCGTCGAGGCCGGCACCCTGGTCGCACGGGCGCGGTCGATCAGCCCCGACGTCGTCAACGACGCGCAGCTGGTGCTCACGAGCCCCGAGGACAGGTTCGACGTCTACTCCGGGCGGATCACGGGCTCCGGCGAGCTCGCCAAGGAGGGCGAGGGCGCGCTGTGGCTGCGCGGTGCGGTGCGCCAGGAGGGCGGCATCGCGGTGCGCCAGGGCGTGCTGCTCGGCAACACCGAGAGCCTCACCGGCAGCATTTCCAACGACGCCACCCTCGCCTTCTACCAGGTCACCGACGGCCGGCTCGACGCGACGGTGAGCGGGTCGGGCCTGGTGATGAAGTACGGGCCGGGGCGCTGGACGGTCGATTCCGCCCTCACCCACACCGGGGGCACCGCCATCGCGGGACCGGTGGCGCTCGGCGCCGGGGCCACCCTTGGCCCGGTCGGTGGCTCGGTGCTGCTCGCCGGGGCGACGGTGCACCTCGGCGCGGACCTCACCCTCCACCATCCGATCGGCCTCGGCACCGACGGCGCGTCGATCGACACCGCCGGCCACCGCGGCGTCCTCGCCGGTCCGCTCAGCGGCCCCGGGCACCTCGCCAAGACCGGCGACGGCACGCTCGTCCTCACCGATCCTGCGAGCCACGCCGGCGGCACGCGGGTCGAGCGTGGCACCCTGCTCGCGGCGGGCGGCGTGGGCGGTGACGTCGCGGTCGATGCCGACGGCGTGCTCGCGCGGACGGCACCGGTGACCGGCACCGTCACCGTCCGCGGCACGCTCGTGCTCGGCGAGCCGCAAGGCACCACCCCGACCACCATCACCGTCGGCGCGCTGCGGCTCGAGCCCGGCTCGCGGCTGCGGGTCGACGCCGGCCCCGACGGCGCCGGCGACCGCATCGTGGTCGCGCCGGCGAGCGGTGGAGCGAGCGGGCAGGCCGAGATCGCGGGCGGCGCGGTCGAGGTGCGCGCGGGCGGCGGCAGCTGGCGACGGAGCACGGAGTTCCCCCTGATCTCCGCGACGGACGGCATCGCCGGGCGATTCGAAGGCGTGACCTCGGACCTCGCCTTCCTGACCCCACGGCTCGACTACGCGCCCGACGCGGTGACCCTGGTGCTCGACCGTAACGACGTGCGCTTCGACGGCGTCGCGAGCGGCGGCGACCAGCGGTCGATCGCCCGCCTGCTCGACACCGTCGAGTCGCACGCGAGCGGTGACCTCGGCATGGTCCTGGACACCCTCGTCGGCCTCGACGCCGACTCCGCCCGCTACGCCCTCGACGGCATTGCCGGCGGCGCCCGCGCGGCCCAGACCGTGGCGCAGTCCCAGCTCGCGCAGACCATCACTCGCGGGGTCGGCGCGCGGCTCGGAGTGGTGGGCGCATTCCCCGCCGCCGCCACCACCCCGAGCCTGTTCCCGGTCTCGTCCCGCGCCGACAACGCCCCATCACCTTCGCGCGAGCCCCTCGGCCTCGCCGCGTCGCTCACCGGGCAGCCGTCGACGGCCGCGCCACGGCCCGGGGTGTGGGCGCGCGGCCTGACCGGCGAGGGCGAGGTCGACGGCGACGGCACGAGCACGGGCTTCGACCACGAGACCCGCGGCCTGATGGTCGGTTTCGATCGCCTCCTCGCCGAGCAGGTGCTGGTCGGTGCGTACTGGGCCCGCACGTCGCTCGGTGTCGACCAGGTCGGGCTCGCCGCCACCGCGGAGAGCGACGGTCACACCATCGGGCTCTACGCACGCGGGCGCTCGGGCCCCTGGCACCTCGACGCGATCGTCGGCATCGGCCGCGACCGCCACGACACCTCGCGCCGGATCACCGTCGGCACCATCGAGCGCACCGCCACCGCGGCGTTCGACTCGACCACCTACCTCGGCGCGCTCGAGCTCGGGCGCACCTTCGCCCTCGGCCCGGTGGCGGTCCAGCCACACCTCGGGATCGAGCTCTCACGGGTCTCGCGTGACGGCTACACCGAGCGCGGGGCGGGTGCGCTCGGGCTGGTGGTCGCCGCCCACGACGAGGACCAGGCGCGCGTGGTGGCGGGGCTCCGTCTCGGGGGCAACCTCGCGGCCACTCCGGGCGGGCTCGGCGCGACGGTGGTCGAGGCCCGCCTCGCCTGGGCCCAGGATCTGCTCGACCGCGAGGCGCAGTCGGCACGCCTCGGCGGTGATCCGGCCGGGAACGCGTTCGCCATCCGCGGCGCCGATGTCGACCGCGGCGCGCTGCGGCTCGGCGGCGGTGTGGTCACGGAGATCGCGCCCGGACTGAGCGCGTTCGTCGACGGTGACGCCGAGATCGCCGGCGACCGCCGCGGATGGTCGGCGAGCGCGGGGCTCAGACTGCACTGGTAGACGGGGCGCGGTGGCGGGGCGCGGGCGCCGCGTTATCATCCCGCCTCGCCGCCGTGCCGCCGCCTTCCACCAGCCGCCGAGCGCCCACCATGAACCCCGTACCCCGGATGACGGACTACGCGGCCACCTGTCGCGACTTCGACTGGGATCTCCCCGAGCGCTTCAACTTCGCCGCCGACGTGGTGGATCTCTGGGCGCGGGATGCGAATCGCCTCGCACTGGTGTGGTGCAACGCCGCCGGCGAGGAGCGGCGCTTCACCTACGCCGAGATGTCGACGTTGGCGGCGCGCTTCGCCGGCGTGCTCGCCGCGGCCGGCGTCGCCAAGGGCGACCGGGTGATCGTGATGCTGCCGCGGATCCCCGAGTGGCAGGTGGCGATGGTCGGCTGCCTGCGCATCGGCGCGGTGCCGGTGCCCTGTGTGGGCATGCTCACTGCCCGCGATCTCGCGTATCGCCTCGAGCACTCGGGCGCCCGCGCGGTGATCACCACCACTGGCGGCGTCGCGCGCATGCCGCGGACGGTCGCGGCGGTGGACGTGCGCATCGCGGTCGGCGGGGCCGACGGCTGGATCGACTGGCGCGATGCGATGGCGGCGGCGGAGCCTGCGCCGGCAGCGGTGGTGGAGCTCGAGGACCCCGCGATCATGTACTACACCTCGGGCACCAGCGGTAAGCCGAAGGGTGTGGTGCATGCCTCGCGGGCACTGTTCGCGTGGCGGTACACGGGCCGTTACTGGCTCGACCTGGACGATGGCGACCTCATGTGGTGCACCGCCGACACCGGCTGGAGCAAGGCCGGCACGTCGATCCTGTTCGGGCCGTGGAGCGCCGGGGTGCCGGTGCTGTTCCACGACGGTCCGTTCGACGCCCACCGTCGCCTCGACCTGCTGGCACGGTACGGCGTGACCGTCTTCTGCGCCGCGGCGACGGAGCTGCGCCAGCTCGTGTTCGAGGACGTCGGCGCGCACGATCTCTCGCGCCTTCGGCGCACCGTGTCCGCCGGCGAGACGCTCAACCCGGAGGTCGCCGAGCGCTGGAGCGCGCTCACCGGCGCGCCCTGCCACGAGGGCTACGGCCAGACCGAGTCGCTGATGAGCGTGCACACCTATCCGTGCACCCCGGCGAAGGCGGGATCGGCCGGGCTGCCGCTACCGGGGTACATCGTCGCCATCCTCGACGAGACCGGCCGCCCCCTTCCGGCGGGCGAGGCCGGCATCCTGGCCATCCGGATGCCGAACCCGAACATGCTGCTCGGCTACTGGGGCGAGCCGGGTCGCGTCGAGCGCGAGCTGGTCGCCAACGATGCCGGCACCTGGTTCCTGACCGGCGATGCGGCTCACGTCGACGCCGACGGCTACGTGTTCACCCACGGTCGTGCCGACGACATCATCAACTCCGCCGGCTATCGCATCGGCCCGGTCGAGGTCGAGAACGCGCTGATGGAGCACCCGGCGGTCCGCGAGTGCGCGGCGGTGGGGAGCCCCGACCCCGACCGTGGCGAGGTGGTGAAGGCGTTCGTCGTCCTCGCCCCGGGGCGCCTGGGCTCGGAATCGCTCGCCCGCGAGCTACAGGAGCACTGCAAGGCGGTCACCGCACCGTACAAGTACCCGCGGCGCATCGCCTTCGTCGAGGATCTCCCGAAGAACGCGGCCGGCAAGCTGCTGCGCGCGGAGCTGCGCGCCCAGGAGCGCACGGCGCGGGCGGCATCGTCCGGCTGAGGGGCCGCGACCGCACCACACCGCGCGCCCCTTCGCGTCGGATTTCCTTACAACCAGAGTCCGCCCGCCACCCAACGTATTGATTTGACGCAATTCCGCGATCGGCTCGGTTCTTGCATCCCCCGCCGCGTCTGCGAACTCACGGGATGCGATGCGATGAAAGAGCCGAGGAAGACCATTGCAAGATTGGCCGCGGCGACTCTGACAGCCGGCCTGCTGGGGCCGTGCACGGCGCTCGCCGTCCCCCTCAACGGCCTGATCGGCCTCTACACCTTCGACGCCGCCGACGGCACGGACAGCAGCGGCGCGAACAACCACGGAACCGTCGGGACCGGCGTCGGCTTCACCGCGACCGGCGGTGGCGTGGACGGCGGGATCGCGGCCGATTTCTCGGTGCTGTCGACGGGCGCGAACCCGACCGCCAACGCGGCGAACGCGATCGTGCTGCCGATCGACATCAATGCCTCGAGCCTGCCTCAGCTCACGATGGGAGCCTGGGTGCGACCCGACACCACCGGCGAGGGTGGGGCCGGCAAGGTGTTCTCCCACGACAACGGGAGCTTCGACCGCACGCTCGGCATCGACCCCCGCTCCGGCGGCCCCGGGTACGCTTTGTTCACCGGTACCGGCGTGCTCAACGCGAACCCCGTCGTGCCCTTCGTGCTCGGTGACTGGCAGTTCATCGCCGCGCGCTACGACGGCGCCACGGCCCGCCTGACGGTCGGCGGCACGACGCTCTCGGCCACCGACAACACCGATTTCGACACCGGCTTCGGCAGCCTCTTCGTCGGCGCGAACCCGTTCTTCAACGAGGACTTCGACGGCCTCGTCGACAACGTGTTCGTCTACGACCGCGCCCTCACCGACCAGGAGCTCGACGACATCCGGTTGAACGGCGTGCTCGCCCAGGACGTGCCGGAGCCGGGGGTGGCCGGGCTCCTGCTCGCCGGCCTCGTGCTCACCACGGTCCGCCGGCGGCGCTCCAACCCGTAGCCCGAGCCGTGCCCGGGGACTGGCTCCGCCGCAAGGCGGTGCCTGTCCGCTCCGGCGGATGCGGGGCAGGCAACCTCGCGGCGCGGCGGCGTTGCCGCGCCCCGACCACGCGGTCGCGTCCTTGACCTGCCCGAGGCGAGCCCCGACCATGCCGGCCGTCCCGGGCGAGGCACGAGGTGCGGTGCGTTGAGCGAGCGCGAGATCGAGCTGCGGGCGGGGTACCCGTACTCCGTCACCATCCCCACGCGGTGGATGGACAACGACGTGTACGGGCACGTCAACAACGTCCAGTACTACTCGTTCTTCGACACCGCGATCGCCACCTACCTGATCGAGGCTGGCGGGCTCGACATGCACCGCTCACCGGTGATCGGGCTCTGCGCGGAATCGCAGTGCTGGTTCCGCGCCTCGTTCTGCTTTCCCGAGCCGGTGGAGGCCGGGGTGCGGGTGGCGCACCTCGGCCGCCGCGCGGTGCGCTACGAGATCGGCCTGTTCGCCGCGGGCCGTGACGAGGCGTCGGCCCAGGGCTACTTCGTGCACGTCTTCGTCGATCGGGAGACGCGCCAGGCGGTGCCGATTCCGGAGCGGATCCACACCGCGCTCGCCCGCCTCAAGACGCCGGACCCAGGGTCTCCCCGAAGCGGCTCGTGAACACCATCGTCGCGAGCGGCTGACGCACCCGCTCGGCCCGCTCGCGCTCGGCGAGGTCCTCGGGGAGCTCCGACACCTCGCCCGGATACCCGAGCGCGATGGCGCAGACGACGTCGTGGTCGGCCGGCACCGCGCAGGACTCGATCAGCACCTCGCGCTGGATACCCGCCATCTGGTGGGCGACCAGTCCATGTGAGGTTGCCTGCGCGATGAGCTGGGCCACCGCCTGCCCGCAGTCGTACCAGTGGTGCGCGCTCTTGCGCCCGCTCGGCAGGTCCTGGAACGCGCACACCACCATCAGCACCGGCGCCCGCGCCGCCCAGCGCTGATTGCCCTCGTTCAACCCCGCCAGCAATCGGGCGTGCCCGTCGGCGTCGTCGCGGCTCGCGACGAGGAACCGCCACGGCTGACTGTTGTTGCACGACGCCGCCCAACGCGCGGCCTCGAGCAGGCTCACCATGACGTCCGGCGGCACCGGCCGCTCGGAGAACGCGCGCGGGCTCCAACGATTGCGGATGACGTCGATGATCGGCTGACGGGTGACGGCGGGCTTGGCGAGCATGGGGGAGACTCCTTCAGGCGGTGACCGGCCGCGACAGGGCCGGCGCGCATGATGCCAGGGCGGATGGCCGGTCGCGACGCTCCGGCGGCCACCCGCGGGCGGGCACGGGGGCCCGCCCCTACGAGTCCTACGCGGCCGAGTCTGCGCGGTCGGCTCGACCGCGGCGGTGCCGCTCCAGCGTCACCGCCAACCACAGCGCACTGCCACCCGCGAGCAGCGCACTCAGGAACAACGGCACCTCCTCGGCGAGGTGGGCGAAATACAGCGTGTAGACCTGGATCACCCCGAACGTCACCGCATAGCCGGTGAGCATCCCCATCGCGGTGCGTGCGCCGGCCAGCAGCAACCCGGCGTTCATCCCGGCCCACAGCAGGTTGAACAGCAACAGCTCGCTCGCGCCGCCCGTGCGCCAGCCAGCCTCGAGATCGAAATTGCCGAAGATGGACAGGATCCACAGCGCCATCTCGGTGAAGTAGATCCCGGCCGACAGCCACACCTTCGCGAATCCCCGGTAACGCAGGAGCGGCCCCTGCTCGGCCATCAGGTGGGCGACCCCGACCAGCGCGATGGCGACGCCGGCGCCGACGAAGCGCAGCGGATAGCTCATCCCGAACCAGTACGCCCCCCAACCGGATGCGTATCCGGTGAAGCCACCGAACCAGGAGAAGAACACCACCGCCGACAGCACCAGCAGCAGCACGTTGCGAAGCAGGTAGGCGAGCGGCACCAACACCAGGAGGTCGATGAGGAGCAGCGCCGGCCAGTTGCCCGAGCCGGTCGAGTAGATGAGCCCGAGGGTGAACGTGAGCCCGATGATCGCGAAGCCACCGAGGAGCTCCAGCGCGCGCGGCGTCCACACCATCGTCGGTCGACGCTGCACCAGCCAGCGCGCGCCGCCGAGCAGCGCCGCGACCAACACCACCAGCCCGATCGCGAGCTTCTCGAGGGTGAACTCGAGGTAGTCGCGCACCAGCACGCAGAGCCCCGCCGCCAGCGTCACCGCGCCGAGGATCAGGAACCACCGGCCGAGCGCGCGCCAGTCCCAACGCGTCACCGGGTAACGCACCGCCAGCGCCGCGTGCTGCTCGGGCGCGAGCAGCCCGTCGCGCAGCAGGTCGTCGAGCTCGCGGCGGGTCGCACGATTGAGCGATGCAGGTGTCATGACGTCTCTCCTTCGGTGCCCGTCGCGCGCAGACGCTCGATGAGGTAGCCGATGCCCATCGCCGCGAGCCCGCACACGATCAACACGGTGGCCAGCGAGAGCCGATCCCAGAACCGCTCGTGAAACCGGGTGTAGAGGTCGATGGCGAGGAACACCACACCGAAGCCGGTGATGCGCCCGTCCTGTAGACGGGCGCCGGCGACGATCTGCGCCACCGCCGCGGCGGAGAACGCGACCACCCAGCCGAGCTCACCGCGCGGCAGGGTGAGGAACCAGAGCGAGACGTTGAAGTAGACGAGCCCCAGGATCAGATACAGGTGCCCGAAGCCGACCAGGCGCACGAGCGGGCCGCCATCCTCCCGCCGCTCGTGCCACAGGCCGAGCACCGCCACGGCCAGCGCGATCGGCGCCATCACCCGCGGCTCCTGGACGTCCGCGAAGTACCCACCCCCGCCACCGTAGGCGTGCCAGGCGCCGAGGCCGTGGAACGCCATCAGCAGTCCGAGCAGCAGCGGCCAGCGCATGTGGTAGCGATAGGCGACCCCGATGGCCGCAGCGGCGCTGGCGAGCAACAGCGGTGGTACGAGATCCTCGTCCGGCTCGGCTCCGGTCGCCATCGCCAGCAGCAGCAGGGTGCCGAAGCACCCGGCGAGCGCGACGGTGACCAGGATCGACCCGGACAGCGGGAAGCGCGCTGCCGCCTCGGTCGCGAGGCGCACCCCGAGCACCCCGATGCCCACGCTCACCATGCCGAGCAGCACGGCGCCCACCGCCAGCGACTCGCTCATCGCGCCGACGAACGAGAGCACGGAGAGCACCAGCCAGAACGCGGCGAATGCACCGAGCCAGCGCAACATGACCGACAGGAAACGCCCCTGCCGGTCGTAGCGACGCCCGAGGGTGGCGGCGAGGTCGGCGTCGATGAGGCCAGCGTGGTGCCAGCCGGCTGATTGCGCCGCGAGGTGCTCTCGTAGTCGTTCGCGCATGGTCGGTCCGATCCTCGGTGCTCTGTGCCCACTCGGGCGTTTGCAGGTCTCGTGCCAGTCGCGCCATCGACCGGAGATGCGCCAACCCATTGATTTGCCAAGCGCATCGAGGGCGACACGGGCATCTCCCGCCGAGCCGCCATACAAATCATGTCGGTGATGGCGCACGGAATGCAGGCCGGCGTGCTCTGCCCGGCGGTGGTCCCGCTCTCCGGTCGGCGCCTCCAGAGCATGGACCCGTCGGCGTCACTCGGCCAGACGACATCCGCGGTTTCGGCGCATCGCGAAACGCGCGAGACTCCGCACCCGGGCGCAAGCGGACGGAAATGGGAGCACGATGATGTCGATCTCGGTCGAGGCCACGTCGGAACGAATCCTCGCGGCGGTGGATGCGGCCTTCGCGGACCAGGTCGCGTTCACCCAGGCGCTGGTGCGCTTCCCGTCGCAGCGCGGGGCGGAGCACACGGCGCAGGACTTCGTCCACGCCGCGATGCGCGAGCGTGGGCTCAAGACCGACCGCTGGGCCGTGGACGTCGACGCCATCCGCGATCACCCCGGCTTCTCCCCGGTCACCGTCTCCTACGAGAACGCGTTCAACGTCGTCGGCAGCCACCGCCCGCGCCAGATCCGCGGCCGCTCGCTGATCCTGAACGGCCACATCGACGTGGTCCCCACCGGTCCGCTCGACATGTGGACCTACCCGCCCTACGACCCGCGGATCGTCGACGGCTGGATGCACGGGCGCGGCGCCGGTGACATGAAGGCGGGTCTCGCCGCCAACCTGTTCGCGCTCGACGCGCTCCGCCGTGCCGGCTTCCAGCCCGCCGCCGACGTGCACCTGCAATCGGTGGTCGAGGAGGAGTGCACCGGCAACGGCGCGCTCGCCTGCCTGGTCCGCGGCTACCACGCCGACGCGGTGATCATCACCGAGCCGACCGGCGACGCCCTCACCCGCGCCAACGTCGGCGTGCTGTGGTTCCAGGTCGAGGTGCGCGGGCGCCCTGCCCACGTGCTCGAGTCCTACAAGGGCTCGAGCGCGATCACCGCGATGTACCGCATCATCGAGGCGCTGCAGGGGCTCGAGCAGGTGTGGAACGCGCAAAGGGGCGAGCACCGGCACTTCGAGGACCACCCGAAGCCGATCACGGTGAACATCGGCAAGATCGAGGGCGGCGACTGGGCGTCCTCGGTGCCGTGCTGGTGCCGCATCGACGTCCGTGCCGGCATCTACCCCGGCACCCGGGTCGACGCCGTCAAGGCCGAGATCGAGCGCGCCATCCGCACCGCCTGCATCGACGATCCGATGCTGTCGAACCACCCGCCGACGGTCACCTACAACGGCTTCGCGGCCGAGGGCTACGTGCTCGCCGAGGGCAGCGAGGCCGAGGCCTGCCTCGCCCGCGCCCACCACCGCGTCCACGCGGCGGACCTGCAGTCGGTGACCACCCCGGCCTACCTCGACGCCCGCGTCTTCGCGCTCTACGACGACACCCCGGCCCTGGTCTACGGCCCGCTCTGCGAGCGTATCCACGGCTTCGACGAGCGGGTGAACCTCGAGTCCTGCCGTCGGGTGACCCAGGCGGTGGCACTGTTCATGGCCGACTGGTGCGGGCTGGAATCGATCTGAGCCCGCGCGCTCGCTGGACGCGCGCCGGGCCCTCGCTCAAGATCCACCATCGGTCGAAACGGGGGACGAGACGGTGCCGGGAATGCTGACGCTCGACGCACTCAAGAAACTGGTGACCGCCGGCGAGATCGACACCGTGCTGGTGTGCTTCGTCGACATGCAGGGCCGCCTCATCGGCAAGCGGTTCCAGGCCGAGTTCTTCGTCGACGGCGCGCACGAGGAGACCCACGGCTGCGACTACCTGCTCGCCAACGACATCGACATGGAGCCAGTGCCGGGCTACGCCGCCGCCAACTGGCAGCGGGGTTACGGCGACTTCGTGATGAAGCCCGACCTCTCCACCCTGCGCCTGGCGCCGTGGCTCGAGGGCACGGCGCTGGTGTTGTGCGACGTGCTCGACCACCACGACCACGCCGACCTGCCGCACTCGCCGCGCGCGGTGCTGCGCCGCCAGGTGGCGCGACTCGAGAAGCTCGGCATGCGCTGCTATGCGGCGTCGGAGCTCGAGTTCTACCTGTTCGACGAGACCTACGAGTCGGCGAGCACCAAGGGCTATCGCGATCTGCAGACCGCCGGCCGCTACATCCAGGACTACCACATCCTGCAGACCACCAAGGAAGAGGGCGTGATGCGCGCCATCCGCAAGGGTCTGCAGGGCGCCGGCATCCCGGTCGAGAACTCCAAGGGCGAGTGGGGGCCCGGCCAGGAGGAGATCAACGTCCGCTACACCGACGCGCTGGAGATGGCCGACCGCCACGCGATCTTGAAGAACGCGTGCAAGGAGATCGCGCTGCTCGCCGGCAAGGCGGTGACCTTCATGGCGAAGTGGGACTACGCGCTCGCCGGCAACAGCGCGCACGTGCACATGTCGTTGTGGGACAAGGCCGGGAAGAAGCCGCTCTTTCGTGACCCCAAGGGTCCGCACGGCATGTCGAAGGCGATGCAGCACTTCCTGGCCGGTCAGCTCGCGCACGCGCGCGAGATGACGTACTTCCTCGCGCCCTACATCAACTCCTACAAGCGTTTCCAGGTCGGCACCTTCGCGCCGACACGCGCGGTGTGGAGCATGGACAACCGCACCGCGGGATTTCGCGTGTGCGGCGCGGACTCGAGCGCGGTGCGCATCGAATGCCGCATCGGCGGCGCCGATCTGAATCCGTATCTCGCCTTCGCGGCACTGATCGCGGCGGGGCTAGACGGCATCGAGCAGGAGATGCCGCTGGAGGCCGGTTTCGAGGGCGACGCCTACCACGGCAAGCGCCTGCGCGAGATTCCGAAGACGCTCCGCGAGGCGATCACCCTGCTCGACAAGTCGCGCTGGCTGCGCGGCGCGCTCGGCGACCAGGTGGTCGACCACTACGTGCACACCGCGCGCTGGGAGCAGCTCGAGTACGACCGCCGCGTCACCGACTGGGAGCGCCACCGCGGGTTCGAGCGCTCCTGAGCGCGGCGGCGAGAGGCGCTGGACGAGCCCGGGTGCGCGGTCGCGACCACTGGGCGGGCTCGCCGCGCGACGAATCGCGATCACCGAGGACTACCGATGACTGACAAGGTACGTTGCGTCTCTCCGGTCGACGGCTCGGTCTACGCCGAGCGGCCACGCGCGACCGACGCCGAGGTCGCCGCCACGCTGGATCGGGCGCGGGCGGCGCAGCGTGCCTGGCGGCAGACCACCATCGCGGATCGCGCCGAGGCCTGCTCGCGCGCGGTCGACGCGATGCTCGCCATGCGCGAGGCGATCGTGCCCGAGCTCGCCTGGCAGATGGGTCGTCCGGTGCGCTACGGCGCCGGCGAGCTCAACGGATTCCAGGAGCGCGCGCGCCACATGATCGGCATCGCCGCGGACGCGCTGGCGCCGGTCGACCCCGGACCCAAGGACGGCTTCGTACGCTACGTGCGCCGCGATCCGCTCGGCCTGGTGCTCACCATCGCCCCCTGGAACTACCCCTATCTCACCGCGGTGAACTCCGTGGTTCCCGCGCTGATGGCGGGCAACGCGGTGATCCTCAAGCACGCGGCCCAGACGCTGCTGGTGGCCGAGCGCTTCCAGGCGGCGATGGACGAGGCCGGGCTGCCCGCGGGCCTGTTCCAGCACCTGTTCCTGTCGCACGACCAGACCACCCGCATCATCGCTTCCGGTGCCGTCGACCATGTCTGCTTCACCGGCTCGGTCGAGGGAGGACGCGCGATGGAGCGTGCCGCCGCCGGCACCTTCACCGGGCTCGGCCTCGAGCTCGGCGGCAAGGACCCGGCCTACGTGCGCGGTGACGCGGATCTCGCCCACGCGGTCGAGAACCTGGTCGACGGCAGCTTCTTCAACTCCGGGCAGTCGTGCTGCGGGATCGAGCGCATCTACGTCGACGCCAACGTGCACGACGCGTTCGTCGAGCGCTTCGTCGACCTCACCCGCCAGTACGTGCTCGGCAGCCCGCTCGAGTCCGAGACCACCCTCGGCCCGATGGTGCGCCCGGCAGCGGCGGAGTTCGTGCGCGAGCAGGTGGCGGCCGCGGTTCGCGCCGGCGCCACCGCGCACGTGGACCCGCGGTCGTTCGAGCGCGACGCGCCAGGCTCTGCCTACATGGCACCGCAGGTGCTGACCGGGGTCGACCACCAGATGTCGGTGATGCGCGAGGAGTCGTTCGGACCGGTGGTCGGCATCATGCCGGTCGCCTCCGAGGACGAGGCGGTCGCGCTGATGAACGACTCGCCCTACGGCCTCACCGCCAGCATCTGGACCCGGGATCTCGAGGCGGCCGAGCGCATCGGCACGCACATCGAGACCGGCACCGTGTTCATGAACCGCTGTGACTACCTCGACCCGGCGCTCGCCTGGACCGGGGTGAAGGACACCGGCCGCGGCGCCACGCTGTCGCGGGTCGGCTACGAGATGCTGACCCGCCCGAAGTCGTTCCACCTCCGACGCTGAGAGAATCGGGCACATCGCATCCGCGCCGACCGACGCGCCGTCATCAACCGCACATCACCGAGACCCGACGCCCATGAAGTCCGCCAACTGGAGCTATCCGACCGCCATGCGTTTCGGCCCCGGCCGCATCGCCGAGATCGCCGACGCCTGCACCGCCGCCGGTATCCGCCGCCCGCTGCTGGTGACCGACCCCGGCCTCGCCGCGCTGCCGATGATCCCGGCGACGCTCGAGCGGTTGCGGGGCGCCGGGCTCGCCGCCGAGGTGTTCTCCGACGTCAAGGCCAACCCGGTCGAGCGCAACGTCGAGACCGGCGTCGCGGCGTTCCATGGCGGCTCTCACGACGGGGTAATCGCGTTCGGTGGCGGCTCGGCGCTGGACGTCGGCAAGGTCATCGCCCTGATGGTGGGGCAGTCGCGGCCGCTGTGGGACTTCGAGGACATCGGCGACTGGTGGACCCGTGCCGACGCGAGCCGTATCGCACCCGTCATCGCAGTGCCCACCACCGCCGGCACCGGCTCCGAGGTCGGGCGGGCCGGGGTCATCACCAACTCCGCGACTCACGAGAAGAAGATCATCTTCCACCCGAAGCTGATGCCCGTGGTCGTCATCTCCGACCCGGAGCTGACGGTCGGGCTCCCGGCGAGAGTCACCGCGGCGACCGGCATGGACGCCCTGGCGCACTGTCTGGAGGCGTACTGCGCGCCGAGCTACCACCCGATGGCCGAGGGAATCGCGGTGGAGGGGATGCGCCTGGTCAAGGACTGGCTGCCCCGCGCGGTCGCCGAGGGCACCGACATCGAGGCGCGCGGCCACATGCTGGTGGCGGCATCGATGGGCGCCACCGCGTTCCAGAAGGGTCTCGGCGCCATCCACGCGCTGTCGCATCCGGTCGGCGGGCTGTACGACACCCATCACGGCCTCACCAACGCGGTGTTCATGCCCTACGTCCTCGCGTTCAACCGCGCGGCGATCGAGGACAAGGTCGAGCGCCTGGCGGCCTGGCTCGGGCTCTCCGGAGGCTTCGGCGCGGTCATGGACTGGGTGCTGGCACTGCGCGCCGAGCTCGGCATCCCGCACACGCTGGAAGGGTTGGGGGTGCCGATCGAGGGCGCCGGCCAGGTGGCACGGATGGCGGTCGTCGACCCGTCGGCCGGGGGCAACCCGGTCACGCTCGACGAGGCCGGCGCGAGAGCCATCTTCGACATGGCGATGGCCGGCCGACTCGCCTGACGCGCGGCACGGCGGGCCGGCTCGGAGCACGACCGGCCCGGGGCACGCGCCGCGGCGGCGACGTCAGCCGGCCGCCGCGGGGCGCTGGCCCGACTCGGGCAGGGCCGCGATCCGCGCCGCGAACTCGTCCGCCGGCATCGGTCGGGCATAGTGGAAGCCCTGGGCGTACGGGCAACCCAGCGCGTGCAGCAGGCGTGCCTGGCCGGGCGTCTCCACACCCTCGGCCACCGCCTCGATGGCGAGGCCCCGAGCCATCGCCACGATCGTCTCCACCAACCGCGCGTCGGCCGGGTCGTGCTCCATGTCACGCACGAACTCGCGGTCGATCTTGAGCGCCGACACCGGAAAGCGTCGCAGGTAGGACAGCGACGAGTAGCCGGTGCCGAAGTCGTCGACCGCGATGCGCACGCCGAGTGCGCGCAACCCCTCGAGCGCCTCGCGCACGCGGTCGTCCTCCTCCATCAGCAGCGACTCGGTGATCTCGAGCACCAGACGCGTGGCGCCGACCCCGGATGCCGCCAGTGCGCTCTCGACCTGGCCGGGACCGAATCCGGCGCGGAACTGTCGCGACGACACATTGACCGCGAGGTACAGGGGCTCGCCCGCGACCACCGGCCAGCGGGCCGCCTCGCGGCAGGCCGCCTCCAGCAGCCAACGCCCGAGCGGCTCGATGAGCCCGGACTCCTCCGCCACCGGAATGAACTCGCCCGGCAGCACCGGCTCCCGGCCCGGCGGACACCAGCGCGCCAACGCCTCGGCGCCGATCACCGCGTCGTCGGCGAGCCTGACGATCGGTTGCAGCCATATCTCGAACTCACCGGCGTCGATCGCATGGCGCAGATGGCGCTCCAGCGCCACGAAGCGCTCCGCGCGCTGGGTCATCTCGCGGGTGAAGTAGCACACCACGCCCCGCCCGCGCGCCTTCGCCGCGTACATCGCGATGTCCGCGTTGCGCAGGAGCTCGCCCGCGTCTCGACCGTCGGCGGGATAGGCGGTGATGCCGATGCTCGCGCCGGCGAAGACCTCGTGGTGGTCGAGCACGAACGGGCGCGCGATGGCGTCGATGATCGCCTCGGCCACCACCGTCGAAGCCATCCCGGGACCGCTGTCGGTGAGCAACACCGTGAACTCGTCACCACCGAGGCGCGCCACCAGATCGGTCTCGCGGATGCAGGCACGAATGCGCCGCGCCGCCTCCACCAGGAGCGCGTCGCCGATCTCGTGGCCGAACGCGTCGTTGACGTTCTTGAAGCGGTCGAGGTCGATGAACAGGAGCGCGACCGCGGTGCGCGAGCGCTGAGCCCGGCGGACCGCCGCGTCGAGCTGCTCGAGGAAGCTCGCGCGATTGGCGAGCCCGGTCAGCGGATCGAAGTTCGCCCGCCGATGCACGTCCTCCTCGGCGCGGCGGATCTCGGTGACGTCGGTGTGGATTCCGACCAGGCCGCCATCGGCGGTGCGCCGCTCGGCGATGCCGATGACGCGACCGTTCGCGAACCGCAGCTCGACGTTGCCACGCGCCTCGCGATGGCCACTGGCGCGGGCGGTGATCCAGGTCTCGGGATCCTCGGAGATGTGCAGATTGCCGTCGGCCACGAAGCGCTGGAGAAGCTCGCGGTAGGGGACGCCCGGCCGCAGACCGTCGGCGAGCGGCCCGTAGATCTCGCGGTAGCGCGCGTTGCACAGCACGAACCGATCATCGGCGTCCCACAGCACGAAGCCCTCGTGGATGGCATCGATGGCATCGGCCAGCCGCTGACTGCTGCGACCGAGCTCGGCTCGGGCGCCGGCGCGCTCACGCTCGGCACGGACCCGCACCGCAGCCAACCCGGCCGCCAGGCAGGCGATGAGCACGGTGACCAGGCGCAGCACCCAGGCCTCGGGGCTGGTCGTCGGCCAGCCGTCGCGCGGCGTCGCCGCGAGCTGCCAGCTCCCACCCGGCATCTGCACCTCGGCCACCACCGAGTCCTGGTCGAACAGTGACGGCGAGCCGTAGAAGACCTCCCCCGTGGCACCGAGCCCGTCTCGCCCGCGGATGGCGACCTTGAGGGAGAGGCCCGGGTCGTGCAGGCCGACCCTGGCGTAGATCTGGTCGAGGTCGACGACCGCCGCGACGAGTCCCCAGAACCGCCGCGCCCCCCCGTCGTCGTCGGTGAAGACCGGCGCCCGCACGATCAACCCCCGCCCGCCCTGCACCAGCTCGACCGGCCCGGCGACGACGACCTGACCGGTGTCACGTGCGCGCAGCGCCGCGTCGCGCTGTGCCGGCACGGCGCGGTAGTCGAGCCCGATGGCGGCCCGGTTCTCGGCGAGCGGATAGACGTGGCGGATGATGAGGTCGGGCGCGGCGGAGATGCTGCGGAGATCGGTGCCCTCGGCCACCAACATGCGCCCGAGGGCATCGAAGTGGGTCGCGTCCGCGTCGGGGTGGAGCGCGATCTCGAGAGCCAGGCCCCGCACGAGGAACAGACTGCTGGTGAGGCGGCTCTCGAGCCGTCCGCGCAACACGAACAGCTTCTCCTGGACCGCATCGCGAGCCACCTGGCGGCTGCGCTCGCCCACCGCGCGATCGACGAGGACGCCGATGGTGAGGACCGCGATCACCACCACCGCGGGCCAACGCCAGGTCCCACGGGTCAGGGCCGACGCGCCTGCGGGCACGCCGGGTGCGATCGCGTGGCGTTCGGTCATGGCCCTCTATCGGACACCGCGCGTCGATTCCTTAGCCCACCGGCGCGCGCCGACCCAATCCCCGACAGGGCGTAGCGCCGCTGCCGAGCTCGAGGCGCCGTCTCATACCGAGTCGCCCCTGCGCACCGTCGCTCCCCAGTGGTCCGCGAAGCCTCGCGCGATTGTACGCGACGACCGAAGGGCCGGTCCCGGACCCGGTCGGTCCTTCCGCGGCGGCGAACCGACCGGCTTCAGGCCGGCTCGGGGCTCGTCGCGGCAAGAAAGCAGCGCACTGCGTGGGCGGCTGCTGGACGCGACTCCTCGGGATAGGACTCCGTGCAGCGCTCGAGCCGATGCCTGCAACGCGGCGCGAAGGCGCACCCGACCGGCAGCGATGCGAGGTCCGGGGGCGAGCCCGGAATCGCCTCCAGTCGCTGACCGCGCATCGCGCCGTGCACGGTCGAGGCGAGGAGACCCTGGGTGTACGGGTGCGATGGAGTCTTGATCACGGTGCCAACCGGACCACTCTCCACGAAACGCCCGGCATACATCACCGCGATGCGGTCGGCGATCTCCACCGCCACCCCCACGTCGTGGGTGACGAAAATCACCGCCATCCCGAGCTCGCGTTGCAGCTCGCGCAGCAGCAGCAGGATCTGGATCTGCACCGAGGCGTCGAGCGCGGTGGTCGGCTCGTCGGCGAGGAGCACGTCCGGGCGGCACGAGAGCGCGAGCGCGATCATCGCGCGCTGGCGCATCCCGCCGGAGAGCTCGTGCGGATAGGAGGCGAGCCGGCGCTCCGGCGACGGAATCCGCACCAGGTCCAGGAGCTCGACGGCACGACGGTGCGCATCGGCGCGCGAGACCTTCTCGTGGCGCACGATGGTCTCGGTGATCTGGCGCCCCACGGTGTAGACCGGATCGAAGGCGAGCGCCGGCTCCTGGAAGATCATCGACACCTGGCCGCCGCGGAGATCGGAGAGCGCGCGCTCGCCCATCGACATCACCTCGCGGCCGGCGACCTTCACCGAGCCGGACAGCCGGGCGCGACGTGGCGGCAGCAAGCGAATCATCGCGCGCAACGTCACGCTCTTTCCGGACCCCGACTCGCCGAGGATGCACAGCGCCTCGCCGCGCGCGAGGTCGAGGTCCACGCCGTTGACGGCATGGACGGTGGCGTCGCGGCTGACGAAGCTGACCCGGAGATCCCGGATCGAGACCAGCGGCTCGGCGCTACCCACCCGTGTCGTCCTCCCCCGGGTGCTGCTCGACCCAGCCCGCAGCCGCCTCGTAGGCGGCCCCGAAACGGAACAGCGATGCCTCGTCGAACGGCCGCCCGACGAGCTGGAACGACAGCGGCAGCCCGCTGGACGAGAACCCGGCGGGCACCGACAGCCCGGGCAGGGCGAGGTAGTTGATCGGCCGCGAGCAGCGGGTCATGTCGGTGATCATCTTGCGCATCTCGGGGCTGTCGGCGACGTCCGTCTCGGCGATGGTCGGCACCGGGAAACCGAGGATCGGGCAGTGCAGGACGTCGCACCGCGAGAACACCGCCTCGACGAACCGGCGGATCACACGCGGGCGGACCTGCAGCGCCGCGAGATAGTCACCGGCCGGGTAGGCGAGGGTCATCTCCAGCCGGGCGCGCACCTGGGGCCCGTAGTCGTCGGGACGATCGCGCAGCCAGGCGCGGTGGAGCGCGATGGCCTCGGTGCCGGACAGCGCACCGCCGATGACCGAGGTCGCCTCCGCGTCCGGAAGCGTCACCTCGACCACCTCGGCCCCGAGCGAGCGGTAGACGTCGAGACTCGCCTGCAACGCGGACCGGATCTCCGGGTGCACGCCGTCGTAGTAGTAGTTGGCCGGCACGCCGATGCGGGTGCCACGGATGTCGGGATCGGTCGCCGCCGCCTCGTAGCCCGCCACCGGGCGGCGGCTGGAGGTCGGGTCGAGTGGGTCGTGGCCGGCGATGACCTCGGTGATTCGGGCGCAGTCGCGCACGGTGCGGGTCAGTGGCCCGACGGTGTCGAGTGAGTACGAGAGCCCCATCACGCCGTAGCGCGAGACGCGGGTCTGGGTGGGCTTGATTCCCGCCAGCCCGCACATCGCGGCCGGCAGACGAATCGAGCCGCCGGTATCGGAGCCGAGTGCGCCGAACACCAGCCTGCCGGCGACCGCGGAGCCCGAGCCGCTGGACGATCCACCGGTGACGTGCGCGGTGTTCCAGGGATTGCGCGCCGGCCCGAAGTGGTGATTGTGGCCGGTGGGACCGAACGCGAACTCCGACATGTTGAGCCCACCGAGGTTCAGCGCACCGGCCGCCTCCAGCCGGGTCAGAACCGTGGCCGTACGGTCGGGCCGGAAGTCGCGCCGGATCCTCGAGCCGCAGGTCGTCACCACGCCCTCGCGGTAGTACATGTCCTTGTGGGCGAGCGGAACGCCGTGCAGCGGTCCCAGCGTCTCGCCCGCGGCACGACGGCGGTCCGCCGCGTCGGCCTGGGCCAGCGCGCCCTCCGGATCGAACGAGATGTAGCAGTTGAGCCGCGCGCCCAGCCGCTCGGTGCGACGAATGCACGCCTCGGTCAGCTCCCGCGACGAGACCTCGCCGTCGCGAACCATGCGCGCCGCCTCGACCAGGGACAGGTGAGTGAGCGCGGTCATCGACTGCCCTCCGCCGGCGGAGCGAGCTCGGCGAGGACGGTCTCCAGATTCTGCGGCTCGGTGTCGAACAGGGACTCGGCCGCGAGAGCGGCCAACGCCTCGCCGACACCTTCGACCGCCGCGGCCATCCGCTCGGCGGACTCCGCGGACGGGCGACGCCCGAGCGTCGACGCCACGAGATCGGCGAGCCCGGCGGGATCGGGTCTGCTCATCACCATCTCCTCAATTCGACACCACTACGAGTCCCCGACCACGGCGCGATCGCGCCTCAGGCCGAGGGTCCGGCCGGGGCGTCCGGATGGCCGGACCCCGGCGTCACCAGGTGACAGGCCACGCTTCGCCCGCTCGCCGCGACGTCGGCCACCAGCGGTGGCTCGCGGTCCCGGCACACCGCCTGCGCGAACGGGCAGCGGGTGTGGAACCGGCATCCCGACGGCGGATTGATGGGGCTCGGCGGGTCGCCGGCCAACGGCGCGTCCTCGGTGCGACGATCCGGATCCATCGACGGCATCGCCGACAACAGCGCGCGGGTGTACGGGTGCTGGGGCTCGCGGTACATCACGTCCACCGGACCGACCTCGACCACCTTGCCGAGGTACATCACCAGCACCCGATCGCTCACGTATTGCACGACGTTGAGATCGTGCGAGATGAAGAGATAGGTGAGCGCGAACTCGCGCTTGAGATCGCTGAGGAGGTTGAGCACCTGTGCCTCGACCGACTTGTCGAGCGCGGAGACCGCCTCGTCGAGCACCAGGAGATCGGGCTGGATCGCGAGCGCGCGGGCGATGTTCACCCGCTGGCGCTGACCGCCCGAGAGCTCGTGAGGATAGCGGCGGATGAACAGATTCGGATCCAGGCCGACCTTGCCGAGGATGTCCCTCGCGCGCGCGCGCGCCTCGCGCCTCGGCGTGCCGTGGACGATCGGCCCGAACGCGATGGTGTCCTCGATGGTCAGGCGCGGGTTGAGCGACGAGTACGAGTCCTGGAACACCATCTGGGCATGGCGTCGCAGCTCGCGCAGCGGGATCCGACCGGCACCCTCGCCCACCTCCTTGCCGCCGTAGCGAATCCGCCCCGCGTCGGGCGTGATGAGCGCGAGCAGCAGCCGGGCGGTGGTCGACTTGCCACAGCCCGATTCGCCGACGATGCCGAGCGTCTCGCCACGCTCGACCTCGAAGCTCACGTCGTCGACCGCCTGCACGGTCGCGAGCTGGCGGTTCAGGACGCCCCCGGTGACCGGGAAGTACTTGCGCAGATCCTGCACCGACAGCAGCGGCGTGCCGCCCGCCCTCGCCCCGTTCACCACCGCGCTCACAGTCTCACGTCCATGGCACTGCGCAGGCCGTCGCTCATCAGATTGAAGCTGAGCGAGGTGAAGAAGATCATCACCCCCGGCAACGCCGCCACCCACGGCGAGACGTAGATCGACTGCCGCAGGGTATTGAGCATCAGCCCCCATTCGGGGTGCGGCGGCTCGGTGCCGAGACCGAGGAAGCTCAGGCCCGCGGCGAGGATGATGCTCACGCTGATGAGACTGGTGGCGTAGATGAAGACCGGCCCGAGCACGTTGCTCAGCACGTGCACGCGAATGATGGTGAAGGTGCCGGCGCCGCTCGCGCGCGCCGCATCGACGAAGTCCAGACTTCGGACCTGGGTGGTCACGCTCTCGGTCACCCGCGCGATGGGCGGCACGAAGACCACTGTCAGCGACACGATGGCGTTGGTGACACCGGCGCCGAGCGAGCCGGAGATCGCGACCGCGAGCAGCACCGACGGGAAGGCGTAGAGGACGTCGATGGTGCGCATGATCAGCATGTTCACCCGCCCACCGAGGAAGCCCGCCACCAGCCCCAGCGCACCGCCGATGACCAGTGCATAGACCACCGGGACGATACCCATGAACAGCGACAGGCGCCCGCCGTGGAGCAGACGCGAGAGCATGTCGCGTCCGAGCTCGTCGGTGCCGAGCGGGAAACCCTCGGTGCCGATCGGCTTGAGCCGCTTGAGCATGCTGGTCTTGTACGGGTCGGCCGGGGCGAGCCAGTCCGCGAGCACCGCCGAGAGCACGATCAGGGCGAGCACCACGAAGCAGGCGATCGTCACCTTGTCACCGCGAAGGCGTAGCCACACCGTCTTCCAGTAGCCACGCGACTGCGCCGCGACCTGGGCCGCGTCGACCATCGCCGCCGAGGTCTCGGTCGCCTGGCTCATGTCCGCGCCATCCGCGGGTCGATCGCGCTCTGCAGGATATCGACCATCAGGTTCAGGACCACGAAGAACATCGCGAGCACCAGGATCGTCCCCTGGAGCAGGGGGATGTCGCGGCGGAAGATGGCGTCGTTCAGGAGGAATCCGGTGCCCGGCCAGGAAAAGACGGTCTCCACCAGGATCGATCCGCCCATCAGGTAACCGAGCTGCAGGCCGAGCACCGCGAGCACCGTCGGCGCTGCGTTCTTCACCACGTGCGCGAGCACCTGGTAGCTGCGCAACCCCTTCGCGCGGAGCGTCTGCACGAACTCCTGGCTCAGGATCTCGGCCATCGCCGCGCGCATGGTGCGCGTCACGATTCCCATCGGAATCACCGACAGCGTGACCACCGGTAGCACCAGGTGCTTCATGTGCTCGATGTCCCACGCCCAGGCACTCGATCCACCGGGACCCATGCCCATCGCCGGCAGGGTGTTCAGCTCGACCGCGAACACGATGACCAGCACGATCCCCAGCCAGTAATGCGGGATGCTGACACCGGTGATCGCGATCGCGGTGGAGAGCTTGTCGATCCAGGTGCCCTGGTAGTACCCCGCGATGCCACCGAACAGACATCCCAGAGTGAAGCCGAGCAGGCTCGCGCCGGCGGCGAGCACCAGCGTGTTCGGCACTGCGGCGCGCAGCGCCTCGGTCACCGAGCGGCCGGTGGCCACCGACGTGCCGAGATCACCGGTCAGGGTCCGCCCCAGCCAGATGAAGTACTGCACCGGCAGCGGCTTGTCGAAGCCGTAGTCGCGCTTGAGCTGCTCGACCACCTCCTTCGGCGCATCCGGCGCGACCACCGCGTTCAGCGGGTCGCCGGGTGCGAGATGGACGAGCGAGAACACGAGCACCGTCACGCCGAGCGCGATCGGCAGCACGTAGAGGAGACGGCGCAGGATATAGGCGGTCATGGCTCGCGGGTTCCGGGCGGAACCGGCCGGCGCGCGCGGCGCCGGCCGGGGTGACGGTCGATGCCGGGGGCCGCACTGCCCCCCGGCGGGTCAGCGCGGCGTCACTGCTCCATGTACACCGGGGTCAGCGACTGGAACCAGTTGCGCGCCTGAGCGAAGCCCTTGACCTTCTTCGACATCGCGCGCGGCGCGACATCGTGCACCACCCAGATGAACAGCGCCTCGTTCACCTCCTTGGTGTGGACCTTGCCGAGCCACTCGTCGCGCTCGGCGTCGGTCTTGGCGAGCGAGGCGTTCTTCAGCATCTCGTCCATCTCGGGATTGCTGTAGTAGCCCCAGTTCACGCCGTTCGGGGCGTGCAGGTCGGAGCGCAGGAATCGCGTGAACGAGCTGTACGGATCCTGAGTGGTGTAGCTCACGTTGATGGCATGGCCACCGGCCGAGTCCGGAGACTTCGACCCGGCACGCCAGCGATCGAGCAAGCTCTGCCACTCCATCACCTCGAACTCGACCTCGATGCCGACCTCCTTCAGGTTCTGCTGGATGTACTCGTTCATCGCGAGCGGCAGCATCTGCCCGGAGCCGCTGGCCGAGATCAGGATCTTGGTCTTGGCCGGCTTGCTCGGTCCGTAGCCGGCCTCGGCCATCAGCTTCTTGGCCGCCTCGGGGTCGTACTTGATATCGAAGCTCGGGTTACCCCACCAGGCGTCGCCCGGGGACACGTGCCCCTTCGCTGGCACCGCGTATCCGCCGAGGAGCTGCACGATGCCATCGCGGTCGATGGCGAGATTGGCCGCCTTTCGCACCCGCTCGTCGTTCCAGATCGAGCCCTCGATGAAGCTCAGGTGGTACGGCCACACGTGCGGATACTGGTTGGAGACGATGTCGAAGCCCTGCTGCTTGATGCGCGGAATCGCGTCCGGCGCCGGCGCCTCGATCCAGTCGACCTGGCCGGAGAGCAGCGCGTTGGTGCGCGCGTTCGGGTCGGGAATCGGGAAGGTGATGACCTTGTCGAGCTTCGGAACGCGGGTCTTGTCCCAGTGCTCCTTGAACGGCTCGAACTCGGCGCGCTCGCGCGGCACCAGCTTGGTCAGGCGCCATGGGCCGGTGCCCGAGGGCGTCTTGGCGAACTCGTTCCAGTCCTTGCCGGTCTGCTCCCAGGCCGCGGGGCTCGCCATCACGATGTAGCAGATCTGGTAGGGGAAGAAGCTGTCGGCGGCGTGCAGCGTGAACTCCACGGTGTGGTCGTCGACCTTGCGCCACGACTTCACCGCCGGGATGCGGAAGTTCACCAGCGAGGCCTGACGGGCGCTGTACTGCGGCGCGTCCTGCTTGAACAGCTTGTCGAAGTTGAACAGCACGGCGTCGGCGTTGAACTCGGAGCCGTCGTGGAACTTCACGCCCTGGCGCAGCTTGAAAGTCCACTTGGTGGGATCGTCGGGATTCGGTGCCCAGCTCTCGGCGAGCCCCGGGACCAGGCCCGATGGACGATCGACGGCAGTGAGATCCCAGTTCACGAGCGCGTCGTAGACCATGAGGCCCATGTACCGAAACCCCTCGAAGCCGTTGTCCGGCTGACCGAAGGACACCGGGATGTCGGCCGCGGTCATACCCAGCCGCAGCGTGCCCTGGGCATGAACGGCCCCCGGGGCGGTGATGGCGAGCGCGGCACTGAGCAGCGCTCCCGTGAGTCCACGCGCGCGAGCGCGACGGCGAGCGATTGGCAACATGACGGAACCCCTCCACATCTGCGAGCACACGGCGGGCGCCGTGCGCTGACTTCCCGATCGAGCATCTCGACGGTGGACGTCGGGAGCAAGAAGCGGGCCAATCGGACCTGTCGTCCGTCGACACGGCGATCGGCGCTTCTATGACGCCGTCTCCCGCACCGGGCCCGGCCGAGCGTAGCACGGAAGGAATCGCAATCGCACCAACACGGTGCGGGCCACGATCCGCAATGGCGCGCGTGGCTGGCAGCGCACGCGCAGCCCTTATACTCGCGCCACCGAGGCGACCCCGACCGGAGCGACCCGATGACCGATACCGTTCGTGTGCCCTGCGACGAGTTGCGCGCGCTCACCCACGCCGCGCTCGAGGCGGTGGGCGTCCCACCCGCCGATGCCGCCGACGCGGGCGACGTGCTCTGGCGCGCGCAGATGATGGGCATCACCACCCACGGCGTGCGACGCCTGATCCCCTACATCCAGCGCATCCACGACGGCGCGATCGATCCGAACCCCACCATCGAGCACGTCCGCAAGGCGCCGTCGATCACGGTCATCGACGGCGGCAACGGACTCGGGCCGGTCATCGGAAGTCGCGGCACCGCCGAGGCGATTCGCCTCGCCCGCGAGACCGGGATCGGTTACGTCGCCTGTCGCGCGAGCCACCACTTCGGGCCGGTGATGCCCTATCTGCTGCGCGCGGTCGAGGCCGGCATGGTCTGCTTCATGGGCACCAACGTGCAGCCGGTGATGGCGCCATGGCGTGGCGCTCGACTCGCCCACGGCAACAACCCGATCGGATTCGGTGGGCCACGCCGCGACGGCTACCCGTTCTTGCTCGACATCGCGATCAGCGTGGTCGCGTTCAGCAAGCTGCGCCACGCCAAGGAAGCCGGGGAGCCGATCCCCGAGGGTTGGGCCGCCGACAGCGCCGGACGACCGACCACCGATCCGGTCGCCGGAATGGGCGGCTGGGTGCTGCCGATCGGCGGGCACAAGGGTTACGGCCTCGCGTTGGCGGTGGAGATGCTCGCCGCCGGGCTCGCCGGTGGCGCGCTCGGCACCGAGGTGCATGGGCTGTTCGAGCGCGGGCCTCGCGCGCAGGGGGTCTGTCATTTCTTCATGGCGATCGACCCCGAGCGCACCATCGGCCTCGACGCCTTCCGTGATCGGATGGAGGTGCTGTGCGCGATGATGCACGACACCCCGGCGGTGGATCCGGCCGAGCCGGTGCTGGTCCCGGGTGAGCCCGAATGCGCGCTGATGGCGGACTGCGAGGCCAACGGCGTGCCGCTGCCGGCGCAGTGGCTCGACGAGATCCGTGGCCTCGCCCGCGGCGAGATGCCGCGCAGCATGCCGGAGGCGTGAGCCACCCACGGCGGATCGCCGCCGTGTCGACCTGACCGACCTCGAGGAGGCGACGATGGACGTGAGAAAGATCGTGATCCTGCACGAGACGGTGTTCGGGGAGGCCGGACGCGGTGCCGCGTCGCCGGTCACCCGGGTCGCCGGCATCGCAGTGGTACGCAACCCCTTCGTCGGCCGCCACGTCGAGGACCTCGGCGCGCTCTTCGATCTCGGCGGACAGCTCGGCGAGGAGATGATGGAGGAGGTCGTGGCGCGGCTACGCGGCCCTGCGGTGAGCTATGGCAAGGCCGCGGTGGTCGGCGCGCTGGGCGAGTTCGAGCACGGTGGCGCCTGCATCCACCCCAAGCTCGGCAAGCCGATGCGCGCCGCGATCGGCGGCGGCAAGGCGGTCATCCCGTCGAACGTCAAGGTCGGACCACCCGGCACCGCGATCGACGTGCCGCTCGGGCACAAGGACGAGCCGTGGTCATTCGACCACTTCGACACCCTGACGGTATCGGTGGCGGACAGCCCGCGCCCGGACGAGATCATGGTGGTGATGGCGGTCGCCGACGGTGGCCGGGTCCATCCGCGCTGCGGCAGCGGCCCGGTCACCACCTGAACGCACCGCGGTGACGATCGGGGTCAAGAGCCGCCGGCCCGGCCGCCTGCTATGGTGCGCCATGGTGCGGTAGCGACCGGGGCGGCGCAGGGTGAGCGCGCGTCCTCGCGCCGCGCCGGGTAGCACCGCTCGACGCGGCATGCAGCGCCGCCGGCGGTGCTGGAGACGGTCGGCCTCGAGGAGCGGTGTCGACCGCAGTCCTCCAGCGGGAGGCGAGCCGCCATGCGGATCGACACCATCACCCGACTCCTCACGCTCTCCCTCGCCATCGCCGCGAGCGCGGTGCCGGCAATCGACACCGCCACACCGATTCGCAGTGGTCACTTCCGGGAGGTGACCGACGTCGCGAGCGCCGGGCACGTCATCCTGAACCTGCGCATGAGCGCCGACGGCTCGAGGATCGTCTACCTGACCACCACCGGCGTGTTTCCCGAGACGCTGCGGGTGGTCGGCAGCGACGGCAGCGGCGCGACGGTGATCCACCAGAATCCGCCCGACGGCGCCTACCCACGGGTGATGGACAGCTTCGCGATCTCCGACGACGGCAGCACCGTGGTCTACGGTCTGCTCGTGAACCCGGCCAACAACGACTCGGAGCTCCGCGTCCACGACACCACCACCGGCGCCGACCGCCTGCTGCTGCGCGAGGTCACGCATCTCAGCTTCGGTGTCAGCAGTCCGGTGAACATCGCGCACCTGCAGAGCACCCGCCTCCTCGCGCTCGCCGGGGACGGGACGGTCGTCCACTTCCTCAACCGGTTCGGCCCGATCGGCAGCGGCAACGCCGGCCAGGATCCGTCCGGCCAGACCCTCTATGCGGTCGACGTGGCCACCGGGACGCCGACGCCACTGTTCTCGCAGTCCGACCTCCCCGACGTCGCGGCCATCTCGCCGTTCGCGGTCGAGCTGCTGACCTCGGGCGGCTCGCTCGCGACCGACGGCGACGGCAGCGTGGTGATGCTCCCGGTCGGCGGGTCGGGGGCGTCGGCCAACCCACCCCACAGCCTGCTCCGGCTCGACCCCGCGGTGGGCGCGGCATCGGCCGAGGTCGTGCTCGAGCTGACCGGCACCCTGTTCACCGGGCCGAGCGTGAGCACCGCAGGCGACCTGATGGCGCTCACCCGGGCCGGCGGCGACCTCCTCCCCGCGGGTCTGATGGCGATGAGCCCGGGCGGTGGCGCGCCCACGGTGCTCGACACCGGCTTCCTCGCCAGCCGACCGCCGGTCAATCCCCGGCTCTCCGGCGACGGCACTGCGGTGTCCTACCGCATCGAGCTCGGCGGCAGCGACGAGCCGTCGGTGCGGTGGATCGCCACCAGCGGGTCCGCGGCGCCGGTGCCGGTCAGCCAGAACACCGTCGATGCCGGCGGCTCGAGTAGCGGCGTGCACGACATCAGCAGCGACGGCACTCGGATCGCCTTCCTCGGCGGCGTGCGCGCCGCGGTCGGCGGACAGCCCGCCGACCTCGTGATCTTCGACTGGGCCGCGGCGCCCGTCGGGACGCCGGCGGTGACCGCCGTTCGTGCCGACCCGAGCCTCGACTTCGTCATCCAGCCGTTCCTCTCGGCCGAGGTCACCCATTCGTTCTCGTACGACACCACCGGCGCCGACCGCGCGCTCGCCCAGAGCTGGATCTACGACGCCGCGGGGCGCGACCTGCGAGGGCTGCAGTTCAGCGGCATCGGCAACTTCTTCTCCGACGTCGCCGACGACGGCACCGGCGGCGATGCCATCGCCGATGACGGCACCTACGACGATGCGGGCATCTGGGCGTTCAGCGCCGCGGTGCCGGGCACGGTGACCGGTCGCGCGGCGATCACTGCGACCACGGGAAGAGCGAGCTTCGTCGACTTCCCCATCACCGTGCGCGCACCGGTCCCGCCGACCGCCAGCTTCGAGGCTCGACCGCGGATCGGCGTCGCACCGCTCACCGTCACCTTCGAGAACACCAGCTCCGGCGACTACGCCTTCACCGACTACGACACCAACGGCGACACGGTCCTCGACCGCTTCGCGGTCGCCAATCCGTTCCAGCTCACGTACGACACGCCGGGAACGCGCGACGTGGCGATGCGCGCGCGTGGCTTCGGCAACGAGGACACGGCGACCATCGTCGGCGCGGTGGTCGTGCTGCCGTCAGGCGGCGAGATCGACCTCGGCGACGCACCCGACCCGAGCTACCCGACCCTGCTCGCGAGCGACGGCGCGGCGCACGTGCTCGGCTCGGGGCTGTTCCTCGGCGCGGGCGTCGACGGCGAGGCGGATGGCCAGCCGAGCGCGAGCGCGACCGGCGACACCGACGACGGCCTCGTGCTCACCTCCGATCCGCTGATCGGAAGCCCGCTCGCGCTGGAGGTAACGGCCTCGGCGAGCGGCCGCCTGAACGCCTGGATCGACTACAACCGTGACGGTGACTGGACCGATCCGGGCGAGCACGTGCTGGACGACGTGCTGCTCGCGCCGGGGCCGAACGCGCTGGTGACCGCGGCGATTCCGGACGACGCCACCCCTGGCACCACGTTCGCGCGCCTGCGGCTCGACTCCGTCGGCGGGCTCGAGCCCACCGGCCCGGCGAGCGATGGCGAGGTCGAGGACCACGCGCTGGTGCTCGTCTCTCCGGACAGCGACGGCGACGGCCTCACCGACTGGGAGGAGCGCAACGTCCACGGTACCGACCCGACGCTCGCCGATACCGACGGCGACCGCCGTACCGACGGCGACGAGGTCAGCGCCGGGCGCAATCCACTGGTCAACGAGGCGGCCAGCGTGATCCCGCTCATTCTCGACATCGTCGACGAGCGTCGTTGACACGTGCCGCCACCGGCGGCGCCGGACGCCGAAGCGGCCGAACGCGGTCAGCCGCTCGCGCAGAGCAGCGCCCCGGACGCGTGCACCTCCACCGTCCAGCCGGGTGGAACAACCGTGGTGCCGCCCGCCTCCTCGACGATCAGCGGGCCGTCGAGCGCGGTGCCGATACCGAGCTTCTCGCGGTCCAGCACGTCGACCTCCCGCCAGCCGTCGAGCCACACCGCGCGCCGCTCGATTCGAGGGTCACCGGCACCGTGCGGGGCGAGATCCAGCACCGGCTGGTCGACCAGGCCGGTCGCGACCAGCCGCAGATTGACGATCTCGAGGTCGTTGGTCGCGTCGGCGTAGCCGAACGTCTCCTCGTGCCGCGCATCGAACGCGCGACGCAGCGGCGTCCAGTCGACGTCGGTCGGCTCCCAGGTGATCGGTAACGTGAACGACTGCCCGGCGTAGCGGGCGTCGACCGAGAACGCGAAACGATGACGCTCGGGTGCGATGCCGTCGGCCCGGAGCAGGTCGCCGCCGCGCGCGCGGAGACGATCGGCCCGGGCACGGAGGTCGCCGAGGTCGAGCTGCGACAGGCGGCCACCCCAGACCTCGACCAGATCCCGGCGCATGTCGGCGAGCATCTGCCCCAGCGCGGAGACGTGACCGGGATGCGGTGGCACCAGGACGCGTGACATGCCGAGCTCCGCGGCGACCAGGAACGCGTGCATCGGGCCGGCACCGCCGAACCCGACCAGCGCGAAGTCGCGCGGGTCGAAGCCGCGATGGACCGAGACCTCGCGCACCGCACCGGCCATCTTCGCCACCGCGATGCGCACCGCGGCATCCGCGAGCGCGACGACATCGGTCACCCCGAGATTCCGGCCCAGAGTCGCGAACGCACGCTCGGCGCGCTCGCGCTGCAGCACCAGACCACCGCTCAACGCGCGCGCGGTGGGCAGTCGCCCGAGCAGCAGGTTGGCGTCGGAGACCGTCGGCTCGGTGCCACCGCGGCCGTAGCAGGCGGGGCCCGGAACCGCCCCCGCGCTGCGCGGGCCGACACCGAGAGTGCCATCGGGCTGCACCCACACGATCGACCCGCCGCCGGCGCCGATGGTGTGGATGTCGAGCTGCGGCATCTGCAACGGGTAGGCGTCGATCTGGTTGTCGTGCGACATCCGCGGGCGCCCGTCGTGGATCAGGGCGACGTCGGTGCTGGTGCCGCCCATGTCGAACGTCACCAGGTCGCGCACCCCGGCGTCGCCGGCCACCCGCAGCGCGCCCACCACGCCGCCGACCGGGCCGGACAGGAAGGTCCCGGCACACCGCTCGGCGGCGGCATCGAGGGTCATCGCGCCGCCGTTCGAGCCCATGATGTCGACCGGCGCGACGACCCCGCGCTCGGCCAGCGCGTCGGCGAGACGGGTGAGGTAGGCGGTCATCACCGGCGTGAGGTAGGCGTTCAGCACGCAAGTTGACGTGCGCTCGAACTCGCCCCGCTCGGGCGCGAGCGCGGCCGAGGTCGAGACCGGGATCCCCGGAAGCGCCTCACGCAGCGCCGCCGCCGCGGCGAGCTCGTTGCCGGCGTTCACGTAACTGTTCACGAACGCGACCGCGATCGCCTCGGCGCCGCGGGCGGAGAGGGTCTCGGCCAGCGATGCCAGCGCGGCGGGGTCGAGCACTTCCAGCACCGTGCCGTCGGCGGCGGTGCGCTCGGCCACCTCGAGGCGCCGGTCGCGTGGCGCGATCGGCGGCGGGCGTTGCCAGGCCGCATCGAACAGCCCGCCGGCGAGACGGCGGCACTTGCCGATCTCGAGCACGTCGCGGAATCCGGCGGTCGTCACCAACGCGGTGCGCGCCCCCTTGCGCTCGAGCAATGCGTTGGTCGCGATGGTGGTGCCGTGGACGAAGGCGCGGATCGCGGTCGGCGCGATGCCGAGCGCGGACAGCGCCTCGAGCACGCCGCGCCACTGCTCGCCCGGCAGCGACGGCACCTTGGCCAGGGCGAGCGCGCGCCCGTCGCCGGCGTAGGCCACGACGTCGGTGAACGTGCCCCCGACGTCGATGCCGACCAGGAATCCGGGCGCCGCCATCACTGTGGCTCGCGGCGCACGACGCGCAACGTGACCTCGTCGCCGGGCGCGATCCCGAGCACCGAGCGCCCGACCGGGCCGAGCGCGAGCACGTCGTCGACGGCGCCCACTCGTGCCCATGCGCGCAGCGCCGCCCCACTGCTCGGGGTGGTCAGCTCGACGAGATCACCATCCTCGACCTCGAGCGCGCCGGCGAGCGCCGGCGGCAAGGTCAGGCGACGCCGCGATCGCTCGATGTCGTCGTCCGCCCGTGCGACCACCGGGGCGCGCAGCACTGCCGCGGCGAGACGCGCGCGCGCGGCCTCGGTCGCGTCGAGGTCCACCCCATCGGGGCCGAGCACCACGCCGTAGCGCCGCGCCGCCTGGTCGGCGTCGAGATAGCCGAGGGCGACGTCACTCGCCACCGCGCTCGCGGCGCGCGCGAGCGGGTCGCCGTGCCCGCCGCCACCGGAGGATTCCATCCGCACCACGTCGCCCGCGCGCAGCGCGAAGCCGCCGACCTTGCCCGGGACCGGAGAGGGCTCGATCGACACGCCGCCGCGCACCACGGTGAACCGGTTCGCCGCCCCGCTCGCGCCGCCGGCCACCCCGAACGGCGGGATCACGTTCTTGTCGGCGAGCACCGACAGGCTCGCGCCGTCGACCAGCACGCGCACCTCGCGTCGCAGGCCGAGCCCGCCGCGGTGCTCGCCGTCGCCGCACGAGCCCTCGCGCAGCGTGTGACGCTCGACCCGCAGCGGGCACTGCGCCTCGACCACCTCGACCGACTGCACCGCGTTGAAGTCGCCCTCGGGGAAGGCGCGCACCGCGTGGTTGCCGTCGCCGCGCGCGGTCGCCCCGGTGCCGCCGGCCGGGTACTCGTAGAGCAGGAAGATGCCGTCGCCGTCGGGGCGCGGACCCGAGACGTAGACGTGGTTCGCCCCGCCCTTCAGGTCCCCGACCAGTCGGTCAGGCATCGCGCGGCCGAGGGCGGAGACCACCAGCCCACACATCAACGCACGGCACTCGACCATTCCGCCGCACGGCGCGGGCAGCGTGGCGTTCAGGAAGCTGCCGGGTGGGTTGACGATCGCGATCGGATTGAACGAGCCGTGGTTGACCGGCGTGTCCGGGTCGAGGAAGGACTTGACGATGCTCGCCACCGCGTTGAATGCCATCGCCGGCCCGACGTTGGTCGGCCCCATCGTCTGCGGCGACGAGCCGGTGAAGTCGGCCTCGATGCGGTCGCCGTCGATGGTGAGCGCAAGGCGCCCGACCAGCGGCTCGTCCCCGTGACCATCGTTGTCGAGGTAGCCCTCGGCCTGGTAGGTGCCGTCCGGCACCGCCGCGATTCGCTCGCGCATCACGCGCTCGGCTCCCGCGATCAGCGTCTCCACCGCGTCGAGCAGCGTGTCGCCACCGAAGCGGTCGAACAGGCGGCGCAGGTGCTCGGCGGCCTTGCGCGAGGTGCCGAGCATGGTGTTGAAGTCGCCCCGGCGCTCGCGCGCGATGCGCATGTTGTCGAACAGCAGACCGAGGAAGGCGTCGTTCATGCGCCCGCGCTCGCAGATACGAGTGGGCGTGATGCGCAGCCCCTCCTGGTACACCTCGCGCACCCGACCCGACAGGCTCCCCGGTGTCATCCCGCCGACGTCGCCCCAGTGACAGCGCGTCGCCGCGAACAGCGCGAGACGGCCGCGATCGAACACCGGGTAGAGCATCAGCACGTCGTTGAGATGCGTGCCGCCGGTATAGGGATCGTTGTGCAGGAAGATGTCGCCCTCGTGGATGTCGTCGGCGAACGCCTCGACGATGCGGGCGGTGGAGTACGGCACGGCGAAGATGTGGATCGGGTTGTCGGCGGCACCCTGGGCCACCAGCCGGCCGTCGGCCGCGACCAGCGCGCAGGAGAAGTCGTGCCCCTCGTAGATGATCGACGAGTACGAGGAGCGAATGACGTTCGCGCGCATCTCGTGGACCACCGCGATCAGGGACTCGCGGATCAACTCGAGCTGGCCGATGCTCATGCCGTCACTCGTTGCGCGTCCGGCGAAGCGTCCACAGCGCGAGCGACACCAGCACGACGGTGACCGCGTGCAGCCACACCAGCCGGTCGAGCGCGGCGTGCTCGGCGGGCGAGAGCGCGAGCCCCGACGGCACGTCGGCGATCCAGGGTCGCAGCAGCGTGTAGAGGGCGATCTGGCTCGCCGCGGCAAGATAGAAGGCCGGCGCCGCGATGCGCACTCGCATGGGAAGGCCGATGCAGACCACGATGTCGAGCACGAGATAGACGACGTCGAGCACCCGCCAGTGCATCGGCGTGCTCGCCCAGCTCGTACCGGTCGCCCCCAGCATGCTCTGCAGGTGCGCCATCGCGCCGAGACCGTAGAGCACCGCCACCCCCCACAGGACGACGATGGCCAGCGTGCGCCTCATCGACTCGCCGCTCGCTGCCGCACCGGGCGCTCACAGCGCTGCCGCGAGGATCCACATCGGCCCGTCTCCGACCTGGACCCGGGCGACACGCCGGAGCAAGCCGGTCGCCGGATCGATGCGATAGGTCTGCAGCGTCGCCGTCTCCAGTCCGCCCGCGAGCAGGAAGCGCCCGCTCGGGGTGACCTCGATCACCCGCGGAACCGCATCCGCCGGCGCGTGGCCGATGACGGTGAGCCGGCCGTCGCGCGGATCGACCCGCATACAGGCGATGGTGTCGTGGCCGCGGTTCGGCGCGTAGAGGAACCGCCCACACGGCGTGATGCGGATCTGCGCGCACTTGCTCGCGCCGTGGAAGCCGGGTGGCAGGGTGGAGACGGTCTGCACCGGGGTCAGGGTTCCGCTCTCGGCATCGAGCGACCACACGGTCACGCTGCATCCCTGCTCGTTGCTGGTGTAGAGGCGGTCGAGCCTCGGGTGCAGGCAGAAATGGCGTGGCCCGAGCGGTCCGGGCGGGTCCGCGCGCGGGGGGTCGCGCGGCGTCAACGCTCCGGTCGCGGCGTCGAACCGGAACTGCGCGATGGTGTTCCAACCGTCCTCGCGCGAGATGTGCGGCGCGAACGCGAAGCGATTGGTGCGCTCGGTCGCGAGCATGTGGGCGCCGGTCGCGGTGCGCAGCCACTGCACCGGCTCGCCGCTCACCGCGCCGGAATCGTCCACCCGATGCACCGCCAGCGCGCCGGCGTTGTAGTAGGCGGAGAAGAGCCAGCGGCGGGTGGCGTCGAGCGCGAGGCAACACGGGTCGGACGGAAGTGCCGCCTCGCCGATCTGATCGAGCGCGCCGGTGGTCGGGTCGACCCGGTAGCTCGCGAGGCACGGCGTCCCGCGCCGGCCGACGTGCAGCACCCGCGCCGGCGCGTCGAGGGCGAGTGGCGCCGGCCGCCCCGACACCGCGGTGCGCGCCGCCGGCCGCAGCTCGCCGTCGCGTGGATCGAGAACGTAAGCCGCGATCTCGTCCTGCTCCCACAGCGAAACCAGCACGATCTGGCTCATCGGGCTCCCCTCCGTCGCGACGCGGCGAGGCTATCACGGACCGTCGACGCGAGCACTCGGCCCGGTCGAGCTGCCACACCCGCTACCGCAGACCGATGATCACCACGCTCGGCACCACCAGCGCGACCGCCAGCGCCACCCGCCGGTCGAGGGCCTGCTCGCCGAAGACGAAGCGCCCGAGCAGCAGCGTGAACAGCGGCGAGCAGGCGACGATCGGGCTCACCACCACCAGGTCCTGGGTGAGCAGCGCGGTGTTCAGGACCAGCACCGCGATGCTGTAGGCGAGGCCGGTCCCGATCAGCCACACGAGCCCGGCGCGCGGAATCGGCACGCGCTTTCGGCGCACGCGGAGATCGTTGCCGAGCGCGAGCGGGAACGACACCGTGTAGGCGACGAGGGCGACGAAGAAAGGATTGGGCAGGATGTCGAGGCCGATCTTGGCCAGGGCGTGGGCGAGGCTACGCAGGAACGCGGCACCGATCGGCAGCAGCAGCGCCCACAACGGCCAGGCCCGACTCGCCCGACCGCGCCAGGTCAGCGTCACCACCCCGGCCACGATCCCGGCGGTACCGACGCCGACCTCCCAACCGAGAGTCTCGCCGAGCAGGACGATGCCGAGCCCGACGCCGAGGAGCGGCGCGGTCGCCGACAGCGTGCTGGCGACGGTGGGACCGAGAATGCGGGTCCCCGCCATGCCGAGGTTCGCCGACAGCAGCGGGCGGAACAGCCCGATCGCGGCGAGCAGCGGCAGCGCCGGCGAGGTCCAGAACCACGACTCGAGATAGAGCGGCGCGGTCAGCCAGTACAGGACCGTGCCGGTGCCGATCTGGAACAGCGTCGCGGTCTGGGAGTCGACATGGCGCAGCGCGAGGCGCGAGAGCTGGTTGCCGATCGCGAACAACAGCGCCCCGGTGAGCGGCAACAACAGCGCGCTCATCGGGCGCGCGCGCCGTCGGCGCTGGCAACGCCCGCGCGCGGAGCGTAGATTCCGGACCCGGGCAGGGCACCGCGGGGGTTCCGCCGATGCACGAGCACCCCATTCCGGTCATCGACGTGCGCGACCACCTCGCCGGCCGACCCGGCGCGCTGCGCCGCGCCGCGGCCGAGTTGCGCCACGCGCTCGAGCGAGTCGGCTTCTACTATCTCCGCGGTCACGATGTCTCCCCCGAGCTGACGGCGGCGGTGTTCGCCGAATGCCGCCGGTTCCACGCCCAGCCGCTGGCGGCGAAGATCGCACTGCGCGCGAACGAGCACAATGTCGGCTACATGCCGGTCAACGGCTACGTCTCGCGCAGCTCGCGGGTGGAGCAGGCGCGAAAGCCGAACCTGGTCGAGGCGTTCTTCGTCAAGCGCGACCTGCCCGCCGACCATCCGGACGTGGTCGCCAACAAGCGGTTTCGCGGCGCCAATCAGTGGCCGGACACGCTGCCGGGGTTCCGCGAGACGGTGGTGGCGTATTGCGACGCGATGGAGACGCTCTGCCTGCGAATGCTGCCGGTCTACGCGGTCGCGCTCGACCTCCCGGCAGACCACTTCGACGACGCCTTTCGCGAGCCCCAGTACACGCTGCGGATGTCGCACTACCCACCGGCGGAGGTCGGTGAGGCGGACCAGTTCGGGGTCGCACCACACACCGACTCCAGCTTCCTCACCATGCTGGCGCAGTCGGAGCTCCCGGGTCTCTCCATCCGCACCGCCGACGGCGAGTGGATCGATGCCCCGATCGTCGACGGCACCTTCATCGTGAACTCGGGCGACATGCTGCGCCGGTGGACCAACCATCGGTTCCTGTCGACCCCGCATCGCGTGATCAATCGCAACCCCGGTCGCGACCGCTACGCGATTCCCTATTTCTTCGACGCGAGCATCGACTACCCGATGGCCTGCCTGCCCACCTGCTGCGACGTGGACGAGCCGCCGCGCTACCAGCCGGTGACCTATGCCCAGTACATGGCCTGGTTCACGAGCCAGTACGACCACATTCGCGCGAGGGATCCGGCCGAGGTGCCGAATCCGGGGACGCCGACGGTCGCTTGACCCCGGGGCGGAGCCGGTCGGCGCGCCGCCGACGCGAGTCGGGTGCGGACGCCACCGCCCGGGCGTCGCTCTGCTACGCTGCGCCATCTCCTCGCGACGGGCACCCGGTATGCGCATCGGATTCATCGGCCTCGGCAACATGGGCGCGCCGCTCGCGCGCCGCCTCGTCCCCCACGGCGGTCTCACCGTCCACGACCGCGACCCCGCGGTGGCGCGCGCCCTGGCGGCCGAGAACGTGGTCTCGGTCTCGACTCCCGCGGAGGTCGGCGCCCGGTCCGATCTCGTGCTCACCTGCCTGCCCACCTCGGCCCACGTCGAGGAAGTGATCTTCGGCGCCGACGGTGTGGCGTCCACCCTCGCCGCCGACGGCATCGTCGTCGACATGACGACCGGCGATCCGGCGTGCACCCGCGACATGGCGGCGCGCCTCGCCGAGACCGACCGCCACCTGGTCGACGCTCCGGTGAGCGGGGGGCCACGCGGCGCGAACGAGGGCACCATCGCAATCATGGTCGGCGCCTCGGACGCACTGCTGGCGCGGGTCAAACCCGTCCTCGATCGCATCAGCGTGAACGTGGTTCACGCCGGCGCGGTCGGCGCCGGGCACGCGATCAAGGCCGGCAACAACCTGCTGAACCTGGTGTGCCGGCTCGCGACGTTCGAGGTGGTCTCGATGCTGGTCCGTGACGGTGTCGACCCCGAGCGCGCGGTTGCAATCATCCAAAAGAGCTCGGGCAGGAACTACGCCACCGAGATCACACTTCCCGACAACATCCTGTCGGGCAAGATGCACCAGGGATTCACCGTCGGCCTGATGCGCAAGGACGCCAGCCTCGCGCTCGACATCGCCCGCGCGGTCGATGCACCGATGCCGCTCGGCAACCTCGCCCGAGAGCTGCTACAGGTCGTTCACAACGCCCACGGCGCGAACGCCGACATGAGCGCGGTCGCCCTCACCTACGAGCAACTCACCGGCGCCCGGATCCGCCCCACCCCGTAACCCGAGCGCAACTCGGGAAGGGGTGATCGCGGGGGCCGCACCTCCCGGCGCCGGCGCCTCACGGTGGGAGCACCACCCCCGTCTGCGACGTGATCAGGCCATAGTGCTCGATGCGACGATGGCGGGCGAAGTCGAAGATCGTCTTCTTCCCGAACGCGGTGTCGTCGAGGTCACAGGCGTGGACGACCATCTCGTCACCCTCGCCCTCGGTGGCGGCGACGATCTCCCCGTCCGGATTCACGATCACCGTGCCACCGATGAGCGGATGGCCGTCCTCGACCCCGGCCTTGGCCACGCTCACCACCCAGGTGCTGTTCTGGTAGGCGCCGGCCTGCACCACGAGGTTGCTGTGGAAGATTCGCTTCGACGGCCCCTCGGCGTTCTTCTGCGCGTTGACCGACGGCGTGTTGTAGCCGAGCAGAATCATCTCCACGCCCTGCAAGCCCATCATCCGGTAGGTCTCGGGCCAGCGCCGATCGTTGCAGATGCACATCCCGAGGATCCCGCCGAGGGTCCGCCACACCGGGAACCCGAGGTCACCCGGCTCGAAGTAGTACTTCTCGAGATGTTGATGCGAGCGCTCGGTGTCGTAGTCCGAGTGTCCCGGCAGGTGCACCTTGCGGTACTTGCCGACGATGGCGCCGGTCTTGTCGGTGAGAATCGAGGTGTTGAACCGTCGCCCCTCGGGGGTGAGCTCCGCGTAGCCGAAACTCATCGCCATCCTCGCGTCGCGAGCGAGGTCGAACAACGGGCGCGTCGGCTCGTTCGGCATGTCGCGCTCGAACCACTGCTCGATCTCGGCCTTGTCGGTGGTGTAGTAGCGCGGAAAGAAGGTGGTCAGGGTGAGCTCGGGATAGACGATGAGGTCGGCGCCCTGGGCGCGTGCCTCGCGCATCATCGCGAGCATCCGCTCGACCACCTCCTCCCGACTCTCCGCCTTCTGGATCGGCCCCATCTGGGCGGCGGCGACGTTCAGCACTCTCATGACTGCGATCTCCAGAAACGTGGGGACTCAGCCCGCGATGCGGTGCTCGAGGCGGCTCAGGAGCCGAACCACGGGCCACAGCAGCAGCAGGTAGAAACCGGCGGCAAGAACGATGGGCGACGCGTTGTAGGTCACCGAGCGTGCCATGTCGGCGGCGTAGAGAAGCTCGGGCAACGCCACCACGCTGGCAATCGAGGTCAACTTGACCACCTCGATGGTGTTGCTCAGCAAGTCGGGCAGGACGTTGCGCACCGCCTGCGGCAGCACGACCCAGGTCAGCGTCTGGGTCGCGGTGAGGCCGGTCGAGCGCGCGGCCTCGCGCTGGCCACGCCCGATGCTCTCGATGCCGGCGCGCACGATCTCGGCGTAGTAGGCGGAGTTGTTGAGGAGGAACGCGACCGCCACCGCCGCGAAGGCGGTGAGCTCGATGCCGGCGAACGGCAGCCCGGAGTGCACGAAGATGAGCAGCACCAGCGGCGGCACCGCGCGAAAGAAATCGATCCAGCAGGCGAGCAGGAAGCGCTTCCAGCGCGAGCGCGTGGTACCGAGCACCGCCAGCACCAGCCCGCCGGCGAAGCCGAGGGGAATCACCACCGCGCAGAGCGCGAGGGTCGTGAGGACACCTCGTAACAGAAGCGGCAAGGCCTCGCGCATGATGGCGAGGTTGAAGAAGGTCTCGACCAGCAGGTCCATCAGGCACGCTTCCAGGCGAAACGCGTCTCGACCCAGCGCCCGAGCATCACCACCGGCACGAACAAGACGACGTAGGCGATCGCCCCCATCATCAGCGGCGTGGCGCTACCGGTGAAGGACTGCGCGGTGGTCGCCTGGTTCAGGATCTCGCCAACGCCGATCACGGTCCCGAGCGCGGTGTTCTTGGTGATCGCGATGGCTCGATTGGTGAGTGGTGGCACGGTCATGCGCACCGCCTGCGGCAGGATCACCCACACCAGGGTCTGGTTGAAGCCGAGACCCGTCGAGCGCGCGGCCTGCCACTGCCCGTCGCGCACCGAGAGCATCCCGGCCCAGAAGATCTCCTCGGCGAATGCGGCCAGCACCAGGGTCAGCACGAGCCACAGCACCACGAAGCTCGACAGACTGATGCCGACCGACGGCAGGCCGAAATAGAACAGCAGGATCAGCACCAGCGGCGGCAACGCCCGCATCACGTCGACGAAGACGACGATGAGGAAATTCAGCGCGCGAAAGCGCAGGGCGCGCAGGTAGGCGAGCAGCAATCCGAGCGCGGTACCGCAGACCAGCACCAGCACCGCGACCTCGCAGGTCACGACCATGCCGAGCGCGATGTCGTCGGAATACTCCGCCAGGAGGTCCGGGCGGAAGAAGGTCTCGACGAATCGCTGCCAGGCGCTCAGCTCGGGCGTGGCCACGAGCCTCCTCCGGCGGCGGCGATGCCGCGTCGCCTGTCCCCACGGACCCGAACGCGATGCATGTCGTGGCGCTCCAACGTGGTCTCGACGGACTCAGCGCGTGACCTCGGCCACGAACTCACGTAGCCGCGGGCTGCGCGGGCGCTCGAAGATCTCCTCGGGCGAGCCTTCTTCCACGATGCAGCCGTCGTCCATGAACACCACGCGATCGGCCGCCTCGCGCGCGAAGCGCATCTCGTGGCTCACCACCACCATCGTCATTCCCGCGGCACGAAGATCGCGCATCACCGTGAGCACGCTACCCACCAGCTCGGGGTCGAGCGCACTGGTCGGCTCGTCGAAGAGGACGAGCTGCGGCTCGAGTGCGAGCGCGCGCGCGATCGCGACCCGCTGCTGTTGGCCGCCGGAGAGCTCGCTCGGATACGCATCGGCCTTGTCTGCGAGTCCGACGCGGGCGAGCGCCGCCTCGGCGATTCGGTCGGCCTCCACCCGCGGCTTGCGCAGCACACGACGCAGCGCCAGGGTCACGTTCGAGCGTACACGCAGGTGTGGGTAGAGGTTGAACGATTGAAACACCATCCCGATGCGCCGACGCATCGCGTTGATGTCGGTCGAGCGCGCCATCAGATCCACGCCGTGCACCACGACGCTTCCGGCGGAGGGCTCCTCCAGCCGATTGAAGCAGCGCAGCAACGTGCTCTTTCCGGAGCCGGACGGGCCGATGACGAAGACCAGCTCACCGGACCGAACCCGGAAATCGACGCCCTTGAGCACCTCGAGGTCACCGAAGGACTTCCGCAAGCCCCGTGCCTCGAGGATGTAGTCGCCGTTGGCTCCGGGCTCGCTCATCGAGCGCGGCCGCCACCGGCGCCGCGCCGGCGGCCGACGCGCGCGGTCTCGACCATGCGTCGAGCTCGCGCCGCCCGGGCGGCTCGCCGGCGGGGGTGCATCCCTGCACCGCACCGGAGCTGCGGGATCACGCAGCGTTCCCCGTCACTTGCAGGCCGGCACGTGCGGGGTCGCCTCATAACCCTCCATGCCGGGCACCCCGTAGCCGTACTGCACGGTCACCGCCGCGGCCCCGGGCCCCGGCGTGACCCCGAACCACTTCTCGCTCAGCTCGACCATCGTGCCGTCGAGCTTCATGCACTCGATGGCCGCCTCGACCTGGTTGCGGAGCGCCACGCTGTCCTTGCGAAACGGCATGGCGAAGACCCGGCCGGTGGAGTGGAGGTAGGAGAGCTTGATGCGCGGGTTCTTCTTCACCGCCCACGCCGACACCGTGTTGCCGGCCACGTTGGCGAATGCCCGGCCTGCGATCACCGCCTGCACCGCGTCGGTGTTGGTGCCGTAGGACTCGACCTTCCAACCCACCGTCGGCTCCAGATCCCGCGCCCACTTGTCGTAGGCGGAGCCCTTGTTCACCGCGATCACCTTGCCCTTGAAGTCCTCGAGACTGGTGACCTCCGGCGCGTCCTTGGCAACCACGAACTGGAAGTCGGTGTTCAGGTAGCCCTCGGTGAACAGCAGGCTCTTGGTCCGCTCCTCGGTGACGGTGGTCGGTGCGACCAGGAAGTCGTACGTCCCGGCCTGCATCGCCGGCAGCAACCCCGACCACTGCGCGGCCGTGATCTCGACCTTGCCCCCGAGCCGGCGACCGATCTCGTTGGCGAGGTCAACGTTGAAGCCCTCGATGCCGCCATCCATCCGCGGCATCGCATGCGGCGCGAAGGTGCCGTCGAGCGCGACCTTGTACGTCTTGTCCTGGGCGCCGACGTTCGTGGCGAGCGCGAGCGCGGCGAACCCCGCGACGGAAAGCGACCTGACCACCCGGTGAACCATGGCGTTACTCCTCAGAGAGAGTGCGATTTCTCGAATGGGCGCCCATCCGGTGCCGAGCCGGCTTCTGGCGGCGCGATGGTGGGAAGGCGACGAGCCTGGGCGCTGCACTGCCGGCGACCGGCGGCAGGGCGGGCGCGGGCAGGGGCGTCACCGTGACCGCGCCGGAGTATGTCAAAGGCCGGTCGCCACGTTCAACTCGCCCCCGGGCGCTCGGGGCGTGGCATGAAGAAGCGGTCGCGGGTGGTCGCGTAGTCGTCGCCGCCGAGGCGGCCGATGGTGTCGAGGCCGACGGCATCGATGTGCAGCCGCTCGCGGTCGACCAGGCTTTCGCGCACCGCGATGTGGAGCACCTCGCCGATGACGATCTCGCGCCGGTTGCCCACCTCGAGGGTGGTGTGACGGACGCACTCGAGACAGGCCGGCGCATCGACGAGTCGCGGCGGCGCCACGGCCTTCGACGCCACGGTGGCGAGCCCGGCCACCGCGAGCTCGGGCTCGCCCGGGGCGAGTGGTAGCGAGCAGAGGTTCATCCGCTCGGCGAGCGCACGGTCGACCACGTTGACCACGAACTCGCGGGTCTCTCGGATGTTGCGCGCGGTGTCCTTCTGACTGCCGTCGGGCCGGGCCTCGAGACCCAGGACGACCATGCAGGGGTCGAAGGCGATGGCGTTGAAGAACGAGAACGGCGCGGCGTTGACGGTACCATCGGCGTTGCAGGTGGTCACGAGCGCGATGGGGCGCGGCGTCACCACGCTTCGCAGTACCTTGTAGGCATCCTGCGCGGACAGGCTTGCGAGCGCGAACTCGCTCATCGAGGACATGGGAGCTCCAATGACGCACGAGCCGGCAGCGGCCGGCGAAGGTGGCGAGTATATCGTTCGGCAGGAGTTGGATCCCTGGCTCAGTCGACACACAATGACGAGTCTCCAGCCCCAGACGGGAGGACAGCGGGATGAACGATGCCACCGCTCCCGAGGCGCGCGACACCACCGGGCTCGGCCACGACATGCTCGCGGTGGCGCGGTCACTCGGCCCGGAGATCGCCGCCGCCGCGGACCGTACCGACGCCGAGTGCGAGATCCCGCCACCGCTCGCGGCGCGGCTCGCCGACGCCGGGCTGTTCCGCATGCTCGTCCCGCGGCGTCTCGGCGGCGGGGAGCTGGACCTGCCGACCTACGTCCGGGTGCTGGAGGAGGTCGCCCGCGCCGACGGCAGCACCGGCTGGTGCGTCAACCAGGGGGCGGTGTTCGCCACCAACGCCGCGTTCATGGATCCCGAGGCGGCCCGCGAGATCTGGTCCGATCCCCGTGCCGCGATCTCGAACGGCCCATCGCCGACCGCGCGCGCCGAGGTCGTCGAGGGTGGCTACCGGCTGAGTGGTCACTGGGCGTTCAGCAGTGGGATCCGGCACGCGACCTGGGTCGCCGGGCTCGCCTTCGTCGAGCGCGCCGGCGAGCGCGTGACGGGGCCGGACGGCGGCCCGGTGCTACGGCACTTCGTGGTGCCCAAGTCCGAGGTCACGATCGTCGAGAACTGGGACGTGCGCGGCTTGCGTGGCACCGGCAGTCATCACTTCGAGGTCCACGACCTGTTCGTGCCCGAGCGCTTCGGCGTCTACACCTACTCCGATCCCGCGCGCGAGCCGGGTCCCCTGTACAAGTTCCCGATGATTCTCCTGTTCGCCAGCGGGTTCTCCTCGGTGGCGCTCGGGATCGCGCGCGCCTCGCTCGACGCGTTGGCGGGGCTCGCCGGTGGTCGGGTGCCGCGCGGGATGCAGACCCTGCGTGACCAGCCACTGGTGCAGATGCAGATGGGTCGGGCCGAGGCCGGTCTGCGGGCCGCGCGCGCCCTTCTCCACGAGACGGTGCGCGAGGTGTGGCACGATGTCGAGACCACCGGCGACCTCACTGTCGAGCATCGGGTGCGGCTGCGCCTCGCCACCACCCACGCCATCCGCTCGGCCGCGTCGACGGTCGACACCGCCTACGACGGCTTCGGCGCCGAGGGCATCTACGCGTCGAGCCCCATCCAACGCCGATTCCAGGACATCCACGTGGTGACCCAGCACGTGCAGGCGCGGATGGCGCATTACGAGTCCGCCGGCCGCTGGTTCCTCGGGCTCGAGCCCGACATGCGCTGGTTGTGAGGCGAGGGCGACGGCCGAGCGAGGCGCGCCGGGAAGCGCGTCAGCAGCTGTCGCGATAGCGATCCTGAATCGCCGTCACGGCGTCGCGCCGCGCGAGGATCGCCTCCACGCAGCGGGGGTCGAACTGACGACCGGACTCCCTGGCCAGGTGGGCGAACGCATCGTCGAGTGTCCACGCGCGCTTGTATGGGCGCGCGCTGGTGAGCGCGTCGAGCACGTCGGCGACCTTGACGATCCGCCCCTCGGGCGTGATTGCCTCGCCCGCGAGCCCGTTCGGATAGCCGCTGCCGTCGAAGTTCTCGTGGTGCTCGCCGACCACCGCACGCAGCACGTCCAGGTTGTCGATGATGTCGAGGTCGAACTGCTCCACCAGCACCTCGATGACCTCGAGCCCGCGCGGCACGTGCTGGCGCATCACCTCGATCTCGTCCGCATCGAGCGATCCCGGCTTCAGCAGGATGTGGTCCGGGATGGCGAGCTTGCCGATGTCGTGCAAGGGCGCGAACTGATACATGAACTCGATGCGCTCGTCGACCAGCTCCATCGACTCCGCGACGCCTTCGGCGACCAGCCGCGCGTAGTGCGACATGCGCTCGAGGTGGGCGCTGGTCTCGGCATCCTTGAAGCGGCTGAAGGCGATGGCGGTGTTCACCGCCCCGCGCAACGTGTGGATCGGCGCGAGCTCCGCCACCAGCAACGCGTTGATCAACCGCGCGTAGACCATCACGCGGGCCGCGGTCCCGGGATCGAAGTACCCCGCGACGGCGGCGTCGAAGAACACGAAGCCGATCAGTCGGCGGCGCGAGCGCAGCGGCAGCGTCATGCTGCTGCGAAACCCTGCCTCGCGAATCAGACGGTCGTGCATCGTCCCCGTCTCGGGGATCGCCTGCAGATCCTCGATCACCCGCGGTCGGTCGGAGACGGCGACCGCACGCAGGGACGGGACCTCGGCCAGGTGCACCTCGTAGTGCGAGAACAGCGGGCCGCCGTCGGAGCTCTCGATGAAGGTTCGCAGCAGGTCGTCGCGCTCGTCGTAGAGCGCGATGGCGATGCGCCCGAGCTCGCTGCAGAACCCGCGCAGCTCACCGTGGAGCTTGAAGATGCGCCGACTCAGGGAGACGAAATCGGGGGTCATGGTCGCCGCCGGGCGCAGACTTCCTCGCCCGAGGCGGGTTGCCAGCGCACGAGGCCGCGGCGGCTCGACGACGCATCGCACGCCGTCCTTCGGGCGGAGTCGAGCATGGGAAGCCTCCGCGGTGCTCGGCCGGGGGCGGTAGTGTAACCTTCACCGCACCGACACGCACCCGACGTCGACGGAGGCGCGACCATGACCGACGTCTACGCGAGAAAGAGCTACGGCGAGCAGACGATCGGATTCGGGCGATCGCTCGCGATCCTGGTGGTGGATTTCCAGCTCGGGTTCGTCGATCCCCGATTCCAGATGGGTGGCGGCCCGATGATCGAGTCGGCAGTCGAGCGCACCGCCGACCTGCTCGCGGTCGCGCGCTCGCGCGGCGTCCCGGTCGCCAACTGCTACGTCGCCTACCCGCGTCCCGAGGCAGCGCCGTACTGGAAGGTCACCGCCGTGCCGCGCGACCTCGTGCGCGGCTCCGACGCCTGCCGCCTCGATCCGCGAATCGTCGATCACGACCACGACTTCGTGTTCGAGAAGTACGGCGCCTCGGCCTTCTTCCAGACGCCGCTCGCGAGCTACCTCGCCAAGAGCGGCGTGGACACCGTCGCCATCACCGGCTGCGTCACGAGCGGCTGCGTGCGCGCCTCGGTGGTGGACAGCTTCCAGCTCGGCATGCGGACCATGCTGGTCGACGACTGCTGCGCGGACAACGACCCGCAGCCGCACGCCGACACGCTGCGCGACGTCGGGCGGCGCTATGCCGACATCGTGCAATCGGACGACGTGATTCGTCATCTCATGGGCAACACGGGGTAAGCGCGCGTCGCGGCGCCCGGCGACACTGGGGCGTGCGCCGCCCAGGCTGATAAGGTTCCGGTCCTCGACTCGAACGGAGCCGCCACCCATGCCCACCGTAGCCATCATCGGCGCCAGCCGCGGAATCGGCCTCGAGCTCGCCCGTCAGTACGCCGCCGACGGTTGGCGCGTGCACGCGACCACCCGCAGACCCGAGTCGCCAGGCGCCCTCGGCGAGGTGCCGGGCGACGTCGTGCTCCACGGGCTCGACGTGCGTGACGAGGCCGCGGTCGGCGCGCTCGCCCGAGCACTCGGCGACGACGCCCTCGACGTCCTCGTCCACAATGCCGGGATCAAGGACGGCGGGCACTCGCGCGCGGAGGTGATGCGCGTCAACGCCGAGGCGCCGATCGCGGTCACCGAGGCACTGATGGACGCGGTGGCCCGCGCCGGCGGTCGAATCGTGCTCGTCAGCAGCCAGCTCGGCGCGCGGCGCGGAAGCCGCAAGAGCCTCGGTGACTACGGCGACTCCAAGGCCGCACTGAACGACGCCGTGCGCGAGCGCGCGCCGCGCTGGGCCGAGCGCGGCGTCACCGCAATCGTCATCCATCCCGGTTGGGTCCGCACCGACATGGGCGGCTCCGCGGCACCGGTGTCCGTCGACCAGAGCGCACACGGCATCCGCAGCGTCATCTCGCGCCTCACCCCCGCCGACAACGGCCGCTTCCTCACCTGGCGCGGCGACGAGCACCCCTGGTAGCAACAACGGGGTCGGACCAACCTATCCCCTTGTATTCGCGGAACTTTCCGCCCGCGTGATGGCCGGGCTCAGGTCCTCGCCATGCCCGGCGGCGGAACGGAGTCCGATGGCGCGAAGGAGCTCGGCGCCCGGACTCCTCCCCGTCAGCCGAGGAAATGCTGTCTTTTCAGATAGATAAGTTGGTCCGACCCCACTCTCAGTCGAGAGCGACGTCGAAGGGGGTGCCGGTGCGGGCGCGCACCTCATCCACCGTGGCGCCCGGCATCAGGGCGACCAGCACCAGCCGTCCGTCGACGAAGCGGAACTTGGCGAGCTCGGTGATCACCACGTCGACCGCACCGATGGCGGTCAGCGGCAGGGTGCACTCGGGCACGATCTTCGGGCCGCCGTCGCGCTCGTTGTGGGTCATGGTGACGATGAGTCGCTCGGCGCCGCTCGCGAGATCCATCGCCCCCCCGACGCCCAGCAACGGCTTGCCGGGCACCGCCCAGTTGGCGAGGTTCGCGCGCGCGTCGACCTGCAGCCCGCCCATGATCGCGACGTTCACGTGCCCGCCACGGATCAGTCCGAAGGACGCCGCGCTGTCGAAGTAGCTGGCACCGGGGAGCGCGGTCACCGGGATCTTCCCGGCATTGACCGGGAACTCCATCGCCCCACCACTCTCGGGCTCGGGGCCGACACCGAGCATGCCGTTCTCGGTATGCAACATGATGCCGTGCTCGGGGGTGATGAGGTCGGCGACTAGGGTGGGGATGCCGATCCCGAGATTCACCACATCCCCCGCTCGGAGCTCCGCGAGCGCGGCGCGGGCCATGTGCATCCGCGCCTCGTCCACGCGCTTGGCGCTGCCCTTCACCGAGGCCGACGAGCCCAGGTCCGCCTCGGTGAGGTGGGCCTGGACCAGCACGTCGACGAAGCAACCGGGGGTGTGGATCTCGTTCGGATCCAGCGCGCCCACCGGCACGACGTGCTCGACCTCGGCGATGACCAGATCCGCGGCGGTGGCCGCGGCCTGGTTGAAGTTGTTCTCGGTCATCCGGTAGACGAGATTGCCGGCGGTATCGCCCTTCCACGCCCGTACCAGCGCCACGTTGCCACGAAGCCCGCGCTGGAAGACCTGGAGCTTGCCGTCGATCTCACGCGTCTCGCGGCCGTCGGCGAGCGGCGTGCCGGCGCCCGACGGGGTGAAGAACCCGCCGATGCCGGCCCCGCCGGCCCGCAACGCCTCGGCCAACGTGCCCTGGGGCAGGAGCTCGACCTCGAGCGCGCCGGACTGCGCCGCGGCCACCGCCTCGGGGTTGCTGGTGAAGAAGGAGCCGATGGCCTTCCTGATCTGGCCGTTGCGCAGCAGGCGTCCGCCACCGAGTCCCGGCTCGCCCACGTTGTTGCCGATGAAGGTGAGATCGCGCGCGTCGGTCTCGGCGATGGCGTCGAGCAGGTGCACCGGATGGCCGGTCATGCCGAAGCCACCGACCACCAGCACGTCACCCGAACGCACCTTGCGCGCCGCCTCCGCGGCGGTCATCTGCACCACGCTCTTCATTCGATTCTCCGGCCGCGGGACGACACCCCGGGGCTGCGTGTCATTGCCGGCTCAATCGAGCCAGACGGGATTGGTCCACGCGCGTCGCCCGTCGGCGTCGATCACCGTCAGTCGCAGATAACCGGGGCGGAAGCGATCGATGGGCAGCGTCACATCGGTGAGATCCGAGCCGCGCTGCTGCTCCGACTTCGCACCACGGCCGGTGGCGGCGACCGCCACCGCGGGCGAGCAGCGCACCCGCACCCGGTCGCCGTCGATCTCGACGTCGTGCAGCACCGGGCCCTGGCTGGAGTAGTAGCGACCGGCCTTGAGGGATTCCACCAGCGCCTCCGGCTCACCGCGATCGGCGTGGACCTGCACCCAACCGCCGAAGGCGTCGTCGTGCCAGAGGTGGGCATCGTCGGTGGCGTAGCCCGTCAGCCGCTTGCCCGCGTTCAGCAGCGCATCGAGGAAGGGCCAGTCGACGCCACGGTCGACCTCGATGTGGCTCCCGTGGTTGTAGATCTCCACCGCGTGGGCGACCTCGACCGTCAACGCGTCCTCCACCGTGAGGCCGTACCACGACGGGTGATTGATGCCGATGAAGGCCCCGGCGGCGGCCGCCCGCCGGGCGAGCTCCGGGCCGGTCTCGCCGGGCGCGGGCGGGGCGAAGTCGAGCGGGAGCCCCACCGCGTGGATGTGCCACAGCTCGCCGACCGCGGTGCGCGGCGCGTGCAGCTCCGCCCCGATCACCGGGACGAAGTCGCGGGTCCGCATCGCGGTGGTATCGGTGACCGGGTAGTCGTAGCGCTCCATGAAATGGTCCGAGAGCACCAGGAAGTCGTACCCGGCCTCACGGTACGTGCGCATGACCTCCTCCGGCGGCAGTCGGCCGTCGGAACGGGTCGAGTGGGTGTGCAAGTTGCCGCGATAGAAGCGGCCCTCACGGCCGAACGGCAGAGTCTGCATGGATCGCTCTCCGGGGTTGGACGCACCGGCGGCAGCCGGCACGCACGGCGGCTATGGTACCAGGCCGATGTGACGCCGAAGCAGCGTCCCGGCGCTCACCGCGACGGGGACGCGACCTCGACCGCGGCGGCTCGGGCGAGTTCGGAGCGCTGCCCGTCGCGCTCGGGGAAGTGGCAGGCCGCGCGGTGGGCGCCACCCATCGGCTCGAGCCCCGGGTCGTGCTGCACGCAGAGCGCCGGAAGCCGCGTGCCGGCACGCTCGACCGTCGGCGCCCTGGCCGCCGCGGCAATCAGCCGCGCGCGATAGCAGCGGGGGTGGAAGCGGCAGCCAGGCGGCAGCTCGGTGGCGGAGCCGATCTCCCCGTGCAGCACCACGCGCTTGCGACCACGCTCGCGCTGCGGATCGGGCACCGGCACCGCCGACAGCAGCGAGACCGTGTAGGGGTGCAGCGGCGCGCCGTAGAGCGCATCACGCGGCCCGATCTCGACGATCTTGCCGAGATACATCACCGCCACGCGGTCGCTCACGTGCCGGACCACGGCGAGATCGTGGGCGATGAACAGGAACGCGAGCCCGGCCTCGCGCTGCAAAGCGCGCAGCAGATTGATGATCTGCGCCTGGATCGAGACGTCGAGCGCCGACACCGGCTCGTCGAGCACCAGCAGCTTGGGATGCACGGTCATCGCGCGCGCGATGCCGATGCGCTGGCGCTGCCCGCCCGAGAACTCGTGCGGGTAGCGCTCGGCGTGGCCGGGCTCCAGCCCGACGCGGCCGAGGACCTCGGCGACCCGGCTCGGACCATCGCCCCGCCACAGCCCGTGGACCACCATCGGCTCGGCGACCAGGGAGCCGACCCGCATCCTCGGGTCGAGCGAGCCGTAGGGGTCCTGGAACACCATCTGCACCTCGCGGCGCAACGCGCGGACCCGACGCCGGCCGAGGGCGGTGATCTCCTGGCCGTCGAACCAGATGCGCCCGCTGCTCGGGTCCACCAGCCGCAGCACGAGACGCCCCAGGGTGCTCTTGCCGCTACCGGTCTCCCCGACCAGGCCCAGCGTCTCGCCGCGATTCAGCTCGAAGCTGACATTGTCGACCGCGCGCACCGTGGAACGGCGCCGGCCGAGGAAGCCGCGGCTCGACTCGAAGGTCTTGCCGACCTCCTCGACCCGCAGCAGTGGCCCGTCGTGCTCGACCTCTCGTCCCGCGGTCACGCCGCGTCCTCCGCCAGCTCGGACCAGTGATGGCAGGCCGACGCGTGCCCCTCACGATCGGTGGCAGCGAGCCCGGGGCGGGACGCGCGGCAGGTCTCGCGCCCACGGCCGAGGAAGCAACGCGGCTCGAACGGGCAGCCGGGTGGGAGGGCCGCCAGATTCGGCGGCATGCCCTCGATGGCCGGCAGCGCCTCGCCGGGCGGCCCGTCGAGCCGCGGGATGCTGCCGAGGAGGGAACGGGTATACGGATGGCGCGCGTCGGCGAATCCGTCCTCGACCCGACAGGTCTCGACCACCCGTCCGGCGTACATCACCGCCACCCGCTCCGCGTGCTTCGCCACCAAACCGAGGTCGTGGGTGATGAGCACCATCCCCATCCCGAGCTCGGCGCGAAGCTCCGCCAGCAGCTCGAGGATCTGGGCCTGGACGGTGACATCCAGCGCGGTGGTCGGCTCGTCGGCCACCAGCACCTTCGGCCCGAGCGCGATCGCCATCGCGATCAGAACCCGCTGACGCATGCCACCGGAGAGCTGGTGCGGAAAGTCGTCGACCCGCCTCGACGGGTCCGGGATGTGCACCCGCTCGAGGGTCTCGATCGCGAGCTTGCGGGCCGCCGCAGCGCGCAGGGGGCGGTGGGCGCGAATCACCTCGACGAGCTGGTCGCCGATGGTGAACACGGGATTGAGGGCGGTCAGCGGATCCTGGAACACCATTGCCACACCGGCACCGCGTATCGCCCGTAGCTCGGCCGGCGCGAGCTGCACCAGGTCCACGCCGCCGAAACGGACCTCGCCGGCCACCACGCGCCCCGGTCGCGGAACCAGGCCGAGCACGGAGAGGAAGGTCATCGTCTTCCCCGAACCGGACTCGCCGACCACCGCCAGCGTCTCCCCGGCGTGGACCGACAGCGACACCCGATCGACCAACACCACCGGGCCGTCCTCGCCCGGAAAGGCGGTGCGCAGGCCCTTGACCTCGAGCAGCGCCTGGCGCGGTGTCGTCACCTCGGTCATCACAGCATTCGACTGCTGGTGTCGCGTCGCATCTGTGGGTCCAGCGTGTCCCGCAGGCCGTCGCCGAGCAGATTCAGTGCGACCACCGAGGCCGCGATGCACGACCCGGCGGAGAGCGAGATCCACGGATTGGTGGTGATGTAGCCCTGGCCGTCGGAGATGACGTTGCCCCACGTCGGCGTCGGCGGCTGCACCCCGAGACCGAGAAAGCTCAACCCGGCCTCGGCGAGGATGGCGGTCGCCGCGCTGACGGTGGCCACCACGATCACCGGCGGCAGGCTGTTGGGGATCACGTGGCGCAACAGCACGCGCGCCGACGTCATGCCGATCGCATGCGACGCCTCGATGAACGGGCGCGGCCGAATGGTGAGCACCACCGAGCGCATCACCGCGGCGACGCGCGGGGTGTAGGCGATCGACACCGCCAGGATCACGTTCTCCAGCGAGGATCCGCGCGCCGCTACCAGGGCCAGCGCGAGCAGGAAGCCGGGGAACGCGAGCAGGATGTCGTTACCGACCATCAGCACGCGCTCGGTCCAGCCACCCAGGTACCCGGCCAGCGCACCGACGAGCGAGCCGAGGGTGAGCGACAGCGCCACCACCGCGAGCGCCACCTGGATCGAGACCCGCGCGCCCCACACCAGACGCGAGGCGATGTCGCGCCCGTACTGGTCGGTGCCGAGCAGGTGTGCGGCCGACGGAGGCGCCAGGGTATTCAGCAGATCGGTGTCGTTCGGCCCGTACGGCGCGAGCCACGGCGCGGCGATCGCCACCACCATCAGCACCAGCAGCAGCACGAGCCCGGTGGCGAAGCCGGGATGGCGCAGATACCGCCCGATCCGCGAGCGTCGCACTCGGCGCCGGGGCGAGGGCGCGGGGCCGGGAGGCGTCGCGCTCATCCCACCCGCACCCTCGGGTCGACCAGCCCGTAGACGATGTCGAGCGTGGTGTTGACCAGCACCACGGCGCAGGCGAGCACCAGCACCCCGGCCTGCACGAGCTGGTAGTCGCGAGCGAACACCGCCTTCAGCACCATCGAGCCGAGTCCCGGGCGGCTGAACACCGCCTCGACCAGAATCGCGCTACCGAGCGACCACGCGAAGGTCACGCCGATCACTGCCAACACCGGAATCAGGGCGTTGCGCAGCGCGAGCCTGAACACGATTCGGCGCTCCGGGATCCCCATCGCACGCGCCACCCGCACGTAGTCCTGCCCGAGCACCTCGAGCATCGCCGAGCGGGTCAGGCGCGCGATGTAGGCGGCGACGGAGAGGCCGAGCACCAGCGCCGGCAGCGCGAGGTGGTGGAGCTGCACCCACGGGTCGGCCGACGAGCTGGCGCCGAGCGCGGGGAAGATCCGCACCTCGTGCGCCAGCAGGAGGATGCTGGCGAGGCCGACCCAGAACACCGGGAACGAGATCCCGGCCAGCGCTCCGAGCATGACCGCCATGTCGACCCAGGTCCCCTGCCGGACCGCGGAGACGACGCCGAGCGGCACCCCCACCACGACCGCGACGACGATACCGGCGAGCGCGAGCGCCGCCGACCACGGCAGGCTCTCCAGGACCTCCGCGAACGCCGGCTGGCCGGTGACCACGGAGCTTCCGAGGTCACCGCTGAACGCCCGACGCATGAAGCCGAGGTACTGCTCGTGAACCGGCCGGTCGAGCCCGAGCTGCGCGCGCAGCGCCGCGACCGCCTCGGTGGTCGCGTAGTCGCCGAGCATGTAGGTGGCGGGGTCACCCGGGATGGCCCGGATCAGGAAGAAGACCACGGTGACCATCCCGGCCACCGTGACGAACATCAGCAGCAGGCGGCGAGCGACGTATCGCAGCACGATCTCGGATCCGTCGCCCGCCGCCCTGGTGATTGCCTCAGTTCTTCAGCGAGACCGAGTAGGTGAGGACCGTGAACAGCGAGTTCTGGACCAGCCCCTCGACCTTCGCGGTGTGGGCGAGGAACAGCCGGTCGGCGTAGAGCGGCAACACCGGCACGTCGGACATCGTCTGCTTCAACAGATCGCGGTAGATGCCAGTGCGCTTGTCGGCATCTTGCTCCGTCGCCGCGCGCGCGAGCAGATCGTCGGCCTTGTCGTAACGCGAGGTGTTCAGCCCCGGCGGGAACGACTGGGTCGCGTACAGGCTGACCAGCGGCGAGTCCGGATCCGGCGGACCGACCACCCCGGTGACGCAGGTCATGATGTCACCCTTGCCGCGCGCCTGCAGGTACGCGCCGCGCTCGAGCACCTTGATGTTGGTCTTGATCCCGACCTTGTTGAGGTCGCTCGCGATCGGCACCACGATCTGGTCGTAGGGGCTGAATCCGACCGACACGAGATCCAGCGTGAAGTCGCCGACACCGGCCTCGGCGAGCAACGCCTTCGCCTTCTCCGGATCGTAGGGGTACTGCGGAACGTCCTCGGAGTACTGCGGGAACGACGAGGTCAACACGCTGTGCCCCATCCCCTTGGTGCCCTTGAAGAAGCCGTCGATGAGGGCCTTGCGATTCACGCCGTAGGCGATGGCGCGGCGCACGCGCACGTCGTCGAGTGGCTTGATCGAGGTGTTGAGCACGAGGTTGATGGTGTGGTTGGCAGGGCGGTCGAGCACCGTGATCGACGCCGCCTTGCGCAGGCGGTCGATGACCACCGGGGACTGCAGCGCGAAGAAGATGTCGATCTCGCCGTTCTCGAGCGCGATCGCCGCCGCAGTCTCGTCCTTGATGACCTTGAACACCACCGCGTCGATCTTCGGCGCGCCCTCGAAGTACGACTTGTTGGCCGATAGCCGCACCTCGCTGCCCGGGGTCCACTTCTCGAACACGAACGGACCGGTGCCGATCGGGTTGAGCGCGACCTTGTCGTCACCGATCTCGGCGACGGCCTTGCGCGACATGATCCAGCCCTGGTTGAACGCGGTCACCTTGTTCAGCAGACCCGCATTCGGCTTCTCGAGCGTGATGCGTACGGTCGACGGATCGGGCGCGTCGACCGACTTGACGCCGGCGAGCTGACCCGCGTACCGACTCTTGGTCGCCGGGTCGAGCACGCGCTCGAGCGAGAACTTGACGTCGTCGGCGGTGAGCGGGCCGTAGCCCTTGTGGAACTCGACACCCTGGCGAAGCTTGAACTCGTAGGTCAGCCCGTCGGCCGAGACGCTCCACTCGCGCGCCAGATCGGGGACGATCTCGTTGGTCGCCTGGTCATACTTCACCAGGCCGTTGAACACGTGACCGGCCACCGTCTGGTTCTCGACCTGGAAGATACGTGCAGGGTCGAGATTGCCGATGTCGGAACCGAACCGCACGCGCAGCGTGCCGCCATCGGCACTCGCGGCGGACATCGCCCCGAGCCCCACCGCCAGCGCAATCGCGCCACCCGCGAGCGTCCGTGCGACGACCCCGGCGGCGGCGCGCCGCGATAGCCGAATCTCACCCCTGTCCATCTTCCCCTCCCGCATCATTGGAACGTGGCCACGTCCGGCGGCGCGTCCGACGCGCCGCGCGACCCCTCTCAGCCCGCCGCGCGCACCCGCGCCGGCGAGTTCAAGCCCTTCAGGTAACGCACGACCTCGGCACTGTCGACGACGTCGGCGTACTTGGAGTCGATGTCGAAGAGGTTCACCTGGTGCGAGAGCGGCGCGCGGTCGGCCACGCAGTCCGCCGGCACCACGGGCCGGAATCCTCCGGAGATTGCGTCGCAGGCGGTGGCCCGTACGCAACCGCTGGTCGAGTTGCCGACCACGATGGTGGTGTCCACCTTGAGCGCGGTCAGCATCGACTGCAGATGGGTGCCGTAGAAGGCACTGGGGAACTTCTTCACGATCAGGTGATCGCGATCGAGGACCGGCAGGCGCGGATCGATGTCCACCGCCTCGGCGCCGTGCAGCAACCCCTGCACCAGCACCGCCTTCTTGCCGAAATACGCGGCGTCGGCCAGGTCCGGGTGGTAGGCGACGGTGGTGAACACCACCGGAGCGTCGATCGCGCGCGCCGCGTCCAGGATGGCCTGGATGCGCGGAATGTGCGCGTCCATGTCGATGAACATCTTGTTGCCGCGCTCGGTGATGCCGCGACACATGTCGATCACCAGCACCGCCGGGCGCTCACCGTAGCCGATGCGCTCGCTGAATCCGATCTGGGCGTAGTAATCCTGCTGGCCGGAGAGATCGCTCAAGTCACACCTCCAAACTCGGGCGCGGCCACCACGCGGGCGCCGACGCGACGCTCACACACGCCCGCCGCGGGTGCCCGAAGGCCACCCGCACCGGTCTCAGGTCTCGTCCCAGACCTTCTCGGTCAGCGGCAGTCCACGAATGTGGTCCGCGGTCAACGGCCGGTCCGGGCGCACCCCGGCGGTCTCCAGCAGCGACGCGAGCTGGCGCACGTGCTGGGTGGAATGCCAGACGGTGCGCTCCAGCATCTCGTGACGCGTGGTGCCACCGAAGTACGTCGGCACCTGCCCCTCGAAGTCCTCGCCCTCGGCATCCGCCCACCATCGCGCGAACCGCGCCCTGACCTGCTCGCCGAAGGTCGCGATGTCGTCGCTGGTGCGCATGTCCTGCGGCGGTGGCGCGACCATGTTCTCGTAGGTCAGGGCCTGCCCCGTCTCCTCCATGTCGAGGAAGGACGTCGGGATCTGGAAGACGTGGTGCATCAGCACCCGCCATGACCGGGGGCGGTTGGGGAGCTCGTCGTCCAGCCGACCGTCCGGCATCTGGCGCGTGAGCCGGATGGCGGTGTCGAGAATCTCGCCGTAGCGCGTGGCCAGCTCGGTCGGCGTGAGCTGTGGCCTGGTGTCGTCGTCGAGGTCGAGGAAATCGACCACGTCCTTGATCACCTGCGCGAAGACGAACTGGTCTCCACGCGAGACGACGGGCACGCTGCGCGCGCCGAGCCGCCTCAGCTCCTCCATACCACTCTTGTCAGCCAGCACGTTCACCGATTCGAACTCGATCCCACGGACCGAGAGGTAATCCTTTACCCGGAGACAGCTGGTTCAGTGCGGCTGCCAGAAGACCTTTATCACGTCGCCCATCGGGACCGACCCTCACCTCGGAAACGGCATGGCGCGCAGAGTACCGAACGTCGGCCGCGGGGTGCAATCGAGCGGCCACCGCGCACCGCAGCGCAATGCTGTCGGCAGCTCGGCCGGCGATGCCCGTCGGTCGGACTAAAGCGACGCGTCCGGCGGCCGATAAACGAGCGTCCTCCCACCGCCCGCCGAGTCGTGGGCATCGAGCGGTCATGACCATTCGCACCAAGCTTCTCGGCCTCCTGGCGGCGAGCCTCCTGGTCCCCGGGCTCGGCACCCTCGTCGGCCTCCTCACCTACGAGGCAGTGCTCGACGACGTCGCGAGCACCCATGTCGCGGGGGCCCGGGCGACGGCCTCGGTGCTCGAGCTCGAGCAGGCCCTCGCGGCGCGCGACGGCGCCCGCGGCGACCTGGCGAAGGCGAGCAACCGGATCACGAGCGCGATGCGTGAGCTGCAGGGTGCGGTCGCGGGGAGCGGCGTCGCCGAGGCGGAGCTCGCCCCCTTGCGGACCGGCCTCGCCGCGCTCGATGCGACCTTCATCGGTGGCGACGGCGACGAGGCGACTCGGACGCGACGCACCGCCGCGCGGGCCGAGGTCGACGGCGTGCTCGGGCGACTGGCCGACATCGTCGCCGAGCACACCACGGCGCAGGTCGAGGCCGCCGATGCCCGCCACGTCGAGTCCATCGTGCGTCTCGGCGCGGTCGCGAGCCTGCTGATGGCGCTGATCGCGGTGGGCTTCTGGCTGGTCATCACGCGCCATGTCTGCGGGCCGATCGACCGCCTGCGAGCCCGAGTGGCGGAGCTCGCGGAGGGCGAGGTGGACCTCACACGGCGCCTTCCCGCGGGCAGCCACGACGAGCTCTCGGCCATCGCCCACGACGTCAATCGGCTCTGCGAGCGCCTCGACGAGCTGGTGCGGGAGGTCGCGGTCGACGCATCGCAGGTCGCATCGCTGTCGGCGCGGTTGAGCGTCTCCAGCGACGATTCGCTGGCCGCGGCACGCAGTCAGCGCGCGGCCACCGGCGACGTGGCGGCCTCGGTCCACGAGCTGGTGACCAACAGCCAGGCGATGGCGGCGCGCACCCGTGACGCGGCACACGCGGCGGGAGAGGCCGGCGAGGCCTCGATCAGCGGGCGCGCGGTGGTCGAGGGCACCCGCAACGCCATCAACGGACTCACCTGCGAGCTCGACGATCTCTCACGGGTGGTGGAGGCGCTCGGATCGGACTCCCAGCGCATCGGCGCGGTGCTCGAGGTCATCCGCAGCATCGCCGAGCAGACCAATCTGCTCGCGCTCAATGCCGCCATCGAGGCGGCGCGGGCCGGCGAGCAGGGGCGCGGCTTCGCCGTGGTCGCCGAGGAGGTGCGCACGCTCGCGATGCGGACCCAGCAGTCCACGGAGGAGATCGACGACATGATCTCCCAGCTCCAGAGCCGCACCCAGGCCGCCGTGAACGCGATGTCGGAGAGCCGCGACCGGGCGCGCAACAGCGTGTCCCACGTCGGCGAGGCGACCGAGGCGCTGGAGCGCATCAACACGGCCATCGACACCATGGTCGACCTCAACCAGGCCATGGCCCGCACCGCCGACGAGCAGAGCGGGATGCTGGATTCGGTCGGGCGGAGCACCGCCCGCATCGCGGACGTCGCCGACACCGCGTGCGAGCGCGCGAGCGAGCGCGCCAGCTCGGTCACCGCCCTGGCCGAGCTCGCGAGGCACCTGGATCGCCGCCTCGCGCAGTTCAAGACCGCCTGAGCAATCCCCGACCGACGGCCGACTCGAGCGACGGCCGCCGGCCCGGAGCCCGGCGCGCGGGCCGGCCCCTCACCCTCAGCCGCGACCGACGAAGGGCATCTTGGTGGCCATCACGGTCACCGTCTGGATGTTGGCGTCCAGCGGCAGGCCGGCCATGAACACGACGGTGCTCGCGACGTTGGCGACGTTCATCGTCGGCTCCACCGCCATCGTGCCGTTGGCCTGGGGCACACCCTTCTTCATCCGCTCCGTCATCTCGGTGGCCGCATTGCCGACGTCGACCTGACCGCAGGCGATGTCGAACGGGCGCCCGTCGAGCGCGATGGTCTTGGTGAGCCCGGAGACCGCATGCTTGGTGGCGGTGTACGGCGCGGAGCCGGGCCGCGGCACGTGAGCCGAGATCGAGCCGTTGTTGATGATTCGCCCGCCCATCGGACGCTGACGCTTCATCAACCCGAAGGCCTCGCGTGCGCAGAGGAACACGCCGGTGAGGTTGACGTCGACCACCGCACGCCACTGCGCCGGGGTGAGCTCGTCGATGGTCTTCGCCGGGGTGTTGGTGCCGGCGTTGTTGAACAGGACGTCGAGGCGCCCATAGCGTTCCTCGGTGGTCGCGAACAGGGCCCGGACCGAGGACTCGTCGCTGACGTCGGTCGGCACCGCGAGTGCGTTGCCACCGGCGCCGCCGGCGGCCTCGATCGTGCCCTGTAACGCGTCGGCCCGTCGCCCGGCCAGCACCACGGTGTAGCCCGCCTCGAGCAGCGCCACCGCGCTCGCCCGTCCGATACCGGAGCCGGCTCCGGTCACCATCGCGATCTTGCCGTTCGCGGCCATCGTCTCTTCTCCCCTGCCTGATGCGTCGTGTTGGCGGCGAGTGTGCTCTCCCGCCAGGGATTCCGGTCGACCGCGACCGACGCCGCGCGCGAGACGCGCCGGCCCACCCGCGGCCCGTGAGACGCCGATTGTCCGCTCCCGAGCGCCGGCCCGTCCACACGGCGCCGCCGCCGGTGCCCGAGCATTGTCGAGGGCCCCGGGCTTGGGGCACGATGGCGCGACCCCGAACCTGCCGGAGAACTCCGATGAGAGCCGCCGTCTTCAAGGCCCCTGGCACCCCCCTGGTGATCGAGAACGTTCCCGACCCGACGCCCGAGCCGGAGGAGTTGCTGATCGAGGTCCGGGCCTGCGGCATCTGCGGCACCGACCTGCACTGGACCCAGGGCACCGACCCGACGGCGGGGTGGCGCACGCTGAACCCGGGTGCGGTCCTCGGGCACGAGTTCTCGGGAGAGATCGTCGAGGTCGGGCGTGATCTGCGGGGGAAGTGGAAGGTCGGGGAGCGCGTCTGCGCCCAGCCGTTCATCGGTTGTGGCCGATGCCCGGCCTGTCTGGCCGGCCGTGCCTACCGTTGCCCCACGGTCATCACCCGCGCCTCCGACCGCCTCACCGGCGCCTACGCTCAGCTCGCGCGCATCGGCGCCACCGAGACGCTGCGCCTGCCCGAGGCGGTCGACTACCACACCGGCGCGCTGGTCGAGCCGCTCGCGGTCGGCCTCGCCGCGGTCCGCCGCGCCCGCCTGCAGCCCGGTGACAACGCCCTGATCATCGGCGCCGGTCCGGTCGGGCTCGCGGTCGCCATGTTCACCCGCCACCTCGGCGCCAGCCACGTCGTGGTGAGCGACCTGGTGGGTGCCCGCGCGGAGCGGGCCACCGAGTTCGGCGCCACCGCCGCCATCGACGCCAGCCGCGAGGACGTGCGCGAGCGCTTCGAGCGCATCACCGGTGGCCCGCCGAGCGTGGTCTACGACTGCGTCGGCGTGCCCGGCTCGATGCAGCTCGCCATCGACCACGCGCCACCGGAGTCGCGAGTGGTGGTCGTCGGGCTGTGCATGGCGGCCGACCACTTCTTCCCCGCCCGCGCGATCGTGAAGGAGCTCGACATCGCCTTCGCGTACGTCTACACGCGTCGCGATTTCGAGATCGTGGTCGATCTGCTCGGGCGCGAGCGCATCGACCCCTCGGCGATGGTCACCGCGGCGGTCGACCTCGACCACTTCCCGCACGCCTTCGAGGCGCTACGGCGACCGACCGACCAGATCAAGGTGATGGTGGAGCCGAACCGCATCTGAACCGGACCCGCCCCCGGCCCGCGTGGCCCGGGTGGAGCGCAGCGCAACCCGGAAACGGGGACCAGGCGTCGCGCGGACGGTGTAGCGCCGAGGCCCGATAGTCGTCCGGTCGAGGCACGTGCGCCGGACCTGCCTGTCGTGGGCGGCGGCTAGAGCACCAGGCGGAGCCGCGGGCGCGTTCCCGCCTGGGCACAGACGCCGCAGCGCGCCTCGCCCGGGAGCACCGACGGCGGTCGATGGAAGGCGGTGCCGCACACCGAGCAGACGCGGCGCACGAGTGCGATGCGGTGTGGGGCCGCTACCGTGTCGGACCGGACCTCCACCGCCCGCTCGGCGCACAGGTCGACGCAGAGCCCGCAGCCGGTACAGGCGTCGGGCTCGATCTGGTAGTCGTCGGCATCCGGGCCGCCGACGATGGCCGCGTGCGGACAGATTCGCGCGCAGGCGTCGCAGCCGCTGCACCGGTTCGGGTCGATGCTCGGCGCATGCAGGCGCGGAACCGCTCCCGCGGCGGGCGCGAGCGATTGCCCCGGGGGCCGCCACGGCGTCGACGCCACGTCCGGAGGAGCGCGGTCGACGGCGGCGACCACGACGCGGCGCCAGAACCCTCGCCGGCTCATTCCCGGCTCGGATCTCGCCGGTCGCGCGGCGGCGGCCCGGCGGTTCCACCGCGCCGGCCCGAGTGGGAACACGGCAATCGGCAGCGCCCCCCGTGCCACCAGCACCCGGTTCAGGCGCGCGACCCGTTCCCCCAGCCGCTCGCCCCGGTCGCGGGGGCAGTCGTCGCATCGACCCGTGCAAACCTCGAGTCGACGCATGCCGCGAGAATGCAGACCGAGCAGCTCCGCGAGCGACACCGCATGCACGCATGGAGGCCCGCCGACGCGGTCGGTACCCGCGCGCTCGCAGGCGAGGAAGACGCTCGCCGCATCGTGGCCGCCAGCCGCGAGTGCCGGCGCCTCACCGAGCAGCGCACCCTCGGTGCAGGCAGCGACGCACAGGCCACAGCCGTCGCACGATTCCGGCTCGATGTCGGGGCATCCGTCCACCACCACCGCTTCACGCGGGCAGACCTCCAGGCAGCGACGGCAGGACACGACGGTGGCGCGCGCGTGCACGCAGCGCTCGACCAGGATCTCGGGCGGGTAGCCGCTCGACGATTGCCCCCCCGCCGGCATCACGCCTCTCGCCGACCGGTCGGGCTCACCAGCCGGGTCCGAGCCCGGGCAGATACGGCGCCTCCTCGGCGCTCGGCGCCCCGCGCCGCGGCAACGGCTCCACCACCGGCCGCGGCCGCTCGAGGACCTGCGCCAGCACCTCGCGAAGCTCCTCGAGATAGACCGCTGTGAGCGCCGCCAGCCCGGCGTAGAAGGACGTCTCGGACCGCGCGGCGACCCGCGCGGCGAACGCGGGTAGCCAGCGGAGCAGGTGCGCGTCGAGGAAGGCGGCCGCGGTCTCGAGCGCCTCGTGATCACCGCGCCCGACCAGAACAGCGACGAACTCGAGCTGGTGCACGAGGTGGTCGTCCGGGCGCAACCGCCAATCCGGCGCCTTAAGCCCCTGGCGTGCATAGGCCCGGCGAACCTCGAACATCGGGCCCTGCATCGCCAGGCCCTCGTCGTCGAGCCACACCGACTCGGACGGCGCCGCACCGTAGCCATGCGTCAGGTAGATGGCGGCGAAGTCCGCGGCGTGGCGGTCGAGCGAGTCGGCGCCGTCGTCGAGCTCGGCGACGACGGCCGCCATCGACGCGAGGATCGACCGTCCGCGCTCCGATACCAGCCGGACCCCGAGTGAGTCCGGGAACCCCACCCGCCTCAGCGCGAGCACCGCCGCGCCGTCGAGCTCACCCGCGTGCAGTGCTGCAAGCTCGTCGAGATCCGCCGAGCACAGCCCGCAGAACCGCCGCAACGGGCCGGTCGTGGCCACCCCTCGCTCCGCCACCACCGCCATCACACCTTGCCCTTGCTGTGCGGGACGAAGACGATCGACGGCCGGGTGAGCTCGGGATCGGCGAAGCCCTTCACCGCCCCCACCGCCTCCTCGCTCGCGGTCATCGCCTTGGTCGGGTACTGCTTCGCGCGCAGCAAGTCGATGGGCCCCACGTCGAGGACCCGCATCATGCACGCCATCACGCAGTAGGGCTTGCGTCCCGCCTCCAGCTCGTCGATGCAGAGGTTGCACTTCTTCACCACCTGCGCCTCGGGATCCCACTGCGGTGCGCCGTAGGGACAGGCGGCCTCGCAGCGCCGACAGCCGATGCACAGCGTCGAGTCGATGTCCACGACCCCGTTGTCCGGACGCTTCCAGATCGCACCGGTCGGGCAGGCCGGTAGACAGGCGGGCTCCGCGCAGTGGTTGCAAGACACGTTGACCTTGTACGCGAACACGTCCGGATAGGTTCCACCCTCGACGTACAGGACCCGCCTGAAGCGCGGTCCGGGTGGCAGGCCGTTCTTGTCCTTGCACGCCATCTCGCAGGCGCGACAGCCGATGCAATCCACGTTGTTGTGGATGAAGCCGAGCTGCTGCTCGGGAACGACCGGCGTGTAGACTTCCTTCTTGCGTCGCTTCACCGCCTCTTTCAACGCGGCGCGGTCCTTGATGTCGGCCATGTCGAAGCCCTCCGTCAGAGGTCGCGTCGAAAGACGTGGGAACGAGCCGTCGCCAGGCGATCCCATCCGGGCCGGTGCTCGAGATCGGTCTTGCGAATGTCGCAGAGCACGGTGTTGTAGGCGAACGATCCGGCGGGACTCGGCTCGTCGAGAGTCAGCATGTCGGGATTGCCGGAACGGTCGACGCCGTCGGCATCCAGGTCCAGCCACGCGCCCTCGTGCAACACCGCGACTCCCGGCATGCAGCGCTCGGTGACGTAGACCGGCACCACCACACTACCGCGCGCATTGAAGACCTCCACCGTATCCCCGGTGCGGATCCCGAGGCGCCGCGCATCGGCCGCGTTGAGCGTCACCTCTTGCTCGTACACCTCGCGCAGCCAGGAGCAGTTGTTGAAGATCGAGTGCGTGCGCCATCTCGGATGCGGCGAGATCAGATGGAATGGGTAGGTCTTCGACTTCTCGCTGTTCAATGACTCCCACGGCTCGATCCACTTCGGGATCGAAGGTATGTGATACCCGTAGCGGGTTCGGGTCCAGTCCGAGATCTGCGCGAGCTCGGTGCACAGGATCTCGATCCGGCCCGAAGGTGTCTGGAACGGCACTCCGTTCTCGATCTGGTCGCGGAACGCGACCTGTGGCTTGTCGAGCTTGAACTTGTAGACGCCGCGACTCTTGAACTCGTCCCAGCCCATCTCCACGCCCTGGTGCGCCATCACCTTCGACTGCCACCACTCGCGCAGGTAGGCCTCGTCGACCGGATCCGGATTGGTGAAGTAGTCGCGCGTCGCTCGCGGGTTGTAGGCGCGCCCGAAGGAGTCTCCGATTCCGGTCTTGTGGCCGATGCGATAGGCCAGCTCGGTGAACACCTGGAAGTCGGTCCTGGCCTCACCCAGCGGCTCGATCACCTTCGGTCGGTGGATGTAGTAGTGCCCCTTGTACCAGGGCAGCGCGACGTCGTGGCGCTCGAAGTGCGTGGCAATCGGGAACAGCACGTCGGCGTAGAGTCCGGAGGGGGTGATGGTCGAGTCCATGCACACCACCAGCTCCAGCTTCTCGATCGCCTTCAACCCCTTCTTGACGTTGGTGAGCTGATTGAGCCAGTCCGATCCCTGCCAGAAGATTCCCTTGATGTTCGGAATCACCCCGTCCAGCGCGTCCTGCCGCGGCCACAGGCCGATCTCCTCGCGCTCGACGTTCGGGTACTCGAGCACACAGTGGGCCCAGCGATCGGACTTGATCGACGAGAACCAGATGTTGGCGTACTGATCGTAGGGGTAGGCCACGGCCTCGGCGTGCCATGCCTTGCCGACACCTTCGGCACTGCCACCGAGGATCCCGATGTTTCCGGTCATCGCCTGCAGGGCGGCGGCCATTCGGTTGTACTGCTCGCCGTAGGCGTTGCGCCCGGGCGACCACGACGCCTTCAGCGCCGCCGGCTTGGTTCGTGCATACATGTCTGCGAGCTTGCGGATGTCGGCGGCCGAGACGCCGCAGATCTCGCTCGCCCATTCCGGGGTCTTGGGCACACCGTCGTAGGCCCCGAGGATGTAGTCCTTGAAGTTCTCCCGGCCGTTGGCTGACCCTCCGGCCCACGCCGGCATGGTGCCGGCGTCCATTCCCTGCGTGAAGCGGTCGATGAATGCCTGGTCCTGGAGGTTCTCGGTGAAGATGTGATGCGCCATACCTGCGAGCATCGCGCCATCGGTGTTCGGTCTGATCGGAATCCACCACGCATCGTAGGCGGCGGCCGAGTCCGTGTACTGCGGATCGACGAGAACGAACTTGCACCCGCGCTGCTTGGCGAGGCGCATGTAGTAGAAGGTGTTTCCGCCGTGGAAGCTGTAGGCGGGGTTCCAGCCCCACATGATGATCAGCTTCGAGTGCGCGAAGGCGTCGTCCTCGTTGCCGTCCTCGATGGTGCCGAAGGTCCAACGCGAGCTCGAGGTCGTCCCCTGGTACGAGGGGACCGACCACGAGCTGGTCCGGCAGCCGAACATGCCGAGGAAGCGGCCGAGCAGACCCTCGATCTGATCGGACTTGTGTAGCACGCCGTAGGATGCGCCCGCATAGCTCTGGTCGAGCAACGCGGTGGAGCCATACTGGTTCTTGATCTCCAGCATCTTGTCGGCGACGTACTCCAGCGCCTCGTCCCAGCTCAGCCGCTTGAAGCGGCCCTCTCCGCGCTTTCCGACGCGCCCCATCGGATAGAGCAAACGCTCCGCGGAGTAGAGGCGTTGACGGTAGGAACGTCCACGCAGACACGCCCGGAGTTGCGGCTCCTCCTCGGTGTCCTTTCCGAAGTGCCCATCACGCTGGTAGCGGCCGTCGTCGGTCGACAGCCGCACGATGACGTCGCCCTTCTTGTGCGCGACCAGCATGTGCCGCGAGCCGCAGTTGTGGGCACAGCTCGTGACCACCGACGTGAGATCGTCGTCGCGCGGGTACGGCTCGTAGGGAAAGGCGCCGGCATCGCGGACGCCGACGAGTCCGCTGGCGCCCAGCGCGGCGGTACCCGCGGCGCTGGTCTTCAGGAACGACCGCCGCGTGAGGTTCAGGCGGTCGTCCAGAAAGCCGTATCGATCCTGGGTGCTCATACCGTTCTCCGCGCGGCTATCTCTTCAGGTCGGGCTTCGGCCCGGCGGCCTTGGTGAACCGCGGATCCGATGCAGTCGGACGCCCCTTCGCCCAGTCCGGCACGCTGTCACCCCCGCCTGGCCATGGATGGCGTGGGTAGGGGTACGAGGTTCGATACCAGGCGCGCCCACCGTGGCAGCCGTAGCAGACGTCACTCGTGCTACCTGCGGCCTCCTCGATGGCCTCGGGGCGAAGGAAGCTCACCTGATGGCGATTGGTGCGGATGGCTGCGTGGCACAACAGACAGTTGTCTGCGAACATCGCGCCATGCTCGCTCCACGGGCCGGGGATTCCCATCACCGCGTAGTTGAAGGTGCCGTGACACATCAGACATGTCTTGGGGTCGACCTGCTTGCGCAGGACGAGCCCGGGCTGCATCTCCGCCGATGACATCCCGGTCTCCTCCACCGGGTCGTTGCCCTGGTGGCAAGTCGTGCACTGGAGCGACATGACGTTGCGCGCGTACTCGGTGACGAGGTGGCGGCGATGAAACGTCTCTTGCTCGCCGGCGTAGGTGTCCAGGGTCTGGTACCAGGCGAGAGCATCGGTGGCAGCGAGGCCCGCGGGGGTGGTCTCGCGCACACGGCGGTCGATGATCTCCTGGTGGCAGGCCAGACACTGCGCATCAGTGGCGTCATCGATGGCTGGCTTGAAGTGGATCGGGTCCCATCGCGCGCGCTGGTAGCTCGGTGATTCCTCGGCAGCGACACCACCGAGTAGAGCCGAGAGCGCGATGAGCAACGCGAGCCGTTTCCCGAATCGTCTGGTCACGACATCTGCTCCGGACTGAAAGCGCGGGCACGTCCCTGTGCCCTCGGGATTTCCCTACAACGTGTCGGCAGGGCTCACTTCGGCGGGGCCCACCCACCGGCCATGCCGGACATACCCGACATTCCACCCATCCCGGACATGCCGCTCATGCCCTGCTGCGCGGGATAGAAGAAGATCTGGCCGTCCGGCGAGATCCGGAAGTAGCCCGACATCCCGGACATGCCGCCCATTCCGGACATGCCGCCCATACCCGACATGCCACCCATGCCCGACATGCCACCCATGCCCGACATGCCGCCCATGCCCGACATGCCGCCCATGCCGGACATGCCGCCCATGCCGCCCATGCCCGACATGCCGCCCATACCGGACATGCCGTCCATGCCGGTCATGCTGGCCGACGCCCCGCTTCCGACGAGCAGGCCGATCGCCGCCGCGAGCATTGCCTTGCCAAAGGCCTTGCGCATTCGTTTCATCTTCGGTTCCTCCCCTTGCCGGGTTTGATGTCAGCGCTCGCGCGCCGACGCTTCTGGATCGGTGTGCCATCCACGAATGTCGTAACGCCCGGTCATTCCGGGACGGTCGAACGGCGTGTACCAGGCACCCTGGTCCTCCAAGAATCGGAAGCTGCGCGGATAGGGCGGAGCGAGCCCCGTGAGCGCCCGCGCGTACCACTCACCGTCGTGATTCATCGTCGACACCACCGGTGCCCCGGCGGGCCGGGCTCCCGGTTGGGTGCCCGCGATGGGGGTCTCGGCCGCCGCCACCAGCCGGTTCCCGGCGACGGTGCAGAGCACGCCGAGCGCAAGGACCTTCACCGCGTTCATCACATCGCTCCTCCCCTGTCGGGCAACCGTGACATCACCGTCTATCCGGTCACGTGCGTGTCGCCCGGCTGTCGATCGGGGTCAGGCAAGCGGCATGCCATCGGCGGGATCGCACTGATTCGGCAGGAGATCCGGCGATGCATCGGCGCCTGTCACCGCGTTCCGCGGCACGACACCTGACGATCTGTCAGGCGTCCTCGAGCAGGCCGACCCCGCGCGCCGGCCCGTTCCCCTCGCGCCCGGACTCACCCTGGCCAGCCCGCCCGACGAATCAAACGCTTGCACTCGCGGGCCTACGAGCGGGCCGACCGGCGAGACACCGCCGCGATCCATGACAACTTGTCCGTTCGGGCTCAGCGCGCCGGCGCGGACGTGTCACCACCCGCAGGGGCGGCACCCTCCGGTGCGGGCGATTCGGTCGCCGCCGCACCGGGCGGAATCAGAGTCACCCAACCGTCGTCCGCGACGTCGACCTGCCAGCCACCGCGCTCGAGCGCCTCGCGCAACGTGGTGGCAAGAGCAGGCGCCGAGCTCACGGCGACTGCCGGGCCGGGCGCGGTCCTGACGGGCGGCCGGAGAACCCACCCACCGTCGGCCGCGGACTCGCTGGACCATCCCGCCCATTGCAGCGCGAGCCGGAAACGCTCGCCGAGGGTCGCCTCGGCCGGGGCCCGTGGAGGCACGGGGAAGTAGTAGCGACTGCCGTCTGGCCCCTCGATCGAAGGCCAGCCCTTGGCGGTGATCGCCTGGCGGAGCGCCTCGGCCAGGCTCGGTGCGGGCTCGACCGCCCCCGCGGGGTCGGCCGACTGTGCTCGGGCGGTGACCGCCAACAGCGTGGTCACTGCCAGTAGCACGAGACGAGATCGAGAATGCGCACGTGCGCTCATGGGGATTTCTCCGTGGCTTGGGCTCGACGCGGACGACACCCGGGTCGAGCGCGTCCTCGACCAGCGACGAGCAAGTCCCGATCCAACGCGTCGAGGCGCGCGACCCGACGCACACATTCAAGGGCTTGGCATGCCCGTCGTCGCATTGCGCCGGGTCACCGTCGCGCCGAGGGTCGCTGCGACATGACAAACTGTCAGAGAATCCGCCAGCCAGATGCCTAGAATCGGAGTCGCCGGAGTGGGACCGTCTCGGCGGCGCCACCGCGGCGACCGGCAGGTGATGGACGGGCGACGACGCCCACGGGTGCTCGCGTGCACTGGCTCCTCGCACATCTCAATCGCAAGTTCGCCGTCGGCACCGCAGCCGGCCTGGTCATGAGCTCGCTCGTGTTCCTGGTCCTGTACGTGAACCTCTATCGCGCGGAGCTCGAGTCCGAGCGAACTCGAGCCGCGGAGCAGGTCAACCAGCTGCTGCAGACGTCGCTCGAGAACGCGATGCTGAAGCGTGACCTGGAAGGTCTGCGTGTGATCGTCGAGCGGCTGGGCCAACAGGCCCACATCGACTCGGTGTTCATCACCGACCGCGGCGGCGAGATCCGATTCGCCAACACACCGAGCCTCCTCGGTGGCCGCCATCCGCCGCCACGCGGCGAGCCGTTCACCGAGTTCGTCACCAATGCCGCCGGACGGAAGGTGCTACGCAGCGTCAATCCGGTCGCGAACCAACCGGTCTGCGAGACTTGCCATGGATCAAGCGCCGAGAACCCGCGCAACGGCACGCTATACGTCGAGTACGATGCCGCGCCCATCGTCGAGCAGGCGCGCCGCACGACCCTGGTGTTGATGGGCGCGGGCGCGATCGTCGTCGTGCTCAACATCGCGGGTGGCTGGTGGTTCATCCGACGAAACGTCCTGGCGCCGATCCAGCGGCTGACAGGGGCGAGCCGTCGACTCACCGCCGGCGATCTCGGGGCGCGTGCGGCGCTGCCCGGGGTCGACGAGCTCTCCGAGCTCGGCCACAGCTTCGACCGCATGGCCGACGAGCTGAAGACGCGGATCGACGAGGGCCACCGCCAGCGCGAGTTCCTGCAGCAACTGGTGGACGCGATCCCGGACGGCGTCCGCGTCATCACTCCGGACTACCGCGTGATCCTGGTGAACAAGGCGTATCGAGAGCAGCTCAAGCTCACCGCCGACGAGGGACTCGACGAGCCGTGTCATGCGCGGTCCCACGGATCGAGCGAGCCCTGCCCGCCGACGCTGGTGACCTGCCCGGTGCGCGAGCTCCGCGCTCGCGCGGAGCCGGTCAAGGCGCTGCACCGCCATCTCGATCGTGACGGCCGGGCACTGGATGTCGAGATCCACGCGTCACGGATGCGCGGATTCGTCGACGGTGCGCAGACGACCCTCGTCGTGGAGTCGATTCGCGATCTCTCCAAGGAGGTGCAGTACTCGCACGACCAGAAGCTCTCCGAGCTCGGCAAGCTCGCGACCGGGGTCGCGCACGAGATCTACAACCCGCTCACATCGGTGCGCCTCGCGCTGCAGTCGTTCGCGGCCGAGCGCCGCGCGAGTGATGGCTCGGAGGAGCTGGAGGAGTACCTGGAGATCGTCGACCGCGAGATCGATCGCTGCATCAGCGTGACCGAGCGACTGCTGAAGCTCGGGATGGCGCCGGACGAGCACTCGGAGCTGGTCGACGTGACGACAGCGGTCGAGGACACCTTGAGCCTGGTGCGATGGGAGATGGGCTCGCGCGCGATCACGCTCCGCACCGAGCTCGCCCCCGATGCCCGCATTCTCGGTAGCGACAGCCAGATCCGAATGCTGACACTGAACCTGGTCCAAAACGCGATTCACGCGATGCCGAGCGGTGGCACTCTCGTGGTGGCGACACGCGTCGACCCGGAGCACGTCGTGGTCGAGGTTCGCGACTCCGGCGTCGGCATCCCCCGCGAGCAGCTGTCGGAGATCTTCCACCCCTTCTACAGTCGCCGCGCCGACGGAACGCGCGGCGCGGGTCTCGGCCTTCCCATCGTCCGCGCCATCCTGGAGCGCTGCGGCGGAAGGCTCGAGGTGGAGAGTGAGCCCGGACGCGGGTCGACATTCGCCGCCTGCTTCCCGTCGGCCGGAAGCGCCGCCGAGGAGTCGGCATGAAGCAGCCCGTGCTGGTCATCGAGGACGACACGACGCTGTGTCAGCTCCTCGCCCGACAGCTCTCGAAGGCCGGCTTCGCGACCACGGGGGTGTCGACGTGGTCCGCGGCTCAGAGCTACCTGGCGAGGACCGAGCCGGCGCTGGTGATCACCGATGTCCGCCTGCCCGAGGGCGACATGCTCGACCACCTTCTCGAGCTGGCCGAGAACTATCCGGTCATCGTCCTCACCGCATTCGGGTCGGTCCGAAACGCGGTCGAGGCGATGAAGAAGGGCGCCGCCGACTATCTGCTCAAACCGGTCAGTCTCGACGAGCTGCTACTGACGGTGGAGCGCACGCTCGAGACCGTCACCCTGCGCCGTGAGAACCAGTTCAGCCGGCGCCAACTCGACGTCCACGACGCCACCCACAATCTGCTGGTGGGCGAGGGCGCGGGCATCGAGGCGGTGCGGCGGTTGATCTCGGCAGTGGCCGAGGAGGACATCACGGTGCTGGTGCAGGGCGAGAGCGGCACCGGCAAGGAGCTCGTCGCGCGCGCGATCCACCGCGGCGGGCCCCGCGCGGGGCGCAGCTTCGTGGTCGTCGACTGCTGCACCTTGCAGGAGCGGCTGTTCGAGTCCGAGCTCTTCGGTCACGAGCGAGGCGCCTTCACCGGCGCGGAGCGGCAGAAGAGCGGGCTGATCGAGGGTGCCGAGGGTGGGACGCTGTTCCTCGACGAGATCGGCGAGATCGACGGCGCGATTCAGGCCAAGCTGTTGCGGGTGCTGGAGACCGGCCAGTACCGGCGCGTCGGCGGCACGCGCGACCTCCATGCCGACGTGCGCATCGTCACCGCCACCAACCGTGATCTCGCGGCGATGGTCGAGGCAGGCGAGTTCCGCGCCGATCTCTTCTATCGTCTGAACGCATTCAACATCTACGTGCCTGCGCTGCGCGAGCGGCGCGAGGACATCCCCTTGCTCGCGACGCGCTTCCTCCACCACCACAGCTTCTCGCGCCGTATCGACAAACGTCTGACCGGGCCGGCCCTTCGCAAGCTCGTCTGCTACGACTGGCCGGGCAACGTCCGCGAGCTCAGGAACGTGATCGAGCGGGCGATCATCCTGTCGCGTGACCGACCGATGATCGGGCCGGAGCACCTCGCGTTCGGCGCCAATGCATCGCGCTCCCACGCGGTGGTGACGCTGTCGTTCGACCACGAGCCGACGCTCGACGAGATCGAGGAGGAGTATCTCGCGACCCAGCTCAAGAAGTACTCGGGCCGTCGTGGCGCGGTCGCGGAGGCGCTCGGGGTGAGCGAGCGCAGCGTCTACCGGATGATCAAGCGCTTCAACCTCGTCGGCGGTTGACGACCGTGGCGGTCCGGCCGCGGCGGGCGACCGGTGCGAGAGATGTCACCGAGGCGGCTCCGGAGCAGTACACTGCCCGCCCCTTTGAGAGTGGAGGACAGGCCCGATGCGGCTTTGCATGTTCGACAAGGGTGGTCGCCCGACCCTCGGCGCTCCGAGTGACGACTCGGTGGTGGACGTCTCCGCGCTCGGCGGCGGACTGCCGGGAGACATCGCGTCGGTGGTCACCGGCGGCGCGGCGGCGGTGGCGGCGGTCGCCAAGGCGGTGAGCGCGGCCCCGGCCAGCGCCCGCGTGCCGCTCGCCGGCCTGCGCTATCACCTGCCGCTGCCGAGCCCGGGGAAGATCATCTGCCTCGGCCTGAACTACGCCGATCACGCGGCGGAGGGTGGGCACAGCAAGCCCAGCTACCCGTCGTTCTTCATGCGCTGCGCGACCTCGCTGGTCGCCCACGGGGAGCCGATGGTTCGCCCGCGGGTCTCCGAGCAGCTCGATTACGAGGCCGAGCTCGCGGCGGTGGTCGGGCAGCGCGCGCGCCACGTCGCGCGCGAGGACGCGCTGTCGGTGATTGCCGGCTACTCGGTGTTCAACGACGGGTCGATCCGCCAGTACCAGCGCCTGACGTCGCAGTGGACGATCGGCAAGAACTTCGACGCCACCGGCGGCTTCGGGCCGGACTACGTCACCGCCGACGAGCTGCCACCGGGGGCGACGGGGCTGCGCATCCAGTCCCGGCTCAACGGTCAGGTGATGCAGGACGCGAACACCGACGACATGCTCTTCGGTGTCGCCGAGACCATCGCCCTGCTCACCGAATGCCTGACGCTCGAGCCCGGCGACCTCATCGTCATGGGCACCCCGTCCGGGGTGGGCCATGCCCGCAAGCCACCGGTGTGGATGCGCCCGGGCGACGTGTGCGAGGTCGAGATCGAGAAGGTCGGTCTGCTGCGCAACCCGATCGTCGGCGAGGACTGAGCGTCCGCGGACGCGACGCCCCGGCGCCCGCCCGCGGCGCCGGGGCTCGATCGCTTCACGGTTTTCCGCCACCGACCGAGGTAGGCTCGCCGTTCCTGCCCGCGAACGGAGACCGCGATGCACGCACACCTCGGCTCGATCCGCGCCTTCGCCCTTTCGGCCCTCCTCGCCCTGTTCCTCGCCGCGCCGAGCGCGATGGCCGAGGAGGAGGGATATAGCGTCGACGAGATCCTCGCCGAGGCCGAGAGGTTCTTCGGAAGCAGCACCGAGGGACTCGCCAAGGTGGTGGAGAAGGTCTTCGCCGACCTCGGCCGGCCCACCGGTTACGTGGCGGGCGAGGAGGTGAGCGGTGCGATCGGCGTCGGGCTGCGCTACGGTGACGGGCGCCTCCAGCTCAAGTCCGGGGGCAGTCGCCGCGTGTACTGGACCGGGCCGTCGGTCGGTTTCGATCTCGGTGGAAACGCGTCGAAGGTCTTCGTGCTCTGCTATGGCATGCATCGCGCGGGGGCGATCTTCCAGCGCTTCCCGGCCGTCGACGGCAGTTACTATTTCGTCGGCGGCGTCGGCGCCAACTATCAGCGCAGCGGTGACATCACACTGGCCCCGATCCGGCTCGGTGTCGGGCTGCGCGCCGGCGCGAGCATCGGCTACATGCACTACACGCCGAAGAAGAGCTGGAACCCGTTCTGAGCTCCGTCGCCGCGTCCCGCGGCCGGGTGCGCGCACCCGGTCGAGGTCACGGCGGCGCGCCGATCTCGACCGGCGGGGTCAGCGCCCCGGCATCGGCGCCGTAGACGAGCGCCTGCAGCCTTGGTCCGGAGCCGGCCGGTGGCGCCGCAAGGGGCACCGTGGTGCGGCCGATTCCGGTCCCGCCCAGAGCCGCGACGCCGGCGAGCAGCGCACTGGCCGGATCGAGCTCGAGCGGCCCGAACGGGGTGGCGATGGAGCCCGGCCCGAGCGCCGCGAGCACCAGGGCGAGCTGGCCCGGTCGCGCGGCGACCCCGACGTCGAGCGCGTTGCCCGGGCCGGCAACGAGGTCGGCCCACAGTACCGGGGCGCGGCCGGCCGAGAAGCCCGCCATCGGCTCACCGTCGGCGCCGAGCCCGACCAGGTCCGACCACCACCGCGTCTCGCCGCGCACCTCGGAGCGGAGGAAGCCGGTCACCAGGCGGCGATGGAGGCGACGCTGATCCGCGACCGGGAGCGCATCGATGGGGAGGTCGAGGTCGGTCGCGCCGAGGTGCCCCATCCCCTCGACCACCACCGCGAGGTTGCGCGCCGCCGACTCGCTGGTGGCGACGAGCCACGACGTCGACATCCAGGCCGGGACGAACTGGTCCTGGGCACCGATCACGTGCAGGACCGAGCCGTCGAAGGCGCGCGCGGCGGCCACCGCATCGGCGTCGGACGACGCCGCCTGCAGCGCGATCAGGACCCGCACGCGCGGCTCCGCCCCGACGAGGTCGAACAGGTTGCCACCCCCCATCGAGTGGCCGATCGCGGCCCACGGCGCGGTGGCGTCCACCATCCCGGCGAGGAAGCTCCCCGCGGTCGCGGACTGTCCGTCGGCCCAGTGCAGGAAGCCACGGGTGTCGAGCGCGAAGGCCTCGCGATCGGGCAACAACCCGGTCCCGGTCCCGGTCGAGACCACCACGTGGCCGTGGCTCGCGACGTGGGCCGAGAGCAGATCGTAAAGAGACGGGTCGGCAAGGAATCCGTGCTGGAACGCCACCAGCGGATAGGGGCCACCCGCGGGGTCCGGCGGTGCCTCGCTCCCGGTGACCAGCGCCGGGTAGTAGACGCGACCGACCACCTCACCGCGGCCGAAGATCTGATCGACGAAGCGCACGTCGCGCACCCCGACCGCGTGTGGGCCGGGTGCCTCGAGCGACGAGGCGGCCACCACCAGCGGCAGGGACACGAGGGCCATGAGCCCCGCTCGGAGGACAGCCGCGACCAGCGATCGGATGTAAGTGCTCACTTTTCTTCCAGGCGCCTCTGCAAATGAATTCCCGTCGGGCCGAGATGGCGGTGGCCGGGCCGCGCCTCCACCCCCCGGCGACGCCGCCTCGGACGACGGCCCGCACGCGCCATCCGCGCCCCGGTGGCGGCGGAGAGGCTACCTCAGGGTGGAGCGCGGTCGAGGCCGGCCGTGCAAGGCCAGCCGCCCGCTCCGCTTGCCCAATTCGAGCGCCGCTCTTGAAAACCTTGATTTTCAGTTAAATAGCCTTCTATCTTTAGGTCGTTTCTCAGCAATCGAGGCCCGCCGTGATCCATCGCAGCACGGGGTCGAGCGCGCGTCCAACGGCGCTCACGCCGCCACACGACCCGGCGGTCGACGTCCTGGAGCAACTCCGGGTGACCGCCCGCGACCGCGAGCGCCAGGCTGCAGTCGAGCGACTGGCCGAGCGTGTCCGGCGGGATGTCGCCGAGCAGCGCCTGGCGCCGGCGCTGCGAGCACTGGAGCACTACTTCCGCGACCTCGCGCGCTGCCTGGAAGCAGCCGGGCCCGAGATCCGCGTCAGCTACGAGATCCCCGAGATCGGCACCCTGGTGGCGCTGCGCCAGGGGCGCTACCGACTGCTCGAGACCATCTCGGACACCCCGGGGACCTTCGGGCTCGCGTTCGACTGCACGCGCGACATCTGCGTCCGGACCCGGGTGAGCACGCCGCTGGCGTCGGTCCATCGCAACCGGCTGCGGAGCTACGGGCTGCGCTTCCAGGAGATCGACCGCGGTCGCTCCGGCACCGTGTTCATGGTCGAGGGACACGTACCGGTCGAGCTTCGCTTCGACGCCGACCCCTCGCTCGGGGTGGTGGTGCTGCAAACACGCAATCTCGACACCCTCGGTCCGGTGCGATTCCACCTGCCACCCGAGCGCATCGACCGCCGGCTGGCCGACGAGCTGGCCCGCTGCGTGCTGCGCCAGCCGAACGCGTTCCGCGAGCTGGGCGGCGGCACGATGACCGACGCCGACCGGGCGCAGCTCCGGGCACGCATCGCACGCGAGCAGCGGCGCCGGGATCTCGAGACCCGGCGTGGGATCCTGGGTGGCACCGCCCGCCTGGTCGACGCCCTGCTGCGCCGTGTGCGCTCCGACACCGCAGAGGTGGCCTGACCCGGCACCGACGGACGACCGCGCGATTCCCGGGGCGGGGCCCCGCCCCCGCCCGCACGTCGGCAGCGACGTCCCGCCACCACGCACGATCCCGGGCGCGGCCCGGTGCCGCGCCGGCCACCGCAGGTGATAGCCTGTCCGCCGGCCCCGCGACGTCGAGCGCCCATGACCGCCGAGACCGTCCCGAGCACCTGCTGGGAGTGCAACGCGACCTGCGGCTCGCTGATGACGGTCGAGGACGGCCGAGTCACGCGCATCACGCCGAACCGCGACCACCCGGCCTCGAAGGGCGCCTTCTGCGCCAAGGGCGTGCGCGCGGTCTCGGAGTGGACTTACGGCGACGACCGTCTGCTCACTCCCCTGCGTCGCGTCGGCGCGCGCGGCGCCGGCCGCTGGGAACGCGTCGACTGGGACGTCGCGCTCGACACCATGGCCGACGGCATCGCCGAGGTCCGGTCGCGGTACGGGCCGCCGTCGATCGCCGGCGCGGTGAGCGGCGCGTTCTTCAGCCGCGGCGCCGTCGTCGCCCTGCTGCTTCGCTCGATCGGCTCGCCGAACTGGATGATCAACCAGGATCTGTGCGGTGGCTGCCGCGCGGTGAGCGATCGCGTCACCGGTCTCGGCATCACCAACGGCGAGGACATCGAGAACGCGCGCTGCATCCTGCTCGTCGGTCGAAACCCGCGCGAGGCCGATCCGGTCCAGTGGCGCGCGCTGGCCGCAGCCCGCGCTCGCGGCGCCCGGTTGGTGGTCGTCGATCCGAAGCGCACCCACGCCGCCGACCGCGCCGACCTGTGGCTTCGCCCGCGGCCCGGCACCGACGCCGCCATCGCGCTCGCGATGATCCACGTGCTGGTCGCCGAGGGCCGCCACGACCGCGACTTCGTCAGCCGCTGGTCGGTCGGCTTCGACGCCCTGGTCGAGCGCGCATCCCACTACCCGCCGGCCGAGGCGGCGCGGCTCACCGGGGTGCCGGCCGAGGACATCGTCAGCGCGGCGCGGATGTACGCCGACGGGCCGTCCACCTTCGTGAGCGGCCACGGCATCGACGCCTTCAGCGCCGGGTTCCAGACCTTCCGCGCCTTCCATTGCCTGGTGGCGGTGAGCGGCAACGTCGACCGCCCGGGTGGCAATCGACGGGTGAAGCGCCCGCCCGGCTTTCGCCAGTACATCGACCTGCTCCACGACCCCGCGTTCCGACTGCCGGAGGCGACCGAGCGCCTCACCATCGGCGCCGAACGCTTCCCGCTCTGGGCAGGCCCGCGCGGCTGGCAGACCGCCTGCCACAACCCGTCGGTCATCGACGCGATCCTCACCGGCCGGCCCTACCCGGTCCGGGCGCTCTACGTGAGTGGGGTGAACATCGCGGTCACCTACCCGGACACCCGGCGCACGGTGGCGGCGCTCGAATCGCTCGACTTCCTCGCCGTCGCCACCCAGACCATGAACCCGACCGCGGCCCGCGCCGACCTGGTGCTGCCGAAGACGACCACCCTCGAGGAGGAGGAGGTCTCGCTGCAGCCGGGCGGCCCTTGCGTGAGCTACACCCGAGCCGCCCACCCGCCGCGCGGGGAGGCCCGGTGCGACCTCGACATCGCGCTCGGGCTGCTGGACCGACTCGAGGCACGCGGCGCGCTCACCGCCCGGCTGGTGCCCTGGCGCTCGCAGCGCGAGCTCAACGCCTACCTCCTGGGTGACAGCGGGATCACCATCGAGCAGCTCCGTGCGACCGGGTTCGCCACCTTCCCCTGGACCCACGGCGAGTTCGAGACCCGACCCTTCGCGACCCCGAGCGGCAAGGTCGAGCTCGCCTCGAGCGTGCTCGCCGACCTCGGTCTCGACCCCTTGCCGGACCTCGTGACGCCCGCGTGCGACGACGTCGACGACGATCTGCGCGCCGCCTACCCGCTCGTGCTCAACACCGGTGAGCGGGAGAAGAGCTATCACCACTCGCGGTTTCGCGAGCAGGCGTGGCTACGCGCTCTGTCGCCCGACCCGACGCTCCAGATCCACCCCGACGACGCCACCGCGCTCGGCCTCGCCGACGACGACTGGGTCGTCCTCGAGCTGCAGGGGCGGCCGGATGGCTGCCATCTCCGCGCGCGCATCACCGACCGGGTGACCCCCGGCACCGTATCCACCGGCATCGGCTGGTGGCGGCCCGAATCCCCCGGCCCCTGGCACGGCGCGCTCGACGTGAACGTCAATGCCGCACTCGCCTACGGCCCGCCCTGGGATCCGGTGACCGGCTCCGCCGACTCGCGCAACATTCGCTGCCGGGTGAGGCCGTCGAGCGCGCCGTGACCCCCGGAGGGGACTGGCTCGCCGCAACGCGGCGTGCGTGTCCCCACCAGCACCGCAGCGCCACGGGGACAGCGCCCCCGCATTCTGTGCCACCATCGGCATCCGCCGTGACATCGACCGTTGCCCTCCCATGCACGCCCAGGACACCGTCGAACGCATCCTCGCCTTCAACGCCGGTCGCGACCCCGAGCGCCTGCGGATGAAGCTCGACCGCCTCGCCGCCGGCCCGCTGCGCTTCCTGCGCGGCACCTGTCATCTGTTCTTTGCCGACGTCGCGGGCCATCCGGTGCTCGAGGCCTCGCCGCGGGCGTGGCTCTGCGGCGACCTGCACATCGAGAACTTCGGGAGCTACCGCGGCGACAACGGCCTCGTCTACTTCGACATGAACGACTTCGACGAATCGCTGTGCGCGCCGTGCAACTACGAGCTGGTCCGGTTGCTGGTCTCGATCGTGCTCGCCCGCGCGGTGCTGCGGATCGGCCGGCGCGAGGCCCGCCGTCTCGCGCGCCGCTTCCTCGAGGTGTACGCGCGAGAGCTCGCCGCCGCCAAACCGCGCTGGGTCGAGCGTGACCTCGCGCGCGGCCTGGTGAGGTCACTGCTGCGGGGTGCGCGCAAGCACGCGCGCAAGGACTTCGTCGGCGAGCGCACGCGGAAAGTCCGCGTCGCGGGCGCACGCAAGCGTCGCCGCCTCGACGTCGACGGCCGCCGGGCGTTGCCGGCGACCGCAGCCGACGCGAGGCGAATCGAGGCGCTGGTCGAGTCGGCGCTGTCGACCGATGGTCATCGGATGCGCGTGCGCGACGTGGCACGCCGGGTCGCGGGCACCGGGAGTCTCGGCATCGAGCGGTTCGTGGTGCTGGCCGAGGACGGCGAGGGCGACCTCGTGCTGCTGGATCTCAAGGAGGCGCGGCCGTCGGCGACCGCGGCCGCGCTCGGGCACACTCAGCCACCCTGGGCGAGCGACGCGCGACGCATCGTCAGCGTGCAGCGGTGGCTGCAGGCGATCCCGCCCGGCATCGCGATCCCGGTCGAGGATGCCGGGCGCAGCCACGTGCTGCGCGCGCTACAGCCGAGCGCCGACCGCGTCGATCTCGTCGAGCCCGATGTCGAGATAGACGCGATCGAGGCGGTGATCACCACGATGGCCGAGGTGACGGCATGGGGTCATGTCCGTGCGGCCGGGCGCGCTGGCGCCGACGGCGTCGACACGCTCTCCAGGCACGGCGCGGACGCGTCGTGGCTGGAACCCCTGCTCGCGGTTGCCGAGGACGAGGCGCGCCGCACCGAGGCGCACTTCGCCGCCTTTCGCAAGGCACACGCTCGAGGCCAGTTGGGCTGACCAGCGCGCTCGCCCGGCGTTGCACGCGGCCGCCCCCGGCGGCGAGCCCACGACCGATCCCTTGACCGTTCGCCGCCGCCGAGGGCTTCCATCGGAGCGTGAGCCCGGCTCCGTCGCCTCACGACTCCCTCGCGTGCCGACCGTTGGCGCTCCGCCAGCCGGCGCGCGACACACGGGGCGCATCCCGGTGCCCCGTCACGCACGTCGCGCCAATCCCGGGCGCGACGTCACGCGACCCGCGGACCTATCCCTTCACACACACCACCTGCTTCAGCGTGTGCACGATCTCCACCAGGTCCTCCTGATTCGCCATCACGGTGTCGATGTCCTTGTACGCCCCCGGAATCTCGTCGATCACGCCCGCATCCTTGCGGCACTCGACACCCTCGGTCTGCCGCGCGAGATCATCCTCGGTGAACGCGCGCTTGGCGGCGCTCCGCGACATGCGCCGCCCCGCGCCGTGCGCGCACGAGCAGAAGCTCTCCGCACTCCCCTTGCCACGCACGATGTAGGAGCGTGCCCCCATCGAGCCCGGCACGATCCCGAGCTCGCCGAGTCCGGCACGAATCGCACCCTTTCGCGTCACCAGCACGTCCTCGCCGTAGTGGTGCTCGCGCGCCACGTAGTTGTGGTGACAGTTCACCGCGTGGTCGACCACCGTGAACGGCGGCAGCGTCGCGCGCAGCGCTTCGAGCACCAGCTCGAGCATCTGCACCCGGTTCTCCGCCGCGTAGTCCTGCGCCCACGACACCGCCTCGACATACAGGTCGAACGACGAGGTACCCTCGGTGAAATACGCGAGGTCCCGGTGCGGAAGACGCACATCGAGCGCGAGCATCTCCTCGCGCGCGAGCGCGATGAAGTGCCGCCCGATCTGGTTGCCGATCCCACGCGACCCCGAGTGGAGCATCACCCACACCCGATCCGCCTCGTCGAGGCAGAGCTCGATGAAGTGGTTGCCGCCGCCGAGCGTTCCCATCTGACGCTGCCAGGTGTCCGGCGCGCGCAGCATCTTCGCGAGCGCCGGAGCACGACCGAGCAACGACTCGAAGCGGTCGTACAGACGCTTCACGCCGTGCTTTCGGATCGCGTCGGTCTCGTGCATGTCGAACCCGACCGGCACCCGCGACTCGATCGCGTCGCGCACCGCGCCGAGCGAGTCCGGCAGCATGCTCGCGTCGAGCGACAACCGCGTCGCGATCATCCCGCAGCCGATGTCCACCCCGACCGCGGCCGGCACGATCGCGCCGCGGGTCGGAATCACCGAGCCGATGGTCGCGCCAATCCCGGCGTGCACGTCGGGCATCGCCGCAACGTGACGGTGCACGAACGGAAGGCGCGCCACGTTCTCGAGCTGGCGCAACGCCTCGTGCTCGACGTCGTCGGTCCACACGTGCACCGGGACGGTGGTGTGCGCGATCGTCTGCTTGATGGTCATCGTCGTCGTTCCTTCGTGCTCGCGGCGGCGCACGGCCGTTCGCGATTCGTGGGCGAAAAAAAACCCCGGTCAGGTTGCACACCTGCCGGGGTTTCTCTCGCCCTGGGAGGTGTGCGGCGGTATCGCTCGCGCAGACCTCCAGTCGATGTCTGGACGGTCTACCGCATGGGTTCGCGGGACTCGCGGCCGATTCTGTCTTGGTCCGCTGACAACGGACTCGCGCACCGGCACGCGACGACGCCGCGACCCACGAATGGTCGACATGTCGGTGTCTTGCTGTCGCGTAAGTGGTGCATGGCTCGGTCCGTGCGTTCGGAGCACGCGGCTCCTCGAGAAGGGTGGCGCATTCTAGTCACCGCGCGCTTCGCGTCAAGCGCGCCCTGGCACCGGTATCGGGCGAGCGGTCGCTCAGCTCCGACGAACGTTGATCCAGTTGCCGACGAAGATCACCACCGCGCCGACGAAGACGAGCGGGTGCAGGGCCTCGGCGTAGAGGAACCAGGCGAGCACCGCGGCGAGCGGGAGCCGCAAGAAGTCGAGCGGGGTGACGATGCTCGCATCTCCGTAGGACAGCGCGCGCGAGATGCAGTAGTGCGAGCTGAGACCCACCACCGCCATCACGCCGAGCCACGGCCACATCGCGGGCGAGGGCGTGACCCATTGCGGGATGGACGGCACGAGGGCGAGCGGAAGTTGCACCAGGTTCATCCAGAACAGGATCGTGATCGGCCGCTCGCGCCCGACCATGTCCTTGGTGATCACGTACGTCGTGGCGTAGCCGATGGCGGAGCCGAGCGCGGCGAAGGCGGCGATGTCGATGATCTCGATGCCGGGGCGCAAGATGATCAGCACGCCAGTGAAGCCGAGCGCGATCGCCGCCATGCGCACGCGGGTGAGACGCTCGCCGAGAAAGGCGGCGGCGAGCAGCGCGACCCAGATCGGGGTGGTGAACTCGACCGCGAACACCTCCGCGATCGGCATGTTGGCCACCGCGTAGAGCCACATGCACTGCGCCGCGAAGTGCACCGAGTTACGCAAGACATGGCGACTGAGCCGCGGCGTGGTCACCAGGTGCCAGCCGATACGCGACAGGATGACGACGAGGATCGTCAGACTCATCGAGTTGCGCAGCAGCACGATCTGGAAGGGATTGAGCTCGGCCGAGAGCTCGCGCCCTGCGATCGCCATCGACAGGAACGAGAGCAACGCACCCGACATCCAGGCGATGGCCAGCGGGATCGACGTCTGTGGCATCGAGAGTGCTTCGTAGGCCGCCGAGGCGGCGGGCTGTCGACGCGTGGGCGATCAGATCGGGCGGGCGGACGATGCCCGCCCGGCCGAGGTCGGTGGTCTCAGATCGGCGGCCGGCGGTCGGCCCAGGGCCGTGCCTCCTCGAACGCCGCCGCGGCGCGTAGCACCGTGGTCTCGGCGAAGCGGCGGCCGACGAGCTGTAGCCCGATCGGCAGCCCCTCGCGCGAGAACCCGGCCGGCACCGAGGCCGCCGGCAGGTGGGTGAGGTTGAACGGGAACGAGTACGGCGCCCAGCGGATCCAGTCCCACGGATGCTCGGCGTAGCCTTCCGGGTAGAGCGCACCGGCGGTGAACGGCAGCGTCGCCACCGAGGGCGTCATCAGCAAGTCGTAGCGATCGAAGAACGGCAGTACACGGTAGTAGTACGCGTGTCGCTCGACCTGGGCGCGCGCGAAGTCGAGCGGACCCATCGCCATGCCCTCCCGAGCACATGCTTCGAGCGCGGGGTCGATCTTTCCCGACCACGCGTCGAGGTAGTGCTCGAGCACGATGGCGAAGTTCACGCACCAGTAGGTGTCGATGATGGGCTTCGGGTCGCCGAAGCCCGGATCCTCGACCACGTCGACGTGCGCGCCGAGCGACTCGAAGGCCTTCACTGCCTCCTCGGTCACTGCGCGCACTTGCGGGTCGAGGTTGTCGACATAGCCGAGCGTCGGGCTCCAGGCGATGCGAAGCCCCTCGATGCCGCGGCCGAGCTCGCCGAGGTAGTCGGCCGGCGGCGCCTCGAGCGAGAAACGGTCGCGATCGTCGGGGCCGGCGGTTGCCGACAGAAACAGCGCCGCGTCGGCCACCGTGCGCGTCAACGGACCGAGATGGGCGAGCATGTCGCCGCCGCCCTGGGGCGCGAAGGGAATGCGTCCGTACTGCGGCTTGATGCCGAAGAGCCCGGTGAACGAGGCCGGTACCCGAATCGAGCCCGCGCCGTCGCCACCGGTCGCGAGCGTTCCCATACCGGCCGCGATCTGGGCCGAGGCACCGCCGGACGAGCCGCCCGGGGTGACCGAGGTGTCCCAGGGATTACGGGTGATGCCGCTCACCGGCGAGTCGGTCACCGCCTTCCAGCCGAACTCGGGCGTCGTGGTCTTGCCGAAGAAGACGGCTCCCGCGGCGCGCAGCCGCTCGACCATCGGCACGTCCACGTCCGGTACCCGATGCTCGAAGATCCGCGAGCCCATCATGGTGGTGACGCCTTTGGTCAGCACCATGTCCTTGATCGAGAGCGGGAGCCCGTGCAGGGGCCCGAGCGGCTCACCCTTCATCACCGCGTGCTCGGCCGCGCGCGCCCCGTCCATCGCCTGCTCCGGGAGCAGCTTGGTGAAGGCATTGAGCTTGGGGTTCACGTCGTCGATGCGCGCGAGCACCGCCGCCATCAGCTCGACCGGGGAGATCTGGCGCTCGCGGATCATGCGTGCGAGCTCGACGGCGGACGTGAAGCAGAGATCGTCTCGATTCATGGCGGTGCTCCGGCGGCGGTGGACGACCGCGCGAGCATAACCCGCGCGACCCGGCCCGGGGACTGGCTCGCGCCCCGGGGACTGGCTCGCGCGAAGGCGCGTGCCTGAGAATCATCTAGCCGACTCCTCCCTCGGGTGCTACTCGTCAGTTGTCAGACGACGAGCCACCCGAAAGAGGAATCGACGATGGGACTGTATTGCGGAATTGACCTGCACTCCAACAACAGCGTGATTTCGGTGCTGGACGAGGAGGAGACGGTGGTGTTCGAGAGACGGTTGCCGAATGTTCTGGAGGTGATTGTCGGGGCACTGAAGGGGTATTTGGACGAGCTGGTGGGTTGCGTGGTGGAGGCGACGTACAACTGGTACTGGCTGGTGGACGGGCTGGAGGATGCGGGGTTCCCGATGGTGCTGGCGCACCCTGGGGGGATGCGTCAGTACGACGGGCTGAAGCACGGTGACGACGTGAGCGACGCGCGGTTTCTGGCGCGGTTGTTGCGGCTGGGGAT
>JACKIB010000021.1 GCA_020638695.1 Planctomycetota bacterium
AGTGCCTGACGCCACCGCTGGCCCGGGCCAGACCCTTCATGAGCCGACCCATCCGGAGCATCGTCGCGAGACTGGATCGGCGAGAACCCTGTTCGGCGGACCAGCCCGATCCGAATCGGGTTGGCGCGGCCGCGGCACGGTGTCGGTCCTGCCACCGGATACCGCGACCCCCACCGAGCGGTGGAACTCGCCGCGCGGAGACGACGGCGGGGGCGCGCGGCGAACGCCACGCTGGCGTCGTGCACAACCCCGTTCGACCGGCGCAAGCACCATGACGTCGCTGCCGGCGCCGATGACCCAGGCCGCCTACCGGGCAGTCGAGCAGTTCCGCGGCTCGCGGCCGAGAGCCGACGCGGAGCCCGATGGCGACCTGCTGCCGAGCTTCCTGCTGTGGCTGATCGCCCAGGGGCGCTGCCAAACCGCGGCGGAGCTCCACCGCGCATTCCGCCCCGATCGCACCCTGGCCGCTGCGCTCGATCGGCTGCTGCACGACGGCCTGCTGGTCGAGCAAGACGGCGCGCTCGTCGCGTCACCCACCGGCCACGACGCGCTCGGACTCGACCGGCCGAGCCGCTTCCCCGCGCCCCCGGAGCTGCGCGCGAGTGGCGCCACCTACGCACTCGACGCCCGGCTGGCGACCGGCGCGCAGGGCGAAGTGTGGATGGCGCGGCAGACCGATCCGCTCGAGCGCCGCGTGGCGATCAAGCTGGTCGCTGAACGCGGCGACGCGGAGCGCAACGCGATGCTGTTCCGCGAGGCTGCGGTGCTGGCGGACCTCGCGCACAGCGGAATCCCGGCGGTCGGCGACACCGGGGTCACCGGCGACGGGAGGCCGTTCGTGGTGATGGAGTTCGTCGCCGGCCGCCCCCTCGACGAGTTCTGCGACCGCAACGAACTGCCGCTCGGCGAACGCCTGCGGTTGTTCCTGCGCGTGTGCGCGATCGTGCACCACGTGCACGCGCAGGGCTACCTGCACCGCGACCTCAAGCCGCAGAACATCCTGGTCACGCCCGACCCGGACCGCGCCGTCAAGCTGATCGACTTCGGGCTCGCACTGTCGCTCGACGGCGAACGCAACCAGCCGGGCCGCGTGCAGGGCACGCCGACCCACATGAGTCCGGAGCAGGCGAGCGGCGCGGCCGAACTCGACCAACGCGCCGACGTGCACGGCCTCGGAGTGATCCTGTTCGAGCTCGCCACCGGGCTGTCTCCGGTGCGCGAGGCGGACCTCGTGCAGGCCGGCCGCGACATCACCGGCGTGGTCGGCGCCGCGAAGGTGCGCGCCAGCGAGGCGTTCGCGCGGGCACCGAACCGCTGGGAGCTGGCCGAACGGCGCGGCACCGACGCAGGTGCGCTGCGGCGCGCGCTGCAGGGCGGGCTCGATCCGGTGATCGAGCGTGCGCTCGCGGTCGACCGCGAGGCGCGGCATGCGGATGTCGCGAGCCTGGCGGCGGACGTCGGGGAGTTTCTGGCGGAGTGGGAGGGTTCGGGTCACGCGCCGCGGGTGCGGGTCGGCACGTGGTTGCTGGCATTGCTGGCCGTGGCGACGGTCGCGTTCGTGGCTGGGGCGGTGTGGGGTGGAGCGTGGGTGCGGCGGTGAGGGTCAGGGGGTGGTTCCACGGGCACTCCGGTGTCGGGCTCACGCTGTCGAGGCCGGGGATTCACGGCTTCACCGGCAATCATGAGTCACCCACAGCATCCCGAGGTTCGAATCGCCGCGAACCATGCTCTGGTTCTGGTGGCGGGCGACCACACTTCGGTCGGTCTCGTCGATGACCACTGAGACACACGTCTTCTTCTTGGTGCTCGAGTTCGGCGACGACGTCGCGGCCGTGACCGCAGCTCTCGGCGTCGAGCCATCCGAGGCATGGCTCCGCGGAGACCGGATTGCACCGCACCCGAGCGCACGCCAAACGCACAGCCGGTGGCAGCTCGACAGCGGATTGCCGCCCCACGGGTGCTTCGAAGACCAACTCAACGCCTTGCTCGACAGACTCGAACAGCGAACCGAGGGCGTGCGCCATGTCGCCTCGAGGTTCGACGCCGGTGTCCGAGCTGCGATCTACACGTCGGAAGTGAATCCAGAGTGGTGCGTTTCGCCGCGTGCCGTCCGCCGACTGGCTGCACTCGGACTCGGTATCGAGTTCGACGTCTATCGGCTTCCCGGCGACGCCTGACCGCGGCGACACCCCTCACCGCCGCCGCGGTCGCGACTCCGGCGCCGCGGTCAGCGGATCGTCGGGCCACGCGTGCTTCGGGTATCGTCGGCGCAGCGCGCCGCGCTCGCGTGGGTACACCTGCGCCCAGAAGCTCCCGAGGTCGCTGGTGATCTGGATCGGCCGGTGGTTCGGTGCCAGCAAGTGCAGCAGTAGCGGCACGCGCCCGCTGCACAACCGCGGGCCGGTCGTGGCGCCGAAGAACTCCTGCAGCCGCGCGGCGACGAACGGTTCGGGACCCGACGTGTAGTCGACTTTCGCTTGGCGACCCGAGGGCAGGGTGACCCGCACCGGCGCGTCGCGCGTCAGCCGGGCGCGCGCGTCACCCGGGAGCGCATCGAGCAGCGCGTCGTGGATCGGCGCGCGGGCCACGTCCGCTAGCCGCGTGAGGCCGACGCAGGCTGCCGCCGCGGCGTCGGCCACCTCGGCATCGCCGAGGTCCGGAATGCCGGAGTCGGGGCTGGCGCGGCGGACGAATGCGAGCCGCGCCAGCAGCTCGCGCAGCTCGGGCTGGTCGCCGAGGTGGCGCCACAGGTCGCGGCGCAGCTCGGCTTCGAGGAGCTCCGCCGCTTGCTCCGGGTCCGGCCTTCCGCCGACTCTCTGCTCGAGCACCAGGTTGCCGAAGCAGCGCCGGTGGCGCACCACGACCGCACCGCGCACCGCGTCGAGCTCGACGCGTTCCTCGTCGCGAAGCGAGCCGGGGAACACCTCTTCGAGCCATTCCTCCTGCAGCGCACAGGCGAGGCTGACCAGCGCGCGCGGCTGCTTCTGGGTGCTCGCGTCGCGCACGCGCAGGACGAGGAACAACGGGCCGAGGTTCTCGTGGTCGGTCATCGTCAGCCGGCACCCGCGGCCCGACGCCATCACGCCGTCGGCCGACAGCGCGCTGTCGCGGAAGCTGACGCGGTCGGGGAAGCCGGCCAACATGGTCTTCACCAGCGCGGCGGCGTCCGGCTCCACGCGGTCCGTCGCGCCGCGCGCCAGCTGGTCGCGCGCCTTGGCGACGGCGCGCGCGGCGCGGGTATCGACGTCGAGCCCGCGCGCCACGCCGGCGCGGAAGCCCGATTGTTCGAGCTCGTGTAGCAAGGCGCACTGCGCGAACGGGTCGGCGGCTGCCTGCGCCCCGCGCTGCAGGTCGCGTTCGGCCAGCAGCGCCGCGAGCTCGGCAGCCGAGCGCTCCATCCCGCGGCGCCGCCCTTCCTCCATCATCCGCGCCAGACGCGGGTGCAGCGGGTAGCGCAGCATCGCCTCGCCGAGCGCGGTGACCGCGCCGTCGCGCACCGCGCCGAGCAACTGCAGAAGGTCGTCGGCGGCCCGCAGTGCCGCTTCGTCCGGCGGTTCGAACCAACCGAACTCCGCCGGGTCGCGGCGGGCGAACGCGCGCACCTGTAGCGCCAGCCCGGCGAGGTCGAGTCGCCTGATCTCGGGCAGGTCGAACGCTGCCAAGCCGCGGTCCTCCGCCTTCGACCACAGCCGGTAGCACACACCTGGTGCGGTCCGTCCGGCGCGACCGCGGCGCTGCTCGGCGGAAGCGCGGCTGATGTGCGTCAGTTCCAGCCGGTCCAGGCCGCGGCTCGGGTCGTGGCGCAGGGTCCGCGCGAGGCCCGAATCCACCACCGCGGTCACCCCGGCGATGGTGATCGAGGTCTCGGCGACGTTGGTCGCGAGCACCACGCGGCGCCGCGGCCCGACCGCGATCGCCTGGTCCTGCTGCTCCGGGGTCAGGCTCCCGTGCAGCGGCAGCACGTCGACGCCGCGCAGCGACGGCGCGCCATGGAGCTCGTCGGCACAGGCGTGGATTTCGCCGACACCCGGCAGGAACACCAACACATCGCCAGGGGTGTCGGTGAGGGCGCGCGACACCGCCGCGCGTACGCCGGCCGGTCCGTTGCCGCGCTCCGCGAGGTACTCGACGTCGACGGCGAACGCCTGACCTTCCGCATCGATCCGCGGGCACGGCGCGAGGAACTCCACCACCGGATCGGCATCGAGCGTCGCCGACATCACCACCAACAGCAGGTCGTCGCGCACCGTGGCGCGCACTTCGGCGAGCATCGCCAGCGCCAGGTCGCTCTCCAAGCTGCGCTCGTGGAACTCGTCGAGCACCACCGCGCCGACACCGGGCAGGAACGGATCGCGCACCAGCTGGCGCACCAGGATCCCCTCGGTGACGAAGCGGATGCGGGTCGCCGCGGACACCGCCTTGTCGTGCCGCACTTGGTAGCCGACCTCACCGCCGACCCGGCCGCCGCGTTCCTGTGCAACGCGCCGCGCCGACGCTCGCGCCGCCAGCCGCCGCGGCTGCAGCACCCACACTTCGCCATCCACGAGACCGCTGTCGACCAATGCCGGGGGCACGCGCGTGGTCTTGCCCGAGCCCGGCGGCGCCGTGACCACGCCGCAGCGGTGTTCGCGGAGCGCGGCGACGAGCTGCGGCAACGCGCGATCGATCGGCAAGGGGGCGTTCACCGGAACACGGCGCCCCGGACGCCAGGATCGTGGGGACGACCCGGTTGGTGACCGACGCGATCGCCGCCCCGACGAAGTCCGGCAGCGTCGCCCGCACTTCGAGGATCGGTGCGCGCCCTCGCCCCCTGGTCACCGTCGCGCTGGACCTCCCCTCCGCGCGCGAGCGCCAGAGCGCGGCGCCGCGGCCGATGCGGGGTGGCTCGCCTCACGCGTCGCCGCGCAGCACCCGCCGGCCCTCGACCGCATCGGCGAGGATGCTCTGCGACACTTGCGTGATGTTCGATCCCGCAGGGATGCCGCGCGCCAGCCGGCTGACCACCAGCCCCGGCTGTTCCGCCAGCCGCTCGGCCAGCATCCGCGCGGTCGCTTCGCCCTCGAGATCCGGGTTGGTCGCCAAGCACACTTCGCGCACCGTGCCCGACCGCGCCCGCGCGAACAACTGGGCCGCGGTGAGGTCTTCGGGCGCGATCCCCTCGATCGCCGACACCCGCCCCTGCAGCACGTGGTAGAGACCGCGGTAGCCGGTCGCGTCGAACGCCGCGACGTCGCGGGGGTCCTCCACCACCAGCACCATCGCGTGATCGCGCCGTGGGTCGGCGCAGATCGAGCACGGATCGACCTCGTCGAGGTTGAAGCACACCGAACACACCAGCGTGGAGGCGCGCGCGGTGCGGATCGCATCGGCCAGTTCGAACGCGAGCGCTTGGTCGGCACGCAACAAGAAGTAGCTCAGCCGCTCGGCGGTCTTCGGCCCGATGCCGGGCAGCCGCGCGAAGCACTGCTTCAGGTGTTCGACGGAGCGCGGCCCAGGCATGGTGGTATGGCTGCCCCTCGACTCGGCACCTCGAATCCCGCGAATCGGGGATTCCCAGAGATAACTGAGATGCTGCGTCCGCTTCGCGGGCGCACCGACGCGACGAGACTCGACCCCTCGCCTGCCGGGTGCATGAAGACCCGTAGCGGGGTCCTCGGGCCCGGACCACTCGGCACCTCGAATCCCGCGAATCGGGGATTCCCAGAGATAACTGAGATGCTGCGTCCGCTTCGCGGGCGCACCGACGCGACGAGACTCGACCCCTCGCCTGCCGGGTGCATGAAGACCCGTAGCGGGGTCCTCGGGCCCGGACCACTCGGCACCTCGAATCCCGCGAATCGGGGATTCCCAGAGATAACTGAGATGCTGCGTCCGCTTCGCGGGCGCAGCATCTCAGAATCCCATGCCCGGCAGGTTCATGCCGCCGGTGACGCTGCTCATCTCTTTCTCGCGCAGTTCGCGCGACGCTTGCATCGCCTGGCGCACCGCCGTCATGACGAGGTCCTCCAGGCCTTCGACGTCATCGGGATCCACCGCCTCCGCGGCGATCTTGACGCCCTGGATGTCCTGCATCCCGTCGACGTAGACGCGCACCACGCCGCCCCCGGAGCTGCCTTCGACGATCCGCTCGCGCAGACCGCTCTCGGCTTCCTTCATCCGCTTCTGCATCATCTGCGCCTGCTTGAGCAGGCTGCTCATGTCGCCGATTCCTCCGGCCATCGTCACTCCGTTGCTTGGGGGTTGCGTTCGAGCCAGCCCGGTTCGCGGCTCACGAATCGTCCGAGACGGCATGGTCGTCGTCGACCTGCACAATCCGTCCGTCGAAACGATCGAGGATCTTACGGACCCCGGCGCCGGGCTCAACCTGACTACTGCGCTGCGCAGGTGGCGGGTCGGCCGCCTCCGATGCTGCAGCGCGCTCCAGGGTAATCGAAACGCGGACCGGCCGCCCGCACGCCGCTTCGAGCATACTCGCGAGTTCCGCCTGGACGCCGTCCGACTGCAGGCGATCGCGGTGCAGCTTGAGGTCCGACTCGAGCGCGAGGTGCACGACGCCGTCCGCATCGGGGCCGCGCAGCCGGCACAACTCGAGGGTGCGCGCCAGCACCGCACGACGCTTGCGGCACAGCTCGAGCAATCGCGGTAGCAATTCGCCGCCGGCGGCGCGTGCGGCCGGGGGCGGCGCGCTGCCGCTACCGGACGCCACCGCGGCACCGTGGATCACCGCGGCAGGCACGTGCCCGGAGCGCAGCAGCTGGACGAGTTCGGCGAGCTGCGGCAGACTGCCGGCTTCGGCCATCCGCAGCACGCTCACTTCGAGCACCAGCCGACGGTCGTCGACCCGTCGCAGCCGTTCGCGGCCCAGCAGGCCGGCTTGGATCATCGCGTCGAGACGCTGCACTTCGGTGGCATCCGCGAGTTCGACCTGCGCGGCGCGGAGCCCTCCGGTGGCAGCGACCAGCGACGAGTCCGGACCGTCGACCTTGAGCAGCAGCAGGGCGCGCAACAGTTCGAGCACCTCGCCCAACACCTCCCGCTCATCGACGCCGCTCGCCACCAGTTCGGCGACCAGGTGCAGCGCCGGGGCAGCCTGCCCGTCGAACAACGCGCGCAGCACCTCGAGCAAGCGGTGCGGGTCGGTCGAGTGCATCAACCGCCGGTAGTCCTCGACGCCGAACACCCCGCCGGCGGCGCGCGCAAGCGGCAGCACGCGCTCGAGGGCCGTCTCGGCGTCGCGCATTCCACCCCGCGCACTGCGGGCGATCTCGTCGAGCACCTCGTCGGCGAGCGCCACGCCCTCGTCCTTACAGATGGCGCCGAGCCGCCGGGCGATGTCCTGCTCCTCGATCCGCTGGAACAACAGCACCTGGCAGCGCGAGCGGATCGTGTCGGGGACCTTGTGCAGTTCGGTGGTCGCCAGCACGAACACCACGTTGGCCGGCGGTTCCTCGAGGGTCTTGAGGAACGCGTTGAACGCGTTCCGGGTCAGCATGTGGACCTCGTCGAGGATGTAGACCTTGTAGCGGGCCCCCATCGAGGCGAACCCGACCCGGTCGCGCAGCTCCCGGATGTCGTCCACCAAGTTGTGCGAGGCGGCGTCGATCTCGAGCACGTCGCCGCTGGTGCCGGCGAGGATCGAGGTGCACTGGACGCACTCCCCGCACGGCGCCGGGGTGACGCCTTCGACGCAGTTGAGGCAGCGGGCGAGGATCCGCGCCACGGTGGTCTTGCCGACCCCGCGGCTGCCAGAGAACAGGAATGCGTGGGGCACGCGTCCGCTCTCCAACGCGCCGGCCAGCGAGCGGAGGATCGCTTCCTGCCCGACCAACTCGGTGAAGGTGCGCGGGCGGAAGCGCCGTGCCAGCACCTGGTAGTTCTCGGATCGCGCCATGCGGTGGTGCCGACGATAGCGTACGCGCGGCAATCTCCCGCCATGCAGTCGCCGCGGCGCGCGAGACCCCGGCGCGGATGCGTGACGAAGGTCCGCTCGGGACGAAACGTCCCCTCGCGCGGCCGGCACACCAGGGTCTGCGCCACAGAATGACAACCCATGAGATCCGCGCCTTCCCGCACCTAATCACCCCCCGAAAGCCTCGCCGAATGCACCGATTCGCCAGCGTTTTCGGGCGACGACCTGCACCGACATCCACGAACCCTGGGAGTCGCCCTGCGGGCTAGGCGCCTGAGCGGAGCCGGGGGGCTTGCTCCGCGGTGCCTCGGGCCCAGAGCATCGGGGATTGCAGAGCCGACCGAATGCCGAGGCCGCTCGCCGGCGGAGTGGTTCCAGGAACGACTCGTTCGTCGCATGAGAAGCCTGGAGCGGGGTTCGCGGTAGCCCGAGCCCAGCGCATCAGGGCTCCCCGTGAGGGCAGCGGCGCCGTGCCGCCCTGCGGGCGGCACGGCGCCGGGCCGGTCGTCAGGAGCGTAGGTCCGCAGGCACCCCAAGACAGGCGACCGCGTGCTTATGGCTGCTCCGTTCCCGGCCTGACCAGGTTCGCACCGTCCCCTTGCTCGGGACCCGCGGGCCTACACTCCTGCCGGCCGGCCCGGCAGCGCAATTGGCGGAGAGGGGGGGATTCGAACCCCCGGCAGGCTTTTGGCCCGCACCCGCTTTCCAAGCGGGCTCCTTAAGCCACTCGGTCACCTCTCCGCATGGATCACAGAACGACCCGAACACCGTCCGGCGCGGTCGGACGAAGCGGAAAAACTGGCGGAGAGGGGGGGATTCGAACCCCCGGTAGGCGCGAACCTACACTGGTTTTCGAAACCAGCCCGTTCAGCCACTCCGGCACCTCTCCGCGAGATTCCGGATCGTCCGGGCACGCGCTGATAGCGATCGGCGGGCTGGATTCTGCCAGGGCGCCGGGGGTTTTCAACGCAGCCGACGGAAGAACTCGCGCAGCAGGCCGGCGCTGTCCTCGGCGAGCACGCCCTCGGTGACCGGACAGCGGTGGTTCAGCCGCGGATCGCTCGGCAGCACCGCCAGCGAGCCGCAGGCGCCGAACTTCGGGTCCCGGGTGGCAAACACCACCCGGGCGACCCGGGCGTGCAGCGCGGCGCCGGCGCACATGAAGCAGGGCTCGAGACTGCAGAACAGTTCCCCCCCCACCAGCCGCCCTTCCCCCGCCCGTTCGAACGCCGCCTGCAGGGCCAGCATCTCGGCGTGGGCCAGCGGGCTGCCGAGCTCGCGCGTCCGGTTGCGGCCCTCACCCAACACCTCGCCATCGCGGACCACCAGTGCGCCGACCGGCACCTCGTCGGCTCGCGCCGCCTCGACCGCGAGCTCCAGGCAGCGGCGCATCCACCGCTCGTCGTCGGGGTTCTGGCCGACGGGGCCACGGTGGTCCTTGCATGGTGTCGCCATGGTGCTCTTCTATCACTCTTCCCGACCGCCGACGGTGCTCCCTTGACCAAGCGCGACCTGATCTCCCCGACCGACCTCAACCGCGACGAACTCGAGAACCTGCTGGCGTTGGCCGGCCGGATCAAGGCCAAGGGCACCGCGCCGCTGCTCGCCGGCCGAACGCTCGGGCTGCTGTTCTTCGACCCGAGCCTGCGCACCCGCGTGTCGTTCGACGTCGCCATCACCCAACTCGGCGGCCACTGCATCCAGATCGATGCCGACCGCGAGATCTACGACCTCGAGCCACAAGAGCAGGTGGTGATGGACGGACCGGCCGAGGAGCACGTGAAGGACGCAGCGCGCACCCTGTCGCGCTACGTCGACGTGCTCGGGGTCCGCCACCTGAGCAAGACCGGCGACTGGGAGCGCGACGGCCAGGACCTGCTGCTGCGCAGCTACGCCAAGCACGCCACGGTGCCGGTGATCAACCTCGAGTCCACCCAGCACCACCCGTGTCAGGCGTTCGCCGACATGATGACGATGCAGGAGAACTTGATCCGCACGCAGGGACGCAAGCTGACCCTGGCGTGGTCGAACCACCCCGAGCCCAAGAGCCTCGGCGCGACCCACTCGGTGGCGCTGACCGCCGCGACCATGGGGATGGACATCACCTTGGCGTACCCGCTGGGTTTCGAACTCGACCCGGAGGTGATGGAGGATGCGCGGCGCCAGGCGGAGCAGGCCGGCGGAACGGTGCGGGTGATCAACGACCTGGCCGAAGCAGCGGACGGATGCGACGTGCTGTACGCCCGCTCGTGGGGCAGCCACCGCTACTGGGGCGACCCGGAGCGCGAGGCGATGGTCAAGCGCTCGCTGCAGAGCTGGCGGGTCGACCGCAGCATCATGGCCCGCACCAACAACGCGATCTTCATGCACCCGCTGCCGGTGCGGCGCAACGTGGTCGCCACCGACAACGTGCTCGATGGCGAGCGGTCGGTGATCTACGACCAGGCGGAGAACCGCGTGCACGTGCAGAAAGCGCTGCTGGTCCAGCTGCTGAAGTAGTCTCGTCCGCATGGCAGATTCCGAGGGGAGCGCCGCCGACACCGCACCGGAGTTCGTCCACCTCCACACCCATTCGCACTACAGCCTGCTGTCGTGCCCGGTGCGCATCAAGGCGTTGGTCGCCGCCGCGGCGCGCGACGGCCAACGCGCGCTGGCGCTGACCGACAGCGGCAACCTGTTCGGCGCGATCGAGTTCTACCGCGAGTGCCAGGCGGCGAAGATCAAGCCGATCCTCGGGATGACGGCGTTCTACGCCGGCACCAGCAGCCTGGAGAAGACCGACGCCGCCAACCAGACCTTCCAGCTCACGCTGCTCGCCGAGAACGAGGTCGGCTGGGAGAACCTCAAGCGGCTCAGCACGCACGGCTACGTGCACGGCTTCTACTACCGACCGCGGATCGACCGCGCGGTGCTGGCCGCGCACGCCGAGGGGCTGATCGTGCTGTCGGGGGGCGTGGCCGGGCCGATCGAGCGCCGGATCCTGGCCAACGACATGGACGGGGCGCGGCAGCTCGCCCGCGAGTTCGCCGAACTGTTGGGCGAAGGGCGCTTCTTCCTCGAGCTGCTGCACACCGGCTACGAACCACAGGAGCGGGCCAGCGCCGGATTGCTGCAGATCCACGCCGACACCGGAATCCCGCTGGTCGCCAGCAACGACGTGCACTACCTGGCGGTCGACGACTGGATCGCGCAGGACATCATGCTGTGCATCCGCGAGAGCAAGGTGATCTCCGATCCCAACCGGTTCCGGATGGGCTCGCGGGAGTTGTTCCTGAAGTCGCGCGCGCAGATGGCGGAACAGTTCGCCGCTCACCCCGAGGCGCTGGCCAACACGGTGGCGATTGCCGAGCGCTGCAACGTCGAGATCGAGTTCCACGTCTACCACCTGCCGGTGTTCGACACCGGCAGCGAGCAGACCCCGGAGGAGGCGATCCGTAGCCGCGTCGAGGAAGGCGCGATGTTCCGCTACGGCGGGATCAACCAGGTGATCCAGGACCGGATCGACTACGAGCTGGGGGTGATCCTCAAGCTCGGCTTCGCCAGCTACTTCCTGATCACCGCCGACTTCATCGAGTACGCCCGCTCGCAGGGCATCCCGGTCGGCCCGGGTCGCGGCTCGGCAGCGGGCTCGATCGTGGCGTACTGCCTGCGCATCACCGACCTCGACCCGCTGCAGTACAACCTGATCTTCGAGCGCTTCCTCAACGCCGACCGGATCAGCATGCCGGATATCGACGTCGACTTCTGCGGCGAGCGGCGCGACGAGGTGATCGAGTACTGCCGAGCGAAGTACCGCTCGGAGAACGTCTCGCAGATCATCACCTTCGGCACGATGGCGAGCCGCGGCGTGCTGCGCGACGTCGGCCGGGTGCTCGAAGTGCCGTTGGGCGAAGTCGACGCGATCGCCAAGAAGGTGCCGCAGGGCCCGGGCGCCTCGCTGAAGGCAGCGCTCGAAGCGGACAAGGAGCTGCAACAGATCCGCGCGCAGAGCCCGACCAACCAGCGGCTGTTCGACCTCGGGCAGAAGCTCGAGGGCCTCGCGCGCCACAGCTCGATCCACGCCGCCGGCGTGGTGATCTCCGATCGACCGGTCGCGCACTACGTGCCGCTGGCCAAGAGCGGCGAGGACATCGTCACCCAGTGGCAGATGACCGAGCTGGAGGAGATCGGCCTGCTCAAGGTCGACTTCCTCGGCCTCAAGACGCTGACGATCCTCACCGAGGCGGTGCGGTTGATCCGCGCTTCACACGGGGTCGAGATCGATCTGGCACGGATCCCGCTCGACGACAAGCCGAGCTACGAGCTGATGACCCGCGGCGACACGCTGGGCGTGTTCCAGCTGGAATCGTCCGGCATGCGCGAGTTGTTGGCCAAGCTGCAACCCGACACCTTCGAGGACGTGATCGCGGTCCTCGCGCTCTACCGGCCTGGCCCGCTCGGCTCGGGCATGGTCGACATGTTCGTCGACCGCAAGCACGGCCGACAGGTGGTCGAGTACCCCCACGACTGTCTGGAGCCGATCCTCAAGGAGACCTACGGGGTCATCGTCTACCAGGAGCAGGTGATGCGGATCGCCAACGTGCTGGCCGGGTTCTCGATGAACCAGGGCGACGCGCTGCGCAAGGCGATGGGCAAGAAGAAGCCCGAAGTGATGGCCAAGTTCAAGCAGCTGTTCGTCGACGGCGCAGCGGCGAACGGCCACCAGCAGAAATTCAGCGGCGAGCTGTTCGAGACCATCGAGTACTTCGCCGGCTACGGCTTCAACAAGTCGCACTCGGCCGCCTACGCACTGCTGACCTTCCAGACCGCCTACCTGAAAGCCCACTATCCGCTGGAAACCCTGGCCGCCAACCTGACGGTCGAAGCGGGCAACTCGGACAAGGTGAAGGAGTTCATCGACGAGGCGCGCCGCTCCGAGGTCGACATCCGCCCACCGGATGTCAACGCGTCACACGGCTGGTTCGACGCCCGGGACGGGAAGGTCTACTTCGGCCTGCGCGCCATCAAGGGTGTCGGGCAGCGGATCGCCGACGCGATCGGCGAGGAACGCGTCGCGCGCGGCGAATACCGCTCGATGGAAGACCTGTGTGAGCGGAACGACCCGAGCCTGCTGAACAAGACCGCGCTCGAGGCGTTGGCCAAGGCCGGCGCGTTCGACCGGTTGGGCATGACCCGCAAGCAGGCGCTGGGGAACATCGACTCGGTGCTGCGCTCCTCGGCGCGCGCCCGCGAAGACAAGCGCCGCGGTCAGGGGACGCTGTTCGCGATGCCCGACGACCGGGTCGACAACGGTCACGGCAAGCCACACGCCAAGGCCGAGGAGTGGAGCGAGAACGAGCGCCTGGCGCATGAGAAGGCAGCGCTGGGTTTCTACCTGTCGGGACACCCGTTCGAGAAGATCGGGCCACTGCTGGCCAGCCTCGCCGGCCACGACTCGAGCACCTTCGCCACCGACCAGTCCGGCGACACGCTGCGGGTGGCCGGCATGATCAGCGGGCTGCGCATCACCCAGATCCGCTCCGGGCAGAACGCCGGGAAGAAGATGGCCCGGTTCCATCTGGAGGACCTGCAGGGCACCCTGGCGGTAACCTGCTTCGCGCGCGCCTACGAGAAGCTGGCCCAGCGCCTGGTCGACGACGCGATCGTGTTCGCGGTCGGGCGCGTCGACACCAAGAGCGAAGAGCCCACCATGCTGCTGGAGGACGTGGTGCCCTTCCAGTCGGTGCTGCGCGCCGAGATCGACGGCTTGGTGATCCGACTCGGTGCAGCGCGTGTCAGCGATGCCCTGCTCGAGCGCGTCGGCCGGATCGCGGCCGCGCACCACGGTCAGCAGAAGCTGCTGTTCGAGGTGCGTCAGGACCAGAGCACGTTCCTGGTGCGAGCCGACGGCCGCTGGGCCATCGACCTGACCCCGGAGCTCCTGGAAGCGCTGGCCGACGTGAGCGGCTCGGAAGGGTTGTCGTTCACGCGGCGCTGAACCGGCGGTGTCGGCAGGCGGCGGCCGGCTCACCGGCTTCGCCCGCAGCACTTCGGGACTCCGCACCGCGCGCGGTGCCGAAGGTTGCCCGAATCGAGACGACAGCCCCGCCCCCTCAGCAGCGCATCAGGAGCCGCGCGTGAGATTCGCGAATGGCGCTCCTGGCCCACGCCGCCCGGCTGTCTCGGTTGACCGACCCGAGTCGGCGCGCTGCGTCCCCGGCATCGATCTCGCTGCCGATGCTGCTCGCGGTCTCGTTCGCGGCGCGGGTCCCGGCGATCCTCTGGAGCCGCGGCTACACGTTCTTCGACGAGCAGTTCCAGTACCTCGATCCAGCGCACCACCTGGCCACCGGCGCGCCGTTCCTGCAGACCCATGAATGGGTGAGCGGGATCCGTAGCTGGGTGTTCCCCGGGATCGTCGCCGGCTTCCTCCGCGTCGCGCGCTGGCTGGGTGTGGAGGGCCCTGAGAACGAGTTGTGCGTGGTGCGGCTGTGCCTCGGACTGTTCTCCCTGCTGGCCGTCTACGGGGTGTTCGAACTGGTGCGCGCGGCGCGGCTGGCGCAGTATCGCACCGCGGTACTGCTGCTCGGCGCCAACAACGGCATCCTGGTGTACCAGGGAGTGCACCCCAACGGCGCGGCGTTCTCCTGCGGACTGGTGGTGTTTGGGCTCGGCCTGGTCGCCGCACCGGGCAAGGTGCGCGCACTGGTCGCCGGGCTCGCGGTCGGCCTGGCGGCGTGCTGCCGGCCGCAGGACGGGTTGTTCGCGGCATCGATCTGCGTGATGGGGATCGCGACGCGGAGGTTCCGCGACATCGGGGCATTCGCGGCGGGGTCGCTGACCATGGTGCTGGTGCAGGGGTTGGTCGACGTCCACACCTGGGGCGGCTTCCTCCACTCGGGAATCGAATACGTGCGGTTCAATCTCGCCCACAGCTCCGACTGGGGCGGGCAGTCCCCGTTCACCTACCTGATGGTCGTGCTCCTGCTCGCCCCGCTCGCGCACACCGGACTGAGGCTGACCTTCGCCAGTGGCATGCGCCTTCCGTGGGTTGCGTTCGCCGTGCTGGTGTCGTTGCTCGCACACCAAGTCCTCGACCGACGAGCACCACGGTTCGTGACGCCATCACTGGCCTTGATCATCCTGTTCTGGGCGATCGGGATCGCGATCGTCTGGCCGGCACGCACCGCACGAGCTCGGGGCCTCGCCGGTTCACTCGGCTTGGCGGCGCTACTCCAGGTCGGGCTGTTCTGCGCCGCCTCGCTGGGCTACGCGAACCGTCATCGGATCGAAACCGCACTGTATCTCGAGTCGGCACGAGCGACCGGGATCGCCTACTGCGGACTGTCGCCGATCGACTCCGGCGGAGCGTTCTACCACCGGAGCCGTGCACACCGTACCTACATCGACGCTGCGGAGCTGCCGTCCCTGTTGGCCTGCGACCCACGGATCTCCCACGTGGTCGCTCGTGCGCACACCCCCATCCCGCTGCCGCCGCGGTGGCGACTCGCCCGGGAGGCCGTGTTCGACGCGGTGTGGGATCCCCACCATCGCCAGACCTACGTGGTCTATCGCGTCCGGGTGGCGCACCCAGGGCGCACCGAGCACCCGCCCCGAAGTGGCCGGCCAAGCTCGAAAGCGTGGACGGTCGCTGACGCGCCCCCTACGTGGCGCGCGGCCAGCGGCGAGGCGCGGCCGAAGCCCGCGGGCTACTCCTCGGCGTCGACGTCTTCCTGCGGCGCCAGCTGCGCCTCCAGGACGTTGTTGTCGACCAGCTCGAAGATCGCCTTGCTGCCACCATCGCCGATCCGGTAGCCACTGAGTCGCAAGGTGCGGGTGTAGCCACCAGGGCGGTTGGCGTAGCGCGGACCGATCTCCTCGAACAACTTCCGCACCACGTCGCGGTCGCCGAGCAGGGCCAGGGCGCGACGGATGTTCGGCCGGGTCTTGGTCTTGCCGAGGGTGATCACCTTCTCGACGTTGCGGCGAACGGCCTTGGCGCGCTCCAAGGTGGTGACCACGCGCTCGTGCTTGATCACCGAGCAGATGAAGTTGCTGCGCAGCGCGGCACGGTGGCTCGAAGTGCGCCCCATCCGCTTGCGCGCGTAACGGTGTCTCATGGCTGGGAGGGTGTCGGTGTGGAGTTGGTCGGAGGGAGCGCCCGGTCCGGTTGGTCTCGGTGGGTCAGACTTGCAAGCCCAGGCCCAGGCCCAGCGCGGACAGCTTGTTCTTGACCTCCTTCAGGGAGGTCTTGCCGAAGTTGCGGACCTTCAGCAGCTCTTGCTCGCTCATCGTGACGAGCTCGCGAATGGTGAGGATGTTCTCCGAGTCGAGGCAGTTCTTCGACCGCACCGACAGGTCGAGCATGTCGACGGACTTGCTCAGCAGGTCGTCGAGCTCACGCCGCTTGGCGGACTCGTCGCCTTCCGGCGCGAGCACACCACCCTCCACCGCCAGGTACTCCTTCATCTCGAAGTACTGAACGAACGGGTTGAGGTGCTTGCGGTAGATCTTGCTGGCCTCGACCAACGCCATCTCCGGCGACACCGACCCGTCGGTCCAGATCTCGAGCACCAGGCGGTCGTAGTTGGTGAACTTGCCGACGCGCGTGTTCTCGATCGCGTAGCGAACCCGGTAGACCGGGCTGAAGATCGAATCGACCGGGATGACCCCGATCTCCATGTCTTCGGACACGTTGTCGTCCGAGGTCACGTAGCCGCGGCCCTTCTTGACCTGGATCTCGCAGTGGAACCGCACGTCGTCGGTCAGCGTGGCGATCCTCAGATCCGTGTTGACCACCTCGACGTTGTGATCGGTCTCGATGTGCCCCCCGGTGACGTCGCCCTTCTCGGCGACGTCGATGCGGATGGTGCACGGCGCGTCGGTGTGCATCCTCACCCGCAACTTCTTGATGTTGAGGATGATCTGGGTGACGTCCTCGAGCACGCCGGGGATCGTCGAGAACTCGTGCACCACGCCATCGATCTTCACCGAGGTCACCGCAGTGCCCTCGATCGACGACAGCAGCACGCGGCGCAACCCGTTGCCGATCGTGGTGCCGAAGCCGCGTTCGAACGGCTCGACCACGAAGCGGCCGTAGGTGGCGGTAGACGACGACTCGTCGAGCTGCACCCGTGACGGGAGCTCGAAGTTACGCCAACGAATCCTCATGTCTTGCTGACCTCCTGCCGTTGCTGATTAGCGCGAGCACAGCTCGATGATGAGCTGCTCGTCGATCGGGTGCGGCACGTCGCCGCGTTGCGGCAACTGCACGACCTTCCCGCCCATTTCCGAAGGGTTGGCGTCCAGCCAAGCCGGCATCGCCTGCCCCTTGTTGATCTCGATCGCCTCCTGCACCTTCTTGCGCACCTTCTCCTTGCCTGCGACCTTGATCGAGTCGCCGACCCGAACCAGGTAGCTCGGCACGTCGCACCGGCGGCCGTTCACCTGCACGTGGCCGTGCGCGATCATTTGCCGGGCATCGAAACGCGACCGCGCCAACCCGAGGTTCAACACGACGTTGTCGATGCGCCGCTCGAGCAGGACCAGGAGGTTCTCACCGGTGTTGCCCTTCTGGCGCACGGCTTCCTTGAAGTAGTTGCGGAACTGGCGCTCCAGCACCCCATAGATCCGCTTCGCCTTCTGCTTCTCGCGCAACTGCATGCTGTAGTCAGTGGTCTTGCGCGGGCGGGTGTGCATACCCGGCGGGTAGTCGCGGCGGTTGATGCCGCACTTCTCCGAGAAGCAGCGCTGCCCCTTCAGGAACAGCTTCATGCCTTCTCGCCGGCACAGCTTGCAGACGCCTCCAGTCAGTCGGGCCATCGTATGTTCGGTATCGCTTGGGTCTTGGTTCGGGGGCTGCTGCGCCTACACGCGCCGGCGCTTGCGCGGCCGACAGCCGTTGTGCGGTAGAGGTGTGACGTCTTCGATCACCTTGATCTCGATGCCGGAGCTGGCCAGGGCGCGGATCGCCGACTCGCGGCCCGACCCTGGTCCCTTGACCTTGACCGACAGCTCGTGCACACCCATCTTGCGGATCTTCTCGGACACCTTGGACGCGGCCCGCTGCGCGGCGAACGGCGTGCTCTTGCGGCTGCCCTTGTAGCCGATGGTGCCCGCGGAATCCCAGGCCAGCACCTGCCCGACCGTGTCGGTGATGGTGATGATGGTGTTGTTGAACGTCGCCTTCACGTGGGCGATCGCTCGGCCGACATTGCGGCGGGTGGGCTTCTTGCGGGTAGTTGCCATGGCTCGGGGTCAGGAGGCGGTGTGCATCACTTCTTCAGGATCTTCTTGTTGGCGACCGTCTTGCGCGGGCCCTTCCGGGTGCGGGCATTGCACCGGGTGCGCTGACCGTGCACCGGCAGGCCGCGGCGGTGCCGCAGACCTCGGTAGCACTGGATCTCCTTGAGACGGTTGACGTTCTGCAGCAGCTGGCGGCGTAGCGGGCCCTCGACGAGGTAGTGCTCCTGCAAGTGGGTCGCGATTCGCGCGGCTTCGTCGTCAGACAGCTCCTTGGCGCGCAGGTCGGCACGCATGCCCAGCTCCTGCACCACCTTGGCGGCCGTGGTTCGCCCGACGCCGTAGATGTAGGTCAGCGCGATGTCGAGGCGCTTCTCGTTCGGGATGTCGACTCCGACGATGCGTGGCATTACTTGGCCTGCTTCTGCTTGTGACGGGGGTTGCTGCAGATGACACGGAGGATGCCGCGCCGCCGGATGATCCGACAGTTGGCGCACATCCGCTTGACGCTTGCTCTGACCTTCACGGTGTCCTCGGTTCTCTGAGTTGGTGGCTAGTCGCGGCTAGCGGGATCGGCTCGATGGTGAGCGGTCTGGGTCGCTGATCATCCGCGCCAGGTCGGCCAGGATGTCCGAAGGTGGGCGGTCCGCATCGACGTCGTGCAGAACACCCTGGGAACGGTAGTAGTCGAGCAGGGGAGCGGTCTGGCGGGTGTAGACCTCCAGGCGCGCGGTCACGGCCTCCGGCCGATCGTCGCTGCGCTGCTGCAGGGCTCCACCGCAGGTGTCGCACACCCCGGCCTTTGCGGGCGGCTTGAACTCGGTGTTCCAGATCGCGCCGCACGAGCCGCAGGTCCAGCGCGCGGTCAACCGGCGCACCAGCACGTCGTGCGGGACTTCGAACGAGAACACGTGGCTCAACCCTAGCGACGCCTGCTCGAGCGCCTGATCCAAGGCTTCCGCCTGATTGAGTGTACGCGGGAACCCGTCGAGGATCCAAGCCCTTGCCGCGTCCGGCCGGCGGATTCTCTCGAGGACCATCCCGATGATGACGTCGTCCGGAACCAATTGGCCGGAGCGCATGAACGTATCGGCGGCGCGGCCCAGCTCGGTGCCCGCAGCGACCTGCTCCCGCAGCATGTCGCCGCTGGAGATGTGGAGTACCCCGTGTCCGGCGGCGAGCTGCTTGGCCTGGGTGCCCTTGCCCGCCCCGGGCGCACCGAGGAACACCATGCGCGCCGCCTGCTCGTTCACGACTTGCCGCGGCGCCCCCAGCCACCACTGCCCTCACCCGACCCCGCACCGGCGCCGGCCTTCCCCTTGGGCGCCACCGTGGTGCCGTCGGTCGGGGTCTCCTTCATGAAACCCTCGTAGTTGCGCATGATCAGCATCGCGTTGAACTTCTCGACCAGGTCGAGCGCAACGCCCACCACGATCAGGATCGAGGTGCCGCTCATGAAGTAGACCAGCCGCCCCTCGAGGCCGGAGAAGGTGCCGGCGTTCTGCATGAAGGTCGGGAACACCGCGATCGTCGCGAGGAACGCGGCACCGATCAGAGTGATCCGCTCCATCGTCTTCTCGAGGAAGTCGGCGGTCGGCTTGCCCGGGCGGATCCCGGGGATGAACGAGCCGTGCTCCTTCAGGTTGTTGGCCATCTCCCCGGGCTGGAACATCATCGAGGTCCAGAAGAACGAGAAGAAGAAGATCAGGCCGGAGAAGCTGAACACGTACCAGAAGCCTCGGCCTTGGCCGAACGCCTCCTCGAGCGCGCGCCACCCGGTCATCTTGCCGATCATCATCGGGATCATCAGCAGCGCGGAGCCGAAGATGATCGGCATCACGCCGGCGCTGTTGACCTTGATCGGCAGGAAGTGCGCCTGCCCGCCGTACACCTGCCGGCCGCGGGTCTGCTTGGCCTGCCGGATCGGAATGCGCCGGTGGGCCTTGGTCATGAACACCACCGCCACCACCATCACGCTCCAGGTCAGGAGGAACAGCAGCAGGGTCTGGAACGACTGCGTTGCATCGCCCTGGCCGCCGCCCGACCACAGCCGCACCATGGTCGGCCACAGCTCGGCGACGATCCCGGACATGATGATGATCGAGATCCCGTTGCCCACCCCGTTCTCGGTGATCTGCTCACCGATCCACATGATGAACATCGTGCCGGCGGTCAGCGCGACCATCACCAGCACCACGTAGAGGCCGTAGTACGAGGCAACCGAGCTGCTCAGCATCGGTGTCGTGCCGACCTTGGAACCGAGCACGCCGATCACCACGAACAGCGACTGCACCAGACAGATCGGGATCGTGGCCAACCGGGTGTACTGGTTGATCTTGCGCTGGCCGGAGGCACCCTCCTTGGAGAGCTTCTCCAAGCTCGGTACGACCTTCGACAACAGCGAGAAGATGATGCTCGCGGAGATGTACGGCATCACCCCCAGCGAGAACAAAGTCGCTTGCTGCAGCTGCGCGCCGGTCATGATGTTCATCAGACCGAACAGACCGCTGCCGGCCTGGTCTGCTGCGGCACGGAATGCCTGGTAGCTCACGCCCGGCAGCGGGATCTTGAACCCGATGCGGTAGAGCGCGAGGAAGCCGAGCGTGAACAGGAGCTTGTTGCGGATCTCCGGGACACGGACCAGATTGACGAGCGACACGGCCATGGGGCGCTACCTCCGGCTCACGCCTCCGACTTGGCCGCCCCGGTACCGGGGCGAGCCTTCTTGACGAACTTCGGACGGTAGGTCCGAGCCGGGATCAGCTCGATCGCACCACCCGCCGCCTCGACCTTCTGCCGTGCCGAGCCGCTGATCGCGTCGACGCGTAGGGTGAGCTTCTTGCTGAGCGCACCGTTGCCGAGCACCTTGAACAAGTCCGAGTGCTTCTCCTTCGACACCAAGCCGTGGTCGAGCACCGCCTTCAGGTCCACCGTCGCACCGTCGTCGAAGCCGTTGAGCTCCCCGACGTTGATGATGGTGAACACCTTCTTGAAGTTCTTGTTGTTGAAGCCGCGCTTCGGGATGCGGCGGAACAACGGCATCTGGCCGCCTTCCCAGCCGAGCCGGATCGACCAACCAGAGCGCGCCTTGGCGCCCTTGTGGCCGCGACCCGACGTCTTGCCGGTGCCCGCGCCGATACCCCGGCCGACCCGGCTGCGCGCCGAGTACTTCAGACCGAGTCCCTTGACTTGCGAAAGGTTCATTCGACCGATACTCCGCGTAGGCCTTCCGTCGCTTCCTTCGATCGCAGATGCGACAGCGCGACGAGCGTTGCCTTGACAACGTTGATGGGGTTGGTCGAGCCGTAGTTTTTGGTCAGGATGTCGCGGATCCCGGCCAGCTCCAGGATCTTGCGGACCGCCTTGCCGGCGATGATACCGGTTCCGGGCGACGCCGGCACCAACCGCACGCGCGAGGAGCAGAACACCCCTTCCACCTGGTGCGGGATGGTGGTTCCCACCCGGGTGACGCGCATCAGCCGCCGGCGGCCGGCCTTGATCGACTTCTCGATCGCTGCGGGCACCTCCTTGGCCTTGCCGTAGCCGATGCCGACGTAGCCATCACGGTTGCCGACGACCGACAATGCGCTGAACGAGAACCGGCGACCGCCCTTGACCACAGCGGCCGAGCGGTTGATCGCGACGGTGTCGTCTTCGATGCCTTCGAGGCCCAGCGCCTCGTCCAGGTAGACGATCGGGTAACGGGTTTTCGCCATGTTCAGAACTCCAGTCCGCCGGCCCGCGCGGCGTCGGCCAGCGACTTCACCCGGCCGTGGTAGCGGTATGGTCCGCGGTCGAACGCCACGCGCGACACGCCGGCCGCCTTCGCGCGGCTTGCGATCTGCTCGCCCACCTTGCTGGCGATGTCGCAGCCCTTGAGCCCGGCCAAGCCACCGCGCACGTCCTTGTCACGCGACGAAGCAGCGGCCAAGGTTCGACCCGACTCGTCGTCGATGACCTGGCAGTAGATGTTGCCGAGACTGCGGAACACCGACAGACGGGGACGCTCGGGGGTTCCCCGCAGACGAGCCCGCACGTGCAGCGCGCGTCGGCGCCGCAGCAGTCGCTTCTTCTTGCCTTTGCTTGCCATGATTGCTGGGTTGTCTGGCTGGGTTGTCGGGCCGGGTTGTCGGGCTGGGTTGTCGGGCTGGCGTCGCGGCCTAGCCGCCGGAACCGAACGCCTTGCCGGCCTTGCGACGGATGACCTCTTCGGCGTACTTGATGCCCTTGCCCTTGTACGGCTCCGGCGGGCGGAGCTTGCGGATCCGCGCCGCCAGCTCACCGACCATCTGCTTGTCGCAGCCGCGCAGCTGGATGTTGGTCGGGTTGCGGACTTCGCACTCGATGCCCTTGGGGATCTCGACCTGCACCGTGTGGGCGAAACCGAGGTTGAACACCAGCTTGTTGCCCTCGAGCTTGCAGTTGTAGCCGACGCCGTTGATCTCGAGCTTCTTCTCGTAGCCCTCGGTCACGCCGACCACCATGTTCTGCAACAGCGCACGGGTCAGCCCGTGGAACGCGCGCCCACGCTTGTCCGCGTCGCTGACCAACCGACGAACGACGGCGCGTCCCAATTCGACCTCGATTCCCACTTCGGGTCGGTGGGTCATCTCGAGCTGTCCCTTCGGCCCCTTGACCGACACCTTGCCGTTCTCGGCGGAGACGGTGACGCCCGCCGGGATCGCTACGGGGGTGTTTCCGATACGTGACATGGCGTTGGGGACTGGCAGGTAGTGGAGGTTGGGTGTCCGGGGAATCGAAGTAGGCGAATCAGTGCACGGTGCAGAGCACTTCGCCACCGATCTTCTTGGCGCGGCACTCGCGGTCGGACAGGATTCCCTGGTTGGTCGACACGACGCAGATGCCCATGCCACCACGAACCTTGGGGAGCTCCTCGAAGCCGCGGTAGCGACGGCAACCGACCTTGCTGAAGCGTTGGATGTCCGTGATCACGCGCTCGCCCAGCGGACCGTACTTGAGCTGCACGTCGATCAGCGCCTTGGCGCCGGTGCTGTGCACGGTGTAGTCGCTGAGGAACCCCTCGCGCTTGAGGGTCTCCAGGATGCTGACCTTGATCTTGCTGGCGGGGACCGAGCAGCGCGCCGCGAGGTTGCGGTTGGCGTTGCGGATGCGGGTGAGCAGATCGGCGATCGGGTCGGTATTCATCGTTGGGTCCTCGATCCCTACCAAGAAGCCTTGCGGACGCCGGGGATCTCGCCTCGCAACGCCAGGTTGCGGAAGCACACCCGGCAGATACCGAACTTGCGGTAGAACGCCCGCGGCCGGCCGCACAGCCCGCAGCGGTTGATCTTCCGCGTCGAGAACTTCGGCTTGAGCTTGGCCTTGTGGATCAGACAGGTCTTTGCCATGGCTTTGGATGAGCGCTACTTGCGGAACGGCAGGCCGATGTGCTTGAGGAGCGCCAAGCCTTCCTGGTCGGTCTTGGCGGTGGTCACGAACGTGATGTGCATGCCCTGCACGAACTCGACCCGATCGAGTTGGATCTCGGGGAACACGCTCTGCTCCGACAGACCCATGGTGTAGTTGCCGCGCCCATCGAACTTGGTCGGCAGGCCGCGGAAGTCGCGGATACGCGGGATCGCCACCGCGATCAGGCGATCGATGAACTCCCACATGCGGTCGCCGCGCAGCGTGACCGAGCAGCCGATCGCGTTGCCTTCGCGCAGCTTGAAGTTCGCCAGCGAGACCCGGGCGCGGGTGATCACCGGCCGCTGCCCGGCGATCGTCGCCAGGTCCTTGACCCCTTCGTCGATGCGCTTCTTGTTCTCCAGCGCCCGGCCGATGCCCATGTTGATCACGACCTTCTGCAGGCGCGGGATCATCATCGGGTTGCCGTAGCTGAACTCCTCGCGCAACGCGGGGGCGATCTTCTCGGTGTAGCGGGCGGCCAACCGGGGGGCGACCCGGGGCTCACGTGCGTTCTCGGTCTCTACCATGGCTTCAATCCGTGCTGGGGGTCACTCGAACACGGTCCCGCACTTGCCCACGCGGACCCGCTTGCCGTCGCGAACCTCGACCCGGGTGCGCACGCCCTTCTTTTCCTTGCTGCTGTAGAGCAGCACGTTGCTGGCGTGGATCGGGAACTCACGCCGTGTGCGCCCACCCTTGGGGCTCGCCTGCGAGGGCTTCTCGTGCCGCCACCGCAGATTCACGCCCTCGACGATCACTCGATCGCCGAGCACCTCGAGCACCTGACGGGGGCTGTCGGACTTGTCGGCGCCGCTGATCACGACCACCGTGTCCCCTGACTTGAGGCGGGCGGGCATCAGACCACTTCCTCCGCCAACGACACGATCTTCATGAAGTTGCGGTCGCGCAACTCGCGCGCCACCGCACCGAAGATGCGCGTGCCCTTCGGGTTCTTGTCGTCGTTGATCACCACCATCGCGTTGCGGTCGAAGCGGATGTAGGAGCCATCGCTGCGCCGCACCGCTCGGGCGGTGCGCACCACGACACCCTTCACCACCTGGCCGGCCTTGACCTCGCCGTTGGGCAACGCCTTCTTGATGCTGGCGACGATGATGTCACCCAGCGATGCGTAGCGGCGTCGGCTGCCGCCGAGCACCTTGATGCACATCGCCTGCTTGGCGCCGCTGTTGTCGGCGACATCGAGCATGGTCTGTTCTTGAATCATCGGAGTGTTCTCGAGGGATCAGTCGACCAGCGCCCGCTGGATGATCTTGCGCAGCCGAAAGCGCTTGAGCTTGGACAGTGGCCGGCTCGCCTCGATCTCCACGGTATCACCGAGTCGGGCGTCGTTGTTCGGGTCGTGCGCGTGCATGCGGGTGCGCCGGCGCACGAACTTCTCGTACACCGGGTGCCGCACCAGCCGCTCGACGATCACGGTGATGGTCTTGTCCATCTTGTCGGACGAGACCTTGCCGACGAACCGCTTGCGGTGCTTCCGCTTCTCCGGGGATTGGGTCGCGTTGGGTTGCTCCACTGGGGTTCCTCGTCAGCTTTCCTTTGCGTTGTGCGTCACGCCCCGGCCGCGCTCGCCGAGCACCGTGTGGATGCGCGCGATCTGGCGGCGAATCTGCCGCTTGCGCGCCGGGTTCTTCGCCTCGCCGAGCCCGTGCAGGCTCAGCAGGAACACTTCCTTCTGCAGGTGGCGCAAGTCGTCGTGCAGCTCTTCGTCGTCGCGGCCGCGGATCGCCTTCATGTGCTTCATCAGAGGAGCCTCCGCTTGATCAGGCGAACCTTGACCGGCAGCTTGTGCGCGACGCGGTTGAGGGCCTTCTTGGCGACCGCCTCCGTCACGCCACCGAGCTCGTAGAGCACCGTGCCCGGCTTGACCACCGCGCACCAGAAATCGATGTCGCCCTTGCCCTTACCCTGCCGAGTCTCGGCGGGACGGCCGGTGACGGACTTCTGCGGGAAGATCCGGATCCAGACCTTGGCTTCGGGAGCGTTACGGGAGCAGGCGATACGGCCCGCCTCGATGTTGCGTGCGGTGATCCAGCCCGGTTCCAGGGACTGCAGCCCGAAATCACCGAACTCCACGGTGTTGCCGCGGGTGGCGATGCCGCGGATCCGTCCGCGGTGCATCTTCCGGTGCTTGACTCGCTTGGGCATCAACATGACTGGGATTCCTCTCGTCGACTCCTGGGACTAGCTCACCGCGAACCGGGCTTGTCGAGCGCCGAGCGCACCGGCAGCAGGCCCGACGTCGTTTCCTTGGGGCCGAGCTCGCCCTTGAAGATCCACACCTTGATCCCGATCGCTCCCGACTTGGTGACCGACACCGCGGTCCCGTAGTCGAGCTGGGCGCGGAGCGTGGTGCACGGGATCCGTCCCTTGCGGACGAAACCGACGCGCGCCATCTCGGCCCCCATCAAACGACCGGCGACGCGGATCTTGATGCCCTTGGCACCTGCCGCCATCGTCGTCTCAGCGGTCTTCTTGAGCGCCCGCCGGTAGTTCATGCGCTTGCCGAGCATCTCGCCGATCGACTCGGCGACCAAGGTCGCCTCGAGCTCGGGACGGTGGACCTCGATGATCTTCATCCGCACCGGCTGCTTGGTCAGCTTCTCCAAGTCCTCGCGGAACTTGTCGACCTTGGCGCCCTTCTTGCCGATCAGGATGCCGGGCCGCGCGGTGTGCAGGAACACCGTGATCATGTCACCGGTGCGCTCGATCTCGACCCGCGGAATGGCCGCGAACGCCCACTCCTTGGCGATGTAGCGGCGGATCTTCTGGTCCTCGATCAGCAGCCGGGAGAAGTCTTTGCGCGTCGCGTACCAACGCGAGCGCCACGGCTCGGTGACGGCGATGCGGAACCCGGTCGGATGTGTCTTCTGGCCCATGTCAGCTGTCGTTGGTCTCGGGGGTCGTCGCGCTCTCGACCGGCTCGACTGGTGAAGCCGCGTCCCGGAGCTCCGGGTCTTGGATCTTGATGTGGATGTGGCAAGTACGGCGGCGGAACGGCAACGCGCGCCCCATCGAACTCGGCCGGAAGCGCATGCGCTTCTGCAGCACCGGCCCCTCGTTGCAGTAGGCCTCGCTGACCACCAGGCGATTCGGTCGCACACCGGGGTTCTGCAGCGCGTTGGCGACCGCCGAACGGAGCACCTTGGCGATCGAGCGTGCGGCGCGGTGCCGGTCGTTGTCGAGCGTGTCGAGCGCTTGGTTGACCGTCTTGCCGCGCACCTGGTCGATCACCCGCCGTGCCTTGCGGACGGCCATCCGCGCGTATCTGTGGCTGGCTCGGAACTCCATGGCTTACTTGTCCTTCTTGTGGTGGCCGCGGAAGGTACGGGTCGGCGCGAACTCACCGAGCTTGTGGCCGACCATGTCCTCGGTGACGAAGCACTTGATGTGCGTCCGACCGTTGTGGACCATGAACGTGTGGCCGACGAACTCGGGCGTGATCGTGCACGCCCGGGCCCAGGTCCTGATCGGCTCGCGGTTGCCCGACTGGTTGGCCCGATCGACCTTGCGCGACAGCTTGTCGTCGACGAACGGGCCCTTCTTGATGCTACGGCTCATGGCGGTGGCTCAGCGTTACCTCGCCTGGGTGTGCTTGCCGCGCTTGCGGCCGCGGATGATGTACTGCGACGATGCCGCCTTGCGGGACCGGGTGCGCCCGCCCTTGGCCGGCTTGCCCCACGGCGAACACGGGTTGCGGCCACCGCCGGTGCGACCCTCGCCACCACCCATCGGGTGGGCGACCGGGTTCATCGACGTGCCGCGGTTGTGCGGCCGGCGACCGCGATGGCGCATGCGTCCTGCCTTGCCCCACCGCACGTTCTGGAAGTCGAGGTTGCCGACCTGGCCGATCGTCGCCCGGCAGCGGACGTGCACCCGGCGGGTCTCGCCCGACGGCAGCACCAACACCGCGTAGTCACCGTCGCGCGCCTGGAGCTGACACTGTGAACCGGCGGAACGGGCGATCTGACCACCGCGACCGGGCTTGAGCTCGACGTTGTGCACGAACAGGCCCAACGGGATGTTGGACAGCGGCATCGAGTTGCCCGCGTCCGGTTCCACACGGTCCCCGGACATCACGGTGGCGCCGATCTTGAGGTCGCGCGGCGCGAGGATGTAGCGCTTCTCGCCGTCCGCGTAGTGGACCAGCGCGATGTCTGCATTGCGGTTCGGATCGTACTCGAGCGCCGCCACCTTGCCGGGCACGTCGAACTTGTTCCGCTTGAAGTCGATGACGCGGTACAGCTTGCGCGCACCACCTCCGCGGAAGCGGCTGGTGATGTGCCCGTGTGCGTTCCGCCCCGCGGTGCGCGGCAGCCGCTCGGTCAACCCCTTCTCGGGCCGCTTCTTGGTCAGGTGCGAGTAGTCGAGCACCGACGAGTTGCGGCGCCCGGCGGAGGTCGGTCGGTAGACTTTGATGGGCATCGCTCGGCTCCGCTAGGTGAGGTCGATGGTCTGTCCGGGCCGCAGCGTCACGACCGCCTTCTTCCACTCGGCGGTGCGTCCTGGCCGGCCCATGAAGCGCCGGATCTTGCTCGGAACGTTGAGGATGTTGACACGGGCCACCTTGACGTCGAACAGGGTCTCGACCGCCTTCTTGACCTCGCACTTGTTGGTCTTCGGGTGGACCTCGAAGAAGTACTGGTTGCGGATCTCCTGCAGCTTGTTCGACTTCTCGGTCAGCACCGGCCGCCGGATCACGTGGTAGTAGCGGGTGGGATCGGCCATCGTCAGCTCCTAGCCTCGGCGTGCTCCCGGGGCGCTCCCTCGGCCAGCGGTTTGCCGGCCGCGGCGTTGGCTTCGACGCGCTGCATCGCCGCCGGGGTAAAGACCATGTTGCGCCGCACCAACACCGAACGCGCATTGAGGTCGGCCAGCGAGGCGACGTCGACCCAGCGCACGTTGCGCAGCGAGAGGTAGAGATTGCGGTCGGGGCCGTCGGTGACGACCAGGACGCTGTCACGCAGCCCCAGTGCGGCCAGCACCTGCATCGCGGCCTTGGTGCTCGGTGCCGCGGGCCACCCATCGGCCACGGCGACCTCGCCGTCGCGCAGCTTGGTGAAGATCGCGTTGCGCAGCGCGGCACGGCGCGCCTTCACCGGCATCTGGTAGAAGTAGCTGCGTGGCTTGGGACCGAACGCCTTGCCGCCCCCGCGCCAGTGACCGACCTTCTTCGAGCCCATGCGGGCGCGGCCGGTGTGCTTCTGCTTCCACATCTTCTTGTTCGGACCGGCGATCTCGGCGCGGGTCTTGGTCCGGGCGTTACCCTGACGGGTATTCGCCTCGTACATGACCACCGCGTCCTTGAGCGTGCGCCCGAGCACCTTGTCGCCGAACCGCGACAAGTCGACGTCTCGCGAGGAGACGGCGCCGGCGTTGTAGACTTTGACCTCGACCATCGGTGTTCTCGAGTCGACTCGAGGAAGGGGAAGGGACCTCAGGGTCCGAGAGAAGTGCGGGGAAGGAGCTAAGACGAACGTGGCTCCGCGGCACTGGCGCTGGTGCGCCGCCGACGGAAACCGCCTGCTCAACCCCGCGCCTCGGTCGGACAGACCTTCCGAAGCGACGGGCGGACCTGGCAGGCTCAGGCCTTGATGCGAATGTCCACGCCAGCCGGCATGTTCAGCTTGCTGAGGGCATCCACGGTCTTCGAAGTGGGCTCCGAGATGTAGATCAGCCGCTTGTGCGTGCGGATCTCGAACTGCTCGCGGCTCTTCTTGTCGATGTGCGGGGACCGCAACACCGTGTAGCGCTCGATCTTGGTCGGCAGGGGCACCGGACCAGCCACTCGGGCACCGGTCCGCTTCGACGTCTCGACGATGTCCAGCGCCGCCTGATCGAGTGCCTCATAGTCGTAGGCCTCCATACGGATCTGGATCTTGTCTTGCATCGTGGTGCGGATCGCCGCGCGATCGCGTGGGTTGAGTCGCTCAGGAAGAAGTCGCTCGAGTCGCCGTCAGGGCCGGGAAACTGCCCCGGCAGGGGACAGGGCCGCGGCATTCGGCTCGCGACCCCGACACCGGGGCGCAGACGGCACCTCGGAGGGGTAGGGTCGACCGCGCTGACCGGGGGGATCAGTTTGGTCTAAACTCTTTTGGAAGGGGGAGTTAGACGAATCGTCGTATTCCCTCGGACAAAAGAGGGGGGAAAGATATCGAGCGCCTGACCCACGGTCAAGGTTTCACGGCCTCTTTTTCGGAGCAGCCACGCCCCCCAAACCCCGCTCGGAGCGCGGCCTAGGGGTCTGTGCCAGAGACGGCCGGACCGGGAGGGTCGAGGGTTCCTAGCGTCCCTCGTCTGAGGTTCGCAGCAAATGTGGCTGCGTCAGTCGATTCGCGCGCAAGGCGCTGCGACGACGCGGCTTGTTGGTGGACAAGCTGAGGAGCAGCAACGCAGCGAGCGGATCGAATGGCCGGGCACATGTGCTGCGAACTCCGGACGCGGGGCACCCCGGACTATCCATGATCGGGCTGCTGCGATCGCGCAAGTTGGCTAGGCCGGTCGCAGCCGGAGGCGCAGGCGAATCGTCGGGTCCGGCGGGGACTTCGGGTGCGGACAAGAGCGGGAAGGCGCGGGTCTCACGGGTTGTCGCCGTGTGACGCCGACACCTGGCCCGGACGGTTCGTGTGCAGTGCAGCGAGATCATGCAAGGTTCTTGCTGGCAGGGAGAAGAGTCGGCTCTGCCCGGAAGCTGAGTGGCGACGACGGAATGCAATCGACACGCTTCCATCGGCGCTCCACGGCAAGGCGAGATGCCATGCCGGAGGGCGCCAGGTCTCGTCCGACCGCGGACCGGCGGCCGTCAACACGCACCGGAACGACCCCTGGCGGACTCATCCCCGCGCCGCCCGTGCAACCACCGGTCGCAACCCCAGGGGGCGCACGTACAGAGTTCCCAGACCCCGGGTCAACGAGCGAAGCTTGGTGGCATAGCCGAGCAATCTCGCCAATGGCAACTCGCCGTGTACTTCTGCGGCACGCCCGTGCGAGGTGACCTCGCCGATTTCCGCCCCGCGGGAGCGAAGGTCCGAGAGGGCGCCGGACAACGTGTCGGTCGGACAACTGACGCTCCACGCGACGAACGGCTCGAGGGTCACCAGTCCGCCGTCCGCCGCGATCCGCCGGCATGCGATCGCCAGCGCGTCGCCGAGCGCCGCCTCCCCACCGTGCCCCGCTGCCGCGGCGGTCAACCCCACGATCTCTACCTCGAGGTCGTGGGCCGGGGCCGGCTCTGCCAAGCCGTTCGCCAACTGCGCCGCGAGCAGCGCCCGCGCGGCGCGGCGGAGCGTCGGGTCCGGGATCACGGCCGGGTCGACGTCGACGACAGTGGCCGGCCCTCCACCGGGCACCGGACGTGCGTCGAGCTCGACCCGCACCGCGAGTTCGGCCCCGTCGATGTGGCGGCGGCACTCCCCGGAAGCGCGCACCGCGGTGCGAATCGTCTGCCGCAACATCACCCGGGGCGAGCCGAGCCGCACGCTGCCCTTCACGGCGGCGGCGAGCCGCTCCCCGAACACCCCGAGGTGCAACTCCCCCATCCCCGACACCAGCAGGGCCCCCGTCTCGTCTTCCGTGGCGAGATCGAGGGTAGGGTCCTCGGCACACAGTTGCCGCGCCGCGGCCTCGACTTCCGGCAGGTCGCTGGCTCGCGCCACCTCGATGCGCGAGGTCAGCACCGGCGGCGGAAAGCGCGCAGCCTCGAGCGACACCGGGTGATCGGGGGCGAACAGCGTCTCCCCGGTGGAGAGCAGCGCATCCGCTTCCAGCGCCGCGACGTCACCGGCGAACAGTTCCTCCAGCGGCTCGCGATGCGCCGCGTGGATCCGCCACAGTGCCCGCACACCGAACGGCGCATCGTGCCGCGATCCGCCGACTCGCTCACCGGGGCGCAGGCTGCCGCGGTAGATGCGCACGAACGCGAGCCGCGCCACGTCGTCGAACTGCACCTTGAATACCAGCGCGCAGAACGGCCGCTCCGGGTCGGGATGGACTTCCTGGCCGTCCAACGCGGTGCGCGGCCGCTGCAAGGGCGAGGGCAGGTAGCGACACACCGCACTCAGCAACCAGTCGACCCCGTGGTCGAGCAACGCGCTGCCGGCCAGCACCGGAACCACACGCCCAGACATGGTGGCGCGCCGCAACGCGCGGTGCAACCGCTCGGGATCGACGCCTTCCCCGGCGACGAAGTCGGCCAGGATGCTCTCGTCGAAGTCGGCACAGGCCTCGATCACGGCTTGGCGGCTCGGCCGCCATGACGCGGGGTCGAACTCCGCAGGCAGCGTGCAGGTGTCCTCGACCAGATCGATCAACCCGACCAGGACACCGTCGCGCCGCACCGGCAGCACCACCGGCAGCGCCACGCAACCCAATCGCTCCCCCAGCGAGATCAGGCTCGCCTCGAAGTCCGCGGTCTCGCGGTCGAGCTTGTTGATGAACACCAGCGCCGGGATTCGGTGTGCCTGCGCCTGCCGCCAGACGATCTCGGTCTGCGACTCGACACCGTGGATGCCATCGATCACCACCACCACGCCATCGAGAATCTGCAGGGACCGCTCCACTTCCGCGGTGAAGTCGACGTGCCCGGGCGTGTCGATCAAGTTGAGGTGGAAGCCGCGCCAATCGAGGCTCGCGACGGCCGCCGAAATCGAGATGCCGCGCTCCTGCTCCTCGGGCATGAAGTCCATCGTCGCGGTGCCCTCGTCGACCTCGCCCATGTGGGGCTGGGCGCCGGAGCGGAACAGGAAGCGCTCGGTCAGGGTTGTCTTGCCCGCATTGATGTGGGCGACGATGCCGATGTTGCGCAGGCGGGCCAGCGGGCGCATCGCGGAGATCGTAGGGCAAGAGTCGCCGGGCCGCGCCCACCGTCTGCCGAGAGCTCGCGGCGTGGCCCCGTGTGCAGCGGCCCGGTTCGCGGTCCGCGCGGCCGATTGGCCTCGCGAATCCCGCCGCGCGGCGAGCGCGACACCGGACGCATCTGCGGATCCGAGGATGGCGATCAAGCCAGCAGATCACGCATCGGTCGGGACGCGAGGTCTCGCCGCTCCACGCCCGCGACCACCTCCTCGTCGAGGATCCTGCAGGCGAGCGCCCTCGATCACCGGCGCAGAGAACCACTGCGCTGGAGCGGTCGGCCGGTGAGCAATGCGGCCCATGCCGGCCGATCCCGCGAGACCCTGACGGCCCCGCCCGCTTCTCACCGCGCGGCGAGTTGGCTCGCCGCAACGACTCGGCTCACGTCGCCGAGCCGGATCACCCAGGGACTACCACGCAAAGTGGCTGTAGGCGCTGTTCGCCTCGGCCATCTTGTGGGTGTTCTCCTTCTTGGTGACCGCCGCGCCCTGGTTGTTGAACGCGTCGAAGATCTCGTCGGCCAACCGCTTCGCCATCGGCTTGCCGCGCTTGGCACGCGCCATGTCGACCAGCCAACGGATCGCCAGGGTCTGCTGGCGGCGGCGGCTGACCTCGTGCGGCACCTGGTATGTGGCACCACCCACTCGCTTGCTGCGCACTTCCACGCGCGGGCGAATGTTGTCGATCGCCGTGTTGACGATCTCCTCGGGGGTCTTGTCGATCTTCTTCGCGACGATGTCGAGCGCGTCGTAGAGCAGCTTCTGGGCGATGCTCTTCTTCCCCTCCCACATCAGCTTGTTGATGATCTTCGAGGCGAGCAGTGACCCGTAGCGCGGATCCGGCTTGAGGTAGACCTCGGTCGACTTGTAGTTGCGTGGCATGGTCTGGGGTTGGGGCTACTTCTTCGGCCGCTTGGCGCCGTACTTCGAACGCGACTGACGGCGCTCGTCGACACCCGACGCATCCTGCACGCCGCGAAGCACGTGGTAGCGCACACCGGGGAGGTCGCGCACGCGGCCACCGCGGATCAGCACGATCGAGTGCTCCTGCAGGTTGTGCCCCTCGCCAGGGATGTAGACCGTGACCTCCTTGGAGTTGGAGAGCCGCACGCGCGCGATCTTGCGCAGCGCGGAGTTCGGCTTCTTCGGGGTCATCGTCTTGACCTGCAGGCAGACACCGCGCTTCTGCGGGCAGGCGTCCAACACCGGCGACTTGCTTTTCTTGCGCAGCTTTCGGCGGCCCTTGCGGACCAACTGGTTGATCGTCGGCATCGGGGGAACGGAGGGGTGCTCGGGGGAATCTGTCGGGAAACGGGGCGGGGAGTCTAGGGCGGCCGCGGCGAAAATCAAGGCGAGCCGCAGCTCGGCATCACCTCGCCCGCAGTTCGAACCCCTCGAAGGCGCCCCGCTTGGTCGGCTGGAGCCAGAAATGGGCCTCCAACCCGGCCCGAAACGCTCGGACACCCTTGGCCAACTCGTCCTGAAGCGCTCGGACACCCTTCTCCAACTCGGCCTGAAACGCTCGGACACGCTCGTGTTTGCGGCTCCAGTCGGCCAGCTCACGCTGCGAGGGGGCGGGCATCAGCACACACCCGCCCCGCGCGATGTGCTCGCGGATCCGCGCGACCACCTGCGGCAGGGACCGCTCGACCCCCTCCTTCGGCTGAACCGCGTAGCGGGGCAGGAACAGGCGCTCGACCCGCGGCAGTTCGACGTAGCTCAGCGACAAGTCCTCGATCACCCCGACCAGCAACAGGACCGGACGACCGGCCGCGGCCAGCTCCAAACCCTCGACCCGTGCCCGGGCGAGGTCGACCGGATTGCGCTCCTGGGTGTGCAGCATCGCGAGACCGAGCCCAACCACCACGAACACGACCCCGAACCAGCGCCGCAGCATCTGCCCTGCGACCATCGCAGCGGGCCAGGCCAGCGGCAACAAGAGTGCACCGAAACCCGGCGCGCGGGTCCACGCGAAACACGCCAGCAGGTAGGGCAGCAGGGCCAGGTGGAGGACGACGGCTACCGGACGCGTGCGCCGCAGGAACAACCCGGCGAGCGCCAACAGGCTGAGCGGCAGGAACGGCCGCAACCATTCGTCGACCAGGCTGCCGGACACGAGCTCCGACCACGGGCGGCCGCCGAGGCCACGCCACTCGATCCAGGAGAACAGACGAGACGGATCCTCGACCGGGATGCCGCGGGCAGCCAACAAGGCGCCGCCCAACGACGTGACGATCAGGTGCACACCCAGCATCACCGCGATGAGAATCAACGTCTCGAACGGCTGCGTGGGGCGCGGCGCCCGAACGTGCATCAGCAGGAACAGGGCGAACCAGAGCGGCAGGTAGTGCGCCGATCCGTCGGCAAACCACGCCGCGGCGGTACCGAGTCCGACCAGGATCGCCCGCGGCCAGCTCGGCGACTGGATCAACCGCACCAGCAACAGTGTCGCCAACCCGGAGAAGGCCAGCAGCAGACCGAGGTGGTTGAACGCGGTTGCGAAGTACACCACCGCCGGACAGCTCGCCACCATCGCGCCGGCGACCAGGCCTTCACGGCGATCGAGTCCGAAGCCACGCGCCGCACGGTGCAGCAACGTCACCCCGATCGCCATCGCCGTGGCGTTGACGCCGACCCCTGCCCAGTACGGAGTCAGGGCAACACCGGCGGAACGCCCGAACTCGGTCAGCGCGTGGGTCAGCGGTGCGAACAGCAACCGCACACTGCCACCCACCGGCTGGCCCGCGTCGATCATCACCAACGTGGCCGCTCCCTCGACGTGCAGGGTGCGCTGGCGCAGGAGCAAGTAGATCACGAGACTCGCCAACCCGACGACGAACGGCCACGGATCGAACCGCGCGTGTTCCCTCGCACCCTGGGCGGCCACCTCGCCTCGATCGGTCGCTCCTGACACGGCGATCAGTGTGGCGCCACCAGCCGTTCGGTGCAACGCAGAGCGCGGCGGCCTGGGAGTCTGCGCCACAGAATGACAACCCGTTCACGAGCAGCGTTCGCGAGATCGCGCAAGGCAGTCCGGGCTAGCCCGAGGGTCCGGCGCGCCCGCGGGGCACACCCGGACCGGCCGTTACCCTGAGGCGGCACGGCTATAGTCGGGGCATGTCTCGATGCCTGCTCCCCGTCTCGTTCCTCGCCTGCTGCATCGCGGCCCCCGTCGCCGCACAGGTGCCAGACGGCTGGGCCGTGATCTCGTACGTGGGAACCGGGATGGCCAACATCCCCAACGGCGGCCTGACCCTGCTGCATCCACGCACCAAGTCGAGCGCCCAGGTCACCGGGCTCCCGATCGACCTGACCGGGGGAGCCAACGACGGCATCCGTCGGGGCGCGGGCTCGGTCTACGTCGACGCGGAAGGTGACCTTTGGGTGGGTGAAGTCGGCCCGCCGGGCACCTCGATCGAGTTGTTTCGCTTGCGGCTGTCGGGCAACGCCGCGACCGTCGTCAGCAAGACCACCGTCGGAAGCGTCGCCCCGAGTTCCCTGGCCGCCGACTGGCTGGGCATCACCGGGATCTCGGTCCTGCGCGACGGCGACGTGTTGTTCTCGGTCGCAGGCCTGCAGAACTCCGCGCCGCTCAACGGTGCTCGTCTGGCACGCCTGTCCCGCACCAACGGCACGGTCACCCCGATCCCGACCGCGGGCGTCCAAGGCGACATCGTCGCCTCGGTCGCCAGCCGCGACGGCAAGTTCGCCTACCTGCACGCCGTGACCAACTACGGCGGCCGGAACCCAATCGTCGAGGTCCCGCTGGCCGGCGGCACCGCGCGGACCATCTTCGGCGCTTGGGTCGTGCACTCGATGTTCGTCGACGCCCAGGGATTCCTACTGATCACCAACTCGACCTACGTGCTCGAGATCGACCCGAACACCAACGCGTTCCGCGGCCTGGGCGGCGTGTTCAACGCCACCACTCGCGGCGTGGTCGCCGAGTTCGGCACCGGCAACCCGTTGGTGTTCGCATCCGACACCACCAGCAGCTCCGGCGGATACTGGTTCACCGACCGACGCACGCTACAGCACACGATGATCAACTACGCCGGCGGCGACACCGTGACCGACATGGCGATCCGCCAGGCAGTCCAGCCGTACGGCACCAGCACCTCGGGCAACCGCGACTACGCGGTATCGCGCGCGTTCACCGCCACGGGCCTGCCGCTCACCGGCAACGGCGCGTTCTCGTTCGCGGTCGACTCCACGGTCCCGCAGACCGCCGGGTTCCTGACCCTCTGTGCCGCGCAGGCGTCGACTCGGCTCCTCGGTGTGGACGTCCACGTCGACCTGTCGCGGGTCGTCGCGCTGGTCCCCGTCCTGTCGAACACGCCGCTCACCCTGCCGATCCCGGGCAGTGTCCCCGCACCGACCGCGGTGTTCCTGCAGGCGTTCTTCGACGACATCGGCGCACCACAGCGAATCGGCGCCAGCGAGGGGCTGCGGATCGGGGTCGTGCGGTAGCCCGGACCGAGCCCGGCGATCGAGGGCCGCCCCGCGGGCGATTCGCGGTTGCCGCAGGTCAGTCGTTGCTCGACTTGACCGGACGGAACGGGTGCATGAAGTTGGCCAAGGACTGGGGGCTGCGCGACTGCACCCACAGGCGCCCACGCCCGTGGAACCGCAGCAGGATCTGATCGCCGAACAGGAACGAGCGGATCTTGCGCCGCGCGCGCGTCATCTCCCACTGCAGGGTCGGCTCCCACGCCACCGCGTAGCCGTTGTCGACCAGGTAGTCCCCGTCGACGGCAACCTCCTGCACATCGCCATAGGCGTTGAAGAACAGCGGGCCGGTGCCGGTGCAGCGCAGCACGAACAACCCGGCGCTGAACAGGCCGCGCAGCCCTTCCCACTTCGAGTCGCAGCGCACACCTGAGCCGGAGGCCAAGTAGGCGCCCTTCTGCAGGAACAGCTCGCCATCGCGCAGCTCGTGACTCACCACGTCGCCGGAGATCGCCGGCGCCAGCGCCAGGGTTCCACCGCGGCCGCTCGCCCGAAAGGTGTTCTGGAAGAAGCTCTCGCCGGTCAGCAGCCGGCGCTTGAGCCCCGTCAGCACGCCGCCGCGGGTCGAGGTGGTGACGTCGAGATCGCCGTGCATCCACGCCATCGCGCCGGACTCGGCGACGATCTCCTCGCCGGCGGCGAGGTGCAGCTCCAGCACGCTGTAGCTGGGAGGGGTGAGAACGCGGAATTCCATTTCAGCTCCTCGGCGGCAACTTGGGTCCGATCGTCAGGCCGAAGCCACGCGGGTTGTGCGACTGCACCAGGATCTTGCCGCGGCCGCGGAAGTGGAGCACCAGGCCCTCGCCAGCGGTGAACGACGACACCCAACTGCCCCCGGCCTTGCCGAGCGAGTACTCCAGGCCCTCCTCGAAGGCGACCACGTGCCCGGTGTCGACCACCATTTCGTCTTCCACGTCGAGTTCGGTGATCCGGCCGAATGCGTTGACCAGCAGGTGCCCGGTTCCCGACACGCGCAGGAAGAACACCCCCTCGCCGGTGAGGATGCCGCGCAGGCCCTGGTACTGGGTGTCGAGGTCGAGCGCCCCGGCCGACCCGAGGTAGCTGCCGCCAGCGCACAACCACGGGGTGCCGGAGATCTCGACCATCCTCACCTCGCCGGGCAACGTGGGTGCGAGCGCGACCTCGCCGGCCGCGCCGTCACGCACGCGGTAGGTCGACAGGAAGAAGCTGTCGCCCCCGACCAGGCGCTTGATGCCGGCCAGGATCCCACCCTTGCCGCGAGGTCGGGTGGTGACGTCGAACTCGACGTTGGTCGAGGCGCGGAACATCGCCCCGGCTTCGGACACCAACTCGTCGCCGGGGTCGAGGGTGCACAGGGCGGAGCCGAACGCCCCACGGGACAGGATCTCGATCTTCATGCGTGCCTCGTCAGGAGAGCCATGGACGTGCGGCTCAGCCGATGCAGAACGGACTCAACCAACCGACGGTCTCGCCGACCGTGCGGGTCTGCAGGAACACCCTGCCGCGGCCGCGGAACTGCAACACCAAACCCTCGCCGGAGAACAGCGTCTGCTTGAGCCCACCCATCCCGGCGATCGAGTACTCGAGCGCCGGCTCCCACGCGACGATGTGCCCGGTGTCGACAGTGAGTTGCCCGTCCACCTCGCGCTCCACCACCGCGCCGTAGCTGTTGTAGAACAGGTCCCCGCGGCCGGTGACCCGCAGGAAGAACGCACCCTTGCCGCTGAACATGTAGCGCAGACCACCGAACCGGGTGCTGAGCTGCACCCCCGGCGAACAGGCCAGGAACGCACCAGCGGTCAGGATCAACCCGTCGTCGCTCCCCAGCTCGCGGTGCATCACCTGGCCGGGCACCGCCGGGGCCAAGGTCAACCACCCCCCGCGCGGCGCGGTGTACTCGCCGACGAACAGCGACTCACCGCCGAACAGCTTGCGCCCGAGCCCGGAGAGCAGCCCCCCCATGATGCGGCTTCTCAGCTCCATGTGACGGCTCATTCGGCTCATCGCCCCGCTCTCCGCCGTGATCGTCTCGCCGGGCGCAAGGCCGAGGGTCAGCTCGCCGTAGTCCGGGTTACCCAGGATCTGGAACTCCATCGCGGCCAGGTTAGGCGACGCCGCGGCGAACATTCACGATGCGAACGCCGTTTCGTGACATCGACACTCGTCCGGCGTGATCCCAGACGTGACCCCTGCACTCCGAGCGGGGGATGCGAAGCGGCGGATCTTCATCCGCCAGCATGGGCCCCCCTCCCTCTCCACGAGCGCTGGGGCCGCACCCCGAGCTTCGCGGCAGGGTATGGTGTTTCGCACCTTTCTCTTCCCCCACAACCACTCCTCCCGACCATGCAGCGAAAGCTCGCCATCCTGGCCACCCTCGCCGTCCCGACGTTCCTCGCCGACGCCTCGGCCCAGATCGTCAAGTACGCCGTCAGCCCTGCTGGCTACGAGTTCCAGACCGGCAACTCGAACAACACCTTTCCGCTCGGTCGCGTGTCAGCCAGCTACCAGCAGATCCACGATGCCGCCGACATGGGTGCCCTCAACTCCCACGCCGCCATGGTGATCAGCGGCATGCACTTCCGCCCGGCTGCGTCCTATTCGATCACGGCGCGCGCGTTCGACGTGCAGGTCACGCTGTCCACCACCTCGGTGACCTCCGCGGCCATGTCGACCACGTTCTCCGCCAACCTCGGCACCAACACCACCGTGGTGCTGCCGTACACCAACTTCAACCTGCCGGCCGGCGCGGGCACCGGCGGCGACCCGAACGCGCCGCTGTGGAAGTTCCCGTTCACCACGATCTACCCGTACAACGCCGCGTCCGGCAACCTCGTCTGGGACTGGCGCCAGAAGAACTCGACCTCGACCACGAGCGCGTTCTTCGACTTCGTCAGCAACGTCCCCACGGTGCCGATCACCAAGAGCGTCGGCGATGGTTGCACCGCAACCGGACAGACCAGCGCAGCGACCTCCGACCTGACTCCCTCGGGCAGCAACATCGTCGCCTCGCTGTCGAACGGCCGCGCGAGCTCGCCCGCGTTCGCCGCCATCGGCTTGTCGCGCGCCTACGCACCGCTGTGGTGCGGCACCCTGTGGGTCAACCCGATCATCGTGGCCGCCGGCGCCACCGACAGCACGGGGAGCTGGACCTTGGCGACGTTCCCGTCGTCGGTGCTGAACTTCCCCAGCTACACCGAAGTGTTCCTGCAGTACGCGTTCGCGGATGCCGGCCTGGCCGGCGGCGTGGGCCTGTCGAACTACGCGGTCGGCGCGTCGCCGCCGAACGGTTCCACCTACATCAGCCGGCTGTGGAACGTCTCGACCGCCAACGGCTCGGAGACCGCGACCACCGGATCGAAAGCCAAGAACGGTCTGGTGACGATGTTCACCATCCTGTAGCAGCCCCGCCAGGCCTGCACGGCCGCAGCACCCGCTCACGCGTCGAAGCGGTTCGACCGCGCCGCGTCAACGGCAGACATGCGGGTGCAGTGAGCCGCCGGGCCGACCGCGCTCCCGGCGGCAGCCGCGGCGCGGGGCGCCCGCGGGGTCGCCACCGGACTCCCGAACACCCGGCGTCATCGAGCCGATCCGCGCCGGCCTCGCGCCGGCGTGAGCCAGCCTCAGGGCGAGGCCCTGCAACTGCCGAGGTCAGCGCAGACATGAAGCGCTCCACACTCGGCTCGTTCCTCGCTCTTCCTCTGCTCGCCTTCGGATCCGCGAGCTGCACGACGGTGCAGCAGATCCGCGTCCCGGTGGTCCGTCCTGCGCCGGTCGACTTCGCCGGCGGTCGCACGCTCGCGATTCACCGATTCGCCGGCTCCGACGCTGGCTCGCTCGAGGGCGACTTCGTCCGCGCGCTGCGCGGCGCGACGAACCCCGCCACCGGCAAGCCGGGATTCGAGGTGTTGGATCGGTCGCAGGTCGACCACCTGCTCGACCGGATGCAGGGCGCCGGGTCCACCGAGATCGACACCAAGGGCAAGGAGCTGCTGGCCCGGTGGCGCAGCGTCGAGGTGATCCTCAAGCCGACCGTCGCCGAGCACGGCGTGCGCGAGACCGTCGAGGTCACCCCGCAGGTCAACGCCAAGGTGTTCCAGGGCGTCACCTTGACGCGGCAGGCAACCGCGGTGGTGCGCCTCGAGGTCCGCGCCCTCGACGGCAAGGACCGCACGCTGGACCAGGTCGAACTGGTCGGCCGGGCGCAGCGCACGACCAAGGCGACCAACGGCAAGCCGGCGTCGATCGACCACGCCGCGCTGCTGGCGAACGCGCGCGCCCAAGTCGTGCAGCGCTACCTGGCTCGCGTGATGCCGCGCCGGGAGTTCGTCGGCGTAAATCTCTACTTCGACAAGACCCTGCCGGACCTGCAGGTCGGCAACGGCTTCGCACAGACCGGCGACTGGCAGGCCGCACACGACAGCTACCGGACCGCAACGGAACAGGCGACCGGGGAGCTGGCGAAGGTCCGCTACAAGGCGTTGTTCAACCTCGGCGTGGCGCTCGAGTTCACCCAGCGGTTCGCGGAGGCCCGCAAGGCGATGCAGGACGCCTTCCGCCTGGAGCAGGACCGCATCATCACCGCCGAACTCAGCCGACTCGCGCGGCGCGAGAAGGACGCGGCGCGGATGCGCCCGCAGCCGCAGAACGCGACGCCCGGGCAGTGAGCTGACGTCCGCGCCCGGGACGAGCAAGCCCGGCCGATCGTCGTTCCCCCGCAGCGCGCAGGGCCTCGCCGATGCCCCGGATGCGCGCAGCGCAGTCGAGCCCACCGCACAGGCACGGACCGGTCAAGGCACGTCCGTGCCGAGATCCACCAGCCACGGCGTGCGCTGCGACCGCTGCACCGCCGCCTCTGCGAGGGGGAACCAACGCGGCACCCGGTCGAGCACTCCCGCGTCGGCCGACGCCACCACCGACGAAGGGTCCGGCTCGAGGGCGACCAGCACGCGATCCGGGTCGGCGACAAGCTCGACACGCCAAGGCAATCCGCCGCCGGCAGCGTGCTCGAGAATCGCGCCGCGCAGCCGCCCACTGTTCGACACCGGCGCATCGAGCAGGAAACGACACTCGGCGACGTCGAGGCTTGCGAGCGCGTCGGACAACAGCTCGAGCGCCGGACCGGTCTCGTGCACCATCCGGTAGCTGCCGTGCATGCTGGCCATGTCGCGCAACACGCGATCCCGACCGACCAGTAGCACGCCTCCCGACAGCGCCGCCTCGATGCTCGTCAGCACGTTGAATCCGTCGATCCACAGCGTGGCGCCCCGCAACGACTCGGGCGGCATCCGGCGCGCCGCGCGAATGCCGCGCTGCGCGTCGGTGCACGCGCAGCGGCGGACCGCCCGCCGCTGGCGCTCCTCGAGCGCATGGCGGTTGCCGCACAGCTCGAGCGACGCGTCCGGCGGATAGCCGCGCCCCAACAGCCAGCTCAGCTCGGACACCGCGGCACGCAACGGTCCGAGCGCGCCGGCCGCGAACAGACGCCCGTCCTCGGGGTGCGGGCCGCGGTGCACCCTTCGATCCGGCATCGCGTCCTCAGTCCAGGTCCGCGGTCGAGCCGAACGCGTCGAAGTCCGGGTGATCCGCGGAATGGGCGTAGCGGTGCACCCGCAGCACACGCCCGGCGCGCACCAGGAACGCCCCGGACATCTGCCAGACGTCTCCGCTCGGCCGCCCCACTCCATGGCCAGCGAGGAGCGCGCGCGCCCCGGCCAACCAAACGCGCGGCCCGAGCACCTGCCCCAACCCGCCGCGCGTCACGCCGAATGCCGTGTAGAGCACCTTCGCCTCGTCGCACACCACGCGTGCCTCGGGCCACAGCTCGGGAAACAGCTGCGCCGCGGCCGCGGGTGAGGCATGACTCACCAGCAATACCTCGGCATACCCCGGTCGAGCGCTCGCGCGGCGGACCGCCGCGACTGCCTCCCGGCAGAACGGTCAACCCAGGTGGCGCAGGAACAGGATCAACGTCGGGTCGGTCCCCAGCTGGTCGCGCAGGGTCGACCCGCGCAGGTTCAGGCCGACCACGCGGTGGTCCAGTAGGTCGTCCGGCAGGATCGCGTCGTGCTCCATCGGGTTCATTCTGCGGCAAGAGCCGGGTACGTCGGCTGCGCCGGTGCCCTTCGGTGGCGAGATTCCGATCACGGACCCCACCAGTGAGGAGCGTTCGGATCTCCCGATCCACTGGATGCGAGAGACCGGGGAATCGACACGCGGGAGTTCGCCCGGGCACCACGGTCGCGGGCTCCTCGAAACTGCGACTCGGCACATGCCGCTGGTCAACCGTTCACGCGCTCGGAAAACCGACGGTGGCGTCCCGCCTCCGACGATGCTCCTCCGTTCGCTCCTGCTGATCGGTCTGGCCTGCGCGCCGGTGTCCGCACAGAACCTGTTCACCGCACCCCCCGGTTTCCAGAGCACGGAGGGATCCACCCACACCACCGCGCTGGCCGGCAGCTTCTACGGGCGCTACGCACTGCAGGACGGCAGCCTGCACGGGCCGCCGCTGAATCTGCGCGAGATGGCGTTCCGACACGACCCGTTCACCTTCGTCGCCGAAGCGCGCCGCTTCCACACGGTGAGCTTGCGACTCGCCGACTGCAACATCGCCGCCCGAGTGGCGACGTGGTCCCAGATGCCGGTGTCGACGCCGACCGAGGTGTTCCGCGCCCCAGTGTCGTGGCCGGCAGTGAAGCAACAGCCCCAGTCCATCCCGCCGAGCTTCGACTACCGCTTTCCGTTCCAGACCAACTGGATCTACTTCGGCCAGCGGGACCTCCACGCCGAGCTCGAGTTCGTCGGTGGACTGCTCAACAACTCTTCGACCTGGCCAACCTACGGCGCAGAGCTGCCGCTCGACGCCGCGACTCCTCCGCTCACCTACGCCACCGGAACCGAGACGAAGTTCGGGTTGGCGTGTCGGCCCACGGCGTACCCCGCCGAAGCCTCGATCTGGGCACTCACGTTCAACTCGCAGGACTCCAATCCTCAGAACCACGACACGACCTTCGTGCAGTTGATCACCCGCAACACCGTCTCGTTGCTGGACGTGTTCGCACTCGGGCTCGGCACCACCACCGGGGTCCCATTTCCCGGGGTCACGTGTTCGTTCAACTACATCGACTTCACCAAGCCGGTGCGGTTGTTCCTCATGCAGCATCCCCTGGTGAACAACACCCGCCGGTTGACGATCTTCCAAGGGCCGTATCAACCTGCTTGGGCCAACTTCACGCTGCACGGCCAAGCGGTGTTCGACCGGACGGCGGGACGCTTCCTCACCTCGGCGGTCAGCACGCAGATCCCGGCGATGCCGCCGAAGTTGCCCGAGCGCTACTTGTGGAGCGCAACCGACTGGCTGCCACCCAACGCCGACGGGCCGCAACTGACTACATTGATCATCCGCTTCGCCCACTGACCGGGCGCGATCGGCGCACCGAGGACTCGTCACCACGTCGCGACGTCGCTGCCCATTCAGTCCGACATCCCGCGCGCGTCACCCGCCGAATACCGGCGTGAGCTCCAACCCACCGCGATCGAACACCGCGTGGATGTCTTGGCCGCCACGATCATCGTGCCGCCGTGAACGCCGAGACCGAGGGCGCGAGAGACGATGCTCGTCCGCCTGCCGAGCTGCAAAGGAAGGGGTGCCACACGCAGCTGTGCAGGGATGAGGCTGGCGATGGCAACATCGAGGGAAGCGATTCACGGTGCGTTGCGCATCGGGAACTCTATGAGCCGACCGGCGCCGGCCACCCCGCTGCGCGGCAGCAGCAGCGAGTTGGCCGACGATTTCGCAGAAAGGTGACGGGGGAGGCTCCGCGCACCGCCGCCGCGGGAAACCGTCTTCACGACTCGCCGGAACAGAATCCCCGTCGTCCTGGACGCGCACGGTGTGACACCCTTGCGCACACCCGGGACTGCGTGGTGTATCGGTCGCGAACACCGCACGTGCAGCGACCCCCGCACCGCGTCGGACGCGCGGCCTCCGCTTCGATTCAGCACGCAGTGCGCCAGTCGCGCGGCCCGCGCGCGATTCCGCAGCGGGACTAGCATGCGGCCGAGTCCGTCGCACGTCGCGACACCGCACCACCCAACGCACGCTCCATGCAACTCATCCGTACGTCAGCCATCGCGCTGCTCTGCCTCACCAGTATCTCGGCCGCACAGACCCTGGTCACACTCCCCGCGCTCAAGGACAACTCGATGTACGCGGAAAGCGGCCTGCTGAGCAACGGCGCCGGCACGCGCTGCTTCGCCGGCACCAACTTCACGGGCTCGATTCGCCGCGGCCTGATCGCGTTCGACATGAGCCAGATTCCCGCCGGATCGACGATCACCAAGGTGGACCTGGTCCTGACGGTGGTGATGTCGGCGACCCTCAATTCGACCACGGTCACGCTGCAGGCCGTGCAGGCCGACTGGGGCGAGGCCGCATCGGTGGGCGCGAGTGGCGAAGGCGGTGGCGGAACCGCGCTCACCGGCGACGCGACCTGGACACACCGCCTGTTCAACACATCGGCCTGGACGACGCCGGGCGGCGACTTCAGCGCGACGGTGAGCGGCAGCACCTCCGTCGGAACGTCCGGCGCACACACATGGTCGTCGACCGCGCAGATGGTCGCCGATGTGCAAGGTTGGCTGGACAAGCCCGCAACCAACTTCGGCTGGGTGCTCCTCGGTGACGAGGTGAACTCGCAGACCGCCAAGGCATTCGCCACCCACGACGACCTGACCACCACCAACCACCCCCAGCTGCTGGTCACCTACACGCCGCCCAAGGCGAGCGTCACGTCGGTCGGAACCGGCTGCACCGGCAGTGGCACGACTCCTCTCAGCTTGATCGCCAGCGGCCCCCCGGTCGTGCCGAGCGCGACCTACTCGCTCACGATGAGCGGTGGCCCCACGGGCCAAGGCCTGTTCGCACTCAGCGTGGTGCTGCTCCCCAGCCCGGTGCCACTCGGTGGCGGCTGCAACCTCTACGTCAACCCGACTCCGTTGCTGGTCGTGTTCTCGACCGGCGCGCTGCGGACGCTGCCGTTCCTGATCCCCAACCAACCGTCGCTGATCGGCGAGACGGTGTTCTGGCAGGGCGCGGTCGGTGATTCGGTCACCAACCAACTCGTCACCTCGAACGCGCTGATCCTCAAGCTGGGCGTCTGACTCGATCTCCGCGGCTCGCCGCGCGCGGCGCGGCAGCCGCACCGCTTTCTGCACGCTGTTCGGATCGCGGGCAACCGAAGAATGCTCGACCGTGTTCCTCCCGCGACGCCGCGGAGACCACGGCTGCGATGTTCTCGATCCGCCGCGCGACCTCAGCCGCGCGAGAGTACCGGTGCGTACCCAATGACCATCGAGTCCGTGAAGATTCACGCGAACGGTGACGGAAGGTGTGCACACGAGCAATCGGTCCCGAACTCACGGCGACACCACCCGTATCGAATCGGCTCGTTCCGGCGTGTGCGCTCGTCCCGAGTCTCGGGCGGCGACCTGTCCGGATTCCCTACCACCCCACCTCGAAGAGGTTCCTCCATGCAGTCACGACTCTCCCGACCGACCCTGTTCCACAGCCTGCTCCTCGCGATCGCGGCCCTCGTCCCGATCGCGCCGACCGGCGCCCAGAAGGTCTACTTCAACGCCAGCCTCGACGGCAGCCAACAGAACCCGCCGGTGACCACCAGCGCCACCGGATGGGCGACGATCCAGTTCGACACGACGACCAACCGGGTCGAGATCGTCGCACACTCCACCGGCGTGGCGGGCACGGCCGCGCACTTGCACATCGCGGCGCGTGGGACCAACGGACCGGTGATCGTCCCGCTCGCCGGTGGCCCGACCTGGACCGGCGGCGCCGTGCTGTCGGCGACCAACGCCGCGGCGCTGACCAGCGGCGGCACCTACATCAACATCCACTCGGCCGCGAATCCGAGCGGCGAGATCCGTGGGCAGGTGGAACTGTCCCGTGCCGCGCGGTTCGTCGCGGCGCTCGACGGCCTGCAAGAGGTGCCGGCGAACACCTCGACGGCGACCGGCAGCGCCGAACTGGTGCTCTACGAGCCGGACAACGTGCTGACCTACACGGTCGCCACCAGCGGTCTGTCGAACGTCACCGCCGCGCACATCCACACCGGCAACTCCGGGCAGAACGGACCGGTGCTCCACCCGCTGACCGGCACCGCCGGCGACTACTGCGGCTACACGGTGCTGACCAGCGCCCAGGTGACGACGCTCAAGGCCGGCGGCCTGTACGTCAACGTGCACACGAGCAGTTTCCCCGCGGGTGAGATCCGCGGACAGATCGGTGCGTTCGACGGTGACTTCTTCGCCCGGCTCGAGGGCGCCCAACAGGTTCCGCCGGTCTCGACCACCGCGGACGGGACCGCGTGCGTGCGGCTCAACCCCGACAACACGCTCACCTACATCACCACCACGACGGGTCTGACCGCGACGGCGGCACACTTCCACCGGGCGGCCAAGGGCACCAACGGTCCGGTGGTGATCGGCTTCACCGGTGGCCCGACGACCTGGTCCGGCACGACCCGGGCCCTGACCGCGACCGAGATCGCGGACCTGCGCGCCGGATTGTGGTACGTAAACGTGCACACCGCGGCGAACCCGGGCGGCGAGATCCGCGGCCAACTCGGGCCGGCCGCACTGCCGACCGTGTACGGCGGCGGTTGCCCGGCGAACGGCGCCACCGCGCAGATCACGGCCACCGGATTCGCGTGCATCGGCCGGAGCTACTCGGTCGAGGTACGGGGCGCGCGGCCGAACTCGAACTGCGAGCTGATCCTCGGCGTCGACCGCGGCCAGTTCGGGCCGGCCACGTTGCCGTTGAACCTCACCTTCTTGGGCATGACCAACTGCTTCCTGCTGACCGACCTCCAGGTGCGCGGCCTCGCCGCGCTGACCGACGCGCGCGGTTGCGCTGCCGTGCAGCTGCCGCTGCCGTTCCTGCCGAGCCTGCGCGGTGTCGAGTTCTTCGCGCAGTGGCTCGTACTCGCTCCGGGTGCGAACCCGGCGGGCGGCGTGGTGAGCAACGGCCTGCAGTCGATCGTCCACTGATCGACATCGGTGCGTGGCGACGCGTGGCTCACCGGGCTACGCGCCGCCAGGCGCTGGACCAGCCGGACCATTCATCAGCAGCGTCGCCAGATCGTGCGAGGTCGTTGCTGGCAAGGAGAAGGGCAGGTTCCGCTCGGAGGCTGCACCCCCGTCGAGGAGCAGGTTCTGACGGTCCTGCGCGATCGTAGCAGCTGGGTCATGAATGATCCGGGCTGGCTGGCGACCGGCGAGACACGACCAGTGCGACCCAGCCCGCAATCAGCAGCGTGCCCCCGATTGGCGTGATCGCGCCGAGCCAACGCGGGCAGCCGAGCGCGAGCAGGTAGAGCGTGCCGCCGAACACCACCGCGCCGGCGGCGAAGCACCACGCCGCGATGCGCGGGCGGTAGCCGCGCTCGGCGAGCAGCCCGCACAGGACCAGCGCCAACGCGTGGTAGAACGTGTATTCGGTCGCCGTGCCCCAATGCTCCGCTGCCCGGGGCGACGCGCGGAAGGTCTGCTCCAGGCCGTGGGCACCGAACGCGCCGAGGGCCACTCCGAGGGCACCGAGGAGGGCGCCGGCCCGGATCATCGTCTGGCTGTGCATGGGCGCATCGTCGCCGGGGATCGTGCAGGGAGCGAACGGCTTCCCACGAGGCGTGCAGGGCGGTCCGGTGAAGCTGGACCTCGAGCCGGCGCGCCGCTCGTCGCGAGGTGCGGGAACCGCGGTCCGGCCGGGGCGCAGCCGGTAGGACCGCCACGTAGGGCACTGTCGGGCAGGACTTCCGAGCGACGCTGCGCGGCGGCGGGGCCCTGCCATCCCCAGTGCGCTCTCGTGAGTCTCGAGTGCGCACACGGCGACGACCCCGACACAGGGGCCGCCCGCAAGGAACGGACCCAACCGCTGGACACGGGTTCTCCGACAAGTTATTTTGTCGGCCAACCCGAACCGGACTCCAGGAGAACCCATGACCCAGCGTGACCCGACCCGCGAATACCGCACCGAACTGGACATCGACGCCCCCCGCGACGCGGTTTGGCAGGCGATCAGCACCGCCGCCGAGCTGCGCCGCTGGTTCGCCCCCATCGCCCAGACCGACCAGGCGCCCGGCGGGTCCATCGTGTGGGAGTGGCCCGGCCACCACCGCTGGGAGCAGACCATCGAGGTTCTCGAACCCGGAACGCGGTTGAAGACGCGCTACGACTCGGCGGCGCCCGATGGGCGGGGCGGCAAGCTGCCGCTGTTCATCGACTTCGTCCTCGAAGGCGAGGGCGGCTCGACCACACTGCGCCTCGTGCAGTCGGGCTTCGGCCCCGGCGCCGAGTTCGATCAAGAGTACGACGGCATCAGCCGCGGCTGGCCGGTCGAGCTGCGCAGCCTGCGCCTCTATCTCGAACGCCACCGCGGCGTCGACCGGCAGCTCGCGTGGAGCACGTTCGACCTCGACTGGGATCCGTCGGAGGCGTGGGCGCGGCTCACCGGTCCCGAGGGGCTCGGCGTCGGCGCGAACGTGCAGTCCTGCCGCGAGGGCGAGCCGTTCCGCTTCGTCACCGGCGACGGCGACGTGCTCGCGGGCCACGCCCTGCGTTGCCACCCCCGCGAGTTCAGCGCCGACCTCGAAAGCCACGGCCACGCATTCTTCCGCATGTCGGCCGAACGCTGGGGCGGCCTCACCCACGTGTGGATCTGGCTCGGCGCCTACCGGCAGGATGCCGCAGCGCTCGCCGCCCTGCAGCAGCGGTGGGACGCGATGCTGCAGCGGCTGTTCGGCGGCGCGCAGCACGCGGCCACCGGCGGGATGGCCTGACCCCATGCCCGTCGCCATCGACGTCATCGCGGACACCGAACGCGCCCAGGCGCTGCTCAGCGCGGTCCGCATCGAGCTGCTCCGCCGCCTGGCGGAGCCGGCATCGGCAGCCACCCTGGGCCGCGCGATGGAGCTGCCGCGCCAGCGCCTCAACTACCACCTGCGCGAGCTCGAGAAGCACGGCTTGATCGAGCTGGTCGAAGAACGCCAGCGCGGCAACGCCACCGAGCGAATCTACCGCCGCACCGGCCTCGCCTACGCGGTGTCGACGCGTGCGCTCGGTCCGCTCGGCGCCGCCCCCGGGGACGTCCAGGACCGCTTCTCGTCGGCCTACCAAATCGCCCTGGCCAGCCGCGCCATCGACGAGCTCGCGCAGCTGCAGGCCGGCGCCGACGCCGAGCGCAAGCGACTGCCGACGTTGGCACTCGACGTCGACGTGCGGTTCGCGTCGGCGGCGGCGCGGAACGCGTTCGGCGAAGAGCTCGCCGGGGCAGTCGCCGAGCTGGTGCGGAAGTACCACGACCAGCGCGCGCCGCAGGGGCGGTGGGTGCGGGTGTATGCGGGGGTGTACCCGCGGCCGAAGGGGCGGGACGGGTAGGCCGGTTCGAAGGTACGCTGACCTGCTCGGACCTCTAACGCGTCTCGACCGGCCCGATCTCGAGCGGCACGGCATTGCTCGCCATGACGACCTTGCCGGCGCTGTCAAACACGGCCAGCGCGTGGTACAGCGTGATCCGGGGCACGGAAATCAAATCCGGCGGCAGGCGGAATGACGCGCGCGCCTCGCCGTTGGCGTCGAGCGTGCCCCGAAAGCCGGTCCACGTCGGCGAGTTCGTGCCGGACAGCGCGACGCGGGTGTAGGCATCTGGGTTGAGAGGAATCGTCACCCCATCGATCGTCACTCCGGGGTTGGTCGACAGTGCACCAAAGATCTGGAACGTGCGCCCCGCATGCTGCTTGCCGGCCTGCACCGTCAGCTCCTGCACGCCCGCGCCCCGCGTGAGGAGCCGGTGTCTGTCGGCGAACATCGGAATACCCATGTCGAGCCGGCAAACGAAGAAATCCAGGTTCCCCGCGGTCTTCCTCGCAAACGCACCCGTCGTCGTGGGAAACGGAGTGGGGCTCGAGTAAGTCAAGCCGACCGCGAACAGTGTTTGACTGCGGTCAACACTGAGTGCGCTCAAGAAATCCACAGATACACTGCCACCGAGGTATGTCGAGTAGTCGAGCTGCCCCGCCGGCGGAGCAAACGGATCGATCCGCATCACGAACACGTCGCCGTTCCCGAGGTACGTGCGCGAGTACGCCCCCACGGTCGTCGGCAGATCCGACGAGGCCGTACTGCCTCCGACGATGAGCCGCCCGGCTGGATCGACCGTCATGCCCCAGATGGCATCGTCTGACTTGCCACCCAGGTAGGTCGAGTAGCGAAGTTGCGCACTCGCAACTGCTCCCGGCTCGACAACGGTCAGGAACCCGTCTCGTACCCCTCCAAACGTCGACCGAATCGACCCCGGCGTCGTGGGATAGTTCGTCGAGTCCGTTACCCCGACAAGAGAAACAGCCCTTCCGAGTCGGTCCGAGTGCAGGCCTGTCACCGTGTCGAACCCGTCTCCGCCCAAGTACGACGCGTATGCGAGTTGCCGTGCGCCCGACTGATTCGTATCCAACTGAGCCACGAAGACATCCCCCGACCCGGACAAGATCCGGTCACGCGCACCCGACGTCGTCGGGAAGTCGGCGGAGTCCGTGGCACCAGCGAGCGCGATACGACCCAGGGCATCGACGTCCATGGCAATGGCATCCTCATCGCGCGTACCACCAAGGAGCGTCCCGTACTGCACCTGTGCACTTCCGGAAAGGCGGGGATCGAAGCGCACCACGAACGCATCCCTGCCACCGGCGAGCGCTCCAGAGTATGCCCCCGGCGTCACCGGAAAGTTCGGCGAACTCGTCCCGCCACCGAGGTAGTAAGAGCCGTCGCCCAACGCCAGCATACACCCCACATGGTCCTGACCGTACCCGCCCAGGTAGCTGGAGTACTTGAGTTGGGCCAGGCCCTTCGCGCTCGGATCGAGCTGGACAAACACGCCGTCGTAACCCCCGGTGTTGTACTTCTGTTGATAGGCGCTACCGGTGACTGGGAAATCGTATGAATCTGTCCCCCCTGCCAAGCTCACAACGCCCTGCTGGTCTACGGTCATCGCACGCACGAAATCGTACGGCCCGCGACCCCCGAGATACGTCGAATACACCAGCTGCGCTGGCCCCACGAGCCGTGGATCCATTCGGAAGACGCACAGATCGTACGAATACAGTGCCGTCAAGCCACGAGCATCATACGACCCCAGAGTGACGGGGAAATCGACGGATTGTGTCTCCGCTGCAACTGTGACGTAACCGTCGTCGTGCACGTGGATGATCCCCCCCGACTCCCCGAAACCGCCCCCAATCAGTGTCGACCATACGAGGCTCGGGTCGACCACCAGTCGCGCCGTGCGGCCCCATTCCGGTGCACAGAACCCAAATCGGTCCGGCCCGTGAAGCACGTAGTCGCAACCAACAGGACGTCGCCCGCCAGCAGCCTGCCTGTCGCACACCCAGGTCGTGGCCCTCGGTTGCCTCAGGGTTCCGGCGGCAGTCTCGATAATCAAGTCACCTCCATCGAGACGCAGACTCTCCGCTCCTTCAACTCGTACTAGAACCTGATCAAGATCGGCGCACGGCTCGACGATCAGGTCATACTCGAATGAACCACAAGACCGGTGGAGGCGAAGATCGATGCCCGAATACAAGCTCTCGCAGCGGAGTTCAGCGAAAGATCGGACCCCGGCGCGCCATCGACCCGGGTCGCTTCCTAGAAAGTAGTTGCATGTGCTCGGCAGGAGCTGCGCGGGAAGCCAGCGCGCGTCCTCCCGGGCGCCGATGAATGACATCCGAACAGCACTGGCTGCGGACGGGCCCGACTGCTTGACCCGCGGAGTCACTTGCCCCAGGAGTGGACGCCGATGCTCTGTGCCAAGCGCACTCACGGTCATCGTCCAACCCTGATCGCCAACAAACACAGTGAGGCCACGGTCGCGGAACAGGTAGCGGAATGCGCCAGGCCACTGCCCAGCGTTTTCGGTGAAATGTGACTGCGGCTGGAAACTCCCTTCGGGCCGCGTCAAGGCGGCCATCCGAGCTGACGCCTCCGTATTCACACTAGTGTGCCACGCACCTTGCACAACAAGTGCGGCAGACATCGCAGAGATGACGAAAGTGCACGCGAGCACGCGAGCTTTCCTATGTCCATACATCGACGCGCGCCTCAATCATTCAGAATGTGTCGCAGGCCCAGGTGCGATTCACTTCCAATCTCTGGGCCGGACCACCATTCACTCGACCCTGCACCGCAAGCACTGATTCCACGGTGCCGGTGCCACAAGTCGCATCCGCCGGAACGGGATGTGTAATCCCCTGAACGCCTGGCACGGGCGTGAAGAATGTGCCAGGCATTGACCACAGGGCGTAGTCCAGCGCGAATCCCGCAACCGGGGCATAGTTGAGTGTGATGGTCCCGCTCACGCGGCAGACCCACAAAGCTCCCACCTGCATGACGCTGCATGACGCGTTGGTGGAAGCTGTACCAATGTTCGCGTTGGCCACGACGTTGTCCGTCGTCAGCGTACACTGGCACGCAGGAGGCACCTGCGCCGGAAGTACACTAGCTAGCGGACCAAACAACACCGCAAGGAGAAGCAATCTCATAGGTTTGCAACTAGGCTATTGGAGCGGGTTACCGTGATCACGAATGCTCCTGATTCGTGGGCTGAGCGAATCACCGACTCTAGGCGAGCAACTACTGCTTGCCGCCAACATCTACCGCCTCACATCCACCGGCCCGATCTCGAGCGGCACGGCATTGCTCGCCATGACAACCTTGCCGGCGCTCGATAGCGAACGAAAGGAAGAACACCGCAAAAGGAAACACTCTCATTTGGGTACCTCGCGGGGCGGGGTTTGCCATGCTCACGAACGCCCCGGATTCGTGGGCTTCGAAATGAATACAGTTCTCGGGTGCCGCTTCGACCCGCTGGCCCAGGGAGGATTGGATCCGCCATATCAGTTCACCACGAGGCAAGTGACCTGCCTAACGGGGGTTGCCCATTGGGCCGACGTGAGCGCGAAATTGACCGGGTTGTAGTTGAGCGTAATAATGCCACTCACCCGACAGTACACCGATAGTCCAATCGTGACGACCGTGCAGTTGGCGTCAGTTGAAGCCGAACCAATTGCTGAGTTGGAAGCGCTACTCACGTAGTTGACCTGTGTGCAAGCACAAGCGGGAGGTGACTGCGCGGGAAGAGTCGCCGTAGAAGCAGCAAAGATAGCCGCAATAATATGATATCTCATTTTTCCATCTCTGGCTCGGAGCGGTTTGCCGTGATCACGAACTGCTCCAAATTCGCAGGCATTAGATAGGACCAAACCAAAACTCGGAATTGAGTCACGCACAGACAAACAAGTAGTGCTCAGTGCAAACATTTACCGCCTCACCTCCACATGCCCGATTTCAAGCGGCACGGCATGGCTCGCCATGACGACCCTGCCAGCGCTATCGAAAACCACTAATGCGTGGTACAAGGTGATCGGTGGTGTAGAGATCAGGTCCGGCGGCAGGTGGAACGCGGCCTGCGCCTCGCCGTTGGCGTCAAGGGTACCCCGGAAACCAGTCCACGTAGGCGAGTTTGTGCCGGACAGGGCGATGCGCGTGTAGGCATCTGGGTTGAGAGGAATCGTTACCCCGTCGATCGCGACTCCGGGCTTGGTCGACAGTGCGCCGAAGATCTGGAATGTGCGCCGCGCATTCTGCTGGCCGGCCTGCACGGTGAGGTTTTGCACTCCCGCGCCGCGCGTGAGGAGCCGGTGTCGGTCGGCGAACATCGGCACGCCCAAAGCAACTCTGCAGACAAAGAGGTCGAGTCCCCCGGCAGTCTTCTGGGAGTAGGCTCCCAGCGTCGTAGGGAACGGAGTCGAGCTAGTAGTTGAGTTTCCAAAGAGGAACGCTGTATCACTCTCATCGAGATGCAACCCAAGCAAACTGTCAACAGACGCCGCACCCCCAACGTAGCTCGCGTATGACAGCTGTGACAGTCCCTTTTTCCCAGCATCGATTCGGGCAACGAAAGCATCCCGGTTTCCCAAGTACGCGGGTGAGTAGGCGCCCGCCGTAGTTGGAAAATCGATGGACATCGTGCTCCCACCGACCACGATGTGCCCGTTGGAATCAACGCAAACCCCGAACGCAGCATCGTCTGCGCCTCCGCCAAGGAATGTCGAGTAGCCGAGCTGGGTGGGCGCTGGCGCCGAGGGATCAATGCGAACGACGAAAGCATCGCGTCCTCCCTTGAGCGCGGGACCAACCGCCCCTATCGATGCCGGAAAATCCGTCGAATGTGTGCTTCCGACAGCGACAATCTGACCTACTGGCCCCACAACGAGACCTGTAACGCTATCCTGATCTTTGCCCCCCAGATAAGAGGAATACAAGAGCTGCGCTGGCCCGAGTCTCGTAGCATCGAGCACCAACAGGTATCCATCAGATGCTCCATTGAGGACTCGATCTCGCGCCCCAGCGGTCGTCGGAAAGTCAGCGGAGGTCGTGGATCCGCCCAAAGTGATTCGCCCCAGGAGATCGACATCCAGAGCATTGACACTCTCTCCAGAGCTCCCGCCAAAGAAGGTGGAATACACAAGTTGCGCAGTTCCGACGCGACGAGTGTCGAGCCGAAGAACAAACCCCTCCTCGCCTCCGCGGATACTCGTCGCAAACGCGCCGGGAGTGACGGGAAAATCGGCCGAGTTGCTCGAGCCACCAATCACCATCACACCAGCCGAATCTACGTGCAGACTCGTGGCAACATCGTCGCTCGATCCACCCAAGAAACTCGAGTAGCGGAGCTGCGCCAGTCCGCTCGCTCTAGGATCGATCTGACACGCGAACCCCTTTGAGAGTCCAGCGCCGTAGCTCTGCTTGTAGGCGTTGTTCGTGACCGGGAAATCGGCCGAATCGGTCGCACCGACCAGCGTCACGATGCTCAGGCCGTCGACCGATACCGCGGCAGGAACTTCGAAGTTGCCTTTGCCCCCCAGGTAGGTCGAATGGACCAGTTGATCCGCGCTCTTGGATCGCGGGTCAAGACGCGAAACAAATATATCGAATTCCAGGACGGTCGACGAACCGGTACCGTTGAAGGTCCGGTCGTAGGCACCGAGCGTCGTTGGGAAGTTGATCGACTGCGTTTCCCCCGTAACCGTAACGAGTCCGCTTCGATCGACGTCCACCGCCCGCGCGATGTCGAATCCTCTCCCTCCGAGCAATGTGGACCACACCAACTCCGGATCGATGATCAGGCGATTCTCACCCTTCCAACCGGGGGCCACGAAGCCAAATCGACTCGGCCCTCGGATTTCGTAATTGCAGACAATCGATCGCTGCGAACTCTCGATCCACGTTGCGGGGCGGGGCTGCCGTATGTCACCCAAGCTGGTTTCTATGATCAGATCCCCGTTCTCGATCCGTATTCCCCTCGCCCCCTCGACGAGAATGCACACGCGCGACAGATCAGCCCCTGGATCCAACAACAGGTCGTATTCCAATTGACCTCGCGCTCCGTGCATTCGCACCGACACTCCCGGGTAGACGTTCTCAGAAAGCACCTCGGCGAAACACGGCACTTCCGCTCGCCATCGGCGTGGGTCGTTACCCAGGAAGAAGTTGTGGTTCGCGTGAGACCGAACGGAACCGCTGAAACTGCTCGTCTCGTTCGCACCAAGGAACTCCATGCGAAGCGCGCAGCACTTGACCGCTCGCTGCCCGTTCTGAGCCCGGAAGCCAGGACGGCCACTTGACGGTCTCCGCCATTGTTCCGCTCCCTCCCGCAGCTCAATCGACCAGCCGTGATCGCTCACGAAAGCGGTCAAGCCGTCGAACCTCCGCGCGAACCGGAACGGACCATCCCACTGGCCCATGTTTTCGACGAACTGGGCCAGCAAGGTAGGTCGGGCTAGAGTTCGACCAGTTACGACGGGGTTCGAGTCGTCAATGTGGTAACAGGTGGTCTGGACAAACTTACCGGGGGTGCTCCCGTCGTTTCTGACAGAACTGATACTAGACCAGAGCAGCGTCAGCAACAGCGTCGCGCCTGCGCTGTTGAGGATACCGCGTCGTCGGGATCTGAAATGCGGCGTGCAGACGCTCTTGGAAACCTGTGATTGCGTCTCGGATGACAATGGAAGAACCGGTATCTCCTGGTCGGTCATCTAGAACGAGTCGCAGCTCCACTGGTACGACAGGAGCAGAAACGCGCCCCCTGGCGGAATGGAGAGTGTGCCGGCCACATAGACCTCGGAACGGACTCCGCCCTGATCGCAGGTCGCGTCCGTAGGCACTGGATGCGTGAACGTATTGACGCCGGCTGCCGGCGTGAACGCCGTAGAAGGATCTGCGTAACTCGCTTGGGTAAGCGTGAAGAACGCCGACGGGGCGTAGTTCAGCGTGATCGTGCCGCTCACACGGCACACCACTGTTGCCCCGAAGGTAAGCGCTGAACAAGAAGCTGTCGTGCTGGCCGTGCCGATGTGAGTATTCGGCGTATACACCGCATTCGTCTGAGTGCATTGGCACGCAGGGGGGACCTGCGCCGGGAGCATCCCCGCGAGCGGCAGGACGAACGTTGCAAGGAGAAGCATTCTCATGGGTTTGAACCTGAGCTATTGGAGCGGGTTGCCTTGATCACGAATGCTCCGGATCCGTGGGCTGCGGAAAGAAGACCTGTTCTCGGAAACGCTTCGACGCGGGAACGCGGGAGGACTGAAGCCATGTCAGTTCACCAAGAGGTGCGTGACCTGCCCCGGACTCAACACCAACTCCGACGCCCTCGAGTTCTTGGCTTCCATCGAATCCAAGGCGTTGTCGAAGGTCCACCAGCGATACCGCCCGGCAGGTAGCAGGCAACGAACGACCTCGCCACCGCGCACGATACCCCGGGCGACGACACTCTGATCCGACAGAACCACAAACCGCCGCGACACCTCCGTGCCACCGAACTCGGCTACTGCCAGGTCTGTTGGCGGACGCAGAGCCACGTGCCGCATCGCACCTGGTTCGACTCGGACAGAACTGGAGGCCAGCACCGTGCCATTCCCTGCGATCAGCGCCAAGCACACTCGCGCCGGCCACACCGACGCGAACTCGACCACCCCCGTCCGCGGCACTGCTGCGTATTGGCTTCGTTCCCGCGCCATGGCACGCTGCGGCAACACCGTTCGGTACCGCTCGCGGTGATACTCGGACGGAACGACCAAGACCCCGCACCCTTCGGGCAGCGGGAACGGATCGGTCGCGACGGTCACTCGAACCGCCCCCGGCGCCCGCAACTCGATCGTCGCGGGTGCCTCTGCGCTTGTCTCCTCAGGCAGCACACCCTGTTCCCCAGCACATCCATACCAACCGTCCGCTGTCCATGCCTCAACGAGGATGGCCCGATTCTGATAGGGGCCGAGGCGAACGGACAGGCTGTCTGGCAGCTCGACATCGAGAGCACCAAGGCTATTCGGTAGTGTGTAGCCACGCAGGCAGAGGCTCAGGAACACGCGGCTCAGGCGAGCGCGGTCGGCTCGGTTCACCCGCACATGAAGACCATGGAGCGACTCCAGCCGGAGCATCCCCAGGTCTCGCATCCCCGGCTCGAGCCGGACCACGCAGTCTGCAGGGCGCAGACAGCACACCGGGCTCGAGAATCGCAGGCGCTTCTCCCCGACCGGCAAAGGGCCGGCCTCGAAGTGCCCCGACGCTTCGACCCGAATCTGCTCGTGGCTTGGACTCCAGGGGTCTGGCTGCACATCGTAGAGAGTCAGCTTGCCCTCGGCGAGGGACGAACCGACGAGCTGACCCCGGAGCCACGCAGCGGAGCGGAACATTCCCAAAGCACATCCTGTGAGCTGGTTGAAGTGCACCCGAGCCGGCGCGTAGCCCTCGGCCACGAGGTGACCACTGAACCCCCGCGGCAACCGTACTTGCGAGCCGTCGCGGATGGGACCCCAGGGTCTGCCCTGGTCGTCCGTGAGCAAGATGCTCGTCGGCACGCGTGTTTCCAGGCGATGCGGGACCACGTGGAACTTCCAAGGCAACACCTCGGCACGCGCGATGTCACGCAGGGCCTCCTGGCAGGATGCCCCTGGGTCGACCAAACCGCGCACACCGGCCACCACAATGACGGTCGACACTGCGTGTGTTGGCGCGCCTGGAACTTCCGGTGGCACACCGGTGCCGCGCCCCAAGAGGCGATACGACCGGAAGAGGAGGGGCTTGGTAGCGAGCTCATGCGAGTACACGAAGTACTCCTCGGCGGTCGCGTCGCCGAAAGGTCGCCGATGTTCCGTCTCGCCACTGGCCTGCTTCCCGCTCCAGAGCATCGGTTCCCCAGGTGCAACACTCGCGGGCTCCACGCTGCAGCTCGACCCATCGAATCGCGAGACCAGCCAGCACGCGAATCCCGAGATCATCCCAACAGCCAGCAGTCCGCCTACCCTGCGGAGCGGCTCTCGCCGACTGTGCCGTCCATCTGTTGCTGGCACATTGCTCATCGCTTGCCTACCTGGAACAGGCTCCGGCCATGGCGGCTGAACTCGGTGGCGATCCAGTCCCGGACCCGCTGGTCGCGCTCATCCAGCACGTGGTTTCTGTCGTCATGCAGCGCCTTGATGATCGGCCACTCCTTCCAGTAGACGATGAGATGCCGCTCACCCGTGCCATGCGGCTCGGACCATACCGTGCCGACGTTGAACTTCACGGTGGAACGCGCCTCGAGCAACTTGCGGAACGCCGGGTCCTTCTCCGCCGGGCGAGTGGCGATCTCTATGATGCGCTCCGGCATGCCGCGGAGCTTGACCTTGACTCGATCCTCTTCATCCGCAATGAGCAGGGTGACGTCCCGAAGCGTCAGATCGAGCTGCTCGAGGCGTCGCTGGAGGCGGGCTTGGTGCTCCGGGGCCAGACGCCACTGCAACGCAGCCGACCGCCCCGTACGGATCAATTGATCGATCGCGGCATCGGAGAGGTCACCTCCGTAGTGCGGCTGCGTGGTGAAGAACAGCTTCGTCGTCGAGTTGGGCTCCGGTTTGAACTCACCCTGCGGCCTCAGCACGAGCGCGCGCTTCGGGTGTAGCACGGCCATGGCGGTCATCGATCGGACCTTGATCCGCTCTGGCTCCGGTGCGGCCGGGACGACTGCTGCGGCCGCCTGCTCTGAGGGCTGCGCCTTTGCCGGTTCTCCGCCACCTGCGAACCAGAGCAGCGCACCCACTGCGCAAGCAATCGCTAGAACCGTCAAGATACTGCGCATCGAATCGTCGAGACACCAGCCAGGGAGTAAGTGATGAACTTGGCGTCGCGAGTTGCCTCGGCACCCCACGACACCAGCTACCCTCTAGAGGGGGGGGGGGGTACGTTTTTTTCATCGCAGTCCAGGCGCCGTCGGATGCAAGTCGATGCCCTGGCAAGGAGCCTTCGGAAGTTGGCGGGGGCCATCCCGAGCGCCCTCGCCGCGCTCTTCAGGCTGTCGTGCGAAAGAGCTGCTCGGACGGCGTCCTCCTGCTTTTTGTCCTCAACCAGATTCGTGAGGTGCAGAAGCAGCCAGTTGCGCCTTTCGGACGCGAGTTGCGTTCGCGCATCGGAGTCCGAGTCGAGCTCCTCCACCAAAGTGGCGATCCCATCGAAAGGCTGGTCCTTCGATCTGGATCTCGATCGCTTCTTGAGCAGGTTGCTCACGACCACCCGAAACCACGTCACAGGGTGCCTCGGCTGTCGACCCTGGAGGATCCTGTGCCAGAGTCGAAGGCCGACGAGGTCCACGACCTGGCTTCGCAAGACGGCATCCGATTCTCTCCGGCGAAGCCACGAACGCTCTCGTGCGTCGAGGAACAAGAAGAGCCAGGCCTGCTCCTCGTTCCCCAGCGGGTTCCTATCGTCCAGGTCACGCATCGAGAGTTCACCGGGTCGCGGTGTCGGGCCGTTCAGTTGCTTTCTCGGGGGTCAAGCTACGCCCACACTCTCGAAGGGGGAATCCGGAACATTCCTGAGCTGGCGGCCACCGGCGAGAACGGCACTCGACCAATCTGGCATCCCCAATGAAGACCACCGAGGCACGCGCAGGCGCAGTCCTCGATCGTTCCCTACGCGGCTATCTCGGGAAGAACCGCCCACGAGGAACGATCCCTCATTGCCAAACCCACTCGGGTACCCGACTCCCGTTGGCACGGATGATGCCTGGCACGTGGCAGCCGTTTCGCTGGCAGGCAGCGGCCCCGGAAGTTCAAGCAAGCAAGCGGCCAGGCCTCATGGCGGCGCGCAGCGCCGCGCCCACCCAAGTCTCATTCCCGCACCTTGGCCCGGCGGGGCGGAATCCATTCCGATGTCGCCCACGGCGATTCGAGCTCGAACTCCACCACGGGTCCACGAGGCAGCACCCTGATTATCCAGCGCGAGTCACGTTCAGTCCGCCCCCCGCAACCGCCGCCCGAGCGCCGTGATCGCGCGCGCGTGCAGCAACTGCACCGCGTTCTCCGAGCGACCCATCCGCTCGCCGATCCCCGAGAACCCCAGCCCCTCGAAGTGCCGCAGCTCGATCACCTGCTGGTGCTCCTCCGGCAACTGCTCGAGCGCGGCGAGCACCCGCTCGACATCTTCTCCGGCCACCGCCGCCTGCGACGGCGTGTCCGCATTCGGCTCGGGCACGTCTCCGAGGCACAGCCGGGCCGTGAACGACTCGAAACGACGCACGCGCGGCCGGCGCACGCGGTCGACGATGAGGTTGCGCGCCATGCGGGTGGCGAGCGCGAGGAAGTGTTCCGAATCGCGCCATTCCAGCGATGCCGCGTCTTCGAGGATCCGCTGCGACAGCTCGCCGAGGAAGTCGCCCGAGTCCCCGGCGCGGCGGGCCTGCGCACCCATCATCCAACGGATCCGCGCCTGTAGGCGGTCGCGATGGTGCACGAGCAACTGCTCGACCGTGCGCTTCGGATCGTCCATCATGTAGCCTCGGTCATCGGACCAGCGGCGCGCCCTCCCAGAAGCGCAGCGTGCGCGCCGTGGCCGCGACGTACAGATCGCCCCGAACCGCCGAACCCAGCACCGGCGCCGGCGTGCCCGAGGGCACCGTCACGCACCGCGCACCGGACGCGGCATCGAACACCAGCAAGCTGCCTTTCTCCGTGCAGGCGAGCACCCGCGAGCCGTCGCGCGAGAACCGCGGCGCGGCGCACCCACCGCGCACACCGGGGACGCTCCACAGCAGCCGCCCGCTGTCGACGTCCCACACCGCAAGCCGACTCGCAGGCACCCACACGCTCGCCGCGACGCGGCGCCCGTCGGCGGAGAACGCCGGTTTGCCGTAGACGAACTCCTCGCCCGGCACCACCAGTTCCCGCACCAGCGCACCGGTCTCGGCGTCGAGCAAGCGCAGCCGGCCATCGTTGGCCCCGGCGGCGATCCACCTTCCGTCGGGCGAGAAGGCGCACTCGTGTGCCCCGTTCGGCCACACGTCGGGCTTCCCGGCGGACACCGTCCACAGCGGCCGCAACCCGTTCAGCTCGAACAGCCGCACCCGCCCGTCGATCCCCGCCGTCACACAGCGCGGGAGTGTCGGGTGGACGTCGAGCCCCGCGATCCCCTCCGTGTGCGCCTTGCACGTCGCGACCTCCGCGTCGGTGTCGGCGTCGTACACCGTCACGCTGCCGAATCGATCGCCGGCGACCAAGCGCCGCCCGTCCGGGGTGAACGCGAACGTCGCGCGGTGGCTGCGGAGCGACGTGCGACGCGCCAACCGGCGCTGCCGCACATCCCAGATCTCCACCCAGCCCGACATTCCGGCGACCGCGAGCTCCGCGCAGCCCGGGCGGAACGCCAAGCCGTAGCCCGCACTCGCCACCGGCACCTCGCTACACCCGGAACCGCGCAGCGACCAGAGCCGGGCGCCGTCCGCGCCCGCGCTGGCGAAACGGGCTCCGTTCCGCACGATGCACCCGACGTTCCCGGTGTGCCCGGTGAAGCGCCCGCGAACCCGCCAGCTCGCGACGTCCCAGACCGTGATGATCGGGCGCCCCCCGGCGAGCAGCGCTTTGCCGTCGTCGCTCCACGCCAACGCCACCGGTCCGGACCACTGGTGCGCGAGCTCGCGAAGCCGCGCACCGGAGGCGAGGTCCCAGATCAGCACGCGCCCATCCCAACCACTGGAGGCTAGCCAGGCCCCGTCGGGACTCGGCGCCACCGCCTCGAGCCAGTCGGAATGCCCCGAGAGCTCGTGGACCAAGCCTCCGCTGGTCGCGTCGAACACTCGTACGGCGCTGGATCGGTCGCCGTCACCACCGCGGTCGCGGCCTCCGACGATCGCGAGCTTGCTGTCGGGCGACCAGGCGAGGCACGACACACCGAACAACCCTCGTACCAACACGGACTCGCACTGCAGGGACTCGGCCGACCACGTCTCGACCCGACCGGTGTCCCCACCGACCAGCAGGCGCACACCGTCGGGCGACAAGCTGGCGCGGATCCAGCGGCCCTGCGGCGCGCTGGCTCGCTGGATTCCGCGATCGAGGTCCACCGCGAAGATCCGGTCGCCGGCAGCCACCAGAACGCCTTGCGGGCCGCGAAACGAAACGGTGAGGACCTCACCGGGGAGCGACCACTGCCGCACGCATTCGCCGGTCGACAGGTCCCACACGCGCAGCGTCCGGTCACGGCCACCGGTTGCCAGCCGCAGTCCGTCGGGTGCGAACGCGGCGCAGTGCACCACACCCGCGTGGCCTCGCAGTTCGCCGTCGCTGGTGTCGGACAGCCGCTCCAGCGCGTGCCACTCCCAGCCGCGCAACGCCGGCGTGCAACCGTCCAGCAAGGCCCGCATGCCGTGGATGTCGCCGCGCTCGTAGGACAGGCTCGCCAGCGCGACCTGGTTGCGGTAGTCGCGTCGGCGCAGCCGGACCGCGGCGCGCGACTGCAGCACGATCACCGCGACGAGTCCGAGGACGATCGCGAGCACCGCCGCCGCCGCACCCTTGTTGCGCTGGATCCACTTGCGCAACTCGACCAGCGCGCCGGTCTTGTGGGCGCGGACCACGCGGCCCTCGAGGTAGGCGCGCAGGTCGTCGGCGAGCTCCTGCATCGACGCGTAGCGGCGATCCGGTTCGCGCGCCATCGCCCGGTCGCAGATCGCGACCAGTTCCGACGGGACCGAACGCGCGACCCGCGACAGCGGCTCCGGGGGACCGCAGCGGGCGGCCTGCACCACGTCGAGCGGGCTGTCGCCACTGGAACCGGAGTACGGCCGCACACCGCTCAGTGCGTGGTACAGGATCGCCCCCACCGCGTACACATCGGAACGCTGGTCGACCTTCTCGATGTCGCCCAGCGCCTGCTCGGGCGGCATGTAGGACGGGGTGCCCACCACGTCGCCCGCGAGCGTCGCATCGAGGGCGTCACCGTCCGCCGCCACCCCCGCGTCGGATCCCGGGGTCGCGGCCGGCGCGGGCGTCCCACCGACCAGCTTGGCCAGACCCCAGTCCAGCACGTAGGTCTCGCCGAACGGCCCGACCATCACGTTGCTCGGCTTGAGGTCGCGGTGCAGCACCCCCTCCGAGTGCGCGTAGGCCATCGCCTCGCACACCCGTTGCAGCACCCCTACCAATCGAGTCATCGTCCACGGGGAGCGACCGCGGCGCGCCTCGTCGATGATGTCCCCGAGGTGCCGGCCACGCACCAGCTGCATGGTGAACCACAGGTCGCCCCGCTCGGTCTCCCCGACGTCGTGCACCGGCAGGATTCCGGGGTGGACCAGCTGGCCGAGGATCTGCGCCTCGTTGCGCAACCGCTCCTGCCGGCGCGTCCAGTCGGGGGGTCGGTTGGTCGCATGCGTGCCGCGCACCAGCTTCATCGCCAGCGCGCGGCACATCACGCCGTCCCAGACCTCGAACACGGTCCCCATGCCCCCGGAATCGATCTTGCGGCGCACCTCGTAGCGTCCGGCGACGGCGCTCGGGGCGCCGTCCTCACCGTCGCCGTCCGAGACCCCACCGAGGGCGGCCAGTCCGCCGGCGTAGCACGCCGCGAGCTCGCGCAGCTCGGCGTCGAGGTCTGGGTGCGCGGCGACCAACGCGTCGATGTCGACCGGGCCTACTCCGCCGGTTCGTTCCAGCGCAGCGAAGAACACCGCTTCGGCGCGGGTCGCACCGGCGCGGCGCGTCCGGGATGACTCGGTCGAGGGCATGGCGCGCGTCCGGGCGATGCTATCCCAGCGGGTCGCATGGCGCGCGCCGGCGGGCGCGTTCTTCGCCGTCGAACCTCGACCTCCCGCGGGCGTCGATACGGCGACGTACTCGATCAGGCAGGAATCGAGATCGTGGGTGCACCGGACAAGGCCGCTGGATCGAGCGTACGCCATGACACCTGTGTCGGGGCCACGCGGTCGCGCACGTGCGTCCAGTGGGTCGCGTCGAACCCCGCCATGACCAGGAACGGGCACCAGCGCGGTGTCAGGTTCTCGTCGACCAGGATCCTGACGACGCCGGGAGCGGAAGATCGATTGTGCAGTCGCCCGCTGTCAGGGGCATGGCAAGGGGTTCGCCGCGCACCCGGATGGACGGGTCCGGGGCTCCGCACGCCATTTCTTTGCCGTCGTGCGACGGATCGGCGCCCGGTCGATCGCGGAGATCCGGGAGGCACTTCGCCCCCGCTGATCAACCGACCTGAAGCAACCGATGCGACTCCGAGCGAACCCCCGTCTTTCCTGGCTGGTCCCAGCCCTCCTGGCCTGCGCCGCCCCGGCCCAGTTCACCAACCCGTACGACGGCGTCGGCCGGCACGTCCGGTCCTCGCCGCTGCCGATCGTGGTGATGATGTACCAACCGAACACCCCGCTGTCCTACGAGCGGATCTCGCTGTTCGGGCGGGATGGCGACACGCTGGTCCAAGTGGCGAAGGACCGCGGGTCCCCCTGGGTCAAGCGGGTCACGCTCGACTTCGGGTCGCTGCGCCCGGCCGACGACCCGGTGCCGTTCCACAACCCGGACTCCAGTGTCGCGAGCTTCTTCGTCTGTGCGACCGACGGCCGGATGTACCAGCAGACCTCCGGCCGCACCGAGTACTTCGGCACCTGGCATGCCGCGTCGACCATCCCGTACAACGTCCTGATGGCGAGCTCGATGGTCGCCGACAACACGCCGGACGGCCTCGGGGTGACCGGGTTCGCGCGCGGCCGCGATGGCTACCTCTACAACATCTTCTTCACCCGCGGTTCGGCCGGTGGCTGGAACAACTGGGCCCCTGTGCCCGCGTCCCCCACGCTGAGCGGCCGCCCGACGATGGTGACCTCCGCCGACGGCAAGACGGTGCACGTGCTCGCCACCGACGCGTCCGGGAACGTGCGCCACGTGAGCTTCGTCCGCGGCGGCAGCGGCGGCTGGACCGCGTGGCAAGACCTGCCGCGCACCAGGGTGTTCCGCGAGAGCCCGATGGTCTACCGCTTCGGCGCGTTGATCAGCGTGCTCGCCACCGGCGCTGACGGCGCGGTGTACCAGTCGATCCTCGGCACCAGCGGCTGGTCGGCGTGGAGTTCGCTCGGCAGCGGCCCGGGCGGCTTCGTCTCGGGACCGTTCGTGCTGAACTCGCCGGACGGCAAGACCTTCGAGGTCGGCGCGCGCACGGCGGCCGGCGACGTCTACCTGCGCACCTACACTCGTGGCTCGGGTGGTGGCTGGGACACGTGGACCAAGTGGGACCTCGCCGGGCGGATGACCGGCACTACTACCGCGCGCAACTGGCACACGCGCACCATGACGGTCGCCGAGGCACGGGAACAACTGTTCGGCGCGAGCTCCAGCGTGGGCGCGTGGTTCCAGGAGAACTCCATGGGCAAGTTCCCGATGCGCGAAGCGTTCATCTCCGGCTGGCTGACGATGCCGGACGATCCCACGACGCCGACCGTCGACGAGTCTTCGTACGAGTTCTTCCACGGTTCCGACTACGTGAAGAAGGCGCAGATCATGGTGCAGTCGCTGGAGAAGCTGACCAGCTTCCGCTTCAGCACCTACGACACCAACCGCGACGGTGAGGTGACCATCGACGAGCTGATGGTCTATTGGATCTACCCGGGCGAGGGCGCGCGGGTGCGCGGCGCGCCGCTGCACATCCCGGTGCCGAGTCTGTCGGGCAAGGGCGTCTCGCTGTCGCTCGGTCTACCGCGCAGCGCCGCGCACACCTCCCCGGCGACGATCTGCGAGGAACTGTGCCACGCACTGTTCGGCTTCGAGGACCTCTACCCGACCTCGACCATGCCGGGCTACGTGGGGCCTGGCCGGTTGAGCTTGATCAGCAACAACTCGGCGTTCCCCCACCTGAACCCGTGGGGCAAGCTCAAGCTCGGTTGGGTGACGCCCAAGGTGATCACCCAGGACGGGTGGTACACCCTGCGCGCGATCGAGAGGAACAACGAGGTGCTGGTGTTGCACAACCCCACGCGGGGCACCCGTGACTACTTCGTGGTCGAGAACCGCTGGCCCGACGGCTCGATCGAAGCGACGCTGCCCGACCGCGGCATCGGCGTGTGGCGGGTCAGCGAGTACTTCGCCGGCCAGCCGGACCGCGACCGCAAGACGCTGCACTTGCTGCGCGCCGGCGGCGGCACCGACGACTCGCTGGCATTCTGGGATGCGAGCGACTTGCGCACCGCCTACCACCTGACGCCGAACTCCGGCCCGGAGAGCACGCGTTGGTACGACAACACGTCCAGCCAGATCGCGATCTACCACGTCTCCAAGGCCGGATCGACCGTGCAGATGTTCGTCGACGTGCCGCCGCTGCGCAGCGCGCCGCCGCCGCCCTACCTTCCGGCCGGGTTTCGGTACGTCGACCAGAAGGCGCCGTACCAGAATCCGAACCCCAACCTGCTCACCGGAATGAGCGTCCCGCAGATCGGGACGGACTTCCGCGTCCGCGTGCCGTTCTCCTACCTCGGCTCGACGTTCGTCAGCCACTTCCTGTTGACCGGCCTGCAGAACCCGAACTTCTCGCTGCCCGCGGTGTTCCGCGGCTACGTGTATGCGTCGACCGACTTGGTGCTGCCGACGCCGCTCGGGGCGTCGGGGCAGTACACGGAGATCAAGCTCGGCATTCCGCTCGACTTCGGGCTGGTCGGCCTGGACTTCTACCAGCAGGTGGCGCGCACCGCCCCGGGGATGAGCCCGCCGTACCTCTTGTCGCGCGGCATCCACGGCACCATCGGGAACTGATGCGGGCGGCCGGGGGCGGCTGCCCGAACGACTCGTGACCGCTTGCCGCGATCGCGCGAGGTCGCGGCTCGCGGGGTTCGACCGGGGAAGGCGAACTGCCCGCCGGAGGCCGATCCGTGGATGCTTCGTGGAAGGCACGAGTCCCTCGTCGCTACGGACTCGCGATACCTCCTCCACCCTCCGGATCGCCGCCCAGTTCCGCGAGACGTCGCGCCAGGTAGCGCCGCTCCGCGCCTTGCCGGGCGAGCTGCAACGCGGATCGGTACGCCGCGCACGCGTCTTCGATCCGGCCCGCCCGCCGCAGCAAATCGGCGCGCGTCGCGTGCGCCGGCAGGTAGCCGGCGAGCTCGTCCGCGGCATCCCCTTCGAGCAGGGCGTCGACCAGTTCGAGACCCTTCGCCGCACCGTCGCGCATCGCCACGGCTACCGCGCGGTTGAGCTCCACCACCGGGGTGGGCGAAGCCTGCCGCAGCAGATCGTACAGCCCGACGATCTGCACCCAGTCGGTCGCCGCAGCGTCCGGCGCCTCGGCGTGCACCGCGGCGATCGCCGCCTGCAGGGTGTAGGCGCCGAAGCGCCGGGTCGCGAGCGCGCGTTCGACCAAGGCCGCTCCCTCGGCGATGCGCGCGCGATCCCACAGGGCGCGGTCTTGGTGCTCGAGCGTGACCAACTCACCGGCACCGTCGGCCCGCGCCGCGCTGCGCGCTTGGTGCAACAGCATCAAGGCGAGTAGGCCGGTCGCCTCGGGGTGGCTCGGCGGCGCATCCCCGGCGTCGCCGAGTAGCTCCACCAGGAGCCGGCCGAGCCGCAACGCCTCGCTGCACAAGTCGACGCGCAGCAGCGCCTCACCGGACAGCGCGTGGTAGCCCTCGTTGAACACCAGGTAGACGACTTGCAGCACCGCATCGAGCCGCTCGGGAAGCTCTGGGGGTTCCGACACCTCGAACGGCAGGTGCTCGTCGCGGATCTTCGCCTTGGCGCGGACGATCCGCTGCGCGAGGGTCGATGGCGGGGTGAGGAACGCCCGACCGATCTCCTCGGTGGTGAGGCCGCAGACTTCGCGCAGGGTCAGGGCAACCCGCGCCTCGGGCGGCAGTGCGGGATGGCAGCAGGTGAAGACCATCCGCAGCCGGTCGTCGGCGAGTTCGCCCTCGAGGGCGTGCAGGCCCGGAGTGCCCGCCGGGGCAGCGGCCGACGCGGACTCGATTCGCGCCGCGACGACCGCCAGCGATGCATCGATGCGCGCCCGCCGGCGCAACACGTCCAGCGCCCGGTAGCGTCCCGCCGACACGAGCCAGGCGCGCGGCTGCGCCGGCACGCCTTCGATCGGCCAGCGTCGCAGCGCTTCGGCGAACGCGTCCGACAGCGCTTCCTCGGCGAGGTCGAAGTCGCCCAACCAGCGGACCAGCGTGGCGAGCACGCGGCGCGAGTCGGCGCGGTAGATCGCGTCGATCCGCGCCCGCAATTCCGCGTCCGCCGCGCCGGGATCGCGCATCCCGCAGCCTACTGGTGGCAGCCGGCGGCGAACGGGCGCACCTCGACGCCCCACCCGAGATCCTCACCGAGGGTGGCGGCCGGGTGCAGGGCGGCGATCCGCAGCGCTTCGTTCAGGTCGCGCGCCTCGATCACGATGACGCCACCGATCTGCTCCTTGGTCTCCAGGTACGGACCGTCGGTGGTGACCGTCTTGCCGCCGCGCGGGCGCAGGCAGGTCGAGCCCCACTCGAGACTCTCGGAAGAGACATGGTGGCCGCTGTTGCGCAGCTCCTCGTCGTGCACCCGGCACTGCGCCACGAGCTGTTCGAACTGTGCGGGGGTGAGCTGCGCCATCTTGGCCTGGTCGCCGTACGCCAGCAGCAGGTACTCCATCGTCGACTCCATCGGTTCGGTCGGTTCGGGGTCCCGCCGGGCAGTGTGCCCGGGGAATGCCGTGGAGTCGCTCGCCGGAGCGCCCGATCGACACCGGGCTGCAGAAAATCTGCGAGCCCGGGCGGGTGGTCCGAGCGACGCCAATCCGGGCGCGCGGTCGTTGCGCGCCCCACCCTGCCTCAGCGACGGGTCACGACGAGCTCGATCGCGTTCGACAACCGCAACCCCACCCCGTCGGTCTGGGCCGCCCCCTGCAGCCATGCCCGCGCGCCCAGCAACAACGGGTCGTTCGGGATCGGCACGTCGGTCCGCTGCAATCCGCCGGCCGGGATCGCCGCGGTGTTCAGCCAGACCGTGGTCGCCGGATCCAGCCGCAGTCGACCGAACGGGGTCGGGAGGTCCGCGGGAGCCGCGGCGATCAGCAGCACGGCGGGTCCGCCTTCGCCGGCGAGACGCAAGCCGACCGTGCCACCGAGCAACGCCGGACCGTCGGACCACAGCGCGGGTCCGCGCACCGCGGACTGCAGTTGCGCGAGCCGCGGCTCGGCGCGCAACGCCGGTCCGACCACCTGTTCGAGACCCTCGGGCCGGCCCTCGAGCTGTGCCGCCAACCACCCGACCGCACTGTCCAGCGACCGTTGGAACACCGCACGGTCGACCGCGGTCGAGCTGCCGTCCAGGCGCGCGACGTTCATGTGGGTGCAGTCGCCGTCGAGGCGCACGAACACCTTCATGCCCGTGTAGCCGTTCGCCTTGTCGTAGTAGGCCTGTGCCGTGCGTTGCCAGTCGAGGGTCGTGTCCCCCTCGCCGTGCAGGATCAACAGCGGCACGGCGACCCGCGGCGCGTGCAGTTCGGCGAACGAGAACACCCCTGAAGTCGTGCTCTCGAGTCCGTTGAACGGCGCAAAGCAGATCCCGGCGCGGTAGCCCGGGTTCGCCGAGAGCACCCGCACCGTGTTGCCACCACCCATCGAGTGGCCGCACACGGCGGCACGTGCAGTGTCGAGCGAACCGAACCAGAACGACGCGGTGCGCGCGTTCTCCTGGCGCAGCGCGGCGAGCAGCGCGATACCGTCGTCGCGCTGGACTTGCAGCTCGATGCGCGCGGTGTCGCTGAGCACCGCGATGAACCCGGCGGCAGCCAGGCGATCCCCGAGGTCCGGGTAGTTGCGACCCAGGCCACCGTACCCGTGCAGGAAGACGACGATCGGGTAGCCGCCCGCGCGCGAACGCAGCGGCGCGTTCTGGCCGGCCTGGGTGGCGGGGTAGTGGACCCGCGCCAACAGGGCGGACGAGCCGCTGGTGGTCGGGTTGGCGAAGGCGTCGTCGCGCCAGCCGACCTGGGCCGGGGCAGCGGGGGCGAGGAGCAGGGTGAAGAGGAGGAGGGTGCGGAGCGGTGGGTTCATCGCCGAGTGTTCGGTGCGCGGCGGGGCAACGGGACAGATTCGCGTGCCCCGAACGGCGCAGGGTCGGTTTTCCGTCGCGAGAAGCGGGAACGCGACGTCGATGTCGACCCGGGTGCTCGACGCCCTCGCTTCGTGGCGCTGCAGGGCTGGCAGTTCCTCACTGGAGAGCCAGCTGAGAGACGCGGGGCAGCGGATTCTCCGGGGACACCCCTCGACGCATCCGAAGCGACCGCGAAGAAGACGCCGCTGGGAACGCGCGGAGTGGCGGACGCGCGTTCGTGGGGTGGAGCGCTGCGCCAAGAGGGACCGTCACTCGCTTCGCACGACGCCGCGACCGGGTGTCTTCTCGCCGGCGCCACGCGGTCATGCTGCGCACGACGCTCGACGCGCGCGAGCACGCCGACTCCGCCCGCACCCCACGACGAGATACCCGATCCGGTCGATCCGTCAGCCGACCCGGCGTACGCCGACCCGCACCGCGGCACCGCCGGCCTTGCCCGCTTCCACGTGCAACTCCGGTCCCACCGCGCCGACCACCAGTTCGTCGCACAACGTCTGTGCACACACCCAAGCGCGGTGCGCCTCGACCGCGGCGCGCACCTCGTCGCCACCCTCGACCGCGAGCGCGATGTGGTCGCTGATGTGCAGCCCGGCGCCCTTGCGCGCGTTCTGCACCAGCCGCACCAGATCGCGCGCCATCCCCTCACGCTCGAGCTCCGGGGTGACGGCGACGTCGAGCACCACCACCATGTCGTTGCTCGGCAACGACGCGCTGGCGACGCCGTCCTTGGCGTCGAGCCGCAGCTCGTACTCATTGGCCGCCAGCACCACCCCGCCGACCTCGACACTGCCATCTTCGCGCCGCGTCCACGCGCCCTGGCGCGCGGCGAGCATGACTGCCTTCATCCGCTCGCCGAGCTTCGGCCCCATGACCTTGGCGTTGACCTGCAGGCGGAACGAACCGAACTGCTCGATCGCCTCCGAGAAGCGCAGCTCCTTGACGTTGATCTCGTCGGTCACCAGGTGGGCGAACGGCGCCAGCGTCTCGCTGCCCGCGCCGGCCACCGTCAGCGCCTGCAGCGGCAACCGGGTGCGCAGCTTGTGTGCTTCGCGCAGCGCCAACGCCGCCGAACACGCGTCGCGCGCGCGGTCCATCCCCCGCACCAAGGCGGGGTCCGCCGGCAGTTCGGCGGCGGCGGGCCAATCCGCCAGGTGCACGCTCCGTTCCCCGGTGAGCCCGCGGTAGACCTCTTCCGTCAACAGCGGTAGCAGCGGCGCGGCGACCTTGCACAGCGTGGTCAACACCGAATACAGCGTGTCGTACGCGTCCTGCTTGTCGGCATCGCGCTCCGCCTTCCAGAAGCGGTCGCGGCTGCGGCGGATGTACCAGTTGTTCAGCGCATCGAGGAACGCGGTGATCCGCTGGCAGCTGCCGGCGATGTCGTAGGCATCCATGCTGGCCTGCACGCCATCGACCAGCTCGCGGGTCTTCGCCAGCACGTAGCGGTCGAGCAGCTGCCCGCTGTCGGTGCGGAACGCGGCGCGCACCCCATCGGTGTTGGCGTAGAGCGTGAAGAACGAGTACGCGTTCCAGATCGGCTTGAGCACCAGCCGAACCACCTCGGCGATCGATTGGCCCTCCTTGTCGATCTGCAGGTCTCCGCCGCGCAGGATCGGCGACGCCATCAGCGACCAGCGCAGTGCGTCCGAGCCGTGCGTCGCGAACATCTCCTCGGGGTCGGGGTAGTTGCGCAGCCGTTTGCTCAGCTTCTGCCCCGCGCTGTCGAGCACCACGCCGTGGCAGATGCAGTTGCGGAACGGCGGCCGGTCGAACAGTGCCGTCGACAACACTACCAGCGTGTAGAACCAGCCGCGGGTCTGGGCGACGTATTCGACGATGAAGTCGGCCGGGAAGTGGCTCTCGAACCACTCCTTGTTCTCGAACGGGTAGTGCACCTGCGCGTACGGCATCGACCCCGACTCGAACCAACAGTCGAGCACTTCCGGCACCCGCCGCATCGTGCTCTCACCGGTCGGGTCGTCGGGGTTGGGCCGCGTCAACGAATCGATGAACGGCCGGTGCAGGTCCTCGACCTTGACGCCGAAGTCGCGTTCCAGCGCGGCGATCGACCCGTAGACGTCGACCCGCGGGTACTTCGGGTCGTCGCTCCGCCACACCGGGATCGGCGAGCCCCAGAACCGATTGCGGCTGATCGACCAGTCGCGTGCGTTCTCCAGCCACTTGCCGAACTGCCCGTCGCGGATGTGCTCGGGGATCCAGCGGATCTGCTGGTTGAGCTCCACCATGCGGTCGCGGAACGCGGTGACCTTGACGTACCACGAGCTGACCGCCTTGTAGATCAGCGGCTGGTCGGTGCGCCAGCAATGCGGGTAGTTGTGCTCGTAGGTGACGTGCTTGCGCAGCACGCCGCGCGCCTTCAGCTCCTTGATGATGTCCTTGTTGGCCTCGAGCACGTTGGTGCCGGCCCAGTCCGGGACTTCGCTGGTGAAGCGCCCCTTCTCGTCGACCGGACACACCAGTTCGATCCCGTGCGCCTCGCACAGCCGCTGGTCGTCCTCGCCGAAGCCCGGCGCCATGTGCACCACGCCGGTGCCCTCCGCGACGTCGACGAAGTCGCCGGCCAGCACGCGGAAGGAGTTCGGGTGGTCGGCGAAGTACGGGAACAGCGGCCGGTAGCGGCGCCCCACCAGCTCGCGCCCCTTCAGCGCGCCGACTTCCTCGAACCCGTCGAGCTCCTTCTGGTAGCTGTCACGCGTCGCTGCACCGAGCAGCACGTGCTCGCCGGTCGGCCCACGCAGCAGCGCGTAGTCGATGTCCTCGCCGACTGCCAGCGCCAGGTTCGACGGCAGCGTCCACGGCGTCGTCGTCCACACCAGCACCTGCAGCGGCCCCGGATCGCCCGCCGCGGGCTCGAGCGTGAACGCGACCGTGACCGCCGGGTCCTGCCGCGGCCGATAGCTGTTGTCGAGGCGGATCTCGAAGTTGGACAGCGGGGTCTCGACGGCCCAGCTGTACGGCATCACTCGATAGCCCTCGTAGACCAGCCCCTTGTTCCACAGCTGCTCGAAGGCCCACATCACGCTCTCCATGTAGGAGCGATCCATGGTCTTGTAGTCGTTGCGGAAGTCGACCCAGCGCGCCTGCCGCGTCACGTAGCTCTCCCACTCGGCGGTGTAGCGCTGCACCGAACGCCGGCAGGTGTCGTTGAACGCCGCGATCCCGAGACCCTCGATCGCCTGGCGCCCGGAGACCCCGAGCTCCTTCTCGGCCTCCATCTCGGCCGGCAGGCCATGGCAATCCCAACCGAACCGCCGCTCGACGCGGCGTCCGCGCATCGTCTGGTAGCGCGGAACCACGTCCTTGACGTAGCCGGTGAGCAGGTGGCCGTAGTGTGGCAGGCCGTTGGCGAACGGCGGGCCGTCGTAGAAGACGTACTCGTTGCTGCCGTGGTCGCCGCGCGGGCGGTTGTCGATCGACGCCTGGAAGGTGCCCTGCTCGGCCCAGAGCTTCAGGATTCGGGCCTCGATGGCCGGGAAGCGGGTGTCGTTGTCGACGTCGGGGTAGGGTTTGCGGTCGTTCGGCATCGGACGCGGGGGAGGAGGGCGCAGTGTGCCGGGGGGCGAGCGTGGGGGCAACGGGCGATCGAAGGAGGTCAGTGCATGTCGGTGAAGCCCAAGGCGTGCCGCGTCCAGGGAATCCTGCACGCGTGCTGCGACGGCCCGAAGGGTTTCCCGACCGCAATCGACAGGTGTTCCCCGAGGCCACGGTCCAGACGTGCATCGTGCACATGATCCGTAACTCGCTGCGCTTCGTCCGCCACAAGGACTGCAAGTCGGTCGCCAAGATCTCGCGGCGTCGCTGCGTGCGTTTCGACATCCGCACGAGTCTGCCGGCGGGTCGCGAACTTCCCGAATGGGCTGCCAGGACAGTTGCCCCCGAATGCGACGCGAGCCGCCGTCACGCCCCTGCTCGCGCATGATCCGGGCTGGTTGGCTAGTCGGCCAGTCTGCAAGCAACATCGGACCGACCGTCCTTGGAGCCCTGTTCGAGCTTCTCCATGGCGGGTCCACACCCCAATCCAATAGCGAGCGGTTGCTCCGCTCAGACTCAACGATCGGCTTTGCTGCGACCTCGACCGCCAGACTCCTCCCAGTAGAGGATCTTCAGGCGATTCCGCCGGCGGTTGCAGAAGACGAACAGGTGGCCGGCAAACGGGTCGCGGTCCAAGACCGAACGCGTCTGTGCGGCAAGCCCGTCGATCGCCTTGCGCATGTCCGTGGCGCCGCACGCAAGGTAGATCCGGACGCCGTGTGGCACCGTCAGCATGCCCGACCGAGTGTCTGCACAAGCCGGATCAGCTCATCTGCATCGAAGCCGGCAGGAACGGTGATCCGCGCCCCTCCGGGCAGGCGCACGTCAAACGGACTCGTCGTTGGGGAGGTCGCGTCTGCGACTTGGGTCACTTCGACCATCGCCCCAATGGGCGGGATTTCGCCTCCTCGGGTTCGCAGTCGCGATCGCCACCAACGAACCGTGCTCGTGGCCGCACCGAGCCACGCCGCGAACGCTTCGTCACTCTCGTTTCGCCATTGCCGCTTCAGGGCGGCCTGCCACTCGCTCGCCGATCGTCTCTGGGTCATCCACGCGATTCTGTGCCTGGCTCGTGGCCGGACCAGATGGTCGCTATCGCGTGGTTACAAAATTCACTATTCAGTTCGTGTCTTCATGGCAACCGCGAAACTCACGGCGCCCCAAAATGCATGGAATACAGCCAACACGCGATAAACGATCGATATCATGTCCCAGTCTGTTCCCAGGCTATATATGCACACCATGATCGGTCCAACGAAACCCGCCATTCCAAGTCGAACCCACTGCCTACAATATAAGTGCATCACAATAACCCTCGCGATCACAACCATCGACATTGGAACAAGCCACATGGGAGACCATGCAGTGGCCTCCCCCAGAACTGCGGACACGAACACGGTCACCGCAAATAGCATGTCAACCAGCAACATAACTACTAATGCCATCCACATACCATATGGCTTATCCTGGTCGCACTACTTATAAACCTCACTCATGAATCGGCGTATGCAATCCGCTCGCCAGTCCTTGTGCCGTCTCTCGGTGTCCCCGCGTCCAGATTCGCCTATCCGTGCTTCTCACGCGAGCTCATCACCCCCTCACTCCACCGGCACCACCACCCGCTCCACTTTCCCCGGCACCGCCGTAACCTCCACCTGCCCCACCGGCGGCGCGGTCCACGCCTTCTGCTGCCCGTCCGGTTCCAACAGCGCCGCGTTGTTGTGCAAGCGCAACCGCAGCGCCACCGGCGGCAGATACAGCTCCAGCTCCGACACCCCAGGCGCGACGTGCACACGACCCGTGATCCCCTGCCGTGTCTGCCCGGCGGCGATCGCCATCAGCGGGTTGTCGACCCCCTCGGCATTCTCGAGGATCTGCAACCGCGACACCGCCACCGGCTTGTCCTTGTTCTTGCCGGCGCCGAACGTCACGCGGACCAGACCGAGTTCGATCGCGAGGGACTCCTCGGCGGTTCCCCCGGAGGTGACCTTCACCGCATCCGAGCGGAGTAGGCGCACGCCGGTCGCCAAGTCGTAGGCACAGACTTGGTAGCGCCCCTTGGGCAACCGCATCGCGAACCGGCCGTCCGCCGCCGGTGCCGCGGTGGCACGGATGTCCGGGCGGCCCTGTGCGGCGTGCAAGGTGATGCCGACCCCGGGCTGCGGTTGCTGCTCTCGCGCCGGCTCGGCGACCAACACGAGTCGCCCGGGTGGCAGGGCGGCACCGCGGAACGTGACCTTGCCGGTCAGGGTGCCCAACCGGTGCGGCGCGCCGTCGATCTCGTGCGTGAGGTCCTCTTTCCCGACCTCGAGCTTGCTCATCACCTGCTCGTGGCGGCTCCCACTGCCGTCGCGCCGCGGTCGCTCGAGTACTACCGAGTAGCTCCCCTTGCCGAGGCCTTCGAAGGCGAACGTGCCGTCCGCCGCAACCGGAACGGCACTGCGCGATGTGGCCCCCTGTGCACTGCTCCGCCCTCCGGCGGCCGCGCCGCCCATCGCGATCATCAACGCGTTCTGCTGGGTGTGCTGGGCGTCGAGCCGCACGAAGCAGCCACCCAAGTCTCCCCCGGTGATCTTGCCCGCCAGCTTCGCACCGCGCGGTATCCGCACCGCGATACCGGTCTTGTGCTCCATCTTGGCGAGCTTCAGCTTGATGGGTTCAGCGAACGGTCGCGCCGGATGCGACACCTGCAGCTCGTACGATCCTTCGGCCAGCTGCCGGACCACGAACGCACCCTTGCCGTCGGTCTCGGCGTCGAAGCCATGGCGCGGCTGCGTCACCATCCCGACGTTGTTGTTCTGCTTGCGTAGGCAGCGCACCTGGGCGCCGAGGATCGGAGCACCGCTGTCCGCATCCACCACGGTGCCCGCGACGCTCGATTCGCGGTCCATCTCGACCTTGATGAGGTTGGCTTTCGGCTCGTCGGGGTCGAAACGCACATCGGTGCGCACGGCCGGCGCGTAGCCGGGCGCCTTCACCAGCAGCGCGGCGCTCGCCGGCTGCCCGGGCGCGGGACCGGGCAGCATCAGTCGACCCGGCTCGCGCGCGTCGCGCCCGAGCATCGGCATCTGCATCTCGAGCAGCATGCTGCCGAACGCCATCATGTTCGCCTGCATCCAAACCGCGACGCCGCTGAGCCCGGGTACCTTGGCGCCGGACTTCGCATCGACCACGGCGAGTTCGAGCGAGTTGTCGAGGCGGCGGTTGCCGAGCGTGATCGTGATGTCGGCCTTCGGTCCATCCAGCACGGGGCCAAAGACCCAACCCTGTGCAGGGTTGACCCAAGCACCCACGCCACGCACCGCGCGGTCGACCGCCGCGACGCGGTAGCGACCGGGGTTCTGCAGCGGGATTCGGAACGTGCCGTCGGCGGCGGTCTCGTGGCTCTCAGGGTACAACACGCCGCGCTCCGAACGCACCACGAGGTGCGCCGCGATCGGCTTGCCCGCCGCGTCCACTACCCGACCGCTCACCACCCCACCCTTCTGCAGGTCGACGACCAGAGGTTGGCGCGGGTGCGCGAAGTCGATCTGTGCCGTGTAGTAGCCCGGCGCGGACACCTCGACCCCAGCACCTCGCGCCAGCACCCCGGTCAACTTGAACACCCCCTTGTCGTTGCTGACCGCGACCGCGGTGTAGCGATCCTCGTGCACCGGCGTGATCCCTGAAGCCCTCGCCGTCCCGCCGAACCGCTCGGTCGCGAGCGCATCCACCGCGAACACGACCGCGCCGGCGACCGGTTCGCGGTCGGGACCGCGTACCATCCCGGTGATGGTCGCGCCGCGTGGCAGCACGACGGTCTCGATCCCGTCGGCCGGCAGCGCGGCGGCCGGGGCGAAGTAGGACTGGCTGGACGCCCCGCGGTCGAGCAGGAATCCGGCTCTGCCCGGGGCGGTGACCCACACGAGGTAGCGCCCCCGCACCCCCGCGGCCGGACGCGGGCAGGTGGCCCGCCCCTGCGCGTCGGTTACGGCTACCGGTTGGGCACCGGGTAGGTCGTTCACATCGGCCCCGGCGAACACCGACGCTCCAGCCAACGGCGCGCCCTTCTCGTCCAGCACGCGCAGCGGCACCGATTGTGCCGTGGCGCATGCGGCGGCCAACGCGGAGAAAAGCACGGGAAGGGACGCGGAGCGCAGTCGTCTCATCGGTTCACAAGCCGCGGCAGGGCGGGGGAAGTTCGGGGCGGTCGACGAATCTCGACCACGGATCTTCCCAGTTCCCTGGACGGAACGCGACGCAACCCGGCGATGGTTCAGAACACGAGCCCGAATCGCCCCGCCGTGGGCGCGCGACAACCCCTTGGCCCGGACTGTGCGGGCGCCCGGCGATTCGCCATCCGGCCTCGACCCCTGGGTCAGTGCACGGCGATCGCGACCCTCGTCTCCTTCCCCGGCACCGCTGTCACCCGCGCTCGACCAACCGGCGAGCTCTCCCACATCTGCTGCAGTCCCTCTGGCCGCAGCTGCGGCGCGTTGTTGTGGAGACGCAGCAGCAGTGGCGTCGGCGGCAGGTAGAGCTCCACCGCGGACACACCGGGGGCGATGTGCACGCGCCCGAGCACCCGCTGCTTCGCCCGCTCCGCGCGTTGCCGCTCTTCACCGGAGATCTCCTCGACGATCTCCAGCCCCGAGACCACCGCGGGCCTGGTCCGGGCCGCCCCCGTCTCCAGACCCACCCGCACGGCGCCCAGCTCGATCGCGAGCTTGCGCTCCACTCGGCCTCCCGCAGCCATCACCACGGCGTCGGCGCGCAGCAAGCGCAACCCGGTCGCCAAGTCGTAGGCGCACACGAAGTAGTTGCCCTTCGGCAGCTGCATCGCGAAGCGACCGTCCGACTCGGGCAGACACGTGGCGCAGACCATGAGCGGGAAGATCTGCTCGGGCAGCAGCTCCGGGGGCTGGCTCGGGGCGTGCAACACCGCGACCGCGGGCTCGGCGCGCAACAGGAGCCGGCCGCGAGGCAGCGCCACACCGCGGAAGACCACGGTTCCGTGAAGCGAGCCGAGCGGGTGCAGCGCTGCGTCGAATTCGCGGGACAGATCCTGGTCCGCGACGACGATTCTGCCGAGCAAGTGCTCGTGCCGAGTTCCGGTTCCGTCGCGCCGCGGACGTTCGAGCACCACGGAATAGGCGCCCCGATGCAACCCGTGGAACGCGAACCCGCCGTCGGCGGCGAGTGGGATCGGGCTGCGCGCGGTTCCACCGTTCGCGCTGTTGTGCCCACTGGCGGTCGCGCCGCCGAGCGTTCGGATCCGCGGGTTGATGCCCCACGCGAACCCGGGGTCGGCGTCGAGCCGCACCCGGCAACCGCCGAGTCCCTCGCCCTTGACCCTGCCGCGCAACATCACGCCGCGGGGCATCCGCACCACGATCCCGGCCTTGTGTTCCGCAGTACCGAGTCGAATCGCCACGGGTGCGGCGGGGGGCCGCGCCGGATGGGTGATGCTCAGTTCGTATTCGCCTTCGGCCAGCTGCTCGATGCGGAACGCGCCGCGCGCATCGGTGCGGCTGTCGGCGTCTCGTTCGGCCTGAATGCTCGGGTCGAGATCGCGCTCCCTCTGCCGAAAGCAGCGAATCCGCGCACCGGGCAGCGGCTTGCCGCGCTGGTCGACCACGGTGCCGGCAACCACGCACTCGCGCTGCAACTCGACCTTCGCGCTGCGCGCATCCGGGCGCTGCGGGTCGAAGTGCACCCCGTGCAACAGCGTGGGCGCGTAGCCGGGCGCTTTCACCAGCAGCGCGGCGCGCGCCGGTTGTCCGGGCGCGGGACCGGGCAGCACGAGCCGGCCAGGCACCGACACGTCCCGCCCGGCGGTGGGCATCGTTACGTGCACGCCGAGCGCCGAGCCGTTCACCGTGTTCCAACGCGCAACGCCGTGCGCCCCGGACACCGGGACACCCGTCTTCGCATCGACTACCGCCAGCTCGAATGCGCGATCGAGGCGGCGGTTTGCGAGTTCGATCGTGATCCCATCCTTCGGTGCCTCGAGCATCGGGCCGAACACCCACCCCTGCAGCGGACGATCCCAGCCCGGGAAACCCGGGGCCGCGCGGTCGAGCGCCGCCACGCGGTAGCGCCCCGGATGCCGGAGCGCGATTCGAAACGTCCCGTCATTCGCGGTCTGCAGCAGCTCCATGCCGGGCCCGCCCCGCTCCGCGCGCACCATCAAGTGCGCGGAGATCGGCACACCTGCAGCATCCACCACCCGTCCGGACACCGTACCTCCGCGCTGCAACGCGACCACCAGCGGCTGGTGGGGAGCGACGAAGTCGATCCGCGACTCATGGAACCCCGGCGCGGAAACGACTACCTCGGCGCCGCGCGCGAGCACGCCGGTCAGTCGGAACGAGCCTTGCTGGTCGGTGGCGGCGAAGTCCACGTATCGGTCGGCGCGCAGCTGCGTGACCCCGAGTGTCCAACGAGTCGCACCGAAGCGCTCGGTGGCCAGTGGGTCCACTCCCACCACCGTCGCCCCCGCAACCGGTGCGCGGTCCTCGGCGTGCACGAGCCCGGTGATCGTCGCGGCGCGCGGCAACACCACGGTCTCGATCCCGTCTTCCGGCGGTGTCCGAACGACAGCGAAGGCGACATGCCCCGGCGTCGATCGTTCCAACAGGTAACTGGCCCGGCCCGGAGCCGTGACCCACACCAGGATGCGCCGGACCGTCGGGTCATCCCCGTCCAGCGAGCAATCGGCACGACCGTGCGCGTCGGTCCGCGCCGTAGGCTTGGACTTCAGGAGTTCGGGGACTTCGGTGGCCCGCACCACCGTGGCGCCCACCACCGGCGCACCGGATTCGTCGAGCACGCGCAGCAGAAGGGACTGTGCCGGAGCGACTCCGGCGACCGAGGCCCACAGCGGCAGAATCCAGAGTGGCACGAGCCAGAGCGGTCGGAGAGCGAACGTGGAGCGCGGTGGTCGCATTCGGCGTGCTGGTGCCAAACCCGGCGGGAAGCGGTCGACTGCCGTCTCGGATCCGAGACCTGATTCACCGGTGCGGCAGAAATCCCGGTGCAGGCCCACGGACTCCGGAGCGGGATCCGCGCGGTGTGGGCGAGTAGCCCGCTCGTGCGGTGGCGTCACCGGGGGATCGACCCAGGATGGCCGAGCCTGTTCCCATCGGTTCGCGGACTGTCGCCGAATCCGACCCGCGGTCAATCCTGGTTGCCCCGCCGGATCGCGCCCTCGCCGAACCGATCGCGGATCCGATCCAACGCGTCGAGCAGCCCGGCGCTGCGCGTCCGCTCGCCTCCGTCGAACAACCCGCGCTGGGTTCGCGCGCCGGCCGGCCGCAACTCGGCGACGCCGACGCCGAGCAGCCGCACCGGACGCATGTTCGCGCGCAGGGCATCGAACAGCGCAACCGCGGTGCGGTAGATCTGCAGGTCGTCGCAGGTCGGCTCCGGCAGTTTCTGCTGCCGTGTCCGCGTGGTGAAGTCGGGATCGCGCACCTTCACCCGCACCAGCGCGCCGCACAACGCGGCCTTGCGCAGGCGGCGGCCGACCTGAGTGCTCTGCTCCAACAACACGCGGTGGCAGGCGGCGCGATCGCCCAAGTCGAACTCGAAGGTGGTCTCCTGGCTGATCGACTTGGCCTCGCGCTCGGGCTCGACCGGACGGTCGTCGATCCCGCGGCACAGGTTGGCGTAGTGCGCGCCGTGGCCTTCGCCGAACAGCGCATCGAGCTCCGCGGCACTGCGCCGCTGCAGGTCGCCGATCCGGTGCACGGCGAGCTGCCGCAGCTTCTCCTGCAGCCGCGGCCCGACCCCCCACAGTCGCGCGATCGGCAGCGGGGCCAGGAAGGCGATCTCGTCGCCGTCCGGCACCACGGTCAGGCCGTCCGGCTTGTGCAGATCGGAGGCGATCTTGGCGACCAACTTGCTGCTCGCGACGCCCACCGAGATCGTCAAGTCGGTTCGCGCACGCACCTCGGCGCGGACCCGCTCGGCGATCGCACGACCGTCGCCGAACAGCGCCTGACTGCCGGTGACGTCGAGGAACGCCTCGTCGAGCGACAGCGGTTCTACCAGCGGCGTGAGCTCGGCGAACACCTCGCGCACCTGCGCGGACACCTCGGCGTACACCCGCATTCGGCCGCGCACGAACACGCCGTGCGGGCACAGCTGCTTGGCGCGCGCCGTCGGCATCGCCGAGCGCACACCGAACTCCCGCGCTTCGTACGATGCGGTCGAGACCACACCGCGACGCCCGACGCCACCGACGATCACCGGCTTGCCGCGCAAACTCGGGTCGTCGCGCTGCTCGACCGCGGCGTAGAACGCGTCCATGTCGGCGTGCAGGATCGTGCGGGCGCCGCTCACTTGTCGAGCTCCGCGAGCGCGGTGTTCGCCTCCTGCCGTTGGCGCGCCGTTGCGCGTGGTTGCGCCAACAGTGCTTGGTACGACGCGCGCGCCTCGGCCTTGCGACCGAGCGCCTTCAGGCAGTGCGCCAGCTCGAGCCGCGCGCGAACGAACGTGGGATCGCCCGCCCGCGCAGCGGGAACGGCGGCGAACACCTGCTCGAGACGCCGGACGACTTCCTGGGCGTTGGCACGGCTGACCTCGGCGTACTGGAACAAGAACGACGCCTGGAGCGCGGCCACCGTCAAGTCGCGCGGGTAGCGCTCCGCGGCGGCGATCATCTCGGCGCGCGCGTCCTGCGGCGCCAGCACCCCGAGGCCGTGATCGAGCAGCGCCAGGCGCATCGCCCGCGACTCGGGCTGTAGCCGAACCGCCGCGCGCAGCTCGGCGACCCCGCCGCGCCGATCGCCACCGTGCTCGATCAGCAACATCCCGAGCTCGCCGCGCAGCGACGCCTCCAAGTTGGAGATCGGCAGCCGGCGGGCCGCGAGTGCCCGGCGCAGCGTCGCAATCGCTTGTGGGAACTTCTTCTCCTCGGCCAAGAACGTCGCTTCGGTGGCGATCGCACTGACGTACTCCGGATCGATCTGCTGCGCACGGCGCAGGAACTCCCAGCTGCGCGCCGAGTGACTGTCCCGGTGCTCGGGTTCGACCTTCGCCAGCCAGCGGTACATGGTCGCCGCCTTCACCTGCAACGAGGCACACCGCGGCTGCACTTCGGCGTCGTGGATCATCAGGCTGACGTTGTCGCACCACACGCCGGATCGCTGCCAATCGACCCATGCGTTCCACGCCACCCACCCGCCACACACTACCAGCAGCGCCACGCGTGCCACGCCGCGACACCGCGGCAGAAGCAGGCCCGGCAGCATGCACAGCCCGAGGCTCGGCATGTAGAACAACCGCTCGCCGAACACCGTGCCGATCGCGAACAGCAGGTTGGCGGTGAGCAACGAGCAGCCGAAGAACACCGCGGCACCGAACGCCAGCAGTGGCCGCTCGCGCGGCCGCCACCAGGACAGCACCGCGTAGCCGAGCAGCGCAGCTCCCGCGGCGAGAAAGCCCGGGTCCACCGGCGAGTCGACCAGCGGAATCGCCCAGGGGCCGTACAGGCAAGCCAGCTGCACGGGCAGCGCACACTTGCCCAGCGCGATGCCGAGCACCTCGACGGCGGTCAGGACGCGCACCGGCGCGGGCTCGTGGTACAGCGGGTTCGCCGCGTAGAACACTGCATCGTCGTGGCCGGCGACCGCGAACGCCCGCAGCAGCAGGAAGATCGCGAACGGCACGCCGAGGCTCAGCACGAGCGGGATTGCCTGGCCGCGCAGCAGCGCCGTGGCCCGCGCCTTCGGATCCGCACGAAACGTGCGCGCCAGCAGATAGCACGGCACCACCCCGACCCACGCCGCAGCGCTCTCCTTGCTGCAGAACGCCGCGAAGAACAGCGCCGCGGCGAGCACCAGGTGTCTGTGCCTGCGGCCCACTTGGTGGCGGCGGAATGCCCACAGCCCCGCGGCACCGCAGCCGAACGCCAGCAGCTCGGCCCGCCCGACGATCCCCGCCACCACCTCGCTGTGCAGCGCGTGCACCGCGAACAGCGCGGCGGTGCATACCGCCCCGCCGAACCCCATCCCGAGGTCCCGCATCATCCACAGAACCGACAGCACCACCGCGGCGTGCAGCAGCAGGTTGATCAGGTGGTGCGGCAACGCCTCGCGGTGGAATACCGCCTCGGTGCCGGCGCGGTCGAGCGTGCCGGTGCGCTGCGGCCAGCCTTCCGGCAGGAAGGGCCGGCACAGCAGGTGGTAGGTCCAGGCGTAGCCGAGGATGGTAACCGGCCGGTAGAGCCTCGAGTCGCGTTCCTCGCCGGCCCAATAGTGCTGGCCGAAGTACCACCACGGTGCGTGCAGGGTGGCGATCGCGTCGTTGGGCACCTGCTTGCTGGTCAGCGACTGCGCCAGGGTGTCGTCGAACGCGAACCGATTGCCGAGCGCCGGCGCGAACGGCACGGTGGCGAGCACCACCAACAACAGCACCGCGAGACCCTTCACTTGGCGAGCTTCCGCATCTGCGCCTCGATCTGGGTGCGGACCTCGGGGGACAGTCCCTCGACCTGCAGCACGCCGCGGAACATCTCCAGCGCGTGTGCCGAGTCGCCGGCGCGGGCCAGCAGGTCACCGAGGTACAGCCGCGCGCGCACGCCTTGGGAATCGTCGCGTTGACGAGGTGTCAGGTTCTGCAGGGCGAACCGCAACCGCGCGGCGATGTCGCGGTTCTCTTCCGCCGAGTCCGGGTGGTGGTCGTAGCGGTGCATCGCCTCGCGCAACAGCAACTCGACGCTGCGCGGGTGATGCCGCAGGCCCTCGGTGATCGCGGCGTAGTGCTGCTCCGGGGTCTCCTTCCCGGCGCCGAAGTCGATCCGCACCAGGCGGGCGCCGAAGTGCTCAGGGCTGCGCCGCAGCACCTCCTGGGCGAGCGCGTACATCGCCGCGGCCTTGTTCTGGCGCCGCAACACCCCCAACAAGTCGTCCACGGTGCGCGCCTCCGCTCCCGACGCGGCGACGTAGCGCGACGCGAGCGCCCGGCGGTAGAACTTCTCGGCCTCGGCCAACTCGCCGCGCTGCTCGTGGATGCGAGCAATCGAAGCCCACGACGCCGCGAGCTCCGGGTCGCGTGAAACCGAGCGATGGAAGTAGCGCAGCGCCCGTTCGGGCTCGCGCGCCATCCACACGTAGCCGGCCTTGGCCTGCAATTCCGCGCTCTCCGGCAGGCGGTCGGCGTCGCCGAGGAACAGCGACGTGTTGTCGCGCCACGCCGGGTTGCGCTGCAGGATGACCACCGCGCAGGCGGCGCACCACAGCGAGAGTGCAAGCAGCACCGCGACGCGGAGCCGGCCGGCGACGCGTTCCACCAGCGACAGCACCAGCAGACTTACGGCGAGGCTCGGCATGTACAACAGCCGTTCGCCGAACACCGTGCCGATGGCGAACGGGATGTTCGAGGTGATGAAGGAGAACCCCAGGAACGTGGCGGCCGCGAGGAACAGCAGCGGGGTGCGCCGCAGCGTCGCGAGCCCGACCGCGAGCACCGCGCCGAGCACCGACGCCGCGGCGAGGAAACCCGGGTCGCTGGCGTGCTCGACCCTGGGGAACACCCCCGGCCCGTAGATGCCGTAGAGTTCGAACGGCGCGGCGCACAACCACAGCCCGTAGCCGAGGATCCGCACCGCGCTGAGGATTCGCACGCCGGCGGACACATGAGCCAACGGGTTTTGTTCGTACGCCGGCAGCGCGCCGATCAACCCATCGACCGCGACCTGCCGCAGCACGAAGAACCCCAGCAGCCCGCTGCCGAGCACCCAGAGCAGCGCACGACCGCGGGCCGACCAGGGTTCGCCCGGGCCCGAGCGCAAATCGCGCACGAGCAGGTAGCAGGGCAGGAACCCGACCCAAGCCAGTGCACTTTCCTTGCTGCAGAACGCCAACCAGAACAACACCGCGGCCGACACCCGGCGGCGCGCGACGAAGCTCAGGGTGGCGGCCAGGCCGAAGCCGAACGCGAACAGCTCGGCCCGCCCGACGATCCCGGCGACCACCTCGCTGTGCACCGCGTGGCAGGCGAACACGGCCGCCGCCGCGAGCGCGCCAGCCGGCGCCCCGCCGAGGTCCCGCACCATGCGGAACACCAGCCAGACGCACGCGGCGTGCAGGAGGATGTTGATCAGGTGGTGCGGCAACGCCTCCCAGGACGCGGGCAGCCAGCGGCATACCGCATGGTAGGTCAGTGCGTAGCTGGCGACCGTCACCGGGCGGTACAGCGTCGAGTTGTTGTCGACGCTCGCCCAGTAGCGCTGGCCGAAGAACCACCACGGCGGGTGCAACTCGGCGATCACCGGGTCGGGGCCACCACCGACGTCCACGGACTGCGCCAGCGGCACGTCGTCCATCGCGAAACCGTTGGCCAGCGACGGGACGAACAGCGCGCAGGTGAGCAAGAGCAGGATCAGGAGTGCTCGGTGCTGCCCACGCATGGTCGGCGCCAGCTTAGCCGGGACCACTCCCGAGCCGCACCGCGAGATCGTGCCGGCACGTCTCGCGGGGGTGTGTGGTCCGGTGGAGGCACCCGGGGCGAGCTCGCACAGCCGCCACGGATCGGCCGCGAGTGGTGCGGGTGGCGGAATCGAGTCCGCGGGCAGCGCTGGGCTGCGGATCGCCGACCTGGATTTCGACGGTGCTCGAGCACTCCGAGCCACGGGGGGCAGGAAGGCCGGGGCCGACGACACGCGGTGGCGCGCGGCGGACTCGCGGCGCCCCATGGGCTATCGCGGCCAAGGCCGCACCCGAGGCCTTGGGCCAATCTCTGGGGGTGCGCGCGGCGCCGCGCGCCGCCATGCGGCCTCGACCGCTTGGTCGGCGTTCAAGCGGATCTCGTCCGCTGGCCGATGAAGCCGTGTCCGCAGATCGACCACCTTGATCGCGAATCTCGAGAACGACCGTCTGCTGCTCGCGCAGTCCTGCTACGTGCTGCTGAAGTGCGTGGAATCCCTGGAGGACCGCCTGCGCGCCCCGAGTTCGGCGGAGCTGCGCTTGGCGACCCGCTACGTGAGCCTGGCGATCGGTTGCCTGCGACCGGACGCCAGTGGCACCGAGGCGTGGGTGAAGGAGGCCTGCAATCTGGTCGCCAAGACCCAGGCTCGGGCCATGCTGCGTTCCGGACCCGCGGCCGCACCCGCCCAACCGGCGACTCCGGCCCAACCCTCGGCCGCCGCTGCGGCCAAACGCGCCGTCGCTGCCGGCAAGGCGCGCGGGCTGCACGGCGACACCAGCACCGTGGCGATCCCCGACCTCCTGTCGTGGCTGGGCATGCAGGAGCGGGATGGCGTCCTGTACGTGAACATCCCCGGGGAAGAAATCGTCGTGTATCTGGACGGTGGCAACGTGGTCCACGCGGTCAGCGACCACACGCCGGATGACAGCCGCCTCGGGGAAATCCTGGTCAGCCAGGGCACCCTCACCAGCGAACAACTGCAGGAGGTGATCGCCGGCCTGCAGGCCGGCGGCGGATGCCTTGGTGCGCTGCTGAAGGAACAGGGCCTGGTGACCGAGGAGGCGCTGCACTCCGCCCTGCAGTTGCAGATCGGACGCTTGTTCAACCGGATGTTCGGGGCCGACTTGGCCGAGTTCACCCTGGTCGAGGGCCTGCCGCGCACCGCGGACGGGCAACTCAACTTGAACCTGATGGGTTTGCTGCTCGACGCCGCGCGCTCCACCGACGAGGCGCGCCACGGCGGCGACGAAGTTCCGGCCGGCAAAACACCCTGACCCGCCGGCCCACTGCTTGCTATGGTCAGCGACCATGGCAGTGGCTCCCTCGTCTCCTCCCGAAGGCGGCACCGACCGCCGCGGTTTCCTCGGCTTCCTGACCGTCGTGCTCGGCGCGGTTCCGGTACTCGGTGGCCTGATCGGCACGATGCGCGCAGGTCTGGCGCCGGCGCACAGCAACCGACCCAGCAAGATCCCCCTGTGCAGGAAGCGCGACCTTCCCAAGCCCGGCTCCACCGAGGTCAAGGAATTCGTCGCCAGCTTCGAGATGCGCAGCGGGGCGAAGGTGGAGAGCGTTTCCAAGGTCGTGTTCGTCACCCGTGACCCGAAGTCGGACGCACTGATCGCGCTCGACGGCGAGTGCACCCACCTGTCCTGCCCGGTGCAGCGACGCGAGTTGAAGCTCGACGACGGCACGCCCGCGCCACTCACGTGCCCGTGCCACAACGGCAAGTTCTCGCGCACCGGCGCGCGGCTCGCCGGGCCGCCGCAGCGCGATCTACGACGACTCGACATCGACGCGCTGCCGGCCGGCGACGGCGACACGGTGCACCTGCTGGGAGTCTGAGCATGCTGGACTTCCTCGAAGATCGGCTCGGTCTGGTGACCGCGTTCCGCAGCAGCATGAGCCAGAAGCACCCGCCGCGCGGGATCGGCTACCTGCGCACGATCGGCTTCGCGGCGCTGACCGTGATGCTGCTGCAATTCCTGTCCGGGATCGCACTCGCCGTGCACTACGTGCCAACCACCGAGTTGGCATACCCGTCGATCCTGGCGTTGGAACAGGACCTGACGTTCCACGGCTTCGCGTTCGGTTCGTTCACCCGCGCCCTGCACCACTTCGGCGCCTCGGCGTTCGTCATCTTCGTGGTGCTGCACATGATGCGGGTGTACTTCACCGGCGCGTACAAGCAGCCCCGCGAGCTGACGTGGCTGTCCGGGATCGGCCTGTTCCTCATCGTCATGGGATTCGGCTTCACCGGCTATCTGCTGCCCTGGGACCAGAAGGCGTACTTCGCCACCAAGGTCGGTACCGAGATCGCTTCGGACACACCGCTGATCGGCGCGCAGGTCAAGGAGATCATGCGCGGCGGCACCGAAGTCGCGCAGCCGACGCTGACCCGCTTCTACATCATCCACGTGGTGCTGTTGCCGATCGCGCTGCTCGGCGTGCTGGGCGCGCACTTCTACCTGATCCAGCGCCACGGCGTGTCGGCGCCCGGGCGACCGGTCGGCGACGAGGGCGAACCGGGTGCGCCGTACTTCCCGGACCACACCTTCAAGGAGGCGTTGGTCGGGGTGCTGGTCAGCGGCGCGTTGTTCTACATGTCGAGCGCGTACCGCGCGCCACTCGAGCCGCTGGCCGACCCGTCCGACACCAGCTACCACCCGCGCCCCGATTGGTACTTCCTGGGCCTGTTCCAGCTGCTCAAGGTGTTCACCACCTCGCGGCAGCTCGGCACCTTCTGGGTGCCGGCCGGGTTCATGACGCTGGTGGCGCTGTTGCCGTTCCTCGACCGCGGTAAGGAGCGTCACTGGGCGCGGCGCAAGCTGGCGACTGCGCTCGGCGTTTTGGTGTGTCTCGTGGTCGCCGGCTTGACGATCGCCGGGTTCCGCGACGACCCGCACAAGCACGATGCCGAGGCGGCAGGCGAGGGCGCGAAGAAGGCCGCGGCGAAGTCGCTCGGCCCGGTGATCCCGTACCCGCTCGAATTCACCGACATGGAGCGGCGCGGCTACGCCCTGGTGCGCCGTCTGAAGTGCCACGGCTGCCACAGCTACGTGAGCAAGAGCGCGGACGGCAAACAGGTCACCCACGGCACCCAGCACGACGGCGCGCCGCGGCTCGACGAATTCGAGTCGGACACGCTCAAGGCGGTGGCCGACTACGTCCGGCAACCGGAGGAAGGCAGCGAGATGCCCTCGTTCAGCAACGTCACGGAACAGGATCGGCTGGCGATCGCGGCGTACGTGCTTCGGCTGACGCGGCAGAAGAAGGCGCCGAAGTAGCGACGAACGCCGCCGCCGGGAGGCTGGACCGCTCCAGCAGCAGGGCGGCGTAGAGCGGCGCGTACTCGAGCACCTTCCACCCGGTGTCGAGCTGCCAACCGGGGGCGAAGTGGGCCAGGTACACCGTGCCGGTGAACGCCAACACTCCGATCGCCGGACGACCGCAGACGAACGGCAGCCACAGCGCGACGTACCACGGGTGCAGTGTCGGCGTGAAGCACAGGAAGAACGTCAAGAAGGTCGCCATCACCCGATGCAGCGGCCAGCGCTTCATCAATGCCCAACCGAGCAAGGCGAGGCCGAGCAACAGCACCGGCACCTTGGCGACGCGGTGCGGGAACCAGCTGATCCCCAACTTCTCGCCGGCCATCGCGTCGCCCCACCCGAGCAGGAGCTCGGAACCCCGGAGCAGCAGGTGGAACATGCTGTCGTTGTGCCGCCAGGCGTCGCCGTAGCGCAGCGCTCCGGTGAACACGGTGGAGTACGGAACCTGGTCGACGAACCGCGGGTCGAGCAGGAACGGCACGTAGAGCAGCGCCAGCACGGCGGCGAACACCGCGAGCACACGCCCGGCGCCGCGCGCGACGTGCGGCAGGAACACCACCGGCATGAGCTTGGCGGCGGTCGCCACCGCCAGCAGCGCAGCGGACGTCATCCGCCGACCCGCGGTCGCCGCCAGCAACGTGAGCAGCAGCGCGAGCACCGTCAAGCTGTCGCCGTGACCCTCACCGGCGAACTCGAGCACCACCAGCGGACACCAGGCGTACACCAGCGCCGCACTGGCCGGAACGCCGAGCCGCGGCAGCAACCGCCACAACACGGCACACGCCAGCAGATCGCAGCTGCCGAACACCACCTTCATCCCCATCGCCGATGGGTGCACCAGGTAGCCGAGCGCCAGCATGCCCTGCAACGCGGGCGGATAGGCAGCCGGAACCTCGG
>JACKIB010000022.1 GCA_020638695.1 Planctomycetota bacterium
CGCGTTCGACTTCGTTCCGCGCCTCGAGTCTCCATGGACCGCTGTCCGTGACGAGGCACTCGCCCTCCCAGACGATCTGGTGGAGCCCTGGGTCGAACCGCATCTCTACGGCACCGGCTGGAACCTCGCCGGCCTGCAGTTCCTCGGCCGCGAGATTGCGCCGATCTGTGCGCGATGCCCGAAGAGCGCCGCGGTGCTGCGGACGATTCCCGGCCTCGCGATGGCGACCTTCTCGCGTCTCGCGCCAGGCGCACACATCGCGACGCACACTGGCTGGGGTGACCGTGTGTTCCGGTTCCACCTCGCGCTCGTCGTGCCCGGCGACTGTGCCCTGCGCGTCGGGGACGAGATCCGGATGTGGAGCGAGGGCATCTGCTTCGGGTTCGACGACACGGTGCCGCACGAGGCGTGGAACCGCTCCGAGCGCGAGCGCTGGGTGTTGATGTTCGACGTGATCCGGCCCGGCCTCCAAGGTCCGGCCTACGACATTGCGAAGCTGCCGACGGATCTGCTGAGGCGGTTGGGGAACTGGTTCCCCGACGTGGATCCGGCGCTCGGCAAGCCGCGCAAGGAGGTCGCGTCCGAGTGAACACGGCTGGGGTGGATGGCGCGTCCGAAGGTCCGTGCTTCCACGGCGGTGCGTTCTTCGGCGCGATCGGCGACGAGTTCGGTGACCTGGGCAGGTCGGCGGACATCGTCAATGCGGATGTCCTCGATGCGTGGTTCCCGCCGGCGCCATCCGTGCTCGAAGCACTGAGCGAGTACCTCCCGTGGATCGTCCGCACCTCCCCGCCGACAGACTGCGCAGGTATGGCGCGGGTGATTGCCGAGACGCGCGGCGTCGACCCGGCTCATGTCCTGCCCGGCGCCGGCTCGTCCGCGCTCATCTTCCTGGCGTTCGCGCGGTGGTTGACCGGTGGGTCGCGGGTTCTGCTCCTCGACCCAACCTACGGCGAGTACAGCCACGTCTTGGCCCTCGTCGGCTGTCGGGTCGATCGCTTCACGGTGGATCGGAGCTCGGGCTACGCGGTCGACCCGGATCGGCTCGCCACCGTGGCGGCGGCCGGGCGGTTCGACTGGATCGTGTTGGTCGATCCGAACAGCCCGACCGGCCAGATGTTGCCCCGTGAGGCGATGCACGCACTCCTCGATGCGGTGCCCGAGTCGACTCGAGTGTGGATCGACGAGACGTACGTCGACTACGTCGGTGCCGAGCACTCGGTCGAGCGTCGCGCTGCACGGCAGGCCAACGTGGTGGTTTGCAAGTCGATGTCGAAGGCGTACGCGCTGAGCGGCGTGCGCGCCGCATACCTCTGCGGCACCGCGGAGACCTTGGCGACGCTCCGGCCGTGGGTACCGCCCTGGGCGGTGAGCCTGCCGGCGCAGATCGCGGCGGTGTACGCGCTGCGGGACCCTGGCTACTACGCGGCCCGCTACGAGGAGACGCATGCGTTGCGGGGTCGACTGGAGGCAGGGCTCGCCCGCCTGCCCGGCGTGGAGACCGTGCCCGCGGTGGCGAACTTCGTGCTGTGCCACCTCGACCCGGGGGGACCGACCGCGGCGACAGTTGCCGCGCGCTGCCGGGAGACGGGTGTGTTCGTCCGCGATGCGGGGAACATGGGCACCGGGCTCGGTAGCCACGCGCTGCGCGTCGCGGTCAAGGAACTCGATGCCACCGACCGGATCCTCGAGTCACTGGACGATGCACTCTGCCGCGCGCCGTAGTCCGCATTCGACCCCAGTCGACGGCTGCGCGCCGCGAGTGCCCGCGCCAGTGCCCGCGTCCGGAGTTCGCAGCACGTGTACCCCGACCTTCGATCCGCTCGCTGCGCTGCTGCTCCTCAGCTTGTCCACCAACAAGCCGTGTCGTCGCAGCGCCTTGCGCGCGAATCGACTGACGCAGCCACATTTGCTGCGAACTTCGTCTGACTCGACGCGACCTCGTGTGTTCTCGACGGCCAGCGATGGATCGTCCGAGTGCCTTGGCTCGTCGGTGGGCCGTCACGGCACTGCCGCTTCCCGACAGTCGATACCCGGAACCCACTGTTCCCCTTGCACGAAACCCCGTAGTCCTGGGGGCCGCATGTCCACTCCTGCCATCCCGCGCGCCCTCGTCTCCCCGGCCGTCGCCCTCGTCGCTACCGCCCTTCTCAGCGCCCAGCAACCCCAGCTGCTCGTCGACGCCAATGCGGCGCCTCCCGCGAACCGATCGTCGCTGCCCAACGGCGGCGTCGAGTTCAAGGGGTACACCTACTTCAGTGCCAGTACCATCGGCCAGGACCGCGAAGAGACCGGCATCGAGCTGTTTCGGACGCTCGGGATCACCGGTACCTCCCAGCTGTTCCTGGACATCTGGCCGGGCCATCTCGGAAGCGCTCCGCAGGGATTCCAGGTCGCGGGGAGCTACCTGTTCTTCTCCGCGCGCCGCAACTTCAGCGAGTGCCTGTTCCGTACCGACGGCACGCTGGCGGGCACGCTCTGCCTCGCCGAGGTGTCGGTCGGTGCGAGGGTCGAGTTCCAGGGCAAGCTGTACTTCTTCGTCGGTACCGACTTCTGGGTGAGCGATGGCAGCATCCAGGGTACGCAGCGGCTCGTCGCGTTCCCTCGCGTTGGGATCTTCTTTCCCGTGACCCATGAACTGGTCGTGTTCGGCAACAAGCTCCTGCTCACCGGTGCGTCCACGGCTCAGGGCCAGGAACTCTGGGTCAGCGATGGCACGACCGCGGGCACGGCGCTCCTCGCGGACCTGGATCCGGGAGCAGGCTCGTCGGGGCCGAACACGTTTCGCGTCGCGGGCTCGCGCGTGTTCTTCGTGGCCAGCACCGCGGCCACGGGCCGCGAACTGTGGGTGACCGACGGCACGCCCGCGGGCACGCAGCTGGTCAAGGACGTGCTGCCCGGTCCGACCAGCAGCATGCAAGGGCTACTTCCGGACCGAAGCTCCGCACCGCTCGCACTGCAGCCGCTCGGCGGGCGGCTGTTGTTCTCCGCGCAGGACGGAAACTCCGGCGCCGAGCTGTGGTCGAGTGACGGGACACCACAGGGGACCATGCTGCTCAAGGACCTCAATACCGGATCGTCGTTCGATGGTCACTCCGCACCGCAGTCGATGGTCAGCGATGGCAGCGTCGTGTACTTCGTCGCCTTCGAAACGACGAGCGCTTGGTCGCTCTGGAAGACAGACGGCACGGCCGCCGGGACCGTACAGCTCGGACCGGGTGGCGTCGCTCCGACCCACCTGTTCCTCGACGGTTCTCGCCTCTACTTCCGAAGCTTCACCACGTCGGCCGGCTACGAGCCCTGGACGAGCGATGGCACGTCGAGTGGGACGCGCATGATCCACGACATCGTCCCGGGGCCGACCAGCTCGAATCCTTCGAGCTTCTTCAAGGCGCTCACCGGGCGGGTGCTGTTCTCGGCCGACGACGGCAAGATCGGGGCGGAGCTGTGGGAGACGGATGCCACCGCCCAGAACACCAAGATCGTCGATGACATTCACCGGCCGCTTCCCGGAAGCTCCGACAGCGGGGCGGCGTTCTCCCTCACCACGAGCGTCGGGCGGACCTACTTCTCGGCCTTCGACGGCCAGGACCCCGCGCTGTGGAGCACGGATGGCACCGCCGCGGGAACCCGGATGATCCGGAAGGTGAACGTCGGCGGCGGCGACTACCAGTGGATGGCGTCGCACAACACCTCGCTGTTCTTCAACGCGGGCGACGCGGCGAACGGCACCGAACTCTGGCTGTCCGACGGCACCTCCGCGGGGACGCGGCTCCTTCGCGATATTGCGCCCGGTGCGGGGAACTCGTACCCGCGGGAGTTCACCGCGGCGGGGAAGCTCATGTTCTTCTCCGCAGACGATCTCGTGCACGGTCGGGAGCTGTGGGCATCGGATGGCAGCACGGCCGGAACCAGGCTCGTCCGGGACATCCGCGCCAGTGGCGACAGCAACCCCGCGGAGATGGTGGCGCTCGGCAACGTGCTGCTGTTCGCGGCGTACGACGACGTCGCCGGCGGCGAGCTCTGGCGTTCCGATGGAACCGAGGCGGGCACCTTCCTGGTCAAGGATCTCCGACCTGGCAACATGCAGAACTCGACGCGGGACCCGTGGAGTTCGCAGCCGCACGCATTCTGCGTGGTCGGTCGCCATGCGTACTTCATCGCCAACGACCTGCCCAACGGACAGGTGGGCTACCAGCTGTTCCGGACGGACGGCACCTCGGCTGGCACGGTCAAGCTGGCCGACGGACGCTTCGCGCAGACGGCGGTCGTGGGGGACACGCTGTTCGTCACCGACGAGCGGGTGTTGTACGCCGTGGACACCCTGGCTGCGACGCCGCAGCTGGTCACGGTCAGGGACGTCGGCAATGGGCGGAACCCGTACATGGACGCGCTCACGCCGGCCGGGGATCGGTTGTTCTTCGTCGCGCTGGCGTCGACCACGTCCTCGGCCAGCGTGCTGTGGGTGAGTGACGGCACTTCGGCTGGCACGGTGCCCGTGGTCGACGCCCAGGCGCGCCAAGTCGAGCCCGTCGCCGTCGCGTTCGCGCGCAACCCGCTGCTGGTCGGCGCGGGCTCGCGCCGCGTCTTCTTCACGGCCAACCCCGACGACCGCAACGAGCCGGAGCTCTGGGTGTCGGACGGCACTGCGGGGGGGACTCGCCAGGTCTACGATCTGCGGCCGGGACCCTACGGCTCGCACCCGGTGTTCTTGGTCCACGCCCACGGCAAGCTGCTGTTCGGCGCCGACGATGGGCTCATCGGACGCGAGGTGTGGGCGGTCGACATCGGCGGTAGCAAGCAGGTCGTCGGTGGTGGATGCGGAGCGAGCTTCGCGCCGATCCTCGATTGCGCCGACCCGGTGCTCGGTGCGCGCTTCGCAATCGAGCTCCGCCGAGCGGAGCCGAATCGGAACATGGTGTTCGCCCTGGGGCTCCCGGCCGCCGCGCCGTTCACCATCGGGGGCTGCGTGCTAGCCCTCGACTACGGGTTGGGGCACCTGCTCACGTTTGCACAGACGTCCGCGACGGGGCGGTGGCAGACGAGTCTGCAGGTGGCCGACAACGTGAATCGCATCGGCCTGCGCCTGGCGATTCATGCGGGTGTCGATTCGCCGGGTCACCCGCCGTTCGGCATGGACTTCAGCAACACGGTGTACTTGGTGTTGGGACGGTGAGCGGCGAGCCTGGCGTCGTGCGCTAGCTCGGGACCGTCCTTGCCGATCCTCGCCACGGTCACGTCGGTTCCCCCGATCCGCAACGTCCGTGGGCGATCGGGGCACAGCTCGGCGAACCACTCGCCCGCGGCGTCGAGCCACGGCTTGGGGTTCGCGCGACCCGGGTCGATCCGAATCCACAGGCACATGGAATCCCACTGCGGCCGGTTGGCGCGGAACGCTGCATCGATCTCGCGGAACGGCGCGTCGATGTCCAACGCGAGCGTGACGCTGCCATCGAAACCGGGGATGGACTGCAGCAGGTTGCCGAGTAACTCCGCGGTTCGCGGTCGTTTCGCCGCCAGCTCGGTGCGGCGCTCCGCGAGCCACGGCTGCGCATCGCGCACCACCCCGGCCCACGCCGCGGCGAGCTGCGGAGAGCGGAACCAGCGGCCGAGCGGGTCGCGGGCGTGCACCGCCCGCCACACCGCCGGACCCTCGAGGTGGAGCAGCGCAGTCGGCTGCGGTGGGAGCTGCAGGGTTGGGTTCGACGCGGTCTGGGCGTGGGCCGGCCCGACCCCTTGCACGGCGGCGAACGCGAGGATGGCGGCGCGGAGGACGCGGGTCGGGTGCATGGCGCGGCAGCATACCCGCGGCCCGGCGTCGCGCTTGACCGCCGCGGCGCGGCACCGCATTCTGACCCGTCATGTTCGACTCGCTGACCGGTGCGCTGAGCAAGGCCTATTCGGCGCTGGCCGGCCACAAGACTCTGACCGACAAGAACGTCGACGACGGCATCCGCGCGGTGCGCCAGGCGCTGCTCGAGGCCGACGTCAACTTCAAGGTCGCCAAGGACTTCATCAAGCAGGTCAAGGACCGTGCGATCGGCGAAGAGGTCATCAAGGCGGTCAATCCGGGCGATCAGTTCGTCAAGATCTTCCACGACGAACTCACCGAGCTGCTCGGCGGCGAAGCCGTGCTGCTGCCGGTCGCCGACACCGCGCCGCTGGTGCTGATGATGGCCGGCCTGCAGGGGGCCGGCAAGACGACCACCTGCGCCAAGCTCGCGCTGTGGCTGCGGCGCCGCAAGAAGAAGAAGGTCATGCTGGTCGCCGCCGACTTGCAGCGGCCGGCCGCGGTCGACCAGTTGGTGACGCTCGGTCGCCAACTCGACATCCCGGTGCACGCCGAAGGTACCACCGGGCGTCCCGCCGAGGTGTGCCAGCGGGGCATCGAAGCCGCCAAGCGACTGTTCTGCGACGTCGTGATCCTGGATACCGCCGGCCGGCTGCACATCGACGAGCCGCTGATGCGCGAGCTCGAAGAGATCCACGGCAAGTGCAAGCCGCATGGTGTGCTGTTGGTGTGCGACTCGATGCTCGGGCAGGACGCGGTCAACTCGGCCAGGGAATTCCACTCCCGGCTGCCGCTGCACGGCGTCGTGCTGACCAAGGTCGACGGTGACTCGCGTGCTGGCGCGGCGCTGAGCGTCAAAGCGGTGACCGGCCGACCGATCCTGTTCGCCGGCACCGGCGAGAAGGTCGACGAGCTGGAGGAGTGGGATCCGGCGCGCATGGCCGGGCGACTGCTCGGCATGGGCGATGTCGTCGGCCTGGTCGAGAAGGCCCAGGAGGTCATCGACGAGAAGGAGGCGCAGAAGGCGGCCCGCAAGCTGCAGAAGGGTCAGTTCGACTTCGACGACTTCCTCAAGCAGTTGAACATGCTGCGCAAGATGGGGCCGCTCAAGAAGGTGCTCGGGATGCTGCCGGGCGTCGGGTCGATGCTGAAGGACGTCGATCTCGACAACAAGGAGTTCGCCCGCATGGAAGCGGTGATGCTGTCGATGACCCCGCACGAGCGCCGCAACCCGGGAGTGATCGACGTCCAGCGGCGGCGGCGGATCGCGCAGGGTAGCGGCAACGACCTGGACCGAGTCAACGCGCTGCTCAAGCAGTTCAAGGCGATGCAGAAGATGATGAAGAGCATGAAGGGCGGGATGCCCGACATGAGCGCGCTCGATGACCTCGGCGGGCTAGGTGGTGGCGGTTTGGGCGGTGGGGGACTCGGCGGCGGGTTGCCGAAGGGCTTCCCCAAGTTGCCGCCTGGCGGTGGGTTCATGCCGGGCGGGAGGCGCCGTCGATGAGCGACTTCGACCGTGAACTCGCTGCCCGGATCGTCGCCGCCGCGCACCTGACGGGTGAGTTCAAGCTGCGCTCGGGCCAGACGTCGAACCACTACTTCGACAAGTACCGCTTCGAGGCCGACCCCGAGCTGCTGTGGCCGATCGCGCGCGCAATGGCGCCGCTGGTTCCGAGCGGCACCGAGGTACTCGCCGGTCTGGAACTCGGGGGTGTGCCGCTGGCGGTCGCGCTGTCGCGCGAGACCGGCCTACCGACCGCGTTCGTGCGCAAGGAGCGCAAGGAGTACGGCACCTGCCGAATCGCCGAGGGGGCGGAGTTGCGTGGACGCGCCGTGTGCGTCATCGAGGACGTGATCACGACCGGCGGCCAGGTGGTCACCAGTGTCGGAGATCTGCGCGCCGAGGGCGCACGGGTCGACAGCGTCTGCTGCGTGATCTACCGGGGTGAAGGTGTGTGCGAGCCCCTGCACGCGGCCGGGCTCCAGCTGATCCACCTCTACACTATGGCCCAGCTGCTCGGCTGAGGCCCAGCTGCTGAACCGTGGGGGTCGCGCGACTCGCGCTCTCGATCGCGAGCCGCGCGCGGGCTGACTCGAGCTACTTGCCGAGCGCGGTGAGCTTCTCGATCGCGCTCTTCAGGTGCGTCTGCAAGTTGGCCGGCAGCTTGCCGAGGGTCTCGAGCAGCTTGCCCTTCTCGCCGCCGATCATGCCCATGACCTTCGCGATGGCGTCCTTGGGCAACTTGCCCAGCGTGGCCTTGGCGGTCTCCACCAGGCCACCGATGGTGGTGCCGGCGGTCTTCGCAGTGGCCTCGTCCTTGACGGTCGCGGCCGCGGTGCCGATCTTGGAGAAGATCGCCTTGATCGCGGTCGCCGCGGTCTCGGGGGTGGTCGCGGCGGCGCCCGACTCGGAGCAGCCGGCGAACAGGAGGGTGAACACGGCGAGAGTGCCGATTACGAGGTTTCTCATCTCTGATTGGGGTTGAGGGGTGAATCTGCCCGGTGACTCGGAGTGTCTTGACCCGGGTGCAGCGGGAAGTGGACTCGTGCGAATCCGGTCCCTGCGGCGCGGAACGCTACCTGCGGAGTCGGGTCGGGGGAATTGTCGAATGCCGCAGTTTGCCGGGAAATCTCCCCGGCAGCTGCGTCGCGCCGCAAGCCGTTCCCGCACCCGGAGAAGCGCGGCAGGTCGGGGTTGGAGCGGGCCGGCCGAGGTGAGCCCGGCGGGAGCCGACCACGGAGCCGGCGCCACGGAGCGGAGGGCAGCGAAGAAAAGTGCGGATGGCCGTTCCTTCGCCGCCTGGAATGTGATTCCATCTTCGCCCCCTTGGTCTTCCCCATGGTGCAGCGTCTCGGCCGGCAGGTGCCCGCCCCGCTGCGGCCGCGTCCGGCGTCGAGCTCCTCCGGATCGGAACCCCCAAAACAGCTCAGGAGACCCTCTTGGTTGTCAAGCTGCGACTGAAGCGCTTCGGGCGCCTAAATCACCCCACCTACCGCGTCAGTGTCATCGAGGGCCAGCGACGTCGCGACGGCCGCGTGATCGAGACGCTCGGCTACTACCTACCCAAGGCGAAGCGCGTCGAGGAGCAGCTCAAGCTCGACACCGAGCGGGCGCAATACTGGTTGTCGGTGGGGGCGCAGCCGTCGGAGACGGTGGCCAGCCTGATCAAGCGATCGGGTGGCACACTGCCTACGAAGAAGAAGCGCGTGCGCAAGAAGAGCAAGGCCAAGGCGAAGCCATTCGTGCCGCCGCGCGCCAAGAAGAAGAAGGCCAAGCCGGCCGCCGCCGCCGAGTAGCGCGTACCCACGCCGTGAGCCCCCGCAGCTAGATTCCCGCGAAGGGGCTGGCCCTCCCGCTCCACCCACCCCGTGGCCAAGAAGACCACCAGCAAGAAGCGCAAGCCAAAAGCAGACGGGGAAGCCGCACCCCCGGATCTGCGCGCGCCGCTCCCGGCCACCCCGGAGAACCTCACCGCCACGCTCGCCGCGGCGCGGTCGAGCCTCGACGGTGTCGACCGGCCGGCCGAGCCGCGGCTTGGCGACCTGGTCGACGCGATGCTGCACATCACCATGGGCGAGGGGCTACCTTGCTCGGTGGGGCAGGAGTGCGTCCGGCGGTTCGCCGAGCACTTCGTCGACCGCAACGAGCTACGCCTGACCGAGGCCTACGAGATCGAGGATCTGGTGGGCGATCTGGAGATCCCCGGCTGCTTCGCGCGCGCCCAGCGGGCCCGCGAGGCCATCGCGGAGATCTACAACGACCAGAACGACGTGACGCTCGAGTTCCTGCGCGAGTTGTCGATCACCGACCGCAAGCTGTTCTTCCAGCGCGTCCCGGCGCTCAAGCCGGTGGTGACAGCGTTCCTGATCAGCGTGATAACGTTCGAAGAGGTGCTGCTCACCGATCGCTCGACGTTGCGCGTGCAGCAGCGGCTCGGCATCGACAAGGAGCCGGTGGCGAACGAGTTCTTCGCCGAACTGCGTCAGCTGGTTCAGCCGTTCGGCCACCTGCCGTTGTCCGTCGGTCCCGCCGCGGCCAGTGCCGCCGATGGCGCGCTGTGCGTAGCCTGCTCGGTCGCCCGGCTGGTGCCGTCCGGCAAGTCGTAGGTCCCGCCGGTGCGGGGGCCGCTCTACCTCGCTTCGACCTCCCCGCGGCGCGGGGAGCTGCTGGCGAAGGCGGCGATCCCGTTCCACCTGCACCCTCCGGGGCCGGAACCCGAGGGAGCAGGCTCGCCGCGCGACAAGGCGATCCTGCGGGCCCGTGCCAAGGCGCTCGGCGCCGTGCCGCCTTCGCCCGAAGGGCCGGTGCTCGGCGCCGACACGGTGGTCGCGTTGGGGGAGCTGGAACTCGGCAAGCCGGTGGATCGTGCCGCGGCGGGCGAGATGCTCCGGCAGCTCGAGGGGCGGGATCACGAGGTGTTCACCGCCCAGTGCCTGGCCGAACCGGCGACCGGTCGATTCATCGAGGAGTGTGCGGTGGCGCGACTGCGGTGCGCGGTGTTGGACCCGGTGCGGATCGAGCAATACCTCGACACGGGTGAGTGGCAGGGCAAGGCCGGGGGCTACGCGATCCAGGGCCACGCCGCTGACTTCCTGCAGCTGCTCGCCGGCGATCTCGACACGGTGATCGGGCTCAGCGTGGTGAGTGTCCGACGGCTGCTCGTGCAGTGGTCGAGGGGGACTTGAACGGTGCGGATCGCCTGGCGCATCGGCCTGTTCCTGGTGTTGGCCGGGGTGAGTTTCGTCGTGCTGTGGCGGCTGGTCGGCGGTGCAGCGGCCAAGACCGCCCCGCCGCAGCCAGGCGGTGACCCCAGGGTCCAGCGCCCCGCGGACGTGCCGCCTGGGGGGCGCCGCGTCCTCGAACGGCTCCCTGGGGTCGCAGAATCGTTCCACCTGGCGGCCGACCCCGCTGCCTTGCCGCGCGACTGTGCGCCGGTGTTGGCGATCGCCCCGGACGGGCGGATCGAGCTCCGGATCCCCCCGCCCCTGACCCTCGAGCCCGGGGCCCTGCGGTGGCCTTCGGTCGGCATCCTGCTGCCAGAAGCCGCCGTCGCGCGGCTCGGCGCCGCGGCTCGCTCCAGCCTGATGGAGATCTGGTCGCGGCTGTCGGGGGGGCGCGCGCCGCGCGCGTTGGCGATCCGCAGCCACGGCTGCACGTTTCGGCCCGGTGAACTGGAACACCTGCTCAACTGGTTGCGGTGAGCAGGCGGGCGTCTGGTCGCGTTGGCGAACGGCTCGGGCTTGACCGGCGCCGCCGGAGTCCTACAGTCCGGCGCCCTCCGGAAGCCGAATCCGCGACCCCATGAAAGCCGGAATCCATCCCAACTACGTGACCTGCAAGGTGCACTGCGCCTGCGGCAACGCGTTCACGACCCGTGCGACCAAGCCCGAGATCAAGGTCGAGATCTGCAACGCCTGCCACCCGTTCTTCACCGGTGAGCAGCGCTACGTCGACACCGCCGGCCGCGTCGACAAGTTCCGCCGCCGCGCCGCGTTGCAGGCCGAGAAGAAGGCGACCGAACCCAAGAAGGGCTGAGCGACCCGCGGGCGGTCACGGCGTGGGTTTCTCGACTGGCAGCCAACCGGTCGCGGTTCTGCACCGTTGGCGTGACGCGGTGGGATCTCCATGAGCGAATACCTGCGCCCGCGCATCGCGGCGAAGCTCGACGGCATGTCGGCGCGGCTCGCGGAGTTGATGGCCAAGGCGAGCAATCCGGAGCTGCTTCGCCCCGGCGAGACGTTCGCCGCGATCAGCAAGGAGATGGGCAAGCTCCAGTCGACGGTGGAGCGCTACGACGGGCTGCGCAAGCTCATCTCGCAGATCGTCGACAACCGCGCCCTGATCGATTCGGGCGAGGACAAGGAGCTCGCCGAGCTGGCGCGCGAAGAGCTGCCCGAACTCGACCGCAACGCCCGGGCGCTGGTCGACGAGATCATCGATGGGCTGCTCGCCGAGGCCAGCCAGGGCGATCGCAACGCGGTGGTCGAGATCCGCGCCGGAACCGGCGGGGAGGAAGCGGCGCTGTTCGCCGCCGACCTGATGCAGATGTACCAGCGGTTCGCGGACCGCATGGGCTGGAAGTTCGAGCCGATCGACGAGTCGCCATCCGACATCGGCGGGTTCAAGGAAGTGGTGTTCGAGCTGCGCGGCGAAGACGTGTTCAAGTACATGCGCTTCGAGAGCGGTGGCCACCGCGTGCAGCGGGTCCCGGTCACCGAGGCGCAGGGGCGCGTGCACACTTCTGCGGCCACGGTCGCGGTGCTCCCCGAGGCGGAAGAGGTGGAAGTCGACGTCGATGAGCGCGACCTGCGGATCGACACCTACCGCTCCAGCGGCGCGGGTGGTCAGCACGTCAACAAGACCGACTCCGCGGTCCGCATCACCCACTTGCCGACCGGGGTCGTCGTGCAGTGCCAGAGCGAGCGCAGCCAGCACAAGAACCGCAGCAAGGCGATGAGCACGCTGCGCACTCGACTGCTGGAACTCGAGCGCGAACGGGTCGAGGGCGATCGTTCCCAACAGCGCCGCGAGCAGGTCGGCTCCGGCGACCGCAACGCGCGCATCCGCACCTACAACTTCCCGCAGAACCGTCTCACCGACCACCGCATCGGCCAGAACTTCTCTCTCGAGCACTGTGTCGAAGGTAAGCTCGAACCGGTGTTCGCGGCCCTGCTCGCCGACGATCGTGAGCGGCGGATCGAAGATCTGTAGCCACTTCCCCCCCGAGACCCCCCCTACCTCTTCCCTCCCCGAGTCCCTGGAGTAGACATGAGCAACCCTGGTGAACTGCCCGAGCTGGAGCCCCTGCCGGATCTGGAGCCCCTCGAAGAAACCGCGGCCGCACCGCCGACCGCCACCCCACAGCAGGGTAGCGCGATGGCGGTGTCGATGGCCGGGATGCCGGCCCCCCTGTTCAGCATGCGGGCGCAGCGGGAGTACTACCGGTTCATGTTCGCCGGCGTGCTGATGCTGCTCGGCTGCATGATGCCGTTCGGCCCCGAGTGGGACATGGCTGGCTACAAGACGCTGGGTGGGGCGGTGTTCACCGTGATCGCCCTCGGCATCTTGTGGACCTCGTGGATCGCGATCTCGCACGGTCGCTTCGACCTGTCGGCGATGCGCTGGCTGATCCTCGCGACCATCCCGTTGACCATCCAGATCTGGCACCTGGTCGGCGCTTTCGACGAGCCCGCGGTAGTCGAGTACATCCGGCTGACCAAGGCCGCCAATCCGGCGAATCTGGACCTGCCGATCGACAGCTGGGGCAAGCTCGGCAACTACCTGGCCCACGTCAAGACGCCGCACTACAGCCAGCAGCTCGACAACTTCGTGCGCGCGTACGGACCGGGCAAGCTGGTGCTGCTGCTCGGCTCGCTGCTCGCAGTGAAGAACTTCCTCATGGGTGTGCTGTCGGGCATGAAGGCCGGCAAGGCGCAGAAGGCCGCGCAGGAAGCCGCCCGGGCCGCCACGAAGAAGCCGGGAAGCCGCCGCTGAGTCGATCCACCGACACCGTCGTCGACGTCCTGCGGGCCGCGGAGGGCTACCTGCGCGACCGCGGTGTCGAGGCCCCGCGCCTCTCGGTGGAATGGATGCTCGCCCACGTGCTCGGCACTGGGCGCCTGCAGGTCTACCTCGCACACGACCGCCCCCTCACCGAAGCCGAGAAGCAGCAGCTGCGCGGCCTGGTCGCCCGCCGCGGGCGCGGCGAGCCGCTCGCCTACGTGCTCGGCGACCAGGACTTCCTCGGCCACCGTCTGCTGGTCAACCGCGATGTGCTGATCCCGCGCCCCGAGACGGAGGGATTGGCACAGCGGGTGCTCGACGGGGTGCCCGAGGCGCGGACCGGAGTCGATCTGGGGACCGGATCCGGTGCGCTGGCGATTGCACTGTGCGCGGCGCGGCCGGAGCTGCGCATGCTCGCTACCGACGTGAGCGAGGCGGCGCTGTCCGTCGCGCGAGACAACGCCGCGCGGATCGGCGTGGCGGATCGGCTCGAGTTCGTTCGTGGCTCGTGGTGGGACCCGGTGCCACCGGGTGCGCAATTCGAGTTCGTCGTCAGCAATCCGCCGTACGTCGATCCGGCCCAGCCGGAACTGCTGGCCGAAGACGTGCGCCAGTTCGAACCCGCGACGGCGCTGTTCACCCCGCACGGCGATCCGGGCGCGCCGTACCGGGCGATCGCCGCGGGTCTGGTGGCGCACTGTCGGACTGGCGCACGCGTGTTCCTCGAGACCGGGGTTGGTGCCGATCAAGCGGCACTCCAGGCGCTGCGCGATTGCCCGGGCGTGGTCGAAGTCGAGCTGCACCCGGACGACGCCGGGCTACCGCGCTACATCCATGCGACCGTTTCGGGGGCTTCGCCGCCAGTTCCGTAGCCGCGGCCCGGCTCCGGTCGAACACCCGCCCGTCGGATCGCGTGTCTGCGCTCGGTGGAGCGCGGCCGGCCCGGCTACTGTGCGACGTTGCGCACCAGCTGTTGGTCGACGAACTCGCCGAGCAACTTGCGGGTGGCGTCCGACATGTCGGTGAAGAACACGCCGACCTCGTAGGTGGGTGGGTTGATCCCCCGCAGCTTCTCGCAGCGCACCACCGCACCCTGCACCTTGGTGCCCCTGGCACCCGGCAGGTCGAGTTCGATGGCGACCAAGGTCATCTCGGAGATCGCGGCGCTGAAGTGGCAGCACAGCCCCGAGGTAGACAAGTTGACCAGCTCGGCCGATTGTCCGGCGCCGTTGGGGGCGAGCTGGATGGGGACATGGACTGGGGCGCGCGGCGCCCGCCGCCTTTCGAAGTTCACCTTGGGCATGGTACCTCCCTGGTCGTCGGCAACCGCCCGTTGCCTGCAAGGGTCTGACTTGGGCGCGAGGATACAAAGCCGAGACGGGCGATGCTACGATCCTCTGTTTCCAGACCCCCGGCTGCTCATGGCAAACTTCAACAAGGTCATCCTCCTCGGCAACCTCACCCGCGAGATCGAAGTCCGCTACACCCAGGGCGGCCTGGCGATCGCCAAGTTCGGCATGGCGATCAACCGCAGGGGCTCCTCGAAGGAGGGCGAAGCGAAGGAGACGACCTGCTTCGTCGACTTGACCGCGTTCGGCAAGCAGGCCGAAGTACTCGAGCAGTACGTCAGCAAGGGCAGTCCGCTGTTCGTCGAGGGCCGGCTCGAGTACTCGAGCTGGGACGACAAGAACGGCGGTGGGAAGCGCAGCAAGTTGGAGGTGATCGTCGAGAATTTCCAATTCATCGGCGCGCGCGGTGAGGGCGGTGGCGGCGGTGGCGGTCGTTCGCGTGGCGGGAACGCCGACGGCGCGAGTGCCGCGGCGGGTGGGGACGTCGACTACGGCGACATTCCGTTCTGAGACCGGGAGTCTGCGCAACACAGGGGCGACTCAGGAGGAGCGTTCCGTGGAAGCCCCGTCGCGCGGGACCGCGACTTCAGGGGCGCGCGTGCCTCGCGTCGCGAGCGCGATCCTCGTCGGGTAGCCCGGCGTGAGTCTCGACCCCCGTGTCGGCATGCCGGCCACGGTCGTGCGTCGTGCGACAGGTCCCGCTGCCGCGCATTCCCGGTAGGCGCCGTTGCGCCACCGCACCCGTCCCGTCGGCCGTTGCCCGGAGGGTGTCATCTCGGCTCGGGACGCGCCCCGGGGCCGCCTCAAGTCGCTTCCGGGCGATACCGAAAGGACCGGAGTCAGCGTCCCTCTTCTCGCTGGGCGCGGCCAACGGATCCATGGACCAGATCACCCAGGCCCAAGAGGTCAGCGACGCCCTTCACAAGAAGTCGAAGTCGACCACGCTGGACGAGCTTCGGCGTCGCGGCCGGCAGCACGTCAAGGTCATCCGCGCGCAAGACATAGCCGGGATGATCAACGAGACGGTGTGTCGTGTGGTCCGCGAAGCGGACCGCGGCTTCACCCAGGAGCAAGTCGACGCGCTGGTCGAACAGAGCACCAGCGAGTTCAAGGTCGCGTTGGCCGAACGGCAGCGCGAGCTGGACGAATCACGGCAGATGCGGGAGCGGCTGGAAGCGCTCACGCAAGAGCACGAACGGGTGCTGGTCGAGCAGCAGGAGCAGGCCGACGTGGCGCGGCAGGCCAAGTGTGAGTTGGACTCGCTGCGGGAAGAGCACCAACAAGTGCTCGGGCAGCGCCAGCAACAGCTCGACGAGGCACGGCAAGTGCGCGACCGACTCGAGGTGCTCACCCGCGAGCACCAGCAACTGCTCGACGCGCAGCAAGGCGAGGACCGGCAGGCCGAGCAGGCGCGCCAGCAGGTGGCCGCGTTGGACGCCGAGTACCAGCGCGTCTGCCGTGAGCTGGAGGCTGCGGTGGCGCGCATCGAAGTGCTCACCCAAGAGGTGAAGACCGCGCAGCAGGTGCAGCAAGCGCTGGCGGCTGCGCGCGCGCCGGCGCCGCAGCCGGAGTCGCACACCACCGAGCTGATGCTGCGCATGATGGCGGAGATGGCCGAGGTCAAGGCGAGCATGGCGCACGCGCGGGCCGCCACCCCGTCCGCAGCGCCGGACGGTCAATCAGGCAACGTCAGCGCTGCCCTCGACAAGATCGCGTCGTCGCTCGAGCAGCGCCTGGAGACCTTCGGCAAGAAGATCGGCATCAGTGCCGCGGTCGACTCGAAGCAGGTCGACTTCGGCGCGTTGTTCAAGCAAGAGCAGGACGTCAAGCTCGAGTCCAACATGGGCGACGTCCAGGTCAAGCAGAAAAAGGGCGGCGGCATCGGCGACACGCTCGAGAAGCTCAAGAAGTTGAAGGGCGGCGGCTAGATCGGTCGAAGACCAGCCGACGCTCTCTCACCGGACACCAGGGAAAGAAGAAGAACACTCAGCCATGGACCATACGGAAGCCTCAACCACGAACAGCACGAGCGACGCGACCAAGGTCGCGCTCGGCAAGGGCCTGGACATCGGCACTGCCAACCTCGCCGCGGCCGTGCAGAACGATGAGGACGGGATCACCGTCACCGTGGAGCGCAACGCGTTCCTCGACATCGGCAGCGACGTCTACTCGAAGAACATGCTCACCAAGCTGAAGGTGCCCTACGTGGTGCACAACGGCAAGCTGGTGGTGCTCGGCGAGTCGGCGTTCGAGCTCGCCAACGTGTTCGGCAAGGAAACTCGGCGGCCGATGAAGGACGGGCTGATCAGCCCGACCGAGATCGATGCCATGCCGATGATCAAGCTGATCATCTCCAAGGTTCTCGGCGATCCGCGCGAGCAGGGCGAGAACTGCTACTTCAGCGTCCCGGCGGAGTCGCTCGACGTCGACAACAACGTCGTCTACCACCAGGGCCTGTTCGAGGGCATGCTGAACAAGATGGGCTACACCGCCAAGGCCATCAACGAGGCCCACGCGGTGGTGTTCTCGGAGCTCGCGGAGCAGGAGTTCACCGGCATCGGGCTGTCGTTCGGCGGCGGCATGGCCAACGCCTGCGTGTGCTACAAGACGATCCCGTGTCTGTCGTTCTCGGTGGCGCGCGGCGGCGACTGGATCGATTCCAACGTCGCCAACGTGTTGGGCATCAAGAAGAGCCGGGCGACCTACATCAAGGAGCGCGGGATCGACATCCGCGACCCGAAGAGCCGCGAAGAGGAGGCGGTGGCGATCTACTACCGCAACCTGATCAGCTACACGCTGGAGAACATCAAGAACCGCTTCGAGACCGGGACGAACATGCCGATGTTCAACGACCCGATCGACATCGCCTGCGCCGGCGGCACCGCGATGATCGGCGGCTTCATCGAGGTGTTCCGTGACGAGTTCGGCAAGATCGACTTCCCGATCCCGGTCGGTCGGATCTTCCGCGCCGAGGACTCGCTGCAGGCGGTGGCCAAGGGTTGCCTGGTCGCAGCGGTCATCGGCGACTGAACCCGCAGGGGCCGCGCATCTTGCCTCCGACAGGCAAGCGGCCGCGGCCTCATGACGGCGCACAGCGCCGCGCTCACCCAAAGCCTCGGGTGCGGCCCTGGTCGCGATAGGGCCGCCGCTCTACTCGTAGAGCAGGAAGCGAGCGCGCCGGCGTAGAAACGCCGGCAGCTCGCGCTCGATCGCGGCCAGCACCTCGGCGGGCGGAGCAGCGCGCTCCACCAGCGCCAGCACCTCGGCGTTCACCAACAGCCGGCCGTAGCGCGCGACCTGCCACTGCTCGGGGTGCATCCGGCGCAGCTCGTAGCCGAGCTGCACACCGAGCCGTACCGGATCGAACCGGGTCACGTCGGTGATCCACAACCGCACGCCGGAGCACGTCTTGTCGGCGAACTTGCTGGTCGTCGGGCGGAACCGGACCGGTACCGCGACCACACCGCCGAGCTGCGCGGCGTTGAGCCGCGCGGCGAGCGTCGAGCCGTCGAGCCACGGCGCACCGAGTAGCTCGAACGGCGCGTCGGTGCCGCGTCCGACCGACACGTTGGTGGTCTCGAGCAGCCCGACTCCCGGGTACAGCAACGCCTGCGCGGGACTGCGCATGTTCGGCGACGGGTCGACCCAGGTCTGTCCGGTGGCGGCGAAGCCGGCGTGGCGGTTCCAGCCGCGCATCGGCACGACGTGCAGGTCACAGTGCAGTTGCAGCTCGGCGTCGAACATGCGCGCCAGCTCGCCAGCGGTCATCCCGTGCCGCACCGGAAGCGTGTGCCAGGCGACGAAGCTCCGCTTGCCGGCATCGCGCATCGCCCCGCCGACCGTCACGCCGTCGATCGGATTGGGTCGGTCGAGCACCACGAAGCGGAGCCCGTGTCGCGCCGCGGCGCGCATCGCTTCGCCCATGGTCGACACGTATGTGTAGAAGCGGCAGCCGATGTCCTGGATGTCGAATACCAGCGTGTCGAGGTCGCGCAGGCTCGCCGGGTCGGGAGCGCGTTCCTTGGTGTAGAGGCTGTGGATCGGTAGGCCGGTCGCGGTGTGCACTGCGTGGTGGACTTCACCCTCGGCCTTGCCGGCGAAGCCGTGCTCGGGGGAGAACAGCCGCACCAGGGTCACGTTCGGTGCGCGGTGCAACAGCTCGGCGGTGCTCACGCCGCGCCGATCGAGGCCGGTGTGGTTGGAGATCAGCCCGACCCGACGGCCGGCCAACGGAGCGAAATCCTGAGCTTCGAGCACGTCGATCCCGTTGAGGACCGGTTCGCCGATTCGGGGACTCGGTCGATGGGTGGGTGCTGCACAGGAGGCGAGCAGCAGCGCCGCGATGGCGGGCCGGCGGAGGGTGGGCATGGCTGCAGAGGTTAGCCCGGGGACCGGCGATCGAGCTGTTGCGTTCGCGCAACGCGGTTGTCGACTCGTCGAATCCCGACCTCGGTTCGGCTCAGGGGGATCCGTTGCGGGGATGCCTCAGCGGATTCGCCGCTGCCGCCACGCCCAGCGGTAGAGGTTGCGGCTGTCCGCGTAGCGGGCCGCGGAGCCGGATGCCCCGAGCACCACCAGCAACAGCCGGTCGCTTCCCCGCGCGCTGCTCGACACCAGGCACGCACCCGCGGCCCGCGTCGTGCCGGTCTTCACCCCCTCGTAACCCTCGATGCCGAGCAGCTGGTTGGTGTTGCGCCACACGATGTCTCGCTGGTGGCCGTCCGCACCGGACAGTCGGCACCCGCGCTGGCGGGTGCGCACGTAGCCGCGAAACCGCTCGTCCTCGAGGGCGGCATGGGCGAGGCGCAGCAGATCTCGTGCGCACGACAGGTGGCCCTTGGCGGTCAAGCCGTGCGGATTGCGGTAGGTGGTCTGCGCCATTCCGAGCCGCCGCGCGGTCCGGTTCATTTCGGCGACGAACCGCGGTAGGGGGTCGGTGGTGTCCCGTGCGTCCTCGGGCGGCTCGAATCGGCTGCCGAAGTGCTCGGCGAGCGCGACCGCCGCGTCGTTGCCGGATGGGAGCAACAGTCCGTAGAGCAGCTCGCCTACCGTCAGTCGCTCGCCGCTGCGCACTCCTGCGGTGGATCCCCCGGTGCGGTCCGCGCGTTCGGAGAAGGTCACCACTTCGTCGAGGACCGCGGGCGAATGTCGTGCCAACGTGAACACCAGGTGCGCCGTCATGATCTTGGTGGTGCTGGCGATGTCCAGTCGGCGGGCTGCTTGATGTTCCCACAGCAAAGCACCGGTGCGTGCGTCGGCGATCGCCCAAGCGCGGCAACTCACGAACGGTGTGCCGTCGAGCGCGTCGGCCGCGACCTTGGGTAGTTGCGCGCGGTTGACGTCGTCCGGGGCCGGCACGGGTGGCCCGTCGGTGACCAGCGGACCGAGAGCCTTGAAGGTCGCCGGGTCGACCGTTCCGGTGGCGTGCAGCCCGCGTTCGCGTTGGAAGCGCAGTACGGCGTCGCGCGTGGCGTTGCCGAAGTCACCATCCACCGACAGGCCAGGCGATGGCGTGAGCCGCGCGTTGAGCGTGCGCTGCAGGTCCTCGACCGCCGCGCCGCTGGCGCCGTTCGCCAGTGGGGTGGCGGGACCCGCACTGCGGGTCGCCGGTGCATAGTGGCGGTACACCGTGTAGGCGATCTCGGCGCACAGCCGGTCGGCGGCGTTGTCGGTCCAGCGCCTGTCCTGGTTGCCCGCGGTCAGGACGCACAGCGCGATCGCCGCGTCGCCGACGTACAGGATGCCTGCGTCGCACCGTGCCGCCGCCACCGAGCCGGTCTTGTGTGCGAGCTTGGTCCCGGGCGGCAAGAGCCGCGGGAACTTGTCCCGATCCCGGCACGCCGACAGGTGCTCGAGCATCGCCTTGCTCGCCGCCGCGCTGACCAGCTCGCCCCGGTGGAGCTTCTCCAGCAAGCGTACCATCTCCGCTGCGGTGGTGCTGCCGAGGCCGAACTGCGCACTGCGTTCGGGGAACACCGAGGTGTCGCGGCGGAACACCTTGGCGTGCAGCTTGGTGTTCGGGCAACCGAGGCGCTCCATCGTGGCGGCAGTGGACCGCAGCCCGATCCGGTCGAGCACCAAGTTGGTGGCGGTGTTGTCGGAGAAGGCGATCATCAGCCGCACGGCGTCGCGCAGTGCGAACCGCGCGCCGGCGGAGAACGCGCCGGTCAGCACGCCGGAGCCGGGCACCTTGTCGGTCTCGGCGAGCGTCACGGAGCTGCCGAGGTCGAGATCGCCAGACTCCGCCTGCCGGTAGGCTTCGATCATCACGGGGAACTTGATCAGGCTGGCGGTTGGCATCGGCACGTCGGCGCGGTGCACGAACGACATGCCGTTGCCGAGGTGCTTGATGGCGACCGCGACCTGGCCACGGTGGGCGGCGATCAGCGGGCGCAGGCGTCCGTCGAGGTCCTGGGCGGTGACGGGTGTGGCGCACAGCAGTGCGAGCAGCGGCAGGGAGTGGCAGCGCGGGAGCATGGCGGAGTTGTACCCGAGGTCCGGGTCGCCACGCGTCGCGAGTCGGTCAACCCACGGGGTCGGGTGGAGTGATCAACGTGGTGAGGTGCTCCGCCGGCAGATTGGAGAACACCTCGATGGCGTTCTTGGGACCGTGCTGAACGGTGCGGTACCGCGGTTCGAAACCGGTCGGCTGCAGTCCGAAGCGGTGGAACGTCGCCAGCACCGCGGCGCGGCGTCGCTGCAGGAAACAGACCATGAGCGGCTGGCGGAAATCGTTGTGCGCGAGCAACCGCAGCGCGTCGAACAGCTGCGACAGCTTCACCTTGAAGAACGGCGGATCGCAGACGATCAGGTCGAAGGTCCGGTCGATCCAGTGCGGCCGGTAGAGGTCGAAGCGCAGGAAGCCCGGCAGGTGACCGAATCGCTCGTCGACGTCCAGGATCGTCGCCGCCGCGCCACGTTCGACCAACGCCTGGCCGAGCAGCGGCGCGCAGACGCAACACGGCGCCGCGAAGCGCGCGGCAAAGTCTGCCAACGCGGCGACGGTCGGGTCGTCGAAGAAGTACTGCTCGAGATCGTGACGTTCGTCCACGGTGGGTGCGGTCGGGGTGTCGGCATCCTAAGCCGGTGCGCCGCGAGCTCGCGACCTGCACAGCAGTCGCCGTCCGGGTCCCGGATTCGCGGCGCGCGGCGGCGCTTCTTGCGCCACAATCGCACCATGGCGGAACGCATCCACGTGCACCTGGTCGACGGCACCTACGAGCTGTTCCGCAGCTACTTCGGCGCGCCGCAGGTGCGCGCTGCGGACGGTCGCGAGGTCGGCGCGGTGCGCGGGTTGCTCGCCAGTCTGGGAGCGTTGCTGCGCGATCCGCACACCACCCACGTCGCGGTCGCGTTCGACACCGTGATCGAGTCGTTCCGCAACGATCTGTTCGCCGGCTACAAGACCGGGGAGGGGATGCCCGAAGACCTGTGGGCGCAGTTCCCGCTGGCCGAGCGGGCGGTGCGGGCGCTCGGTTGTGTGGTGTGGCCGATGGTGGAGTTCGAGGCGGACGACGGCTTGGCCTCGGGCGCGGCGCGGTTTGCCGCCGATCCACGGGTCGAACGGGTCTACCTCTGCACCCCCGACAAGGACCTGGCGCAGATGGTGCAGGCGGACCGCGTGGTGCAGTTCGACCGCAAGCAGCGCAAGGTGTTCGACGCCGGCGGGGTGCGGCAGAAGTTCGGCGTCGACCCCGAATCGATCCCCGATTGGCTGGCGTTGGTCGGTGACCAGCAGGACGGGATCCCCGGTGTGCCGAAGTGGGGCGCCAAGTCGGCCGCACTGGTGCTCTCCAGTTTCCGGCACCTCGACCGGATTCCGCAGGATCCCGTCGCGTGGCAAGTTCCGGTGCGCGGCGCCCGGGCACTCGCCGCCAGCCTCGCGGCCCACCGGGAGGATGCCCTGCTGTACCGGGAGCTCGCGACACTGCGCACCGACGTGCCGATCACCGAGGAACTCGAAGACCTCCGGGTGCATGGGCCCTCGGCGGACCTGCCGGTGTTGTGTTCCGAGATCGGGTTCGAGCGTTTCCTCGAACGGGGTGGGTGACGGGTTCTTCGCCGGCCTCGGTGGGGATTCGCCGAAACCCGGTTGGGCGTCGCTTGATGGCGCTCGATGATCGGTAGGGTCCGATCGACCTTGGACCGCCGCGAACTCGTCGCCGCGTGCCCCTCTTGGATGAAAGCCATGCCGACATCGAACTTCTCGATGCTCCTCTCGATTCGCGCGGCGTGCGCTGCCACCGCGCTGCTGCTCGGCGCGGCACCGCAGCAGCCGTGCGCGAGTCCACCCGAACCGTGGGGTCCGGAAGCCATCGATGCCTACGTCACGGCGGCCCGCGCCCGCGCGTTGGCCGCCTGCAAGGCGCGCAAGCTCGCGCTTCCCGCCGACTTCCTGGCCTGGATCGACGCCGACCCGTTGCTGCGTCGGTCGGTGTTCGGGTGCCGCAAGGACCCCTTGCCGGTGTTGCTGGCGCTGCGCTCGTTGGAGATCGATCTGGGCGCCGAGACGGTGCGCCGCCGCTACCCGCAGCTCGCGCTCGCGTTCGCCATCCAAGCCTCGTACCGCGCACCCCGTCGCGCCGCATCGCGGTGGAACGACGGCGACGACTCCCCGGCCGGGGCAGCGCTGCCCGATGTCGCGGCGCGCCCGCCGCTGTCGCTCGCAGTGCCCGGCGATCCGCGGGTCAGGGTCGACACCAAGGCGAAGGACCGGTCGCTCGACCGCGACGACCATGTCATCAATTTCCTCGAGGATCACGCACCGATCACGGTGGAGGTGGTGCGTCGTGAACCGGCACCGCTCGAGTACGACGCGAAGGGGCGTGCCATGAAGCGCCGCAAGTCGGTCGAGGTGAAACACCAGGTCGTACGTCCGCTGGTCGGTGCCGACGTGATCGCCGATGCGGCGCTGCAGCGCGAGTTCAACAGCTACCTGGCGGCGCACGGTCACCCGGAGGTTCGGCTCGACTGCGGGGATCGCGTGGTGCACTGGCGCAGTCGGGTGGCGGTGCGGGACCGTGAGCTGCGGCGGCGCATCGCCGCGGCACACCAGCTGTTTCTCGACGCCTACCGCGCCAAGGGCCGCATGCCGAAGGCGCGCGACCGAGCCCCGAGCATGGCCGAGTCCATGGCGTGGCTGGTGCGCAACGACCGCTACACCTTCCCCGCGGGGCAGCAGACAGCGCGGGCCTGGCCGCGCTTTCCGCTGAACGCGCCCTGGCCGCTGCTGATGATGCTGGCGGCCGACGACCAGCCGTTGCGCGAGCGCGAAGCGATCTGGGAGGCGTTGCGCGAGCGCGGCGAGTTCCGCACCTACGGCGAGTACATCGGCGGGATCGCACAGCAGTTCGACATGCAGTCGGCACGGCGCGTCAGCCCGTTCGCGTTCGACTACGGCTCGATCCAGATGATGTGGAAGGACGGGGGCGTGTGCGGAACGATGGGCAACATCGGGGCTCGCACCTGGCGAATCGTCGGCGTGCCCGCGTCCACCGCCGGCCAGCCCGGGCACTGTGCCCTGGTGCGGATGGAGCGCGACGCCCGCACCGGAGCGTTCCGCTGTCGGGGTGAACAGTACGCGACCGGGGGCGACGAGGTCACCACGGTCCACGCCGGATGGAACTACGACGACGTCGGTGGCCGCCGCGGGATGGTGTTCCACCAGTCGATCGCCTGGGGCGTGAACCACGGGCTGGCCGCATTCGTCGAGACCTTGGTGCTGCGCCGCATGTGGGATGCGCGGGCCGCCCACTCGCGGGCGGAGAGCGTCGAGTTCGTGCGGGCCGCACTGGCGCGCAACCCGTTCGCCCTCGCCGCGTTGCTCGGCGCGATCGGATCCGCCGACAGCGCAGCGACGGCGTTGGCGATCGGCGACGCGTTCGTAGCGGTGCTCGATGCGCATCCCCGGCGCGGCGAGCTGTCGCTGTACCGCAGCACGGTGCTCGGTCTGGTCCACCGGAAGGTGTCGGCACTGCCCGCGCCGCGCGGGCGGGCCGCGGCGCTCGAATTGCTGGCGACGCTGGAGCGACAGCAGTGCGGGCTGGCGGGGCTGCTGGCGCGCACCTGGCGGCAGATCGGTGGCGAGGCGGAGTTCCGCGCCCGGACGTTGGCCGCGCTGCGGGGCTACCTGGCCGCGCCGGAGCGCTCGATGAATCGGCGTGCGGCGGACGCGTTCGCCGGTCGGCTGCATGGCTTCGCGCGTACCATCCGCGGGGAGCCCGCCCGGCGTACCTGGGCGGCGACGTTGCTCGACGCGTGCCGCGGCCACGAGACCCTGAAGCTGCGGCGGAAAGCCGTGGTCGATCCGGTGGTCGCCGCGCTGTGCAAGATGCTCGGCCGCGAGCCACCCGCGGTGCACAAGTGATGCAGGGGTAGGCGTACCGGGAAGATCGCGGATTCCGCTGTTCGGCAGCTAGCCCCGTTGGCACTGGCGGTCTTGGCTGCCGATTGCGGCAGCGATTCCCGCTCCACGCTTTCTGCCAACCGTCATGCGATCCCCAAGCCTCGCGAACGCCGTCCCGAGTCCGAAGTCCCGCGCCCGCGCGCTCGTCCTCGCCACCTTCACGGTAGCGGCCGTGCTGCAGCAGGTGTCGGCGCAGATCCAGAACGTCATCCCGATCCGCTTCGTGCACGGCCTCGACACCGCGCAGGAGAAGCGACTGGTCGACTACAAGTGGTTGCAGGAGAGCGTGCGGCGCGCCAACGAGGTGTTCGCTCCCGCCGGGATCAAGTTCTGGATCAAGTCGGTGGAAGCCGTGGTGATCCCGGACCTGAACTGGCGCAACGACAACCCGATGTCGTGGTCCCAGGTGTTCACCCAGCTACGGCGCGTGTTCCCCGGGCTGGTCCCGAACCACTACCACTCGACGCTCGACGTGAAGCCGGCGCGGGTCTGGGCCGACGTCGGTTCGTCGATCGCCGGTGATCCCGACGAGATCCTGGTGTGGCTGATGAAGCCGAAGACCGGCTCCGGGTCGAGCACCGGCGCGTTCCCCAACGCCGGGCGGCGGTTGTTCATCATGACCGACAACCTGTGGAAGAACACCGACGGGGGCTTCGCCACGACGCACCTCGCCCACGAACTCGGTCACTTCTTCGGGGTGCGGCACGTGTTCTCGTACTACCTCCCGGTCAACCCCAAGACCAAGCAGACGTACGACCAGGGCGTGCTGTGGGACGTGGCGTACGGCACCAGCCCGCTGTCGTTCTTCAGCAGTCGGGCCAGCTGCAATGCATACACCGGTCCACAGTCGAGCATCGCCGCCGGGGCGTCGTTCTTCGGCACCGGTGGCAACACGTTCGGCGTGCCCTACGCGATCTTCGGTCGCACGCGCTACGACCTCGGATCGTCGGCCCTCAAGGGGGTGCTGTTCCGCACCGGGTTGGCGCACAATCCGCCGCAGACCTTCTCGTTCGGGCTCAACGTGATGGACTACTACAGCAACCGCGAGGTCGACCTGCGCGCGCCGGCGTTCTTCTCGGAATCCCAGGTCGACGTGGTGCGTGACTTCGTGACCTACGATCAGGACTACCAGGCCTCGCTCAAGGACAGCTCGTTCTACTACACGTACCAGAACAGTGTGCCGACGGGTGTCTCGTCGACCTACTTCACCTCGCTGCGCACGCGTCTCGGCAAGTCGGCGAACGACCTCCTGTGGTTGTCGAACGGCGACATGTCGTTCGCCAACCGGACCACGCCGATCTCCAACACCCAGTACGAGCCGATTTCCGGTGACTTCAACGGCGATGGGCTCGACGACATCATCTGGTACCACCCGTCGAGTGGCGCCGCCAACATCTGGTGGGCGACCGGGAACGGCTTGTTCCAGGCGACCAACGGGGTGCAGTTCGGCACCGGCCTGAAGATGTTCGCCGGCGACTTCGACGGCAACGGACACGACGACCTGTACCTCTACCGACCCGGGGCGGCTGCCGACTTCATCCTGTGGGGCTACAACCACGGCAACTTCTTCGTGACCCAAGAGGACGTCGGGGGCACCTACGAGCCGGTGGTCGCCGACCTCGACGGCGACGGCGATGACGACATCGTCTGGTACTACCCCAGCGGTGGCTACGCGAACGTGTGGTGGTCGGTGAAGACCCCGTGGCTGATCCCGATCTTCGACCGCAAGAACCGCATCGTGGTCGGCGACGGCAGCCCGTACACCCCGATCGCCGGCCGGTTCGCCGGTCCGAACCACTCGGCGAGCATCTACTGGTACCGCCCGGGCGCGGGCGCCGAGAGGCTGTGGCGGGCGAGCGGTCCGCACACGATCGGCGAGTTCAACACCCAGAACGTGTCCGGTACCTACCTGCCGATCGCCGGCGACTTCGACGGCGACGGGTTCTGCGACATCTATTGGGATGCCGTGAACGCGACCACCGACTACATCTGGCGCGGCGGGGGCGGACCGAACCCGGTGTTCGACACCAGCCACACGGCCTCGGTCTACGGTTCGTTCAAGCCGGTGGCCGGCGACTTCGACGGCGACGGCAACACCGACATCTTCTGGTATCGCAAGTAGCGCGCGGCCGGCGGTCGCCATGCGGCGCGACACCGCGAGAATCGGAACGGTCCTGTCCTTCGCGTTCCACCGCGGCGAGGATAGGCCCACCGATGGACTGGCCGCACGACCCCCTCACCGAAGCGGACAACCCGGCGTCTGCACGTCTCGACACGATGAGCGCCACCGAGGTGGTGCGGTTGATGAACGCACAGGACGCCGGGGTGGTCGCTGCCGTGCACCTCGCCGAGGCGGCGATCGCCGGGGCGATCGAGGGGATCGCGCAGCGACTCGGTAGCGGGGGACGGCTGTTCTACGTCGGGGCCGGGACCTCGGGGCGGCTGGGGGTGCTCGACGCGGCGGAGTGTCCACCCACGTTCAACTCCGATCCGGCGTTGGTCCAGGCGTTGATCGCCGGTGGGGACCGCGCGGTGCTGGCTGCCGTCGAAGGCGCCGAAGACGATGCGATGCAGGGGGGGATCGACCTCGAGCGGCGCGGCCTCGGGGCCGGCGACGCGGTGGTCGGGATCGCGGCCAGCGGCACCACGCCATACGTTCGCGGCGCACTCGAGTACGCCAACCGTTGCGGCGCGTTCACCGTGGCATTGACCTGCAACCCCGAGTCGCCCCTCGCCGCAATCGCCGCCCACCCGATCACGGTGGTGGTCGGTCCGGAGATCCTCACTGGCTCGACCCGGCTCAAGGCGGGCACCGCCACCAAGATGGTGCTCAATGCCATCAGCACCGCGGTGATGGTCAAGCTGGGCAAGACCTACGGCAACTTGATGGTCGACCTGCAGGCCACCAACCACAAGCTCCGGCAGCGGGCGCTGCGGTTGGTCTGTCGGCTGGCGAACCTCGATCCGCGGGCCGGCGCCTCACTGCTCGACCGCTGCGGCCAGGACCTCAAGACCAGTGTGGTCGCCGCGCGACTGGGGCTCGCCCCGGCGGCAGCGCGCGCGCGGCTGCAGCAGTTCGGCGGGCACTTGCGTGCCGCCCTGGGAGAGCAACCATGAAGCACTCGTTCGCACCGATCGCGCTGTGGCTCGGCGCACTGCTCCTGGGTGTGGCGCCGGTGTTGCGCGCCCAGCACCCGAACCGCGTTTCTGCCGGCGAGCTGGCCCGCACGCTGACCCTCGAACAGAAGGCCGGGCAGCTGTTCATGGGGTGGATCCTGTCGCGTGAGGCCGGCCAGATCGATGCACGGCGCACGATGCTCGAACGCGTGCGCCAGGGCCTGTTCGGTGGCGTGATCCTGTCGACGGGCGACATGGCGGCGGCGCGGCGGCTCATCGCCGAGCTACAGGCGGCGTCGCGGGTGCCCCTGTTGATCGCCGGTGACTTCGAGACCGGGTTGTACTTCCGCCTGCGCGATGCGCCGCGGCTCGGCAATGCGATGTTGCTCGGCGCGACGGGCTCGGTCGATCTGGCGCGTCGAGTCGGTCGCGCCACCGGTCTGGCCGGCCAGGTGCTCGGCTTCCACATGGCGCTTGCGCCGGTGCTCGACGTCAACATCGATCCGCGGAACCCGATCATCAACGTGCGTTCGCTGGGCGAGGATCCGGCGGCGGTCGCGCGGCTCGGCGCCGCGCTCGTGCAGGGCATCCAGGAGTTCATGCTGGCGACCGCCAAGCACTTCCCGGGACATGGTGACGTCGATGTCGACTCGCACCTCGACCTGCCGGTGCTACGCGCCGACCGCAAGCGACTCGACCGCGTCGAGTTGCTGCCGTTCCGCGCCGCGATCGATGCCGGGGTCGGGGCGGTGATGACTGCGCACCTGAGCGTGCCGGCGCTCGACGATACGCCGCGGCGCCCGGCCACGTTGTCGGCGCCGATCCTCACCGGAGTGCTGCGTCGCGCGCTGTCGTTTCGCGGCCTGATCGTCACCGACGCGCTGGAGATGGGCGGCATCACCAAAGTGATGTCCGGCGAAGCGGCGGCGGTGGCGGCGCTGCGTGCCGGGGCCGACCTGCTGCTGATGCCGCCGGATCCGCAGGCCGCGCGCGACGCGGTGGTCGCGGCGGTGCAGTCGGGGGAGCTGCCCCGGCAGCGCTTCGAGGAGGCGGTGGCCAAGGTGCTCGAGGCCAAGGAGCGGTGGTTGCGCGTCGGTCTGGCCGCCGATCCGACCATCGGACTTCCGCCGGCAGAGTGGGCAGCGCAGCGGGCGCTCGGCGCGACGGTGGCGCGCCGCGGGGTGACCCTGGTGTACGACCGCAAGGATCTGTTGCCGCTGCCGGCCAAGACGCGGATCACCGTGCTCGACGTGGTCGACCACGACGGCGCGGTCGTCGAGCGGTTCGACCTGGCGCTCGCCGCCGCCGGCCTGGTCGTCGAACAGCACTTGCGCCTCGCGCCCGGGCGCGCGGCGGCGAAGGTCGAACGCGAACTCGCCGCGGCCAAGGCGGCGGGGACGCTGGTGGTCGGCCTGCACCTCGCGGTGCGCGCCAAAGCCGGCTCGGTGGGCATTCCCAAGGATCTGCTCGGCGTGGTGAAGGTGCTCGACGAACACCCGCGCGCCATCGCGGTGTCGTTCGGCGATCCCTACGCGGTGCGCAAGTTCCCGCACGTGTCGACCTACCTGTGCGCCTACGACCGCGGTCCGGTGGTCGAGCACGCGGTGGCCGAAGTGGTCGCGGGCCGAGCGCCGGTCACCGGGCGCTTGCCAGTGACCATCCCCGGCGTCGCGGCACTGGGCGAGGGTGTTTCGCGGTTCGGCTTCACCCCGGGCGCCGGCAGCGATGCCGAACTCGCCGCCAAGCTGACCGAACTGCTGACGCGTCAGGTCGACGCCAAGGCGTTCCCCGGGGCGGTGGCGATGGTGACGCGGCGTGGTGAGGTGCTGGCCCACGTGGCGGTCGGACGACGCACCTACGCAGCGGATGCGCCGAGGATCGAGCGGATCACACGCTTCGACCTCGCCTCGCTGACCAAGGTGTGTGCCACGCTCCCGGCGCTGGCGGTGCTGGTCGAGCGCGGCAAGGTCCGGCTCGACGACAAGCTCGCCACCTGGATTCCCGAGTTCCACGGGGGTGCCAAGGGCGAGGTGACCTTGCGCCAGGTGGTGACCCACTGCGCCGGACTCGAGCCGTGGGTGGGGTTCTACAAGCAACACCGCGGCAAGCCGGCGGTGGTCGCGGCGGCGGCCCAGCATCCGCTCACCGCCGCGCCCGGCAGCAAGTACGCCTACAGTGATCTCGGCTTGATCCTGCTCACCGCGGTGGTCGAGAAGGCCTGCGGGCAGCCCCTGGATCGCTTCCTGGCCAGCGAGGTCTATCCGCGGCTCGGGATCACCGCGTGCTACGCCAGCGACGGCAAGCGCGTCGATGCCGCGCCGACCGAGCAGGACCCCTGGCGTGGGCGCCTGGTCGAGGGCGAGGTCCACGACGAGAACGCGTTCGCGATGGGGGGGGTGTCGGGGCACGCCGGGCTATTCGGCACCGCCGAGGACGTTGCCCGAGTCGGCAACGCCTTCCTCGGCGGGGGTGCCGGGTTGGTCCGGCCGAGCCAGGTGCGGCAGTGGATCACCCGCGATGGTGCGGTGTCGGGAAGCACTCGAGCCCTGCTGTGGGACACGTTCCGGAGCGGCGGGTCCGGAGGATCGAAGCTGTCCGAGCGCGCGTTCGGGCACACCGGCTTCACCGGCACATCGGTGTGGTGCGATCCGCGCGGGGACCTGTGCGTGGTGCTGTTGACCAACCGCGTGCACCCGAGCCGCAGCAACCAGCGGATCAGTCGGGCGCGGCGCGAAGTGCACGACTTGGTCGTCGATCACCTCGCGGGTCGCTGACCCGCAACCGTCGGTGGCGGGCGAGCGACCGGCGCTCGGCGCGTCGATGATCGGGTGCGCAACCCGACTCGGGCGCGGCCCGCACCTTCCGAGATCTCGCAGTGCGGCACTGGATCGGCGAAGGCGAGCGGCCTTCTCCGTCGGCAAACCGCCGCACTGCGACGAGATCGGGACGCCCGCTCGCCGCTGGCCAGGCGCAACCTCGCGTACGGCGCTGGCAGGGCGGGCCGCGGGGGGCTGGAATGGCGCGCCGGTCCTGCGAATCCGATTGAAGCGATCCATGAACACCGGCACTCCACTCCGCGGCTTCCTCGTCCCCTTGGCCCTCGTGCTCGGCTGCGCGGGCGCTGCGGTGGCCCAGCGACCCGCACTGTTCCACGCACCGGTGGTGCTGCAGGGTCTGCCCGGCGACCTCGAGCTGTTCGGTGATCTCGACGGGGACGGCGACGTGGATGCCATCGCGTTCGCCAGCCCGTCGCGGAATCTGATCCGCACGAGCTTCACCGTGATGCGGAACGACGGCTTCGGCAACCTGAGCCAAGGCGGCACCACCAACCTGCCGCCCGATGTGGGTTCGCGGCTCGCCTTCGCCGACGTCGACGGCGACGGGTTTGGCGACATCCTCGTAGGCAGGTTCCAGACCGCGACGCAGAGTGCCGGCATCTTGATCTACCCCGGCGCCGCCAACGCGACCTTCGGCGCGCCGATCACGCTCAACCTGCCCGGCAACATCGGGCATCTTCGCATCGGCAACTTCAACAAGGACGGCATCGCCGACATCTTCGTGCTGCACTTCAACGGCACGAGCGGCGAGGCGCGGTGGTACGCCGGGGACCGGCAGCGCGGGTTCCCGCTCAGCCGCAGCGCCGCGGTGTCGAGCTTGTACGCGGTCGCATCGCTGGCGCTGCTCGACACCGACGCGGACGGGGTCGACGACTTCGCGGTGCTGGAGGGGCAGTTCAACACGCCCGGTCAGCTGTCGCTGTTCCGCACCACGGCGACCGGGTTCGTCGCCGGACCCGTGCTGCCGACTCCGGTCGGCTACAACAGCGATCTGCTGGCGACCGACGTCGACCAGGACGGGGACCGGGACCTCGTCGCCGTACTCAGCAACTACCCGAACCTGGTGCTGTCCCGCGCCATTCAGGGATCGAACGGGTCGTGGAGTGCTGGGGCGGTCGACAGCTTCGCCTACGTCGGCCCCGGCAAGTGTTTCGTCGGCGACTGGGATGGCGACGGGCGTGAGGACATCGTGCTCCGCGAACCGGAATCGGGCACGTTCGGCAACTGGTACCACTCCAACTCGTACTTCCGCAACCCGACTTCCGGTGGCTACCAGTTGGCCTACTCGGTGCTGCATCGCGGCGACACCAGCGCGCAGCTCGGCGCCGGGTTGGTCGATCTGGACGGCGACAAGCGCCTCGACTTCGTCGATTCGCGTACGGTGTTCTTCGGTGACGGGACGTTCGACCCGCCGACCACCTACACGACCTACTACGACGTGTTCGACTGGGACCGCGATGGCGATCTCGATCTGCGCGGCGATCAGCTGCGCGTGAACGACGGGCGTGGCGTGTTCACCGACCGAAGCCTGGGCTTCCCGACCCCGCCGGCAAACACGCTGTACGGTTCGGTCGTCGCGTTCGGGGACTTCGATGGCGACGGCCAACGCGATGCGCTGGTGCCGCTGATCCAGATCGTGTTCCCGCGCGGCTCGCTGTTCCTCGAGATGCGACGGTTGCGCGAGCAACCGGGCGGTGGGTTCGTGGATGTCGGGGCCGCGGCCGCTCCCGGTGCGCAGATGGACTTCGGCGTGGTCACGGACGCCGACAGCGACGGTGATCTCGATTTTCTCGACGCGCGCGGTGTCTGGCTCAACAACGGGTTGGGCTCGTTCACCTTGACCGGGCCCGGGTTCGACGACCACCGGCCGATCGCGGTGGGCGACATCGATGGCGACGGCACCGAGGACTTCCTCGGTAGCTACCAGTTCCGTACCGGGTTGGCGGTGTTCCTCCGCACCGGGAAGGCGACCTACGCCAAGACGGTGCTCTACGCATCGAGCTACAACCAGGTCGACCTCGCCAGCGCCCGACTCGCCGACCTGGACGACGACGGGGATCTCGACGTGGTCGGACGCGAGCGGCTGAACAACGCGCAGCAGCGGACCCTGGTGTTCGAGAATCTGGGGAACGGCACGTTTGCGCCGGCGATCGCGCTGGCCCCGTTCGGCTTCTACGGCGTCGGCGACGTGGACGGCGACGGCCGATCGGATCTGGTGATCGGCGACAGCCAGGTGACGACCGTCCTGCTGCGGAATCCCGGTCGCCTGAACTACGCCGCGCCGCGGGTGTTCAGCATCGGTGGAATGCGCGACTTGGTCGACCTCGATCAGGACGGGGACCCCGACATCCTCGGCTCCTACCCGACCCGCAACCGTCGCTTCGAGGGCGCGGACGCTGGGTTGCGGCGCCAGTACGGGCAGTCGGTGCCTGGCACCGGAGGGAAGGTCCCGATCGCGAGCGTCGTCGGTGCGCTGCGTCCCGGGCAGGTGGCGAGTCTGTGGCTGCGCAACGCGGTCGGCGGCAGCGTCGCCTGGATGCTGATCGGCGCCACGGAGTCCAACGTCCCGAGCACGGTGATCCCGGGCGTGATCCTCTACTCCAGTCCGGTCGCGGTGCTGCTGCCGGTGCCCCTGTCCGGCCAGGCCGGTGTCGCCGGGGCGGGGGAGTCCACTGTGCCGGTGTTGTTGCCGACCAGTGCCGCCAACGCACGGGCGTTCTTCCAATACGTGATCGCCGATACGGGCGGCAACAACGGCACCAGTTCACACACCAACGGTGTCGAGGTGCGGATCGGCAAGTAGGTGACGGCCGCGGACTTCACGGGTCGTTTCGCTTCAGGTAGCGGGTCGTCAGCGTGCGCGCCCAGTAGCGCGGCACGCCGTGCTCCGCTTGGAGGTGGGCGACGACTTCGTTGGACTTCTTGGTCGCCGCCCCGAACCGATCGAGCACGCGCTCCCAGTGGGCGAGCGGGTGACCGGTCTTCTCGACGACCTGCTCGTCGGTGACGTCCCAGTAGTCTGACTTCATCGAGCGTCTCCGCGGTCAGGGGACGAGGGGAGTCAGGGCGGCGGTACCGCCCGTCGCCAGCGACTCGAGTGCGTGGGGCAACTGCCGCTGCAGCAGCTTGGTTCGCCAGCCACCGCGCATCATTTGCCGGCTGAGGAACCCGCCGAAGCCGCGGAAGCCGTCGTGGTCGAGGGTCAGGCGGGTGCCCTCGGGCACTCGAGTCAGCGTGAACGTGACCCTGGTCGGTTGATGGCCCTCCTCGCCGCGCCACGAGAACACCAGCCGCTCGAGCGGTTCGATCTCGAGCACTTCGCAGTCCACGATGCCGCGCCAGCCGGGGACCTTCTTCCAGCGGAACTGGAAGCGATGGCCGGGCTGTGGCTCGAAGTCGTTCGGCATCAGCCATGCGGCGAGCCCGCGGCTCGTGGCGATGGCCTGCCAAACGCGTTCGATCGGGTGGGGATAGGTCCGCTCCAGGTGGATGCCCTTCATGGTGTTTCGTCGAGGTGGCGGGCGAGAGCGTCGAGGCGTCCCTCCCAGAATTGGCGGTAGAGACTGATCCATCGCTCGACGTCGGCGAGCGGGCCGGGGCGCAGCGTGTAGAGGACGCGGCGGCCGTCGCGGCGTGTGCGCACCAGCCCGGCCTCGCGCAGCACGCGCAGGTGCTTGGACAGGGCCGGTTGGCTGCCGTGGAAGCCGGCGCCGAGTTCGAGGGCGGCGGTCGCGCCCTCGCGCGCGAGGCGGTCGAGGATCGATCGCCGCGCCGGATCGGCGATCGCTCGGAACACCTGCTGGGTAGTGGCGGCCGTCATCGTGCGGTTTGTATATCACCAGATGGTTATGTATGCAAGCCTTGGTTTGGTCGGCCTCCGAGCTGGGGTAAGTCGTCGAGTCGCGCCGTCCCCAGGGTGCGTGGTGGTGGCACCCGGGTGGTTGTTCCGCAACCGAAACAGCAGTGCCGCTGAGACCTGGCGCATGCCGAGCGGAATGGTTGTTGCGCAAGCCACGCGCCGCGGCTTCCCTCCACCACACTGCCTGACCCGATGCGCCTACTCCGTACCGCTTCCGCCTTCGCCCTCGTCCCGCTGTCGCTCACCCAACTGCCCGCGCAGCGGGCGCAACTGCTCCGCGACATCACCATCGCGAGTCCCGGATCGCGTCCGACGCAGTTCACCCGCTTCGGCAACCGCGTGGCGTTCGAGGTCGACCTGCCGGGCGTCGGCTTCCAGCCGTGGATCAGCGACGGCACGGCCGCCGGTACGCGGGCGATCGCGCCGTCCCTGATCGGCGGTCCCACGCCGTCGGCGCTGGTCGAGGTCGGTGCGGAGCTGTGGGTGATCACCCAGGCGGGTGGCCAGGCGCGGGTGGTCGCAACCGACGGGTCGAACGTCGTTCCAGTGGCGACACTCGCGTCGGGCAACACGCGGTCGCCGGTGGCCACCTCGGCCGCGTTCGGCAGCGATCTGCTGTTCACCGGCTACGTCGGGAATCTCGGGGGGTTGTTCCGCCTCGATCGCGGCACCGGCAACGCGATCCTGCTGACCGGCGCGCCGGCTGCGGACACCATGGCGATCCACGTCGTCGGACAACAGGCGATCGTGGTGTTGATGTCGTCGCAGCGGCAGCCGACGGTTTGGGTGACCGATGGCAGCCCGGCCGGGACTCGCGTGGTCGGGACCTTCCCGCACAACCCTGGACCACCGGAGCCGTACTGGATCACCTCGTTCGCCGATGCCGTGTGGGTGTCGTGCAACTCGGGCGTCGTGTGGACCGACGGCCGCACCGTGTCGACGTTCCCCGCGTTGCCGCGCGGCGAACTGGCGGTGGTCGGTGATCGGTTGTTCGCGCTCTGTGCCAACGGCGTCTACGTCAGTGACGGGACGGCGGCGGGGACCCGGCAGGTCTCGTCGCTGGTGGGAAGCGATGCCGCGGTGCTCGGCGCGCGGCTCTTGTTCGCGTCGGGTGGCGGACTGTTCGCCAGCGACGGCACGGCGGCGGGGACCGTGCGCTTGGCGAGTCTCGCGCTGGCGACCGATTGGTTGGTCACCAGTCCCGAGCAGGCGTGGTTCGGGGGGATCGACGCGGCTGGCCGGCGGGGGCTCTACACCACCGACGGAACGCCGACCGGCACGGTGTTCGTCGAGCTTCTGAAGTTCTGGCCGACCACGCGCGGCGCCGCGGCGGTGGTGCAGGGTCGCGTGTTCCTCAGCCTCGATTCCGCGGTCGGCATCGAACCGTTCGTCGTCGACCCGGGCGCTGCCGTGGAGCGCCACGGTGCGGCGTGCGCCGGCCAGGGAACCGTCGGCGTCGAACTGCGCGCGGACCGGGCGTTCCGCATCAATGCGCAGACCGTGCTCACGGGGCGGGTAACCGGCAGCACCGCCGCGCTGCTGTGGTTCGGTCCGCCGGTTGCCACGCCGTTGCCGATTCCCGGTTCGCGGTGCACGGCGCAGGTCGACCTCGCCACGGCGTGGTTCCTCGTGCCCCTGGCGACCAATGCTCAGGGTGCGTTCCAGGTGCCCGTACCGGTGCCCAACCAGCCGTCGTTGGTCGGGCTGGTCGGCACCTTCCAAGCCGCATTCGGACCGAGCTCTGGGCCGTGGGGGATCGACCTGAGTGCAGGGGCGATGGTCCGCGTCGGTAGATAGACGCGACCCGCTGGCATCGCGATCGTTCCCGCTGCGGAATGCGGGCGAGACCCGAGCGCCTCAGCGGTGGACCTTGACGAACGACGGGTTGCCGATCCGCACCGGCAACCCGATGACCGCCTGCACGACCAGGTGGAGGTCGAGATCCACGCAGTTGACCGGCACGGTGAACTTGCCGCCGGAGACCATCGGGATGGTGAGCAGCGGGTTGGTCCAGATGTCGCCCAGCGGGGTCGGGAAGCGGCTGAAGCCGATCCCGAGGTAGAAGCCGAGGGTGTTGTACGAGGCCGATTGCGGCAACTTGGCCTCGAACACCGCCACGTTGCCGAGCGCGCTGCCGGTCACCGACAGCGGTGCTTCGGCCTGTCCGAGTTGTGTCGGGGTGCCGCGCGAAGTGGTTGGCAGACTCGGGTCGGAGCCGGCCAGGCCGGGTGCGAGCCGCGCCGCGTAGGCGCTGACGACGGTGCCGAGCGTGCTCGTTCCCGCGGCCGAGAACAGCGAGCGGCTGCTGCCGTTGGCGTAGTAGCTACCGTTGCCGTTCTGCAGTTCACAGCGCACCAGCAGGGTCTCTCGGGTGGTGGCGAGCAGCGCCGCGCCGCCTCTGCCCGGCTGGGTCGGCGACGAGTTGTTGCCCGCACTCCCCGCGTGCAGCGCCCCGTCTTCCACCACCAAGCGGTCGGCGGTGACCTTGAGGGCATCGATTCCACCGAACCCGAAGCCATCGACGCTGTCGCCGACCGTGACCGTGGTGCTCCGCAGCAGGACTTCGCCCGCGCGGATGTCGACGACCGCGCGCGGACCGAACCCGAGAAGTCGCGTTTGGTTGATCGCGACGCGATCGAACTGCACGTCCCCGGCAGCGACATCGAAGACCAGGTACGACTCGAGGAACGTGCTCCCGTCGGACACTTCGATGTCGAGGTCGCGGAACACCACCGGCTGCTTGAAGATGCACCGCAGATTCGGCCCGGGTGGATAGTCCACGGCCCGGATGGTGAGCTTGTGGCGGCCGCCGAACGACTCGATGGTCAGCTTCTTGTCGATGACGTAGTCGCCCCAGCTCGACACGAAAGCGTCTTGGCCGAGCAGGATTCGGTCGCCTGGTTCGGCGGCGGTGACCGCTGCGGCGAAGCTCGAGTAGCCGCCGGGACCGATGTAGCGGTCCTTGGACAGTCCGAGGCGTGCCAACCCGTAGAACCACATCTCGTTGGTGAACGCGTTGCGCAGGCTTATCGGCGTCGTGACGACCCCGCCGAACAGCGCCACTCGACCGACCGCACCCACGAACACGACTTCTCCGTCGCGGTACTCCGGCGCGCCGCCGAGCCCCGCAGTCCGCCACTCGGTGCCGTTCCACTCCCACATCTCGGCGGTCCGGTTCCCGCCGTCGCGGTACGCGACGGTGGTGCGGCACAGCGGGTCGTACGCCATCGAGCGCACCACCCCCGGCGACGTGGTCGGACTCCGTTTGGCGACGGAGGTGCCGTCCCACTCGTAGGTGCCGGTCGCGGTCTGCGACACCAAGACGCCGCGGAACGAGTCGTAGGCGACGCGACCGATCCAGGTGGATGGTGCCGGGCTGCTGGGCAGCGTCACCTGCGTCCAGGCAGTCCCGTTCCACGTCCACACATCGAACACGCCCTGCCCGGAGAACGACGACTCACCGCCGACCAGCAGCAGCCGGTTGTTGCGGGTGTCCCACACCACCTGGCCGCGCAATCGCGCCGGAGGTCGCGTCGTCGGGGTCTTCTGCGTCCACGCCGTGCCGTTCCACTCCCAGGTGCGGTCGACGATCGACAGGCCGGTGTCGAAGCCGCCGAACAGCACGCAGACCTTGCGCGTCGGGTCGTACCCCATTCCGGCTTCGGCGACACTGGGTTCGGTGCCCGGGTTGAGCTGGTAGAAGCGGACACCGTCGAACTCGTAGGTCCCTGGCGCGATCCGCAGCGCGTCGTAGTAGCCGTTCGCGACGACCAGTCGGCGGCGGTCGGAATCGTACGCCATCGCGGGATTGGAGCGGGGACGTGGTCGCTGCAGGTCGGGGGGTGTGGTCCAGTTCGTGCCGTTCCACTCGTAGGGCTCGACGAACAACTCGTTGGTCAGCGAGGGGTCGTCCGCCTGGCCGCCGTGCAACACGGTGACCTTGCGGTTCTCGTCGTAGATCAACGTCGCACCGTCGAGCCGGACGAAGTGCTGCGGCGCACCGTTGAAGTACAGGAACGCCCACTCGCTGCCGTTCCACTCGTAGTGCCCGCCGTTGGGCACCATGAACGCGTGGTTGCCGCCGACCATCAGGATCCGCGCGGTCGGTGGGTGGTACGACATGACGTGGCGCGACCGGGGCAACGGGGTCAGCTTGGTCGACGGGATCGTGATCTTGGCCCAGTTCGTGCCATCGAACCGCCAGGTGTCGTCGAGGTCGCCGTTCTGGTCACGGCCACCGAACAGGATGACCTCCTTGCGCACCGAGTCGTACGCCATCGCTGCGTGCACGCGGGGCGTCGGCGGCGTGGCGGGATTCAGTTTGGTCCAAACCCGTGCCTTGTACTGCCAGGTCTCGTTGCTGAGCCCGCTCTGGTTCTCGCCGCCGAAGATCAGCATCCGGTTGTTGCCGGTGTCCCACACCGCGGCATGGCCGGACGCCTCGGGACCGGCCGCCACTCCGTTGAGCCGGCCCCAGCCCCCCTGGTCCCATTCCCAGGTGTCGGTCTGTCGCTGGTTGCTCGCGTTGGTGCCACCGTGCATGACCACCTTCTTGGTCACCGGGTCGTACACCATGGTGTGGTCGCGCCGTGCCGAAGGGTCGTTGAGGCCGCCACCCGAGGAGGCGAGCGACCAGTTGTTGCCCGTTTCGCGCTCCCACGTGTCGCCCAGCAGCTGCGCCCCCGACGAGCCGCCGAACACCACCTGGGTGTTGCGCGCCGTGTCGTAGGCGGAGCCGGCACCGATGCGCCGGTCGGGTGAATCCCAACCGGTCTGGCCGAGTGCCTGGGAGGCGAATGTGAACGCTGCGAGGAGGATCGAGAGTCGGTGCATGGAGAGTCTCCGAGGGCGCACCGGATTGTGGCACGGTCCCCGCCGGATGCGGACGCCACGGCGCCAGTCGAGGCGATTACCGGACGAACGGCCGAACCACCCGGACCCCGAGGTTGTCGTAGACCCCGGTTTCCGGTACGCGCTGGCGATGCGCGGTGCGCGCGTACGCGGCGGAATGCAGGAAGCTACCGCCGCGCACCACCCGCATCCCGTTCGGCGCCATCCGCCACGCGCCGTCGCCGTCAGCCATCTCGTCGCGGCCGTACCGCGCCCAAGGGCTGCGCGTCCACTCTGACACGTTGCCGTGCATCTCGAACAAGCCGAACGGATTGGGATCGAAGGTCCCGACCGCCGCGTGGCAGAAGTAGCGGTCGTAGTAGTCCGGCCACAGCTCGGCGTGTGGCCAGTGCATGGTCGGGCGCTGCTCGTACCCGTCGGCGATGTTCACCCGGGCGTGGGGCGTCTTCAGGCAATCCCGCCGGTCCCCGAACGACCAGGCCCCGCCGGTGCCCGCGCGGCAGGCGTATTCCCACTGTGCCTCGGTGGGCAGCACCAGCCCGTGGCGGCGCAGTACCCGTTCGGCCTGCACGAAACTGATCGACTCGACCGGGTTGTGGAGCGTGTGCACGAATGCCGGGCGCACCCAGGCACTCGGGTTCTTCCACAGCTTGCGGTCCGCGGTGGCGTGCGTCATGCGAATCCACTGCGCCTGCGTGAGTTCGTACTTGCCGATGAAGAACGGCGCGAGCGTGACCCGTTGGATCGGGTTGGCTCCGGGACACTGCGGCGATCCGATCTCGGTGGCGCCACCCGGGAGCAGGACCAACACGGTCGCCGTCTCGTCGTCGATACGCAGCGGATTGCGGTCTCCGTCGCGCTCCGGTCGCGCGCCGGTTCGCGGCAGGTAGAACTCGTACAGCCCCGAACTCGGATCCGGCCCCAGCGGGATCAGACCGATCTGCGGTTTCAGGTCGGGGATTCGGTACGCGGTGCTCGACGCGACGTAGCGCGCCGCCTCGCGCCACGCCGCCGCGGGCTCGAGAACGGTCTTGTTGTGCACTTCGCGGGCCCAGTCGCGGCTCTGGCGCACGTGCGCCAGCAGGCCCTCGGGTCCCTCGAAGTCCCGCAGGTCGCGATCGACGAACTCCACCAGCGCGGTGTGCAGGAACTCGTCGCTCGGGTCGGAGAAGACGAACGTCTCGCCGCGCGCAGTGGATACCCGTTGCGCCTTGCTGCGCAGCTGCTGGATCGCCGCGTCGTGGTCGAGCATCGCGCCCCGCCACTTCGCCACCGCGTCGAGCCACGCGTCCATCGCGGCGACGCGTTCGGGCGTCTCGGGGTACAGTTGCTCCGCCGCGCTGCGGAAACTGCGCAGCCGTACCTGGTCCTTGAGCCGACGGAAGTCGTCCAGGGCCGCTTTGGTATTCCGTGCGTTCTCGCTGGCGATCTCGGCCTGTTGTCCGGCTTCGATCGCGAACCAAGTGGTGCCGATCACCCCGGCGACCAGGGCGACGAGCACCGTGCATGCGGCGACCACCTGTCCGCGGTAGCGCCGCACGAACTTGCGGGCGCGGTACGAGAAGCTCGGTGGGCGGGCGAGCACCGGCTCGTCATCGAGGAACCGCTGTAGATCGGCGGCGAGTTCGCTCGCCGTCTGGTAACGCCGAGCGCGGTCCTTCTCCATCGCCCGCAGCACTACCCAATCGAGCTCGCCCTGAAGGTGGCGGCTCAGCTCCTGAACACTCGTCTTGCGGCGCGAGGCGATCTCCAACGACGCCTCGGTGGCGCGCGTGAACTTGGTCGACGGGCGTTGCGGCTCCTCCTCGCGGATCTTCCGCTGGATCGACAGCACTCCCTGTTCGCGCAACTCTTCGCTGGTGAACGGCAGTTGGCCGACCAGCAACTCGTACAGCATCACGCCAAGCGAGTAGACGTCGGTGCGCGAGTCGATGTCGAGCGAATCGAGACCGGCCTGCTCCGGCGACATGTACTCCGGCGTGCCGAGCGTGACGCCGTGCTGGGTGAACAGCGTGCCCTCGACCAGGCGGTTGTCGGTCGCGCGGGCTAGGCCGAAGTCGATGATCTTGGCCTGTGGCGCCACTTCCTGTGCGGTGACGAGCACGTTCGAGGGCTTGAGGTCGCGATGGATGATGCCCTTCTGGTGCGCGTGCTGGACTCCGGCGCAGATCTGTAGGAACAGCGTCAGGCGGTCGCGGACGTCGAGCTTCTGCCGATCGCAGTAGTCGGTGATCGGCACGCCCTTGACGTACTCCATCGCGAAGTACGGACGTCCGGCGTCGGTGGCGCCGGCGTCGAGCACACGCGCGATGCTGCCGTGCTCCATGAGCGACAGCGCCTGGCGCTCCGCCTCGAAGCGCTTGAGCACCGCCTTGGTGTCCATGCCGAGCTTCACGACCTTGAGCGCCACGCGCCGCCGCACCGGGTGGCGTTGCTCGGCCAGGTACACGGTGCCCATCCCGCCTTCACCCAGCACCTCGAGAATGCGGTACGGCCCGATCTCTTCGATCCGATCGTCTACCGCCGCAGGCTCCCTCCACCCCTTCGCCGGACTCGACAGGGTCTCCGCGACCATCGCCTGGATGTGATCGTGCAGCAGACCCGCGACCTCGGCGCGCAGCGCCTGGTCCCCCTTGCACTCCTCGTCCAGGTAGGCGTTGCGCTGTGCGTCGGGCAAGTCGATGGCCGCCAGGAACAGTCGCTTGACCGCGAGGATCCGCCCGAGATCGCGCTGGTCGCTGCCTGAGCCCGAGGTTTCGCTCACGGGCCGGCGAGTGTTCCGGTGCCAAGCATGCCGTGGTGATAGCACCGGATGTTCGATCGAGCGAGTCGGGGCAGGCAAAAGCGAACGCGGTTGCGCGCCGGAAGCGGGCGGCGGGATTCAGAACCCCAACCGAACCTCCACCGCATCCGCGAACGCGAGCAACCCGAGGTACGCCCCGGCCGGATCTTCCACGGCCCCACTGCAGCAGAGCTTCGCCCCCAGCAAGCCGACATCGAACGGCACCGGCAACGGCAAGCTCGCGCGCCCCGCGTAGTCGGTGGTCGAGGGAACGAGGATTCCGTCAGCCAACAGCGTACAGCCACCCGCCAGCGGCAGGCCGAGGCGGGTGTCGCCGAGCGCGAACACCACCGCTGCCGCCGGCCGCGCCTGCTCGATGCGTATGGCGAACGCGTGGGCGCCGAGTGCCGGAACCCCGGCGGTCGCGAGCGCTGGCACCAGCGCGGCGGTTCCCGGGCAGCCCGCGCCGTAGCGCACCACCGTCGCCGCCGGCCCACTGCGACGCACCAGGATCGCCCAGTCGCGGGTCGGCTCGCGCGGTGCGGCGCCGAGCGAACGCCAGGCGCCGCCAGTCACCGACGGCGTCGCGCCGACCTGCAGTGCCCCGCCGCCGCGCGGGTCGAACCACAGCACGTCGAACGTGCCGCTGGTCGCGCGCAGGTCGAGTTGTGCCACACCACCCGCCGGCAGGTAGACCACGTGGTAGTCGGCGTTCGCCAGGCAGTGGCCGCGGTCGACCCGAGCGTCGGCATTCCGCATGGCGTGGAACGGCACGCGGTGGTCGAGGAACAGCGACTTGGCGTGGCGGCACTGGTCCCACCACAGATCGCGGCTGCGGAAGTCGTTGCAGGTGAGGTCCGAATGGGCGAACGCGTAGCCGAAATAGCACTCGATGCCGGCGCCGCCTGCCAGCAGGTTGCCCCACAGCACCTGTTGGCGGATCGCGTCGTGCTGCGGGTCGGCGCTGTCCGGCATCACTCCGACGTTGGCGGGGCCTTGTTCGTCGTTGGCGCACACCCAGGGGCGGCCGGCGTTGCGGGACTTGTCGACCCATTCGAGGGTATCGGCGAACACGCCGCCCGCGCCCGACTGCAGGGACGCGCCGGCCAGCGTCGAGCCGCTGCCGAGCAGCGGTGTGTAGACGTTGCTCTTGTCGGCCGGGAACGTGTGCACGACCACCGGATGCCGGTACGGATCGTGGTCGTGGAACCAACGGGCGAACTGTTGGCGCTGCGCCGTGGTGTTGCTGTTCTCCTCGCCGAGGTTCCAGTTGAGCGCCAGGAGGTGTGCGTAGCGGGCCACCAGCTCGCGGTAGTAGAGGATCCGCTCGGTGCCCAGCGCACCGCCGTCCATGTCCTGGTCGTTCTCGGTCTCTTGGGTCTTGAAGTGCAGGAACAGCCCGACCCGACCGGCGTGCGCCAACACGATGCCCCACTGGTCGAGCTTGGAGCAGTCCATCCGCGTGCGCACGGTCGGATCGCGGTAGGGGAACACGTTCTTGTCGTCGCCGTTGTAGCTGTAGGTGAGGAACGAAACGGCACTGAGCTGCTCGCTCGCCAAGTAGTTGAGCGCGCCGATCAGCCCCTTGCCGCGGCCGTTGCCCCAGGTCGGGTCACCGGTCTGCCAGTCGCCGAGGTGCGGCGCCCAGCTCTTGCGCAACGAACCGGTGTTCGGCGTGTTGTCGAAGTCGTCGTAGGCGAGCAGGTTCTCGGGCGAGTCCGCGCCGACCTTGAGGAACCACCCGCCGTCGGCGAACTGCAGGTGATGGGCGCCGACGTAGCGCAGGCGCCCGCGGCCGCGCAGATCGCGGCCACCCTTGTCGGTCTCGAGCACGGTGAAGCTACCGCGGGTCCCGTCGAACGGGGCCAGCGCGGTTCCGGCCGTGGGGTTCGCGTCGACCGCCACGCCGGCACCCGCGCGGAACGAGATGGTGTAGTCCCACGCGCCGGTGTGGTCGGGGCTCAAGTGGGCGCGCCACCTGTCCCCGGCATCCGCACCGGTGTCGGCGGCGCGACCGTCGGCGGCGAAGTAGCCCGGCACCACGTAGCGCAGCGCGGTGGCGCGGTGCTGGAAGGTGACCTGCATCCGGAGGTCGAGGAACGGGTTGGTCGGCGCGGTCTCGGCCGACGCGGGGCCGGTGAGCGTGAGCGTCACCGCATGCCACCGGCGGATCCCGCCGGCGGCGTCGACCGTCACGGTTTGGCCCGGGGCGAGCGCGGCGAGCGGGCCGAAGGCGAGGGCGACGAGGGTCGAGGCGCGGAGCGTTCGGGAGTCGCGCTGCATGCGGGGATTGTCGTCCGGATCGGTGTGGCCGTCCACCGCGTCCGGGGCACCCGCAGGGTTGCAGAATCAGGTCCCGAACTCGACCACGATCGAGCCGCCGGTGATCACCGGGCTGGTGTTCGGCACGTTGGTCAGCGAGCTGAACAGATAGCAGGCTTCGTACCCGGTGGTCTCTGCCGAGGTCGGCATCGTGGAGCTGCGGGCATTCGACAGGCGTAGTGTGCCGCGGTCCTCGGCGAACGCCTGGGTGACCAGGCTCAGACCGTTGGCCGTCACGTTGTACTTGGTCTGGAAATAGCAGTCGTACACGGTCCCCGATGCGTCGGACACGCCCAGCGGAAACACGGCGAGGGGCAGGGCGCGCAGTGTCGTGCAGAGCCCCGGGACCGAACAGTTGGCATCCGTCAACGCGATGCTCAGCGCCACTGGCGTGCTGACCGGCGCACTCGTCACACCGGCCTGCAAACGCATGCCGAAGTTGGGCATGCCCGGGCCGTTGCTCCGCATCATCGTGGTCAGACTGAACCCGAAGCAGCCGGTGCCGATCACCTGGGAGCTTCCGGGGTAGTCCGTGGTGATGGCGCGGTCACACCAGTTGTCGGTGTTCGTGGCGTTCTCCAGTGTCAAGTCCCAGACCAGTGCGTTGCCGTTCGGGCCGTTGTACGCGTACGTGGTCAGCAGCGAGATCCGCACGTCGAACGGTGCGGGGGTCGTCGCCGGCAGACTCCAATCCGGCCAGTTGACGTTCTTCTTCGGAAACACCAGCGTGCGTTTGCCCGGCAGGAAGTTCCTGTCCATCTCCGAGTACACCGTGGCCATGTTCGTTTCGCCGAGGGTGAGAGTCAGGTCCGCGGTGGACGCACCGCCGGAGATGGGGGCGCCCTTGTCGCGGCGCAAGGCGAAGGACCGGATCGTCGCCACCACGTGGGTGTTGGAGGCGTCGATCCCCATGTACCGGCGATTGGTATAGGTGTAGAACCGCGTGTTGCCCTCGATCGAGGACAGCCCGGCGGGGGACGTGAACGACTGGGCGGTGGCCGAGCCGCAGAGGAGCAGGGCTACTCCGAGATTCGAATGTCTCGTCATGGTCGAGAGAGTGGGCGTGCGTTGCGCGGCGCCAAGTTGGATGAGGTGAGGGCATTGTGCCAACAGGCGATCAGCGCTCTCGGTTCGTCGCGGGGATCGATGTCGGGTTCGCCCCGGTTCGGTGGCGGATTTCGGACATTCTCTGGCATCACGTCGATTTCCGCTGCCACTGCGTCCGAGCCGAACGAAGGCGTCCCTGTCCCATGCACAGCCAGCACGGAGCAGGGAGCGTCTGGGTGTGCGCGGCTCGTCAGCTGGCCGCTGCGTACCGCAGCGCTCGGTAGCGGCCCGCAGATTCGAGGCGGTGTTTGCCTGGCAGCGCGCTGCGCCGTTGAATGCGGGCGATGCTCGCCTCGCCCTCGTTCGGAGCCCTCGACACCGCGATCGTGGTCGTCTACCTGGCGATCTCGGTCGCCGCCGGGCTGCTCGCCAACCGCGTGGTCACCGGACTCACCGGCTACCTGGTCGCCGGCCGCAGCCTGGGCACCGCGTTGTCGGTGGCCACCATGACCGGTTCCGAGCTCGGGCTGATCACGGTGATGTACAACGCCCAGCTCGGCTACAGGGAGGGGTTCAAGGCGCTGCACATCGGCCTGGTCGCCGGGCTGGTCACGCTGGTGGTCGGGGTGACGGGGTTCGTCGTGGTGCGCCTTCGGCAAACCGGCGTCATGACGATCCCGGAGTACTACGAGCTGCGCTTCGGCCGGCGGACCCGGATCCTCGGAGGGGTGCTGCTGGCGCTCGGCGGGATCCTGAACATGGGGCTGTTCCTGCAGGTCGGCGGCCAGTTCGTGGTGGCGGTCACCGGGATGTCGCCGGACATGCTGCGCTGGGTGATGACCGGGTTGCTCGCGCTGGTGCTGGTCTACACGGTGCTCGGTGGCATGGTCTCGGTGGTGCTCACCGACTACGTGCAGTTCGTGGTGCTGTCGGCGGGTCTGGTGGCGATGGTGCTGATCGTGCTGTCGCGGCCCGGGCTGGGGATGGAGCAGATCGTCGCGACCTGGCAGCAGCGACCCGACGAGGCGTTCGACCCGATCCGAGGGCACGGGCTCGGTTACATCTCGTGGCAGGCGGTGCTCGGGTTCGTCAGCTGTGCGGTGTGGCCGACCGCGGTGAGTCGCGCCCTGTCGGCGCGCGACGCGAGTGTGGTGCGTTGGCAGCTCGGGTTGAGTTCGTTGTCGTTCTTGGTGCGGGTCTTGGTGCCGGGCTTCATGGGCGTGGCGGCGTTCGTGTTCCTCACCCAGGCCGGCGCGGTTGTCGGCAGCGACGGCGGGTTCCAGCTCGAGGGGGTCGCCTACAAGAGCATCCAGGCCTATCCGGTGTTGCTGCGCGAGGTGTTGCCGATCGGCGTGCTGGGCCTGATCACGGCGGCGATGCTCGCGGCGTTCATGTCGACCCACGACAGCTACTTGTTGTGCTGGGCTTCGGTGATCGCCCGCGACGTGATCGCGCCGCTCCACCCGAACCCCACGGACCGGCGTCAGCTGCTGTGGACCCGCGTCGGGATCGTCGCGATCGGCGCGTGGGTCTGGGTGTGGGGTACTTGTTTCGAACCGAAGCAGGCCGTGTGGGACTATCTGGCGATCACCGGCGCAGTGTTCTTCACCGGGGCGATCGCGGTGCTGATCCCGGGACTCTATTGGCGGCGGGCCAGCTCGACCGGTGCCGTTGCCGCGCTGATCGCCGGGCTCAGCGCGTTGCTCGGCTTGCACGACGTGCGCGCGCCGCTCGGGTTGGCGGAATGGGAATCCTGGCAGGTCGGGCTGTCGACGCTCGGGCTGTCGGTGGCGGCCATGGTGGTCGGGTCGCTGCTGTTCCCCGACCGCGCGCGTCCGGTGGTGGAGGTGGCCCGATGAGCGGCTGGGCGCTGTTCTGGGTGGTGACCGTCTACACGGCGGTCGGAGTGTTCGCGCTGCTCGCCCTGTGGGTGACGGTTGCCGGGTTCCGCGACATTCAGCGCATGCTCGCCGAGCTGCGCGAGCAGCGCGAAGACGATCCTCCGCGGTAGCGCTACTGGACCGTGGCGCCGTCCCGGCCGTGGGGGCGAATCAGCGGTCCCGAGTGCTCTACTCGACCGCGGCGCCGTTGTTGTCGGCGAACTCCTCGGCGTAGCTCTCGCTGCGGAACTCGTAATCGACCGTGTCCTTGCGGGCGGTGATGTCGAAGGCGCGCGGGGCGAACACATCGAGTAGGATGGTCGGTCCCACGCCGATCAGTGCGTAGCCGAGGAATGCCAGCTTGCGGGTGCCGCGGGTTGTCGGCAGTAGCTGCTCGTGCCAGACGATCACCACCGTCGCCACCCCGGCCAGCAGCACGAACGACAGTAGACTGCGGTAGCGGACCTGCCGCACGCATTCCTCGCGGCAATCGCGGCACGCCGGTGCCGAGGCTTCGACCTTGCTGGTGAACACGCTGAACAGCGGCGACAGGAACGGCAGGAACGACAGCGGCCGTTGCCGCACCGTGTAGAGATCTTCAGGGCCCTCGGTGCCGCAGGCGACGCAGCGGTCGGGGAAAGTGGCTTCCTGCTCGCGCGGCAGGGTGACGTCGTGGGACAGCGCCATACGGCCACCATACCGGTGACCCAGCCGCATCGGCACGTGTTTGCAGTGGAGACGCCGTGGGGGCCGCGCTAAGAACTCTCCATGAAGATCCGCCTCGTCGCCGCCAAGGCCGCTCCATCGACCCAGGAGTTGCTCGTCGCATTCGTCAACCAGGGCAAGACCCCGGACCTCGGTCGCGCGCTCGCCAAGTTCGTCGGCAAGGCGCAGGCGACCGGCGACCTGTCGACCGACGAGCGGGCGGCCAACCTGTTCTATCCGGATGCCAGCGGGCAGCCCAAGCGCGTGCTGTTCGTCGGGCTCGGCAAGGCGGAGCAGCGCACCACCGAGAAGCTGCGCCGCGCCGCCGCGGTGGCGCAGAAGCGCGCCGAGGCGCTGCGGGTGGGCACGTTTCGACTGCTGGTAAGCGACGCCGATCTGGGCGACGTCGAGCCGACGGTTGCCGGCCGGGCGCTGGCCGAGGGTCTCATCCTCGGCGCCTACCGCTACGAGAAGCCGACCGGCGAGAAGGCCAAGGCGCGGCATGCGCAACGCGTCGAGCTGTGCTACGGCGGGAAGGGCCAGAAGGCGTTCGCGCAGGGCGTAGAGCTCGGTCGCATCGGCGCGGAGGCGACCGTGTTCAGCCGCGACCTGGAGAACCTGCCGGGCAACTTGGCGACGCCGACGGTGTTGGCGCGCGAGGCGAAGAAGCTGCAGGGCGCCAACCTGACGGTCAAGGTGCTCGACGAGGCGGCGATGGCCAAGCTGAAGATGGGGGCGCTGCTCGGCGTGGCCCGCGGCAGTGTGCAGCCGCCCAAGCTGATCGTCATGGACTACAAGCCGGCCGGCTACAAGAGCACCGTGTGCATCGTCGGCAAGGGCCTGACCTTCGACACCGGCGGCATCAGCATCAAGCCGAGCGCCAAGATGGACGAGATGCGCTACGACATGTGCGGCGGCGGCGCCGTGCTCGGGCTGTTCCACGCGCTCAAGAACGGTGGCCTGCGGGGGCTCGGCCGCAAGGTGCGGATCGTCGGTCTGGTGCCGTCCACCGAGAACATGCCGGGCGGGGACGCGCAGAAACCCGGTGACGTGGTGACCGCGTGCGATGGCACGACCATCGAGGTGCTCAACACCGACGCCGAGGGGCGGTTGATCCTCGCCGACGCGCTGGCCTACGCCAAGAAGACCTACAAGCCGCAGCGGATGATCGACCTGGCGACGCTGACCGGCGCGGTGGTGGTCGCGCTGGGCCACGAGATGGCGGGCATCATGGGCACCGACGAGGACCTCATCGACGAGCTGATCGACGCCGGGCAGGCGTCCGACGAGCCGCTGTGGCAGCTGCCGTTGTGGGACGTCCACCGCGACCAGATGAAGAGCCAGTTCGCCGACGTCGGCAACATCAACAGTCCGGCGCACGGCAACGGCAGCACCTCCGGCGGCGCGTTCCTTTCGTACTTCACGAAGGACGTGGCGTGGGCGCACATCGACATCGCCGGCGCGGCGTGGGGCGCGCTCGCCAAGGACTACTACACCGGTGGGGCAGTGGGCACGGCGGTGCGGACGCTGCTGCACTGGGTTCGCAGCCTGAAGTAGGCTCGTGGTGTGAATCAGAACCTGCGGCACTCTCGGTGGCACTCAGCGGCGCTCCCGGCGTTGGGTGTCCTCGGCTACCCACCGATATGCCTGCGACGAGCCGCCTTGCGACCGATGCTGCGGGCCACGGATAATTCCCCATCTGTCTGATCCACACCACCAGGAGGCACCATGGCCGAGCGCGATCCGATCTTCCCCCCGCCGCCGCAACTGTCCGAACGCGCGCGCATCGCGTCGCTCGACCAGTACCGCGACCTCTACCAGAGGTCGATCGACGACCCGGCCGACTTCTGGGATCACGAGGCGCGGCGCCTCAGCTTCTTCGAGCCGTACGACCGGGTGATGTCGGGCGGGTTCGGCCAGGCCGGGTTCACCTGGTTCGAGAACGGCAAGCTGAACGCGAGCTACAACTGCGTCGACCGCCACGTCGAGGAGCGCAGCGAGCAGACCGCGATCCTGTGGGCCAAGGACGAAGCTGGGGAATACGAGCACATCACCTACGCGCAGCTGCGCGACGAGGTGTGTCGGATGGCCAACGTGTTGCGCCACCACGGGGTGCGCCGCGGCGATCGCGTCTGCTTCTACATGCCGATGATCCCGCAGCTGGCGATCGGCATGCTGGCCTGTGCGCGGATCGGCGCAGTGCATTCGGTGGTGTTCGCCGGCTTCTCCGCGAGCTCGTTGCGCGACCGGATCGTCGACGCCGATTGCCGCATCGTGCTCACCGCGAACGAAGGGCTGCGCGGCGGCAAGACCATCCCGCTGAAGCAGACCGTCGACCAGGCGATCGCCGGCACCGGAGTCACGACCGTGCTGGTGGCGCGGCGCACCGACACGCCGGTCGAGATGGTGGACGGGCGCGACTTCTGGCTCGAGCCCGAGCTCGCGCGGCAGCGGCCGTTCTGCCCGGCGGAGTGGATGGATGCGGAGGACCCGCTGTTCGTGCTCTACACCTCGGGTTCGACCGGCAAGCCGAAGGGCCTGCTGCACACCACTGCCGGCTATCTGCTGTACGCGGCGTTCACGCACGAGCTGGTATTCGATTACCAGCCGGGCGACGTCTACTGCTGCGCCGCCGACATCGGTTGGATCACCGGCCACAGCTACATCGTCTACGGGCCGCTGGCTAACGGCGCGACCACCGTGATGTTCGAGTCGACCCCGGTCTACCCGGACGCGAGCCGCTACTGGCGCCTGGTCGAGGACCTGAAGGTCAACATCTTCTACACCGCGCCGACCGCGTTGCGCGCGATCCACCGTTTCGGCGATGAGCTGGTGCGCGCGCACGACCGCAGCAGCCTGCGGGTGCTCGGTACCGTCGGCGAACCGATCAATCCCGAAGTGTGGGAGTGGTACCACCGGGTGGTGGGCGAGGGGCGTTGCGCGATCGTCGACACCTGGTGGCAGACCGAGACCGGCGGAATCCTGATCACGCCGCTGCCCGGTGCGACCCCGTGCAAGCCCGGTTCCGCGACCCTGCCGTTTTTCGGCGTTCGGCCGATGCTGGTCGATGAATCCGGCGCCGAGGTGACCGGCAACGACGTGCGCGGCAACCTGTGCCTCGCCGCCAGCTGGCCCGGCCAAGCGCGCACCATCTACGGCGACCACGAGCGGTTCGTCGCCACCTACTTCGCACAGTACCCCGGCAGGTACTTCACCGGCGACGGCTGCCGCCGCGACGCCGACGGCTACTACTGGATCACCGGGCGGGTCGACGACGTGCTCAACGTGTCCGGCCACCGGCTCGGCACCGCCGAAGTCGAGAGCGCGCTGGTCGCGCACGAGGCGGTCGCCGAGGCGGCCGTGGTCGGCATGCCGCACGACATCAAGGGCACCGGCATCTACGCATTCGTGCTGCCGCGCGGCGAAGTCGCCGAGCTGGCGACGCCCGCCGGGATCCAGATGCTGAAGGACCAAGTGCGCGCGGTGATCGGTCCGATCGCCACCCCGGATCGCATCCAGGTCGTGCCGGGCCTACCGAAGACGCGCAGCGGCAAGATCATGCGCCGGATCCTGCGGAAGATCGCGCAGGGCGACTACCAGGACCTGGGGGACATCACGACGCTGGCGGATCCGGGGGTGGTGGAGCAGATCGTCGCGGGGCATCGGGCGGGGTGAGGGGCAGGTTCGACGAAGTCAGCCGCGACCTTGCGCGGTCGCGGCAGCTCGGTCATGAGTAGAGTGCCGATGCAGACTGGCTCTGCAGACACTACCGGCCACCCCGCTGGATCTCTTTGGGCTCGAAGTCAGCCCAGAGCTGGAGGATCTGCTCCTGCGCGGCGTCCACGGTCTTGCGAACACTCGCGGGCGTGAAGGACGCTTCGATGGCCCGCACCAGCTCGGGAACGCGGTCCGGTCGCACGTTCCCGTGGAACGACAGCTCGAAGATGGTCCGGTGTGCCGCGGTCTCGCGGGTCGAGAACCAGAACACCCCATCGTCCCACAGTCGAAGGAGGAGCGTCGCGCGATGGGTGTGGAAGTCGACTGTCCACGATTCCGTCGTGCGACCGTCCACCTCGTCGAGCTGCTGTGCGCAATCCCAGTGCGCGAGTCGATGCCGCAGCGCCTTGCTGCGCGAGCACAACGCGCGCCGCAGTTCGCCGAGTATCGGCGATGCGGTCGGCGGCCAGGTCGGAAGACGAGCGGTCATACTCGTGCGGTTCACGCGCCGCCCGGATCGGTGGGCTGCGTAGTTTCGTAACCCCGTACTCGCCCGGCCTTCTGGATCTGCGTTCGCAGCCGGAAGACTCCGAGGGAGATCAGTCCCACGCCGATGGCAGTGGGCAGCACAGGGCTTCGGCCTTCCGCCGCCGGTTGCATCTCGATGAACAGGTTGTAGACGATCCAGCTGAGCTGACCGGCTCCGAGGAGGATCAGCGGCCCGGCCCACGCGAACACCAGAATGGACTCCATGACTCGGTAGCGAAGTGACGGGTTCTTGGCCGTAGCGCACGCGGCGATGCGCACCAGTGGAACTCTCCGTGTCGAAGCCAGAGGATGCAATGCGTGCGCCCGACAAGGTCGCGATGTGCGCCGGCGGAGCTCAGCGATGCACGGTCTGTGGTGCATCGCCGGGCGACGCCGGCCCGACGCTCGGGAGATACAGCCGCCAATCGCCGGACTCGGCAATCTGCTTGATGTCCCGCATCCTCTGCAGGAGGAACCCGCGCATGTGCCGCGTGACGACGACAGCGTCGGCGAGGCGACCCAGGGGACCCCAAGGACTGGTGAAGTCGAAGACGTCGCGGACCACGGTGGTATCGCCCCTGGGCACGAACTCGTGATCGTGGTCGAAGCGGCGGAACGGCCCGGACACCATCGAGTCGCGAAAGCCCCGCGGACGGTCGAAGGCCGTGATGCGGCTCGTGAGCTGCCAGCGCCAGCCGAGGTGGCGCGCGGACCAGGTCACCTGGTCGCCGAGCGCGAGCAATCCCGTGGTCATTCCGCCAATCGCTCGTTCGCCGGTGCCGCGGGCCGTCGCGACGTGTGCGTCGACGCTGCGGCACAGATCGAAGACTCGCTCGATCGGTGCATCGATCGACGTGATCAGCTCGATGGTTGGCACGGGTATCGAACACGGAGCGGCAACCGCGGGTGTGGTGCCGGACGAGACTCGACGCTGCGGGGCCACCCGCAGCTCATTGCCGGGACTCTGTTCCGTCGAGGACGATGCTGCAGATCGCCGTGAGCGGAATGTAGTGGAGATTCCTCGGAGGCCCTTCGACCGGGTTCGAGCACCGGATGAAGTCGGCCCCGACCATGTCGATCTTGTCGCTGTGGACTGAACGCCTCGAGAACTCCAAGACCCAGAGACTGCCGGACTGGATCACGCGACAGGGGCGGCCGACCAGCGGGCGGAGCACCGCGCGGAGCGACGTCGGATCCACCGCACTCGACTCACCTGGCGAACGCTCGGGACTGAGCGTGCAACCCTCGAGCACGGCGAGGAAGAGAACGAGAGCTCGCATGGAGCTGGTTTTCATTCCCGAGGTGTACACCCTGGCGGACTTGGATACCCGATCTCGAGTGTTCGATCCCCCGGACGACGGTGACCAGTCCAGCGCGGGTTGCGACCACGGCCGCCTCCGGTGGTCCGCCACCGATTCACGGCCGCAGCACGATGCGCACCGGCCGATGCAGCCGGCGCACGCGGTGGGTCCGGCCACCCTCGAACACGAACAGGCTTGCCCAAAGCACCAACTCCAGCCCCTTGGTCATGCGCGTCGTGTCCAGCGTGAACCGAGCCCGCCCGGCCCCGTCGAGCCGGCCCCAGTTGGTCTTGAACTGATCGTTGTCGCGCTGCATCGAAAGCTTGAACACCGGGTCGGTCGCGAGCTCGAGGTACTTGTCGTCCTCCATCCGTACCCCCGGCACACGGGTGCGGCTGAACGCCAGGCAGAACGCGCAGTCCGGATCGCCGGGTGAGTACACCTCGAGGTCGGCCGCACCGGATCTCGTCGCGACGACACGCGCCGCAGGCTCGCTCGGCTCGGGTGTGGCGGGGTCGAGCGCCGGTAGTGGGCTGTGGGCCCAGGTCCACAACTCGAACTTCGCATCGCGGGCGATCAGCTTCAGCGCCGGGTCGCGGACCGGGGGTAGCGCGACGCGGTGGCGCACCAGGTAAGTCGCGTGGCCGCGCTCCATCAGCTCGCGGTAACGCCCCGCGCTGCGCAGCGCGTCGAGATTCAGGCGGATCTCCTCGTGGAACGCCGTCCGACGCGCGACATACCCCGTGATCACGGGCTTCTCGAACACCGTCTGATAGAACAGCGCCGGTCCGCCGAGGCTGTCGAATCCGGCGACTGCGCCGGGCGGCAGTGTGCGCAGCGTCTCGATCACCGAACTCGGCTCCGGGCGGTAGACGTTCTGCGGGCGTGGCCACACTTCGAACGCCCACAACAGCGGAAGGCCCAGCAACAACCAGCGCAGACGCGGCCGCCGGCGCCAGGCGAACGCCATCCCGCAGCCGGCGAGCAGCGCGAGGGTCAGCTGGGTAACCACCGCCATCCGTGCCGGCATGCCGGTGTTGCCGAGCCCCGGCACCAGCTGCACCAACGCGGCATACGGCATCGGGACGTCCGGGAATGCCCGCCCGGCGACCAAGAGCTGTTCACCGAGGCTGAGCGCGTAGAACACCGCGCCGAGCAGCAGCCAACCGAGCACCGTCCGACGCATTCCCTCGCGGCCGGCGCGCCACGCCGCGTAGCCCGCGAGCGCGAGAACCGACAGCCCCGCGTGGGCGGCGAGCTCGACCCAATCGCCGCCGAGCGGGTGGCGCGACCACACCCGCTCGGTCCACGCTGCGAACCGCCAACCGCCACCGGGCACCAGCAGACCGAGCAGGTCGTTGCGGTACGGCACGTCGCCGTGGCCGCCGGCCAGCCGGTCCTTGTCCATCGTCAGCAGCAGGTCGAACACGATCGGTCCGCTGGTCAGCAGGCTGATCAGCGCGAACGTCGCGAGCGGCCGGAACGCACGGCGGGCGAAACCGTCGCGCAGCCCGAACAGCACGTGAGCGGCGAGCATCGATCCGCCGCTGAGCACCGCGTAGAACGTCAGGTAGTAGTCGCACAGCACCACCAAGAGCAGCCCCAGTCCCGCCAGCACCGCGCGCCCGTGGGTCGGCCGGCGCAGCAGCCGCAACCACAGCCACAAGAACAACGGCAAACCCTGCAGCGTGACCAGCTGCATGTGCGTCTGTGCATGCGCGGTGTGCCATGGGCAGAACGTGAACAGCGCGCCGGCGAGTACCGACGGCCACCACGCCCCGGTCCACTCGCGCGCCAGGAGGAAGGTCGCGTAGCCGGTGGTGACGAACGCGAACCCGATCATCGCGTTGAACGCCGCTACCGGGCCGAGGAACCAGCACAGCGGCACCGTGGCGAACCCGTTGAACGGGTTGAGCGTGGCACCGATCATCGTGATGCCGTGCGGGTGGAACAGCATGTCGGTGTGCCAGGGCAAGCGCAGCTCGGCCACCGCGCGCCGCACCCACCACTCGTTCCAGAAGTTCTGCGAGCCGTCGGTGCCGTCCATGAAGATGTGGCTGGCGAACAACGGCAGAGCCGGCGCGATCAGGATCAGCCAGCCGGCGAGATAGAGCGCCGCGACCAGCAGGTGGTGGGGCCACGCGCGCCGCGGGATCGGATGCGGGTTCTCGAGCGCGGCGGTGGGGGAGTGCATGCGCGGGCGGGCGGGCGGCGAGTGCGCAGTATCGAGTGCGCCGCCGGTGTCGCAAGGCTCGGAAGTCACGGTTGCGGTGACGGGGCGGGCCGGCGGCCCCTGGCGACCATCGTCATGGACGTCGTGGCGTGCCGCGGCGTGCGGTCGTTCGTCCGAGGATCCGTGCGAGGAAGCGAGCGGGGAACTCGCGCCAACGCGGACGATCGGTTGCGCGGCGTGCGGATCGATCGGCGCGACACCCCACTACCGTCGCAGCGCCTCGCGCAGCTCCACCAGGCGCTTGCGCGCCGCCGCCGCCTCCTCCTGCTGCCCGCTCCACTCCAGCACCCCCAGCAGCAACTCGTAGCGCACCAGGAGCCCACGCTCTTCGCCAGTCCGCATGCGCGCAGCGTACTCCTCCAGCTCGCGGATCGACGCCTCGAGCTGTTCCTGCGCGGTCGGCACATCACCGAGCCGCAGCAGTGCTTCGGCGTACGGCCACCGCACCCGGGCGAGGGCCAGCAAGTTGCCCACCGCTTCCGGCTGCAGTTTGCACAACCGCCGCAGCAGAGCGATCGCCTCGCGGCTTTCGGCCTCGCCCTGCGAGAAGCGGAACGCCACGAATCGCTCGCGCGCCAGCCGCTGCAGCACCCGCGCCAGCGACGACTTGTATGCTGGCACGGTCGGGTGCGCAGTGCAGAGCTCGCGCAGGATCACGGAAGCCGCCTCGAGCTCGGTGGGCTGCGGTGGCCCGACCGCCAGCGTCTCCGCGAGTTCGTAACGGTACTGCGGCTCGTCCGGGAACTCGCGGCACAGCGCGTCGAGCAGGCTTCGGGCGCGGTCGGCGAGTTCGCCGGCGCGGGGCGCGGCCCGACGGCGGTAGGTCGGGCTGCTGAACAGGAAGCCGGCGAAGTCGCGGCAGCTGCGGGCCAGCGCGAGGCGCAGCCCCGGATCGTCGCGGTCGCGCGCCACCAATTCGTCGAGCAGTTCCTGGGCGCGTTCGTGGTGACGCAGGCGAACCGGTGCGGAAAGGGACTCGCGCAGCTCGGCGAGCGGTTCGCCCGGGGGAGGACGGCGGAAGCCGCGGTCGGGTCGCCCGCGTCGGCCGCGGTGGCCGCGACGGGGCTCGTCCGGTGTTTCGGCGCCCCAGGAGCCGAGGAAGTCGTGGGCACGGGCGAGCTCGAGCATCCCGGCCACGTCGTCGCGCGTCGACTTGCCGTCGGACTCGAGTGCGTCGACCACCATGTGGTGCGATTCGCGTGCCGCGTCGAGCATGCCGCGCTTGGCGTACACCTGACCGAGCTGGTTGCGGATCCGCGCGACGGTGACCGGGTCGGTCGTCTCTCCGGCGGCCTGGAAGCGCAGGATCGCCTTCACGTACGACTTCTGTGCCGCGCGATACTCGCCGAGTCGGAACTGGATGTTGCCCGCCTTGTAGTGAGCCCAGGCACCGTCGACCCGGGTCGGGGTGCCGGCATCCTCCGCGGCGAAGCGATCCCACATCGACAGGATCTCCTGCAGCAGTCGGGCGTCCTTCGCGGACACCGTCGGAATCGAGATGCTCTGCTCGGGGTTGCTGGTCCCGGTGTCGAGTGGGTCCTCGGTGTCGGCCCCGCGGCTGCCGTCGGTGGCGTTGTGGATCACTGCCTGGAACATGCTCTCGCCCACCAGCCGCTCGGACAGACCTTCGAGCGTCGACAGCAGCAGCTTCATGCGCCGTTCGGCGAGTGCCTTGGCTTCCTGCGTCTCCAGATTCTGGGCGGTCGCCACGAAGTAGGCGCGCCACCCGACCACCAAGGCGATCAGGACCGACAACATCGCAACTGCCACCGCGCTCGCCAGGGCGCGGTTGCGCCGGCACCAGCGCCACGCGAGCTGCACCCTGCTGCTGCGCCGGGCGAGGATCGGTCGGTCTTCGAGGAACCGCTGCAGGTCGTCGCGCAGCAGCGCGGCCGTCTGGTAGCGGTGGCGTGGGTCGCGGTCCATCGCGGTCAACACGATGGTCTCGAAATCGGCCGGCAGCTCGGCGCGCAGCTTGGATGGACGCGGCGCCTGGCCCTGCGAGACCTTCTGCAGCAGCCCGCTGCGGTTGCTGCCACCGAATGCCGGCTGCAGCGTCAACAGCTCGTACAGCGTGAGACCGAGGCCGTAGATGTCGCTGCGCGCGTCGAACACCCCGCCGAGCTGCTCCGGCGCCATGTACTGCAACGTGCCGACCACGTCGCCGCTGTTCGTCAGGTTCGAGTCCTCGATGGCCTTGGCCAGGCCGAAGTCCGTCACCCACACCACGCCCTGTGCGTCGAGCAGCAGGTTGCTCGGCTTGATGTCGCGGTGCAGGGTGCCCTGCGAATGCGCGTAGGCCAGGGCGTCGGCGATCTGCACGCCGATCCGCGCGATGCTGCGCCAGTAGGCCGCAGAGGGTTCGGGACGGAGGTCCGCGTGCGTGCCGCTGGAGCCCGTCGAAGGTCCAGTGTTGCGCGCCGCTTCGCCGCGCAGGCGCTGTGCGGCCGCCACCGCCATCGCGTCCAACTCGGTGGAGTCGGAGCCCGGCACCGATCGGATCCGTTCGCCGCGGAGCGTGCGCAGCACCTGGTCGAGCCCCAGGCCGCGGATCCGCTGCATCACGTAGTAGTGGTAGCCGTCCTGCTCGCCGACGCCGAAGATCGGCACGATGTTGGTGTGGTGCAGGCGCGCCGCGGTCTGTGCTTCGCGGTGGAAGCGCATCAGCCGCCGTTCGTCGAGCATCGATTGGCGTGGCAGGACCTTCACCGCGACCCGGCGGCCGAGCGACTCCTGCTCGGCCTCGTACACGATGCCCATCCCGCCACGGCCGATCTCGCCGAGGATCCGATAATCGCCCAGCAGGCTCAGCGACTCGAGGCCACGCAGGAACCGGCCGTGGTCGGACTCTTCCTTCTTGCTCTTGAGCTGCTCCATCGCCACGACCGTCGGGAGCAGTTCGCGGATGTCCGCGGCCTGCGCGGGAAAGCGCGCTACGTAGTCTTCGACGGTCGGCTGCTCACCCCGTCGCATTCGGGCGACGAACTCCGCCGCGATCACCTCGACCGGGTTGCGCTCGTCGCTGCCGGTGTCGAGTTCCGGGGTGCTCACCGTGGTGCCTGCCCGGCGCTCGGGTCGTCGGAACCGTCGAGTCGCGACAGGATGTCCTTCAAGCGCTGCAGAGCGCGGACGTAGCGGTTGCTCGCCGTCGAGGTCTGGATGCCGAGCAGCTCGGCGACTTCCTTGTTGGTCAATTCCTCGAAGTGCCGCAGCACCAGCACCTCGCGATCGATGGGTTCCATTTCGTCGATCACCTTTTCGAGCAGCTCCGCCAGTTCGGCCTTCATCGCCGCCTGGCTCGGTGAGGTGGCGGTGGCGAGGAAGTGACGGGACATCGATGCCGAGCTTGCCATCGGTGCGCTGAAACGCAGCGAGATCTCCTGCTTGGCATCGCGCATCTTCGAACCGATGTGCCGCCGGTGGACGTCGATCATCGTTTGCCCGACCATCAAGCGCAGCCAGACGAACACCGAGCTGCAGCGCTCGGCGGCGAAGCTGTCGATCCGCTGGCGGGCCGCCAAGTAGGCCTCCTGCAGGATGTCGTCGGGATCGAGTCGGCCACGCAACCGCGGGTCGAGCCGGAAGTGCACCATCCGGTGCAGCCGCTCGTGGTCGAGCGAGAACAACCTGGCCAGGGCGTCGGGGTCACCGTCGGCCAGGCGCGCGGTGAGCGCGGCGACTTCGGCCGCGGACACCTCGGGGTTCGGTTGGGCGCGGCCGGTGGGGTCGTGGGATTCCATGGTTGGGCTCGGCAGGCAGTGTACCGCGGGCGCTGGGCGACCGAGCACACGGACATGCGTGAGCACACGGCTACCGGCTGGACGATGGGCAGGCCGCTCCTGCGGCGATTCGAGCCGAGCCCTCGTCCGAGTCGGATGGCGTCCAATCGCCAATCGGACCGTCCACCCGCGCGGGTTTGCCGCGTAGCTGTGGGCCGCGGATCCACTGGGGTGTCGGCGAGTGTCCACATGCATCGTCGGTCCCAAGGTCCGCTCGCGCCGGCGCAGCCCCATTGTCGCAAACCGCATGACTCGCCGACTTGTGCAGCGAACTTCGGCGACAAGCCACTACGGTGGGGGTATGTGGCGTGCCCGTACCAAGGTGGTCGCACTGGCGGCCTGTCTGTCCGCGCTCGGTAGTTGCCACAGCCTCGACCGGTTGGCCCGGGTCTCGCCGATGGGTGCCGAGGCGGCGGCGGACCGCGTCAACCTCTGGCCGCTGCTCTACCAGAACGGCTCCCAGCTGGCGGTGCTGTGGCCGCTGTTCGACACCGACGAGCGGGGTTTCGCGCTGCGACCGCTGCTGACCCACGACCGTTCGAACTGGGAGATCCTGCCTCCGCTGTGTTGGTTCGACACCGACAGCGGTCACTGGGTGGTGGTGCCCGCGTACTCGACCAGTGGCGGGTATGGCCTGTTCCCGGTGTTCCGCCGCGGTGAGCTGAGCCATGTGGGGCCCGTCTGGTGGACCCGAAGCGGTGGCAGCTACGGGCTGTTCCCCCTGGCCGACTTCGGCATCTTCAGCCACATCGGGCCCGCGTGGTGGACCCGCGGCGGTACCGGCTACGGGCTCTTCCCGCTGTTCGACCTGACTGCCTCCGTCCGCCACATCGGCCCGGTGTTCTGGAGCCGTCGCGAGGACGGCTCGCTGCGCTACCTGCTCGCCTTGCCGCTGTTCGGTTTCGGTTCGAACGAGGATTCGAGTTGGTGGGTGTCGCTGTTCGGCGCACGGGTGCGCGACGCGAAGGGGCGAACCGAGCTGCTCAACGTGCTGGGGCCGCTCTACACCTACCTGTGGTCGGGGGAGGGCGAGGATGCCCACACCCACGTGGTGCTGTGGCCGTTGTTCACCCGCAAGTGGTCGCGCCACTACGATGGGTTCGATGTGTGGCCGTTGTTCGGCCACTGGAACTACCTCGACGGCAAGGGGCAGGTCACCGCACGGGAGACCTCGGCCCTGTCGGGGTTGTTCCAGGTGCGGCGCAGCGAGCAGATGACCGCGGTTCGGCTCGCTCCGCTGTTCAGCTACCGCGGCGCGGACGGTGGGGGAAGCGAGTTCCTCGACTGGTGCACGCTGATCGGCTACCGCGCCGGTGCGGATCGCGCGTCGATGCACGTACTCACCCCGCTGGTGTTCAGCTACGAGCAGGGCAAGGACCACTGCCGCTGGAACGGTCCACTGCGCACGCTGCACTACGAGCGGACGGGGGATCGGAGCGAGTTCAGTCTATTGTGGTACCTCTACCGCCAGCAGACCACGGGCACGGAGACGCGCCGGGACTTCTTCCCGTTCTGCTCGTGGGACTCCGGAAAGAAGGAGTCCGGATTCTCGTTCCTGTGGCGCCTGTTCCGCTACCGGAGGGTCGGCGAGAAGACCGGCGGCTACGTGCTGTTCTTTCCCTGGGGCGACGCCGCGGCGCGCGGCTGACCGGCGGACCGACCGCTGCTTTGACTCGCTCACGGCAGCCGACTAACGTCCCGCCGGATGTCCCCGGGCAGCGCGCGCTACCGCGAGATCGCCTACTACTGTGTGGCGACCCACCTCGGTGGTGCCGAGCGCAGTCTGCTCGACTTGGTGACCCGGGTCGGCGAGCACACGCGCGGTTGGTATCGGCCCTGGTTGATCCTGCCGAAGGCGGACGGTCCGCTGGTCGACGCGGTCCGCGCCGCCGGCCTGTCCCACACCGTGCTGCCGATGCCGAGTGCCCTGCTGTCGCTCAGCCGCGCCCGTCCCCTGCGTGCGTTGGTGGTCAGTGCGGTGGCCTGGCCGATGCTGCGGGCCTACCTGGCGCGGTTGCGGCGGCTGCTCGACGAACGTCAGCCGGCACTGCTGCACACCACCGGCATCAAGTGCCACGTCCTGTCGACGCGGCTCGGGCGCCGCACACCGCTGCTGTGGCACCTGCGCGACATCATGCCGAACGACGCGACGCGCGCGCTGCTGCGCCGCTACGCGGTGCACCCGTTCGTGCACGTGTTGTCGAATTCCTACGCCACCGCGAACGCGTTCCAGCCTGACGCCGAGCATCCTTCGGTGGTCAGCAACGGCATCGACACCGAGGTGTTCACTCCGGGCGACGGGAGCGCGTTCCGCGCCGAGGCGGGTGCACCACCCGGCGTGCCGCTGATCGGCGCACTGGGGGTGTTGCAGCGCGGCAAGGGAATCGACAGCTTCTTGCAGATGGCGGCCGAGGTGCTGCGCGGTGGGCTGGATGCGCGGTTCGCAGTGGTTGGCGACGAGATCTACGACACTGGCCGCGATCGCGGACTGCGGCGTGAACTCGAGGATCTCGCGGAACGGTTGGGGCTCGCCGACCGGGTCCACTTCGCCGGGTTCCGGCGCGACAGCGTCCAAGTGTTGCGCGGACTCGACGTGCTGGTCAGCGCGTCGACCCATCCGGAGTCATTCGGTCGGGTGCTGGTCGAGGCGATGGCCTGCGGGGTTCCGGTGGCGGCGTCGGCGATTGGCGGCAGCCTGGAGATCGTCACCGACCGGGACTCCGGCCGGCTGTTCCCGCCGGGCGACGTGCCGGCGATGGCACGTGCCGTCACCGAGCTGTGTACCGATCCGGAGCTGCGCGCCGGGTGCATCGCCCGCGGCCGGGAACGCGTGCTCCGGCTGTACGACGTCGAGCGCTACGTCGCTGGGGTGGTGCGGGCATACGACCGCGTGTTGCAACCGACCGCGGACTCGTACACCGCCTCGTAGCCGGCCAGCATCGCCTCGGTGGTGAACTCGGTCTCGAACCGCATGCGGCCGCAGCTGCCGAGCCGGTTGGCGAAGGTGTCGTTGACCAGCACGCGGCGCAACGCGCGGCGCAGTGCGGCGGGGTCGTCGGGGGGTACCGTCAAGCCGTTGGCGTCGTGACGGTTCACGCTGACCACACCGGTCGGCAACCGCGAGGTGACCAGCGGTTTGCCGAACGCCATGGCTTCGAGCAGCACCATGCCGAAAGCCTCGGCGCGAGTGCGCGACGGTAGCGTCAGGACCCGACAGGCGTGGTAGTGGGCACGCAGCTCCGCGTCGTCGAGTTCACCCAGCAGGTGCACGCGTCCGCCCAGTCCGCTGTCAGCGATCTGCCGCTCCAGCTCGCCGCGTAGTGGGCCGTCACCGGCGATCAGCAGCGAGAACGGCAACCCCTGCATCGCCTCCAGGAGAACCGGTAACCCCTTGTAGCCGACCAGTCGACCGACGAACAACGCGAACGTGCCGTGCTCCCGTCGCAGCGCGATGCTGCGGCGCAGCAGCCGCGGCTTCACCAAGAACCTGGTCGCGTCCAGTCCGAACGGTACCACCAGGCACTTGCCCGCGAACGGGGCGAGCACCTCGGAGTGTTCGATCTGCTCGCGACTCGCGGCGACCACCCGGTGGCAGCGGTCGAGGAAGCGCAGCGCCAGCAGTCGGTACGCCGGGAGCAGCAGGCGCTGTCGAGTGACGTCGGCGTGGAACGTGCACACCATGGGGACGTCCGGTGGCACGCGCAACGCCGCGTACTCCGCCAGTGGGTTGGGGCAGTGGATGTGCACCACGTCGGCCTCCGCGGCCCGCCGCCGCAGCGCGCGCCCGAGCGCTGGCGCGAGCGGTTGTGACAGCACGGTGCCGAGCGTCGGCACGCGAGTGACCGTCACGCCGCCGACCTGCTCGCGCACTTCCTTGCGGGTGCGGCCGAAGCACAGTACCTCGACGTCGTGGCCCAGCTCCACCAGCCCCTCGGCCAGCGACTGGACCACCGTCTCCATCCCACCGCGCTGCGGCGCGTAGAACTTGCCGACCTGGAGGATCTTCACCCGCCCGACCCCTTGCGCACCAAGTAGCGGAAGCTGCGCCAGGTCGGGCCGGCGCTGGTGCACGGACGCACGTCGCAGACCTCGGCGCCGGAGTCCCGCAGCAGCTGCTCGACTCGCGGCCGGCGGATCGCGTACATCTCCATCGCGCCGGCACGGCGTTCGACCACCCGCCGGTACGCGTTCAGCAGCGGTTGCACGCGCGGCAGCGCCAGGACGCGCCGGAGCGCGCCCTTGACGGTGGGTGCGGTGTGGCTGGGGATCTGGACGACCATCACCCCACCCGGGCGCAACGCGCGCACCATCGCGCGCACATACTGTTCGGCATAGCGCGGCTCGATGTGCTGCAGCACGATCAGGCTGAGCACGAAGTCGATGCTGTCGTCCAGAAGGCAGCTCAGCTGTGGCGAGTCGTGCACGACGAACCGGCAGCCGGGTCCGTGGTGGTTGAAGCGTTCGGCCAGCGCGACCATCGCCGGCGCGATGTCGACGCCGACCACCTCGGCGAAGTGGTCGGCCAGTGCGTTGGTCAAGCGCCCCGCACCGCAACCGAAATCGAGCGCGGTACCGCGTTGCGGGGTGATGCCCGCCGCGTCGAGCCACGTCAAGATCTCCGCGACCTCGGCCCGGCCGGTGGCGAAGAAGTCCTGCGGGTCCCACCGGCCGCCACGCCGGTCGGCGCGCGACAGGATCGCCCAGAGCGGATCATCGGAGCCGAGCCGCTCCCAGTTGTCGCGCAGGTCGCGGAGGTTCATCGTTCGAGTCCTCGCGGGGTGCACCACAGATCGACCACGCTCGACGCGAGTTCGGCGGTGGCAGCGACGTCGGCGAGCCGAGGTCGCCGCGTGCGCAGCCAGCCAACCGGCGGGAGGATCGCGCGCGTTCGGTAACCGTGGCCGCGCAGCTGCGCGAGCAGCTCGTCGGGGTCCTGTCCGCTGTCGCGCAGACAGGCGACGTTCAGCTCGCAGATCAGGAACGGTCGGTGGTTGCGCAGGGTGTCGGCCATCCCGCGCAGCACCTGGGGCTCGCTGCCCTCGACGTCGATCTTCACCAGCCGCAGCCGGCTCGCGTCGATCTCACGTGCGGCCACCAGACTGTCCAAGGTGCGGGTCGCCACCGACACCGACTCGATCTCCGGGTAGCCAGCGTCGCGCAGGGTCGACCACCCTTTCGTGGGCGACACGTGCAGGGTGGCGTCTCCCTCGCGTTCCGCGAGCGCGAACGGGTGCACCGTGATGCGCAGCTCGGGGTTGGCGGCGACGCTGCGCTGCAAGCCGGGCAGCACGGTCGGGTCGGGTTCGAAAGCGTGCACCTGTCCGCCAGGTCCGACGCGCTGCGCAAAGGCTGCGGACAGGTAGCCGACTTGGGCACCGACGTCGATCACGGTGTCGCCGGGCCGCAGCACCGTGGCCGCGAGTTCGAGCACCGCGGTCCCGTACAGCCCGGCCTGCATCGCCCATTGGTCGGGATCGCGCAGGTCCAGGTCGAGCGTGAAACCGGCAGCGACCCGGTACGGTTGCGGGCCGCGGTGGCGTCGTCGCCCGGCGAGGTGCCGCAGAAGCGTTGGCACACCGCGCAGCGGCACGTGGGCCAGCACGGTCTGGAGGATCGGGGTCTTGGCGGGATTCATCGGTGGAGTCGATCTGATGCCAGTTGGGTGTCGCCGAGGTTCGCCACGTGAGTCGACGAGTCGTCCGGTTCATTCGCGTTGCGCTGCGACGACCTGGCTTGTTGGTGAAGAAGCTGAGGAGCTGCGGCGCCGCGAGCGGGCCCTGCGGCCGGCGACATGTCTGGAGCACCCCGGCGACACCCCACTGGGGCCAGGGAGAATCCGAGCCCGGCGTGGTGGGCCAGACTGCGGTGCTCGGCGAGTGGGCTGGCGAATGCGTGGAGCGCGAGCGCGGCCGCGGCGACGGGGAGGGTGGCGGCGGGGTGGAGCTGGCCGGCGACCGCACCGGCGAGGGCGGCCAGCAGCGCTGGGCCGAGGATCCGCCGCCAGCCGAGGTCGAGGCCGCAGCGGCTGGCACGCGTCGCGAGCACAGCCACCAGGAACAGCTGCGCGAGGCAGGCCGCGGCGGCGGCCCCGGGAACGCCGAGCGCCGGGATCAGCAGCGCGTTCGCCGCCACGGCGACCGCGAGCGCCGCCCAGACCGCACTGGCGAGGGTACGCTGATGACCGAGGCTGGTCAGTGCGTCGCCGAGTGGACCGGCGAGGTAGCGCAGCAGCAGCAGCGGGGCGAGCAACGGCAGGATCGCCGCGCCAGCGCCGAACCGCGCCCCGAGCACCGCGCTGCCGAGCGTCCCGCCGTGGGTCGCGAGGGCGAGGGCGCCGAGCGTGGCGAGTCCGCCGAGCAGCAGGGCCTGGGTGCGGTACAGCCGGCCGAGCGCCTCCGGGGACGGTTCGGTGCCGAGTCGGTAGGCGCGCGGCACGAGCAGTGCGGACAGCACCTGCGGCAACATCTCTGCGAGCACCACCACGCGGAACGCGGCGTGGTAGGCGCCTGCATCGGCTGCACCGGCCAGCGCCGCGAGCAGCAGGACGTCGGTCTGCAGCAGCAGAAGGTTGGCGGCGATGGCCGCGCCGAATGGCAACGCGGTGCGCAAGGTGTCGCCGACCGCGGCGCGGCCCGCCGTGAAGTCCGGTCGGACGCCGGACACGCGGGCGGCGACCACGGCCACCGCGACCGAGCCGAGGCAAGCGCCCCAGGCCAGCAGCCCGAGGTCGCTACTGCCGAGCAGTACCACTGCGAACGCGAGGCAGCGGGCGAGTGCGCGCGCGAGTTGGATCGCGGCCGCCGATCCCATCCGTTGCCGTGCCTGGAACACCGCCGCGAACAACCCGGAGATGCCGTCGGCGACCGCGGCCAGGAACAACGGGACGAACAGCCATGCCACGTCGGGCCACAAGCCGAACCCGGCGCCGACCAACAGCGCTGCTCCGCCGACCGGCAGCAGCAGCCCGAGGCGGATCCACAAGCTGCTGCCGAGCGTGCGGGCGAGCCGCTCGGGGGTGCGGCTGTGCGACCACACCAGCGCCACGTTCATGCCGATGTCGACCCACGGGGCGGCGAGCAGGGCCAGCGTCCACGCCACCGCCAGTCTGCCGTAGGCCTCCGGACCGAGCTGGCGGGCCGTGAACAACAACAGTACGTACTGCAGCGCTGCGGCGCCCAGGGCCGCCGCGTACAGCGCGCCGAAACCCCGCCGCAGAGAGTTCATCCGCCGCACCCGACCGGATCGGCCGCGAGTTGGCTGGAGTGGCAGGAGCGGACTACCGGCCGGAACGCGGTAGCCGCCATCCCTGCCGCGGTGAACAGGAACGCATTGCGCAACAGGTCGCCGATGCCGCACGAGGCCACCACCGCGAACACCAGGAACCCGCCGGCGAACCGCTGCGCGTGGGTGGGGGCCGAGCCACTGCCGAGCAGGTGGAGCATGCGTGCGAACGGGGGCAGCAGCAGGAGTCCGAGGGCGAGCAGTCCGGGCAGCCCCAGCTCGCTGGCGACTTCGAGCACCACGTTGTGTGGGTAGACCCGCGTCGATTCGCCGAGCAGCGTCGCGAACCCGCCGGGTCCGTACCCGGTGAATGGTCTGCCGAGGAAGGCGTTGGCGGCGGCATCGAACAGGTCGCCGCGTTCCCGCCACGAAGTCGACGTGGCGATCCGTTGCGGATCGAGGCCGTCGCGCACCGCGTCGCTCGCGAGTCCGGTGCCGAACCACCACAGCACGGCGCCCAGTCCCAGCAGACCGCACAGCGCGGCGGGGCGGCGCACCGACACCGCCTGCGCGAGCACACCGAGTCCCGCAGCGATCACGTAACCGCGGGATCCGGACAGCAAGGCGAAGCCGAGGCACGCACCGGTGACTCCGAGTGGCAGGATGCGCGGCAGCAGTCGGGTGGCGCTCTCCGCCGCGGTCGCATGCCACCACAGCGCCGCCTTGCCGAGGCCGAACGCCAGCGCCTGGTGCACGGGCAGCACCAGCACACCGGCGAGCAGCGGCCCCTGGATCTCATCCTGCAGCGTCAGCCACGAAGGGTCGATGGCCCACGCCGTCACCGTCATGCCGAGCAGCAGTAGAGTGAAGCCCGCGATCCAGTGCCGACCCGCCGGCACCGGACCACGGCCGAGCAGGGCACCGACCAGGAACGCCGGAAGGGCGAGCCCGAGCACGCCGAGTGCCTTGGTTTGTCCGTACGCGGAAAGCGCCGGGCCGCCGGCCGCGGCGTGCAGCACGTGGACCCCGACGGTGCCGACCAGCAGCACGAGGCCGACGCCGGGCAACCCGGGCCGCAGCCCACGCAGCGCACCGGACGCGGCGGCCAGCGCGATGGCGCCGAGCTGCAGCAGGCCGAGCAGCAGCAGCCAATTGCCTGGCCGCCCGACCAACGCGCGGCTGAGGCTCGGCAGCAGATAGTCGCCGGCCAGACTCGCGGCCAGCAGCAGGCCGAGCACCCGGGTGCTGCGGGAGGGGACGCCCGCGCTTCGGCGTCGCGACCTCACCGCGCCACCCCCAGGCCGAGTGCTTGCTCGAGCACCGCACCGACCGAGTACTGCCAGCGCTCCATCGCGAACCGCGCGGGTGCGTCGGCGAGGGCGCGTGATCCGAGCCGCACGCGCAGCAGCGGGTCCTCGACCAGGCGCGCGCACGCCGCGGTCAGCTGGGCCGCGTCGGGGGCGATGACCAGTGCGTTCTGTTCGTGCCACAACAGGTCGGCCAGCCCCCCGACCCAGGTGCCGACCACCGCGCAGCCGCAGTACATCGCCTCGATCGCCGCCAGCGAGGTGCCTTCACCGCACACCGTGGGGATCGTCACGATCTGGCTCTCGCGGTAGACGCTGCGCATGTCGTCGAAGCCGTGCACCTCGATGGAGCAACGCGAAGCAGGGCAGGCCGCATCCGCGAGGCGCCGGCGCAGCGCGTCGGTGTGGTTGCCCGAGCCGACGACGAAGCGGATGTCGACCTGCGGGAAGCGCGCCAGCAGCTGCGGTGCGGCGTCGGCCATCAGGTGGAGGCCGCGGCGCGGCTCGCTGCGCCGCGGGAAGCAGATCGTCACGCGGCCGCCGCGCGCCGCCGCCGGTACCTCGGGTGGTGGACCGAAGGTGCGCGCATCGAGGAAGTTCGGGATCAAGTGGAGCTTGTGGTCCCACTGCGTGCCCGGCCAGCGGGCGCGCAGCCAGTTGGCGAAGTTGGTGTCGACGCAGATCAGGCCGCGGCTGCGCCGCACGGCGCGGCGCACCATCAGCTCGGCGGCGCGCAGCTCGAGCGCGTTCAACTCGCCGTCCCACCACACGCCGTGCTGCACCACCAAACTGCGCGCGCGGCAGATCGGGAAGCTGACGTCCTCGGCCATGTAGACGACCGGCGCGCCGGCCGGGATGCGGCGGTGGGCGACCAGGTTGAACCAGGGCGTGCTGCGCGCGCGCGCGGCGCACCGGTGACCCAGCACGGTGACGCCCGGTTCGAGTTCGCGCGTGAACGGCTGCTCGGCGCGCTGGTGCACGACGACCCGATGGCCGCGGGTGCGCAGCAGGGCGAGCAGCGCCAGCAGCCAGCGTTGCAGTCCACCGAGCGTCAACTCCTCGCCCGCGTAGTCGAGCAGCCGCCAGGTCAGCACGTGCACGGTCTCGCCGGCCTCGAGGGTGACGCCGGTGTCCGGTCGGTCGAGCAGCGCGGTGGTGGTCACGAGCGCATCCTCCGGCACACCGCCAGTGCGCCGCGCATCACGTCCTCGCGCCACCGCGCGGCGCGGCTCGGTGGCACCACCACATCGACGGTCGGGGTGGCGGTGAGACCGAGCTCGCGCTTGTACGCGAGGTCGCCGCCGAGCAGGTCGACCGTGCACGGGCCGGCCGACAGCTGTTCGCGGAGCTGCTCGTACACCAATTGCCGAACCAGATCGAAGCGGCGGAACGCCGGGTTCCACGCCGGCAGGAAGCACTGGTACTCGTCTCGGTGCACCAGCGCGAAGCACGCCGCGACCACGTCCCCGTCGAGGCACAGCTCGGTGAGGCGCAGCGCGGGGCCGGCGTGCCGCGCGAGTGTGCGTAGGAACTGCGGTGCCGTGCCGGTGAGGTAGCCGCTTTGTTGCCCCTTGTCCGCGACCCGCAGGCGGTGCAGTGCCAAGCAGGTGTCGAGCGCTTCAGCCGGTGCGCTGCGGAACTGCGCGCCAGCGCGCAGCAGCCGGCGCCGGTAGTAGCCGAGGTCGCGGCGGTGCGTGCCGCGCAGGTTCGCCAGCCACGTGGCGAAGTCCGGCACGCGCGCACTGCGCCAGGTCGACACGCCAGCGGCGGTTCGGGCGCGTTCCCCGATATCGCCGACGACATCCGGATCGCAGCGTTGCAGTTCGATCCGGTGGTCGGGGAAGTGCGCCGACAGCGCGTCCACCCAGCGGTGCAGCGTGCACTCCGGGGCCGTTGCGGGAGCGAAGCGGTAGCCGAGCGCCATGGCGGGCCACCGCAGCCGTGGCTGCCCGGGCGAACCCGAATGCCACGTGGCGGTGTCGCGGGCCAAGACGGTTGCGCCGATCGGTCGGTCCGCGGCGAGGAACTCCACGCCGAGCAACACCTCGCCCGCGGCCACTGCGGCGCGAGCCCACGCCGCGGTGCTGGTGGCGCGCCCGGCGTCCCAGAGCTCGGCGCGCTGGAGCGCGGTTTCGAGCGGGACGCCGCGGGCGGTGCAGGGCTCGCCTTGCCCCGTCAACGCGTTCCTCCGCCGTCGGACAGCACCAGTGTCTTGCGGTACGCCGCGTAGTTGGTGAACTCCGGATCGACCTCGACCGCGACGTGGAACCCACGGTCGCGCAGCCGTTCCGCCAGCGCGTCGATGTCGAACCACAGGATCGCGGTCTTGCCCACCGGCACCCCGGGTCGGAGCAACCGCTTGGCCGTCCAGCGAAGGCGGCGTGGCACGGCCCGTTGCAGCCACGGTGCCTGCGCATCGCAGTGGTCGAAGAAGGTCTCCCTGTGGCGCGGGTCGGGCAGGCTGCCGAGCACGATCCGCGCGCCGGGCGCAGCGACCCGCAGGATCTCGTCGACGGCGCGGTCGGCGTGCGCGTGGTCGGGCAGGCACAGCAGTACCCCGAAGCAGCACACCCGGTCGAACGAGCCGTTGGCGAACGGCAGCGCGGTCGCGTCGGTGCACAGGGGTCGCAGCACGCCGCTTTGGTGCAGCGCCCCCTGGCGGAGCAGCGGCAAGCTGCGGTCGATGCCGACCACCGACCCCGCGCGGTGCGCCCAGGTCGCGGTGAGCAGTCCGCTCGCGCAGCCGACGTCGAGCACCCGCTGTGTTCCGTCGAGCTGCAGCCAATCGGCCAGCAAATCGCCGACCGAGGCGAGCTCGGCAGCGGAGCTCGGTGCGCCGGTGGAGGCGACGGTGGGATCCTGCGCCGCCCACGCGTCGAAGGTCTGCCGCCACTGTGCCGCAGTGCTCATCGACCGCGCACCTCCCGCAGCAGGCGGCGCAGCACGATCTCGCGCTGCCGCCGCCACCGCTGCCACCGGCGTGGCGGCGACGAGGTTCGCCAACTGCTCGAGGCGATCTGTGGCGTCGCGTTCATCGGATGGCCCACGGTGCACGCGCCACCCAGCGTCAGCCGTGCTCCGGTCGTGGTCTCGAGCACCAGGGGCACTCGCCGGTCCGCGTTGCCCACCGCGAACTCGCCGACCAGTTCGCACTGCGGCTCGGTGTCGCGCCGCCGGACGTGGAACGCGTGCAGCTCCGACAGGGTCGGCTGCCACACCGGCGCACCGGCCGCCGTGGCGTGGGCATCGAGCTCGGCCCGCAGGCGGTCGAGCAGCGGCACCCGCAGCAGGTCGCCGATCGGATGGCCGTACAGCACCGCACACTCGCCGGCCGCGAGGGCCTGCCCGAGCCGCCCGGCGAAGTAGTCGAGGATGGTCGCTTCGGGCACCCCAGCGCGCGCCAGCAGCACCGGGCACACCGGGTGCACCGGGACCTGATCGCTCCCCGTCAATCGAGTCGGGTGGTCGTCGTACACCGCGCTGAATTCCGACGACCAGCGCGTTCCGCCGTCGTGGAGCGCTGCAGCGACTCCGCGGTGGAAGGTGCCGAACGGCGCCGCCGCGGCATCCGCGCGGACGCCCCACTGCAACAGCAAGGCCGCCGCGCGCTCCAAGTTGGTGTGGTTGCGCCGGCGCGACCGGTAGGTGTAGTGGTGGAAGAAGTGGCTCTGCACCTCGTGGTGGCTGGTGGCCAGCGCACGAACCAGCGGGGCGCCGCCCTTGCGCGCGTGCCGCTCCACGTCGAGGAACCAGGTGGCGCGCAGGTCGGTGCGCTCGAGTGCTGTGCACAGCGCGTTGGTCGCCGGAGCGTCGAAGTCGTCGGCGTCGATCCGCAGTGCCAGGCCCCCGGCGAAACCGAGGGGGATACACGCGTTGCGGGCAAACGGCAGCCCGAGCGCGTGGTGTGCCTGGCGCAGCGCATTCTGCACCAGCCGGCGCAGCCCGCCGTGGTCGGTGCCCGACACGATCTCCTCGACCACGTGGTCGGGAGAGATCGGGAAGGCGCGCAGCACCGCCGGCGCGCGGCGGGCGGCGTTGGCGCTGGGTAGCGGAAGGAGGAGTTCCGAGCCGCGGCCGAGTGGTGGCGGAATGTCGACCGGGCGATCGACCGCCGCGACCGGCATGGCGATCGCCGTACACCCGTCGAACAGCGGACCCGTGCCGTGCACGGTGCGCAGCCGGGGGGTACCGGGCGTGGTCGCAGAGCCGCGCACGACCACCATCCCGGCGCGCCGCAGGGGCTCGACGGAGGATTCGCCGTGCTCCGGTGGCACGAACGCGACCCGCACCGAGCCTGGCGCCGCCGTCGGCTCCACCGCGGCCACGCCGACGCGCTGCAGCAGGTCGAGCCAATACGGGTCGGTGCGCGGTGGCACAACGACCTTGCCGAGCGTCACGCGGGTGTGCTCGGCGGTCGCCGTGGAACGCGTGGACTGCAGTACCTGAGTCATGGTTCTGGGTGTGGGCGGGGTGCGACGGCGGCCAGGCGCAGCAACACGAACGCGCCAGTGGCGCAGGTGACGAACTTGGCCCAGCGCGGCACCGGTTCGGACGGAGGAAGCAACAGCAGCAGCGCGGTCAGGGCGGTGACCGATGTTGCGGCACACAGGGTCCACGACACGCGCCGATGCGACATGCCGCGGAACAGCAGGCGGTGGTGGATGTGCCCGAGGTCGGCGACGCAGGTGGCGCGCAGCGCGTACTGCCAGCGGCCGCCGCGCAGCGCGGCAAGGAACCGACGCAGGAACGACTGCCCGGTGTCGAGCAGCGGCACCGCGAGCGCGAGTGCCGCGCCGCCGACGGTCAGCGCCGCGGCGCCCTTCGCGCAACCTGATGCCGAGGTGGCGGCGAGGGTGAAGCCGAGCAACAGCGAACCGGAGTCGCCGAGGAAGATCGTCGCCGGCTCGCGGTTGTGCCACAGGAACCCGGCGGCGCTGCCGCTGGCGGCGGCGAACAGCACCGCGGAGACCGGATCGCCGAGCCCGAGCACGAACAACGCCATCACGGCGCCGGACACCGTCACGACGCCGGCGCCGGCGCCGTCGACTCCGTCGATCAAGTTCACGGCGTTGGCGCACACGAGAACCCAGATCACGGTGGCGGGAATCGACGCCGCGCCGAGTGCGAGTGCGCCGAGACCGGGCAACGTGATCACTTCGATGCGCACGCCGGCGGCCGCCAGCCCGAGGCCGAGAATCGCCATCCCGGCGAGCTTCTGCCCGGGTCGCAGCGAGCGCACATCGTCCCAGGCACCGAGTGCGCAGGTCAGGGTGGCGAGCACCAGGATCGGCCAGGCCACGCTCGGCTGCGGACCGCCGTCGGTTGCATCGACTCCCGGCATCGCGACCGTTGCACCAGCCCACAGACCGAGCAGCACCGCGAGTCCGCCGAGCCGCGGCGTCGCATGGCGGTGCACGTGCCGGCCACCCGGCTGATCGACTGCGTTCCAGCGCCGAGCCAGGCCGCGCGCCAGGGGTGTGGCGAATGCGCTGGCAGCACCGGCGGCGCACGCGGCGAGGGCGCACACCAGCAGGTCAGCGCCCAGTCCGGAGATCCACGGAGTGGAGCTCATCGCCGCACCCCGGACAGAAGCACCAATTCGCGCACCCAGGCGGCGCGGTTCCCCGCGACGGTGATCTCCAACCGTCCGCCGTCGCTGTCGGCCGGCAGCCGAAAGCGCTGCTGCTGCGGCAACGGGCACGGCGCGGTGCGCAGCGTCGTCCCGTCGAGCTGCACCCGAAGCGGCGCGCCGGTCGCGGTGAGTAGCAGCTCTCCACCCGGCTCGCTGCAGCGGATGTTCGCGGCGACTCCCGGACCCGGGGCGATGCGCACCCCGTCGCCGGTAGAGGTCGGTGCGGCACGTCGATCGACGGGATGCAGCACGCGTGCTGCGGCGAAGCAGCGCCCGGGGGTGAGTCGCAGCGGCCCATCGGGTGTGGGCGCCTCGGCACGGTCCGTGGGTCGGGCGACGGGCGCGCGTTCGGCATCGGCCGCGTGCGGTGCGAGCGCGGCGATCCGTCCGCGCAGTGCCGCACGTTCGCTCGGGGCGACCAACAGCTCGGCGCGCCGAGTGGCGACCGGCGCATCGCTGCGGGCCAGGCGACGTGTGCCGACGGCCAGCAGGAATGCGGCGTGGCGGTCGAACGGGTTGAGGTGCAGCGCCCGCTCGGCGTGGACCACCAGTTCGGTGGTGTGGCCGTGGTCGCTGCGGTCGCGCAGCAGGCGGAACGCCGCACCGACCGCCGCGGCGCCGCTGCCGGCGTGCAGCTGCTCGGCGGTGGCGAGGGTCCGCAGCGCGAGCTCGGTGTTCCGCTGGTGCACGGCGGTGTCGCACAGGTGGGCCGCGCTCGCTTCGCGGAGCGCGAACACCGCGCCGAGTCCGAGCGCGACCATCGCCGGCCAGGTCGACCAAGCCGGAGCCGTTGCGCCGACCGCAGGCAGCGCGTGTGCCCGTGCCATCGCGCCACTGGCTGCTCCGCCGAGCGCCGCTGCCCAAAGGGCGAGCGCCGGGATCTGCAGGTCGAAGTCGACTGTCGCGTGCGCGCCCAGTGCCGCCAGCGCTGCGGTGAAGCCGCACGCCAGGAAGGTCCGCCGGTCGCCACGCGCCGCACGAGTGCGGCGCAGCAGGTGTGCACCGACGACCAGCATCCCGCCGGCCACCAGTTGGACGCCGACCACGCCGCCTTCGACCATGAGCTCGAGCGGATCGCAGTGGGCGTGTGCGATGTGACCGCGTACCTCCGGCACCTGGGTCAGGGCCGACAGGTCGGCATAGGTTCCGAAGCCGCAGCCGAGCAACGGGAAGCGGGCGAACAGCAGCAGCGCCGAACGCCACAGCAGAAGCCGCGTGCCGTCGGTCGACATCTGCTCGCCGAGCGTGGCGAACCGAGCCCACAACTCGTCGGGTAGCGCCGCCGCCACGAGCCCGACGCATCCCGCGGTCGCCAGCAGGCGCGCGGCGCGGTGGCGGATCGGCCGGCGGCGACCGAGCAGGAACGCGAACGTCGCCAGGCCCACCAGCAGTCCGAGCACCGCGCCGCGCGAGCCGCTGCGCAGCAGCGCAGCGCCGAGCACCAGCAACATCGCGACCACGTAGGTCTGTCTTCGCGCGTAGTCCGGTGCGCGGTGGTTGAGCACCTTGCCGCGACTGACCACCAGGCCGACACCGGCGAGGATCGCCATCACGAACAGCGCGGCCAGGTGGTTGCGGTTCAGGTAGGTGCCGAACACGTGGCGAGTCAGCGGTCGCTCGCCGGCGGGTGCGGCGCAGTTCGGAACGATCTCGAGGAACGGGTGCGCCAGGAAGTCGACCGCCGCCACGGTGCCGACCAGCAGCAGTGTCCAAGCCGCGCGGTGCATCCGCCGCGCGTCGGCCAGCAGCACCGAGCCGAGCACGAACACCACCAGCAGCGCGAGCAGCTCGCGCGCCCGCGACAGGGTCCGCGCCGGTATCAGCGAACAGCTGCGGACGGTGTCGACGCCGAGCACTTCGCGGGTCGTCGCATCGAGCGACTCTCGCCACGGCAGAACTTGGAGCATCGCGAGCAGCACCAGCAGCAGTAGCGGCACGGTCCCCGGACTCAGCGACAGCCGTGTGCCACGCAGCGCGAGCGTGGCGAGCGCAGCGCAGCCGAGCGCGCACAGGATGCCGGCGTACCCGGCGCGCCACTGCGGATCGACACAGCCGTTCGGCAGCGGTGCGGCGGCCAGCAGGAGCAACAACAGGGCCGCGCCCCACGATCCCGCGAGACCGTTCGGGTCGCCACCGCCGACACTCGACCGCGGGGCGAAGCCCCGGAGCGTGGTGGCGGTCGCGTTCACGCCTTCGACTCCTCTGCCGCGAGCGCGGTCACCGCGGCGATCGCGGCGTCGAGTTCCGCGGTGTCCGGAATGAGGCTGTCCCCTTCGGGACCGGCCGAATTCGCGCGCGGAAGCGCCGGCACCGGCAGCGCGGCGTACGCCGGGTCGTAGGTGAACTCGAGTGCTCCGGTGCGTTCGGCCTTGGCGTCGGCGCGATTGACGACCACGCCGGCGATTCGGCCCCCGACCACGCGCAGCGACTGCGTGGCGCGCTGGGCGAGCCCATGGTCGGTGGCGAATGCACGCACCACGAACACCGTGGCGTCGACCTGGGCGGCCAGCACACAGGCGTCGCTGACGCTGCCGACCGGCGGCGAATCGAACACCACCAAGTCGAAGTGCTCGGCCATCTGCAGGCGGATGCCGCGGGTCAGTCCGATGCTCAACAGCTCTGCCGGGTTGGGCGGCACCACGCCGCAGGGCATCAGGTAGAGATTCGGTTCCGCCGTCTCGAAGCTGACGTGTTCGACCCGGCGTTCGCCTGCCAGCACACTGGTCAGCCCTTCGACGGCCTCGATTCGCAGCGCGCGGTGCAGCCGTGGCCGGCGCATCTCCGCGTCGACCAGCAGCACGCGATGACCCGCGCGGGCGAACGACGCGGCGAGACTGATCGCGGTCAGGCTCTTGCCCTCGCCTGCCCGGGTGCTGGTCACCAACAAGGTGCGGAGCGGCTGCGCGGTGCCGAGCAGCAACTTCGTGCGCACCCCGCGCAGCGCCTCTGCGGTCGGTGAGTCCGGCGCGAGGGCCAGATCGTCGACCGTGGTGTCGGGACGCAACCCCAGGCGGATGTGCGGCAGCAGCCCGAGCACCGGCAAGCCCAGCAACCGCTCCGCCTCGGCTCCCGATTTGATCGTGCGGTCGAGCAAGTCGACCAGGAACGCCACGCCGGTACTGAGCAGCGCCCCGAGCAGCAACGCCAACGCCAGAGCCAACGCCGGCCGTGGTCGCACCGGACGCGCGGTGGACACCGGGCCACCGATCTCGTGCACGTTGCTGGTCGCATAGTTCTCCAGCACCTCGATTTCCTGCACCCGGGTCTGCACGGCGTCGAACAGTCGCTTGTGCTTGTCCGCCTCGTCAGCGAGCAGGCGGTAGCGCACCCGGTGGGCCTCGATCTCCTGCAGGTCCTCGGTCTGCCGGTGGATCCGGTTCTCGATGTCCTTGCGGCGTGCCTCGAGGCGCTCGTGGGCGAGCTGCAGGCTGCCGAGCACGGAAGTCGCCTCGCGCTGCAATTGGGCTTCGACCGCGGCGACTCGACTCCGCTGCTCGCGCACGCGGGGATGGCCGTCCTTGTACTTCGCCCGCAGGCGGGACAGCTCCATCGTCGCTTCGAGTAGCGCCAGCTTGCACTCGGCGATCAGTTTGCTGTCGAGCACCTCCGGCAGATCAGCCGCGGTGGCGCGTTCGACCATCGCGCGACTCGCGGAAGCGATCCGCGACGCGGATTGCGCCGCCTCCCGCTCGGCGATCGCCAGCTCGTCGACCAGCGCCGCCAGACGACGCCCGGCGAGACTCTGCTTGTCGTCGACCGAGACGATCCTGTGCGTGGTCCGGTACTGCTGCGCGGTGCGCTGTGCCTCCACCATGTTCTGGCGCAGCGCGCGGGCGTCACGGCGGAGATTGCGCAGGGCATGCGTGACGGCGGTGGTGCGGCGTCGCGCGGTGTCGGCGACGTAGGCGCGCACCAACGCGCGCACCATCTGTTCGGCAACCTTGGGCTCGGGGTGGTCGGCCTCGATGTCGACCAGCCGGCTCTTGCGCAGCGGGACGACTCGGCGCAGGCCAAGCAGGCCGCGCACCGGATCCCCCGACCCGGCGCTGGCGAACCAGCTGCGGTCGGCCTCGGGTAGCAGCTCGAGCGCGGCGGTGGCCACCGCGCGACTCTCGAGCAGCTCGTACTGGGTCAGGTAGTAGTCGTCATGGGCGGTCGCGGCGTCGGTAACCGATGCGGCGTCGAGCACCTTGTCGGCGCCGCGCTCGATCAGGATCCGCTGCACGGCCCGGTGGTACGGCGTCGCGGTGCACACGGCGAGCGCGGTGCCGACCACCACCGCGGCGGTGACGGTGACGATCCACCAGATGTGGGTCCGGCAGACACGTGACCATTCACGCAGGCTGAATGGATCCCGCGTCGCGGCGGGCGCCGGCGCGGCGGGCTCGTACGGAACGGGCCCTGCCGCGTCGGACGCAGCGTGTGCTCGAGGATGCAAGGTTTGGTGAGTGAGTCCGGCGGCCGGCTAACGCAGGGCGTAGCCGACCGTGAAGATGCCGCGGAAGAACTCGAAGAGGCCGCGGCGGACCTTGCTACCGGAACTCTCGCTGAGCACGAGGACGTCTCCGGGTCGCATCTTCAAGTCGTTGGACGATCCCGCACCGATATTGGCGAGGTCGATGGGGATCGTGGTTCGTCCCTGCTCGGTGGTGCGGATCAGCACCGTGAGCGCGGGGGAAGCTTGGTCGCGCATCCCGCCGGCGAGGGCGATGCTGCGCAGGATGGTCATGTCGCCGCGGATCGGGAACGACCCGGGGTGGTGCACCATGCCGGTGACGAAGCACAGCGGCGCGGTTGGTACGTGCACGATGTCGCCGTCGTGCAATGTGCGGTCGAGGCGGAGATCGCCGCGTTCGACGAGCTTGCGCAGGTCGACCTGGATCAGTCGACCTTCGCTGGCTGCGGTCGCGCTGTCGGCGAGCGGTCGCGCGGGTGGATCGGTGGGTGTTTGCGCGGCTGGCGCGGTAGCGCGTAGCACGAACACGCTGGCCCCGGCCTTGTCGGTCGGCCCACCGGCGCGCGCCAGGGCGTGCAGAAGCGTAGTCGCTTGGCGGTCGAGGTCGAAGCTGCCCGGGGTGCGCACCGCGCCGAGCACGGTGATGCGCCGCGCCTTGAACTCGGCCACGGTGACGTGCACCGATGGATCGCGCAGGAAGTCCGCCGCCAGCCGCCGCTCGAGCTCCTGCTGCAACTCCGCGCAGGTCTGCCCGCCTGCGGGCACCGAGCCGAGCAGCGGGATTCGCACCGCGCCGTCCTGGGCGACCCGCGTGCGGATCCGCTTGGTGCGGTTCGGCTCCTCGAGCTCGAACACTTCGACCTCGACCAGGTCCATCGGCCCGAGCCGGTACTCGTGGGCGGGCCGCGGCGGGAGCAGGGCGGCTTCCGGCAGCCGCGGTGCGGTGTCGGCGGCACGCGCCGATTCGACCAGGCGGGCGCGTTGGTTGATCGTCGCCACCTGCGAGCAGCCGAGGAACGCAAGACACACCGCCGGCGCGAAGCCGGCGCGGAGGCGGCCGCGCCTGTGCTGTGGTTGCATGTCCTTCGATCCTGCCCGTCGGAAGTCCGACGCGAGGGTCATCGGCGAATGCCCGACTCGGGATCAAGCCCGATCCGCTTGGCCGCGATCGGGAGGGCCGATCGGCGTTCAGCCCAGCGCTTTCGTCGCGATCTCGTACACGTCGCGCGACAACCCCGGATCCGCGGCGATGCGCTCCAGCTGGCCACGCATCAGTGCCTGGCGTCTCGGGTCGTAGCGCCGCCAGGGGTTGAAGGGGCCGAGCAGTCGAGCCGCGACCATCGGGTTGGTGCGGTTCAGCATCAGGATCTGGTCGGCGAGGAACGCGTAGCCCGCGCCGTCTGCTGCGTGGAAGCGGATTCGGTTCCCGGCGAACGCGCCGAGCAGCGCGCGGATCTTGTTGGGGTTGGTGCGCGAGAAGGCCGGGTGCTCGAGCAGGTTCCGCACGGTCTCCAGGGTGCTCTCGTGGGGCGAACTCGCCTGGATCGACAACCACTTGTCGACCACCAACGGGTCGTCCTTCCAGCGCTCGTAGAAGCGCTGCAACGCCTCGTCGTGGCCCGGGGCGCGGTTGTGGCACAGGCTCGCCAGGGCGTGCAGCGTCTCGGTCATGTTGTCGGCGTCCACGAGTTGCTGCCGGCAGGCGGCGTGCACCTCGGCGTCGTCGAGCGCCATCAGGTAGCCCAGGCACACGCCCTGCAGGCTGCGTCGCCCGACGTCGACCGGGTCGAGCCGGTAGGGTACCCCGGTGCGGCACTCGCGGTACGCCGCCCACAGCGCGTCGCGCAGTCCCTCGGCCAGCTGGCGCCGGACCTCCCGGCGGACCGTGTGCACCGCCTCGACGTCGATCTGCTGCAGCTGATCGCCCACGTACGCCTCGGTGGGTAGCGCCAACAGTTCGGCGGCCAGCGCGAGGTCGTCGCTGCGCCGCGCCAGCGTGCGGCCGAACGCCTCGAGCACTTCGGGTGCCAGCGCCGGCGACGCGCCTTCCCCGTGCTTGGCGATCCGCGACAGCATGGTGTCGAGCATCAGCCGTTGGCTGGCGTCGAACCGGCAGAACGCGTCGCTGTCCTCGGCCATCAGGCGCGCCAGCTGCGCCGGGGTGTAGTCGTGCTCCAGGATCACTGGTGCCGAGAAGCCGCGCAGCAGCGAGGGCAGCGGCGGCTCGTCGAGATCGACGAAGGTGAACGACTGCGCGGCCTCGCGCAGCTCCAGCACACGCGTGGTGGGCCCGCTCGTCTCACCCGGCAGGCGCAGCTCGAGTTCTCGGTCGCGGCCGAGCAGCCCGACCGACACCGGGATCAGGAACGGCTGGTCGTTGGCCAGTCCCGGCGTCGCCGGGCAGCTCTGCACGAGGTGCAGCGTGTACGTGCGGCGCTCGGCGTCGTACTCGCCGCGCACCTTCAGCCGCGGCGTGCCGGCCTGGCGGTACCAGGTGCCGAGTTGCTCCAGGTCGCGCTGGTTGGCGTCGGCCATCGCCTGCAGGAAGTCGTCGCAAGTCACCGCTTGGCCGTCGTGGCGGGCGAAGTACAGATCCATCCCGCGGCGGAACCCCGCGGCGCCGAGCAGGGTGTGGTACATCCGCACCACCTCGGCGCCCTTCTCGTACACCGTCGCGGTGTAGAAGTTGTTGATCTCGATCACCGACGCCGGGCGCACCGGGTGGGCCATGGGGCCGGCGTCCTCCGGGAACTGGTGCTCGCGCAACATCCGCACGTGGTGAATGCGCTCGATCGCCGGCGAACCCATGTCGCCAGAGAAGCACTGGTCGCGGAACACCGTCAGCCCTTCCTTCAGACTGAGCTGGAACCAGTCGCGGCAAGTCACTCGGTTGCCGGTCCAGTTGTGGAAGTACTCGTGCGCCACCACGCCCTCGACCGCGTGGAAGTCGCCGTCGGTCGCGGTGTCGGGGCGTGCCAGGACGAACTTGGAGTTGAAGATGTTCAATCCCTTGTTCTCCATCGCGCCCATGTTGAAGTCGTCGGTGACGACGATGGTGTACTGGTCGAGATCGCAGGCCAGGCCGTACACCTCTTCGTCCCACTTCATCGCGTGCTGCAGCGACCGCATCGCGTGGTCGCAGCGGTCGAGGTTCTGCGGTGTGGTGTAGATCCGCAGCTGCACCTGCCGACCTTCGCTGGTGGTGAACCGGTCCTCGATGTGCGCCAGGTCGCCGGCTACCAGGGCGAACAAGTAGCAGGGCTTGGGATGCGGATCGTCCCAGCGCACGAAGTGGCGGTGGTCGCCGACCGCGCCGTGCGCCGCCGGATTGCCGTTCGACAGGAGCACCGGGTGCAGCGTGCGGTCGCCTTCGACGGTGGTCGAGAAGCGCGCCAGCACGTCGGGGCGATCGAGGTAGTAGGTGATCCGGCGGAAGCCCTCGGCTTCGCACTGGGTGCAGTAGAACGGCCCGGAGCGGTACAGCCCTTCGAGCGCGGTGTTGCGCTCCGGATAGATGCGGACCTCGGTCTCGACCACGCATCGGTCGGGGACGGCGTGCAGCGTCAGGTGTGCGGCCTCGGTGCGGTACTCCTCGGCCGTCAGCGCGCGGCCGTCGATCGCCACGGCGAGCAGCTCGAGTTCGCGGCCGTCGAGCACCAGGTCGTCGGCGCGTGCCGCTTCCGGGTTGCGCCGCACGGCGAGCCGCGCCCGCACGGTGGTCGAACCGTCCGCCAGGGAGACGTGGAGCTCGACGGTGTCGATCAAGAATGCCGGGGGAAGATAGTCCGCCAGCAGGATCGCTCGCGGCTTGTCGGCCGGCTCATGGGTGGTGCGCGAAAGGTCCATGGGGTTCGGGCTGGGAGTCTGCGCCGCGGGAGGGCGATTGGGCGGTCAATTCGTGGCGCCGACGGCCAGGCGCAGGACTTCGGCGACGGTCCGCTCGATACCCGCGCACACGTCGCGGATCGAGGGGCCGAGCATGTAGGCGGGCGTGCTGACGATCTTGTGGGCCTCGTCGACGACGAACTCGGTGGTCGGGCAGTCGTGATGGCGGCAGCCCATCGTCTCGAGCACTTCCGCGGTTCCCCGGTCGTTGCCGATCGTCAGGGTCGGGTGCTCCGATCCGAGCACCCGAGCGATCACCGCCGGTGCGATGCAGATCGCACCGATCGGCTTGCCTGCGGCGTGCACCGCGCGCACGAGCCCCGCGACGCCCGCGTCGACGTCGCATTCCGCGCCGCGCTCGGCGAAGTTCGAGAGCACCTTGGCGGCGCCGAATCCGCCCGGGAGGATCAGCGCGTCGAGCTGTTCCGCCACCGCGTCGCGGACGTCGTCGATCTTGCCTCGGACGATCCGCGCCGCCTCGCGCAGCGCGTTGCGGCGCTCCCCGGTCGGCGTGCCGGTCCGGTGGTCGACCACCGCGAATTCGCGATCGGGGGCGAAGCACCGGACCGTGGCCCCGGCGCGGTCCAGTGCCAGCAGCGTGCAGACGCTCTCTTGGATCTCCGCGCCATCGAGGAAGCCGCACCCCGACAGAATTACTCCGACAGTCATGCTCATCCCTTCACGTGAACGCCTCGCGTGGTGAATGGCAAGAGATGGTTGGTGTGGTTCGCGTGGCGGGATCTCGCCACCCGTGAGGCGGACCAGGTCGGTCAGCTGCTCGAGGTGTCGTGCTCTTCGCCGCGGACGGGAAGCGGGCGGCGCAGCCAGGCGGACAGGGCACGCTCCGCTTGGGCGCTCGCCTCGGCGAGGCGGCGTTCGAGGTCCTTGGCCAACTCGCGTCGGGTCGGTCGGTCGAGCTGCGGCGGGACGTGGAGGGGATCACCGACGAACTCGACGACGCGGGTGAACGGGTAGGGGATGGTGAACTCGTCCCAGGAACGCAAGCGTTTGGCCGTCGCAACCGCGTAGCCGTGGGGGCGGATCGCACGACCGGCTTCGGCGGCCATCTTGATGATGCCTTCCTGTACCGAACCCCGGGGGCCACGCGGGCCGTCCGGCGTGACGATCCACCCCAAGTGGCCGTAGTTCTTGATCATGTTGAGGAACGCGCGCGCGCCGCCGCGGGTGGTGGAGCCACGCGCCGCCGTGCCACCGAATCGGCGCACCACTTCGGCGATGATCTGCCCGTCACGGTGCTCGCTGATCATCGCGACGCCCCGAGTATCTCGGTAGATCGAGATGAACAGGGCCATGTGGCCGTGGTTGAACGCGTCGATGAATTGCGGCTCGGGACCCGGACAGGGGAATCCTTGTTTGCGCACCCGCCAGGTCTTGCCCAAGGAGCGCAGAAACAGGGTCAGCGGCGGAATGACCCATTTCTGCTGCCGCGGGGAGAGCCTCATCTGCCGGCAAGGGTAACCCATCCGGTGGCGTCGATGCTTGCGCAATCTGCACGCCGCCGCCCCGGGCGCGGCGATTCGGGACCGAGTCGAGCGGCGCGGAACGAGATGCGAGCGTGTGGCGGTCGGGGTCGTGCGAGCTACACTCCGCCCGGCACCGACCGGTGCAACACCGCCATGGATCAACCGCACTGCCCGCAGAAGCTCCCCTACGTCGTCGAAGTCGAACCCGGAACCTACGCGTGGTGCTCCTGCGGACGCAGCGCGAAGCAGCCGTACTGCGATGGCAGCCACGGTGGGACCGGGTTCCTGCCGCTGATCGAGAAGATCGCCGAGCGGAAGAAGGTCGCTTGGTGTGGCTGCAAGCGCACGGCCGGCAAGCCGTACTGCGACGGATCCCACAGTCGGATCTGATTCCGTGCTCCGCTGCGGCGGACGCTCGCGACGGGGTGAGCATCGGCGGCATCGCGGGTCGCTTTGGGCGTGGGGCGTCTCATGCCTGTCGTGGGTCGCGCTGTCGGGTGGCTGTGCGCTGTTCACCACCGTGTCCGGGAAGCCGGAAGGGTTCGCCACCGCGCCGTCGCGGCCGCGATCGCCCAGCGGTCTGCTCGACCTGCGCGGCGTGGTGCACTGCCACAGCTTCCGTTCGCACGATTCCAAGGGCACGATCGCCGAGATCGGTGCCGCGTGCGCGGCGACCGGGATGGACTTCCTGGTGATGACCGACCACCCGAGCCCGTACTCGGTCAGTCGTGGCCGGCGCGGGATGGTGGGGGACACGCTGTTCCTGGTCGGTGCGGAACTGCGGGCGCCCGGTGGGACACTGTTGGCCTTCCCATTGCGCCACTACGTGCGCCGGCACGCGACGCTGCAGGGCTACCTCGACGACATCCATGCACAGGGTGGGCTGGCGTTCGTGTGCCACGCGGAGCGGTTCGACGCGTGGGACGCGGTCGGCAAACCCGGGGGAATCGATGGCGTCGAACTGCACAACCTGCACGCGGCAGCGCGGCGCGCCGACAAGCTCGGGGTGATCGGCCGCACGCTGGCGACGCCGCTGCGGCACCTGTTCGCGCTGCTGGCCCGACCCGATCCGGACGTGCTGGCGCGGTTCGATGCGGTGGCGGGTCACCCGATCCCGGTGGTCGGTGGCAACGACGCGCACGCCAACATCCGATTGCTCGGCGACCTCGGGTGGGTGATCGGGACCTACGAGGAGGTGTTCCGGGTGATGTCGACCCACGTGTTGGCGGAACGCCTCGACCAGCCTTCTTTGGTGGCGGCGATCCGCGCCGGACGAACCTACCTCTCGATCGACCTGTGGCGCGACGGCTCGGGGTTCGGGTTCTGGGCCGAGGATCGACACGGGGTGCACGAGATGGGGGCGACCGTCGGAACCGACGCGCGGCTGCGGGTCCGATCCCCGGCGGTTGCCGAGATTCGGCTGCTGCGCGCGGGGAAGCTGGCGGCACACGCTCGCGGGCGCGAGCTGACGGTCGACGATCCTGGCCCGGGGTGCTATCGGGTCGAGGTGTGGCTGGAGGGTGAGCTGTGGATCGCGTCCGGGGTGATCGAGGTGCGGGCCTAGCCGGGACCATTTCGTGACCGCTGGCTTCGTCGAACGCCAGAACCTGCACCTCGACGGGTGCATCCGCCTCCGGACAGGACCTGCCGTTCTCCTTGTCAGCAACGACCTCGCGCGATCTCCCGGCGTTGCACACGAACTTCGGACGCACCCAGTTGCGGGAACCGGGCGTCGCGCCGAACTCCGGATGTCGGGCAACCGGGCAACTCTCGGGTTCGGCAGCCACAGTGCACTTCCCGCGCCCGACACGACGGGCAACCGATGTCGAAACGGCCGGGCGTGGTGCGCGATCCGTGTGCCTCGATGCTACTGTGCGCGCGATGTCCGACGTCGCCGCTGTTCCGTTGCTCGACCTCCGCCGCGCCCCAGCCGACGAGATCCAGGCCCTGCAATCCGTCGCCGCGCGGGTGATCGAGAGCGGTGCGTTCATCCTCGGGCCCGAGGTCGAGGCGTTCGAGAAGGAGTGCGCGGACTACATCGGAGCGCCGTTCAGCCTCGGCGTGTCGTCCGGCACCGACGCGCTGTTGCTCGCGTTGATGGCGCTGGAGATCGGGCCCGGCGACGAGGTGGTGTGCCCGACGTTCACCTTCTTCGCCAGCGGCGGGGCGGTGTGGCGGGTCGGTGCCAAGCCGGTGTTCGTCGACAGTCGGCCGTGCTGCTACAACCTCGACCCGGCGTCGTTGGACACGGTTCTCGGCAGCCGCACGCGAGCGATCATGCCGGTGCACTTGTTCGGCCAGTGTGCCGACATGACGGCGGTGCAGGCGATCGCGGCCGACCGTGGTATCCCCGTGATCGAGGACGCGGCGCAGGCGATCGGCGCGAGGTGCGCCGCGGGAGCCGCGGGGGCGATCGGGCTGATGGGTTGCGTGTCGTTCTACCCGACCAAGAACCTCAGCGGCTTTGGCGACAGTGGGCTCATCACCACCGGCGATCCGCAGCTGCGGACGCGGCTCGACAGCCTGCGAGTGCACGGCTGGGGGCCGAAGTACTACCACGCGCGAGTCGGTGGGAACTTCCGCATGGACGCGCTGCAGGCGGCGCTCCTGCGATTGCGCCTGCCGCGACTCGACGAGCTGGCGGCGCGGCGGCGCGCGAACGCCGCGTTCTACACCGAGGTATTGACCGGAGCGGGTGTCGCGGTGGTGCAACCGTCGGTGTGCCGCGGTGAGGCGGATGGCGGAACTCTCGATCTCGATGGCAAGATCGGCCTCCCGGCGCAGTGCGCGAGCGATCACACCTACAACCAGTTCGTCATCCGCGTGCCGGAGCACCTCGACCGGGACCGCTTCCGCGCGGGTCTGGCCGAGCGCAACATCGGCACCGAGATCTACTACCCACTCGGGCTGCACCAGCAGGAGTGCTTCGCGTCGCTCGGTCACCGACCCGGCGACTTCCCGGTCGCTGAGTCTGCCGCGGCGTCGTGCTTGGCGCTGCCGATCTTCCCGGGCTTGACCGGAGCGGAACTCGGTTACGTCGCGGAGGCCGTGATCGAGATCGCGCAGCGCGCCTGAGCTGCAGGGGCCGCGGATCGTGCCGGCCCGCGGGGATTCTCCGGTGCCCTCCAAGACATCTGGGTAGCTGATTCTCCATCGAGCAGCGGCCCCGGAAGCTCCAACAGGCAAAGCGGCCGAGGCCTCATGGCGGCGCGCAGCGCCGCGCTCACCCAAGATCTTGGGTGCGGCCTTGGCCGCGATGGGGCACCGCGGTTTTCTGTCCGCTTCGGCGTAGCTCGTTCCCCGACTCGTGGACGCGGGCCCGCGGCGTCGAACGCATCGCGGCGCATCAGACCCGCATCGGCAATCCTACCGCAGAGGCGGTCGGCGTCGGGGAGCCGGAGCCCGCGTCCATCTTCGCTCGGCGCATGTCGCCGCATGCGCTGCACCGCTCCCAGAATTGCGCTCGATCGCGCGATCGAATCCGGGCTAACTCGTGTGTCGACTCACGCGTCTGGACGGGCACAAGGAGTAACACATGTTGAGTTGGGCGTTTCTGTTTCTGGTTCTCGCACTCGTCGCTGCGTTGTTCGGTTTCGGCGTGATCGCTTCGGGTGCGGCGAGCATCGCGAAGATTCTGTTCTTCGTGTTCCTCGTGCTGCTGCTGGTCAGCATCGTCGTCGGTCGGCGCGGCGTGCCGCTGGAGTGAGTGCCGTCCGGATCCGTGGGCGGGCGGAGAAAACGGTCCAAAGAGTGAGGGGGTCGGGGCCGCGGTGACGTGTGGGTCCGCAGCCGAATGGCTGCAACCCTCAACCCCGACCGACCGATGACCACGACCCGCTTCGAACTCGCCCCCGAGATCGCCACCTACCAGGATGTTCCCCTCCACCGGCGCCGGTGGTTCTTCGTCACCCTGGCGCTGTTCTTCGTGCCGGCGGTGATCGCCATCGCCGCCACCGGGCCGCTCTATGCGCAACGGGATGGCGAGGTGGTCCGCTATTCCGACTCGCAGCGGCGGTCGATCGCCCTGGGGATGTCGGCGCTACTCGTAGTGGGCCTCGCGAAGGCGTTCCTGCGCTGAACCCCGGTGCGGCTCCCGTAGCCACCGACGCGCGATGTCGGCCCGGACCAATCGTGACCGAGCTGCTGTAGTCGCACGTCGCGCGATCTTGTGAAGCTGCCAGGAGTAGTCCGGGTGAGACCGGCGGCCGGCGTCGGTTCCGTCGGGCTCACTGAATGTCGAACTCGCCCCCGAGATCGCCACGATCGCCGAGGCGACCTCGGCGTTCGGGCGATCCGGCGCTGCGCCCCGATCAGCGTCCGGCGGTGAGGCGCAGACCTGGGGTGAACGCGACCCCGTGCGAGGCGCCGGCGTCACCCTGCAGGAGCTGGAGGTACATCGTCGCGCCGCACAGGCCCGGGTCGTCCGGGATCGCGAGCGGCAAGGTGAGGCCCTTGACCCCCAGGCCCACGGGGAACGTCGCGGCGGGGCTGACCAGCAGCACGCCGCCGAGGTACTGCACCGAGTTCTGCGTCGTGCCGAGCAGCAGGAGTCCAGCGGTTGGGATGCCCGAGGAACTGCTGGCCAGTAGGTAGATGCCTGTGCCGAGCACCGGATTGGCGTCGGCGGTCAGGGTCGGCATGCGGACGGACCCCGGCCAGCCCTTGCCGAACGACCCCCACGAGGCGAGCGTGGGGCAGCCGCACATCCAGTAGGCGATGTTGCGGGCCAGCACGCTGTTGTCGAACTGGTTCACGTAGGGGTCGGTGAGCAAGTTGTGGTCGCCGAGCACCACGGCCCGTCCCTTCACCGCGGCCGTCGGTTCGTGCACGACCAAGAACGCCGATCCCTCCGCGTTCTTGCCCAACAGTCTGGTGGCGGTGGTGTGGGTGAACAGCCCCACGGCCCAGTGGGCGTAGGCGGTGACGCCTCGGGTGACCGGATGATCGGTGACCGTTGGGGCCACCGGCTTTCCGTTGTTGCTGCCGCTCGACCCGGAGAAGGTGACGCCGAGCCACGCTGTGAAGTCGTTGTAGAACGCGTTGGCGACGATGTCGCCGGTGACGACCAAGCGACCCCCGTTCGCCACCCAGCCCTGCAGCGCCGACTGCTCCGCTGCGGTCAGCGAAGCGTTGGCGGCGGTGGACAACGCCGAGGTGAAGAACACGTCGCACTGGGCCAGGTACGCCGCGGTGAGCACCGCAGTCGGGGGGCGAAGGGTCCCGCCGAACCGCGCGATCTCGCTGCGCAGGGTGCCGTACGAACCGGTAGCCAGCTGGCCGCCGGCGTAGTTGAGCCGCGTGCCGTCGAACGATCCCCACG
>JACKIB010000023.1 GCA_020638695.1 Planctomycetota bacterium
TGGCGCAGACTCCTAGCGAATCGGACGGGACCGCGGGCATCCAGGGTCACCCGCCCGGCGTGACGATGTGCCCGCCCCCGCCAGCCGGTTCGCGCACCAGCCGACGGCGGAAGCGCAGGTGCCACCGGCGCGACAGCTCGATCAGCGGGCGCCAGGCCCGTGTGCACCAGGCGGTGTCGAATCAGGAACGGCCACAGCCAGCTCGACTTCCTGTAGCGACAACTCACCGCCGAGCAGGGCATCACCGCGCAGAGGCTGTGCGGCCGCGACGCCAGATCGAGCCGTGAGAGACCGTGCGCCGGACTGCGCGCTCGTAGTCCGTGGCGAGTCGCTCGACGGTCATGCTCGCGGGTCGGAAGGCCACGTGGGCCTGGTCGTTCCACCTCCGGTGCAGGATCCGACTCTGGGCGTCGAGTTCGCGGAACCGCGGTGTCCCGGGGTTTGGCGCGAGGCGAACACCGAACACTCGGGTCGTCTCCGGGCGAGCCGAGCCGGACCCCGGCCCGCCGCGACGCGAGGGTCCCCCGAGTTCGGGCGGAACGCGTTGGCGATCCCGGGAGCTTCTGGTCAGGGACAGCCTCGGGCTAAGCTGTGCTCCATGTCGTCCGACTCGGGCTACCAACCGACTTCGCGCCGCCCGATCGCCGACGTCTTCCGCCGAACGGCGCACGGTTGCACCGACCTGTGCGTGCGGCTGGGGGTGCACCCGAACACCGTCTCGCTCGGTTCGGTGGTCGCCGCTGCCGGTGCGGGTGTGTGCTTCTGGCTGGGTGGTGCCCATCCGATCCTGCTGATCCCCGCGGCATTGTTCTGCTACCTGCGGCTGTGGATGAACATGCTCGACGGGATGGTTGCGCTGGCTTCGGGCAAGGCGAGTCGCTGGGGTGAGATCCTCAACGACCTGCCGGATCGCGTCTCGGACGTGCTGATCTTCGTCGGTGTCGCGCACAGCGGATTGTGCCAGCCGTTCGTCGCCTACTGGGTGGCGATCGCAGCGCTGCTGGTGGCGTACGTCGGCACGTTCGGTCAGGCGGTGGGGGTGCAGCGCGAGTTCAGCGGTGTGATGGCCAAGCCGTGGCGCATGGTGGCGCTGCACATCGGCGCCTGGGTCCTGCTGGGCGATCTGTGGTGGGGCGATGGGGACGGGCGGATCGGTGGAACGGGTTGGACTTGGATCGACCTCGCGCACCTGGTCGTGCTGATCGGCTGCGTGCAGACCGTCTGGCTGCGGCTGGTGCGGATCCTCGCGGCGTTGCGCGCGCGGGCCGGGTGAGGCGTGTGGGGCCGGGTCGGGATCCCGACAGCCGGCCCGGAGTTCGGGTCGCAGCGCAGCGGGTTCCCACGCACTCCCGGCTTCGACCGAGTACCATGGCGCGGCACTCGGACTCCGCCCTGATCACGCCACTTCGCACGCGCCATGTACACCCCCTCCTCGACACTCGTCGTCGCATTCAGCCTGTTCGCGTTCCCGCTCAGCGGCACCGCCTTGGCGCAGAATCACGCGTTCACGCCCGCCGGCACCCGCTACTGGGGTGGCAACTACAACAACACGTGGCCATTCTCCGGTGCCTCGGCGCGCTACCAACAGATCCACGACGCCGTGGACGTCGCGGCGACCAACGGCCGGCGTCCCTTGGTGATCCGCGGCATCTCGTTCCGTCCCGGTGGCATCAGTCCGATCGTCGCACGGCAGTGGGACGTGCAGCTCACGCTGGGCCACACCTCGGTCAGCTCGGCCACCATCACCAACAGTTTCACGGCGAACTTCACCACCACACCGACGCTGGTGTTGCCCTACAAGTCGGTGAGCGTTCCCGCGGCTCCTGCGGGTTCGACGACTGCCGCGAATCCGATCGCGTGGACGATCCCGTTCGCCGCCGTGTTCCCCTACGTGCCGGCCCTGGGCAACCTGTGCTGGGAATGGCAGAGCAAGAACGCGACCTCGACGACCACGTTCATGGATGCCAGCAAGCTGCCGACCGCTGAAGCGCCGCAGATCGCGCCGGCCTACGGCACGGGCTGCACCGCATCCGGTCGCAGCCAGCCCGCCGCCGCGACGTTGGCGCCGGTGGCCTCGAACTTCGAAGCCAGCTTGACGAACGGTCCGGCCAACGCCGGCGCGATCCTGTGGGTCGGACTGCGGCGTGATGAGACGACCGTTCCGGGATGGTGTGCGCCGTTCTACCTGCTGCCGTCGATCGCGGTGTCCGGGTCCACGGACTCGACCGGCACCTGGAAGGCGGGCTCGGTGCCGGTCGTGTCGCTGCACGTGACCCCGTATGCGGAGGTCTACCTGCAGTTCGGTTTCGCCGACTCGACCCTGCCTGGCGGTGTCGGCCTGTCGAACCTCGGGATCATCACCACACGCCCCAATCAGGCGAGCTACGTGACCCGCATGGCTTCATCCATCACCAGCGGGCAGGGCTACGAGAACGCGACGACCGGGACGGTCTACGCCAACAGTGGGCTGGTGACGATCTTCGAGATCCTGTAGCTCGGCGCGGCGCAACCGCGGAAGCGACGGGAAGCTCCCGACTCGGCGGGGTCGGTCCCTATGATCCCGCGCGATGCAACCGGAGCAGCCGACCCGAGCCGACTCTCGTGGGATCCACAGGATCCTGTTGGGGTCCTATCGAAGCCCCTCACCCAGGTGGCCGGCCCTGTGGTCTGTTCCCGACGCCGGCGGCAACTCGTTGGCGGGCGTACAGGATCCCCGGACCCCGCAGTGCACCCGATTGCCGTGTGAACGATGAACTGGCGTGCGGCCCTCGACAGTCCGGTATTCGTCGGCTTCGCACTGTCGCTCGGCGGACTGCTCGCCGTGGCCGGCCTGGTGTTGCTGGCGCTGCGCGCCGCAGGTCGTGACCCGGGTCACGCCTGGCAGTCGTACCGCGGTTGGCTGCGCATGGTGCCGCTGTTCCTCGGGGCGGTGTTCCTCGGGCGTGTGGCGTGGATCGTGTTCGTGGCGGGAGTGTCGCTGCTCGGCATGAAGGAGTTCGCCCGCGGAACGGGGCTGTACCGCGACTGGTGGATGACCGGGGCGGCCTACTTCGGTGTCGTCGCGGTGGCGCTGGTCGCCGCGGTACAGGATCCGATCCTGGATCGTCCCGGCTGGCTGGGGATGTTCTTGGCGCTGCCTGCCTACGTGGTCGCGTCGATCTTCGTGGTGCCGATCCTGCGCGACAGATGCGCTGGCATGCTGCAAGCGATGGCACTGGCGTGCATCGGTTTCCTGTACATCGGCTGGATGTTCGGCCACTTGGCGTTTCTCGCCAACAGCCCGCATGCCTACGGCTACCTGCTGTACCTCGTCGTCGCGGTGGAAGCGAACGACATCGCGGCCTACTTGACGGGCAAGGCTTTCGGCCGCCGCAAGCTGCGCCCGACGATCAGCCCGAACAAGACTCTGGGCGGTGCCTTGGGGGCGTGTGCGGTGTCGATGGCGCTGCCGTTCGCCTGTCGCGCCGCGCTGCCGCACTTCACCGCCCCGCAGCTGCTGCTGACCGGGTTGATCGTCGGAATCGGCGGCCAGCTCGGTGATCTGTCGATCAGTGTGATCAAGCGTGACCTCGGGGTGAAGGACCTCGGTGCGTTGATCCCTGGGCACGGTGGTGTGCTGGACCGCATCGACAGCCTGATCTTCGTCGCCCCGCTGTTCTTCCATGCGACGCATTGGTTCGTAGGCATCTACCCGGCGGCATGAGCGAGCCGGCGAAGGGCAGGTCGAGTAGGTGGTCCTATGCCACCGCGCCCGACCTCGACCGCACACTGGTGCAGCGGTTGGAGTGCTTCCCGCGGCAGCCGGACATGCTGGTCTACGGATTCCGGTGTGTGGCAGCAGTGTTGCTTCGCGGCTGGTTGAAGGTGTACCACCGCCTGACATTCCGCGGCCTGGAGCACCTGCCGCGCGACCCGCAGCAGTCGTTCGTGTTGGTGGCCAACCACCAGAGCCACCTCGACGCACCTGCGCTGTTGGCGGCGTTGCCAATGCGCCGCCTGCACCAGGTCTTCCCCGCGGCGGCGCGCGACTATTTCTTCACCGAGCTGCCGCGCATGGTGTTTGCCGCCGTCGTGGTGAATGCACTGCCGTTCTCGCGCGACGTCGCCGGAGCCCAGAGTCTGCGGGCATGCCGCGCGCTGTTGCGCCGACCCGGCAACGTGTTGATCCTGTTTCCCGAGGGTACGCGGTCGCGCGATGGCGCGATGGGCGCGTTCCAGCCCGGTATCGGAATGGTGGTCGCGGGGACCGAGGTGCCGGTGGTGCCGTGTCGGATCGAGGGTGCGCACCGTGCCTGGCCGAAGGGGGCGTGGTGGCCGCGGCCACGCAAACTGACGGTCTGCTTCGGCGCACCGCTGTCGTTCGCTGCGCGCGGCCGCGGCAAGGAGGCGGCCTTCGCGATCAGCGCCGAGCTCGAGGCGGCGGTGCGGGAGTGTCAGTAGCGGGGTGCGAAGTGCGCGGCGATCCGGAAGCCGACCGCGATGGCGAGCGCGGTCGCCGCGACGGGCCACAGCGAACCCGCGCAGTCCACCATCCAGCCGAGCAGTGGCGCGAGTGCCATGGTGGTCACCCGGTGCCCCTGGCTTTCGACCGACAACACCGTGGCGCCTCGACCGGAGTCGGCCACCGAGTAGACCCAGCTGGTGAGGATCGGCCGCCACAGGTTGTCCAGGACGTGCAGCAGCACGAATGTCGTGACCACGATCGACGGTAGTCCGGTCCATGTCGCCGCGAGCATCGCCGCGCACGTGAATGCGAGCCACGACCACAGGCGCAAGGCGGCGGGCCGGTCGCCGCCGCTCCAGTCGGCGAAGCGATGTGCGCCACGGCTGGCGAAGCCGGCGGCCAGGAACAGGCCGAAGTACACCGGGCCGGTCAGCGCGGCGGTCAGGATCCGCCTCGCGACCTCCATGTCGCCACTGCCGAGCAGCCACGCGGTCGCGGTCGCGAGCAGTGCGGGTTGCAGGTAGTCCTTGGTGGCGTGGAACAGGCCGTTGAAGCCCATCGATTCGATCAGTGGCCGGCGCAGCGCTGGGCGGCGCAGCGCCTCGAGCAGGGTCGAACGCACGTGGGCCCACACCGCGCCCGGGCTCCTGGGTGCGTTTGGTGGTGGATCGACCGCCGCCGGGTAGGTCGCCAGGTTGAGCACGTTCAACGCACAGGGCAGGATCGACCACCAGAACACCGCGGCGTAGTTCGAGGAGGTGATCACCAGCATCGCCGCGATCAACGCGGACAGGGCCGAGCCGAACTTGCTCCACGACCGTGTGATGCCGTAGACGCGCGTCTTCTCGTCGGTGCGACCCTCGATCTCGAGCCAACGGAAGATCATCGCCTTGTGGGTTCCGGTGCGGAACGCCTCCCCCGCGCCGAACAGCGCCATCGCGGCGGCGAATGCGACGAACGACTCGGCGCGAGCGAAGGTGACGAAGCTGATCACGTAGGCGCCGAATGCCGCGATCATCGCCCGGCGGCGACCGAACAGGTCGGCGGCGGCGCCGGACGGGATCTCCAGCAGGTGGGTGGAGAGTTCCCGGATCGCCACCAGCGTGCCGATGGCGGCATACGACATCTCCCGTTCGAGCAGCGCGAGCCACAGGAATGGCTCGAAGTAGCGCTGGTTCTTGAGGAACCCGTACGAACAGAACCGGAGCATCATGGCGGGTGAAAGGGCGCGCACGGTGTTCGGCATTCAACCGTGGCGCACCGTGCGGTTCGAGTCGGGTGCGGCGCGAGTCGCGGGATCTCGCAGAACGGCGGCGCGCGAACCAGGGGCGCGACCTATCCTCGGGCCTGCATCGCATGCCTGACCCGATCCTCGCCCTCGACCTCGGCACCAGCAGCACCAAGGGGCTGCTAGTCGGTTCGGCGGGTGAGGTCCTCGCCGCGCACAGCGCGTCGTACCCGACGCATACCCCTTGCCCGGGCCACGCCGAGCAGGACCCCGGCGAGGTGATGGCGGCGGTGCGGGAGGTGCTGGCCGCGCTCGGTGGGCCGGACACCGATGTGGTGCTGAGCTGTGCGATGCACACGCTGGTTCCCGTGGGTTCGGATGGGGCGCCGCTCGGCAGGGTGTGGACCTGGGCCGACCGCCGAGCCGCGCCGGAAGCCGCGGAGCTTCGCTCGGGTCCCCGGGCGCCCGGGCTGCACGCGCGCACCGGGACACCGCTGCACGCCAGTTCGCCGCTGTGCAAGTTGCGCCACCTGCAGCGTGTCGAACCGGCGCGCTTCGCCGCGGCGGCGCGGTTCGTGTCGCTGAAGGAGTTGGTGGTCGAGGCGCTGACCGGCGAGCGGTGCGTCGACCACGCGGTCGCGAGCAGCACGGGTTTGCTCGATGTGCATCGGCGGGAGTGGGATCGGGAAGCTCTCGAGCTCGCGGGGGTGGACGCGGCTCACCTGTCGCCGTTGGTGCCCACCGACAGGGCGTTGCCCGCCGGCGGAGGCGCGCGCTCGGTGGTGGTTGGCTCGACCGACGGCGCATTGGCCAACATGGGGGTCGGCGCCGACGATTCGCGCACGGTGTGCATCACGTTGGGCACCAGCGGGGCCGTGCGGGTGGTGTACTCCGAACCCCGAACCGATCCGACCGGCCAACGGTTCTGCTACGTGGTCGACGCGACGCGCTACGTGGTCGGGGGGGCGCTCAACAACGGTGGGTTGGTGTTGCGCTGGCTCGGCAGATTACTCGGTGGCGCGAGCGATGCTGACCTGATCGAGACCGCAGCGGCGGTGCCACCGGGGTCCGACGGGTTGCTGCTCGTGCCGACTCTGACCGGGGAGCGCTTCCCGTCGTACCGCAGCGACCTGCGCGGCATCGCCCACGGGTTGACGCTCGAACACGACCGTGGCCACCTGGTGCGCGCGGGGCTCGAGGGTGTGATGCTGGCGGTGGCGCCACTGTTCGACGCGCTGCGCGCCGAGGCAGCGGTGGAACCGGAGGTGCGCATCGGCGGTGGGCTGGTCGAGTTCCCGTTCTGCCGCCAGATGCTGGCGGATGTTCTCGGGTGTCCCGTGCACATGCCCGCTTCGCGCGACAGCTCGGCGCTCGGCGCTGCCAGGCTCGGGTTCGCTGCGCTGGGGCGGCCAGCGGATTGGCCGATCGAGATGGCCCACACCCACGAGCCCGACCCGGGTCGGCATCGCCTGTACCGCGAGCTGCGGCAGCGCCGCGGTCTGCTAGAGGCTGCTCAGGGGGAATGGTGCTGAGCGCGGCCGAGGTCGAACGCATCGTCGACGACGGGGTGCAGGCACTCGCGGTCGCGGGAAAGCGCGTGCTCCTGCTGGTGCCCGATGGCACGCGGAGCTGCCCGCTCGACTCGCTGTTCCGGTTGCTGCACAGCCGGCTCGCCAAGGACGTCGCACAGCTCGACGTGATGTTCGCGCTGGGGACCCATGCGCCGATGGATCGTCCCGCGATGTACCGTCGGCTCGGAATCACCGCCGAGCAGCACGCGCAGGAGTTCGCCGGAGTGCAGTTGTTCAACCACGCGTGGGACGACCCGACCGCGCTGATGGAAGTCGGGGTGCTGCCGGCAACTCGCCTCGCCGAACTCAGCGAAGGGCGCTTCGCGATGGATGTGCGGGTGACCTGCAACCGGCGGCTGCGCGACTACGACCTGCTGCTGGTGGTCGGTCCGGTGTTCCCCCACGAGGTGGCCGGGTTCTCCGGGGGCAACAAGTACTTGTTTCCCGGAGTGTCGGGGCCGGAAGTGCTCCACGTGTTCCACTGGCTCGGCGCGCTGCTCACCAACCGGGAGATCATCGGGGCGAAGTGGACCCCGGTGCGCCGGGTGATCGACGCCGCGGCGGCGATGGTCGGGGTGGCCCGCGCGGCGTTCTGCATGGTGGTCGACGGCAGTGGGTTGGCGGGGCTCTACCACGGCACGCCGGAGGAGGCGTGGTCGGCGGCGGCGGATCACTCGGCGCGGGTCCACGTGCGCTACACCGGGCGGCAGTTCCACACCGTGTTGTCGTGTGCGCCGCAGATGTACCCGGACCTGTGGACCGGGGGGAAGTGCATGTACAAGCTGGAGCCGGTGGTCGCGGACGGGGGCACCTTGATTCTGTTTGCCCCGCACATCACCGAAGTCTCCACCGTGCACGGCGCGCTGCTGCGGCAGATCGGCTACCACACCCGCGACTACTTCGTCGCGCAGTGGCCACGCTTCGCTCATCTGCCGTGGGGAGTGCTCGCGCACTCGACGCACGTGAAAGGCGCCGGGACCTACGTCGACGGCGTGGAGCGACCACGGGTTGCCCTCGAATTGGCGACCGGGATCCCCCCGCGCGTGTGTGCGGAGATCAACCTCGGCTACCGCGACCCGACCACGGTGCGCACCGAGGACTACACGGATCGAGAAGCCGAAGGAGTGCTGTGTGTGCGGCGGGCCGGTGAGATCCTCTACCGTCCCGCACCGCTCGCGACCTGACGAGCCGGGAGAGGCCCGCGGGTGATGTCGATCACGTCAGCGTGATGCCGATACCGATCGCAGCCACGATGACGAGTCCCACGGCGATCAACATCCAGGTGCGGGCCGGCTTGGCCTGATCCTGGTGTCGTTGACTCAACGGGCGGCGATGCACGAGTGCGGAGTTTGCCTGGGGCATTTCGGTCCCTCCTCGGGGTTTGGTTTCGAATCCCTCGGTGGACTTCGCGGCGCCGGAGCATGTTCCGTGGCGGAGCCGATTTCGGCGCTCGAGGCTCGAACTCGCGGACTCAATCCTGCCCGTGCCAAGGAGATGAGTGGTTCCGTGTCAAGTTGGTCCCGGCTCCGGGTCGGGCTACCATCTGCGCGCACAACCTTCGGCGAAGGTCCTCTCCGAGCCTCCACCGGCCCTGCCTCCCTGTGCGGGGACCCCGGTGCGACCCGCGCAACCCCGGCGAACCATGATGCGTCCAGCGACGATCCACCTCTGCGTGATGATGTTCCTCCAGTTCTTCGTCTGGGGAGCCTGGTACGTCACCCTAGGGAACTTTCTCGGCAAGCACGGCTGGGGGGACGAAGTCGGGGCGGCCTACGGCCTCTGTCCGATCGCCGCGATGATCTCTCCGCTGTTCCTCGGCATGGTGGCGGACCGGTTCTTCGCCACCCAGCGAGTGCTCGGGACCCTCCACCTCCTCGGGGCTGTCATCCTGGCACTGGTCGCGTCGATCGCCGCCGACGGCGGCACCACGCCACGCGCTTTCCTGTGGTCGCTGATGGCCTACGCATTGGTCTACATGCCGACGCTGGGGCTCGCCAACACCCTGGCGTTCCACCACATCACCGACCAGGCGCTCGAGTTTCCGCTGGTGCGCGTGTTCGGCACGCTCGGCTGGATCGCTGCTGGAACGCTGGTGAGCCTCGGCTTGGGCGTCGATCAAGTCGGCGCCACGCTCGACCAGGCGGCGGTCCAGTACTGGATCGCGGCCGGCGCGTCCGCGCTGCTCGGCGTCTACGGGTGGTTCCTGCCGCACACCCCGCCTCCGGCGGCGGGCCGCACCATCTCGGCCGCGGAGTCGCTGGGTCTCGGCTCGCTGGTGTTGCTCAAGAATCCGTCGTTCCTGACCTTCATCCTTTGCTCGTTCCTGACCTGCATCCCGCTGATGGCCTACTACACGCAGGCCCCGGTGTTCGTCGGCCAGAGTGGGTTCGCCAACCCTGGCTTCGTGATGTCGTTCGGGCAGTGGGTCGAGGTGGTGTTCATGCTGCTGATGCCGATGATGTTCCTCCGCTTCGGGGTGAAGTGGATGCTGGCGGCGGGGGTGCTGGCGTGGGTGCTGCGCTACGGGTTGTTCTCGTTCGGCGCGGGGGAGACAGCGGGTTCCTCGGTCGGGTGGATGATCGTCCTGGGCATCCTGCTGCACGGAATCTGCTACGACTTCTTCTTCGTGACCGGGCAGATCTACGTCGACAAGGTCGCGCCGCCGACCATCCGCGGGCAGGCGCAGGGGTTCCTGGTGCTGATGACCCTGGGGCTCGGCAGCTTCGTCGGGTCGCACGCCACCGGCACGCTGGTCGCCCGCTACACGCCGAGCGGTGCCGAGGCGAACGAGAAGCAGGCGACGGCGATCAGCGAACGCATCGCGCCGCTGCTGAAGCAGCAGCAGGAGGGTGCGCGACCGCTGGACGCCGCGCAGCGGACCGAGTTGTCGCGCGCCGAGTCGGAGCGCGATGCACTGCTGGCGGCAGCCCGCAAGGACTGGCAGGCGATCTGGCGCTGGCCGGCGCTCGGCGCGGCGGCGGTGCTGCTGGCGTTCCTGCTGTTGTTCCGCCACCGCGAGTAGCGACGGCATCCAACCACCGCCGAGCGCGATCACGCGCCGCGCGGTCGGGGCCGGCTACAGCAGATCGAAGTTCCCCTCGTACACCCGCTCGGGTCGCCCGCTGCGCCAGCCGCGCACGCCATCACGCACCAGCGGGGACGGCTCGTCGCGGTAGCGGCGCACGACGCGATCGCGGGGCGGTGCCGCGGCGTCGAGCAGCGCCATGGCCCGCTCGCGGCGCCGCGCGAGGCCTTCGCGCTCGTCAGTCGTGTCCGCGGCGACGGTGACCCGCACCCGCAGTCGAACGGTCTCGCGACCGCGCGTCAGCTCGAACTGGTGCATGCCGGCTTCCGGCAGCAGGATGTCTAGTGCGGCGAATCCCGAGACCGCCAGGACCAGCGCCGGGCCGATGCCGTCACCCTCCTGGAGCACCGTCGCGGCCATGCGGCGTTGCTTCGCCCACGCGCGGTACATCGCCGTCAGTCGCTGGGCGAATGCGCGGGTCGGCGCGGGGTCGTCGCCGGCGGTGCTGTCGATATCCACCCGCAACAGGGCTTCCCAGGACCTCCCCGCGCGCAGGGCACCGTGCGCCGCGGCCAGCACGTGGAGCTGCTCGGCGAGCCGCCGCACCAGGTCCGCGGAGTAGCTCGGGCGGCCGTCGCCGCCGAGCCGGGTGTGGAGCCGCGCCGCAGTTTCGACGCCGGTCTCCAGCCGATCCATGTTTTCGGCCCGGCACAGCGTCGCGAAGCGTTCCGGCGTGTTCCAGAAATCCGGCTCGGACATCGCCTCGAGCGCCGCGGCCTTGGCTGCGCGCCACTGCGGGTCGTCGACGGCGCTGCGCAGCTCGTCCAACACCCGGCCGAGCACCCGAACCTCCTCGGGGCGTCCGGTGCCGTCGAGCGCGATCGGGCCGAGGCGCAGGTCGCTCCCCGCGGCGGGTGTCTCGTATCCGGGGCCCTCCGCGTGCGCGTCGGGATCGACGAACTCGACCTCGATGCGCTGCCCGTCGGAGCGCACGAACAGGAACTGATCGCCGGCCGGCGCCTGACGGTGCACGATGGTCATCGCCAGCGGCGACAGCAGGTAGCGTTCGATCGCGCGCTTGAGCGGCCGTGCGCCCATGTCGGTGGTGAAGCCCCGGTCGAGCAGGAACGCGAGCGCCGACTCGTCCCATTCCACCGCCCATTGCCGGTGCCGCAGACCGCGGCGGTCGAGCACCTGGGTGAGTTCCTTGGCGAGGATCTGCCGCATGACCGCCTTGCTCAGGGGGCGGAACATCACCACGCGGTCCAGTCGGTTGAGCAGCTCGGGGCGGAACAAGCTGGTCAGCTCGCGCGGCAACTCGCTGGAGCCAGCGGCACCGAAGCCCAGTCCGCTGCCGCGCAGGTCGCGACTGCCGGCGTTGGAGGTCAGGATCACGATCGCGTGCCGGAAGTCGGCGCGCTGGCCGAGGCGGTCGGTCAGGCGTCCGTCGTCGAACACCTGCAGGAACAGGTCCCACACGCTGTGGTGCGCCTTTTCGAACTCGTCGAGCAACACCACCGAGAACGGCTGTTTGCGGATCAGGTGTACCAACGCCTGTTTGCGGCTCTGCTCGTCGGTGTCACCCAGGATGCGGTCCAGCGACGCGTGGTCCTGGAACTCGCTCATGTCGAGCCGGATCATCCGCTCCGGGGAACCGAACAGGAAGTCGGCCAGCGTGCGGGCGATCTCGGTCTTGCCGGTGCCGGTCGGGCCGGCGAACAGGAACACTCCGGACGGACGCGTGGGGTCGGTGAGTCCGGCCTTGATCATCGCCACGCGTTCGACGAGACACTCGACGGCCTCGGGCTGACCCAACACGTGCTTCTCGAAGTGCTGGCGCAACAGCGAGACGTCCAAGCCGGCGCCGTCGTCGAGCATCGAGAGCGGCAGGCCGGTGAGTCGGCTGAGGCTGAACAGCAGGTCGTCGCGCGAGATGCGATCGTCGGGCCCCGGCGCGTTCTTCTGCCGCCACTGCCGGGTCAGCTTCAGGAAGTCCAGCAGACTGCCCGGCGCGGCGCGTTCGCCCAGGTACTGGGCAGCGAGGTGCATCGCCTCCGCAAGCGTCGTTTGGTCCAACAGCGGTATGCCGGGCGCGCCGTGGTGCGCCGCCCAGCGCTGCGCCATCTCAAGCGTCTCGCCGGGGGTCGCGGCCTCGATCACCATCGAGTCGACCGCGCCGCGCAGCTTGGGCAACGACAGGAACAACCGCTCCTGGGCGTCGCGCCGCACCCGCGCGATCACCTGCACCCGTCCGGTCTCGATCAGCGGCAGGAAGTGGTCGAGCACGCTGGTGGTGCCGTAGCGGTGGCGGCCGGCCAACAACATCTCCGGCAGGTCGGGGATCGACCACAGCAGCTTCGGTTTGTTCGACAGGCACGCCATCAGCTCGTTGATCCGCTCCTCGAGCTCACCCATGTACGACTGGCCGGACAGCAGATCGCGCGACCCGGCCTCGAAGATCACCCAGCCCTCGGCGCACAGATTGGCGGCCACCGCCTTCAACAGCGTCGCCTTGCCGACCCCGTCCTCGCCGACCAGGAGCACCGAGCGGTGTCCGGGCTTGGTCAGCGCATCGCACACCGTGGCGACCTGCTCGACGAAGCCTTCGTCTTGCAGGATCGGCTCGTCACTGGGCTCGTCGGTCCATACCCGACCGATCTTGCGCAGCAGTTCCTTGTCGATGCGACCCTCCAGCGCGGCACGGTAACCGGACGCGAGATCGCGCGCCGGGGCGCCGAGTTGGTCGAGCAGCCCGAGCACGAACGCGCGGGTCTCCTCGCTCGGCGCCGGCGCCTCGGGGGCGAACCGGTGTTGTTGCTCGACCGTGAGCCGCTGGGTGATGAACTCCTTCAGCAGCTCACCGCTCATTCGGTAGCCCCATTGGTCCACGTCGAGCTGCGCCAGCATCCGGGCCAGCAGCGGTTCACGGGCGCGCGCGTGCAGGTAGCGGAAGGCGAAGAACCGCGCCCACGGACTGATTTCGCCGATCCGTTGCTCCACGGTGTCGAGAGCTTCCCCTGGGTCGTCGTCGCGCACCGCCAGGGCCTCGAGTGCCAGACAACAGATCAGCGCGCTGTCGCCCAGGAAGTAGCCGGCCAGGTCGCGTTCGGCGTAGCTCGGCTGGGCGAGCAACGTCACCCCGGCGGAGAAACGTTCGTTGCGCAGCAGATCGGAAGGGTGTGCGGAGGCGTCGAAGAACGACTGCAGCTCGTCGGCCAGCGCGTACAGCGGATCGGGCGTTGCTCCGTCGAGGGCCGCGGGCTCGGGTTCGTCGCCCGCCGGTGAGTCGGGATCCTCGCTCGGTCGAGCCCGCCACCAAGCCAACCCTGCCGCCCCGGCGATCGCCCCCACGGTGAGCCCGCTGAGCAGGCTGAGCACGTCCATCGCGAGGGCGGTTAGCGGTCGAACGCCGCGTCGAACGCCTGTGCTGCGGGCGGGAAGTCGATCTGCCGCACGAACGCCGCCGCTTCCGTGGCGCCGTGCTCACGGGCCATACCCGGGTCCTCCCACTCCACCGTCAACGGTCCGCAGTAGTTGGCGTGGTTGAGCTGCCGCACGATCGCGCCGAAGTCCACGCTGCCGTGGCCGAGCGAACGGAAGTCCCAAGACCGGCCGTCGGTGCCGAAGTCCGTGTTGCCACCGAACACACCGGCGGCGGCGCCGGTGTCGCTCCACCAGACGTCCTTCATGTGCACGTTGAAGATCCGGTGCCCGAACTCGCGCAGGAACTGCACGTAGTCGACCCGCTGGTAGCCGAGGTGCGACGGGTCGAAGTTGATGCCGAAGTTCGGGTGGTGGTCCAGCGCCTTTAGGGCACGGTGGGTGGTGGCGATGTCGAACGCGATCTCGGTCGGGTGCACCTCGAGTGCGAAGTGCGTGCGCGTCTCGGCGAACACCTCGAGAATCGGCTTCCAGCGCCGCGCGAAGTCGTCGTAGCCCTCCTGCAGCATCGCCTGGTCGGTGGGCGGAAAGCCGTAGAGCAGGTGCCAGATGCTGCTGCCGGTGAAGCCGTTGACCACCGTGCGACCGGTTGCCTGCAGCACCAGCTGCACCGCGTTCGGCGCCGCGTCGAAGAACCTGCGCGCCGCCCGGGCCGTGTCCTTCATCTCCGCGGCGGCCCGCTGCCGCACTCCCTCCGGGTCGCCATCGCCCCAGATCGCGTCGGACAGGATCGCCTTGTGCCGCTGGTCGATCCGGTCGCAGGTCGCCTGGCCGACCAGGTGGCTGCTGATCGCGAAGCTCGACAGCCCGGCATCTTGCAGCAGCTCCCACTTCCGCCGGCAGTAGTCCGGTTCGTGGAGTGCGCGCTGCACCTCGAAGTGATCGCCCCAGCAGGCGAGCTCGAGGCCGTCGTAGCCGAACTCCTTGGCCAAGCGAGCCAAGGTCTCGAGGGGAAGGTCGGCCCACTGGCCGGTGAACAGGCAGACGGGACGCGGCATGCGGGGCTCCTGGCGAAACGGGTTCCGGGCGTGGGAGAGGGCTGGTGAGTGTAGCGCGACACGTGGTGGTTCGCGCACGGCTCGGTCCGACCTCGGACTCGAATCGCGTCGCGGGTGCTGCCCACGTCCGCGTACGCGGTGCGCGCGTACATTGCAGCGCGACGATGGGTTGATCCGTCGCGACGTGACGCGTATGAGTCCCAACCTGGCGAGTCCGGTGCCATGCCCATGAAGCGATCCAAGACCAAGGCCGATTCCGAGCGCCCCCGCAAGTTCACATGGGGAGGGCGGCGCGAGGGGGCCGGTCGCAAACCGAAGGGTGACAAGGCCGGCGTCTCGCATCGCAGCCGCAAGCTGTTGGCCGCCCGCTTCCCGGTGCACGTGATCGCGAGGATCCAGAGTGGGCTTCCGTCGCTTCGCACCGAGGAGGCGTACGTCGCGCTTTTGAAGGCGTTCGCCAGCGGTTGTGACCGCAACGGGTTCCGCTTGGTGCACTACTCGGTGCAGCAGGATCACCTGCACTGGGTCGTCGAGGCGGTGGACCGGGACTGCCTGTCGCGCGGCCTTCAGGGTCTGTCGATTCGCGTGGCGCGGGCCGTGAATCGCGTGTGGGGCCGCGCCGGCAAGTTCTTCGCCGACCGCTACGAGGACCACATCCTGCGCACGCCGGGCGAGGTGCGAGACACTCTGGCATGCGTGCTGAACAACGCCCTCCGGCACGGTGTGCCGATGGAGGGTCGAATCGATCGTTACGCCTCGGGATGGTGGTTCGACGGCTGGCGCGAGAAGCCGTCCGTCGCGGCGTTCTCGGAAGTCGAGTGTCCGGTTGCGCAGCCACGCAGCAAGCTGCTGAGCGTCGGTTGGCGCAAGCACGGGCTGATCCGCCGGGACGAGGTGCCGGGTCCGGAGTGCGCGTGACCTGAGCTGCAGGAAGCGTGTCGGCACGCGAAGACTCGTCTGTACCTTCCATGACACGTGGCAGCTGTTTCACTGGCATGCAGCGGCCCCGGAAGCTCCAGCAAGCAAGCGGCCCAGGCCTCATGGCGGGGCGCAGCGCCGCGCCCACCCAAGTCCTTGGGTGCGGCCTTGGCCGCGATACGGGTGACGGTCGAGTGGGCGGGGTGGGTCGCGGCGCGGGATCGACCCGGGGCTCGTGGAGTCGCTTCGCTCGGCCCCACCACAGAGCTGGTGCTGCGTGCGGCGGAATGGGTCGGAGGGCGCGCGCGATCCACCGCGGACAGGCTCCCGCGCGCGGGCGCCAGCCGCGTCGCTACTTCACCTCGGACAGTTTCACCGCCCGCCGTTCCTTCGCCGCCAGCAGCGCCGCCTCGAGCACCCGTTGGGTCTCGTAGGCATCGGCGAAGTCCGGCAGCGGCACTTCGGGACGCTTGCCGCCGAGCACCCGCAGCACATCGGCCGCCATGTTGATGAAGCCGTGCTCGTAGCCGAGCACGTGTGCGTCCGGCCACCAGTTCGCGGCGTACGGGTGATGCTCCGCGGCGGTGCACATGATCCGCGTCCAACCACTGGTCGCGGAGGTGTCGAAACCCTCGTGGTAGTGCAGCACGTTCATGTCTTCGAAGTCGAACCGCAGCGATCCCTGCGAGCCGTTGAGCTCGATGGTGTTGCGGTTCTGGTGACCGGCCGCCACTCGCGTCGCCTCGAAGCTCGCCACCGCGCCGCCGCGGAACGAGGCGAGGAACAGCACCGCATCGTCGACGTCGGACTTGCCCTTCCGCACCCCCGCCTTCTGTCCGGCGATCTTGCCGCCGCCTCCGCCGCCCGGTAGCGCGCGTTCCCGGATGAAGGTCCGAGCCACCGCGCCGTGCACCTCGACGATCTCGTCGCCCGTCAGGAAGCGCGCCAGATCGACGATGTGCGCGTTCAGGTCACCGTGTGCCCCCGAGCCGGCGACCTTGCGCTGGAAACGCCAGATCAACGGCACGTTCGGCCCGCCCCAGCTCTGCAGGTAGGTGGCGCGCACGTGGTAGATCGTGCCGAGCTTGCCCTGCTGGACCAATCGGTGGGCCAGGGCCAGCGCCGGGCAGCGGCGGTAGTTGAACCACACGAAGGTCTTGCTGCGCTTGCTCCGCTTGGCGGCCTGCGCCATCACCCGCGCGTCGTCGAGCGTCCCGGCGAGCGGCTTCTCACAGGCGACGTGCTTGCCCGCTTCCAGCATCGCCACCGCCTGCTCACGGTGCATGTCGTTCGGCGTGCCGATGTCGACCAGGTCGATGGTGTCGTCGGCAGCGACTTCGCGCCAGTCGGTGGTGGTGCGTTGCCAACCCCAACGGGCGGCGAAATCGCGCAGCTCCGCGGCGTCGCGGGCGCAGATCAGGCTGCGCTCGGGCAGCAGTGGCAGGTCGAAGAAGTGGCCGACCTGCGCCCAGGCGTTGCTGTGGGCGCGGCCCATGAACTTCTGGCCGATCAAGGCGACGTGGCAGGTCTGGGGCATGGCAAGTGCGAAGGGTTGCGGGTGACTGTAGCGGCGCGCTGTTCGGTTCGCGAAGGTGTGGCTCGGTTCGCGGCATGCCCTCGCGATCCGAGCGCTACAGTCGTCGCGGTGAAGCTCCTCGCTGCGCTGCTCCTCGCCGCCTGCACCGTGCCACCCGCACCGCGTGCCGATCCACAACCGCCGGCCGACGCGGCGCGGCTGCGCGTTCGCCAGGCCGGCATCGTGATCGGCGCGTTGCCGACCGGTCCGTCGAATGCGATCACCGACGTGGCGGGCGTGGCGGTCGGCCACGCTACGGTCGTGCGCGGCACGGCGGTGCGCACCGGGGTCACCGTGGTCGTCCCGCACTCCGGCAACCTGTTCCGCGACAAGGTGCCGGCGGCGGTGTTCGTCGCCAACGGCTTCGGCAAGCTCGTCGGGTCGACCCAGATCGTCGAACTCGGTGAGCTCGAGAGCCCGATCGCGCTCACCAACACGTTGAGCGTCGGGCGGGTCGCCGACGCCCTGGTCGGGCACGTGTTGGCGCTGCCGGGCAACGAGTCGGTGCGCTCGGTGAACGTCGTCGTCGGCGAGACCAACGACGGGTTCCTCAACGACATCCGTGGCCGCCACGTCGGCGCCGAACACCTGGAGCAGGCGCTGCGCAACGCGCGGGGCGGGCCGGTCGTCGAGGGCGGTGTCGGTGCGGGTGCCGGCACCGTCTGCTTCGGTTGGAAGGGGGGTATCGGCACGGCCTCGCGGCGCGTGTCGGAGTTCACCGTCGGTGTGCTGGTGCAGACCAACTTCGGTGGGGCGCTGACCGTGGCCGGAGTCCCGGTGCACCGAACCCTCCGGGCGCCGCGTCGGCAGCGCACCGGGGACGGGTCGTGCATGATCGTGATCGCTACCGATGCCCCGCTCGGGGCGCGCAACCTGCGGCGCCTCGCCGCGCGCGCGTTTGCCGGGATGGCGCGCACCGGGGCCTCGTTCGCCAACGGCAGCGGTGACTACGCGATCGCGTTCTCCACCGCCACGAGCCAGCGCATCCGCGCCGGGGCCCCGCGCAGCGGTGGGCCGGTGCTCGCGAACCCGCGGATGTCGCCGCTGTTCCTCGCCGTCGCCGAGGCGACCGAGGAGGCGATCCTCAATTCGCTGTTCGCCGCCCGGCGCGTGTCCGGTGCGCGGGGTGTCGTCGAAGCGCTGCCGGTGGAACGTGTGGTCGCTCTGGTGCGTGGCCGGTAGGCTGGTCGGGGCGGTGGCCATAATCAGATGGAACGAGACGACGCGTGGGGAGCGAAGGTAGTGGGCGAGCCGCTCGCCGGCGCGGCCGGTCCGCGCATGGTGAGCGGCATGTCGATCCGCGCAGTGCTCGACGAGGCGGCTTGAGCATGCGTGGCCTGTACCTCGACCGCGGCGCGCTTTCCTTCCGCGAGGACCTCGACGAGCCGCAGCTGGGTCCCGGCGAAGTGCTGGTCGAAGTCCTGCAGGCGGGTGTGTGCGCCACCGACTTGGCGTTGCAGCGCGGCTACATGGACTTCACCGGCATACCCGGGCACGAGTTCGTCGGCCGCGCGCTGTCCGGGCCGCTCGCCGGGAAGCGGGTGGTCGGTGACATCAACGCCGCGTGCGGGGCGTGCGCCACGTGTGTGTCCGGGGACCCGCACCACTGCCCGCACCGCACCGTGCTGGGGATTCTCGGCCGGGGCGGGGCATTCGCCGAGCGGCTGGCGTTGCCGCAGTGCAACCTGTTGCCGGTGCCGGATTCGGTGAGCACGGACGCGGCGACATTCGTCGAGCCGTTGGCTGCCGCGCTCGAGATCGGGGAGCAGGTCGCGCTGCGCGCCGGGGAACGCGCGCTGGTCGCCGGGGACGGTCGGCTCGGCATCCTGTGCGCTTGGGCGTTGCACCTCGATGGCGTCGTGGTGACGGTGGCGGGGCGGCATGCAGAGCGGCGCGACCTCCTGCCTGCGGGTGTCGAGCTGGTGGTGGGGGTGCCGGACTGCGTTGCGCGTCCTTTCGACCTCGCGGTCGAGGCCACCGGTGATCCCTCGGTGCTCGGCCAGATCCTGCCGCTGGTCCGACCTCGGGGCAGGGTGGTGCTGAAGACCACCGCCGAGGTCGAGGCGACGCTCGACCTGAGTCGCGTGGTGGTCGACGAGTTGGTGCTGGTCGGTTCCCGATGTGGGCCGACCGCGAAGGCCGTGGAAGTCCTGGCGGCAGGTGCCGTGCCGGTCGAGCGCCTGATCGCGGCGCGCTTTGGCCTCGCGTCGGGAGTCGACGCGTTCGCCGCCGCGCGCGGCGCCCTCAAGGTGTTGGTGTCCGTGCCCTGAAGTCCGTGCCCTGAAGTCCGTGCCCTGAAGTCCGTGGCCTGAGTTCCGCGGCCGGCGGAGTCGGCTCTCTCGATTCGCACGCCCGGACTGCTGCGGCGAGGACGCTCGGCTTCGCCCGGTGCGAGCCGCTCGGCCGATGCGTTCGGGCGGATGAGGAATCTCGAGAAAACCCGGTTCGGTCCTCCCGGCGGCGGACCTGACCCGGACGTCCGGATCACTCACGACCCTCGGTGTTCGCGAACGGTCCGGATCAGCAAACCGATTCCGAGGAACCGAACTCCCTATGCAAACCCGCTCCCTCGCCCGAACCCGCAACCTGTTGTTCTCGCTGACCGTCCTGGCGACCTGCCTCGCCCCCGCCCGCGCCGGCATCGAAGATCGGGACAACCGCAACCCGACCGCGGCCTACTGGGCCTACAACGTCTCCGTCGCCACGATGCAGTCGGTGATCTCCCAGGGGAATCGGGTGGTCAGCATGAAAGTCGTCGCCACCTCGCCGACGCTGCTGACGATCGCCTACGTGCCCAACTCGGGCACCTACGCCAAGACTTGGTGGTGGGCGGTCGACTACACCCCGACTTCACTCGGTACGCTGATCGCCAACAACAAGGCGCGGCTGACCGACCTCGAGGTCTACACGGTCGGCGGTTCGGTCCGTATGGCCGCGCTGATGGAGCTCAACACCGGCACCAACAGCAAGGGATGGTGGTGGTACTACGGCACCACGACCACCTTCATCTACTCCGAAGCCAGCCGGCTCGGCGCGCGCGTGGTCGACTTGGAGCAGTACGTCGAGGGAACGACCACCAAGTACGCCGCGGTGCTGCTGCACAACTCGGGACAGGATGCCAAATCGTGGTGGTCCTACCTCAATGTCACCTCGAGCTACGTTACCTCGCGGCTGGCCGCCAACGGGGCGCGGATCTGGGACATCGATCGGATCGGCACCGACCGCTACAACGTCACGATGGTGAAGTTCACCGGGGAGTACTGCTGGTACTTCTGGAACCTCAGCGCGAGCGCGGTGACCGACACGCTCAGTCAGTACGGCGGCCGGCTGATCGACATCCACCAGTACTCGACCACGTCCGGGACGCGGTTCGACATCGTGTTGGTCAACTCGAGCAACGCGCTGAGCCGCCGCGTCGCCGACCTGATGCTCGGCAAGAGTGACGGCTTCTCCGGCACCTACCTGCGGCGCGTCACCACCACGTCGAGTGCCACGCTCGCCTACATCAACGGCGACAAGCGCTTCGAGCCGGCGAGCACGCTCAAGACGTTACACCTGGTGCACACGATGCGCGACATCTACGTCAACGGCACCATCTCGCTGAACTCGCCGCTGACCGTTACCACGACCACCAGCGCGACCAACAGCTGCCCGTTCGCCACCACGCCGTTCTCGATGACGGCGCAGAACGTGTTGCAGGGGATGATGCGAGCCTCCGACAACGCGTTGACCAAGGTGGTCACCGATCGCTACGGGATGACCGCGCTCAACAGCACTGCGGCGGCGCTCGGGATGTCCAACACCCGGGTCAACCACCACATCGGCTGCGGCTCGCCCGCCAACTACACCACGCTGGTCGACCTCGCCGACCTGCACGAGCGCGTGATCCGGGGTTACCTCGGCGCGCAGCGCGAGCCGTTCTACTCGATCTTCGCCAGTGGCTTCTACGGCTCCTACTACGCCGAAGGCTACCTGAAGAACGTGATCGACCAAGAGGCCGCCAAGGTCGGTCTGACCACCGCGCAGCGGACCTCGTTCGTCAACGCGATGCGGGTGCTCGGCAAGAAGGGTGGCTACGCGGTGTCGCTCGGCTACCACCGCGCGTGGGCGGCCTACGTGTCGTTGCCAGTGTGGGTCAACGGTGGCATGAGCCAGTGGGAGTACGCGACCGGCGCGTTCGTCAACAACGCGAGCAACGAGACCAAGGCGATCGACGCCGCGGCGACCGGCGCCGCCGAGGTGCTGCGCGACGAGATCCACGCGGCGATGCTGACCCTGAAGAACCACGTGTTCGGCAGCCTCACCAGCTTCGGCTCGAGCTGCCAGGGGAGTCTGTCGCCGGCGTTCGTGCACAGCGTGTCCGGTACGCCGGAGATCGGGCAGACGCTGACCTACACCGCCAAGGCGACGCGCCGCAACAACACCGTCGGCATGTTCTACATCGGCGTGTCGAAGACCGGGTGGGGTCGCACCCCGCTGCCGTTCCACCTCGATTTCATGGGGGCTCCGGGTTGCTACCTGCGGGTCAGCCCGGACTTCGGGTTGTCGCTGCCCTGTGTGGCCGGCGTGTGTGGTGTGTCGGCGCGCATCCCGGTCGACTCGAAGTTGATCGGACAGTCGCTGCACACCCAGTTCTTCATCGCCGACACGGGAGCGAACGCTGCCAATTTGATCGGCACCAACGGCGTGACGACCACGCTCGGCGGGCAGCAGTAGCGACGCGCCGATTCGGGTCAGCCGCGCAGCCGGATCACCGCCAGCTCCGGCCGGCAGAGGAACCGGATGCGCGGCGCGTAGCCGCGCTCCAACCCGACCCCGCGGCTGACCAACAGGTGCATCGCGCCGAACCGGTGCAGCCCTGTGCTGTAGCGGCGCGGCAGCTGTGACAAGGTGATCGGGGGGCCGAATCCGGGCACCACCACCTGGCCGCCGTGGATGTGGCCGGCGATGCACAGGCGCTCGGTGGTCGTCCCGGGGCGGGTTTCGCCGCGTGCGAATGCGGCGATGTCGTCGCACACGAAGTCGGGAGCGTGGCCCATAACCAGGGTGAGTCCCGGGAATGCGGCGATGCGCCGCTCCTGTTCGGGCGTCAGTGGTCGCCGCGAGGCCGGTCGACTGAGACCGAGTAGCTGCAGGGGCGGGTCGCCGGGTAGGACCTCGAACGCGTCTTGGATCGGCTTCGCCACCGAGCCGCGGAACACCTCGGCGGCGAAGTCGACGTCGCCGTCCACTCCCCAGATGCCGTAGCGCGGCCGGTGGCGCAGCCCGTTGAACAACTCCACCAGCGCGCGCCGCTCGCGCTCGAGTGCCACAGGGTCGCCGTAGATCTGGATGTAGTCGCCCGGCAGTAGGATCAGATCGGCACGTAGCCGATCCATCGTGGCGAACACTCCGCGCTCGTAGGCACCGATGCGGTCGGTTTGCAAGTCGGCGAGCACCACCACGGTGATCGGTTGCCGTACGCCACGCAGTTTCGGGCTCACCACTTCGTAGTGGGTGACCTCGAGCCGGTACGGTTCGATCCGGCGGGCGTACGAGTACGCCAGATCCATGGCGACCCCGCACAACGGCAGCGCCATGGCCAGCCAGCGACATTGGCGCCACAGCAGTACGCCGGCGCACACGAGCAGCGGTGCCCACACGCAGAACAACGCGTGGGCGAGGAGGCGCATGGCGGCGAAGCTGTTGTGGAATCCGAGCAGGCCGATCACAACGGCCACCAGGCACACGCATGCCCCGCCGAGCACCACCGCCCAGACAGCGCGCCGCGGCGGGCCACGCCGGGCCGCCCGCCACACCGCGATGCCGCCGCAGGTCAGGCCGAGGATGTCGAGGGCGGCCGCGGTCATCAGGATCTCGGTCATTCAGCAGGCCTTGCGAGGAGTGGAGAATGGCCGCAGAGTATCGGCATGGGTTCGACGCGGAACGTGCTCCTGGCCTGGTGCTTCCTCGGACTCCTCCTGGCCGGCCCGATTCGCGGACAGGTGGGGATCCGGGTTCCGGAGGCGCGCATCCCGGTGGTTCCCGCGGCGAAGCGGCCGGCCGATCGGCTGGACGGGCCACCGTTGGTCAACGCCGCGGCCTGGGCGATCGCCGACGGCAAGACCGGCGAGTTGCTATGGGCGCTGCACCCCGACCAGCGCCGGCCGATGGCCAGTACCACCAAGGTGATGACCGCGCTGATCGTGATGCACTGCGCCGCCAAGCAGCCGAAGGTGCTCGAGGAGACGGTGGAGATCAGCGCGTTCGCCGCCAGCACCGGCGGCTCGACCGCCAAGCTGCGAGCCGGTGACCGGCTGCCGGTCGGCGAGCTGTTGTACGGGCTGTTGCTGCCGTCGGGCAACGACGCGGCGAACGCGCTGGCCGAGCACTTCGGGCCGCGGCTCGAACCACTGGAGAATCCCAAGTTGCTGCCGCCGTGGACCGCGCATTCGTCCGGGCGTTCCAAGACCTGGCTCAACTTCGTGGCCGAGATGAACCGCGTGGCGGCGCGGCTCGGCATGGACCACACCCGCTACGTCAATCCGCACGGGTTGGACGATCTGCAACACTATTCGACGCCGCGCGACATCCTGCGCCTGTCGCGTGCCGCGATGGAGTTTCCAGAGTTCCGCAAGCGCGTCGCGACCCGCACGCACCGGGTCGCCGTGCTCGGGGTCGCGAATGCGCCTCGCACCATGGTGTGGAACAACACCAATCGCTTGTTGGAGATCGCGGGCTTCACCGGCCTGAAGACCGGGACCACCCCGCGGGCGGGCGCTTGCCTGGTGTCGAGCGCGGTGCGCGGTGACGACCAGCTGCTGATGGTGGTGCTCGATTCCACCGAACGCATGGGGCGCTACATCGACAGCCGCAACCTGTACCGCTGGGCGTGGACCCAACGCCTGGCCGGCGGGAAATGACCGCCCTGCGATGGTGAAATCCGGCAGGGGCACGCTGCTCGGCGCAGTCTGCGCGTTCGCCGCGAGCGCTGTGGGGCAGGTCGAGCCGCGTTTCTGCTACCTCGACGAACTCGAGATGGCCCAGCTCGACGCCCGTGGCAAGCTCCGCACCGTGTCGGTCTCACCGGACACCGGCCGGCAGTCGACCACTACGGGTGCGGATGCCAAGCGGGTTCCGCCTTGGATCGCGGCGCGGGCGGTCGATCCGGGTAGCGACGACCTGTCGCAGAACCTGTTGCTCGACGCGACCATCCTGCAGCCGTTCCGGCTCGACCAGGTGATCCGGGACGACCTCGGCTTCGCCACCGGGATCGACAAGCGCCGGCGAGCCCTGCTCCTGACGCGGGGCAATTACCTGCAGCGCCACGAAGGCCGCCACGAGGTGTCCAACGTGGTCGGGCTGGTTCAGGGCCAAGAGGCGTACCTCGGTCAGTTGGAGATGCGCTACGGCACGAGTTCCGGGCTGCTGCACGTGGTGCGGACCCAACAGCGTGCCGGCCCGCTGTTGGCGAACGGTTTTCCCTGCCTGGCGATCGCGGAGATGGTCCAGACCCAGCGCGAGGGAGGTCGGGACTCGAGCAAGATGGTCCGCGCGATGTTGGTGTTCCCGCGCACCGTGGTACCGCGCGCCGGTGCGAACGCACCCGACCAACGGGCGCGGATCCGCGTCCACATGGTGGGGGAACTGCAGCGCATCCACGGCGGCGCGCTGCAGACCCGGCGCGTTCATGTCGTGAGCGAGTTCACCGGGACCGGGGTCGCGCTGCAGATGAAGCTGTGGACCAGCGCGGGCGAAAGCTACCCCTTCATGTCCTGGGAGAGCGCCTTCAAGGTCAAGCACGAGCGCGGCTGGCAAACCGTTGGTGCCGCTGCGGTCGGCGCTGCGGTTGCGTGGGAACGACCCTACCACCCTCTCGCGCCGGTGCGGCGTGGATTGCGACAGGTGCCGGTCGTGATGCTGCTCAAACTTCCACCGAGGTGGCGCAACGGCGGCTACAACGGTGCGGGATTGGAGCCGAAGAAGGTCGAAGTGAAGGACGCCCGCTGGACCCTCGGCGCGGGCGACTTCGTCGCGCCCGGTGGTCTGTGGCAGTTCGACCGCCGGGGCGAGTTGGTGGTGCAGACCCCGCTCGGCAGCATGAACGCCACGAAGGTGCAGGCCTGGTTCCGTGCGGCGTTCGCCGCCGCGGCGTCGGACGTGGCCGAGGCCGACAAGCTGCGGGACTGCCTGGACGTGATCCTGAACTGGGCGGCGGACATGCCGCAGCCGGCGGGGGCGGGACCCGGCGAAAGGGCGCCCGCGGTGCGAAAGTTCCTCGACAAGTAGTCGAGTCCGCCGCCCCGGCGGCGGAACCGCGCACTCCGGTGGGTGCGTATCGGTCGAGCTTGCGCCTTGTCGTGCGATCGGGGCGGCACCTATTGTTCCGCGCGATGGTGTGCTGGCTCGAGTCGGTGGGTGTGCGGCGGGACGCGCGGCGGCGCCGCGCCGTGCACGGCGTCCGGTCCCGGTGCGGATGATGGTCCGGGAGAAGGCGTTGCTGTGGGTGCTGCTGCTGGCGCTGGTGCCGTACCTGCCGTCGGTCGGCGATCAGTTCGTGTTCGACGACGCGAAGTACGTGCGCGCGCATCCGCCGGGGCAACCGCCCAACGTGATGGTCGCGGAGCTGCGGCCGCTGGGCGAGTACCTGCGGCGGCCGATGGGCTACAACGGCGTCCGTGAGGAAGGGCGTGGGTTCCGTCCGGTAACCGTTCTCAGCTACACGCTGCTGCACTTGATGGGGCGCACAGGGGGGCCGGATGGTCCGGTCGACCACGCGTGGCAGCAGCACTTGGCGAACCTCCTGCTCCACGCGATGTCGGTGTGGATCGTCTGGGGGCTGGTGCGGCGCCTGACGGTGGGGCGTTGGCCGCCGCTGGTCGCCGCCCTCTGCTTCGCCGCGCAGCCGCTGCACACCGAAGTCGTCGCGTCGATCGTGGGGCGTGGCGAGCTGCTGCCGTTCGTGCTGTGCGGAGCGGCGGCGTTGGCGTACCTCGATGCGCTCGGTGCGGCGCGGCGGCGCGGGTGGCGCGCGGGCGTCTGCGCGGTGCTGCTCGCGCTGGGACTTGCCAGCAAGGAGAGTGCGCTGGCGTGGGCGGTGTTCATTCCCCTGCTGGCCGTCGTGTGGGCACGGCGGGCCGTGCCAGGGCGCAGTCCGTGGCGCCTGCAGCTTCCCCTGCTATGGGCCATCGTGGCGCCGACCGCACTGTACGCGGCCCTCTACCTGCGCTTTCTCGGTGGCTTGCACGAGACGTTCGGGGTGCACAGCGAGTTCAATCCGTTGTTCGACGCGAGTTTGTCCGAACGGCTGCCAGTGGCGGTGATGGTGCTCGGCTACGGGTTGGGAAAGGTGTTCTTCAGCAGCATGCTGGCGTGCGACTACGGCGTGCGGGTGTTCGATACGTCGGTCGGGTGGCTCAGCCCACAGGTACTCGCCGCGTCAGGGTTCCTGCTGGCGATGCTGCTGGGCGGCCTGTGGTCGTTCTCCCGCGCCCCGCTGCTGTTCCTCGCGGTGGCCGCGCTGCTGGGCTTCTCGTTCATCACGTCGAACATCCCGGTGCCGATCGAGACGATCTTCGGCGAGCGCCTGCTGTTCACTCCGTCGCTGGGGTTGTCGTTGTGCGCCGCCTGGCTGGCGGAAGAGTTCGGTGCCCGGCCGGGCGCCACCCGCGGGCTGCTGGTCTTGCTCGCGGGATGGGTGCTGTGGGGCGTGGGTTGGTGCGCGGTTCGGTCGTTCGAGTGGCGGAGCCACGACGCGTTGCTGCAGGCCGATGCGGCGCGCCAACCCGACTCGCTGGGAATCGCCCGGCAGGTGGCCGCCAGTCTCGATCCGCGGCAAGCGCAGCAGGCCGGCGCGTGGTTGCGTGCGATGCAGCGCTGCTTGGTGATCGATCCGCACGCGGTGTCCGCGCACAACGACCTGGCCTTGTTCTTCCTGCAGCACGGCGAGCCGGAACGCGCCAAGCAGCACCTCGACGCCGCGCTGGAGGCGCTGCGCCTGCGACCTCGTGAGGTCCAGCATTCGGGCGACACCGTGTACCTCAACCTCGGGCGGTGGTGTCTGGTACGCGGCGACCTGTCGGGCGCAGTGAGTGCGTTCGGCAGAGCGCGCGCCCTGCGGCCGGACAACCCACTGCCGCGGATCGAACTGTTGTGGTTGGCCCACGCCCGGCGCGACGAAGCGGCAGCCAGGGAGCTGCTGGCCGACTTCGCGCGCTACCAGCCGTCCGACCCGATGCACGCCCTGCACCGCGGCTTGCAGAGCTACCGGCGCGGGGCGTTCGGTGAGGCGCACCCGTTGCTCGGCGGGGTTCTGCTCCGGCACCGCATCGGGGGAAGGCAAGTGATTGCCGCGTGGTGGGCGCTGCAGGATTGTTGCCGGCAGCTCGGTCGCCGCGCGGACGAGTTGCAGGTGCTCGCGGCGATGGAGCGTCTGATGCCGCCGGCAGAGCGGGAGCGAGTGCGGGCACGCCTCGCCGAGTTGCGATGACCCACGTGCGCGGCGAAGCCGGCGAGCGAGCGGAGGATCGTCGATCGGGGATCTCGCCGGCGAGGATCGACCGCCCGTGGCTCGCCGCAGTGTTGCTGGTGGTGTTCGCGGTGTACCTCCCGGTGTTCCGCAACGGCTTCACCTACGACGACCGTTCGTTCGCCGCCGCCTACACCATGATGGGGCCGAACCCGATGGTGGTCGGTGATCCGTCGCTCGCGGAGTATTTCACCCGTCCGATGGGCTACGGCGTCGAGCCGCTGAGCCGCGGATTCCGTCCGCTGACGGTGCTGTCGTACGCGATGCTGCACAAGGCATTCCGCAGCCGCATCGATCCACCGGTGCGCCATCCGGACTATCCGGAGCACACGGTGATGCAGGAGTGGACCGATCCGGCCTGGCCGCACCACGCCGCCAACTTGCTGCTGCACGTGCTCGGTACGCTGCTGGTGTATGCGTTGGTGCGTCGGTTCGCGGGTGCCGGGATGGCACCGCTGCTCGCGGCACTGGTGTTCGGCCTGCACGCGGTGCGCAGCGATCCGGTGTGCTCGATCGTCGGGCGTGCGGAGCTCTTGGCTTTCGACTGCGGGGGGCTGGCGGCGCTGCTCTACCTGAGCGCGTGGGACCGGCCGGTGCGCCGGCGCGCGAAGCTGTTGGCGGCGGCGGTCGCGATGTGCGGTGCGCTGCTGGCCAAGGAGAGTGCCCTCGCGTGGCTGGCCGTGCCGGTGCTCGCGACCGCGTTGCTCGACCGCGGCCGTGGAAGGTCGTTGCGGGAGAGCCTGTGGCGCCAACGCTACGCGGCGGCGGTGGTGGTGCTCGTGCCGGCGCTGCTGTTCGCCGGGTCGTACTGGAACTTCCTCGGTCGATCCGGAGTCGCGGACTCGTTCGCGGTGACCCGCCAAGCCAATCCGCTGTTCCACCTGGCGTGGTTCGAGCGCTTGCCGACCGCTGTGATGGTATGGGGCTACGCGCTCGGCAAGACGCTGTGGCCGTTCTCGCCGGCGAGCGACTACGGCCGATGCGTGTTCGCAGTGGTCGGCTACGGTGACCTCCGGTTCTTCGCCGGTCTGTCCGCGCTGTGCGCGCTTGCGGGACTCGGCTGGTGGGCGGCGAAGCGTGGCCAAGCGCTGCTGCTGCTCGGCGTGGTGCTGTGGTTCGGCTTCGGGGTCATCACCGCGAACCTCGTGGTGCCGATCGAGACGATCTTCGGCGAACGGCTCTGCTACACTCCCGCGCTGTGGGTGTCCTGCGCCGTGGCGGTCGCGGCGTCGCGATGGCCGCGGGCCAGCGTGCTGTCGGTCGGGCTGTGGTGTGCCGTCGGTGCCACGGTGTGTGTCCAACGCGGCTTCGAGTGGCACGACAACGGCTCGTTGTTCGCCGCCGACGCGGAACGGCAACCGCGTTCGATCGGCATGCAGATGAACATGGCCCGGGTCGCGCGGTTGCGCATTCCGCCGGACTGGCAGCTGCGTGAGCGGCACCTGCTGCGGATTCTCGACCTGGATCCCGCGGCCTACCTGGCGCGCAGCGAACTGGCACTCGATTGGAGCGACGAGCGGCGGCTGCCGGAGGCCGAACAGATGCTCGCGCAGGCGGTGCTCGACGTGCGGCGCGACCCGGTCGAAGCTCGATTGTTCGGCGCGGAGATCCTCGCCAACCACGCGGCGGTGTTGCTGCGCCAGGGTCGCAACGACCAAGCGTTCCTCCGCTACCAGGAGTTGCTGGCTGCCGACCCGTCGCCGGAGCTCGCCCGAATGGCGTGGAACGCACTGTTGTGGCTGCTGCAGGAGCGCGGCGACGGGGCGGCGGTGCGTGGGCTGCTGGATCGCGCGCAGGCACAGATCGGCCCGACTCCTGCATTGGATGTGCACCGCGCCTTGTTGGCTTGTGTTGCGCGATCCGCACCAGAAGCAGCCGAGCAACTCGAGTCGAAGCTCGCCGCGCTGCAACAGGTCCAGGCGTGCTTGTTCGGGTGGGAAGTGCTCGCCAAGGCGTGGAACGATCTCGGGCGCGCCGAGCGGCAGCGGGCGGCACTGGAACAGGGTGCCGTGGTGGCGCTGCGCTTGGATTTGCCGGAACGGGCTCGGGTGTTCGCCGAGCGGGCAGTCGGCGTCGCTGCGAATTCGTTGGTGGCCCATCGAGTGTTGCTGTGGCTGGCGTGGGCCGGCGACGACGTCGCGGGTGCCAGGCAGCTGTTGTCGCGTGCACACGGGTTCGCCCCGGGCGACCCGCAGCTGGGTGTGCACGTGGCGCTGTTGGAGCTGGCCGAGGGTCGACCCGATCGAGCAGCTGCACTGCTCGGGCGCCTGCTCCCCCGGATGCCGCGGTTCCCCGAGCTGCACCGCGCCTGGCTGGCCTGGGGTGAGGCGCTGCTGCGCATCGGCGATACCGCGACGGCGGCGCGGGTCGTGCACCGAGCGTGCGCCGAAGCTCCGGCGATGCGCGTTCCACTCGGCAAGCAGTTCCTGGCATTGCATCGCCGAATCGACGAGGCTGTCGCGATGCGCGGCGATCGAGGCACGAGGAACCGATGAAGCGACTGCTCCTGATCAGCAATTCCACCCAGCACGGCGGCGGCTTCCTGGAGCACTGTGCGGCGGACATTCGCGAGTTCCTGGGGTCTGCGGTCCGCGAAGTGACCTTCGTCGGCTACGCGCGGCTGGACCTCGACGGCTACGCGGCTACCGCGGAGCGCGCACTCGCCCAGCTCGGTTACCGCCTGCGTTCGGTGCACACCTTTGCCGAGCCGGCGGCTGCGGTACGCGACGCCGAAGCGTTGTTCATCGGTGGGGGAAACACGTTTCGGCTGCTGACCGAACTGTACCGCCATGGACTGATCGCGGTGATCGGGGAACGGGTGCTCGGGGGAATGCCGTACATCGGCGTCAGCGCCGGAACGGTCGTCGCCTGCCCCACGATCCAGACCACCAACGACATGCCGATCGTCTATCCGCCGAGCTTTGCGGCGCTCGGACTGATCCCGCTGCAGATCAACGCGCACTACCTCGATCCGGACCCGGGCAGCACGCACATGGGAGAGACCCGCGAGGTTCGAATCCGCGAGTACCACGAGACGAACGAGACTCCGGTGGTGGGGCTTCGCGAGGGCGCTATGCTGCGCGGCGAGGGGCAGCGCATCACGATGTCGGGTCGCAACGGAGGAGTGCTGTTCGAGCGTGGCAAGCCGCTGCGGCCCCTCGCACCCGGGGTGGAGATCGTCTGAACTCCCGGGCCCGGAATCCGAGGATCCCCGTCACAGTTCTCGGTTGGCGGGATCTTGGTTTGCATGAGCCCCCATCAGCCCGAAGGTCCCAGTACCGACGTCCATCGAACTGCCCGGCGCGTGTGGTGCGGCACTGCGGTTGCCGCCTGCATCTTGTGGGGTGGTCTGGATCTCGCTGCCCAGACCGCGGTCTTGACGACCGCCCGCGTCCAAGGTCCGGGCCTGTTCGGTCGGTCCCTCGCGATCGATGGTGACTACGCGCTGGTCGGCGCGCCTGGCGATGCGAACCCGGCCAACTACACCGGCTCGGTGCTGGTCTACCACCGGGTGCAGGGCGTGTGGCGGGAGGAGCAGAAGCTCAGTGGAGCGGGCGGCGCGTTGCTCGACTACTTCGGTCAGAGCGTCGCCATCGCCGGCAAGGTGGCGGTGGTGGGTGCACCGGCGCCGCTCAGCAAGACCAACCCGACCGGAACCGTGCACGTGTTTCGGCACAATGGCACCAGCTGGGTCGAGGAGGCGAGCTTCCAGCGCGGGCAGGGGTTCGGTAGTGCGGTTGCGATCGACGGCAACCGAATCGTCGTGGGGGCGCCGATGACCCGGCTGCCGTCGTTCGATGGCGCCGGCGCGGTGTGGGTGTTCGAGCACTCCGGCAACACCTGGGCCCAGCAGGCCATGTTGGTGGCGGGGGATGCATCCACGAGCGATCACTTCGGCACGAGCGTGGCGATCGAAGGGGACCACATTCTGGTGGGGGCGCCGACCGAGGGAGACTCGGCCAACTTGTCGGCGATCGGGTCGATGTACGCATTCCACTACGTCAACGGGACCTGGTCGCAGACGCAGAAGCTGCGCGCCTCGGCCGCCGCCGAGCAGTCCTTCTTCGCGCGCCGCATCGCCATCGACAACGGTGTCGCGCTGGTGGGGGCACACGGCAAGAAGGCGGGTGGCTACTGGGCGTCCGGCCAGGCCTACGTGTTCAAGCTCGGCACCGCGGGATGGGTCGAGACTCAAGTGCTGAACACACCATGGCCGGCGACCAACACCCAGTTCGGGTTGTCGGTCGCGATCTCCGGCGATCTCTTGTGTGTCTACGCTCGCGGGCGAGACGGAAAGGGCAACACCGGTGGGGCGGTGCATCCGTTCCGCTGGGACGGACAGCGTTACGCCGCGGAACCACCGTTTCAACAAGCGACTCCGCTCAACCAGGAGGAGGGCTTCGGCGACGAGTTGGCTGCCAGCGGCTCGACGCTGCTCGCCGCCGCGTACATCCAGAACGCCCCGCCACTGGTCGAGGGTTCGGTGTTCGTGTTCGACACGGCGCCGCGCTTCCACACTTGGGTGCAGCCGATGCCGATCGTGGTACGGGACACCGCGAAGCTCGCGCTCCGGCAGGGGATCGCGGGTAGTCCGATGTTGCTGTGCTTCGGCTTCAGCGGGACCACGCACATTCCCCTGCCGTGGCCGGGCTCGTCGATCGACATCGTCTCACCGCTGGTGGTCGGGGTCGCGGACGCCAACTCCAGCGGTGCAGCGCAATGGGAGGTCGCAGTTCCCGCGGAAGCGCTGGGGGTGAAGCTCTGGATCCAAGGATTCCAGGTGCCCGGGAAGACGCGGGTGGAGTCGAGCAACGTGGTGTTCAGCGAGATCGTCACCGGGGGCTGACGCCGACCGCCGAGCATTCGCTGTTGCGTCGGCCGATCGCCGCTCGCGCGTGAACGCGGTGCGCCGCGGCGCTGGCGCCGCGGGCCCGTCCGGTCAGCCCGGTTGCGCAAATCCGCGCCACAGGATTCCGGTCGCGCTCGCGCGCCACGGGCTGGTGGCTTTTTGTCACAAACCCGAGCAGCGTCGGCTCTTCTTCCCACCATGAAGCCTCGTTCCATCTCCCTTGCCGTCTCGGCCTTGTTCCTCATCCTCAGCCCGACGCTCGCCAAGCGCACCGGGATCTTCCCCTACGACGTAGTCAACACCACCAACGTCGGTGCGCTGACTCGGGACGCCACGCGTTCGTGTGGGCAGTGCCATCTCGGGCAGCCCGGCGGAGTGACCGTCACGTCGGCGGTCACAGGTCGCGTGGTCCCGGTCGGCGGATCGAGTTCGATCACGATCACCAGCTCTTCCGCCGTGGTGTCGACCACCGGCGGCATCGCGGCCGACGCCACCGCGGGGACGTTCGTCGCCGGCTCGACGACGCGGGTGAACACCACCGGTGACGCGATCACCCATATCGCCTCCGCTGCACGCAGCTGGACCTTCGGCTGGAAGGCGCCCGCGACTCCGGGCCTGGCCGAGATCTACACCGCGGTCAACAACACCAACGGCGATCGACTCGAGACCGGCGACCAGTACTCCTTCCACGGTGCCGATCCTGCGGCGACCGTCTGCACCCCGATTCGGCTCTACGCCAACCCGGTCGGCTGCGTCGCGACCGGCGACAGCTGCCCGGACGGCTACGGCAACTACTCGGTGCTCGGTGGCGCATCGGTGCCGTCGGTGGGCAACACCGCGTTCAAGCTCGAGGCGTTCGGCCTCCCGCCGAGTGCACCGCTGCTCATGATGCTGAGCGTCGGCACCAACCTCGGTGGGTTCGACATGGCCCCGCTGGGGGCACCGGGCTGCGTGCTTCGCACGACGCTGCAGATCCAGCTGCAGGCCGCGACCTCGGCGGGCGATGCCAAACGCGCCGAGGGATCGTTCATCGCTCCGCTGGGGATTCCCAACCAGCCGGCGCTGAAGGGGTTCGCGTTCACCGTGCAGATGGGGGCGATCGACGCCAACTCGACCCGCGCCTTCCCGCTGCTGGTGACCAACGGGCTCGAAGTGACGATCCAGTAGGCGGTCTGCGCGGTGCGGCGGGGGGTGTCGCCGTTCCGCACAGGAAGTGGGGGCGGCACGGTTCTCGCAGAGACAATGTGCCCTCCCACCGCGCCTAGCGGGGTGGGGGAGCTGCGCGGGCTGGCCCCGGTGTTGTTGCGGCCGGGGTCCAGTCCGACGCCCTTGCTGCCGGCGGTGTTCGGATTGACTTTGTCGTCCTTACAATGCGGCTGCAACAACTACAACGCACCCCGCTCTGCACGCCGCAATGGACTCCCCCCGCCTGGATTTCGACCGCCGAGGCCGCAACGGTTCAGTGTCGAGCAAACGGGCCAGCACCATTCGGAGCGGCGTGTGGTTGATCTTCTCGATCCAGCTGATCGTTCTGCTGGCCGGAGGCAGCGTGGTCTGGGCCAACCTGGCTTCGATCCGCCACGACACCCTGCGCCTCGCCGAGGAGGCGCGCGAACATCACCGGCTGCACATGATGGCGCAGACCGCGGCGCAGATGGAAGTCGCCTTCCGGATGGCTCCCGCTGGTGGCGAGATGTGGGCCCAACTCGACGATGGGTTGCGGCGGCTGCGCAGCGAAGTTCAGGTGCTGCGGGACGGTGGCGAAAAGGACCCTTCCGAGCACGCCCACAAGCTGAAGGAGGAGCACCTGCTCGAGCGGCTGGGGCACGACCTCGAGCAGCTGGCCACGGCGGTTCAGGCTCGGGACCTGATCGCTGGCCAGAAGCGACTCGAGTCGCTGACCCTCGCCACGTCGCACTTGCTCGACGAGACGGAGGGCGAGTTTCACGAGTCCAGTCGGGACATCCGGAACCGTGGCGAACGGTCGCACGGCATGTTGTTGGCCGTGGCGGTGGGGGCTTGTCTGATCCTCCTGCTGTTCTTCTGGTTCCTGCGCCAGCGACTGGTGCGCCCACTGCTGGAGCTCGCCAGCGCGGCGCAGAGGTTCGGGCAGGGCGAGTTACGGCATCGCGTCGAGACCTCCTCGCCCGACGAGATAGGCGACGTGGCGCGAGCGTTCAACGAGATGGCGGCGAAGCTCGCGCGTGACCAAGCGTCGCTCGAGCACGAAGTGCGGGATCGCACCGAGGAGCTGGTGCGGGCGCGGCGTCTTGCCGATGTCGGCGTGGTGGCCGCGAGCATCGCGCACGAGATCAACAACCCGTTGGCCTCGATCGCTTCTTGCGCGGAGGCGCTGCAGCGGCGGATGGACGAGAACGCGCTGGATGCCGACGAGCAGCGTGCGTACTTGGCGATCATCGCCAAGGAGGCGTACCGCGCCCGCGACATCACCCGGGGCCTGGTCTCGGCGGCGCGCGACGAACGCAGCCAGGTCGAGCTGGTGCGTGTGCTCGACGTGGTGCGCGACGTGGTCATGCTCGAACAGCACGTCTTGGTCGAGCGTGGGATCGAGATCGGCCTCACGCTCGACGACCAGGCCGACTCGCTCTGCGTGATGGCGTGCGCAGCGGAGCTCAAGCAGCTCCTGCTGAACTTGGTGCAGAACGCGCGGGATGCGATTCAACGCGGGCCGGGGCGGATCGATGTGCGGCTGTGCCGGCGCAAAGACCAGCTCGCGTTGGTGGTCGAAGACGACGGGCCGGGGGTCGACGCTGCGGCGGCGCAGCGCGTGTTCGATCTGTTCTTCACGACCAAGCCGCACGGTGGAGGGTTCGGGTTGGCGACTTCGAAGCGGATCGTGGAGCGCTACGGCGGGCAGATCACGGTCGACGCGGCGCCGACTGGTGGGGCCTGTTTCACCGTGACTCTGCCGCTTGCCCTGGAGGAGGCGCGCTCGTGAAGTCCCGTCGTATCGTCATCGTGGAGGACGACGAGTCGTTCGCCACCGTGATCAGCCGCGAGCTGGAGCGCGGTGGCTGGCGGGTCAGGGTGTTCGCCGACGTGACCGGTGTCTGCGACGCGGTGCACGAGTTCATCCCCAACGTGATGTTGCTCGACCTGCGGCTCGCGCAGTCCTCCGGCTTGGGTCTGCTCCGCGAACTCCGCATGCAGGACGCCGATGTGCAGGTGGTCGTGCTCACCGCTCACGGGGCGGTTCCTGACGTCGTCGAAGCGATGCGACTCGGGGCGTACGACTTCCTCACCAAGCCGGTGCAGCTCGACATCCTCGAGCAGACCCTGGCCCGCGCGGTGGAGAAGAACGAGCTGCTGGTGGAGAATCGTCGCTTGCGACGCGAAGTCCGCGGGGTGACCCGGCTGGATTCGCTGTTCGGCGAGAGCCCGGCGATGGTGGAGTTGCGCCAGACGGTGCTCCGCGTGGCACAAGCCGCCAGCCACGTGCTGATCCTCGGGGAGAACGGAACCGGGAAGGAGCTCGTGGCGCGGTGCCTTCACGGCGAGAGCCGTCGAGTGGACAGTCCGTTCGTAGCGGTCAACTGCGGGGCGATCCCCACCGAGCTGGTCGAGAGCGAGCTGTTCGGGCACGAGGCGGGGGCGTTCACCGGAGCCAACCGCCGTCACCGCGGGTTGTTCGAGTCGGCGCACGGTGGCACGCTGTTCCTCGACGAGATCGGTGAACTCCCGTTGCACCTGCAGCCGGCACTGCTGCGCGCGGTGCAGAGTGGCGAAGTGCGTCGGGTCGGTGGTCGGGAAATGGAGCTGTTCGACGTGCGGGTGCTCGCCGCCACCAACCGTGACTTGGCCGATGCCGTTGCCTGTGGACAGTTCCGGGAGGATCTCTTCTACCGGCTTTCCGCGCTGCAAGTCGACGTGCCGCCGCTGCGCGACCGCGAAGAGGACGTCGTGTTGTTGGCCCGTCGCTTGCTCGCCGAATACTGCGCCGAGCACGGGCGCAACCTGCACTTTGCGGATGCCGCACTCCTGCGGTTGCGCTCCCATGACTGGCCAGGCAACGTCCGGGAGCTACAGAACGTGATCACCCGCGTCGGGGTACTCGCCAACGGCCCCGAGGTCGGTATCGAAGACCTGGACGAGCTGGTGTTCGCGCGGCAGCAGGCCAAGGCCGTGGGGTTGCCGACCCTGTTGCTGGACGACTTGGAGCGGCTCGCCATCACCGAAGCCTTGGAACGCTGCGGTGGCGACAAGAAGCATGCCGCCAGGCAGCTCGGGATCGCCCTGAAGACTCTCTACAACAAGCTCGCCCGCTACGACCTCCGCGACCGCTACGTCACGACCCGTCAAACGCGAACCTGACGTCAGCTTTCGTTTGGCACCGGGTTTGCAGGCTGCACCGCACCATGCCTCGACCGACGCCGATCGACCTCGACACACTGCTGGCGGAGGCGGACTGGCTACGCGCCCAGATCCACCGCGTGCTCGACGACCCTCATGCCACCGAGGACGTGGTTCAGGAGACTTGGCTGCGGGCGCTGCGCCAGCCGCCGCGGTGCGCCGATCAGCCGGCGGCCCTTCGCCGCTGGCTGGCCGTGGTGGCTCGCCACCTCGCGTTGCGCTGGAGTTCGCGGGAACGGTCCCGTCAGGAACGCGAGCAGGAAGTCGCCCTGCTGTTCGGGGCTTCGGACGAGAACGGCGAAGCGGAGCGGCGGCAGATGCACGCGATGCTCGGTCAACAAGTGCTGGCGTTGGCCGAGCCGTACCGAACTGCGGTGTTGCTGCGCTACTACGCCGGCATGAGCACCAGCGCACTGGCTGACCGCCTCGACATCAGCAACGCGGCCGCGCGGCAGCGGGTCGCGCGCGGCGTCGCGGAACTGCGCCGCCGGTTGGGCGGCCCGCGCAAGCGCACGGCCGTGGTGCCGCCGCCGCTGTTCGACCCGCGTCGGACGGCTTCACCCACGTGGCCGATCGCCGGGCTGGCGGTGTGCGGGCTGGTGTTCAGCGCGGTGTGGTTGATCTGGCCGGGCGGCCAGGCTCCGGTGCCGACTGATGTGCGGATCGACAGCCCTGCTGCTGCGGTCGACGCGCCCGCCGAACGAGGGGAACCCAATGCGACCCGTACCCTGTTGGTCGAGCGCGACGCGGTGCCGATGGAAGTGCTGCGGGGTCACGTGCTCGATTCGCTGGGTCAGCCGGTTTTCGGCGCGTCGGTGACCGCGCGTCCCCCCGATCGCTCGGCGTCGAGCGTGCTGGGCGGATGGGGGCGCGATACCGACGCGGAGTGGTCGACCCGCAGCGACGCGGCGGGTGTGTTCACGTTGCGCTTGCCGCGCGGTACGTCGGTCGACCTGCGCGTGGAAGCGGCGGAGCACGCGGTGGCCTGGGTACCGGACCAACCGATGGAGAGTTCGTGCACGGTGCGGCTGGGCCCCAGTGGTCGCGTGCGCGGTGTGGTGCTCGGTGTGGCTGGTGCACCGGTCGAGGGTGCATCGCTGCGGCTCGGGCGAGTGTGGTATGCCAGTGGCGTGTTCCGCGAGATCGCACGATCGCGCACCGGCGCCGGGGGCGCGTTCTCCTTCGGACACTTGCCGAAGGGTCGCTATCTGGTCGATGTCGCGTGCTCCGGAGCGTCCGAGAGCAGAACGGTGGTCGATCTGGATCACGGTGAGGATGCGTCGCGCACCGTCGCGCTGCAAGCCGCCCGTCGCGTGACCGGGCAGGTCGTCGATGCGCGCTCCGGCGCACCGGTCGTGAACGCCACGGTCACCGCCACGACCGGCCGATGGGCCAACGACCCGACGAGCTCATCGGTTCCGCCGGAGGCAGTCGGGCATTCCTGGTGCGGCGCGTCGACTCGGACCGACGTGCAGGGGCAGTTCGTCACCATGGCGTCGGTCGGAATCCGGCCGGCGCGGATCGTGGTGCGCGCGCCCGGGTACGCGAGTGGTGCCGCGGTACTCGAGCAGGGGGCTGCCGAACCGCTGCGGATCGCGTTGGTACCGGGCGTCGCGGTGACCGGACGTTGCGTGTCGTCGAGCGGTTTGCCGCTGGCGGGTGTCGCGGTCTGCGCGGTGGGGCGATCCGTGGCCGGTGAACTGGTTGCGGGCGGGTTTGCCGAGGCGAGGACCGACGCGGATGGCCGCTTCCGCCTCGAGGATCTCGACCCGGCCATTCCGCACGTCGTGCTGGCGCGAGCCCCGGGCCTCGGCGAGGTGTGGCGCGAGATCGTCTGGACTGCGGGGTCGGACGTGGGCACGCTCGAACTCGAGGCTGCCGGAAGCCTCGCCGGAGTGGTGCGCGATGCCGGAGGGAATCCGCTGCGTGGCACCTACGTGATCGCCGAGCCTGTCGGCGTCGCGCAACGTGTGGCCGCGGGTCGGCACCTGTGCCGCACCGACTCCCAGGGTGAGTTCCGTCTGGGCGGGCTCGGTCCGGGGGGCTACCGGGTCGTGGTCCCCGGCGCAGGTGAACGGTCCGTCCCCTGCCTGGAGCCGGGCGAAGCGCGCACCGGGCTGAACCCCGTCGTCGAAGCCCTGCCGATCTCCGGCGTGGTGACCGACGAACTTGGGGTCCCGGTGGTGCACGCGGCCGTGGTGCTGCGTTCCGAGGCTCCTGGGGCGCACCGCCGGATCCTGCGCGTGACGTGCGGGAAGGGGACGTTCCACTTCCCTGCGGTGGCGCCCGGACCCTACACAGTGAAAGTGCACCCGAACTCGCTCCACCTTCCGCACGGCGATCGGATGGTGCACTACGTGGTGCTCCACGGCATTCCCGCGGGGAGTCGACACCTGGCGGTAGCACTGCCGTCCGCGCACCGGATCACCGGAACCGTGGTGCGCAACTCCGGCGCACCGGCGCGGCGTGCAATGGTGTTCGCGCGCGATTCTAATGGGGAGGTTCTGACGTACGAGAACACCGATGAGCGTGGGGAGTTCGTGTTGCGGATGCCCCCGGGGGTGGTGGCCGACCTGTACCTCGGACCCCGCGCGCGGCAGCCGTTGCTGCGCGGGGTGCGCGCTGGCGCACCGCCGGTTCGCCTCACGGCACCGTGTGCCGGTCGCGCCGGCCGCGGTGGCCAGTAGCGTTCGACGAAGCCAGCAGCGAACTTGCGCGATCGCAGCAGCTCGGTCATGAATAGTTCGGGCTAGGAGTCTGCGCCACAGAATGACAACCCATGAGATCCGCGCCTTCCAGCACCCGTCACCACCCGAAATCCTCGCCGAATCCACCAATTCGGCTGTGTTTTCGGGCGGCGACCTGCGCCGAAATCCACGAACCTCCTGAGTCACCCTTCTGTGGCGCAGACTCCTAGGCATTTGCGACCTTTCGCTCGCTGCCCGGTGGGCGCCGGCTAGTCTGCTCGACGATGAACACGGTGGGCTTGCGATCCGCCATCCTGGAGTCGCGGTTGGGTTCGTGCTGGAAGTGCATGAGCCTCACGGCGGTGTTGTTGGTGGCCAGCGTCGTGCTGACCGTCGAGGCGGCGAACTGGGAGGATGGCGCACCCGGCGGCGACGGGTTCTGGCTGCTGGTGGCGACCATCGCGACCGTGGTGTTCGCGCTGCTCGGCGCTGCGCACGCGGTCACGTTCGTGTTGCGGCGCACGCTGTGGCGCGAGCGGCCTGTGCGTGACGAACGGACCCAGCCACACCGTGGCCCGAAGGCGAATCACCTCCCACGCACGCCTCCCAGTCGTCGGATCGCGTCGGACGGAATGCCACGCGATCCGGAAGCGAGCCCTCACACGATCACCGTGGACGTGTCGCCGCCGCAACCCGGCCACGAACCGCGGGAACCTGGCGCTGACCGCTGAGCGGTCAGTTGTACCCAGTGACCAGCGCGCCGGACGAGAACGGTCCGAGGCCGGTCGTCGCCGACACCGAGGTGGCGTAGGTGTAGCGGAACGCGCCGAACGTGTTCGATGCGCTGGGCATCGCCGTCCTGCAACCGTTGCTGAGCGCGATGCCTCCGGGCGACCCGGGATCGAGCGCGAACGCCTGGGTGTAGATCGGCACCTGGATCGCCGTGGCCAGGTACGGCAGATTCTGCAGCGCCTGCACATCGGTGCCGTGCAGACTGGCCGTGCCGAGCGGCACCATCGCAACCGGGTTGGTGTAGAGCACTTCGCACCAGCCAGGGATCGGGAACCCGAGTTTGGACAACCCGATCGCCACCGCCACGCTCTGTAGTGCTGGGGCGTTCCCGGTCAGCAACCTCAGCCGCATCGGATGCAGCGCGTGGTTCTGGCCGAAGTTCGACATGGTGACGCGGTGCGCCATGTTGGCGGAGCGATTCGTCGCGCGGCACCCGTCCAACTCGACCGTAGCCGCGGCGGTGGCGTATGGCAGCACGGTGCCGACGCGTTCCACGACGTAGCCGGTGTTGCGCGGCGCCGTGCTGTTCTGCATGAAGATCTCCCAGACCACGTCGTCGACGGCGTTGTGGACGAACGGTGTGGTGAAGGAGATCGTCAAGTCCCACGCGAGCATCTGCGAGGGGCTCTTCGGTTGGCTCCAGTCTGGCAGTGCGACGGTGGTTTCCGGAAGCACGAGGGTCGGTGTCCCGGTGAAGTTGTTCGAGAACTGGTTGCCGAAAGTGGTACGCGAGCCGTGGCCCATGCGCAGCAAGATCGACGCCGTGCGTGATGTCGCACTCGGGTTGGCGCCCTTCACCCCCCGGCGAAACGACATGCTGGACAGCGGCGCGGGGCTTGCACCGGGCCAGGCGCGGTGCACCTCCATGTAGTGGCACGCCGCCTCGGCGTCGAACGGCAGTGCAAGACTGCCGCCGCCATCGGTGAGGTCGAGCTCCGCCGGAAGGGTCCACGTCTGGGCGGCGGCGTGGAATGCGAGCAGCGCGGAGGCGATGCAGAGTCTGACGAGGCGAGTCACGGGTTGCGCGCGGTGCGCGTATCAGTCTACCGCACCAGAGGTCCGTTGGCATGGCGCAGTCTCGGCGCGAGACTGCGCCGCAAGCTGCAGGCGTGCTCCCACCGCGGCGGTGCGGCGAGTGACTACCGAGTCGGCGTTCGCACCGCCCGCACCAGGACCTTCTGGCCGCCGGGCGGTTGGAACGAGAGTACGGCGATGCCGTCGCGGTGCGTCAGCTCCGGTGGTGCGGCACCCCGGATCGCCCGTCGGAACGCCGCGAAATCCCGCGGGTGCTCGAGTCCGGGTGGGGCGACGACCGCGCTCTCGGCGACCACCACGAAACCCACCGTCGCGCCGAGGCAGCGGTAGCGGCGCAGGCCACCGGCGGGCGGCTCGAACGCGCCCGGCCGACTGACGAACACCGCCACATGGAAGTCCCCGTCGCGCCCGAAGATCCAGCTGCCCTCCTGTTCGACCGCCAACGACTCCGGCATCAGCAGACTCGCTTGCTGCGTCGGTTCGGTCTGCGGGAAGGCGTACAGCGCCAGCAGGGTGTTCTGATCCTGCTCGATGTATTCGAACGGAGAGCCGCCCACCAGCTTGTCGCGCGACGTGTAGGGGCTGTCGCGCAGCAGCGGCCGCATGACGAAGGGGTCCTCGGGGAAGAACTTCGCCAGTTCGTCGATCGAGGCGTACGGGTGGACCGAGAACAGAGTGCGGCGGGGCGCTTTGCTCGACCACGTCAGTCCCCAGGAGTGTTGCTGGAACGGTGCCACCAGCCCGCCCGGGATCGAGCCCATTCCGAAGGTGCGCGTCATGTAGGTGTACCGCTGCACGGCCACGTTGCGCTGCTCGCAGTTGCGCAGGAAGTCGTGGCTGCACTCCGTCTCGCGACGCACATAGGGACGGGTGCGGTCGTTGGCCAGGGCGCGCAGCGGCGCCGGAGGTTGGTACCACGAGTACGCGGCGATCGCCGCCCACGGTGCGACCAACGGTGGCATCGCGATTCCCCCCGCGTACAGGAAGTGGTACACGGCAACCGGATGGGAGTTCGCGGCGAACAGTTCGCCGGGCGAGGCGTGTGCGTGTGCTCCGCACCAAGCTCCGCCCAGGGAGTCGCCGAGGTAGTCCTCGAGCAACAGGTCGATCAGCTCGGCTGCCAGTCTCTGCAGCGAACCGTCCGCGGCAAAGTCGTACAGCAACAGGAGCGCGGACACGAACCGCGGCAGGCAGCCCGGTGCGTCGAACTCGATTGCGCCGGACTTCGTGATGTGGGCGGCGAACTGCCGGAGCCAGGCCTCGGCTTCTCGGTAGTTGTCGAGGGTGGAGCGGCCGTTGAACCACGCGTCCGCTGCGGTGCCTGGGAAGGTCTGCGCGGCGAGCAGCAGGGACACGTAGTACATCGTCCACTGGCTCTCGCCGGTGCCGCGCAGCATCGGCGTGCCGGTCACCGTGCTGGCAAGCTGGTGTGTCACCGGATCTGGCATGCGAGCGCGGCAGTGCAGGAACAGCGCCATGGCCTGAAGCCGGGACTCCGGCCGCCGGTCCCTGCGCTCCAGGGACGCCTTGACCCGGCCCCAGAGCTCGGGCTGCGGGCTGCCCTCCTTCAGTTGGGCGAGCGCCTGTGCGAACAGCCCGGCTCGACCGGCTTCGAGCGCATCCTCGTCGGCGACCGCCCGCGCGACCGTGCGCGATCGGGTCGAGTACTCGGGGTCAGCGACGGGTCGGGCGGGGTAGCGTGGAGTGCGCGGTGGGTCGAGGTGACCGATTCGGTTGGAGTGTGGTTCGGCCGGGAGGTTGGGAACCGGGGCGTAGCAGACCGACTTCACCAATGGGCTCTCGAGTGCGAACCGCGTCCACAACAGCCCGGAGGTGCTCGAGTACAAGCCGTGGGTCGTACCGATGTGCACCGTGCGTGGCTCGTCGGGGTCGAACACGATGTCGAGCACCTGCAGGTCGGACCGCAGCCCGTCGTTGGCGACCCGCCAGCTCGCGCCGCCGTCGCGGGAGATCCACACGCCGCCGGTTCCACCGCAGTACAGCACCGCAGGGTCGACCGGGTCGAGCGCCAGTGCCGAGCACGTGTCGGGTGAGCCGGGGAGCCGGGACCAGGTGGCACCGTGATCCGTGGTCGACCACACGCCGTCGCCGTCGGTCGCGGCCCACAGCAGGGCGGGGTTGGCTGGTTGCTGAAGCAGTCGCCGCACCCGCAGATACGGGCCGCTGCGTCGGAAGTCGAGTTGTGCGGTGTCGGCGATGAACACTCCGCGATCGGTGGCCGCCCAGATCTTGTCGCGGTGCCGCGCGTCGACCTGGACCTGATGGCAGAACGAGAACGCGGGTGTGGCCTTGAACGGCTGCCAGGGGTTGCCAGCCGCGGTGATGTCCGGAGCCTGGAACACGCCGCGCGCCGTCGCGGCGAACGCGCGCGCGGGATTGCGGGGGTCGAGACACACCCGCTGCACGTCGTGCACCTCGATTCCACCGGTCAGCCAGAACGACTTCCCCGCGTCGCGGCTGACGAACACGCCCTGATCGGTGGACGCGTAGATCCACTTGCCGTCGCGGCTCGCGGTGACGTGGTTGGTCGGCATCTGCGGCCAGCCGAGGATCTCCCACTTGTTGGGGCCCGGGTCGTGGCGCTTCAACCCGCTGAACCGCGCCTGCAGGTCGAACGCCAACCCGAGGTCGGGCCCGATCGCCACCAGCAGCCGCTCGGGTGGGCGCTGGGGTTTGCTCGGTTCGGCTGTCGGAAACGTGCACGATCCGGTCCACGCCAGCACGGCGAGGGCGGAGATCGCGAATCGTCGGTTCATCTGGTCGAGAAGTCGTCCCATGTCGTCGATCCGCGTCATGAGCGGCGCGGACAGTCGCCGTGTCCCGCTCGGCACGTCACGCGCGAGGGGAGGGTGCAAGCCATGTGAAGGGGGTCGACAGGCGGGGGCGAACGAGCAGCGACCGGTGCCAACGTACCACGGCTCGGGATGCCCGGCGCGGGCACCCGCCCGTGTCATCGGCAAGCGGGGTGTCCGAAAGTGAACGAAACGACCACAGACCGGCGGTGCGGTGACACCCTCCGACGAAAGGGCCGGTCCTCCGCGGGAACGCACCGGTCAGGCGGAACTCTGCGCCTGCGGGGGGACAGGCGGGGTTTCGCCGCGGCGCGACGGAACGTCCACCGGCCGCGTCGCTCGGCCGCTCGAACGGGCGCATTGCCACCGCATCGCGACGGTGGGCCGCCGGTACCCCGCCGCCTATACTCCGGCTCGCCCCGTTCCTCGCTCGGCACCATGCGCACGCAGCTCCTCTACTCGGTCTTCCTCGTCCTGGTCGCCATCACGCAAACTCTCGGTGCGCAGGGCGAGCGAGACTGGGACGATCCCACGGAAGCGCTGTGGCGATTCGACTTGACGCCGGCGCAGGTGACTGCCGAGCTGCAAGCCACCAACGGCAGGCTGGTGGACATCGAAGTCACCGAGACCTCACCGCTGAAGTTGGCGGTGGCGACCGTTGCCAACACGGGGCGGTTCAAGCAGGACAGCTGGTGGTACGTCGATCTCACCGCTGCCGCGGTGCAGACCTACCTGACGAACAACAACGCGCGCTTGATCGACATCGAGGTGTACGAGGTCGGGGGGCAGGTGCGCTATGCCGCGGTGATGGTGCGCAACACCACCGGGGCGCAATGGTGGTGGCTCAACGACCAGAGCCTCGCGTCGATCAAGAGCCAGGCTTCGTCGCTGCGGGCGCGAGTGATGGACATCGAGGAGTACACCATCGGCACGCGAACCACCTACGACGCGGTGTTGATCGACAACACCGGGCAACATGCCCGAACGTGGTGGTTGTACACCGATGTCGACCAGACCGCGCTCCCCGGGCTGCTGAACCTGCACGGGGCGCGGTTCACCGATCTCGAGCGCACTCAGGCCGGGAAGTACCACGCGATTCTGCACCAATCGACCGGCGAGCGGAGTTGGTACTACTTCGGGATCGACGCGTTCAACATCGACCGCCTGCTGCGGCGCAACGGCGCGCGGATCGTCGACGTCGACATGACCCACAGCGTGCTGGGCACCAAGCTCTACCACGTCGTGATGATGAACCGCTCGAACCCGCTGGAGACCGCGGTCGGAGACGTGTTGCGCAACAACATCGCGACCGCCGACTTCGGGTTCTACTTCAAGCAGATCGGCGGCGCGGAGCTGGCGACGATGGAAGTCGACACGGTGATCGAGCCGGCCAGTCTGCTCAAGACGCTGCACCACGTGCACGCGATGCAGCAAGTGCGGCTCGGCAAGGAGAAGCTGGACACGGTTCACTACAGTTTCTTCGATGCCAGTGAGGGGTGTCCGACCGGCAAGGGAGCCTGGGTGAACGAGAGCTACCGCGAGACGCTGCGCAAGATGATGCAGGAGTCGAGCAACACCCGGACGAGATGGGTGACCGATCGGTTCGGCATTCCGGCGTTGCACCAGACTGCGGCTGCGCTCGGCATGAAGAACACCGCGATCAACCACCAGATCGGCTGCAACAGCACGCCGAACACGATGACGTTGCGCGACGTGAGCGCGCTGCACGAGTCGGTGGCCAACGGCTACCTCGGGCCGGTGCGGGAGCAGTTCTACGACATCATGCTGCACGAGGGAGGCCCCGCGGACTACCCGGGATGGGGTACTACGCCGTTGTCATCCTCCGTGGTGGATGTCGAGGCGCAGCGGGTCGGACTCAGTGCGGGGCAGCTCGACGCGTTTCGCGCGCTGCTGCGCTTCGTCTACAAGCCCGGGGGCTACTTCCTGGTCAATGGGACCTTCATCACCGTGGGTGGGTGGTTCCGCATTCCCCGCTACGAGAACGGTGTGTTGACGGCGCGGGAATACACCGTCGGCTGCTTCATCTCGGGCGCCGAGACGCGAGCGACTGCCGAGCAGGTCATCGGCCAGGTCGCGACCGAGCTGGTGCGGTTGGAGATCCGGGCGGCGATGACCACCATGCGGAACTTCACGCCGGGGTCCGTGCAGCCCTACGGCAGCGGTTGCCTGGGTAGTGCGGGGACGCCGGCGTACACCGCGGAGGGGGTCGCCGCCATTTCGCAGTCGGTCCGCCTGCAGCTGCAGGGGGCTCCGGCGACTGCACCCGTCCTGCTGGTCGTCGGTATCTCGGACCGAGCCTGGGGCTCGCTCACGCTGCCCCTGTCGTTGGACCCGTTCGGCGCCCGCGGGTGTGTCGCGCTGTGTGATCACGCGCTGCCGATCGGTGCGGTGGCCGACAGCTCGGGTGGGCTCGCGTTGGCGGCACCGGTGCCGAACGATCCGCGCTTGTTCCGGGCCACCGTCTACACGCAGATCTGGGTCGTTGATCCGCTGGCCAATGCCGGCGGCTTCACCACCAGCAACGGGATCCGGGTCACCATCGGCGGGTAGGGCAGCACTGCGCCTCGCAGTCGAGCGCGCCGGCGTCCGCTGACAACGTCGAGTGACCGGGAATACCTCGGTCGGGCACGTCGTCCCTCGCTGGGAGTGGCTTTCGCCCCGCTCCTTGCGCACCATCCGTCCTACCATGGCGCACCCGATCTGTTGGGCCGTTCTCGCGACCGCTGCTTCCCTCTGGCTGGCTGCTGGTGCGCCGACCCAGGATCGCTTCGGCCTCGAGCGAGCGCAGTTTCGCGCGGTCGATCTCGAGGGCGCAAACCTCGCCGGCCGCGACCTCTCGGACAGTGTCTTTCTCGATGCGAACCTGCGGGACGCGTTGCTGTGGCGAGCGCGGCTCGATGGCGCGGACCTGACGAGCGCGAAGAACCTCACTGCGCAACAACTGTTCAGTGCCCAGTGGTCGCGTGAGAAGCCACCCCGGGTCGGCTCCGAGCTGAACTTGGCGCTGCGGAAGTGGGAAGCCAAGCGCATGGCCGGGGAGAGCGTGCGCGGCGCGAACCTGTGGGGTGCCGGATTGTCTCGGTTCGACTTCACCGGCGCCGACCTGAGCGACGCGGTGCTGATCGGCACCGATCTGCAGCGTGCGGTGCTGCGTCGGGCGAACCTGACCGGGGCATTGCTGGTCGGGGCGAATCTCGGCGGTGCGGATCTGCGCGGCGCGGTGGGCCTGACGGGCGGGCAGTTGCTCGGTTGCCGTTGGGAACGTCGGGATCCGCCGAACTTGGACGGAGACCTCGATCTGTTGCGGCGGCGATTCGAGGCGCGCAAGCTGCCCGGTGAGTCGCTGCGCGGCGCGTGTCTGTGGTTGGCGGATCTGCGCGAATTCGACCTGTCCGGCGCCGACCTGCGCGGTGCCGCCCTGATGGGGGCGGTGCTCACCGGCGCGGTTCTCCAGGGAGCGAACCTGGACGGCGCGGTTCTCCACGGGGCGGACCTGTCCGGTGCCGATCTGCGTGGCGCAACCGGGGTCACGCCATCCGGGTTGGGGTCGGCCCGCTGGGCCAGCGAGCGTCCGCCGAAGCTCGACGCAGACCTCAACCTGCTGCGGAACTTGATCGACGCCAGGCGCCTGCGCGGCCGCGACCTTCAGCGGTTCCACCTGCGCGGGCACGATTTCGCCACCGGCGACTTGCAGGGCGCGGCGCTCCGCGACACCGATCTGACCGACGCCAAGCTCCTGGACGCAAACCTGTCCGATGTGGATCTGCAGGGCGCTTCACTGGTTCGAGCCAACTTGAGCGGTGCGGACCTGCGTGGTGCGCGTGGACTCGCCGGCCGGCAGCTGTTGGCCGCGCGGTGGAGCCCGCAGTACCCGCCGCGCCTGGATTCGGCCCTCGACCTGCTGCGAAAGCGGTGGGATGCGCGAGACCTGCGCGGAGTCACACTGGCGGGGGCGACCCTGTGGGATGCCGATCTGCGCAACTTCAACCTCACGGGTGCCGATCTGCGGGGCGCGAAGTTGCTGCGCTGCTGCCTGCGCAGTGCCAACCTGGACGGGGTCGATCTGCAAGGCGCGGTGTTGCACGGCAGCGATCTCAGCGACGCGGACTTGCGGGGGGTGCGCAACCTCGCCCCGGCGGTGTTCCTGGAGGCGGTGTGGCGCCTCGACCAACCGCCGCGCGTCCCTCGCGAACTCGAGGTGATCGTGCGGCTGGTCAAGAATCGCAGCTTCGAGTTCTCGCTGCGGAACGTGTCGCTGGCGGGTCGGGACCTTCCGGAGACGATGGGGCCGGTCTCCGGGCAGGAGGGGCCGATCAGCTTCCGACCCGCGGCACCACCGCACTTCGGCCTCTCCGAGTTGATCCGCCTGATCCGCGCCCGCAGCTACTCCCGCGTGTGGGTGTTCGGGGCCGCCCCACGTCGGCGCCGGTGATGCCGGATCGGTAGCCAAGCGAGCGCTGCCCCGCCGAGCACGATCAGCACATCGGCGGTGTTGCAGGCTGGCAGGGTCCAGTCGAAGGCGGTTGCCAGCAGGAAGTCCCGAACCGCGTGGTCGGGTTGCAGGAGATTGTCCGACAGGTTGCCGACGGTGCCACCGCACAGGAGCCCCAGGCCGAAGTGTTGGAGACGGGCACCCCGCGGGGTTCGCCAGGCGAGGAACAGCAGCACCGTGACCGCGAGCGCGCGGGCGGTGGCGAGCCACGCCGGTGCGTTCGCATGCTCTTGCAGCAACCCGAACGCCATTCCTGAGTTGGTTTCGCGAACCAGACTCAACGTCGCCCAGTCACTTCGCCACAGCTCGAGCGGCTGATCGGCACCCAACTCGCCGTGCATCCATCGGTGGTGGGCGAACGCCAGGCTCTTGGTCCACGCGTCGAGGATTGCCCCGGCGACCGCGATGACGACGAACCAGCGGTGGCGGAGCAGTCCGGGTTGCTCGGCGGGATCGGGGTCGGGACTCGGACGGATGGACACAGAGACGCGAAGGGATACCTGATGCGCCGACTATTCATCACCGCGCTGGTGCGATCGCGCAAGTTCGTGGTCGGCATCCTGGGGTCCGCTGGCTCGCGGCGCCACTCCGCCGGGAGAACTTGTCGAGCTGGCCCGGAGTCACCGCGCATCAGTCGATCGGTCCGACCAGGCGATACCGTGGAGCATCTGCGCGGTACGACCTTCTCGGGTATGGTTTCGGCTGCACGATGTTCTTGCGATGGTTTGCTACTGGCGTCGCCCTTGTCGTCGTGGTGCTCACCCCGGTATTCCTGCTGGTCCGGGGGCCCGTCGAGCAGCGGCTGTTGGAGGTCACGACCGACAACGTGCGGGCAATCAGCCAGACGCTGGCGCGGCAGATCGAGCAGCAGGTCGACGAGGCCTATGCGGAACTCGAACGCGTGGCAGCTCGGCAGTCATTGGAGGGATTCTCGCCCCGATCGGTGGAGGCAGCGCTGTCCGAAGCTCAGCGGGCCAGCCGCTTCTTCATGTGCTTGTTCGCCTCGCCTGTCGCCCTCGCCGATTCGAGGCCGTCGCGGGCCAGCGAGGGTCGGGGCCGGCAGCCAGCATCCGCGATCGGGCAACGTAGCAGTGGCGGTGTCGAGCCCGGAGATGCAGGCCCCACGGTGTCCTTGTCGGTGCCGGTGCGCACTGCGGCGGGCTTGGTATGCGGGACCGTGACAGGGCGTATCCGGCTGTCCGATTGCGCGCCGCTGCGCGTCGCCGTGGACACCGCATCTGCAGTCACCGGATACGAGCTGATCATGGTCGACGGCAGCGGTCGCGCCATGATCCGTTCCGGCGCGAAGGGTGTCCCCGGTGGATTGGCGATCGAGGATTGGGCTGACAACCCGCTGCTGATTTCCGCGCGGCAGCAGGGCGCGGTGTGTCAGGATTTCCACTATGGCAGGGCTCACTACCTGGGTGCGGTGGAGCGAATCGCGCAAACGCCGTGGATCCTGCTGACGCAAACCCCAATCGACCCCATTGCGTTGCGCGCCGAGTCCCTGGCGCTTCGCTCGGTATGGGTTTTTGCTGCGCTCTACTCGGCGCTTTTTGCCGCGTTCCTGCTCTATGGTTATCGGGTCTTGAGTCCGATTGGAAAACTCACCACGGCGCTGGTGCGCTTCGGAAGGGACGGCGAAGCTACGGTGTTGGAAGCCGCTCGGGGACCCATCGAGGTCCGCCAGGCGATCGAGGCTTTCAACCGCATGAGCACCGAGCGAGCACAGCGCGAACTCGAATTGCTGCGCAACCGCCGCGACCTTCGTGGTTTGGCCAGTGAGCTCGCCGAGTCAGAGCAGCGCACGCGACAGAACATTGCCCGACACTTGCACGATGAGGTGTCGCAGAACCTCGCTGCCGCCAAGATGCGATTGGAGCTCTTGAACGGCAACCAGAGTTCGGAAGCGCGCCAGGCGAGTCTGGATGTCGCGATCGAATTGCTGCGCGAGTCGCTTCGGCGCACGTCGGAGCTCAACCAAGCACTCGCGCAGCCGGCGCTGCAACAGCTCGGACTTACGGAGGCGCTCGGCGCACTGGCTACCGAACTCGAGGCGCGTCACGGAAAACCGGTGTCCTGCACCGGTGAGGTCAGTGTCCGAGTGCCGCCCGAGGTGATCGACGCGCTCTACCGCGGGGTCCGTGAGCTGGTCGACGAAGTCTTCGCGGCTTCCGATCCTTCCAGGGTCGCAATCCGTGTCGAGCAGGTGCGCGCTGCCCTGCACGTGAGCGTGGCGGTGGGAGCGGAGGTCGAGCGAGTGCTCGGTCAGGCGGACGCTGAGGGGTTGGTGCAGGAGTCATGCCTGACTACGCTTCGCGAACGGCTCCGAAGATTCGGTGGGCAGTTGTTCATCGATCTGGGCGGGGATTCGCCAGGCAGCGCCGCGGACGAGATTCGCTCGCGGGTTTCCGTAGTCACGTTCTGGGTGCCCATCGTCAAGGAGGGTGGGTGAGTATGGAGGGGAGTCAGCAAATGAGAATTCGGGTGGTCCTGGTGGATGACCACAAGGTCGTGCGCGACGGATTGAGGGTGCTGCTCGCCGAGCAGCACGATTTGGAGGTGGTCGGCGAGGCTGACCACGGTCGCGAAGCCCTGAGGGTGGTGGCGGAGACCGAGACCGATGTGGTGGTGATGGACTTCTCGATGCCGGAACTCAATGGCGTGGAGGCCACGCGTCGGATCGTCGGGCAACACCCGAGGACGAGAGTCGTCGCGTTGTCGATGTACCACGATCGCAAGCTGATTGGCGAGATGCTGCGGGTCGGCGCCCTCGGGTTCGTCTCCAAAGAGTGTGTAACCGCGACCTTGGTCTCTGCGATTCGTTCCGCCCACGACGGCGTCGTCTATGTGGCGCCCGATCTGATCGAGCGATATGGCGATGTGTTCCTGGTCCCGCCGGGCGCCGCCCTCGACCCGGAGCAGTCGGTTCTGTCTCCGCGCGAGCAAGAAGTGCTACAGCTGGTCGCAGAGGGAAGGACCACCAAGGAGATCGCCGGTCGACTGGAGATCTCCGCCAAGACGGTCGACACGCACCGGCAGAACATCATGAAGAAGCTCAACATGCGGACCGTCGCGGAGCTGACCAAGTACGCGGTGCGCGAGCGCATCACGCCCCTGGATCCCTGACTTGTCGGTTGCGTCCCCGGGGGCGAACCCAGGTCGTTCGTGTCCGTCCCTCGCGGGAGCTCTATCGGGTGGGGCGCCGAGCCGTGAGGTGACTCGAATTGTCGCGAGTGCGGTCCTGGCCGCGACGTCGCGACGATCGTATGGAACCGTGCCTATGTGGTGTTTTTTCCTTGTGTCGCATGGACATGGGGATAGAAGACTACTCACGATTTCTAGACAAAACGTGCCTATGGCAGCCAAGAAGAAAGCGAACGTGCTCGACTTTGCGCGTGAGTACCTCCGGAACAACCGCACTGCACCCTATGCCGAGGTGCGGGACGCGGCAAAGAAGCGCAAGCTGACGCTCTACCCGATCTCTTACGGCAGAGCCCAGGCACTCGAGGGCATCGTGAAGGTTGCCAAGTACGGCTCGAAGAAGAAGGAGGCCAAACGGGCCGGCAAGGCAGCAGCTGGCGCGACTCGCGGGCGAGGACGTCCTCGTGGCAGCAAGTCGAAGGTTTCGAGCGGGCTCGAGTCGATCGACGGCCTGGTGCAGAGGATCAAGAACCTGCAAGCAGAGCGGGATGATGCGGTGAGGCTCCTCGACCGGATCCGAGCGCTGCTGGACGCCCGCTAACCGCCCGCCATCCCTCGGGCGGGGCGCCATGTCCGCTCGAGACGCCTGGCACAGAAGCGGCACTCCCTCTGCCGAGCCGCTCGCGTACTCACCCCTGCCGCCTTCGCCCCCGGCCTTGACCTAGCGCGGGGCGGAAGCGCGAAGCCAAGCGGCACGCAGGCCTCGTTCTTGGGGTCTGTTGGGGCGAGTGAGTTCGAACCGCCGCGGCGGCCCTCTCCTTCGCCAAGCCGCTCGCGTAGTCATCCCGCCACTCTCGCCCCCGGCCCCAACTCACCGAACGGCGCGGAGGTGCGAAGGCACGTGGCGCTCCGACCCCGTCCCAGGCGCCCCGGTAGCGAGAGGATTCGAACCGCCGCGGCGGCCCTCTCCTTCGCCAAGCCGCTCGCATACTCACCCCGCCACCCTCGCCCCTGGCCTCAACCCACCGAGCGGCGCGGAGGTGCGAAGCCTCTCGGCTCGACCAACTCGCCTTCGGCGAGTTGGTCGGGGCGAGAGGATTCGAACCTCCGCTCTCTTGGTCCCAAACCAAGCGCTTTACCAGGCTAAGCTACGCCCCGAGTCCGGAGGAGGATAGCTGTTCCCGGGCGCGCCGCAAGTGTGCCCACGCCCAGGACTCGCGGCCGCTGGTCCGTCCGGGCCTGCCTACTCGCGAGGCTTCAGGTGATCGTCGAAGTAGCGGGTCAGGACTCGGTACAGGTGCGCGCGATGCAACCGGTCCAGGCTGTGCTTCTGCATCGGGTACGGCATGTAGTCGACAAGTACCCCCGCGGCCACGCACCGGTCGACGAACGCCAGGCTGTGCGACCACATCACCGTCTTGTCGTCGGTGCCATGGACCACCATGAGGCGACCACGGAGGCGCTTGGCGAGCGGCAGCAGCGAGGTGTTCGCATAGCCCTCCGGGTTCTCCTTCGGCGTGTCCATGTAGCGCTCGGTGTAGCCGGTCTCGTACTGCCGCCAGTCGATCACCGGGGCGCCAGCCACTCCACAGGCGAACGTCTCCGGGGCGCGCAACATCAGGTTCGCTGTCATGAAACCGCCGAACGACCAACCGTGCACACCGATGCGCTTGGCGTCCACGTACGGGAGCTTCTGCAGGTGGCGGATTGCAGCCAGCTGATCTTCGACCTCGAGCTTGCCGAGTTGGCGGTGGACGGCCTGGGCGAACTCGATGCCGCGATTGTCCGTGCCGCGGTTGTCCAGCGCACACACGACGTAGCCGTGGGTCGCCATGAAGTGCGGCCACAGCTGCAGTCCGCCGAGCCATGTGTCGCGGACCATCTGGCTGTGGGGGCCGCCGTACACGTAGAGCAGCGCGGGGTACTTCTTGGCCGCAGCTGGATCGAGGCCGGGGGGCAGGATCAGGGTGCCGTGCAGCGTTGTTCCATCGGCAGCGGGAACGGTGAACAGGCTCTGCTTCCCCAGCACGGGGAAGCGGTGCCCGATGCGCTTCACGTGGGACTTCTTGCCGGTCGCGACGTCGATGATCTGGATCTGTCCGGGGGTTTCCAGGTTGGAGAACGAGTCGATCGCGTACTTCCCGTCCGGTGAGATGTCGCAGCTGTGCCAGCCGCGGTCGTCCGTCAGCTGTCGCATCGCCCCGTTCGCCACGTCGACCTGGAACAGGTGCATTTCGACCGGCCGCGTCCCGGAGGCCATCACAAAAGCGTGCTTGGCGCCTTCGTCGAAGGACCGGAACTCTGCGATGTCGAATGCGCCCTTGGTCAGTTGCTTTTGCAGCTGCCCCTCGGCGTCGTAGAGGTAGAGATGCTGGTAGCCGTCGCGTGGGGAGAACCACAGGAATCGACTGGTCTGGTCATTGAGGAAGATCGGACCGTGCTGCGGCTCGACCCACTGTGGATCGCTCTCGGTGAACAGCACTCCTTCGCTGCGCCCGAAGCTGCTGCCGAAGCGGACCATCTCCATCCGGTCCTGCGCCCGGTTGACCAGGGCCAGGTACAGGTACAACCCGGATGGCTCGAAGGTGGCGTTGGTCCAGTACTTGTCCTGCACCTCGCCGTGCGACAGGTAGTACGTCTTGCCGGTGGTGGTGTCGTGGATCCCGACCTGCACGTGTGAGTTGGGCCCGCCGGCCATCGGATAGCGCCCGTGGATCGCCTTCGGCGGCAGCGTGGTGTGGTCGGCGTACGGGTACGCCGCGATTCCGCGCAGGTCTTCGCGGAAGAACGCCAAGTAGCGACCGCGCGGACCCCACCACAGGCCATCGTGGATCCCGAACTCCGAGCGGTGGGCGGCCGCGCCGTAGACGATGTCCGGCGAGCCGTCGGTGGTCAGCGCCTTGGCTGGGCCATTCCCGGCGGCGACGTGGAGCTGATGGTCCTTGACGAACGCCAGACGCTGGTCGTTGGCGCTCACCGCCAGGGGGGTGGCTCCTCGGGGGATGGTCAGCACGCGGGTGGCCGTCTTGGTCTCGATCTTGAAGTGGAAGACCCCCGAGGCGAGCTGCACCCGGACCGTGTCGGCGTCGCGGAACGACAGATTGCCGGGTAGACGTCGCGGGTCGCCGCCGGTCTCGCCGGCCTTCTGCAGGGCCGCATGCAACTCCACCGCGGTGAACAACACCGTGGGTTCGGATGGATCGCCGGCGGCGAACGACGTCACTCGGTCGCGCCTGCGCACCTCGATGCTGGCGACCCGCGCGGTGCCCGGAATCCACTGCCAGTCGGGTAGGAACTCGAACAGGGTCTGCGGCGCGCTCAGTTGCCGTAGGGTCAGCGTCTGGCGCTTCTGGCCGGGAGCGCCGATGGTGAGGGTGGCGAACAGGACGGCGGTGAGGATGGTGCGCATCGTGGGCTCGTTCGGCGGAATGCGGGTCGAGTCGTCATACGGTCCGGGGCGACCGCCTGCGATGGCAAGTCCGAGTGCGACTTTCCGTCCCGGAGATCGTTCGCCGGGGCGCGACGGTCCCGAGTCGAACGGGTCGGAAGCGGTGCGCACGCAGCAGGACTTGGTCGTGCTTCGCTGGTGCTGCGTGACCCGGCGCATCGCTGCGGTATGGTGCCGCCGATGCAATCCGGTGGGCGGCACATCCTGCACGTGTTCCCGGGCTTCGACCCCGGAGGGACCCAGGTCCGCACCGTGCAGCTCATGGGGATGCTGCCCAGCGACGTGCGCCACTCGGTCGTGTCGATGGATGGCAGCTACCGTTCCTGCCAGCAGGCTCCTGCGGGCGTCCAGGTGGTGGCGCTGGAGCAACCGCCTCGGCTCGGGCTCCTGGCGATGGGGCGCTACATGCGCCGGGTTCTCGCGGAGCAGCGTCCCGACGCGGTGATGACCTACAACTGGGGCGCCATCGAGATGCTGCTCGGGGCGCGGGGCAGCGGGATTCCGCTGATCCACCACGAGGACGGCTTCGGGCCGGAAGAAGCGGATCGCCTGCTGCGGCGCCGCACTTGGATCCGTCGCTTGCTGCTGCGCCGCGCGGCCGCGGTGGCGGTGCCGTCGCGGGTCCTCGAGGAGATCGCGCTGACCCGTTGGCGTGTCCCGCGGGCGCGCGTCCACTACCTGCCCAACGGCGTGGACTTGCAGCGCTTCCACCCGGTGGAGCGGGATCCGGGGCGTCGGGTCGTGGTCGGGCACGTGGGGCACCTGAGGCCGGAGAAGAACCAAACTCTGCTGCTCACCGCGTTCGCGCAGGGGCCGGCACGGCGGGGTGCGCTCCTGCGCATGGTCGGCGCCGGTGTGGAGGAGGATCGGTTGCGGCGGCTCGCCGCTGCGCTGGGTGTCGCCGACCAGGTGGACTTCGTGGGGCGGATTGCCGACACCGCGCCGGTGTACGCCGACATGGACTTGTTCGTCCTGTCCTCGGACACGGAGCAGATGCCGCTCACGGTGCTGGAAGCAATGGCTTCCGGGCTCCCCGTGGCGTCGACCGATGTCGGCGACGTGCGCAACATGGTCGCTCCGGTGGGGCGCCAGTGGATCACCCCGCGCCGCGACGCCGCGGCCCTGGCCGCGAGCCTCGATGCGCTGGTCGCCGATCCTGGGCTCCGGGAGCGGATCGGTGCAGCCAACCGTGCCCACTGCAGCGAGGCGTACGACACCCACGCCTGCTATCGCGCGTGGATCGAGTTCTACCTCGACACCCTTGGCTGGGTGCCATCGGCGAACGCAGTGTGACGCGGCGGCGCGCTCAGAAGTCCCAGCCGACGCCGACTTCGAGGAACAGCTGCGGCTGCAGCGTTCCGGAGTACGAACGTCCCGATACCGGCGCGATCCGGTTGCTACGGAAGTGGTAGTCGCCGAGTAGCGGGGTGCCGATCCGACCGTACGCCGAGATGTTCTTGGTGAAGCGGTACTGCCCGCGCAACGACATCAACAGCTCTTGCACGTTCACGCGCCGGCTGGTGCCGTCCGGGGCACGGATCGAGTACTCGGCGCCCTGCAGGTCGAAGCCGAAGTCGACCGACAGGTTCTCGTCGACGGTGTACTGCACCTTGGCGTAGCGTGGCAGCAGCACGTCGATTCGCCAAGTGTTGTCGATCACCCAGGCGCCGCCCGCAACCGGGTAGGCATCGAGGTCCCGGAACAACTTGGACACCTCGATACCGGCCTTCACGAACACGTTGTCCTGGTACTGCCAAGTGCCGACTGCCTGGCCGAAGAACTGCCAGTCGGCGTGGTTGAGCGTCCCGGAGAAATCGCTGTAGATGCCGGGGTCGAAGTCGACCTCGAGCAGCACCTTGCCGATGTCGGTCTCGAGGAAGTGGCCGAAGCCCAACGTGAGGCTTGTGCGGTACAGGCTCTCGTCGTGCGCACCTTGGTTGGGCGGGGTGTTGAACACGTACTTGCGGTGCTCGAACTGCGCTCCACCGTGCAGATACGTGTTCGGATCGACCACCCAGCGGTCGTGGGCGTTGACCTTGGCGTGCTGCAGGTCGAAGTCGCCGGTGCGGTTGTGCAGCTCGGCATTGCGCATGTCGAACAAGCTGCCTTGCACCTTCGGACGCCAGGGTTCATGACGCAGCATGAAGTCGCCATGGTTCTTGCTGAACAGTTCCTGCGGGGTGTACTGCGCCGGAGGCGCGCCGAAACCGGCACTGCGCCAGGACGTTCCGGCCGCGCCCGCGGTCGCTGGCGTCACCGCGCCCGAGCTCGTCGGATCCTCGGGTGTCCCAATCGAGGGTGGAGTATCGGTGCCCACCGCGGGCGTGCGGGCGATGGTGGCGTCGGGCGCGGGAATGCTGCAGGCGCCGAGCGCGAGCAAGCCGAGGCCAGCGAGGCCGAGACGATGTAGGCCGTGAACGGCCGCGCAGGTGTTCATGCAATCCCTCCCTGTTGGGACCAAGCGAAGCCGATACTCAAGCGCAACCGAGAGCGGGATTCAACGGCGTCCCAGGCGGTCGCGGAGCCGTGTACAGGCCGCTTTGGCCACTTTTGTCCACAGCTCTCCACACCGGGATTACGCGTTCGGCATCGGCGGTGCGGGGCGAGTGCCGAAGGGCAGTGGGTGCCCCGAAACCGCAGGGGGCGCGGGAGGTGCGCGGCGCAGACCCGCGCCGCGGATCAGCGTTGGAAGATCGGCAGCAGCTGGGTGGGCACTTGCAGCACCACGCAAGCCACCGCGGTGGCGAACGTGTCGCCCGGCCCCACGTCGTTCTCCCAGCGTCCGTCATCGCGCTGCTGTGCCACCAAGTGCGTGCGAGTGCGCACGTAGTAGTCGCGGAACGCGGTGCCCGGCAACAGACCGTCGCCGTGGAAGAGTGCTTGGCAGGCGTAGTAGTTGCCGTACCAGTAGAAGAAGTGCTGCGGCGAGTAGTCCTGCACCGCGACCGCTTCCTCGGCCAAGAACCCCAGCGCCGGGCTCATCAATTCCTGCTCGTACACCCCGGCGGAGATCAGTGCCGTGAGCGCCGCCGCGTTGATCGAGAACTGGGTGTTCTTCTGGTAGGCGCCGCGGCCGTGGATCTTGTAGTAGAACAGCCCCTTGGCGCGGCCGCGCCGGGTCTGGCTGGCCCGCACGTAGGCGACCGCGCGTTCGATGGTACGCGGGGGAACGCGCAGCCCGATGTTGCGCGCGGCGCGCAACGCCTGCAGCTGGCACACCGTCACCGACAGGTCGGCATCGCGGCTGAACGGGTTGTAGCGCCACCCGCCGTGTTCGTTCTGACAGTCGACGATCAGGTGCACGGCGCGTTCCAACCCGGTGCGCACCCGGCGGTCGTGCTTCATGCCGCACACTTCGGCGAGAAACAGGGTCGCGAACGCGTGGCTGTACATCCGCGTGCCGCTATCGGTCATCAACCCGCTGTCGCCGAGGTGCGCCAACAGGTAGTCGAGCGTCGCCGCCACTACCTTGCCGTGGCGGCCGCGGTCCGGTAGGTGACCTGCGCTCAAGAACGCCATCCCGGCGAGCGCCGTCACGCCGATGTGTCCGGCGCGCGCGGTGCGCTGGGTCTCCGCCGAGCGGAAGACCATGTAGTTGTTGCCACGCTTGTGGCCGACGTCACCGGTCCAGCAACCCTCCGCGCTCTGCGTCTTCGCCAGGAAGGTCAACCCGCGTTCCACGGCCCGTGCGGTCGCCGGTGTCCACAGGTCGGCGAGGCTCGGGGCGCCACGCCGCGCCAGCTGGTCGCCAACACGCCTGACAGCTGTGCCTTGCTGGCCACACGCGCTCGCGGCGAGGGCGGCCACGAGCAGTCCACGACAGAGGGTCCGGCCCAGGACTGGCATCGCCGCATGTTAGCCTGGATCGCGGCGCTGCCGAGCCCGTGAGTGAAGTCCTGGCGGGTGGGTTTCGCGCAGCTAGGAGTCTGCGCCACAGAATGACAACCCTTGAGATCCGCGCCTTCCAACACCCGTCACCACCCGAAAGCCTCGCCGAATCCACCAATTCGGCTGCGTTTTCGGCCGGCGACCTGCGCCGAAATCCCCGCACCTCCTGAGTCGCCCTTCTGTGGCGCAGACTCCTAGTGGGGTGTGTCCGAAGTTCGTTGCATAAGTCGTCGAGTCATGCGGTTCGCTCGCAAGGAGCTGCGACGACACGGCTTGTTGGTGGACAAGCTGAGGAGCTGCGACGCCGCGAGCGGGCCGTAGGGCCGGCGACTTATGTGACCAACTTCGGGCACACCCCACTAGCCCGGACCATTCATGAGCGGCGTCGCGAGATCGTGCCAGGTTGTTGCCGGCAAGGAGAACGGCAGGTTCTGCCCGGAGGCGGGGTGCATCCCCGTCGAGGAGCAGGTCCTGACGTTCGACGAAGCCAGCAGCGACCTTGCGCGATCGCAGCAGCTCGGTCATGAATAGTCCGGGCTAGGAGTCTGCGCCACAGAATGACAACCCATGAGATCCGCGCCTTCCAGCACCTGTCACCCCCCGAAATCCTCGCCGAATCCACCAATTCGGCTGTGTTTTCGGGCGGCGACCTGCGCCGAAATCCACGAACCTCCTGAGTCACCCTTCTGTGGCGCAGACTCCTAGGCAGATGCGGGGGCTGGGGGGCGTGGGTGCGCGGAGGGTTGTGGTGAGAGCATGCCCGAGTCACAGCCTCACCGGCCGATGGCGACAACCCCGTGGGTGGATGCGCCGGCTAGGTCGGACTCGGCCGCCCTCCTCGACGCATCTTCAGGTGCAGGCACTGCCGAGGGCCGCGGCGAACGCCGCACATTCCCACCAGGAGTCCGCGCCACAGAATGACAATCCATGAGATCCGCGCCTTCCAGCACCCGTCATCCCGCGAAAGCCGCGCCGAGTCCACCGATTCGGCTGCGCTTTCGGGCGGCGACCTGCGCCGGAATCCACGGCCTCGCCCGGACTGTTCATGAGCAGCGTCGCGAGATCGTGCAAGGTTGTCGCTGGCAAGGAGTACGGCAGGTTCTGTCCGGAGGCGGGGTGCATCCCCGGGCTAGAACACCCGCAGTGTGGAGCGACGACCCGCGCCGCGCAGCACTACGTTGCGGAACCTTCCGGTGTCGTCGAACGAGCCGAAGCCGATCAGTCCGACGCCCAACGTGCGGTCGGTCGCGGTCATCACCGGCATGGTCATGTCGTCGAAGTAGACCCGAATCTCACCTTCCGCCAGGCGTCGGGTCACCTTCACGCGGTGCCACTGCTGGCGCCCCCAGTCGACCCCGGGTGTCGTGAAGCTGGCGCATCGGGTGCGCGGCGCGTCGAACACGCGGAACACGTTGTGGGCGTGCGGGTCGGCGCGGGATGCGAGGTGCACGTAGTAGAACCGAGTTCGGCTCTGCACGCCGAAGAACACGCACAGGTCGCGGTGGCCGTACTCGCGGCCGGTCTGCATCACGTCGAGTTCGAGCTCGAAGTCACCGAACTCGAAGCCGTCGAGCAGCGCCATGCCGAGCGGCGCGCGCACCGGCGGCGAATAGTGGCTCGGTGCCCAGAGCTCCAGTTCGCCACCATCGTGCACTCGCCACGCCGCGGGGTCGCTGAAGCGGAGCGCGGGCGCTAGTCGTGCGGCGGAGGTTGGCCACCGGAACTCCGCACCCCGGCAGGCGCCGAGCAGGATCGTCGCGGCCAGCGCGGGCCACCCGGGTGCGCGCACGAGAAGCGATCTCGCTACCGAGTTGGCAGCGCATCCCCGCCGGGCTGAAGGGGTGTCCGAGTTCCCTCGGGGACGAGTCACGTGGTCGCTGTGCACAGGCCGGCGATTCCCGCGCCGCGCCGGCCCAGCACCGCGGCTCACAGCAGCTTCCGCAGCACGGTCTGCAGGATCCCGCCGTTGCGGTAGTAGTCGACTTCGACTGGCGTGTCGATCCGGCACAGCACCGAGAACTCGGTGGACTTGCCGGTCTGCAGGTCGACCGCGGTCATCCTGAGCTCAGTGCGCGGCTGCAGGTCGTCGCCGAGCTGCAGCGAGAACGCCTCTTCGCCGGTGAGTCCGTAGGTGGCGAGCGACTCGCCCGGCTTCCACTGCAGCGGAATCACCCCCATGCCGACCAGGTTGCTGCGGTGGATGCGCTCGTAGCTCTCCGCCAGCACCATCTTCACGCCGAGCAGCAAGGTGCCCTTGGCGGCCCAGTCGCGGCTCGAGCCGGTGCCGTACTCCTTGCCGGCCAGAACCAGCAGGGGAGTGCTCTCTCGCGCGTAGAGCTGCGCTGCGGCCCAGATGGACATCACCTCGTCACTCGGCAGGTGGCGCGTCAACCCACCTTCGGTGCCCGGCGCCATCTGGTTGCGCAGTCGGATGTTGGCGAACGTGCCGCGGGTCATCACGCGGTCGTTGCCGCGCCGCGAACCGAAGCTGTTGAAGTCGGCGACTGCGACACCATGTTCCGCCAGGTACTCACCGGCCGGTCCGTCGGACTTGATCGCCCCGGCGGGGGAGATGTGGTCGGTGGTCGTCGAGTCGCCGACCTTGACCAGTACCCGTGCATCGCGGATCGCGGGGATCGCGCCCGGAGTGCGTTCCATGTCGAGGAAGAACGGCGGCTCTTGGATGTACGTGCTGTCCGGATCGAATGCGTAGAGGTCGCTCGGCTCGGCGGCGATCGCCTGCCACTGCTCCGGACCGTCCAGCGCCGCCTCGTATTGGTGTCGGAACATCTCCGGGACTACGGCGCTGGCGACCGTGTCGCGGACCTCTGCAGCGCTCGGCCACAGATCCCGCAGGAAAACGTCGTGCCCGTCGCGATCCCGGCCCAGCGGTTCACGCGTCAGGTCGACGTCGAGCCGTCCGGCGAGCGCGTAGGCGACCACCAGTGGCGGCGAGGCCAGGTAGTTGGCCTTGACGTCAGGGTTGACGCGGCCCTCGAAGTTGCGGTTGCCGCTGAGCACCGAGCAGGCGACCAGACCGTTGTCGCGGATCGCCGCCGACACCTCCGCGGGCAGCGGGCCGCTGTTGCCGATGCAGGTCGTGCAGCCGTAGCCGACCGTCTGGAAGCCGAGTTGGTCGAGCGCGCGGTCGAGTCCCGCTCTGGCGAGGTAGTCGCTCACCACCCGCGAGCCGGGCGCCAAACTCGTCTTGACGTGCGATGGCACCTGCATTCCGCGTTCCACCGCGCGCTGCGCCACCAGTCCCGCGGCGACCATCACCGACGGGTTCGAGGTGTTGGTGCACGAGGTGATCGCCGCGATCACCACTGCGCCGTGACCGATGCTGCCGTCGCCAAGCGCGGCTTTCCGTTCCAAGTGCTCACCGGCGAGCGCGAAGCCACGTTCGGCCAGCGGGCGGCGCAGTGCTTCGTCGAACGACTGCTTGGTGGCGGTGAGCGGCACGCGGTCCTGTGGTCGCTTGGGTCCGGCGAGGCTCGGGACCACCGAACCGAGATCGAGCTTCAGGGTGTCGCTGAACTGCGGCGTCGCGCTGCCCGCTTCGACCAGCAGCCCTTGAGCTCGGTAGTAGGCTTCGACCAACTCGACCCGATCGTCGGACCGTCCGGTCTGCCGCAGGTAGCGCAGCGTCTCGGCGTCGACCGGGAAGAACCCCATGGTCGCGCCGTACTCGGGCGCCATGTTGGCGATCGTCGCGCGGTCGGCCAGGCTCATCCGGCGGACGCCGTCGCCGTGGAACTCGACGAACTTGCCGACCACACCCTTCTGGCGCAGCATCTCGACCACGGTCAGCACCAGGTCGGTCGCGGTCGCGCCTTCCGGCAACGTGCCGGACAGTTCGAAGCCGACCACCTCCGGCATCAGCATGTAGATCGGTTGGCCGAGCATCACCGCCTCGGCCTCGATCCCGCCGACACCCCAGCCGAGCACGCCCAGTCCGTTGATCATCGTGGTGTGGCTGTCGGTGCCGACCACCGAGTCCGGCAGCACCCAGGTGGTGTCGCCGGTGGTGCGCGTCAGGGCCACGCCCGCCAAGTGCTCGAGGTTGACCTGATGGACGATGCCGGTCGCCGGTGGCACGACGCGGAAGTTGGTGAACGACTGCTGGCCCCACTTCAGGAACTGGTAGCGCTCGCGGTTGCGGCGGAACTCCAGGTCGACGTTGCGCACCAGCGCGTCGTCGGTGCCGAAGTGGTCGACCTGCACCGAGTGGTCGATGACCAGGTCGCAGGGCACCAGCGGGTTGATCTTGCGTGGGTCGCCGCCGAGTCGTTGCATCGCTGCGCGCATCGCCGCGAGGTCGACCACGCACGGCACGCCGGTGAAGTCCTGCAGCACCACGCGGCTGGGCAGGAACGGGATCTCCACGGCGGTCGGCTGCCGGGGGCTCCAGCCGGCGATCGCACGCACGTCGGCCTCGGTCACGGTGAATCCGTCGAGGTTGCGCAACGCGGACTCGAGCAACACACGGATGCTGAACGGCAGGCCGGCCAGGGCGCCGCTCGGCAGCACGCCCGCGCGTTCCAGCGCGGGGAGGCTGGCGAAGGTCAGGTCGCCCGCACCGGTGGGCAGGGTGGAACGGGCATGGAAAGGGTCGAGCATCGACCGCAGTATACTGACGTGGTGCTCAAGATCCCGCGTGCCGGCCGCTACTGGCTGTTCAAGACCGAGCCGACGAGTTTCTCGTTCGACGATCTATGGCGTGCGCCGAAGCGGCGTACGCAGTGGGACGGGGTGCGCAACTACCAAGCGCGCAACTTGCTGCGTGACGAAGTGAAGATCGGCGACGGTGTGCTGATCTACCACTCCAACCACAAGCCGCTGTCGATCGCCGGGATTGCGCGCGTGGTGCGGGAGGGCTACCCCGATCCGACCGCGTTCGATCCGGGCGATCACCACTTCGACCCCGACAGCGATCCCGACGACCCGACGTGGTTCATGGTCGACATCGAGGCGGTGCAGCCGTTCGATCCGCCGGTTCAGCGGGACGGGTTGCGGAAGGTACCTGCGTGTTCGGGGATGATGCTGCTACAGCGCGGCGCGCGGCTGTCCGTGCAGCCGGTCGCGCCGCAGGAATGGGCGGCGGTGCTGCGGCTCGCCGGCGTCGCGCAGCGCTGATCAGCCGTCCTGACGCGGATCATGCACGACCGAGCTGCTGCGACCGCGCAAGGTCGCTGCTGGCTTGTCGAACGTCAGAACCTGCTCCTCGACTGGGGAGCACCCCGCCTCCGGGCAGAACTGCCGTTCTCCTCTCCAGCAGCAACCTCGCACGATCTCGCGACGCTGCTCATGAGTAGTCCGGACCAGTGCCCCTCGTCTGAGGTTCGCAGCAAGTGTGGCCGCGTCAGTCGATTCGCGCGCAAGGCGCTCCGAACGCGGGGCGCTAGCCCGGACGATTCATGACCGAGCTGCTGCGATCGCGCAAGTTCGCTGCTGGCTTCGTCGAACGTCAGAACCTGCTCCTCGACGGGGAGGCACCCCGCCTCCGGGCAGAACCTGCCGTTCTCCTCGCCAGCAACAACCTTGCACGATCTCGCGACGCTGCTCATGAATAGTCCGGGCTAGCGGCGCGAGCGGGCGCCCTTGCCCTGGCCAGCGCCGTCGTGGCTGGCGCCGTCCTTGCCGGATTCGGCGTTGCCACCGACGGCGAACGAGCAGTTCAGCTTGCCGTAGACGACTGCCAGCGTGGCGTGCTTGGCGTCTCTTGCCGGGGTCAGCTGGATCGACATCCGCGCGGTCTTGCTGGCGGCCTCGCCGGTGTCCACCGGGAGCTTCACCGCGTCGCCCGACTTCGGCGTCAGCGACATGCTGAACTTCATCTCCTCGGAGATGGTGAAGCTCAGCTTGTAGTCGCCTGCTGCAACCTTGTGCCCGCCGATCATCGTGTCCTTCGACACGCTGAGTTTGCCCAGGGGTGCGCGTTCGGCCATGGAGTTGAAGCGGGTGCGGTACGACTTGCCGTCCGCCTTCAGCATGTTGTCGAGGTAGGCGCCCTGGGCGATCGCGAAGTAGCTGATCTCGATCTTCGAGCCGTTGGCGAATGCGATCGATTGGGTGACCTTCGGTGCATCGCGGTTCTTCGAACCCATCTTCTGGGCGGAGGTCGGCGCGGCGAGCAGCGCGGCAGCGAGGGAAACGGCGGTGGTGAGGAAGATGCGCATCGTGGGAATCCTGTTCGGTTCGATGGGGGGAATGCGGGCGGAAGTCTACGTCGCACTACGGGTCCCCCGCATGGTAGGGAGCGCGAAACTCTGCCTCGCGGACGGATTCTGTCGCGGGGGTCCCGCACCTCGACGGGGCGGCGCCTCGCCTCCGGGCAAACCTGCCCTTGCCGGCAACGAGCTTGCACGACCCGCGCCGCCGCTCATGAATCGCCCGGGCCCGGCGCCGAGGCGAGCCGCTCGGTGGCCACCGGCTCACGGAGGTGGGCCATGCCCCCGAAGCGCCCGGGTGGTGTCGCGGTGTGTCGCAGGACGGTTCCGGCGACGCAGTGCGGTCCCTGAGTTCCGTCAGGAACCGTCCGGGTCAGGCGTCGCGCCGCCTGACGGCGGTGCCGCGGGCCCCTGTGCTACACCCCGCGGACGCACCCCCTCGTCGGTGCCACTCGGGTGCGATCCCGCGCCGGTGGGCGGCGCGTCGGTGAGCAGCCTGCGGCACAGCAGCGCGACCAGGGTCGATACGGCGGCCAGCGCCAGGATGTTGCCGACCAGCAGCGAGAACAGCGGGTCGGTGGCGAGCGCCGGCGCGAGCGTGCACCCCAGGACGGTCAGGGGAATCACCAGGAGCAGCGACTTCACCATCGCGACCACCGCGCCGATGCGCGGTTGGCCGACCGCCTCGAACACTGGGCGGAGTATCAGGAACGGTAGGGTGGCGAGGGCGGCGAACGGCACCAACGTGAGGTACGTCTCGACTGCGGTGCCCGCGGTCTCGGTCTGCTTCAGCGCCAGCGTCGTGACCAGCGGGCGAGCGAACAGCCAACCGATCGAGATCCCGATCGCGAGCACCAGCAGTGCGATGCGCAGTGTGGTGTGTAGCAGCTGTGCGCGCACCTCGGCGTTGCGCCCCTCGGCCACGCGCCGTGCGGCGTACGGCAACACCGCGACCGCGGTGGCGATGGCGGGCATGGTCGCCAGCGCGGCGAAGCGGCCGTACACCGCGTACGACGCCAGCAGCAGGTGCGGCTGCGGCTGCGTGGTCAGCAGCTTGCGGATGACCCACTCCTCGAGGAACACCAGCCCGAACGCCATTCCGCCGGGTACGGCGAGGGCGAGGATGTCGGCGAGCGGGGTGCGGACCCACGCGTGGGGCGTCGGCGTCCACTCGGCGAGCCTGATTCGCTCCAGGGTGCGCGTCCGGGCCGCGGCGTAGCCGAAGCCCGCGTAGCGCGACAGCACGGTGGCCCAGGCGATCCCGGCGATGCCCCAATCGAACGTGAACACGAACACGGTGTTCAGCAGCAGATTGGTCACGGTCGACAGGAGGCCGGCTTTCATCGTCGTGACGGTGTCGTGGTGCGCCTTGACGATCGAGTCCGGGTAGATCGACAGGAACCCGGAGAACGGCATCGAGCAGACCAGGATGAGCGCGTACGTCAGGTAGTCGCGGCGCAGCTCCGGCTGGATGTCCAGGTGTTGGGCGTCGTACCACACCCATGCGGCGAACACCTGCATCAGCGGCACCAGTGCGACCAGCAGCCAGGCCATCGCCCGCTTCAGCGCGGTCACCCGGGCCTGGTCGCGCCGCCCGAACGCCTGACTGATGGTGGCCGTGAACCCGGCCGACAGGCCGACCCAGATGGCGATGAACAGCGACTGGAGGGGGATGAACAGGCCGATCGCCGCGACCCCGTACGGCACCTGTTCCTTGATCTGCGCCGCGTAGATCAGGTCGACCAGCGTGAACAGGAAGCGGAACGTGAACGACGCCACCAGCGGCATCGCCAGGGCCGTCAAGGACTTGTCCGCTGTCGCCATCGGGGGCGAGCGTTCTATCGCGACCGTCGCCGCGGGCAAAGGGTGCTTGCCAGCGGGTCGGTCCGGTCGTTCGATGGGCGCAGCGGTGCGCGGCACCCGGGAGCACGACGATGTTCAGTATTTGGTATTGGCTGGTGATCGGAGCCGGCATGCTGCTCAGTGGCTGGGCGGCGATGCGGGTGCGCAGCACCTTCACTCACTACAGCCAGATCCCCACCCGCCGGGGGATCACCGGAGCGATGATCGCGGAGCAGATCCTGCGCGACAACGACATCCATGACGTGCGGGTCGAGGCCGTCGCTGGGCAGCTCAGCGACCACTACGACCCGACGGCCAAAGTGCTGCGGCTCAGCGAACCGGTCTACGGCGAAGCCAGCATCGCGGCGTTCGGCGTGGCGGCGCACGAGGTCGGGCATGCGATCCAGCACGCCCAGGGCTACGCGCCGCTGAAGTTCCGTTCGGCGTGGGTGCCGGTCGCCAACCTCGGCGGCGGGATCTCGGTGCTGGTATTGATCGGCGCGGTCCTGTTGGGCGGGATGGCGACCGCGATGGGCAGCACCGCGGCGCTGCTGGGCATCGTGTTGTTCGCCACCACCACGGTGTTCACGCTGATCACCCTGCCGGTCGAGTTCGACGCGAGCCGTCGGGCGCTGTTGACCCTGGAGCGCGGCGGCTACGTCACCTCGGAGGAACTCGAGGGAGCACGCAAGGTGTTGAACGCCGCGGCGATGACCTACGTCGCCGCGTTCCTGACGTCGCTCATGCAGCTGATCTACTGGGCCTACGCGCTTGGGCTGTTCGGCCGGCGCAGCGAGGATTGAGGAGACCGCGATGGAGCTGACAAACGCCCCGCGCTCGCGCGGTGGGTTCGCCTCGCTGCTGTCGGTCCTCGCGTTGTGCATCGCGGGCTACCTCGTGCTCGACCGGTTCGGGGTGTTCCGGCCGGTGGTCAAGGGCGAGCCGCGCGCGATCACCGCGCGCGGCGACCTGGCGGGGTTCGAGAAGTCCGCGGTGTCGATCTTCGAGAACAACGCGCCATCGGTGGTCAACTTGACCCACCAGGTGGTGCGCGGCTTCGCCCGTTCCGACGTCGGTACCGCGAGCGGCTTCGTGTGGGACGAGGCCGGACACGTGGTGACCAACTACCACGTAGTCGAACGCGTCCGCCCGGGTACCGACCGGATCCAGGTTCGCATGGCGGATCGCCGCGAGTACACGGCATTCGTGGTCGGCGTCGACCCCGAGCGCGACATCGCGGTGTTGCGGCTGGCGTCGCTGCCGAGTGCGCTGCGCCCCGTCCCGGTCGGCACCTCCAAGGACCTCAAGGTCGGCCAGGCGGTGTTCGCGATCGGCAACCCGTTCGGCCTCAACCTGACGCTGACCAGTGGGCTGGTCAGCGCACTCGACCGGTCCATTCCGACCCAGCGCGGCGTGCCGCTGCACGGCTTGATCCAGACCGACGCCGCGATCAACCCCGGCAACTCCGGCGGTCCGCTGTTCGACAGCGCGGGCCGGCTGATCGGCATGAACACCGCGATCTTCAGCAAGTCGGAGGGCAGCATCGGAATCGGCTTCGCGGTGCCGGTCGACGTGATCAACCGAGTAGTGCCGGACCTGATCGCCCGCAAGTCGCCGGAGCGGGTGATCCTCGGCGTGGTGCTGTACCAGACCGCCATCCGCATCCCCGGGAGCACGTCGTCGTACGCGGTGCCGATCTCGCAGGTCGCGCCCGGCTACGGTGCCGAGGAAGCCGGACTGCGCGCGCTGGTCGACGGCGATCGGTTCTCGTTCCCGGGTGACGCGATCCTGGCGATCGACGACACCGTGGTGGAGAGCGCCAGCGAGATCATGCAGGCGTTGGCCAGCCGTAGCCCGGGCGATCGGGTTCGGGTCAAGGTGGCCCGCTTCCGCAACGAGGAGGACCCGCCGAGCATCGAGACCGTGCAAGTGCGCCTGAAGGCGGCGCGCTGACGAGCCGGCCGCGTGGGGCTTGTCGGGTCGGTCCACGCCGGACGGATCCGCGGTAGGATCACTGCTTCGATGTCCGAGCAATCGGTCGAAACCACGCAGCCTCCGACCCGTCCGCCGACTCCGGCGGCCGCCGCGTGGGCAGGCGGTTGCGGGCGCACCGCGAGCGCGTTCGCGCTCTGGGTGCTGCGCCGCCAACTGCGCGCTGTGCGGTCGTGGGTGCGTCGAGTCGGGGGGGATCACGCGCCGGAAGTGGAAGCCGTGCACCAGCTGCGGGTCGCGACCCGGCGGGCGCGTGCGGCCCTGCAACTGTTCGGTTCGTGGTTGCCGGCCCGCCACGGCCGCTGGCTGGAGCGGCGGCTGAAGGACCTGCGCCGGGCCGCCGGGAAGATCCGCGACCTCGATGTGCTCGGGCAGAGGTTGGCCGTGGCGCGGCAGGACGAGGACGACCGCCGGTCGGCTCGCGGCTGGACGGCGCTCGAGCGACTCCTCGCTGCGCGCCGCCGCCGTGCGGCGCGCCCACTGCGCCGCGCCGGTGCGCGTTGGGCACGTCGCGAGGACCGCCGGCGTTTCCGCGCGCTGCTCACCGGTGTGCGGTGGCGTGGTTCAGGCCCCGAGCCCACCGTTGCACAGGCGGCTCGCGCGGCCCTCGCCTCGCGGGTCGACAAGCTGCGCGCGGCGGCCCGCAGGCTGCGCGAGATCGACGATCTGCACCGCTTGCGGATCCGGGCGAAGCAACTGCGCTACACCCTCGAATTGCTCGCCCCCGTGCTCGATGAGGCCGTCGTGGCGCAGCGCGCGTTCGCGGCGATGCAGCGGGATCTCGGCGCTGTCCACGACCACGCGGTGGCGCTCGAGACGTTCACCCGCTGGCGTCGCAAGCCGAAGTTCGCAGCTGCCCGGCGCGTGCTCGAGGCCCGCATCGCGGCGGAACGAGGTCGGCTGGACGCGGCGACCGAACGCTTCCGCCGGCGCTGGAAGGGTGCCAAGCGCCGGGCGCTGGCGGAGAGCCTGGCGGGGTTGGCCGGTGGATCGGAGGTGCGCGGGCCGACGGACTCCGGCGTGCCGGGGGCGCAGGACCGGGACACGGCGGAATGACCGCGACCGCGGCCCTGCAATCCACCGCCGAGCTGTTCCAGCAGCTGGGGACCAGCGTGCTGCTCGGCATGCTGGTCGGACTGCAGCGCGAGCGAACCGATTGGTCGATCGCCGGACTGCGCACCTTCCCGTTGGTCACCGTGCTCGGCGCGTTGGCCGCCATGGTCGATCAGTCGCGCGATGCCCACGGTTGGCTGATCGCCGCCGGATTGCTGGGCGTCTTGGTGCTGGTGGTGGTGGCCAACCTGTATCGGTTGCGCCGTGGGCCGGCAGACTTCGGTTCGACCACCGTGGCCGCGCTGCTGCTGATGTACTTCGTCGGCGCGTTCCTGGTCGTCGGGGAGCAGCTGGTCGCGGTATCGGTCGCCACCGGACTGGCCGTGTTGCTGCAGTTCAAACCCGAGTTGCAGGGGTTGTCGGCCCGACTCGGGGAGCGCGACCTGCGCGCGGTGATGACCTTCGCGCTGATCTCCGGGGTGATCCTGCCGGTCCTGCCGAACCGCACCTACGACCTGGTGCCGCCGCTGAACCTGCTGAACCCGTTGGAGATCTGGCTGATGGTTGTGCTGATCGTCGGCATCAGCCTCGGCGGCTACCTCTCCTACAAGTTCTTCGGGCGCGGTGCGGGAATCCTGCTCGGTGGCGTGCTCGGGGGAGCGATCTCCAGCACCGCGACTACGCTGGGCTACGCGCGCCGCACGCGACTCGATGCGGAAGCGGCGCCGGTGGCGGCGCTGGTGGTGGTGATCGCCTCGAACGTGATGTTCGTGCGCGTAATGCTCGAACTCGTGGTGGTAGCGCGGGACCACGCAGTGCGGATGGTGTTGCCGGTCGCCGCGCTGTTCGCCAGCGGGATGCTGACCAGCGTCGTGCTGTGGTTCATCGTGCGCCGCCAGCCGGCGGATCTCCTCGAGCATCGAAACCCCACCGAGCTCCGTTCCGCATTGTTGTTTGCACTGCTGTATGCCGGCGTGGTGATGGGGCTCGATGTCGCCAAGCGGCACCTCGGTGGAACGGGACTGTACGGCGTTGCGCTCGTGTCGGGGATCACCGATATGGACGCGATCGTGCTGTCTACGGCGCACCTCGTGCAGCTCGGCCGCGAATCCGGCGGCATAGCGCCCGACACCGGCTGGCGGCTGGTGATCGTGGCGGCACTGGCGAACACGGTGGGGAAGTGGTCGCTGGCGGCGTTGCTCGGGCACCGGCGGCTCCGCCTGTGGCTGGCGATCCCGTTGGCGCTGCCCGTGCTCACCGGGGCGCTGCTGCTGTGGCTGATGTAGAGCGCCACGGGGACGATGCCTCGGTCTTCGCGTTCCGCCACGATCCGCGGCCCCTTCAGCCTGTCGCGGCCGAGGCCGCACCCAAGTCCTTGGGTGAGCGCGGCGCTGCGCGCCGCCATGAGGCCTCGGCCGCTTGCTTGTTGGAGCTTCCGGGGCCGCTGCCCGCTGGAGAAACAGCCGCCCAGGTGTCTTGGAAAGGTACCGGAGAATCTTCGCCCGCGGCCCCTGCAGCTCAGGGGGCCGTTGGAGCGAACGCTGTGCCCTCGCCCAGGCAGGCGCACAGGGCACGGTAGGTGCGACGCACCGCCTCGGGGTCGGCCGCCCCGGCGTGTTCCCACGCGGAGTCGGTGCCCGGGGCACAGCCGCGGGCGATCCGTTCCGCCAGCGTGCCATGCTGCAGCACCAGCTCGAGGTGGGGGCGGAGTTCGGTGGGGCCGCACCAAGTGTGCTCGGCCAGGTGGGTCCACAGTGCCCCGAGAGTCGGTTCGCCCGCGCCATCCATGCCGAACAGTCGTGCGTAGGTGGGGTCGCCGATGGTGGTGTGCGGTCCGCGCTCGGCCGCGCGTCCCAGCAATTCGACCAGCGGCTTGCTGGCGAACGCGCGCAGGGTGGCGTCCGAAGCCCACCGCTCCTCGACCAGGGCCTTGATCGCTCCGCCGACCGCCGCGGCGACCGCCAGGTCCGCAGTCGGGCACTCCTGCGCGTCGATCAGCCGCACCTCGATCGCATCGCGATCGAATCGCGCGATCGCGCCGCGGGCGTTGGTCCACTCCTGGTCGAGCAGCTCCGGGTTCGCGCCGGCGGCCTCGAGCTGTCGGGAGATCGGTTGCAGCACGTCGCGATGGTACTCTGCGATCGTGAACACCGGCTCGGGGATCACTTCGCCTGCCATCGCGGGGATCCGTTCGGCGTTGGTGCGGTAGGTGCGGATCCGGTTGTCGAGCGAGCCGGTGAACCGCCCCTCGACCAGTGGTGAGCTGGCGGCGAGGGCGGGAATCAGCGGCAGCACCAGGCGCACCGCGGCCATCAAGCGGCCGAACTCCTGCTCGCCGTCGAACGGCAGGTTGAGGTGCACGCTCTGCAGGTTGGCCCAGCCGTGGCGGTGGCAGTCGAACAGGGTGTGGTAGGCCTGGTAGATCTCGGCGCTCTGGTGCGGCCAGATGCGGGTCTCGCGGCGCGGATCCATGAACGGATGCATCGCGGTGGGCATCAGCTGTGCACCGTGCCCGGCCAACAGCGAGTTGGCGCGGGTCACGCTGTCGTGGAACGCCCCTGCCAGGCCGTCTAGGGTCGGCGATGGCCGGGTGTTCTTCACCTCGATCAGGTGGGCGACCAGCTCGTTCGACCAGCCGATCGGGCCGTCGTCGACATCGTCGACCCAGGTGCCCGGCGGCGCGCCCGCCGCCTCGTGCAGCAGTTGGTCGGCGATCGCTCGGATCGCGAGCGTGTCGGCGTCGACGATCATGTACTCGATCTCGATGCCCCAGACCTCGAACAGTGCGTGAGTGGCTCGTGTCATGACGTTCCCTTGCCGCGGGTCGCGTTCAGCCGGTCGACGAAGTAGCGCATGATGCCGCGGTACAGCTCGTCGCCGAGGATCGCGTCCTCGCAGCCGAAATCGAGGTTCGGGTTGTCGTTCACCTCGGTCACCACGATGCGCTTGCCGACCGACTTGAGGTCGACGCCGTACAGCCCGTCGCCGATCGCGCCGGCGGCGCGGATCGCGGTGCGCACCACCCGGGGTGGCACCAGGTCGAGCGGGACCGGCTCGACGCGGCCGTATCGGTACCCCTTGGAATCCTTGGCCACGATCTGCCAGTGACCGGACGCCATGTGGTAGCGGCAGGCGTACAGCGGCTTGCCGCCGATCACACCGATCCGCCAGTCGAACTCGGAGGGCATGTACTCCTGCACGACGAGCAGGTCGGATTCGCGCAGCACGAGGTCCGACTTCTCTGCCAACTCGGCGCGGCTGCTGGCCTTGAACACGCCCCGCGAAAAGCAGCTGTCGGGGTGCTTCAGCACGCACGGCAAGCCGATGGTCTGTTCGACGTGGTCGGCGTCCATCTGATCGGTGATCCAGGTCTTCGGCATCGCCACGCCGCGCAGCTGCAGCGCCTCGGCTTGATAGACCTTGTTGGTGCAGCGCAGGATCGACGTCGGATCGTCGATCACCACCAACCCTTCGCTCTCCGCCCGTTGGGCGAACCGGAAGGTGTGGTGGTCGACCGCGGTGGTCTCACGCAGGAACAGCGCGTCGAACTCCGCCAGCCGCCCGTAGTCCTCGCGGCGGATCATCTCCACCGCGAAGCCCTCGTGCTGTGCTGCTTGGCGGAACTTGACCAATGCGCGCTGGTTGGACGGCCGCAGCTCCTCGTCGGGGTTGTGCAGGATCGCCAGGTAGTAGCGGGTGGCCTTCGGCGTGCGCGGGGCGCGGCGCGGTCGCCCGAGGTACTCGGCAGCCGCCGCCGCGACGAACTCGCGGTGCGACTCCGGCACGTCGCGGTACGCGATCGGCGTGATGCTGGTCATCTTCCAGCGATCGGTGTGCTGGAAGTGGGCGCGTTTCAGCGGTGCCGGGAACTGGGAGAACAGGCGTCGGGCCAGCCGTTCGTGCCGCTGCGCCAGGTTCTTGCCGAAGTAGATGCTGAGCTCGAAGCGATCCGACTGGATGTCGGCCAAGCTGCGCTGGATCAACTCGTCGAGGTCCTCGTCGACGGTGCGCACGAAGTGACGGCTCTTCATGTCGAGCACCGTGCGCAGGTCGGGGAACGGCCGGTGGCGGCGCGCCGCCGCCAGCAGCGAGACGTAGTAGCCCTCACTCTGGTAGCCGTAGCTGCGGCACAGGTTGAACACCCGCACGCCGCGTTCTTTGGTCCAAGCCGGGTCGGTCAGGTAGGCCCGCGCGGCGACCACCTCGATGCCACGGACCTGGATCGGCCAGTCGTTGGGGCGGTGGACGACGACGATGGTGCGCATGCGACCCGAGTTGTATGCCAATACCCCGCGCGATTCTCAATCGGATCGAGCTTCGATTGCGGCGGGATTCGGGACCGGTTCCTCCGGGTGGACGGTCCCGAGGATCGGTCGCTGCAGCGCACCGGCCGAGGGGCGGACCGCCAGCGTGCGCAGCTCCATCTCGAGGATCCCTCGCGCTGGGCGCATGTGCCACAGCACCAAGATCATCGACAGACGCCCGGCGCTCGACACCGAGAATGCCCAGGCGTACGCCTCCGGTCCCCGGCCGAGGCCGGCGAACAGCTGACAGCCGGCCAGGGCACCGCAGCTGATCGCCGCGGCGTTGGCCAGGTTGAACAGTGTCAGCACTCGGGTGCGGTCCCGCTCCTCGAGACCTTCGAAGAAGGTCAGCAGAGTAGCCAGCTCGACCGATCCCCATGCCACCCCGGCGAACAGCTGCAGCACCAGGAGGTACGCCAGATTGTGGCTGACCAGCCAGAGCAGCGGCAGCGGCGCGACGCCGAGTGCCCCGAACCACAGCAGCCAGCCGGTGCCGTGGCGGTGGGCGACCCGGCCGAGCAGGGGTAGGGTGACCACGCGGGCGAGGAACGCCGCGGCGGTCAGCAGCATGAACTCGAGGTACGACAGCCGCAGCGCCCCGAGCATGTAGGGAGTGAACAGCGGTGAAGCGAAGTTGACCGCGATCTGGACCCCGACCAGATAGACCAGCACGCGCAGCGAACCGGCGGCACGCACCGCGGCCAGCGCGCTGCGTCGCGGTTGCGCCCGGTGCTCGGCGGCCAGCCCCGGTGCTTCGCTCTGCCGCGCCAGGAAGCGAGCCGATATGGTGCGGGCCAGCAACGCGGCGGAGAACACCGCCGCGAACATCGGCAGCTCGACGGTGCGGCAGCGTCCCCAGTGCAGCAGCAGCCCGCCACCGACCACCGCCAACAGCAGTGCCCCCTGGGCCAGCCCGGTGCGGCGCGCGAAGTAGCGCACCCGGAGCTCCGCGGGTACCAAGCTGGTGACCCAAGTGTTCCAGGCCGGTCCGGTGGCCATGCCGAACGCCCAGTAGCCGATGGTCGCCACGGCCAGCCACGGCAGTGCGATCGCTCCGTGCGCCGCACCAGCGATCAGCGGCACGAAGGTGAAGGCCTGCAGGACGGCGCACAGCACTACCCATCGGCGGTACGAACCGAGCCGACGGACGCCCCACGGGGTCGCCAGTTGGACCACCGCGCCGGCGAGCATCGGTAGGGTGGCGACCAGACCGGCGACCACCTCGCCGAACCCGGCGGCGATGGCGAACGCCGGGATGTAGGTTTCGCCCATCCCGACCATCAGGCTGAAGAACACCCCGTCGGCCGCGATCGAGCGCAAGTCGCGCCGTGCGGTCGGACTCAGGCCGGCGGCGTGGCGCGCGTCGCCGAGGCCTACCGCGCTGTCGCGTTTTGCATCGGGTGCGCTCTGTGTCACTCGTGCGCGGTCCGGTTGGTGCATCGTGAAGCGAATGGAACGGGTGTCGCTTGGCGGCTCCCGTACGGAGGTCGTACCCCGTCGCGCCGCCGGATCACGATCCCTGGATCGGCTGCCCGCTCGGTCCGAGTCGAACCCCGGTTTGCCGCGCTGTCCGGGGAGCTGCGCCCCGTCGTGGGATTCTAGGAGTCTGCGCCACGGGATGACAATCCATGAGATCCGCGCCCGCTCCTCGATGGGGGTGCACTACGCCTGCGTGCAGAACCTGCCGTTCACCTCGCCAACAACAACCTTGCACGAGCGGTTTCCTTGCGAGGAGCCGCGACAGCACCGCTTGTCGATGGACGAGGGCCGCCGCATGTGCGACTTCTCGTGCGGGCTCGGGTAGCTTCGCAGCGATGCGCAGGCCCACCGCCGACGAGCACGCGGCGTTCTACAGCACCTACACGCAGCGAGTCGGCAACGCCGAGGTGTGGGAGGTCCTCGCGGCGGCCCCCGACGCCCTGGAGACCTTGCTCACCCCGGTTGGACCGGAGCTCGAGGGCTTCGCCTACGCACCGGGAAAATGGACCATCCGCGAGGTGCTGGGCCACGTGGTCGATGCCGAGCGGCTGTTCGCGTTCCGCGCCCTGCACATCGCGCGCGGCGACGAATCACCGCTGCCGGGCATGGATCAGACGGTCTGGGCGGCGCACAGCGGTGCCGGTCGGCGGGCGCTGGCGGACCACCTGCAGGAGTTTCGCGAACTGCGCCAGGCCAACATCCGGATGCTGGCCTCGCTCGACGAGGTCGAGTTGTCGCGCTCCGGACTGGCGAGCGGCCACTCGGTGAGTGTGCGTGCGCTCGTCTACATCATCGCCGGACACGAACTGCACCACCGTGGTGTCCTGGCGGAGCGCTACCTCACCCCGGAACGTCCCTGATCCGCTCGCGCACTTCACAGCGCGACGCAACCGGGATTTCCCTGGCGGTTCGCGACACGGTTGTCGAGCATGCAGCCGCGCCCTGCTGGGCCACGAGCACCCGGACGAAACCCCCCATGAGCCAACCCACGATCGAAATCGGTATCTCCGAGCCGCAACGCCGCAGCGTCGCCGAGGGATTGGGCCGTCTGCTGGCCGACACCTACACGCTCTATCTCAAGACCCACAACTTCCACTGGAACGTGACCGGGCCGCAGTTCCAGACCCTGCACCTCCTGTTCGAGACCCACTACAACGAGCTGGCGCTGGCGGTCGACCTGATCGCCGAGCGAATCCGCGCCCTCGGGTTCCCGGCTCCGGGGAGCTACGCGGCGTTCGCCAAGCTCGCGAGCATCTCCGAGGCCGAGGGGGTCCCGGCCGCGGAGGAGATGGTGCGTCAGCTGGTGGCTGGCCAGGAAGCAGTGGTGCGCACTGCACGCACCGTGTTCCCGATCGCCGAAGAAGCCGGCGACCAAGTGACCCTGGATCTGCTCACTCAGCGGATGCAGATCCACGAGAAGAATGCCTGGATGCTCCGCAGCCTGATCGCCTGACCGCCGCCGTCGACCGATGAGCGGCTTGGCGCGAGGCCTGCTGGGGTGGGTGGCGGTCGCGGTGTGGTTACTTGCCACATCGCTAGCCGCCCAGGATCCGCTGCTGAGCGCGGCACTCGGCGAGAAGGACGTCAGCGCCGAGCGGGTGAAGTCCCGGCTCGAGGCGCTCACCAAGGACTCGCAGCTCGACAAGGGCGCGCGGCAGGAACTGGAGTCGGCCTACCGCGGTGCGCTCGCCGAAGCCGAGGCGGCAGACCGCCTGCGGCAGCAGTTGGCGCAAAAACGCGCGTTGGGGGCCGACGGTGTGGCGCAGATCGAGCGGGTGCGCCGGCCGCTTCCCCCCGCGCGCGATCCGGCCACCCTCGGGCTGCTGCAGCTCGAGGAACTGGAGAGCCGGTTGAAGGTGGCCCGCGCCGCCGTCGACGCTGCCGCCAACGCCGTCCGCCAAGCCGAAGCCCAGGTTGCCGACTTGGCGGCGCGACAGAAGGAGCTGCCGAAGCGGATCGCCGCCGGGGAGAAGCGGATTCGCGAACTCGAGGAAGCGTTGCGCATCGCCGCCGCTGTCGAGACCGATGCGCTGCGCAAGACCGCCGGCCAGACCTTGGCCGCGTGCCGGTTGGCCGCGGCGCGCCTCGACCACGCGGTCGCGCAGGCCGAGCTGCAGACGTTCTCGCTCGCCAACGAACTCGCCGGGGCGAAGCTGGAGCGCGCCCGCGCCGAGCAGCAGCGGGCTGCTGCCTGGGTGGCGGAGATCGGCAAGGTCTTGCAGGTGCGCCTCCAGGAGGACGTCAACCAGGAGATCGACCGCGCGGCGCGGCAGATGCGCGAAGTCGAGTCGGGGAACCCGGTCCTGCGCGAGGCGCTGCGCGACAACCTCGAGCGGGCACGGCTGCGGCGCGACGTGCAGGTGGAGCTGCCCGGCTTGCGGCAGCGCGTCCAAGAGGTCCAGAAGACCCTTGCCGACAGCCGGCAGCGCTTCGCCGCCATCCGCAAGATGATCACGCAGATCGGGTTGACGCAGACGACCGGCGAGATGCTCCGGCAGCAGCGGGCGCGCCTTCCCGATCCCGCGACCCACCAACGCCAGCGCGCCAAGCTGCAGGAGCAATCGAACGGCATCCGGCTCAAGCAGATGCTGCTCGCCGAGGAACTCGCGATCGACGTCGAGCGGTTCGTCGACAGGGTGCGGCAGGCCGAACCGGAGGCCGCCCGCGCGCAGATCGAGCCGCTGGCGCGCACGGTGCACGCGGACCGCCAGGAGATCCTCGGCAAGCTGCAGCGCGACTACGACGAACAGCTGAACGAGTTGGCGCGGCTCGAGTCCGAGGAGCTGGTGCTGCAGCAGTTCGCTGGGGAGTTCAGCGGGTTCATCGACGAGAAGATCCTGTGGGTGCGCAGCTCCGTGCCGATCTGGCAGTCGGACTTCCGGCGGTTGCCGAAGGTGCTGGACGAAATGGGCCCGCTGCTGCGCTTTCCGGAGGCCGCGGTGCGTGGTGCCCGCGACAGCGTGGTCGAGCTGGGGTTGATGGGAATCCTGTTGCTGGGGCTCATCGGCCTGCGCCCGCGGCTGCTGCGCGGCTTGAAGACGTGCGCCGAGCAGGTGAAGCGCCCGCTCGACACATCGATGCACCCGACCACACTGGCGGTGCTGCTCACCGCGGCGCTCGCCGCACCGCCGGCCGTCTTGTTGTGGATGGTCAACGAGGTGGTGCGCAGCTACGAGGTGGTGCAGGTGGTGGGGGTGGGTATGGCCCGCGCCACCGCGGGGGCGGTGTGGCTGGCCTGGCCGTTGGAGTTCTTCCGCCAGGCTTGCCGGACCAACGGATTGGCGCGCGAACAGTTCGGCTGGCCGCCCGCCGCGGTCTCGCGGCTGTCGCGCGCGCTGCTGTTGCTCGGGATGGTCGGCGTACCCGTGCTGCTGCTGGTGCGCTCGCTCGATTCCGCACCGGAGCACGTTCGTTCGCTGGTGTCCCGCCCGGTGCTGGCGCTGGCCTGGCTGCTGATGGCGTTGCTGCTCGGCAGTCTGCTGCGGCCCGACAGCGGCCTGCTCGGTGCGGCCGCCGCGCCGGAACGACGTATGGCGCGCCGCACCCGCGTGATCATCATGGCGGCGCTGGTCTGCGCGTCGCTGGCGGTGGTCGTCCTGGCGCTGACCGGTTGGTTCTTCACCGCCCGGCACCTCAGCGCGCGTCTGCTGAGCACACTCGGTTTCCTGCTCGGGCTGTCGATGGTGGCATCGATGGTCAACCGCTGGCAGTTGATCTCGCGGCGCAACCTGGCGATCCGTCAGCGTCGCGAACGCGCGGCCGCAGCGGCGCGGGTCGAGGCCGGGGAGCCCGGGCAACCAGGCACGGCCGAACCGCCGCTCGATGTCGGCAAGGTCAGTGCGCAGACCAAGCGCCTCACCAGCGCGGCGCTGTGGTTCATCGCCGTGCTGTCGCTGTTCGGCATCTGGGCCGACGTGCTGCCCGCATTCGGCGCGCTGCGCGAGGTCGCGGTGTGGAAGACCACTGCCGAGGTGGCCGCCGAAGGGGTCGCCGGGGGCGCCGTGCAGAAAACCGTGCCGGTGTCGCTCGCGGACGTGCTGCTGTGCCTGCTCACCGTCCTCATGACGGTGGTCGCCGCGCACAACATCCCGGGTCTGCTGCGGCTCAGCGTGCTGCAGAGCGTGCGGCCGGGCAACCAGTACGCGATCGCCGCCCTGGTGCAGTACGGCATCGTGGTGCTCGGCGCGGTGCTGGCGTTCGCGGCGATCGGGATCGGGTGGGCGAAGGTGCAGTGGCTGATCGCGGCCGTCTCGCTGGGCCTCGGCTTCGGCTTGCAGGAGATCTTCGCCAACTTCGTGTCCGGGCTGATTCTGCTGTTCGAACGACCGATCCGCGTCGGCGACTTCGTGACCGTCGGCGGGGTCACTGGCGAGGTCACGCAGATCCGCATCCGCGCCACCACCGTCCGCAACTTCGCGCGCCAGGAACTCATCGTGCCGAACAAGGAGTTCATCACCGGTCAGGTGATGAACTGGACCCTGTCCGACACCCTGACGCGGTTCATCGTCTCGGTCGGCGTGGCCTACGGGTCGGACGTGACTCTGGTGTGCCAGACCCTGCTGCGGCTCGCGGCCGCCAACGAGCTGGTCCTGGCGGATCCTGCGCCGCGGGTGTTCTTCAAGGAGTTCGGCGACAACGCACTGGTGATCGAACTGCGGGTGTTCGTCGCCAGCCTCGACTTCATGGTGGACGCGAACAATTCGATGCACATCGCGGTGGAGAAGGAGTTCCGGCGGCTCGGCATCGAGATCGCGTTCCCGCAGCGCGACATCCACATCCGCGGCATCGAGGGAGTGCTGGCGCTGCAACGCGAGCCGCACCGCAGCCAGGACGGGCGACAGAGCGAGGGTGCACCGTGAGGCGCGAGGACGAGTTGGACGAAACCGAAGAGGACAGCGAACCGACTGGCGGCGAGCTTGTCATCGCGCGACGCACCGAACCCGGTACGGCCCCGGGCACCCTGGTGGTCGATCCCGAGGCGCCGCCGACGGTGCTGCGGGTGATCGCGTTCGCCCCGGCGGCGGTCGACGACCTGGGCGAAGTGGCGATCACCGAGATTCCCGGGCTGTTGGCGCGCGAGGATCGGGTCACTTGGATCGACGTGGTCGGGCTCGGCGACGCCGTCGTGCTCGAGTCGTTGGCCGCGGCGATCGGCATGCACCGGCTGGTGCTGGAGGACGTGGTGAACGTGCACCAGCGGCCCAAGTGCGAGGAGTACGGGGATCGGGTCTACCTGGTCACCCGGATGACCATGTCCGAGCCGGTCGGCGCCACCGAACAGGTCAGCCTGTTCCTCGGTCCGCGGTTCCTGGTCACCCTGCAGGAGCAGCTCGGCGACTGTCTGGAACCGGTGCGCCGTCGGTTGCGCGACTCGACCAGTCGACTGCGGCAGCGCGGGGCCGACTACCTGGCCTATGCGGTGCTCGATGCGATCACCGACGGCTACTTCCCGGTGCTCGAGGAGCTCGGTGAGCGGCTGGAGGCACTCGAAGTGGAGGCGCTCGATCGACCTTCGTTGACGACGCTCGGGCGCATCCGCGGCATCAAGCGCGAGCTGATGCTGGTGCGCCGCACACTGTGGCCGATGCGCGAGATGCTGGGGACGCTGCTTCGCGATGAGGTCCCGTGGTTCGAGACGCAGACCCGCGTGTTCCTGCGCGACTGCTACGACCACTCGCTCCAGTTGCTCGACATCACCGATTCGTGTCGCGAGCTGGCGTCCGGATTGATGGACGTCTACCTGTCGAGTACCGGCATCCACATGAACGAGGTCATGAAGGTGCTGACGATCGTGTCGACGGTGTTCATCCCGCTGACCTTCATCGCCGGCGTCTACGGCATGAACTTCAAGGACGACAAGTCGCCGTTCAACATGCCGGAACTCGCGTACCGCTACGGGTACCCGCTGTGCTTGCTGTCGATGGCGCTGATCGCGGTCGCGATGCTGGTGTACTTCCGCCGCAAGCGGTGGATCGGCGCGGGGTCGGAGCAGTCGTGATCAGTCGGCCCGTGGAAGAGCCAGAACCAGCCACTGTTCGCTGATCAACCAGCGGAGCGGTCGCTTGGCCACCACGGTGTAGCCCGCGGCTTGGAGGTCGGCGCGCAGTACCGCGAAGCGGATCGCCCCGCGGCTACTGCGTTTCCGCCCGAGTAGGCGCGACACCACCCGGCGCAGGTGCTGCAGGCTGGCCGCGTGGAAGAACGACAGGATCAATGGGCCGCGGCATACCCGCCGCAACTCGCCGAGGATCGCGCGGCGCTCCGTGGAACCGGGAATGTGCTGCAGCAGCCGCATGCACAACGCGCCGCTGAACACCGCGTCGCGGAACGGCAGACGATGGATCGACGCGCACAGCCGCGCACCGCCCGGCACCGTTGTGCAGGCCCGCAGCATGTCGGGATTCCGGTCGACGCACACCGCCCGCCCCGGCAGCATCGCGGTCAGCCGCCCGGCGCCGGAGGGCACGTCGAGCCAGGGTGCATGCACGTCGAGATCCCGGCCGGCGCGGTCGATCAGGGCGGCGAGGGCCCGTGCCTCGCGGCGGTGGGTGGCCGGCCCGGTCCCGGTGGCGAACCGCGCGTCGCGGTAGCGGGCGGCGTAACCGGGGGGGCGCTCGTAGGGTGTCTCGCGGACCTGCACGGATGCGAAGATATGCGCTGCTCAGGGTTCCCGGCCGGATCGGTCGAAGAAAGCCGGGCAGCAGCTCGAACCCCGCGATGACCCGACAGCACGTGAAGTCCGATCGAATCCACGAGCGCCAGCCGTTCGAGGAGCAGATCACCGTTCGCTTCCAGGCCGAACCGGTCACCGGCTCGGGCAAGAACATCTCGCGCGCCGGCGTCTACTTCATCGCTGACACCGAGGTTCGGGTCACCGTGACGATCGGTGGCCGCGAGGTCAGCGGCCAGCTGGTTCGCGTCGAGAACCACGGTCAGGGCCGCACCGGCATGGCGGTCAAGTTCGAGCAAGACGTGTTGCCGGTGGTCGTCGACTGATCGCAGACCCGCGCGTGGCTTGTGCCCGCGGCGGCTCCGGGTACACCTTCAGCATGGGCGATCTCCGCGACCAGCTGAAGAAGGCCAAACTGATCTCCAACAAGGACGCCAAGCGATTGGCCCACGAGGAGCGCCTGGAGCGAAGCCGGCTGGGCGGCAACCAGGGGGTGGAGAAGGCGCGTGAGGATCGCGCGCAGGAGCTGCAGCGACTTCAGTCCGATCGGCGCACCGCCGACCGGGAGAACGAAGCCACACGCCGCCAGCGCATCGAGGAGAATGCCGAGCGGGCGGCGTGCGCCGAGCTGGTGCGCCGGGAGTCGTTTCGCCCCAAGCGGGGCGGTGCGACACGTTGGTTCTTCCAGCTGCAAGATGGGCGTCTCCCGTGGATGGAGGTTCCGGCGGTCGATCGGCTGCGCTTGGCCGAAGGTGCACTGTGCGTGGTGCGCGTCGGGCCTGCTGACACGCATGACTATGCGTTGATCGACGCGAGTCACGCGCGCCGCATCGCCGCCGTGCTGCCGGAGACCGTGGTGTGGCCGGTGGTGAAGTCGGACTGAGGACATGACGCACGTTCCGGCGTGCGGGGCGGGCCAGGCGCGCGACGACACGGGCCGTCGGTAGTCGGGTCGAGGAGCCGCGACGCAGGCGGGCTGACACGTGGCCGTCCTGGGCTGCAAGGGCCGCGGATCGTGCCCGCACGCGCCGCTCTCACCCAAGCCAATGGGTGCGTCCTTGGCCGCGATAGGCCGGAAACGCGATCCGCGCGCCGCACCGTAGTTTCTTTGCGATCTGGGTGATCCCTCAGGCGGTTTCGCGGCACGGGGGTGGTGGCAGACCTGCCATCCCGACCCTCACCCCGATGAACCGACTCCGGATCGCACCCTCGTTCGCCAGCCCTCCGCCATCATCCGTGGTGCGGAGCCTGCTGTGCTCCCTCGCCCTCTTGGCCGCTGCGGCTGCACAGGGTCCCAATCCGGTGCTGCGCGCAGGTGCGCTCGAACTCACGCAGTCCGCGCGCCATCCCGGCACCGGCTACGCGCTGGAGATCCCCGGGGCCCAGCCGCCGGAGTTCTCGGCTGCGAGTACCTCCGGGGTTCCTGCGGGAACGCTCACCTGGGTGTGGATCCCGAGCCCGCTGGATCGACGGCTCGAGTCGAGGCGGGTAACCGGGCACATGATCGCCGTGCGCCCGACATCGTCGACGCCGTTGGTCGAGTACGGTCGGGTGCAGCGCGGGCAGACCTCGCCCGGTGTCCCGGTGTACGTGCCGAAGTTCTCGTTGCACGCCGCCAAGGCGCGTGCCGCGGTGCCACCGCTCGGTCCGTTCGGCGGCGGTTTCGATCCCGACTTCGGCAAGCCGCCTCTGCTGCGCTACGACACCGTACACACGCCGCTGCTGCCGCCCCACCTCGCGGATCAGACAGTGGTCTGGACGGTCACCTACAACACCGAGGTCCGCATCGCTGCCGCGGAAATGGTGATGGCGTTCGAGTGGCAGGGTGGCGAGCACATGGCGACGTCCCTCACCCAGAGCTTGCCGAGTGGTTGGCCCGAGCAGCACTTCGCGCCGGTGCACTGGGGTTGGGCGAGCCCGCCGCCCGCGCGCACCATGCGGTACTTCGACCCCAAGCGCATCCTGCCGCCGCTGTCGCTCGACCTGTATTCGTCACCGTTCGCCGGCTACTTCAGCGCGCGTGCGACGGTGGCGTTGCACACCGACTGGGGCGAGCTGCGCGACCCGACCCTCGCCAACCTGCGCGCCCCGTCCTACACCGTCGGCGCGGGGTTCAGCGACCTTGCGAGCCGCGCCGGCGAGATCGGATGGGATGTGTTCGCCGCCGGTCAGGACGGGCAACGTGCCCTGCCGTTGCTCGACATCGGAGCTTCACCCGTGGGAGTCGGGTTCCCGTTGCTCGGGCAGATGCTCGAGGTCCATCCGCTCAGTCCGGTGCTCACCGGTCTGTGGGGGCACCCACTGGCGGATGGCCGAATCGCGGCAGGCGGTTGGCTGCCCGCAGCACGGATCCGGGTCCCGGCGCTCGGGCCCGCGGCGCTCGGCACCTGGATCGGGATGGAGTTCGCGATCGTCGACCCGACGACCGCGACCGCGCGCGACACCACACAGGCGGTCTGGTTCTACGTCGCCCGATGAGTCCTCGCGGCCTTGCAGTGGGGCTAGGACTGGTCGCTTCGGTGGGGGGGCTGATCTGGTGGTGCGGGCTCGGAGTGATGGCGACCGCCGCCGCGCCGTTGCCAACTTCGGTGACCGGGCGCGCGACACACCTCGAGCGACCCGGAGCCCCGCCGCCGCGTTCGACGACTTCGCAGGAATCGAGCATGGCCGCCGTTCCACTGTGTGCACGGGCCGGGATCCCACTCGGCGGCGGCGTGTTCCTCCCGCCGTTGAACGGTGTGACGGTGGCGGACGAGATCCCACCGGTGGGGCGCGATCCGCGGCTTCCGCCGCCCGGGCCGGTGGTCGGCAAGGTGGTCGATCGATCCGGCCAGGAGTGGTGGGTGCATGCCGACGGGTCGCAGACGTCGTGCTGCTTCGCGTCGATCCTCACGCCGCAGGGGCGATGCGCGATCGTCGCGACCCAGCACGGGGCGCCGATGTCGCGGCGGCGGTGCGATGTGCCCGCGGGCGCGGGCAAGTGATCGGCGAAGTGCCGTGCAACCCCCCCCTGCGCATTCACGGTGCGACCCGTGCCATCGACCCGGAGTCGGAGGTTTCGTCAGTACTCGATCCGTCCGGGTTCGATCCCCTCGGCAGCGCGCAGCGACAACCGCAGCCGGCCGCGCTCATCGGCACCGAGTACCCGCACGACCACTGCATCGCCTTCCTTGGGGCGGGCGTCGTGCTTGCCGCCGACCTGGTCGTTGGGTACCAAGCCCTCGCTGACCTCGTTGACCCGCACGAACACGCCGAAGTCCTTCACCCCGGTCACCGTTCCGCGGTAGTACTTGCCGGCTTCGAGCACGCCGACCGCCTGCTGCACGAGTCGCCGGGCCTTGTCCGCCGACACACCCTCGGTGGCGTAGATCAGCACCGTGCCGTGGTCGTCGACCGTGATGCGCGCCCCGGACTCGGCCTGGATCTGCTTGATCTGTGCACCGCGCGGACCGACCAGGATGCCGACCGAGTCCGGGAGGATGGCGATCCGGGACACGCGGGGGGCGAGCGGAGGCATTTCCGCCGCCGGCGCCGCGATGGTCTTGGCCATCTCCGCGAGGATGTGCATCCGTCCAATGCGGGCCTGTTGCAGGGCATCGCGCAGCGTCTCCAGCCGCAGTCCACCGATCTTGTTGTCGAGTTGCAGGGCGGTGATTCCCTGCTCGGTGCCGACCACCTTGAGGTCCATGTCGCCGAGGTGGTCCTCTTCGCCGACGATGTCCGACAGGATCACCGTGGCGTCCCCGTGTTGGATCAGGCCCATCGCGATACCGGCCGTCGCACGCTGCATCGGCACTCCGGCTTGGAACAAGGCGAGCGACGCACCGCACACCGTGGCCATCGAGGACGAGCCGTTGCTCTCGCTGATCTCCGAGTCGATGCGCAGCGTGTAGGAGAACATCTGCGGGTCGGGGAGTACCGGCTCCAGCCCGCGTCGGGCCAGGTGTCCGTGGCCGATTTCGCGCCGTCCGGGGCCGCGCAAAGGCCTGGTCTCGCCAACGGAGTACGGCGGAAACCCATAGTGCAGGATGAACCGCTCCTCGCGCCTGCCGCCCACGTCTTCGATTCGCAGAGCGTCCTCCGGGGTGCCCAGCGTCAGAGACACCAGCGCCTGGGTCTCGCCGCGCGTGAAGATGGCGGATCCGTGGGCGCGCGGAAGCCAACCGACCTCGGACCAGATCGGTCGGATCTCCGTGGGGCTGCGGCCGTCGGGTCGCCGGCCCGCGGCGATCTCTTCACGGACGAAATCGTGCCGCGCTGCGTCGAGGGCTGCCGCGTGTCGAGCGAGGTCTTGCGGCGTGCTGCCTTCCACGCGGTTGGCCACCGACTCGATGTAGGCCGTGCGAACCTCGGCGTAGGCCGCGGCGCGGGCCGCCTTCTCTCGGTTGGCACGCAGCGCCGCGCCGAGTCGCTCGACGAATGCGGCGGGCACCTCGGGCGCGGCCGGCGGTTCGGCGATCGGCCACTTGGTGACGGCGGCCGCCTGGGCGAGTTCGTCGATGCACCGACGCATGCGCTCCAACCACTCGAACGCTTGCTCGAGCGCGGCTACGCACACCTCTTCCGCGGCTTCCTGCGCGCCACCCTCGACCATCACCAGTCCCTCGGGGCCGGCGCTGACGACGAGATCGAGTTCTGCACGGCTCCGCTGCTCCTCTGTCGGGAAGGCGACGGCGTTCCCTGCGACCACGGCGATGCGCATGCCGGCTGCCGGGCCGGCGCAGGGGATCGGACTGACGTGCATCGCGGCGCATGCAGCGAGTGTCGCCAGGGTCGTCAGGTCGGCGCCGGGCGCGGCGGACAGCACGGTGACCTGCACCTGCACCTCGGCCAGGTAGCCGTCCGGGAACAGCGAGCGGAGCGTGCGGTCGATCAGCCGGCTGACCAGTACCTCGTGGTCGGTGATGCGGCCCTCGCGCCGGTTGTAGCTGCCGGGAATTCGGCCGGCAGCGGCCAGCCTCTCGCGGTACTCGACGGTGAGCGGGAAGAACGCGGCCGAGGCCGCCGCCGCGCGCGCGCCGACCACCGTGGCCAGCACCACCGAGTCACCGCATCGCGCGACCACGGCCCCACTGGCCTGGCGGGCGATGCGTCCGGTTTCGAAGCTGCACTCGGTGCCGGCCAGCTTGAGCGAGGAACGGTGAGTCACGGGTGGCATGGGCCAGATGGTCGCGACTGCTCGGCTCGAGAGCCACGGGAATGTGCGCGGCGGGCGCAGGGTCGAACGGGCGCCGGTGCGGTCGCGACCCCTTCTCGCCGAACTCGCACGCGGCCCGGCGCAGCCACTTGCGTGCGCGAGATCGCTACTTGCCTGCGCGAGATCGTCACTCGCCTCTGCGAGATCGTCACTCGCCTGCGCGAGATCGCCATTTGCCTGTGCGAGATCGTCACTCGCCCCGCTTTCAGAGGCCTGCGGCCGGGATCGCGACTGCCTGCGCCTGCTGTGTCGGCGCGGCGCCGTCTTCGACG
>JACKIB010000024.1 GCA_020638695.1 Planctomycetota bacterium
AAGGAGCTGCGACGACACGGCTTGTTGGTGGAAAAGCTGAGGAGCTGCGACGCCGCGAGCGGATCGAATGGCCGGGCACATGTGCTGCGAACTCCGGACGCGGGGCGCTAGCCCGGACTACCCTGCGAGCTGCCGCGCGGCCCGCAGTCCTTGGAACGGCGAGCGGAACGTCGGCAGGTTGCTCCCGCGCCGCGCCGAACGCGCATCGCGCGCCGGGAAGTTGCACGAACCGCCGCGGAACACGCGATCGGTCCCCGGTCCCGCCGGTCGGAGTCCGTCGCCGGCCCGTTCGGTCCCGTAGTTGCCGTGCGGATCGCGGCACCACTCGAACACGTTGCCGACCACGTCGTGCAGCCCGAAGCCGTTGGCGCGGAACGACCCGGCCGGTGCGTGCAGCAAATGCCCGTCGCTCCAGGATTCGCAGGCCCAGTCCACCAGGTTGGCGCGCACCGTGGCGTCGGCGACGTTGGCGAATTCCGCGAACCGGGCGAAGGGGAACGGGAACGGACTCGCGGATCCGCCGCGGCAGCCGTACTCCCACTGCGCCTCGGTCGGCAGGCTCAAGCCCCAGTGCGCGAGAGCCTCGGTGCACATCACCCAGCTGACCTGCTCGACGGGATTGGCGAAGGTGAACTGCAGGAAGCCGCCGCCTTGGGTCCGCATTCGCTGACCGGCCCGGTAGGCGCTCGGGTACCGATGCTGTTCGTCGCCCACCCAGAGCCGTGCCCACTGGGCCTGGGTCATCTCGTGGCGCGCCAGGAAGAACGGCGACAAGGCCACCGAGTGTGGCGTCTCGGAAAGGTCGCCCACCCCGGGATCGAAGTTGGGTGCGCTCGGGTCGGAGTTCTGCGCCCCCATGGTGAACGTGCCGCCGGGGACGAGGACGAACACGATGCCGGTGTCCTTCCCGACCGCGATCGATCCGTCCGCACCGTGCTCGGGGATGCGGATGCCCGCGGGGTCGGTGCCCGGGTCCCAGGCAGACCGCAGGTGGTAGAACTCCCACAAGCGCGTCTTCGGGTTCATCCCGATCGGCACGAGGCCGACCTGCGGTTCGAGGTCGACCGGGACTGCCCGGTAGAGCGAGCTCGCGCGCACGTCGTCCGCGGCGCGGAGCGCCTCGCGAGCGCGCACCCAGCGGTCGCGGTGCAGCGTGATCGACAGGTCGTGCACCCGGTTCGCCCAAGCCAGCTTTTGCTCGACGGACCTGACCTCCGTGCGCAGGAAGACCTCGATGTCGGCGTAGGCCCGCTGCAGGGTGCCGTGCAGGAAACCGTCGGCATCGTCCGCGAAACGCCAACGGAACCGCTTGTCGACTTCGGGCCGGATCCGCTCGAGGCGCTTGGTGACGTCCGCGAGCACCGCGGCCGGGTCGTGCCGCGCCGCGATGAGATTCTCGGCTTCCTTGCTGAACGCCACGGCCTGCTTGTCGAGTCCGTTGGCGAGCAGCGCGAACAGGGTGGCCCGTTGCGCCAGGATGCGTGCGGGGCCGCTCGCCGGAGCTCGCGCGAGCGCTGCGCGGGCCAGTGCCAGCCCTTCGCCTTCGCGCCCGAATACCGTGCGATCTTCCACCACCAACGGCAGTGCGAGCTGCGCCAACTGCTCCGCGGAACGGGCGAGCGTCGTGGGGTCCAGCGGATGGGGTGCGGATTGCGCCTGGCCTGCGCGGATCGCTGCGGCGCGGCGCAGGGCTGCGGCATGCGCCTCGAGGCGAGCCAACTCCGCGGCCAAGGGGTGCTCCCGGCGGTCCGCGGCGCGCTCCGCCGCGGTCTGGGGTTCTGCCTTCTTCTCGAGCTGTCGCAGGGTGCGCTCGAGATCGGGAAGCGCGCGTCGCAAGTCCGCGACCTCGGTGTCGAGCCAGCGCTGCATGGCCGCGGCGCGTTCGGGCCAGGCGGGTTTGAACTCGCGCTGTCGGGTGCGAGCGGTCTCCAGTCGCACGACTTGCGAGAGCCGACGGAAGCTCGCGTAGTTGCGCTCGGCCTGCAGCCTCGACTTCGACTCTTCCGCCTGCGCCGCGAGCGCGCGCTGCTCCGCCGCGCTCGCCCGCTCTGCGGCGCGTTCTGCGGCGACGCGAGCCTGCGACTCCTGCATGGAGGCCTGCTCGGCTGTGCGCCAGAACCACACCGATGCCGCCAGGCCGGCGGCCACGACGCCTGCTACGAGGAAGCCGAGATTGCGTGTGCGTTGGAGTGCCGCGGAGCGGACCAGTGCGTCGTGTGCGCGCTGCTCGACGCGTTCGAGGTGGTCGCGAACGGCCCCGGCGACCAGCGCAGCAGTTCGCGGTCGATCCTCCATATCGCGCGCCAGGCAGCGCCGTGTCAGGGCGACGATGTCCGCGTCTGCGGCGCACTGGGACAGCCGATCCATCGCCGCCCCGAGGTCCGCCTTCGCTGCCATCGCGAGGAGGAGTTCGGGCGGGCCGACGTAGGGTGGCTGGCCGGTCAGGATCTCACAGAGAATCGCGCCGAGTGCGAACACGTCGCTGCGCTCGTCCATCCGGTCGACGCGACCCATCGCCTGTTCCGGCGGCATGTAGGGCGGCGTCCCCATGATCGAGCCGACCAACGACGGCTGGCGCTCACTCCGGGACCGGATCGCGGAATCACTCGGCGTCGTGCGACCGGCCGCGCACCCACCTTCGGGCGCCGTCGCGCTGCCGGGCTCCGGGCTCGCGACATCGATCAGCTTGCCCATTCCCCAGTCGACGACCTGCACCTCGCCGAACGCACCGATCATGATGTTCGCCGGCTTGAGATCGCGGTGCACGACCCCTCGCGCATGGGCGTACGCCATCGCTTGGCACACCTGCTCGTAGATGCCGAGGAATCGCTGGCGGTCGGCTGACCACGACGCGCGGGCCGCGAGCTGGGACGCGAGGGTCTCGCCACCCACCAGCTTCATGGTGAAGAACGGCTTGCCATCCATCATCCCCAGGTCGTAGACGGGCACGATCCCGGGGTGCTGCAGTTGTCCACCGATCTGCGCTTCCTCGACGAAGCGGTGCAGGACGGCTGAGTTGTCCTTGTACCTGTCGTGCAGGAACTTCATCGCGACTTCGCGCCCCAGCTCCTGGTCGTGCCCCAGGTGCACCGCGCCGACGCCACCGCGTCCGAGCTCGCCGTGCACGACGTACTTCCCGGCCGCGCGCGCCGGGCCTGCGTCCGTGAGCGGAGCGAAACTCGATCGCGGGCGAAGTGCGATGTCTGGTGGCGATCCCGAGGACGCCGCGATGTGGTCGAGGATGCTCGGCGCCGGGCGCTGTTCTGCGGGCTCCGCCGACTTGAACGCGCGACCCAACGCTCGGTCCAACGCGTCGTCGAGGGACTCGCTGTCTGGGGTGTCTGACACGGGGCGGCGCGGCGGACGGATAGGGGGGCACCGGGTGAACCCCGAGGGTGCGCGGTGGTGCGACACCCGGCATGGTAGGAGCGGCGGTGGACGATCTCCCGGGCAAACTCGATTCGCGGGTCGAGCGGAGTTCGGGGGGCGAGTCACCGCACCGTCGGCGTCGCCGCGTTGCCATGGGAACTCGCGGAGCCGGAGCGGGGGTTGCTCGGCGTGCCCATCCACGCGAATCGCGGCGGAGTATCCTTCTGGCACTCAGGCCCGGGGAAGCCGAGTGTCGCCCGACCTCCAGGCCCCGCGGATTCGGAGAAAACGACTCGAACTCACCGTACATGAAAACCGTACTCGCCCTCGCCTCCGGCAGCTTGCTCGCTGCACTCCCCGTAGTCTTGCGCAATGAGACGCTCGGCCCACCGGTCGACGGCCTCGGCAGCCCGATCGCAATCGCCGCCGGCTCAGGAACGGTGGTCGCCGGGATCGGCCTGTCCGGCGTGCCGCAGCCGGCGGCCTTCTCGATCCAGATTCCGGCAACGGCCACGGTCAAGCAGGTGTTCGCCTACTGGACCGGCGAGACCAAGACCGCTGCGGCGATGACCGAGACCGACGCGATCACGCTCAATGGCCAACCGGTGGTGGGCCTGCGGGTGGGTGGTCCGGACTTCTTCTTCACCTTCAACGGTGAGAACTACACCGGTGCTTACCGAGCGGACATCACCGGCCTCAACCTCGTCGGTCCGGGGTCGAACAACATTTCCGTCGCCGGCGTGGACTTCGCGTTCAACCTCGGCCTCGGACTCGTCGCGATCATCCAGGACGGCGCTGCGGCGGCCGACATCCAACTCCGCGACGGCAACGACAACGCCTTCGTCAACTTCCCCGAGCCGCGCAAGAGCACGGTCCCGCAGGTGTTCACCTTCGCCGCGGCGGCGGTCGACCGCACGGCGAGCCTCAGCTACCTCGTCGGCTCGGTGGGTGCGAATCGGCCGAACGTGATCCAAGTGACGATCGGTGGCGTGCCGGCACCGATTCGGATCCTCGACGCGCTGCAATCCGCCCAGGGGACGCAGTTCGACGCGTACGCCCACACTGTCAATGTGCCCGCCGGCGCCACGTCGCTGACGGTCGAGATCATCTCGGAGGACGGCAACTCGCCGCCGACCGGACACACTCCGGCCTCGCTCAACTGGATCGCCGCGTCGCTGGCGCTGGCTGCCCCGCAAATCGGCGGCGAAGGCTGCACTCCCGGCTACTGGAAGAACCACAAGAACGCGTGGCCGGCACCGCTGGTCCCGAGCACGACCCTGGGTGTGGCGTTCGGATTCTCCGGCATCCCATCGTGGCAGCCCACCCTCGACGCCCAGAGCATGATCTTGGCTCTGCAGGGCGGTGGCGGAAGCGGATTGGGAGGAGCCACCAAGATCCTCATGCGCGCCGCGACGGCTGCGTTGCTCAACGCCACCTCGTCGAACGTCAACTACCCGCTCACCATCAACCAGGTGAAGTTGCTGGTCCTCGACGAGCTGAGCCGTCCGGCCGACTCCCTGACCCGCGAGCGCCTGCTGTCGCTAGCGACCCGCCTCGACATCCTCAACAACCTCGGCTGCCGCTGAGCAGTCGCTGCGGACACGGCGCCGCGCGGGCGGGGCTGTCCCGACCGCCGGTGGTCGAAGGTCCACCGGGGTCGGGCAGGCGATCGTCCTACTTGCGCACGTAGGTGTGCGCGACGTTCAGCAGCTCGACGTTGCCGTTGATCACCGCGGCGCCCTGGAACACCAGGCGCAGACCCTCGAGGTTCGGGTCGTTGGGCAGCGTGCCGCTGATCACGTTCGGCCACACGGTTTGCGCCAGGAAGAACAGCGGGTTGGCGAGCACCAAACCGAACGACAGCGGGCCGTAGGCGGCCTCGTCGAAGCCGAGGAACACGCCGACCGGCATCGCCGGGGTCGCGCCCGCGAAGCCGAACGTCACCGTGCCGCCGACCTTCGGCGCGGCGACCAAGCCGAAGTTCACCGGGTGGAACTCGTAGGCGCCGATGTCCGGCAGACGACCGCGGGCGGTCGCCGGGAACAGCGTCGGGTAGTAGTCCAGGTCGTGGCGCAGTTGCGCGACCGCGGCCGAACCGGTGTCGAGGCACGGCGAGCCCGCCTGCAGGCGGTAGTCGCCCTTGGTGGTGTCGACGAACATCGGGTCGGCGGACAGGTTCGACGCGTCCGGCGTGAAGCCCTTGTAGTCGATCTTGTTGTTGTAGCAGTTGTTGTTCAACACGACGCCGTTGGCACCGCCGGCGTAGGTCGTGGTGTCCGCGACCCCCAGCTCGATGCCCTCCGAGGAAGTGCCGCCGCCGACGATGATGTTGTTGAACACCCGCGCGTTGCCCGGCTGGCCGTGGGTGAGCAGTGCGTTCACCCAGACCACGGCGCGGTCGGCGATGTCGGTCGGGTGGACGATCGTGTTGTTGTAGAACCAGTTCTGGCCGTCGCCATAGATCTCGCAGGCGCGACGGTTGGAGTTGGTGTTGAGGATCAGGTTGTTGTGGATCCGCATGCCGGACGACTGCCGCGCCGTGTTGGCCGACGCGCCGAACACCACGAACGGCCGCGACAGGGTGCTCTCGAACACGCAGTTGTCGATCTCGACGTCCCACGCGCGGTACTGGTCGCCGGACGAGGAGCCGAGGCGGATCGCGCACGACCAGAAGGCGTCGGCCATGTTGCGGAAGGTGAACCCGGTCATGCGGGCCCCACGCGCCATCTCCTGGAAGCGGATCATGCCGATGCCGCTGTAGCTGCCGTTGCCGTCGATGAAGGTCTTGCTCGGGCCTTCGGCCGCGATGATCGTGATGTTGCTCTGGTCGGTGGCGGTGGCGCCGAAGTTGACCGGGAAGGTGATCTCGTGCTTGAGGTCATAGACGCCCGGGAGCACCACCAGCGTGTCGCCCTTCTGCAGGCTGCCAGCGGCGTAGGTCAGGGTGCGCCAGGCCGCGGACGGCAGAGTTCCACCGTTGGTGTCGGCGCCGCCGACCTGATCGACGTAGTAGGTGGTCTGGGCGGTGAGCGGGGCGGCGAACAGCGCCGCGAGCAACGCGAGTCGTGTGTATCGGATCATGGGTATCTTGGATGTGGAGAGACGTGGGGCGCCACCAGGCGCACCCCGGGGTGCGCAGCAGCGCGACACCTGGCATGGTAGGCGCAGCCCCGGACGATCTCCCGCGTAAAGTCGATTCGGAGGCCTGATGCCCGGTCTACCGAATCCGCTGCGCGAACAGCTGTCCGGTGACGAATGCCAGTGCCGTCTCGACGCGTAGCGGATGCAGGCCGGCGCGTGCCGCCGTGAAACCTCGGCCGGTCAGCAGTTCCGTCTCATGCGGGATGAACCCTCCTTCGGGACCGATCGCCAGGGTGAGTGGGGCCCCGCGCAGGAGATCCAGCGCGGTCACCTCCTGCGTGGCATCGGGATGGGCGAGCACGCGGTTGGTCGGTGGTAGCAGCGCGTCGAGCCGGTCTTCGACGAACGGGCGGAAGCGGCGTTCGACATGCACCGCGGGGAGGTGAGTGCGCCGCGCTTGCTCGAGGCCGGAGATCAGATGGCGGCGGATCGACTCGGGTTGCAGCACGCGTGCATCGAGATGGCTCTTCTCGACCCTCTGGGTGCGCACCAGCACGATGGTGCCGAAGCCCAACGCAGCGGCGTGCGCCAAGCACCGCTCGGCGATGTTCGGTCGCGGAATCGCCAGCACCAGTGCATCGGTCGGGCGCGGTTCGGTGTGAGCGTCGAACGCGCAACGGCAGTGCACCGCGTCGGGTGCGAGTGCGTCGATGTGGGCGACCCCCTGTGGGCCGTCGAGGATGCCGATCCGCAGCGTGTCGCCGGTCGCGGCGCGCAGCACCTGCTGCACGTGGGCTGCAGCACGGCCACGCAGCGTGACCGAATCGCCGTCGAGCTCGGCGCGTTCGACCAGGATCAGATTCAGCGTTCGACCTGGATCGGCGTGAACTCGGCCGGGTTGTCGCCGGTGCCGTAGCCGAACGACGAGATGTCGGACCAGCGGCGCGGCAGGTCGGCGCGAAGTGTCTTGCCGCCGGCGCTCAGCTCGACCGTGTGGCGCGGGACGTCGAAGCGCAGTTCCATCGCGAGGCCTTCCCGCGGAATCGCGTCGAGCGGTTGCGTCACGCGGCGTCCGCCGGCCAAACGGATCACCAGCTGCCGCTTGCCGAAGTCGACACCGCAGCGCACGTGTTGACGACGTGGGTCGCCGCTGGTGATCACAAGCATCGCCTCGCCGGTGGTGCGCGGCTGCACGGTGCTGCGCAGCGCCGCGCGGCCGGTGATCGGCTGCCGCCACATCGTCAGCAGGTACGCCGCCGACGCGTCGCCGCGCACCCGCAGGCGCGCGCCGCCCTCGACCGGCTGCACGCCGGCGATCCCGGCGGCCACGTCGCAACCCCCGAGGTCACCGGTGTCGTCGCCGTATCGGCTGCGCAGCGCGACCAGCCGTTGTTCCAGGTCGGCGGCGATCTGCTGGTAGTCAGGCGTGCCGTAGACACTGCGCAGCTCGTGTGGATCGCGGGCCAGGTCGAACAGCTCGGTGTAGCGGTGTTCCGGCTCGTAGAAGCGGATCAGCTTGTAGCGGTCGGTGCGGATGCCGTAGTGCGCCGCCACCGAGTGCGTCGCGTGCGACTCGTAGTAGTGGTAGTAGATCGCATCACGCCACGGTGCAGTCTTGCCCTCGAGCAGTGGGAGCAGGCTCGCGCCGTGCATCTCGGGCGGTCGGGTGACGCCGGCGAGCGCCAGGAAGGTCGGGGCGAAATCGATGTTCTGCACCAGTGCCTCGAGCCGCCTGCCACCGGCGACCTTCCCCGGCCACCGCACCAGCAGCGGCATGCGCAGCGATTCCTCGTACATCCAACGCTTGTCGTACCAACCGTGATCGCCCAGGTAGAACCCCTGGTCGGACGAGTACACCACGATGGTGTTGTCCCGCAGCTGCGGATCGCGGTCGATGTAGTCGAGCAGCTTGCCCACGCTCTTGTCGACGCCCACCACGCAGCGCAGGTAGTTCTTGATGTAGCGCTGGTACTTCCAGCGGACCAGTTCGCGACCCACCGGAGGGTTGGCGCGGAACGCGCGGTTCTCGTCGGCGAACGCGGCGTCCCAAGCGCGGAGCTGCTCCGGAGTCATCCTGCGGCGCAGCGCCGCGACCGCTTTGTCGGGCCCGGTCAGGTCGGCCTGCTCGGTCGCGTTCGGCACCAACTTGAGGTCGTAGAAGGTGAACAGGTGGCGGGCGACTTCCATCGCCTGTTGGTGTGTCGCCGGTCCGCGTCCGGAGTAGTCGTCGAACAGGGTTGCGGGCTCCGGGATGTCACCGTCACGGAACAGGGCCAGTTCGGCTGGGCCAGGCATCCAGCTGCGGTGCGGCGCCTTGTGCTGGCACATCAGCAGGAAGGGCTTGCCGCGGTCCCGCCCGCTCTCGAGCCAGCGCAGCGCCAGATCGGTGGTGATCTCGGTGCAGTAGCCCTCGATGCGCTGCCGCCCAGCCGCGGTCAGGAAGTCGGGGTTGTAGTACTGCCCTTGACCGGGCAGCACCATCCAGTGGTCGAAGCCGGTGGGGGTGGTGCCGAGATGCCACTTGCCGAGGATCGCCGTGGTGTAGCCGGCCTGCTGCAGCAGCTTGGGGAAGGTCGTCTGGCTGCCGTCGAATCGGTTGCCGTTGCGCAGGAACCCGTTCGCGTGCGAGTGCTTGCCGGTCAGCACGGTGGCGCGCGACGGCCCGCAGATCGAGTTGCCGCAGAAGCAATTGCGGAACAACACTCCATCTCGCGCCAGCCGATCGAGATTCGGTGTGGTGACGAGTTTCGAGCCGTAGGCGCTGATCGCGTGGGGGGCGTGGTCGTCGGAGAACACGAACACGATGTTCGGCCGCGCACCGCTCAGCGCTCGGGATTGCGGGCGTGTTCCGGCACATCCCGAGACCAGGCAGGCGGCGGCAACCGCCGCGGTGAGAGAAGCGGAATCCAGGCGTGGCATGGTCCGCACAGGTTAGCCCTGGGGTCGGCCCGGCCGGCAGCCAAATGCCGGCACGGGGCGAACAGCGGGTGCAGGCCGGCGCGCGGCCGCGGTGACTCAGTTGATCGGGATGACCAGGCTGTCGAGCGACGGACGCGCGCCGTCGATCGCCGCACGCATCAGGACGCGGTACTGCAGGTAAGGCTTGCCGTCGGCGATGTCGATGTTGGACGACCAGGCGGTCGCTCCCGCCCCCGAATTGCTGGTCGCGCCGCGGAACTCGAACTGGATCGCGGTGCCCGGCGGCAGCGACCACCCGGGGTACGGCGCGTGGTAGTCCGGCGACGCGACCGGCGCGGCGCGCCACGGTGAGGTCGCAGTCGAGAACACCCTCGCAAAGTCGAACACCATCCCGGTCTGCGCGTTGTCGAAGCGGTTGCCCAGCGTCTCCTTGCTCGGATCCGCCGATGGGCTGCGCACCACGCGCGCGTCCGGCCGGGGCGAGCTCAGCGCCATCAGGTACACCTGCTGCCCGTTGACGCCGCTCGACGTCGGCGAAGGGTAGGTAAGGAAGTCGAGCAGCAGACTGCTGGTGCCGTCGTAGACGAACTCGCGCTGCAGCTGCGGGTACGGCAGGAAGCCGTTGCTCGCGTTGCGCGAATCGATCACGTAAGCGCCATCGAACACGCGGATCGCGGGCTGCGACGGGTTGTTGGCGAACGCCTGCGACAGGCCCGAGTTCGGGAACTTGGGCAGCGCGGAGAACGGGTCGATGGTGAAGTCGGGGACGACTGCCGAGTGGCTCACATCCAAGGCCATCCGCGCCAGGGTGTCGCGGGATACCGGGTTGCCGCGGAACGCTTCCCACCACAGCCCGGTCAGCACCTCGGGCTCGCCGTTGGCGCCCAGATCGACGGCGCGGAACACCTTCTGGATCCGCACCCCGGCGGGGTTCAGGTCGTTGTGCAGCGGTTGGGAGAACGGGGCACCCTGCGGCACGTAGGTGACCGAGCGCCGCGTCACCACTCCGGCGAGCAGCCGTCCGGTGGCGGTTCGGTCGTAGGTGCCCGTGAAGCCGGCGTTGGCCGGGTTCTCGAACTTCTCCTCCAGCACCGCGGTGCTGATGTAGGTGAATGCGGACTCGCCGTCGGTCACATCGAACATCCCGTTCGGTGCGCTCGGGTTGGCGACCGCCGCCTGGAAGAAGATGCCGGCGCCGGGCGGCCAGCCGCGGGTGGGGACGGCGTAATTGCGCAGCGCGACACCCACTTGGTCGAGCGTCCCGGCGTCGAGCAGTGTCAGCGCCGGCGATACGTCGAGGAACAGCTCTACCCCGAGGGCGCGCACCGGGCCGCCGCCGACGTCGATGTAGACGACGTATGGGCTGTTCGCGGGGCCGCTGAGCAGCTGCGTGCGGAGGTTGCCGCCCAAACGCACCGCGGCGGGCGTGACCACCAGGGTCTGCGCGGAGAGGGTGGAGGCTAGAAGGACGAGGGCGGTGGGCAGGCTCAGAGCGGTTCTCATGGGTGACGCGGGGTCGAGGCCTCGGCGATGTGGAAGATGTGGAGGCTCCCTCGGGGCGTGGCCGTGCATCCGCGGCCCGAGAGGGCGAATCGATCCGACCCCCCGGACCGGGGAATCGGCACCGGCGGGTCAGTGCGACCTGGCCCGGACTACTCGTGACCGAGCTGCTGCGATCGCGCGAGTTCGCTGCTGGCTTCGTCGAACGTCAGAACCTGCTCCTCGACGGCGAGGCACCCGGCCTCCGGGCAGAACCTGCGTTCTCCTTGCCAGCAACAGCCGTGCACGATCTCGCGACGCTGCTCATGAACAGTCCGGGCCAGGAGTCTGCGCCACAGCAGGGCGATTCAGGAGGCGCGTGGATTTCGGCGCAGGTCGCCGCCCGAAACCGCAGCCGAATCGGTGGATTCAGCGGGGCTTTCGGGGGGTGACGGGCGCCGGAAGGCGCGATTCTCGTGGATTGTCATGCTGTGGCGCAGACTCCTAGCCCTGCGGGGGAGTCCGCGTAACCGACCCGACCGCCCCGCAGCCGAGTGATCGGCGCCGGCTCAGCTCCCGTTCGCTTGCTCGCGCTCGGAGTGATCCGTTTCGCTGAACAGCCACACCTGGTTCTTGCCGCGCCGCTTCGCTTGGTGCAGCGCCATGTTGGCCTGGCGCCGCAACTCGTCCAACGACCCTCGGGTTCGGCCGTCGAACGTGGCGATGCCGATCGAGACGGTGACCTGCTTGGCGTAGCGGCCGTTCTGTACCGGATTGCCGGAGATCGCCTGGCTGACGCGGTTCGCGGTGTGGACCGCCTCGGTCGGATTGGTGTGCGGCAGCAGGATGGCGAACTCGTCGCCACCGAAACGCGCCGCGTGGTCGGTGGTGCGGATGGTCTGCTTCATGCACCGGGCGACGTGCACCAGCACTTCGTCACCGAACGCGTACTCGGTGGTGTCGTTCACCGTCTTGAACTCGTCGACGTCCACCAGCAGCAGCGACAGGGTCTCGTGGTGACGCTGGGCGCGCTTGAACTCGTTCTCCTGCACGGTGCGGAAGTGCCGGTCGTTGATCAGGCCGGTCTTGAAGTCCTCCCGCACCTGACCTTCGAGCTCGAGCGCCCGGCGGCGCACCCGCAGTTGGCGCTCGCGGGCCAGCAGCAGCAGATCGAGGCGGAACAGCACCTCTTCGGTGGCGAACGGCTTGGTCAGGAAATCCAGGTCGGCCAGCGGCACTACCCCGTGGGCGATCAGCCGCGTGGCATCGGCGGACTCCAACAGGAGCAGCACCGGCAGCGGTTCGTCGCCCTGCTGCAGCGGTTCGATCAATTCGAACTCCACGCTGGTGGGCTGGAGCATCAGCGGGTTGAGGACGATGACCGTCGGCCGCAGCTTGGCGAGCATGCGGTGCGTCTCGACCACCGACCGGGTCTCGACCACCGTGAAGCCGCGGCGTCGGACCGCGGTCAGCACCGCGTCGAGGTCGTCGTGGTGGTGGTTGAGCACCAGGATCAGCTGCTCCACCGCGCCCCCGGCCTCGGGCGCGCTGGCGGCGACCGGGGCGGCTTCCCGCTCCGTGGCGGGCGGGTGCTCGGTCGCAGGCGCGCTGCGGGGCTGTGGCTCGGTGGGTAGGATGCTCGGAACCGGCTGGCGAGAGGGTGTCGCGGATGGCGACATGGGACTATAGCGTGGTGTGGTGCAGGTCGACGGGCGCCGCGGGGATTCGGCGAGTCCCCCGGTGGACCGTACGGTTGTCCGGGGGGAGGCGGTGAGCCCGGTCGGGGATTGGAACTCTCGGCGAAGTCGGCTTGAACCTACGTGCGGCGTCCCTAGAATTCGCGCCCCGTTTTCCGTTCCGCGCCGCCGGACGGCGCGCGCGCGACCCTACCCGAGGTATCCGTGCCCCTAGTCACCGTTCAAGAGCTCATCGACGCAGGCGTCCATCTCGGACACAAGGCCAGCCGGTGGAATCCGCAGATGAAGCCGTACATCTACGGCAAGCGGCACAACGTCCATATCATCGACCTGCAGCACACCATCCGCGGGCTGTACCAGGCGGTGCACTTCCTCCGCAGGCTGGCAGCGAGCGGCGCCCAGGTGATGTTCCTGGGCACCAAGCGGCAGCTGCGTGCGGTGGTCGAGGCCGAGGCGGCGCGCTGCGGCATGCCGGCGGTGACCGAGCGTTGGATCGGCGGCACGCTGACCAACTTCAACACCGTGCGCGAGCGGTTGAACCGGCTGGAAGAGCTGGAGCTGCTCGAAGCCGATGGTTCGATCGAGAACTACAAGAAGAAGGACCAAGCCACCATGCGCCGCGAGATGCGCAAGGTGCGCCGCAACCTCGAAGGTGTTCGGGAGCTGCACGGCATGCCGGGCGCGATCATCGTCATCGACCCGCGGCGCGAGGACATCTCGATTCGCGAGGCCGCGCGGATGAACGTGCCGGTGATCTGCATCCTCGACACCGACTGCGACCCGCGCAAGGCGGACATCGCCATCCCGGGCAACGACGACGCGATGAGTTCGGTGCAGCTGCTCCTCAGCCGTCTGTCCGACGCGATCCTCGAGGGTCGCGCTGGAATGACCGAGCAGGAATTGGCGGAGAGTCAGCGGGCGCACAGCGACGACGCGCGGACACGGCAGGTGGAAGGTCGCCAGCCGCCACGTGAGCGCGGGCCCCGTCGGCCGCGCGGAGCACCGGCCGGTGGCCGGCTCGGCCGCACCTCCACCGGGCGGTTCGCGGAGAAGCACTCGGGCCACGCCGAGTCGGTGTCGATCGGCGCCGACCGCGACGACAGCAGCGAGGCGTCGGAGGCGGCACCGCCCCCGAGCGGTGCTCCGGCGCCGGCGGCACCCGAGGCACCTGCCGAGGCGCCCAGCGAAACTCCCCCGGCGACCGAGTAGCAGCGGCTCGGCCGCGGCCCGAACCCGGAACGTCGCGCGCCCCAACGGCGGCGCGCGCTGCAGAATTCAGTCGAGGGCGCTTGTTCCCCTCGGCCCGACCCCCCGAAAACGACACACCATGGACATTCCTGCCGACAGGGTGATGGCGCTGCGCAAGCGCAGCGGCGCACCGATGATGGACTGCAAGAAGGCGCTGGCCGAGGCGGAGGGTGACGAGGGGAAAGCCCTCGAGATCTTGCGCAAGAAGGGCCTGCAGTCCGCCGACCAGAAGGCCTCCCGCGAGGTCAAGGAAGGCGTGATCTTCCACTACATCCACCACGACTCGAAGCTCGGCGTGCTGGCCGAAGTGGCGTGCGAAACCGACTTCGTGGGCCGCAACGAGATGTTCCAGGCGTTCGGCCGGGACCTCTGCCTGCACATCGCGGCGATGCGGCCGCGATTCCTCAACCGCGACGCGGTGAGCGAAGCGGACATCGAGAAGGAGCGCGTGTTCCTGACCGAGCAGGCCGCCGAGCAGATGGCCGGCCGGCCGCAGGACGTGATCGACAAGGCGGTGGAAGGTCGGATGAAGAAGTTCTTCTCCGAGCACTGCCTGATGGACCAGCCGTGGGTGAAGGACGACAAGAAGACCGTCGAGCAAGTGCGCGTCGACCTGGTCGGCCACATCGGCGAGAACATCCAGGTCCGGCGCTTCGTCCGCATGCAACTCGGTGAATAGCGGCGTGTCCGGGCCCGCTCGCCTGCACCGGCTGTTGCTCAAGGTCAGCGGCGAGGCGCTCTCCCGGCCGGGCCAGCTCGGCCTGGATTCCGACGGGATCGGCTCGATCGCGGGGCAGATCAGGTCGGTGGTGGAGCAGGGCGTGGAGGTCGCGCTGGTGCTCGGTGGCGGCAACCTGATCCGTGGCGCGACGCTGGCCCGTGCGGGCGTCAACCGCGGCACCGCGGACCACATGGGGATGTTGGCGACCGCGGTCAACTGCCTTGCTCTGCAGGACGCGCTGGAGCGGCTCGGTCTGGAGACCAGGGCGATGTCGGCAGTGCCGATGAACTCGTTCATGGAGCCGTACGTGCGGCGACGTGCCGACCGCCACCTGGTGCGCGGCCGCGTGGTGTTGCTCGCCTGCGGCACCGGCAATCCCTACTGCACGACCGACACCGCCGCTGCGCTGCGCGCCACCGAACTGTCGGCGGATGCGCTGTTCAAGGCGACCAAGGTCGACGGCGTCTACACCGCGGACCCGAACAAGGATCCCAACGCGACCCGATTGGATCGGTTGACCTTCCGGCAAGCGATCGACCAGGGTCTCGAGGTGATGGACCTCACCGCCTTCACCATGTGCATGACCAACAGCATGCCGATCCTGGTGTTCGACATGTTCCAGCCGGGCAACCTGCAGCGGGCCGTGAAGGGTGATCCGATCGGCACCTGGGTGCTGCCGGAGTAGGCCTTGAGTTCGGCTGGGCGTTGTGGGAGGCTTGGCAGCCCGGCCCAAACGTGACCGAGTTGCTGCGATCGTACAGAGTCGCTGCGGGCTTGGTCGAACGTCGGATCCTGCTCCTCGGCGGGGACGCACTCCGCCCCGGGCAGAACGTGCCGAGTGTTCGGGCCAGGCGCAAACAAGCCACCCTTCGTAACGTCCCCATCATGGAAGAAGCCGCCGCGCAGATTCTGCAGGAGTTCGAGGAGAAGCTCGACCGGGCTCTGCACCACCTGGTCGAGCAATTCGGCACCATCCGCACCGGCCGCGCCGCCCCGGCGTTGGTCGACCACGTGAAGGTCAACTACTACGGTTCGATGACGCCGCTCAACCAGCTGGCGCACATCTCGGTACCGGAGGCGCGGCAGATCCTGGTGAAACCGTTCGACGCGTCCGCCCTCAAGGAGATCGAACGCGCGCTGCTCGGATCCGATCTCGGCCTGACCCCGTCGAACGAGGGCAAGCAGCTGCGGCTCACCCTGCCGCCACTGTCCGAGGAACAGCGCAAGAAGATCCAGGCCCGCTGCCGCGAGATCGCTGAAGCCAGCCGTGTCGCGATGCGCAATGGCCGCCGCGACGCCAACAAGCACGCCGACGCCGCGAAGGACTCCGCCCACCTGTCGAAGGACAGCGTGGCCGACCTGCACGACAGCATCCAGGAGCTGCTCAAGGCCAAGGAGAAGCAGGTCGACGAGGCGCTGGACAAGAAGACCAAGGAAATCATGGAGGAGTGACGCAGCGTCGCAGCGGCGGCGCCCGGGACCGGCGCTGGCGTCTGCTCCGGGGTTTGGGGCATACTGCCCAACCCCGATCCGCTGGCGCCCGGTGCGCCGCGGCCTCGACGCGTGGGGGCGTAGCTCAGTCGGTAGAGCATCGGCCTTTTAAGCCGCTGGTCGAAGGTTCGAGTCCTTCCGCCCTCACCACTTTCGGGTGGTATCCAACTCCCGCCGCGCGCCAAGACCCCAGGCCCCGGACCCGAGTCCCGAGACCCAGCCCTGCGCGCGTGTCGACACACCGGACGGAGACAGCAGATCAGAGTCGGGATGACGACGCCTTGTCGCCCAGCGGGCGACCCGAGGGGTCGGTGGTCGGCAGGCCCCGGAGTGTCGGTCCCATGGCCTCGGTCGCCTCGGATGCGTCGCGATGGCGCCGCCCGCCGCGCCGCGGTGTTTTTCGTTCCTCAGGCAAGCGCCGCAAGCCGCGGCGACATACGCTTTCGGCCCCGAATCCGGCCCGATGGACCCCGAGTACCTGAGCATCCTGATGTGCCCGAAGACGCGCGGTGCGCTGCGGTTGGCGACGCCCGCCGAGCTGCAGCGGGCCAACGCCGCGGCCGCTCGGGACGGGCAGCCCGGGGAGCCCCTCGAGGCCGGACTCGTGTGCGAATCGGGGACCTTGATGTACCCGATTCGCGACGGAATCCCGATCCTGCTGATCGACGAGGCGATCGAGCTCGGCTCCGCGGGGGACGCGTGAGCCTCCGCCAGCGCAACATCCGCTCCGCGGCGCAACCGCCCGGACACCCTGAGTCATGACGAAGACGACCCATCCAGAGCCTCCGATCCACGAGGAAAAGGAGATCACCAGCGGCTCGAGTGCATTCGGGTTCTTCCACAAGTACCAGAAGCAGATCATCTACACCGCCGGCATCTTCACGCTGCTGACCTTCTCGATCACCGGCGCGATCACCGGTGCGTTCGAGCGCTGGTTCGGGCGCGATCTGCCGCGGCCGACGATGAACGTGCCGGGGCTCGGCAAGTTCACGATCACGCAGGACGACATGGATGCCGCGCAGGGGATCGCGCGCGTGCGGGCTTCGTCGCTGCGGTTCTTCTTCCCACCGTTCGGGGTCGGCGAGTCGGAACACCAATACGTCGAGCAGCTCGCCGGTCTGCGCGCCCTCGCGTTGCACAGCGGGATCGACGCTTCCGGGCAGGACGTGGACAAGATCGTCAACGCGGCGGTGCAGACCTTCCCGACGGTCGACAACATCAAGCAGCTGGCGTTGTCGGCGCGCTACGCCGACGTGACGCGGTTCCGCGAGCACATGCGCGAGGCGCTGCGTGTCGGAACGTTCGTGCGTCTGTCGGCGCTGGGTGTGGAACAGTCGGACGAGGAGATCGTGCAGGAGATCCTCGACGAGAACGAACGGGTCACGTTCCAGGCGATGTTCATCGACAGCGCCGGCTACAAGGACGGGCTGAAGAAGGGGCTGACCAAGGAGGTGCTGCTCAAGTACCTCGAGGGCCTCGAGGATGGCAAGGCGGAGCGGTTCCGCAAGCCGGCCAACCGAACCGCGATCAAGGTCGCGTTGCTCGATCCGACCAAGTTCGACGACAAGCCGTACCGCGGCAAGGAGCTGGACAAGGACCTGGCGATCGGAGACCAGGAGATCCGGGCGCGGTACGTGCGGGATCGCGACGCGTTCTACAAGCTGCCCGAGCCCAAGAAGGACGAGAAGGCGCCCGCACCGAAGAAGGACGAGAAGGCCCCGGATCCGAAGAAGGACGAGAAGGCCCCGGATCCGAAGAAGGACGAGAAGGCCCCGGACCCCAAGAAGGACGAGAAGGCGCCGGATCCGAAGAAGGACGCGCAGCCACAGGCTGGCGACAAGAAGGACGGCACCAAGCCGGAGGCGGGCAAGCAGGACAAGCCCGATCCGGACAAGGGCTACCAGAAGCTGGACGACGCGCTGCAGAAGCGGATTCGCAACGAGCTGTTGGCGGAGCGCGTGCTGAGCAAGTGGTTGGTCGCGCTCGATGGGGCGATGGCGGACCACATGATGGAGGTCATCAACCGCAAGACCGCCGCGGACATCGAGGTCAGCAAGGCCAAGGACAAGCACAAGGAAGCCGAGGCGGAGCTGGCAGATGCCAAGGACAAGCCGGAGCTGAAGAAGAAGGTCGAGGAGGCGAAGAAGGCGCTCGACGCCGCCGAAGCTGCGGCGAAGGTCGCTGCCGAGGCGCGCGACAAGCGGCGTAGCGAGTTCGACTTCGCCGCCGCGGTGCAGAAGCTGAGCACCGGGCGTCCGGGACTCACCATCCTCGCGATCGACGAGATGAAGGATGCCGAAGGGCTGCGCAACTTGCCCGGACTCGGGGAGTGGCGCGATTCTCACCTGCCCGGACAGATGACGCTCGCCGGCGAGATCTACGGCGGACGCATCCAGACCGCCAAGTCGGGCCCGTTCCTGTTCCAAGTGGCGAAGATCGAGCCGCGGCCGTTCCGCGACTACGACGAGATCAAGAGCGACTTGGAGACCGAGTACCTGAACGACCTCGCTGGCAAGGATGCCAAGCAGCGCAAGGAAGCGTTCGAGAAGGCGCTCGAGCGGTTGGCGCGCGAGAAGCAGAAGGACGACATCGCCAAGTTGGAGAAGGCCGGCAAGGAGAAGCACGAGAAGGAGTTCGCCACCTGGAAGGAGAAGGTGGAGGGCGAGGTCAAGGCCACCGAGAAGCTGCTGGCCGAGCTCGGTGATCCGACGCTGCGCAGCTACCAGTCGAAGGCCAAGGCGCTGGCCCAGCTCAAGGAGGATCTCGGCAAGGCCGACGAGCAGCGCAAGAAGCTGCAGGAGGCGACCGACAAGGACACCAAGAGCAAGGTCGACGAGAAGCTCGTCGAGGCGCACAAGGACGTCGCCGAAGCGGCTGCCAAGGAGGCGAAGTTGTCGATCGAGACGATCGGTCCGTACTCACGCAAGCTGAGCTCGCGGCCGCGCTTCCAGTACCGCTTCCCGAAGATCGTGCAGGCGGTGTTCTCCGACGCTGAGATCGGATCGATCGAGGCCGGGGACGAGATCGCACTCAAGGAGGACCCGGCCAAGGGGGTCACCTTCATGGCCGTCTGCACCAAAGTGGAGAAGGGCACCCGCGACGACATCAGCCGCCGGCAGTGGCTCGCGGTGCGCAGTGGGCGCGGGGCGGGTGACTCGTTCGCCGGCAAGCAGATGGTGAAGGCGCTCGAGACTTCTTGGACCATCGAGGCCCTCAAGGAGGGCTACGGCTTCAAGCCGCCGGCGGGGTCCAAGGACGACCGGCCGGTGGCCAAGGGTGCGAACGACAAGAGCCCCGACGCCAAGGACAAGGGCAAGCAGCCGAACAAGGAAGACCAGAAGAGCCCCAAGCCGGCGAAGAACGGGTAGTCCGCCGAGTCCGGGTCGACCGCGCCGCGTGCCCACGACGGGCAACCTCACGCGCACGCCGGTTCCGGTCCGCGAGGCCGGACACCCTGCCGGGCTTCAGGGGTGACGCCACATGGCTGGGGGCTCGTGGGGCGAGTCTCCGGCGTTCCCGACCTCCTCCGTCGGTGCTCTACCCACACGCATCGGCACAGTCCACCAGGCGCGCGGATGCCTACGGACTTGCCCGTGCTGCTCGCGTGAAGCGCGCGGTGGGCCAGTCTCCCCTGCCCCGTGCCGGGCGCGGGGGGATTGCCTCACAGTGCGGCTCGTGGCGGTGTGAGCCGGCGCGTCGCCTGGCGGGTCGGAACCAAGTGGGTGACGCCAATCGGGGGCTCTGCCCGACCCACCTGAACCCGACGCTCGGCAGCCGCGGTCCGCGGGCTATCCTATTCGCCGATGCGTGATGTGGTGGTGCTCGGCTCCGGGCTCGGTGGGTCGACCCTTGCCGCGGTGTTGGCGCGACAAGGTCTCGACGTGCTGGTGCTCGAGGCGGGATCGCACCCGCGGTTCGCGGTGGGTGAGTCGGTGGTGCCGGAATTCGGTGCACGAGCGCGGATCCTCGCCAAGCTCTACGGGGTCGACGAGCTCGCCTACCTGTCGAACTTCCAGTGGTTGCGGCATCGGGTCAGCGGCAGCTCCGGGGTGAAGCGCAACTTCACCTTCCTGACCCATGAGGCCGGCGAGGAGCACCGTGCGGCGGCGACCAGCCAGTTCGAGGCGATGACCTATCCGCTGGGGCCGGACACGCATCTGTACCGGCCCGAGGTCGACACCTGGCTGAACTCCCTGGCGGTGCGCTACGGGGCCGATTATCGCGAGCGGGTAGAGGTCCGCGGCATCGAATTCGCCGGGGACCGGGTGACGCTTCAGACCAGCCGCGGAACCGAGCAGGCGAAGTTCGTGGTCGACGCGACTGGCTTTCGCTCGGTGCTCGCCGAACGCGAAGGGCTGCGCCCGGCGGAGCTGCCGCACCAAACCGATACGCGGAGCATCTTCACCCACATGGTGGGCGTCGGCGGACTCGTGCCCTCGCGCCGCGGCGATCCGCTGCCGGTGCCGAGTCCTCCCGACCAGGGCACGCTGCACCACTTGTTCCACGGCGGGTGGTTCTGGGTGATCCCGTTCGACAACCACCTCGCGGCCACCAACCCGCTGTGCAGCGTCGGTGTGACGCTCGACCGGCGTGTTCACCCGGACGACGGGCGAGATGGCGAGGTCGAGTTCCGCGAGATCGTGGGCCGCTTCCCGACCGTCGCGCGCCAGCTGGAGCGTGCACGCGCGGTGCGGGGCTTCGTGAAGACCGGACGAGTGCAGTACGCGTCGACCCGGGTCGCCGGCGATCGCTGGTGCCTGCTGCCGCACGCGGCGTTCTTCGTCGACGCGTTGTTCTCCGCCGGCAACACCCTGACGTTGGCCGGCATCCAGGAGGTCACCCGGGTGCTGCTGCAGGCGTTCGCCGAGGATCGCTTCACCGCGACCGCGTTCGCCGACTACCAGCAGGGTATCCACGACAACTTGCAGCTGCTCGACCGCGTGGTGCACGGCGCCTACCTCTGCATGGGGTCGGCGGAGCTGTTCAATGCCTACTTCCGGGTGTGGGCGGTGTGCAACTTTCACGCCTCCGCGGCGGCGGTGCGCGCACACCTGCGATTCGCCGCCACCGGCGATCGGGGGTTCCTGGAGGCCACCCACGACCACCCGTTCCGCCGCGTGCTCGGCCTGCAACAGCCGCGGCTGCGCGAGCTGGTCGATGCGGCGTACGCCATCGTGCTCGAGCGTCACCGCGGTGCGCTGCGCGAGGAAGCCGCGGTCGATCGGCTGTTCGAGCTGTTGCGCCAGCAGAGCTGGATTCCGCCGCAGTTCCACATCGCCGAGCGAAAGCGCCGCCATTTGGCCTCGTTCACCGCCTTTCCGCTGACCGCGCTGATCCTGTGGGGCAAGCGTCACGCACCGCCCGAGATCCGCGCCGCCTGCTACGACGTCGGACCGGTGTTCTACTGGGAACTCACCAAGTCGCTGGCGCGCGAGGCGGGACGCAGCGCGGCGCAGTTCGGTCGCGTGGTGATGAACGCGCACTTCACGCGCGGCCGCGCCTGACGCCGATCAGCGCGCCATCGCGATCAGCGAGTGGCCGAACGGGAACTCGATGTGGCGCAGCAACCAACGCTCTGCGCCCATCACCCAGGCGAAGATCCCGTTGACCGGTTCGCGGAACTGGTGGCTGAGGTTGGTCAGCCCCTCCGGCAGGCCGAACAGGCGTTCCTTGGCCTTCAGCACCAACACCGCCGGCAGGATCAGCGGGAACAGGAACGTGTTGAAGTAGGTCAGTTTGGCGGGCTGCAGCTTCGCCTGGGACAGCACTTGGTGCAGCCGACGTGCGGTGTAGCGCCGCAGGTGGTGCGCCACCCGGTCGTTCTGCGAGAACAGGAACTGGTAGGCCGGCACCGAGATGAACACCTGTCCGCCGGGCTTCAGCACCCGGCGCACTTCCTGCATCACCCGCTCGTCGTCGGGGATGTGTTCGATCACGTCGAACAAGGCGACCAGGTCGAACGATGCGTCGCGGAATGGCAGCTCGTAGCCGCTGCCGGTGACCACGCGGTTGTGCCCGCGTTGGTGGCAGTACTGCACGTACTCCCGCGAGATGTCGATGCCGGTGACCTTGCCGAATCGGCTGAGCGGCCCGAGCATGCCGCCGGCACCGCAGCCCACTTCGAGGATCTGCCGCTCGGTACCGGATGCGAGTGGCGTGAGCGAGCGCTCGATCAGGTCGAAGAAGATCGTGCGGCGGCCCTTGAACCAGAAGTGGCCTTCTTCGAGCTGCGCGAACTGTTCGTAGACGCTGAGTTCCATGGTGGTTCAGTGCTTGGCGGCGGTGGCGTGGTCGGGGCGCACCTCGGCGGTCCGGCCGAACTCCGCGCTCGGACGGGCGACCACCACCATTTCGTCGCGCAGATTGAGGTAGATGCTCATCCGGCCGAATGCGTTGAGCGGCTTGCACAGCAGGCCGGCGGCCTTCGACAGTCGACCCGCGCGCTCGGCGATGAACCCGAGCGACACGTACTTGCCACCGAACGACGGCGTGTTGCGCACCACCTGGAACCCGGTGTCGGTGAGCAGGCGCCTGATGGTGGCCGGATTGAAGTGGTAGAGGTGCTCCTCGTGCTTGAAGTGCTGCCAGCGCTTGCCGAGCAGGTTGGCGAATGCGCTGTCGACATTCTGGGTCTCGAGGATCAGCACCCCGTCGGGCTTGAGCAATTCACGCACGTGCTGCATCAGCGCCTGCGGACGCGGCACGTGCTCGACCACGTCCCACAGGGTCACCAAGTCGAAGCTGTGGTGCTCGAACCCCTGGCGATCGGGCTCGAGATCGTGCAGGAAGCCGATGTGCAGGTTCTCGGCGCCGAGGTGCTGTACCGCGTGCGCGGCGATCTCGGCCGACAGCTCCGCGCCACGCACTTCGTGGCCCTGATCGCGCATCACTCGCAGGAAGAACCCCGCCGCGCAGCCGATGTCCAGCACCCGCAGGGGACGAGCCGGGACGTGGTCGTTCACCAGCCGCAGCCGCCGGCGGAACGTCTTCAGGTAGAGCGGCTCTTCCTCGGCGTAGCGGGCGTAGCCGCGCGTCTTCGGACTGTCACTGTTCCAGTAGTGCCGGTCGTACAGCTCGTGCACCACGTCGTCGGCGTGGCGTGGCGACACGTAGACCAGCGAGCAGTCGGCGCACCGCAGGACGCGGAACGGCGGCTCGCGGAACATCTCCGTGCGCGAGCGACTGCCGCACAGCTGGCAGGTCTCGACCTCGACCAGCCTGGCTTCGTTCACCCAAAGTACTCCTTCCCCGTGGCAACGGCCTCGTGACCGGTGCGATCGCCGGTCAGGATCTCATCCGCTACCTTGCGACCCATCTCCACCGACTGGTCCATGTTGTTGTAGCGGAAGTTGCCCTGTCGGCCGGTGGTGACGATCCCACCGAGCTTGGCGAGGTACTGCTGGATCGGCGCCAGATGGCCGCGGTATTCGAGGTCGTAGACCGGGTAGGCGTACGGGATCCGCTTGATGAACGAACCCTCGATCTCGCCGGGACCGATCAGTCCGACCGACATCAGGTCCTTCTCGGCGAGCTTCTCCAGGTCCTCCGGATTCATCCGCCAGATCTCGTCGCCGCGCCGGCAGGTGATCTCGGCGCACACCATCGTCTTGCCCTGTGGCGCGCAGGTCTTGGAGAAGTTGCGGAACTCGCTGATCCGGTGCACGGTGAGGTGCTTCTCCGGCAGGTAGACCCAGCTGTCCGGACTCACGGTCTCGCGGCGCAGCTTCAGGTAGACGAACACGATCGAGATGTACTGCAGCGCGTTGACGTGCGCCAAGACCTCGGCAGGCGCCGCAGGCGAGAGTGCCTTCACCAGCGAGGTGATCGGGATCGTGTTGATGTACTCGTCGCCGGTGATCGTCTCGCGGCGATGCCTGCCGTACTCGATTCCGGTGACGTGCATCGCGTCGTCGTGGTGGACGCGCACTGCCGGCGAGTTCACCAGGATCTGTCCGCCGTTCTCCTCGATCTTGCGGGCGTAGCCGCGCGCCAGCTCGCCGATCCCGCCGAACTTCGGGTAGATGAATTTGCGCACCAGGGTGCGCGGGGTCCCGCCCTTGCCGGGGAACAAGGTCTTCTTGACGGTGTCGGCGAGGCTGAGCAGGCTGATGCGCTGGCTCGCCCAGTCGGCCGAGATCTGGCTCGGCGGCATGCCCCAGGCCTTCTCGGTGTACTGCCCGAAGAAGATCCGGTACAGCGTCTTGCCGAAGCGACGTGTGACCCAGCTCTCGAAGCTCTTGTCGTCGAACTTCTTCAACCCGAGTCGGTCCTGGAACCGCACCGCGAAGTAGTCGAGGAACGCGCGCACCAGCAGCAGCGGCGGCATGTTCTTCAGCACGTTCTTCGCGCTCAGCGGGTAGTCGAAGAACTTGTTGAACAGCACGATGCGCGACAGGCGCTCGGCCCACACCAGGTTGTCGCCGAGGATCTCCTTGACGTGCTCGATCAGGTTCTCGTCCGAGCTGTGGAAGCGGTGCGGACCGAAGTCGTGCGTCCAGTACTCTTCGCCGTCTTCGATGAACGACGACGCCATCCCACCGACGTGTGGCTCGCGCTCGAGCACCACGATCTCGTGTCCGGCCCGGGACAGCTCGTAGCCGCAGGACAGGCCTGCGAGGCCGCCGCCGAGGATGACAACTCGCTTCTTCGTCATGAGCAGGGTGGTCCGAGAGGTGTGCGGAGCGAGGCTTTGGCGGGTTTTGGAGTCTACCGGGGCGAGGGATCCGTCCGGGCTTCGGTCCGGGTTTTCGCTGGCCGGGGTGAGATTCGCATCCGACATATCGTCTTGAACATAGCCCAGGCGGTGCGGATCTGCCGTCCCAGTGTATCCGAGTGCTTCGAGTCGCCGCCGGCGCGTCGGGAATACGTCACCGGAACCTCGATGACACGGCAGCCGGCTTGCAGCGCCGCGCACATCATCTCCGGGGAGAACGCCGGACCGGACTCTCGGGTCTGCTCGCGCATGCGTCGCCACGCATCCGAAGTGAGGGCGCGAAAACTGCAACCGACGTCGGTGAACCGTGGCTCGTGCGGGCGCAGCCACAGCAGCTGCAGGAACTTGGCCATGAACACGTTCCCCCAGCGCAGTGGGAAACGCATGTTGGCACCCTGCTCGACCATCTGCTTGGTGGTGCGGGTGCCCATCACCATCTGGGCGTCCTCCAGGTAGATCAGCAGCTTCTCGACGTCGCGTGCGTGGAACGAACCGTCGGCCTCGGTGAGCACCAGGATGTCGCCCTTGGCGCTGTCCATTCCGGCGCGCAGCGCGCAGCCGTAGCCGGGTCGACTCTCGCGCACCACCCGTGCCCCGGCAGCCTGCGCGAACTCTGCGGTGCGATCGGAGCAGTTGTTGTCGACCACCACGATCTCGTCCAACAGCGCGTTGCCACGGAAGTCCTCGACCACCCCGCGAATCGTGACTTCCTCGTTGTACGCGGGGATGACGAGGGATACCGACCGGCCGCGGAACATCAGTGGGAGAAGGATAGCTGCCGCGCGCCGTTCGGGTCGAGGATCCTTCGCCGGTGTGTGTCGATGCCTCGATGGGGTGGGCGGGATCGTCGGGGGGGCGCTATCGTGGACGCCCATGAACGCGCCGGTTCGCTGTGTCGTCGCCGTCCTCGCCACCGCATTCGCGTGCTCCGGTCAGGCCCAATCGCCCGCAACACCGGCCGCACGCGGTCCCGAACGCACCAAGGTGGTGGTGGTCGGCGCCAGCGTGTCGGCGGGTTTCGAGGACCCGACCAGCCGGGGTTCGGACGGTGCGCCGAACCGCAGCTACCGGCTGGATGTGGCGCTGAAGAAGATCTGGTCAAGGGACGTGGCTCGGGTCTACTCCGGCGCCAACTTCCTGATGTTCACCGATCCGACCGGATACGGGCGCCGGCAGATCGACAGCGCCAAGAAGGTCCGCGCGGACCTGGTGCTCGGGATCGATTTCCCGTTCTGGTTCGGCTACGGACCCCACGGGCGCGAGGCCGCGGGCGTGCTCGAAGGGCGGCGGCTGGCGGCCCAGGCCAAGTGCCTGGCGATGCTCGAGGAGCTCGACTGTCCGCTGCTGATCGGCGACTACCCCGACATGCGCGGCGCCAGCCACAAGATGCTGCCGGCGCGCATGGTGCCGAACAAGGTCACTCTCGCGCAGCTCAACCACAGGCTGCTCGCGTGGGCCGCCAAGCGCCCGAAGGTGCGCGTGCTGTCGTTGGCGGACTTCGTCGCGAAGGCGACCACGCAGCCGATGCGACTCGACTACGCACCGGGGCGGACGGTCACGTTCCCGAAGTACTTCCTGCTGCAATCCGACCGCCTGCACGCGACTCGACTCGGCGTGCTGGTGCTGGTGCGGCAGATCCGCGACGTGTTGCCGCAGCTGCTGCCGAAGGCGCACCCGCTGCTCGCGGTGGACCCGACGTTGTGCGACTTGGTGCAGGCCACCGGGCTCGCGGACCAGCTTCCGGCAGGGGCGCTGCACGCGGCGACCGCCGTCGGCACGCCGCAGGGCGCCGGGCGATAGGGCCTGCTCCTCGACAGGTGCACCCCGCCTCCGGGCCGGGTCTGCCGGTGCGCAACAACCCTGCACGATCTCGCGACCCTGTTCACGAGTTCGGGCCAGACCGCTGGGGGGTCGGGTCGATGCTCGTCCACCCGGATCGGAATCCGCCGGAGGCATTTGCGCGGGCAATGGCGCCGGCGCGTTGCTACGTCGAAGGTCGCCCGCGTCGCGAGCTACAGGATCGCGCGCCACTCCGGCAGCGCGCGCAGCGGGATGAGCAGTGCGCCGAGCAGCGCGCGGTGCTGCGGCTCGAGCGTGCGGGTCTTCGCCACGCCGGCGAGGGTCGCCGCGGTTTGTCGCTTGCCGAGTGCCAGCGCCTGGATCGCGAACAGCACGAGAGGCCGCGCGTCGCCGCGACTCGTGCCACTCGCGACCAGCAGGCCACGGAATCGCTCGAATGCCCTCTCCGCGGCGTCGCTGCCGGGTGCCTCGGTCATCCGGTCGATGGTGGCGACGAACGCCTGCTCGGTGCGCAGCAACTTCGCATCGGCGAGCGCGTGCCGCTCGGCGAACCCGGCCAGCTGATCGAGCAGCACGGCCAGCTGCGCGCGCAGTCGCGGGTCGCGCGCCGCGTAGAGCGTCGCGACGGCTGCTCGTCCATCGCCGAACTGCACCGAGAGCTCGGCGGACCACAGCGCCAGCTCGGGGTCGTCGGGGGCGTTCCGACGCAGCGCTTCGAGGGCGCTGCGGGCTTCCTGGTGCCGCCCCTCGCCGCGCAGCAACGTGATCCACAGTCGAGCGGTCAGCTCGTCGTCCGGCCGGGTACGGCGCAGGAACTCGAGGTCGGTGCGCGCCTTCGCCCAGGCGCTCTGCTGCAGGCTCGCTTGGGCGCGGAGACCGCGCAAGGTGTGGTCGTACGGCCGCAGCCGCAGTGCCCGCTCCACCGCGGCGAGCTGCCCGGCCGGGTCGGTGCGCGCGGCCGTGCGGCGCAGCATGCCCGCAGCGGCGACCTGCGATCCGAGCTGCGCGACGCCGAACCACAGCAGCATCCCGCCGACCAGCACACCCTTCAGCAGGCGTTGGCGGAACGGTAGCGCGAGCATCCGGCCCGCGCTGCCGTGCAGCAACGCGCCGCCCAGCAGTGCAGCGGTGGCGACCGCTGGCGCATTGCCGAGTGGCGCGCGGACGCTGGCCAGCACGGCAAAGCACAGCAACGGCCCGGAACTGCTCCACGGCGCCCGGCACAGCACCCAGACCGCGCCGACCAGCAACAACACGAGCCCGGGGAGCCCCGTCTCGATCGCCACCTGGAGGAAGTCGTTGTGCGCGGCGGCCGGGGCGGCGAGGAACCGGCCGCCGAAGGTCGACAGCTCCCACTCGCGCCCGCGGCGATAGCGTGGGTACTCGGTGCCGAACTGCCCGGAGCCGTGGCCCAGGATGGGGCGGTCGCGCACCATGTCGAGGCCGCCGCGCCACAGCTCGAGCCGCACCTCCACCGTGGACGGTGCGGCCACCGCCGCGGTGTTCGGTTGCTGCGGCGCACGTGGTGCGTCGCCCAGTGCCCACCACAGCCCGACACCCGCGGCGAGCACCGCGAGGATCGGGACCCGCCCCGGACGCAACAACGCAGGCAGGCAACCGACCGGCAGCGCGAGCAAGCCGGAGCGGGAACCGTTGCACACGAGCGCCGCGGTGCAGGCGGCCAACGTGACGACCGCGGCCCACCGGAGTCGCGCCGACACGGATTCGCCGCGAGGGCCGACCGCCAGCAGCGCGCTGGCGGCCCCGCACAGCGCCAGCACCTCGGCGGCGGCGTTGCGGTTGCCGAGCGTCGCGGTCACGTCGTGCACACCGGGCAGTGCGTCGATCCAACCGAATGCCTGTGCCAGCGTCCACAGTGCGACCGTCGCACCGGTAGGCAGGGTCGCGGCGAGCATTCGGGTCAGTGGTACCGCCGTGCCGAACAGCAGCAGCGCGGCGAGCGCCAGCATGTGCGCCGCGGTCTCCAGTGCGTAGCCGTGGTTGGTGGCGCCGATGCAGCGCGCCAGGAACCACAGCGCGAGCGCGTTCCACGGTCCGACCGCCAGCGGGACGCGCGCGGGCAGCGTCCCGGGCAGCAGACAAGCGAGCCCGACCAGCACCGCCAGCAGTCCACGGCGCGCCACCTCGTAGTCGGGCCAGTACGCCTGGTGCGGCACCGCCAACAAGAGGAGCACCACGGCTGCGGCGCCGGTTCTCATTCCGTCCCGGCGCGCTGCTCGAAGGACAAGATCGCGTCGACGAACGCTTCGGGATCGAATGGCTCGAGGTCGGCAATCGCCTCGCCGACCCCGATGAACTTCACCGGGATCGGCAGCTGCTCGCGGATTCCGAACACCGCGCCACCCTTGGCGGTGCCGTCCATCTTGGCGAGGATCACGCCGGTGACGTCCGCTGCGGCGCGGAATTCCGTCGCCTGGCGGATCGCGTTCTGCCCGGTGGTGGCGTCGAGCACCATCAGCGTCTCGTGTGGTCCGTCGGGCACGTTCTTGCGTACCACCCGCACGATCTTGCGCAGCTCCTCCATCAAGTTCTTCTGGGTGTGGAGCCGCCCGGCCGTGTCGAGGATCAAGTCGTCGACGCCGCGGGCCACGGCGGCGGCGGTGGCGTCGAACGCGACCGCCGCCGGATCGGCGCCGGGGTCCTGCTTGATGATCGGGATCTGCAGCCGCTCCGCCCAGGTCGTCAGCTGTGCCACCGCGCCGGCGCGGAACGTGTCGCCGGCGCCGAGCATGACTTTGCGGCCCTGCTGCACCAAGCGATGGGCCAGCTTGGCGATCGAAGTGGTCTTGCCGGCGCCGTTGACGCCGACCACCACGATCACGCGCGGTTTGCGCTCCGCCTCGCGCAACACGCCACCGCAGCCCTCCAGCCGCGCCAGCAGGCGATCCCGGAGGAACGCCGGCACCTGGTCGGCGTCCTGGACCACGCGTCGGCGGTAGGCGTCCTTCAACTCTTCGACCACGGCCGATCCGGTCGGCCCGAGATCGGCGGTGTAGAGCACTTCCTCCAGTTCGTCGAGGAACTCGTCGTCGAGCTTGCGCCCCTTGGAGAACAAGCGCGACAGCCCGGCAGCCAGCTTCTCGCGGGTCTTGCGCAGCCCGCGGAACAACTTGGAGAGCATCAGCTGTCGACGCTCTCGGTGGATCGCTCGATCGACGGCGCGCCCGGTCCACCCGCGGCGCCGTCGCGACCCAACCGGTCGAGGCGCACGCGGTCGAGAATGCCGTTGATGAACGCGCCGGAGTTGGCGGTCGAGAACTTCTTGCCGATCTCGATCGCCTCGTTGATGGTGACCTTGGGCGGGATGTCGGGGCAGTGCAGCAACTCGAACACGGCCATCCGCAGGATGTTCCGGTCGATGGTAGCCATGCGGCCGAGGTCCCAGTTGCGCGCCACGTCGCGCAGGCACGCGTCCGTCTCCGCCTGCACCTTGCGGGTGCCGAGGATCAGCCTCACGGCGAATTCCCGCACCTGCTCGTCGTCCGTCTCGTCCGCGACGAACTCCCGCACACCGTCGAGGATCTCGTCGCCGCGGAGATCCAGCTGGTACAGGTACTGAACGGCGAGCTCGCGCGCCTTGGTCCTGCGTCGCATGAGCGTGATCTCGTCTTTGGCGGTGGGGAGAAAAGAACGGGTCCGTCGAGAGCCTAGCGCCGACTCGGCCGGGCACAATCCGCGGCGCCCGATTCTCACCCGTCCGGGGTCAGGTGCGCAACACCGACAGCGCGCCGGCCATCTCCAGCACGGCGCGTGCGCACTCGGCACCCTTGTCGCCCTTGGCGCCGCCGCTGCGGGCCATCGCTTGCTCCCGGTCCTCGGTGGTCAGCACCCCGAAGACCACGGGGATTCCGTAGCGCAGCGAGGTGTCGAGCACCCCTCGGGTGGCGCCGAGACAGACGTAGTCGTAGTGGCTGGTCTCGCCGCGGATCACGCAGCCGAGCGCGAGGACCCCGTCGTAGTCGGCGGTACGGGCGAATGCGTCGCACAGCAGGGGCAGCTCGAAGGCCCCGGGCACCCAACCGACCACGATGTCGTCGCCGGCCACCCCGAGCTCCTCGAGGGTCCGGACCGCGCCGTCCAGCAGGCGGCGCGTGATCGACTCGGTGAAGCGGGACGCGGCGATCGCGATACGTCGCCCGCTGCCGTCGAGCGGGACGTCGAGTGTCTGCACCATCGGCGGGATGCTACTCGGTGCCGCAGGGGCCGCGACCCCGTCCGCAAGCCGGGATGCCGGGTTTCCTCGTCCGCACGCGACGGCACCCGGGCGACTCGGGTCGGCCTCATGCGTGCGGGGAACGGAGGCCCGGAGGGACGCGGAAACCCGGAGCCACCTCGCTCGCGACGTCCCTCGAGCGGTAGGTACCGCGGATCGGTCGGCACGCGAAGATCCTCCAGTGCCCTTCCATGACACCTGGGCGGCTGGTTCTCCCGCGGGCAGCGGCCCCGAACAGCTCCCTCGAGCCAAGCGGCCGAGGCACATGGCGGCGCGCAGCGCCGCGCTCGCCCAAGTCCTTGGGTGTGGCGCTGGCCGGGATGAGGATTCGGAGTGCCATGGATTCGCGAAACCCGTGGCAATCGCCGCGCCGGTCCGCGATCGTCTGGCGCCGCATGTTCGCCACGATCGGGTTCTTGGTGTCCTTGCTGCTCACGGTGGTCGCGCTGGTGCTGACGTTGGTGTCCGGGAAGACCGGCCACCGTCGGGCCCACCTCGCGAGAGCCATCATCACCGTGTTGCTGCTCGGCACTACGGTGGTCTTCGCGCTGCTGCTGGGGGAGGTCCGCCAGTTCCCGGCCCGCGAGATGGGGATCCACAAGATCTTCTCGCGCACCGGGGTCTTCCTGGTGCCGCCGATCGTGCTCACCGGGGCATTGCTGTGGCGCCGACCCACTTGGCGCACCGCGCATCGGGTGTGCGTGCTGCTGTTCCTGCTGGCGGTGCTCGGCGCGGCGAGCACCGGCCTGTGGGTTCTGTGGTTGTCGACGGCGAAGTGAGAGCTTCCGCGCCGCCGACCCTACGGCTCGGTCGCGGCGTCGCAGTTTCTCAGCTCGTTCACCGAGCCGCGGTGTCGTCGTAGCTCATGCGAGCGCAATGCGCGACTCGACGACACATGCAACGAGCTTCGCACACACCCCACTAGCGTTTTGCCCGGTCGGGCGCGGGTGCGTCGGCTCGGACCTTCTTGTCGTCCGGACCCTGCACCACCCCGCCGCCGAGTGCCTTGAAGATCGCCACCATGGAGGTGGCCACCGCGGCGTCGCTGCCGACGAGCTCATCCTGCACGGTCGCGACGGTGCGTTCGGAGTCGATCACCGCCTGGAAGTCGGTGAGGCCGGTGCGGTACTGGGTGCGCGCCAGCTCCACGGCGCGTGCGGCCTGTGCTGCGGCGCGACCGAGCGCGGTGCGGCGAGCCTGCTCGCGGACGAAGCGGACGAACGCGTTCTCGGCCTCCTCCAGGGCCAACAGCACCGTCCTCTCCCAGTCGATCTGGGCGGCTTCGGCGCTGGCTTCGAGCGAGCGGATCCGGTTGCGCAGGCGTCCGCCGTCGAACAGGTTCCAACGCAGAGATGGGCCGAAGACCGACAGGTCGCTGCCATCCGTGAACACGTCCTTCAGGGCATTCGCCGACAGGCCCAACGTGCCGCCGAGCGACAAGCGGGGATAGCGCTCGGCCTCGGCGACGCCGATCCGGGCGACCTCGGCGGCGAGCCGCCACTCCGCGGCGCGGACGTCCGGGCGCCGGCGCAGCAGGTCCGCCGGTACCCCGACCGCGACCGACACCGGGAGCCGCGGCAGTTCGCCGGGCTCGTTCAGCGTGCTGGGCAGCTCCGCGGGTGCACGGCCGAGCAGCACCGCGAGGCGGTGTTGAGCCTGCAACGCGGCGGTTTCCAGCGTGGGCAAGCGGGCCCGCGTCGACTCGACGTTGGTCGCCGCCTGCGCGACGTCGCGCTCGGCGACCAGGCCGGCGTTCAACCGCGAACGCACCAGGGTCAGGGTCTGCTGCTGCAGCGAGAGATTGGCTTGGGCGATTCGCAGCCGTCGCTGGGCGGCGCGCAGGTCGACGTAGGTCGAGACCACCTCGGCGGCGACCGACAGCCGGGCACCGGCCAGGTCCGCTTCGCGCGCGCCCAGATCGCGTTCCGCTGCTTCGACGCCGCGTCGGACCCGTCCCCAGAGATCGAGTTCCCACACCGCGTCGGCTGCCACCGTGTGGATGCTGGTGCGCGGGATGAACGCGCCGAAGGGTGTGTTGCGGCTCTCGCGCCGATCCTCGTAGTTGGCCCGGCCGTCGACCGACGGCCAACCGTCGGCCGCAGCGACCCCGCGCAGGGCGCGCGCCGCGCTGAGTCGAGCGAGCTGCGCGCGCAGATCGAGGTTCTGGGCCAACGCTTGGTCGACCAGCCTGGTCAGCAGCGGGTCGCCGAAGGTCTTCCACCAGTCGGCGTCGGTGGGGGGGGCGTCGCTGAGTCCGGCGACTCGGGGTTGCCGCCATGCCGCCGGCATGACCCGCTCGGGCGGGCGGAAGTCCGGACCGACCGTGCAGCCGGCCACCAGCAGCGTCCACAGCGAGCGCGCCAGCGCTCCGCGCAGTGCCATGCCCGTCATCACGCCACCTCCAGCTCGGCGTGCTGCGCGACGTCGGCCACTGCCGTGGAGCGGCGATGGTCGGCGGCCAGCAGCATGTAGAACACCGGCACCACGAACAGGGTGAACAGCGTGCCCAACGCCATGCCGGCGACCAGCACGATGCCGATGCTGTTCCGCGCCATCGCACCCGGGCCGGTGACCAGCACCAGCGGGAAGTGACCGAACACGGTCGCCGCGGTGGTCATCAATACGGGTCTCAGGCGCGTGGCCGCTGCCTCGCGCAGTGCCCCGAGCTTGTCGCGACCCTCGCGCTGCAGCGTGTTGGCGAACTCGACGATCAGGATGCCGTTCTTCGCGATCAGCCCGACCAGGGTGATCAGTCCGACCTGCGAGTAGACGTTGATCGTGGTCCATTCGACGAACGGGAACAGGAGCGAGCCGGTGATCGCCAACGGCACCGAGCCGAGCAGCACGATCAGCGGATCACGGAAGCTGCGGAACTGCGCGGCGAGCACCAGATAGACCAACAGGATCGCGAACCCCAGGGTCGGCACCAACGACGACGCCTCACGGCGGATCTGCCGCGACTCGCCGGCGTGGTCGAGTGCGGTGCCTGGCGGGGCGGTGGCGCGGGCCGCGGCTTCCAGTACCGCGAGCCCCTCGGCCTTGGTGACGCCCGGCCGCACCCCGCCGAACACCCGCACCGCGTTGCGCTGCTGGAAGCGGTTGAGGGTGCGCGGTGCGGCGATCGCCTCGATCGAAGTGAACGCGGACACCGGCACCAGGTCGCCCCTCGGTGTCCGGATCTTCAGGTCGAGCAGCGGTCCGACGGTGGCGCGGTCCTCGCGGCTGATCTGCGGAATGACCTTGTAGCTGCGGTCGAAGTAGTTGAAGCGGTTGACGTAGCCGCCGCCGAGCAGTGCGCCGAGCTCGCGGCCGACGCTCGCCAGGTCCATCCCGAGGTCGGCCACGCGTTCCCGGTCGACCCTGACCCGCGCCTCGGGGCGGTCGACCTTCAAGTCGGTGTCGACGTAGAGGAACTTGCCGCTCTGCCAACCCGCTCCGACCACGGCCATCGCCGCGCCGAGCAGGTCCTCGACCGAGCCCGAGCTCTGGATCACCAGCTCGACGTCGAACTGCCCGGGGGTCGGCAACGGCGGGTCGAGGCGCGGGAACACCCGCAGCCCGGGAACCTGCGATACGCGGCCCCACAATTCGCCGTAGAGCTGCTCGGTCGAGCGCTGCCGTTCCTTCCAGTTCTTCGCCACCATCCCGCCGAAACCACCCCAGCTGCCGACCAGCGACCACATGAAGCGGGCCTCGGGCATGCCCTTCACCATGCCGACCACTTGGCGCGAAGCGGCGTCGACGGACTCGAGTGTGGCATCCGGGGAAGCGTCGAAGAACATGCTCACGTGGCTCTGGTCTTCGACCGGTGCCAGCTCGCGGCGCGACCCGGCGTACAGCGGCCATGCCGCGAACGACACGAACAACGCGACGGCGAGGATCGCCCAGCGGATGCTGAGCGCGCCGTCGAGTGCGCGGCTGTAGAAGTTGCGCAGGCGGTTGAAGCCGCGGTTGACCTGACGGGTCAGCCACGCCTCCTTGCCGTGTGCGCGCACGAAGTGGGCGCTCATCACCGGCGACAGAGTGAGGGCCACCATGCCCGACACCAAGACCGCTGCGGCAAGGGTGATCGCGAACTCGAGGAACAGCGCGCCGGTAAGTCCGCCCTGGAACCCGATCGGCGTGTAAACCGCGGCCAGCGTGATGGTCATCGCGATGATCGGACCGACCAGTTCGCGGGCCGCCTGGATCGCCGCGTGCATCCGCGACTTGCCTTCGCGCACGTGCCGCTCGACGTTCTCGACCACCACGATCGCGTCGTCGACCACCAAGCCGACCGACAGCACGATGGCGAGGATCGTCAGCAGGTTGAGCGAGAAGCCGAGCGCCGCCATCACCACCGCGGCGCCGACCAACGACACCGGCATGGCGACCAGCGGCACCAGGGCGGTGCGCACCGAGCCGAGGAACAGGAACACCACCAGCCCGACGATCAAGATCGTCTCGATCAGCGTCTTGGAGATCTCGGTCAGCGCGTCGCGCATGAACACTGTGCCGTCGTACGCCAGTTCCATCGTGACATCCGATGGCAGCGTGGTGCGCAGGCGCTCCATCTCCCGCTGCAGTCCGTTCGACACCTCGATCTCGTTGGCGCCCACCAGCGGCCACACGCCGAGGTACACACTCGGTCGAGTGTCGTACTTGGCGAGCAGGTCCGCTTCCTCGGCGCCGAGCTCGACCTTGGCCACGTCGGCCAGCCGTACCGTCGCCCCGCCGCGATCGGCGACGATCAGCCTCTCGAACTCCCCGACGGTTCGCAGATCGGTGTCGGCGAGCAGGTTCACCTGCACCAGGTTGCCCTTGGTCTGCCCGACCGCGGCGAGATAGTTGTTGCGCTGGATCGCCGCGTAGACGTCGCCCGGGGCGAGGTTGACCGCGGCAAGCCGATCCGGGTCGATCCACACGCGCATCGCGATCGGTCGACCGCCCTCCTGATTGGTGACGCGCTGCACGCCCGGGATGGTCGCGAGCTGCGGCTGGACTTCGCGGGTCAGCCAGTCGGTCAGCTCGGCGATGCCACGCTGTGGCGAGGTGAAGCTCAGGTAGAAGGTGGCGTACGGCCGGTCGGCACGCTGCACGTCGACCACCGGCGGTTCCGCCTCAGCGGGCAACTCGGACCGCACCTGCTGCAGTCGCGCGGTCACTTCGGCGAGGGCCTGGGTGGTATCGTGGCCGAGTTCGAGTCGGATGGTGACCTGGCTCAGTCCCGCACGGCTGGTCGACTCGATGTGATCGACGCCGCCGATCGCCGCGACGGCGCGTTCGATCGGCGTGGTCAGGAACCCGCGCACCGTCTCGGCGGAGGCACCGGTGTAGACGGTGTTGATCAGGATCGACGCACTGTCGAGTTTGGGGTACTGCTGCACCGGCAGGCCGGCGATGGTGCGCCAACCGACCAGCACGAGCAGCAGGTTGACCACCAGTGCGAGCACCGGGTGCCGGATGAAGACGTCGGTGAAGGAGCGCATCGCGTTGCTCACTTGGGTGACTTGCCGTCAGAACCGTTGCGTGGCGCGCCGCCAGGCGCGAGCTGGACCAGCACGCCTTCGCGCAATTTGAACGAACCGGTGGAAGCGACCTGTTCGCCTTCCTTCAGGCCGCTGTGGATCACGATCTCGTCGCCGAGCATCGCGCCGCCCTTGACCCGACGTTGCGTGGCGCGGAGCTTGCCATCCTTGCCGTTGGCGAGCACGAACACGTGGTCGCCGGCCGGGCCGCGTCGCAGCGAGCTGACCGGCACGATCAACACGTCGTGCAGTGGCTCGACCGGGGTCTGCACCCGCACCGATGCGCCGGGTGGGGGGAGCACGCCACCCTCGAGCTCGGCACGAACCCACGTGCTGCGGGTCGCGGCTTCGACCCGCGCGTCGATCGCGACGATCTTCGCGACCGCGGGGGTGTTGCGTCCGACGAAGGTGACTCGCACCGCGGTGCCGGTCTGCAGCGTGCTCGCGGCCTCCTGGGTCACCGCGAAGTCGATGTGGATCGCGTTCGCTACTCCCTGCAGCGTGGTGACCGCGGTGCCGGCTTCGAGGTACTGGCCCTTGTGCAGGTCGACCATGCCGACTCGGGCACGGAACGGCGCGCGCAGTCGTTTGCGCTCGATCAGTGCCTTGACCCGGGCCACGTTGGCGAGCGTCTTGTCGTGCTCGGCCCGGGCCCGATCGACGTCCGCCGCTGACGCGCCTTGGTCGGCCATCGCCTTTTGCATGCGCGACAGCATCGATGCCGCGAGCCGCGCTTCGGCCTCGAGGGCCTTGAGCTCTGCCTCCTCGACGGTGACGTCGAGCTGCACCAGCAGCGTGCCGGGCTCGACCACCTGTCCGGTCGCGAGTTCGGCCTTCGCCACGGTCCCGGCGAGTTCGTTGCGCAGGGTGATGGAGCGAAGCGCGCGGGCGGTGCCGATCGCGGTGGTGGTGCGCGCGTACTTGCGCTTCGCCACACGGGCGGCCTCGACCACTTCGGCGGGTTCGGGCTGGTGTTGGGCCGCTTGTGCTTCGGCGCGGTGAAGGTGGCGTTTCCACGCCGCGAGGCCGATCGTCGCACCTGCCGTCAAGGTGAGCAGGAGCGCGGTGGCCAGAGTCTGGGGGAATCGGGTTTGGGCCATGCGTAGACCGGTCGACTACTGGAAGTTCGGGGTTTCAGACCGTGCGTGCGGTGTGCAGGCGGGGGTCGAGCGAAGGGTGTCCGGCGGGGAACAGCGCCGCCGCCGGGCGTGGTTTCGGGTCCTGGGGGAGGGGTGTGCGGGGCTCGGGTCCGCCGGTGTCGCGGTGACGCTCACGGGCGGGCGGTGCGACCTCCGCCGAACAAGGTGTCGAACACGAAGGTCTGGAAGTCGTCGAGTGGCGTGATGTCGCCCTCGATCTGCATGCGGATCGCCGCGCCTTCCCAGAGCATCACCAAGACGTTGGCCAACCGGTCGGCGTCCTGTTCGGGCGCGACTTGGCCGCTGGCCTGCGCTTCGCGGATGACCTGCGCCAGGATTGCACTCCACTGCTGGTAGGCACACTTCACCGCGGCGTGCACCGGAGGACTCAGGCTGGCGGTCTCGAGCGCGAGCTTGGGGATCAGGCACTCGACGGTCGGTCCCTTGGCTTCGCACTCGGTGCGGGCAAACTGGAACACCGCGCGCAGGCGGTCGAGCGGGGTCACCCGGCGGTTCGCGAGGATCGGCCGGATCTCCGCGAGGTGCTCATCACGTGCCCGCTCGATCAGCGCCACCCCGAACTCCTCCTTGGAGGCGAAGTAGTGGTAGAAGGAACCCTTGGGGACCCCGGCGTGCTGCAGCACCTCGGCGAGTCCGCACCCGTTGAACCCCTTGCGGCCGAACAACTCGGTGCCCGCAGCAAGCAGGCGCTCGCGGGAGTCTTGGTCACGAGGTGAGGCGGTGGGTCCCATCTTGGAGTAGACCGGTCAGTCTAGTCTCGTTCCGCCTCGTGTCAAGCTCGGAATGCGGCGTGCGCCGCTCGCGTCGAACGGGGATCGTCGGAGGGTTCGACACCACGGGAAGCTCCGATCCCCAGGGGGGTTTCGGCCCGCGACGCGCCCCCGATCAAGCCCGGGTCGGAGCGGCCCGATAGTCAGCGCATGGAACCGGTGGTGTGGAATGGGGTTGGATCGACCGAGCCGCAGGTGGGGGCGGGAGCTTTGTCGAGCGCTGCCGGGGCGCGGGCCGGTGCCACTCGGCGCTTCTGGCGCGATGTCTTGCTCGGCGGTGCGGCGATCTTCGCGATCCACATCTTCCTGGTGCAGATCTCGGTGGTGCGCGGGTCGTCCATGTCGCCCTCGCTGCGTGACGGGGATCGGCTGATGGTCGACCGCGTGAGCTACGCGATGACCGATGTGGCGCGTTTCGACGTCGTCGTGTTGCGCTACCCGCGCAACCCCGAGCTCGACTTCGTCAAGCGGGTGGTCGGGTTGCCCGGCGACTTGGTGGAGATCGCAAACGGCCTCGTGCGGGTGAACGGGCAGGCGGTCCCCGAGGACTTCGCGCACATCTGCGATGTGCACTCACGCGGGGTGTGGCGCGTTCCGCACGACCGCTTCTTCGTGCTCGGGGACAACCGTCCGATCAGCTGCGACTCGCGCGAATTCGGCATGGTGGAGCGTCGGCTGTTGAAGGGCAAGGTGCGGGTGTGCTTCTGGCCGCTCGACCACTTCACCGTGTTCTGAGCCGCGGCGGCGGCGCGGAACGCGCTGCCGTCCGTCGTCCCGGGGGCCGACCGCGCCCTGGTCGATGACCTCGGATGTCGGTCCAGAACGCCGCAGCGTTGCGCTATGTTCTCGTCGGTGCAGCCTGACGAGCGGATTCTGGTCACCGGGGGACTCACGGGCATCGGTGCGGGAATCGTCGACGCTTTCCCCGGGCGGTGCGTGGTGTGGTCGCGGCGCAATGGCGTCGACCTCACCGACGAGGAATCGGTGGCGACCGCGGCGCGCGGGCTCCTCGCTGCAGGGTCACCACCGTTCGCGGTGGTGCACTGCGTAGGCGACTTCGACGAAGTCCCGCTGCTCGATGCAGATCTGCCGCACTACCGGCACATGCTCGACAGCAACCTGACCTCGGCGTTCCTGGTGGTGCGCCATGTTGTCCCCGCGTTGGTTGCCGCGGGCCGAGGCCGGGTCATTCTGTTCTCTGCCGCGGGTGCTTCCGTGGCCGACGCCAAGCCGCGCGCGCCACTCTACTTCGCCGCCAAGGCGGGGCTCTCGGTGCTGGCTCGTACGCTGGCGCTGGAGGTCGCGGCGAGTGGGGTGACGGTCAACGTCGTCGCCCCGGGCATCATCCGCCACCCGCATTCGCACCGGGTCAGTCAGGACCGGATGGCGCCGCGTGTGCCGATGGGGCGCGCCGGCGAGGTGCGAGACCTGCTCGGCGCGATTCGCCTCCTGCTGTCCGAGGAGGGCGCGTACATCACCGGCGCCGAACTCGTGGTCGACGGCGGCATCGGGCTGCGCTGACCTGCCCGCGCGCGGGGCTACTGGATGGTGACTTCCAGGCCGTTGGTGACGAGCAACGGGAACGCGCGCGTCGAGTTGTTGTCGATTGCGCCCATCTGCACCGTGAAGCCGATACCGCGCAGGTTCGGGTCGTTCGGGATCGGCAGCGGAGCGGAGAACGAACCCTCGGCGCGCGAGGCGGAGCCACCCGAGGTCGCCGCGGTGATCTGGATCTGCAGCGTGGTGCGGAGCACGCAGCCGGGCGCGCCGAGTGGCGCCATGTCGAATCCCCCGAGGTTCTTGCCGAGGCTCAGCATGAACAGCAGCGGCGCCGACGGCGGCAGCCCGAAACCTTCGACCTTGAATCCGGTGTTGCCGACGCTCGGTACCGACGCGCCGCCGAGTACCGAGAAGTTGCCGTACCCGTCGGAGCAGCTGTCGCCGACCGCCACGCAGCCGGTCGCGTTGGCGTAGAGGCGGACCGGCGTGCTCACGGTGTCGTTCGGGTTCGCGCCGTGGAATCCGAACATGTCTCCGGTGTTGCGCAGGTCGCCGTTCGCGGTGTTGACGGCGGTGTAGAGCTCGGCCAGGCCCGGCGTGGCGGGTGCCTTCCAGCTGAACGTCCAACTGCGGGCCGTCGACGCCATGTGGGTGATCGCGTCGCCGGCTGCGTTGGTGTAGGTGTTGGTGCCGGCGACGAACCCGCCGGCGGTGGCGTCCATGCAGAAGCCGCCGGCGTTGCCGGGGATCGCGGAGCTGCCGGTCAACGTGAGGCTGGTGCTCGCGCCGGTCGCGATCACGCGGTTCTGCACCGTCGCGGTCACCGTGACACCGCCGTGCGCGTTCAAGTGGCACTGCCCGCACGAGGTGCTGGCGACCCGCGTGAGGCTGCCGACATTGATCATGTCCACGACCGTGTTGGGGAACAGTCCGGTGCGCTTCGACAGTCCTGGCTCGGGGAAGAGCAGCACGACGGGGGTGGCGAGGGCGAGCAGTGTAGTCGTCTTGTGTTTCATGAGGGTCTCGGGGATCGAGGTGGCGCGCGCAGGTGCGCGTGTGCGGGTGCCTACGTGCATGTTTAGCCGACAGGATTGCGCAGTTGCACGAATCGTCGACGGTTTGCCGGTGCTGCCATCGGTCTGCGGTAGTGCGTCCCACGGTTGTCTCTGGCGCGCTTCCGCACACACAGTTCGGAAACCGGTCCCCAGAGCGCGAGCTTGTTCGGAAACCGGGCACCAGCCTGGAGTCTGCGCCACACAGCACGACAAGCTTCGGGATCCGCGCGCCTCTTCGCCCTGCTACCTCTGATGGCTCGCCGATCCACCGACTCGACCGGGTCAGTGCAGTCTCGTCCCGCTGATGCGTCTGAATCCGTTCGGGTGGTTCGACGCGCAGCGTCACGACGCCATGCATGTTGCGCGCACGAGCCTCGCCGGCGCGACGACCACACGTCTGTCCGACTCAGCGAGAGGTGCGCGCGGAGTGCCCCGGGATCGCGCCACGGGGGGTTCTTGCCTATCGCGGGCCAAGGCCGCACCGAGTGACTCGGGTGGGCGCGGCGCTGCGCGCCGCCATGAGACCTTGGCCGCTTGCTTGCTGGAGCTTCCGGGGCCGCTGCCTGCCAGCGAAACAGGTGCCACGTGTCATAAGAGGTACAGACGAATCTTCGCGTACCCGCACGATCCGCGGCCCCTGCAGCTCAGTCGGGCTGCGGCTCGCGGATCACCGGATTGGCGAGCACGCCGAGGTGCTCGATCACGCAGCGGACCACATTTCCCGGTTGCAGAGGTCCCACACCGGCAGGTGTTCCGGTGGCGATGACGTCGCCGGGGCGCAGCGTCGTGTGCCGCGACAGGAACGCGATCGCCTCGGCGATTCCAGTGACCATCAAGGAGGTGTTGCTGCGCTGCCGCTCCGCGCCGTCGACCTCGAGCCATAGCTCCAAGGCGTTGGCTTCCGGAAGCTCGGTGCGCGGCACGACCCAGGGACCGATCGGGCAGAACGTGTCGAACGACTTGCAGCGCAGCCAGGGGTGCTGCTTGGCACGGTCGTCACCTTGCATGCGTCGCGCGGTCACGTCGTTGAGGATCGTGTAGCCGCCGACCAGTTCGAGGGCGTGCTCCGCGGCGACGTACTTGCGTCCACGGCGTTGCGGATCGGTGAACCCCAGGATGACCCCCAATTCGAGTTCGTGATCGATGCGGGTCTCCACCCAGTGCGGAAGCACGATCGGCGCGCCATGCGGCAGCAGCGTGTCGCGCAGCTTCGTGAACACGATCGGTTCCTCGGGAACCTCGGCTCCGAACTCCGCGGCGTGCGCCGCATAGTTCTTGCCGAGGCAGAGGATCTTGCTCGGCGCCGCCACCGGCACGTCGAACACCGGGTCGGGGATGGCTTCGCCTGCCTTGGCACGCAGCGCGCGCAGATCGAGCAACCGCCCATCTGCCAAGGCCGTCAGCTCATCGAGCGGCCCCAGGTCGAAGCAACCGTCCGACGGATCGAACACCCCGAGATGCCGGCTGCCGTCGCGACGGTGGGCGAACCACGCAAGGCGGTCCGGCTGCGGGCTCACCGGCAGTGTCCCAGCGCGATCATCGCGTAGGCCGTGCAGCAGAGGTCGAGCGACTCGTACCAGCGGCCATTCTCGCTGTTCAGCCACCCGCCGCTCTTGCCCTGCAGCGCCTCGAGCTTGGCGCGCATCGCCTGGCGCCAGTGCACGGTACCGCTCGGCTGCGGTGCCGCACCGGGTGTGGCCTTGTCGCGGCTGAACAGCGTGATCTCCTCGATGCCCGCGGTGTCGAGGGCCTGCGCCATCACCATGTAGTAGTAGTACAGTCCCTGGTAGCGCGCCTTCTTGCCGAGCCGCGGATCGCTGCCGGGGTTGGTGTCGAGATCCCAGTTGTTGCCGGCCCAACGGACCACCGCCTGGATGCGCGGGTCGTCACGCTTGAGACCGCACAGGGTGTACGCCTTGAGCAGCGCGTAGGTCATCGATCCGTAGCTGCGCGGGATCTTGCTGCCGTCGGGCAGGTCGATGTAGCCGGCCGGCGAGTTGCCTTGAAAGTACATCGCCCCGCCGTCGTCGCCGCTGGTCATGGTCTGCCACTCGCCCGAGTCGTCCTTGGTGCGGTAGCGGAACGGGTTGACCTTCTTGAGATTCTGCGTGCGCTGCAGGAACACCAGTGCCTTGGCCAGGGCTTCGTCCTTGGCTTCGAGACCTGATTCGCGCAGTGCCTGCACCGCCATGTGGGTGTTCGACAGATCACCGCGTTCGTCGCCGCCGTAGCCCATCGACCCGTAGTCGCGGTCGGATGGATCGTACTGCCGCGCTTCGACGTTCTGCATCGCCAGGATCCACCGCTGGGCGCGCTGCAGCACCGTGCGGTACGCCGGATCGCCCGAGCGGGACAGCGCCATCACCGCGGCGCAGGTGGCGTAGTTGAGGCTGTTCGTCCCGATCGCACCGTCTTCGCGCTGCTGCGATGCGAGCCACGCCAGGCCCTGATCGATCACCTTCTGCTCGGCTGCACTGCGTCGATCGCGCGGCTTGGATTGCACGGCAGCGAGTGCCAATCCGCTCAAGCCGACGTCGAAGTGCTTGAGGAAACCCCCATCCTTGCCGGCGCGGACCGGCATGTAGAACTTGCCCGCCTCCTGCTTGGTCAACAGGAAGTCGATCCCGCGCTGCTGGACCGGGGACCACGCGGTGGACGCGGCGGTGGCCTGGGAGTTGTCGCCGCGCGCCGCGACTTGCGCGCGGACCATCTCGACCAACGCGCGGACATTGGCGCCCAGATCGGGCTTGCCGGAGCCGTCGGTCAACGGGCCGCGGGCGAGTTGCTTTGAGGTGGCGCCGAGCCCGTCGCCCGGTCGGACTTCGAGGAATGCGCTGCTGCGCTTGGGTGCCTGACGCCGCACCCACGACAGACCGCTCTCGATCTCCTGGGCGTACGCCTTGGGTTCGAGCGCGCGCATCGCGTCGATCACCCAGAGCGTGGTCTCCACCGCGTTGCTGTCGCCCTTGTCGGCGAACGACCCGTCGGCGCGCCGGCACGAGAACAGGAACTTCATCGGTCCGCGCACGATCCGCCCATCCGACAGGCTGTAGAACCGGTGACAGTTGCCCATCGCCGTCAGCACCATGGCGGTCTGGCGGCAGGAGCCATCGGCGAGCGATTTGTCGTCGTTGGTGCGGCGGGTGAAGAACCGCACCAGGCCGTCGACTTCGCGCGAGAACGGGCTGCGTTGCGCGGGGACGAGGTCGGCGGTGGTGACGATCGCCGCGAGCAAGGCGAGCGAGAGGTGCGGGCGCGTGAAGGAGCGGGCCATGATGGAGATGGGGTGCGGGGTCTGGATCCGGGATCGGAGCAAGGGTAGGACAGCGCGCTTGACAGCCCAAACGGTAACCCCTCGCGGCAGTTCAGGCGCCCCGTGGGCCGGGCCCGCGGTGGCGTACTTCGCCAAGGCTCCACGCCCCGGCTCGGTGAAGACCCGGCTGTGTCCACCGCTCACAACCGAGGAAGCCGCGGCGATCTACGGCGCTTTCCTGTGCCGGATCGTGGTGCCGGTACCGGGTGCGCGGACACACGTGTTCGGCTGGCCCGAAGATGAGCTGACGATGATCGAAGCACACCTCGCACCGGAGGTGCGTAGCGGCGGCCTCGTTCTGCGCCCGCAACGCGGTGACGACCTGTGGGGGCGAATGCGCAGCTGCTTCGACGAGTTGTTTGCCGCAGGGCACGCACCGGTGGTGATCCGCAACACCGACTCGCCCGAGGTGGGGGTGGAAACCGTGCGTGAGGCGATCGACCGTGCGGCCCCGGGGCGTGTCGTGCTCGGCCCCGATTTCGGCGGCGGCTACTACTTGGTGGCGTTGTGCGCGCCGTGCCCGGAGCTGTTCGCTCCCGTCGAGGGTGGTGCCGCCGCGGTGTTCACCGCGACCCGTGAGCGGGCGCGGCGGCTCGGGCTGGAAGTGGTGGAGCTGGTGCCGCGACCCGACGTCGACACCTACGCCGACCTGCTGGCGATGTGGGCGCGGCGCGTGGACCAGGGGTAGCGCGGAGAGCGCGCTCCACGGGGTCCGCGCGCACCACCCCATGGCATTGCGCACTCCGGGGCCCGGCGCCCGTCGCGCGGTCGATTTCGCATCGGCCCCGCGTGGATCGACATCGTGCACGGCCGTTTCGCGCCTTCCCCCGCGCCGCCGGTGCGGGGACGATGCGGCTTCCATCGGACCCATGCTGCGCACGTTCCTCCTCGTCCTCGCCGCGGTCACCGCGAGTTCCCCCGTCGCGGCGCAGTGCGCCAAGCCCGATGTCCCGAGTCCCGGCTTGCCCACCCAGCAGGTCCTCGACACGGTGGTCACCTACAGCGACGGCTACCGTACCAAGGTCAACCTCGTCTACCCATCCGCGCCGGTGCCGAGCTGCAAATGGCCGCTGGTCGTCGCGATTCCGGGCCTGGGTTACAGCCGGCTGGCCGATGCCGACATCGCCAAGCGCGGCTACGCGGTGGTGAGCTACGACGTCCGCGGTCAGGGTGACGCGCGGACCATGAACGCGACCAGCTCCGGGCTCGACTTCTACGGACCCGGCGAGAAGTACGACCTCGCCGAGATCGTCGCGTTCGCCCGTGCCAAGTGGAGCGGTGTGGTCAGCGCGACCCAACTCGGCGTGGTCGGCGGAAGTCAGGGCGGGATCCATGCCTGGTTCGCGGCCGCGCACAGCGAGCAGACCCTGGTGGTGGCGGGCCGGGGCACGATCCGGTTCCCGCGCGTGAAGGCCGCCGTCGCACAGGACTTCGTGCCCGATCCGCTGCTGTTCACCCACCCCAACGGTGGGACGCAGTGGGGCATGGGTTACTTGAACTTCCTGCTCGCCCCCAATCCGCCGGCGGTCTACGAGCCGCGGCACCTGAGTGACCTCGAGCGGTACTTCCTCGCCCAGGATCCGACCGGACACCGCGCCGCTCTGCTCGCCCAGCCCGGGCGCGACGTGACACGGTTGCTGAAGGACACGCAGGTGCCGACGCTGTTCGTCGGCGGCTACTACGACGAGCTCAACAGCGGGCACGGCTACTCGTTCATGGTGCGGCAGATGAACGACCGCTACATGCACGGGATTCTGTCGACGATCGGTCACGGCGCGGCGCACAACGCCGTCGAGGCCGACCTGCGGGTGGCCGCACGGGACCTGTGGCTCGACCACCACCTCTGGGACGTGCCCAATCTGGCGTCTCGGGTGGAGCGCTGGAGTTTCGGCGTGGTACCCGCCTCGACCGCTGCCTATCTCGACCCGAGCACCCTGTGGGCGCATCGCGGCGCCGACGATCCGACGCCGACCGGGGTGTTGCGCGAGACGCATTGGCTGACCGACCGAGGCGTACTCACCACGACCGAGCCGAGCAGCGGTGTCCCGACCGAGATCGTCCACGCGGTCGCGACGACCTTCACCCCCAAGCGCTTCCACGACGACGCGTCGCAGCGCCTCCTGCCTCAGGTACTCGCGGGCATTCCCCTGTCCGAGCGGGTTTTTCGCGCCGCGCCGCTCGCGGCCGACACCGAGCTCGACGGCGACCCGCGGGTCAGTTTCGCGGTGGTTCCCGATGCCGAGCGGTTCGTGGTCGCCGCGGTGCTGCGCGCGGTGCTACCGGGGCAGTCCGGCACCTTCATGATTGCGCACCACGGCTCGGGGGTGCTCGGGGCGACCCCGAACCAGCTGATGCGCCTCGAGTTCGACCTGTCGCCGGCGCACATCGTGCTGCCGCGCGGCACAGTGCTCGAGCTGGTGCTGCGCAACCACTGGATGGTCGAGGCACCGATGCCCACGGCGCTGGTCGCGGCGCCCTACTTCCAGAGTTCGAAGGTGCGCGTCGAGCACGGGCGCGGCGACCTCGCCAGTTGGCTGCAGGTCCCGCGGCGTCCGCGTCCGGGGGTCGGGCTGGTCAGTCCGCGGACCACGCTCGAGGTGCGCAATCCGGTGGCCTTTCCGATGACGGTGCGCGGCCATCCGTCGCGTGCGGGCTACTCGGCGTGGACCTTCTGCAGCATGTCCGGCCACACTCCTGGCGCGGTGGTGGGCGGGGTCTCCCTGCCGCTGGTGCAGGATGCGCTGATGGGTGCGTTGATCGGGTTTTCGACCACCCAGTACTTTCCCGGGTTCGTCGGGACGCTCGACCAGAACGGGGAGCTCGGATTGGCAGTGCAGTTCCACACCATGGGGACGCTGCCCATCGAACTGATCGGCGCTCGACTGTCGTTCGCCACCCTGGTGATCGAGGCGTTTGGCCCGTTCGCCGCGGTGGCCAGTGATCCGCTGGACCTGTACCTCCGCTGAGCCGTCGGGCCGCGGGTCGTGTTCGCACGGTGGCGGTCCGTGATACCGCCGCGGACCGGTGCGCTGGTCGAAACCCCTTTGCCCGTAGACCGCATTTCGCATCGACGATGCGGGCGTGTTGCTACGCTTGCGTGACGTTTCGAGTCGTCGACGGCGCGGCGGGCAGGGCGAACCTCCACGGCACGCACTTCGCCAAGGAAGCGGTCATCCCACCGCTCGCCATCGGCGAACACCATCGTGCCCGCTCGTCGACCCCGCCCTCTGCTCCCCCGGACCCCATGATCGACCTCCGCCCTGCCCTGTGCTCGCTCGCCGCACTGGCTCTCACCGCCTGTGGTCGGGGGCCTGACGTGCAGCTCTACGTCGCCCTCGACCAGGAACACTCCCAGGCGATGGTGCAGCGTTTCGAGGCGAAGTCGGGAATGCGGGTGAAGGCTCGCTACGACACCGAAGCGTCGAAGACCGTCGGTCTGGTCAGCGCGCTGATCGAGGAAGCACCGCGACCGCGGTGCGACGTGTTCTGGAACAACGAGCTGGCGCAGACGGTGCGGCTCGCCCAGAAGGGTGTGCTGCAGGCCTACGCCTCGCCCGCCGCCGCGGGAATCCCCGCGCGCTACCGCGATCCGAAGGCCCTGTGGCACGGGTTCGCGGCGCGGGCGCGGGTGTTCATCGTCAACACCAAGCGGATACCGGATCCAAAGGACTACCCGCGCCGGCTGCGGGATCTGATCGATCCGAAGTGGAAGGGGCAGTGCGCGATCGCGCGACCGCTCACCGGGACCACGCTCACCCATTTCACCGCGTTGCGACTGGCGATGGGTGAGCAGAAGCTCGACGAGTTCATCGCAGCGATGCGCAGCAACGAGGTTGCGTTCCTGCAGAGCAACGGGGCGACCATGAAGGAGACCGCGTCCGGCAAGCTCGCGTTCGCGCTCACCGACACCGACGACTTTCACGTCGCGCTGCGCAAGGGCAATCCGGTGGCCGCGGTGTTCCCCGACCAGGAAGACGGAGGGCTCGGCACGATGTTGATCCCCAACTCGGTGGCGATGGTCAAGGGCGCACCGCACCCCGAGGCGGCCCGCAAACTGATCGACTTCATCCTGTCGAAGGAGGTCGAGGGACTGTTGGCCGCGGCGCGCTCCGCGCAGATCCCGCTGCGCGCCGACGTCACCGGCCCGAGCGAGGCGCAGATCCTGCGGATCGGCGCGTTCCGGCAGATGGCGTGGGAGCCGCAGGCGACGGCCGGTGCGCTGAGTGCTGCAGCAACCCACTTCGCCAAGGTATTCGGCGGCTGAGCCACAGGAGCCGACGTGCGCCACTTGCCCTTGAGTCTCGCCGCGACCTTCTGCGTGCTGTTCCTCGGCGCGCCGTTGCTGGTCATGGCGTGGTCGACCGTGTTCAGTGAAGACGGGTTCACCCTGCAGGCGTACGGCCAGCTGTTGGCGGAACCGATCGACCGCTTGCAGATGCGCAACACCTTGGCGCTCGGTGCCACGTCGACCGTGATCGCGCTGCTGCTCGGCGGCGGCCACGCGTTCCTCACGCACCGCACCGACATGCCGGGTGCTGCCTGGCTCGCACCGCTCGGCGCCGCGCCGCTGGCGATTCCGCCGATCGTCGTGGCGATGGGGTTTTCCGACCTCGGCAAGACCTGGGGATTCTCGGTGTCCGGTTTCATGATCTGTGCGCTGCTGCTCGGCATCAGCTACGCACCGCTGGTCGCGGTGATGACGGCGCGTGGCCTGCGCAGCGTCGACGGTCGCGCGTACGAGGCGGTCTTGCTGACCCGCGGCCGCGCTCCCGCGGAGCGGATGCTCCTGCGGATGGTGCGCCCGGAGATCGCCGCCGGATGTCTGTTCGCTCTGGTGTTCGTCGTCTCGGAGCATGGCGTACCGGAGTTCCTGACCGTCAAGGGCAAGACCTGGCACACCTATGCCGAGGGGGTATTCGCCCGCTGGACCCGCCGCGCCACCGGAGTGAGCCACGCCGACCTCGTCTCGCCGATCGTGGCGGCGGTGCCGCTGCTATTGATCATCGCGGTGGCGCTGTTCTTCGCTCTGCGGTTGCGCGCCCACACCGACCTACGCAGTGTCCGGCCGCCCCTGCCGCGCCGTTCCTTGGGTCGCTTGCGTATCCCGGCATTGCTGCTGCCGCTGGTCTACCTCGGGGCCGGGATCGGCGTGCCGCTGGTGGTGCTGTCGCGCTGGGCCGCCGGATCGACCCAGGTCGACACTCCGATGGGCTTCGCGCAGGTGCGCCACAACGTGCAGGCCGCGTTCTCCCAGGCAGGCACGGATCTCACCACCACGATCGTGGTAGCGGCGGCCACCGCCGTGCTGGTGTTGCTGATCGCCATGCCGATCGCGTTCCGTGCCGCCGGGCGCTGGCCGGTGCTCCAGCACCTGAGCGTGGTGCCGATAGCGGTGCCGGCCATCTTGCTGGGGATGGGGCTGGTGAAAGTGTGGAACAGTCCGTTGGTGGCGGACTGGCTGTACTCGTGGAGCGGCGACTTCTACGGTACGGCCGGATTGCTCACCTGTGGCTATGCCGCCCGCTTCCTGCCGTTCGGCGTTCTGGCGCTGACCCAGTCGCTCCAGCGCCAAGCGGCCAGTGTCGGGGAGGCGGCGCAGCTGTCGGCGCGCACTCCGCTGGCCCGCTTCCTGCGCATTCGGCTGCCGCTGCTGATGCCGGCGGGCTGGTCGGCGATGTGCCTGGTGTTCGTGTTGGGGTTGCGCGAACTCGACCTGGCGGTCGTGCTGCCTGCCGGCAACGAAACGGTGGTCCGTCGGCTGTCCAACGTGGTGCACTTCGGGGGCGAAGACATGGGAGGGGCGCTTGCCCTCATGTTGCTCGGCGTCGCGGTGCTGGTTCCCCTGATCGTCGTGTTGGTCACCGGCCGTCGGTTGACCTCGCTGTCCTGATGCGCCAAGACCGAATCCCGCAATGAGCTCGATCGAGATCCAGAATCTGGTGGCCCGTCACGGGTCGGGCTTCGTGCTCGGTCCCTGCGACCTGTCGCTCGCTGCGGGTAGTCGCACCGCGGTGATCGGCCCCTCGGGCTGCGGCAAGACCACACTGCTGCGCTGCATCGCCGGCCTACACCCGGGAGAGGGCCGAATCGCACTCGACGGTCAGCTGGTCAACGACCCCAAGCGCATCGTGCCGCCCAGCGCGCGGCGGATCGGGTTCGTCTTCCAAGACGGTGGGCTGTGGCCGCACTTGTCGGTGGCCGAGCACCTGTCGTTCGCCAGCCCCGGGCTCGGCACTCAGGCCGCCGAGGAGTTGTTGGCGCAGGTCGGGTTGGCGGGCCGGAGTCGCGCGCGGCCCGGTGAACTCTCCGGAGGTGAGGCGCAACGTCTGGCCCTGGCACGCGCCCTGGCGGGTGACCCGCGGATCCTGCTGCTCGACGAGCCGCTGCACTCGGTCGACACCGCGTTGCGCGGTCAGCTCGGGGTGTTGATCCGCAAGTTGGTCGACGCCCGCGGGCTGACGTTGGTGCTGGTGACCCACGACCGAGACGAGGCGCTGGCGCTCGCCGATCAGCTGGTGATTCTGAAGTCCGGGAAAGTGCTGGAGACCGGGTCGGCGGACACGCTGTTGCAGCAGCCGCGCACCGCATTCGGTGCGGCATTCCTGGCTGGAGCGACATGTGTGCCGGTATCGGTGAACGGCGGCGCGACCGTTGCCACGCCATTCGGTCCGGTCCCCAGCCCTGCCGATCGGAGCTGCCCGCACGCGTTGGTGTTGCTGCCCGGTGAGGTGGTGGTGCGCGGCGACGGGCCGGTCGAAGCCCGGGTGCTGTCGGTGTTCGGTGCCGCGGACGGCGCCCGAGCGCTGATCGACCTCGGTGGACATGCGATGCAGGTGCCGAACGACGGCACGCTGCGGATCGGTACGACGGTGCGCGTGGCACTGCGCGGCGCGCCGCGCGTGCTACCCATGGATCGTTCGGAACAGGAGGCAAACGCGTGAACGGTGCGGTGCGAGGTGTCGGCCTGGCGGTGATCGCCGGGGTATTCGTCGGCGGGTGGTTGTGGGTGCGTGGCGAGCCGGAGACGAACGGAACCGGCGCTGCACACGCAGCAACCGCAGGCGTCAAGGTGAAGATGTGGCAGTCGTCACAGCAGTGCAAGTCGTGCCATCAGAAGGTGTGGGACGAGTGGTACGGCTCGCACCACCAGATCGCCTACACCAACCCGGAGGTGCGCCGGCTCAGCGAGGACTTCCGGATCAAGGACTGCCAGGCGTGCCACCTGCCGCGGCAGGTCGCGCTCACCGGCTTCGGCAAGCGTAGTCTGCCCCGGCAGACGCGGCCGAACGAGGGCGTCGACTGCATCACCTGCCACCTCGCCGCAGACGGTACGATCATGGGCAAGCGCGACATGCCCAAGGCGCCCTGCGCGCCGAAGGCCAATGCGGACTTCGCCTCGGTCAACATGTGCGCCAGCTGTCACAACCAACATCAGACCACCGACCAGTGGCGCGCCAGCAAGTACGCCAAGGAGGGCAAGACCTGCCACGACTGTCACATGGGCAAGTTCGGCCACGGCTTCAATGCGGCTCACGACACCGCCATGTTGCGCGCTGCCGGTGAGCTGACCGTCGAGTTCGCTGCGGGCGAGCTCAAGATGACCCTGTTCAACAAGGGCGCCGGTCACAACTTCCCGACCGAGGAGCGACACCGCGCACTGGACATAGAGTACGGCTTCCCCGACGCCAAGGGCGAGGTGGCGACCTGGCAGCGGGCGTATCGGTTCCGTCAGCCGTACCGCGACGAACCCGGCGAGAACACGCAGCTTCCGGCGATGGCGAAGAAGTCGGTCTCGGCGAAGGTTCCCGAGGGCGCCGAGCGGGCCAAGGTGCGCCTGTGGTACCGGCTCAACCCGTTCGCCAAGAACGGCGACAAGGCCAGCACCCTGCTCGAAGAGAAGGAGATCTCGTTGCGATGAGCTTCCACCGCTGCGGAACCGGAACGCGCGAGACCGGCGGCGCGGTCTCGATCGGACGGCGCAGCACACGCCGGCGAAGCGTGTTGTTGGGCATCTGCGCCGTCGCGTTCGGGTCGGTCCCCGCGTGCACCCGAAACCCGCTGCACGCCAAGGCCGCGCCGCAACCGGCGTCGGCGCCCAAGCCGCCGGCCTACACGCCACGACTGGCCGAGTTCCGGAAGCTGATGGAAGCCGAGCCCAAGCCACTCGAGGGACCTCGGCTGGGGGAGCTGCGCGACCTGATGGAGACCGCGTTCACCAGCCAGGACCAGCGGCTGCGCAAGATGGCGAAGTCCAGCCTGCTCGAAGCCGCCGAGTGCGACGCGGTGCTGGAGATGGGGTTGACCCACGAGCGGGCCGAGGTGCGCAGCAACGCGGCGTTCGAGCTAGGCAATCGCAAGTGTCGCCGGGCCGTTCCGCTCCTGCTGCGGCGGATGAAGGACGAGACCTCCGCCGCGGAACCGCGGTTCTATCTGGCCGATGCGCTGTGTCGGCTCGACAACCTCGCTGCGCTGCCGGAGCTGCTCGAAGCGATGGAGGGCGCGCTGGCGCAGCGGGCCGCCGGGACCGCGATCACGTTGCTCGATCGCTGTGGCAGGTCGCCCGGTTCCGCGCCGACCTACGCGGCGCTGCGCGCCGGACTACGGCTGCTGTACCGCGAGTGGTGCGTGCTCGGTCGAGTGCCGGTGGTCGAACCGGTGCCGCTCGACGCAGTGGCCCGAGCTCGGTTGGGTCGCTGCTTCGTCGACATGGTCGGCAAGGAGCTGCGTCCGGTCGATGAGGCGCGCTATGTGCTGAGCCGCATGGGAGCACCGGCGGTGTCGCTGCTGGAGCGCGTGCTGGATGCCGAGGAACTCTACCTACGGCAGCACGGGCTGGAGATCCTGCGGCGCATGGGCCTGCAGAGCAGCTCGGTTGCGTCCAAGGTCCGTCCCCTGTTGGGCGACCCCCAGCTGCGCGGCGAGGCTGCTGCGACGCTCGGCGAGATCGGCGCGATCGACGCCGTGCCGGATCTCCTGGCACTGCTCGAGGATCCGGACATCGAGGTGCAGTGTGCCGCGGCAGGGGCGTTCGGGCCGCTGGCGGCCCACGGCGCGGTGCCGCAACTGGAGGCGTTGCTGTCGCGGCAGGAGACACCGATGGACCTGCGGGTGCGCGCCGCGTTCAGTCTGGCGATGCTGCGTCCGCACGGACCGGGGTTCCCGTTCTTGCGCGCTCGCCTCCAGCAAGGTGACTACCACGCGCCGACCGTGCGCGAATTGCTCGACCGGGTGATCGAGAGCTGGTGACCGCGCGGTTCGCCGCGCGGCCGCCGTCAGATCTTCTCGACCCGCACCGCGGTGCCGTAGGCGAGCATCTCCGAGGCCCCGGCGGCGATCGCGCTGGTCGCGAACCGCGCCCCGACCACCGCGTCGGCGCCCAGCCCGCGCGCCTGGTCGACCATTCGATCGAGCGCCTGTTCGCGCGCCTCGGCCATCATCTTGGTGTAGTGGTGCAGCTCGGCACCCACCAGGTTGCGCAGCCACTCGGTGATGTCGGCCAACAGGTGGCGGGTGCGTATCGACGAGCCGCGGACGAGTCCGAGCACCTCGACGATCCGATAGCCGCTCAAGTCGTCGGATGTGACCACCAGCATCAGCGCAGCACCCCGCGGTAACGGTCGAGCCGCTGCGTGCGCAGCTTCTGCCGCAGCGTGCTGAAGAACAACATCGCCGCACCGGCCAGCGCGGTGACCGACGCCAGTTTGATCACCACCGGAAGGTCGCCGGCCAGCAGCCGGTAGATCCCGTAGCCGCCGGCGATCAGCGAGCCGAAGATCAACAGTCCCCAGCCGAGCTGCCACTCCGATCGGTTGTAGAACCCCTCCCAGAAGCGGCGGATCTCGTGGTCGGCGGGCTCGGCGACCTGCACCGCCCTGGTCAGATCGGCCAAGCAGCGGAACTCGGCGACCTCGGCGGCCAGCTTCGCATCACGAGTCAGGAGTTGCTCGAACTCGCGACGTTCCGCCTGGGTCATCTCGTCGTCGACGTAGGCCATCAGGCGCATCTGCGTCGCGGTCAGTGGTGCGTCGGGTTCGCTCACCTGGTCCCCTCCATGTACGGTTCCATCAGGGCCGCCAGCTTCTTGCGGGCGTGGAACAGGCGGGACATGACCGTGCCGATCGGGATCTCCAGCACTTCGGCGATGGCCGCGTAGTCGAGGTCCTGGAAGTGCCGCAGCAGGATGATCTCGCGGTGCGCAACCGACAGTTCGCCCATGGCGGACCACAGCTGCTGGCACACTTCGGTGTTCTCCACCTGGGCAGTCGGCTCGGGCAACAGTCCGACCAGCTCCATGCCGAGGTCGTCCTCGTTCCGCGGATGGATCGACACTTGCCGGGCGCGGCGCCGGCCGTCGAGGAAGTTGAGGCAGCAGTTCCGCAGGATGCGGAAGAACCACGGCGAGAAGCGTTCGCCTTCACGGAATCGATCGAGGTGTTTGTAGACCCTGTAGAACGCGTCCTGAGCCAGGTCGACCGCGTCGTCGCGGTTCCGCACGTAGCCCATCGCGAAGCCGATGGCGCGTCCCATGTAGAGTTCGACCAGGGTCTGGAAGTTGCCGTGGTCTCCGTGCTTCGCACCGGCGATCAGGCGGATCTCTTCTGCGACTGCCAACGGCGGCCGGCTACCGGGACGGGCGGGGACCATTCAGCGGGCGTGAAAAAAGGGGTCGCGGCACCATCGTGCCGGACCGTCGGCGGGTGTCGAGAGAGCACCGGGGAGATTCCCTGCGGCGTCTTTGCGTTGTGCGACCCGGGTCGCCATACCTACGGCATGAACGAGGCGCTGCGCCGGCTGGCGACCTATCCGATGGTGCGGCTCGACCAGCTGAAGGACGAGGCCGTGGCCGCGGGACGGACCGTCTACGATTTCGGCACCGGCGACCCGAGAGAGCCGACACCGGCGCCGATCCGCGAGGCCTGCCGCGCCGGACTCGCCGAGATCAGCCAGTACCCGAAAGTCACCGGCCTGCCGGCGATGCGGGCAGCCGCCGCGGACTACCTCGCCCGCTGTCATGGCGTGGTGGTCGACCCAGACACCGAGCTGCTGCCGACCCAGGGCAGCAAGGAGGCGATCTTCCACCTGCCGATGGTCCTGGTCGACCACCCCTCGTCGCGCCAGCTGGTGGTGTACGGCGAGCCGGCCTACCCGGTGTTCGAGATCGGCGCGCTGTTCGCGCAGGCGACCCCGCACCCGGTTCGCCTCGACCCCACCAACCACTACCTGCTCGATCCCGACGTGCTCGGTGCGGCGGTGCTCGACCGCACCGCGGTGGTGTTCTTGAACTACCCGCACAACCCCACTGGCCAGCTGATGCCGGTCGAGCTGATGCAACGCTGGGTCGCGGCGCAGCGCCGCCACGGCTTCGTGCTGGTCTCCGACGAGTGCTACGTCGATCTGTACTTCGACGAGAAGCCGCACAGCATGCTGGAGTTCGGCAAGGAAGGGGTGCTCGCCGTGCACTCGCTCAGCAAGCGGTCCGGGATGACCGGCTACCGCTCCGGCTTCGTCGCCGGCGACGCCAAGTGGATCGCGCACTACCGGCGGTTTCGCGCCGGCATGGGCGTGGCGCCGACCGACATGGTACAGGCAGCGGCGACCGTGGCCTGGAGCGACACGGCACACGTCGCCGAGCGCCGTGCGCTGTTCGGCGCCAAGCGTGCGGTGTTCCTCGAGCTGTTCGCGCAGCGTGGCATGCGCGCGTATCCGGGCAGCGCGACGCTGTTCCTGTGGGTGGAAGTGCCCGAGGGGTTCACCGATCAGGGGTACTGCGAGCTGCTGCTGCGGCACGGCATCCTGTGCTCACCCGGGTCGTTCTTCGGACCGGGCCAGGAGGGCTTCTTCCGCCTTGCATTGGTGCCGAGCCTCGACCACTGTAGGGCCGCGGCGGCGCTCTGGCCGGCCGTCTGATCGGACAGCCACATGCAGCAACTCGAGCAGGACATCGATCGAGCGTTCACCGACCGCGCGCTGCTGCAGCAGCAACACTACCGCGACGCGGTGCTGGCCGCGGTGGCGATGCTCGACAGCGGCGAGGCACGGGTCGCCGAGCCATCGGGCGGCGAGTGGGTGATCCACGGCTGGCTGCAGAAAGCTTGCGTGCTGTACTTCTCGGTCGCCGCGATGGAGGTGATCGACGTGATGCCCTACCAGTTCCACGACAAGGTGCCACTCAAGCGCGACCTGCAGGCGGCGCGGGTGCGGGTGGTGCCGACCGGAACGGTGCGCTACGGCGCGTTCCTGGAGCCGGGCGTGGTGGTGATGCCGAGTTTCGTCAACATCGGCGCGCGAGTCGGCAGTGGCACGATGGTCGACACCTGGGCGACCGTCGGTTCCTGCGCGCAGATCGGCGCGAACGTGCACCTCAGCGGTGGGGTCGGCATCGGCGGGGTGCTGGAGCCGGCCGGCGCGCGGCCGGTGATCGTCGAGGACGGGGCATTCCTCGGTTCGCGTTCGATCGTGGTGGAAGGTTGCATGGTCGGTGCCCGCGCGGTGCTCGGCGCCAACGTCGTGCTCACTGCCAGTACTCCGATCGTCGATGTGACCGGTGTCGAGCCAAAAGTGGCCCGCGGCGTCGTGCCGGCGGAGTCGGTGGTGATTCCCGGAACGATGCCGAAGCGGTTCCCGGCCGGTGAATTCCAGGTGCCGTGCGCCCTGATCATCGGTCGCCGCAAACCTTCGACCGACCTGAAGACGAGCCTGAACGACACACTGCGCGAGTTCGCGGTCAGCGTGTGAGCCGCATGACCGACCTCGAACGAGTGTTGGCGCTGTGCGAGTCGCTGCTGGCGATCCCGAGCGTCACCGGCGAGGAGGCGGCGATCGCCGATTGGTTGGAACGACGGCTGCAACCCCAGGCACCTGACACGTTGCTGCGCGCGGGCAACAGTCTGTGTGTCGCCCCGCGCGCGTTCGACCAGCGAAAGCCGACCTTGATGCTCGTCGGGCACACCGACACCGTGCCGCAGCTCGACGACAACCCGGTGCGGCGCGATGGCGATCGGTTGTACGGTCTCGGCGCGTCCGACATGAAGGCGGCCGACGCGGTGCTGCTCGACGTGATCGAGCAGAGCCGCGTCCGCGAGCCGCGCTTCAACCTGGTGGGGGTGTTGTACGCCCGCGAGGAGGGACCCTACGCCGCCAGCGAGATGCCGCTGATCCACGCCGCGGCGCGCGAGTGGTTCGAGCGCACCGACCTCGCGGTGTGCATGGAGCCCACCGACAACGCGTTGGAGCTCGGCTGCGTCGGCACCCTGCACGCCGAAGTGGTGTTCACCGGTCGCCGGGCACACTCGGCCCGGCCGTGGCAGGGCGAGAACGCGATCCACAAGGCTGCCCCGTTCCTCGGCCGGCTGGCGGCACTGAAGCGCGAGCCGCACGAGTTCCATGGGTTGGTCTTCTACGAGGTGCTGAGCGCCACCATGGTGGACTTCCGCGGCGCCCGCAATGTGGTTCCCGACCGTTTCCAGGTGAACGTGAACTACCGGTTCGCCCCGGGCAAGGTCGAATCGGAGTTGCGGGCGCGGCTCGATTCCCTGGTCGGCGACGCCGGCAGCTACACGATCGTCGACCTCTGTCCTGCGGGTCGCGTCTGCGGCGACAACCCGTTGCTCGCTGCGCTGCACCGCGCCGCCGGATCGATGGAGGTGCGCGCCAAGCAAGCGTGGACGGACGTCGGCCGCCTGTCGCAGATGGGGATCGACGCGATCAACTGGGGGCCCGGCGCGACCGCGCAGGCCCACCAGGCCGGTGAGTGGGTATCGATCGAGGCCGTCGCGCGGTCGCGCTCGGTGCTCGAGTCTTGGGTGTTCGAGGCGCCGGACGCGCCTCAGGGGTAACGCGGCCATGGCCATGCGGAGCAACACGCAACGCTCACTGTTGCTGTCGTTCGTCGGTTCGATCGTGCTGTGCGCGGTGGTGGGGATCGTGTGCCTGCTGACCGGATCATTCGGCCAGCTGCAGGCCAAGGTCCTGCTCACCACCGGGACCGTGGCGACCGCGTCGATCCTGGGGCTGGCGTCGGCGTCGGTCTGGGAGCGCAGGATCTGGCATCCGATCGGTCTGCTCGGCTGTACCGTGGTGGCGATTTCGACGGTGCTGGTGATGGGCTTCATCTGGCGGACCTGGAGTCGCATCGACGAGGGTTTCGTCAAGGCGGTGCTGCTCTCGGTGGTGTGGGCCGTCGCGGTTCCGCACCTGAGCTTGCTCGGCACGGGAAGGCTGCGGCAGGCGTTCGAATGGGTGCGCTGGGTCACCGTGGTCGGCGTGGTCGTGCTCGCCGTTCAGCTGAGCACAATCATCCTGTTCGAGCCCCACGGTGACTTGTGGGCGCGCTGGATCGGTGTCTCGGCGATCGCGGTCGCCTGTGGTTCCATTGCGGTGCCCATCCTGCATCGCGTGTCGGCGATCCCTCTAGATGGAGCGCACGCGCTCCCGCGGGAGCTCTCCCTGGTGTGCCCGTCGTGCGGTGCCCAGCAGGTAGTGCCGGTCGGGCGCGCGCGCTGTGCGCAGTGCGGGCTGGGGTTTCGCATCGAACTCGAAGCCGAGCGGTGAGGTGGCGTGGGCTTGGTCGCTGCGGCGAAGCAAGGCGACGTGGTGATCGGGGTCTGTGCTCCTGGGCCTCCCTCGGCCTCAACCTCGAGAACCGCGAGGGATCCCCTCACGACCCCGTCGGCATCGGCATCGGGCATGGGCAAGTTGCGACCGACGCCGATGCACTTTGCCGGCCCGACGCCACAGCCGGTTCAAGGCCCGGGCGATGCGGACCAACAACCCTTGCATGCCGCGCGACAAACACGAGCGGTCGGTCGCCTCGACGAGCATGTGCAGGTGGTTGCCCTGCGCATGCAACTGGACGAGCGAACTCTGCGGGGATTGTGCTCGTCAGCTTCTCGCGCCAGCCGTCGAACCAGCATCCGGAGGTGAACCAGTCGATCTCCTGTGCCAACCGCACGCCGTGGCGGCGGGCGTTGGCAGCACGGGCGAGCGCGTGGCGCACTTCGCGGGGCGTGCGGAGGATGTGGTCGTGGTAGCGATCGGCGAACACTTTGCCGGCCCGACGCCACAGCCGGTTCAAGGCCCGGGCGATGCGGACCAACAACCCTTGCATGCCGCGCGACAAACACGAGCGGTCGGTCGCCTCGACGAGCATGTGCAGGTGGTTGCCCTGCACGGAGTAGTGCACCAGGCGAAAGCCGTTGTGCTCGCAGCCCTTCGCGAACGCCGCGCGGAGCACCGTGTACACGCCTTGGCTGCGCAACGAGGGCAGTCCACGCACCAGCCGTGTGGTCACATGAACCGGAAAGCGCGAGGCCAGCCGCGCGACGGCGATGCGAAACCCGGCCTTGTCTCCCTTCGGCTTGCGCCCCGCGCCTTTGCGCCGACCTCCCCAGTTCAGACGAGGGAACTGCAGTAGGCCCGTGGTGTCCTTCGGTCTCTTCATCACGTCACCCGATCCTTGCCAGAGCAGACCAATTCACCGATACATGTTTTCACATATAAATCGATGAATGACGACAAGAGGCCGACCCGAGATGACGCAGTCGCTACCGACAGACTTCGATTCGGCGAGCGCCCGCGGCTTCGCGCCGACCTCCCCCAGGTAAGCCGTGCTGTCCCTCGACCGCCTCGCGTCGCCCTATCCTTGTTAGAGCATAGTTTTGTGGGGCCGAGTCGCGGCAGGTCGAGTCACCAGTCCATCGCGCATAGACCAGCGCATCACGGCATGTGACGACCGACGACGGAACAAGGCCACGACCGACCTACGTCCCGAACACGACACATCTCGCCCTGTCTCGCCCGAAGGACTCCGGCTTGTCCCACCGAGCGTCCTCATCATCCAGACTCTGGCCGAAGCAAACGCCGCTGGCCAGGAGACAACCGCTGTCGCGGGACGCGCAGCGAATCCCGCATACCCCACCCGCTCTCCCGCGGCCCCGTCGCCGTCGGCATCGGCCCAAGGCAAGTTGCGACCGATGCCGACGGCGACGGGGTCGGAGAGCCCCGTGGCTTCAGAGCTCGAGGTTGAGGGAGCCCAAGAGCCCGAGAGCCCAACAGCCCAACGCTCCAACCGCCCGATCCCCGAACGTCCGCCGTAAGCAACTCCTTCCCAGTGCCAAGATCGCCGTCGCGATCCCAACTCCCAACCTCAGACGCTCCTCACAACTCCGAGTCCACCGCCCGCTCGACACCTCCCCTCCCCTCTTCCTCGCTTCCCCAGTCGAACCCCTGTTCCGCCAGCGCGCGCAGCGCCGCCTCGTCCCAGCCGCGGTTCGCTGCAGGGCTCGCGGGGCTCGGATGGGGGATGCGACCCAACCCAACCCCGGTCCCACCGAGCACGTGCCGCGCGCGCTGTTCGGCGAACACACCGACGCCGAGCACACACCCCGGCTTCAGCGCGCGCACCACCGCACCGAGAAGCTCGTCGCACACCGCGAACAGCGCGGTGCGCTCAGCGGCCGGCAGCTTGTCCGGAGTCAGGTTGCGCCCGCCCTCGTCCATGAACACCAGTGGGCAGTAGTTGTGCACGAAGCCCTGCGCGAAGAAGCGCTCCGGCGCACCGAAGCAGCGCTGCACCAGACCCCAGAGGCGCTTTCCGCTGACCTCGCTGCGCGAGCACCCGAAGCCGTGGATCGGGCGCTTGGGGTGCACCGCTCGGGGTGCGCCGACCGGCTCCTCGATCCCCAGGAAGTCGCGCACGGCCGCGACCTCGCCGAACGGCACCCCGGTCTGTGCCATGCCGAACGGCCCGGGGTTCATCCCGAGCAGCAGGAACTGCTTGGTGCCACCGCCGAACCGCTCCAAGTAGCGGGCGTGTGGCCGCCACGCGTAGTCCAGTGGGTTGTAGACGAACGCCACCGGCGGGGCGAACGTCAGCTCGGCCACGGCGCGAGCGGCGCGCTGGGTGGCGCGGGTCAGCGGTGAGGGCATCGGGACGGCGGGAAGCTCACAGGAACTCGACCAGGTAGCGGTAGGCCAGCGTCTTGCCGGCGTCCAGGCTGACTTCGCACCAGTAGCGGCGGCCCGCCTCGACGACGAGCCCGCTCGGCCGGAAGATCAAGCAGTTCGCGATCCCCGGCCCGCCGTTCTGCGCGTTCAGGAAGTCGATCTCGAGCGGCTTGCCGGCCGGCAGGTAGAACTCGTCGAGCGCCACGATGCGGATCCGCGCATCCTGCTTCTTCGCCTGGCGCCCGCGGATGATCGAGATGCTCCAGGCGTGGCGCGCGCCGAAGTAGCCGACCGGCACGTAGCCCGGCGGGGGATACAGCACCGCGTCCAGGCCGCGCGCGCCGCCGCCGCTCTGGTCGAACGACCACATCGCCGAGAACTGGCCAGCTTCGCCGAACCCGGTGAACTTCATCCCCGGGTTGAGGCACCACCGGCGGTGACCGACCCGTTCGATGTTGCGCGGATCGGAGTCGTTCATGTAGGCGTCGACCGATCGCACCATTCCGCTGCCCATCGACAAGTTGCTGTGGCTGGTCGCCTGGTAGCCCTTGCGGTAGTCGTCGTCGGCCATCCCCGCGGGTTTCTTCGGGGTGTGGTCGAGCCGGCCGATCGCTTGGCACAGCCGCGCGCCGTAGTCGCACAGCGTGTTCCACTCCGGCTTCAGCTGCATGTCCTCGAACGGCAGCGAGCACAGGTAGCGGTAGGCCTTCAAGCGGCGCAGCGCCTCGAGCCGGCGCGGGAGCTGTGGATCGCTCTCGGCCCCGGCGACGCTCTTCGGCGCCGCCAGAATGCGGGCGAGTTGGCGCTGGATCTCGCTGGCCGAGCGCGGGAACGGCGCGATACCGTCGAGCGTCGCCAGCTGCCCCTTGTTCCAGACCTGTTTGGTCAGCGTCTTGCCGCGCTCGACCACCAGGAAAGCGCCGTGCTTCACGCCCTCGGCGAAGTGGGTGGTCACGACGCGGTTCCCCGCGGCGTCGAACTCCTTGTGCTCGCCGTGCAGCTTGTCGGCCTTGTAGGCGCCGATGGTCTTGCGTGCCCCGTCCGCGAAGTACTCCTGGAACGGTCCCGACTTGACACCGGTCTGGTAGGTGAACCGCTCCTTCACCTGGCCGCCACGGAAGTAGCGGGTGTAGGTCCCCGTGCGCCGTCCCTCCGCGTCGATGGTGTAGCGGGCGCGGATCGAGCCGTCGATGTAGGTGTCCACCACTTCCTGCAATTGGGCGGGCACGCCGCTCGTGACGAGCAGCGCGACGGCGCCGGTGCGGGCGTGGGAACGGACGCGGGCCAGAAAGGGCGAGGGTGTCATCGGCGCAGTGGGCAGTCTAGTGGGGTGTGTCCAAAGTTCGTTGCATGAGTCGTCGAGTCACGCGGTTCGCTCGCAAGGAGCTGCGACGATACGGCTTGTTGGTGGACAAGCTGAGGAGCTGCGACGCCGCGAGCGGGCCGTAGGGCCGGCGACTCATGGGACCAACTTCGGACACACCCCACTAGCCCGGACGGTTCGTGGCCGAGCTGCTGCGATCGCGCAAGTTCGCTGCTGGCTTCGTAGACCGTCTCGGGAGTCCCGCCGAGTCTTTCACCTGTGTCTCCAGCGCTGGGGCCCGCTCGCAGCATCGCAGCTCGGTGCCAGCGGACCGCGTGACCCGCCGACTCATGCAAGAGCTTCGGCGACGACCTACCGGCCCGGGCACACCCGGGTCCGAGCTGGTGCGATCGCGCACGGTCGTGGCTGGCCGCGTGGCAACTCGTGGACGGGGGTGGAGGACTCGCCCGGAACACGAGTGCAGCGACCCGGTGCGAGGTACGAGCCGAGCTTGGTGCTGTGCCGCTGCGCCTCGGCCTGCCAGAATCCCCTTGTGCCCGCAGCCTCCCACAGAACGGCCGAGACCACCCGGGCCGGAGCGACTTCGCGATTGCTCCACGCCGCGGTGGCCGCCGCTGCTCTGTTGGCCGCCGCATGGTTCCTGTTCGTGGCGCTGCGCCGGATCGACTTCCCGTTCGAGCACGAGTGGATGGAAGGCGCGATGGCCGACCACGTCGGCCGCATCCTCGCCGGCGAACGGATCTACACCCCGCCTGCCTTCGAGCACGTGGCGTTCCTCTACCACCCGGGCTACTTCTACACCTGTGCGCTCTTGGCCAGCGCGATCGGCGAGGGCTTGTTGCCGCTGCGCTTGGTCTCGCTGCTGGCCACGTGCGGTAGCGCCTTGACGCTGTTCGTGATGGTGCGGCGCGACGGCAACAGCATGGGTGGCGTGGTCGCCGCCGGCGTGTTCCTCGCCGGATTCTCGCTCACCGGCTGCTACTTCGATGTCGGCCGGATCGACCCACTGTTCACGTTCCTCCTGCTGGGCGGGATCCGGCAAACGGCGGCGTCGCGTGGTCGGCCAGGAATCGCGCTGGCCGTGTTGTGGTTCCTGGCGGCCTGGCTGACCAAGCAGACCGCGATGGTGATCCTGCCGGTGGCCGTGCTGGGCCTGCTGCCGCGGGGCATCTGGCGGGCGCTCGGGTTCGGCCTGGCGCTCGCGGTGGTGTGTGGCACCGCGGAATGGGTGCTCGATGTGGTGCACGACGGGTGGTTCTCGTACTTCAACCTCACCGTGCCGCGCAGCCACCGCATGGAACCGCAGTTCCTGCGGCTGTACTTCGGCCACGACCTGGTTCCGCTGGGTGGTGCGGCGTTGTTGCTGTCGGTGTTCGTCTGGCGTGCGGGTGACCGCGCGACTGCGCTGCTGCACCTCGGTTGGATCGCCGGATGTGTGCTCGGCAGTTGCTTGTCCCGGCTGCACGTCGGTGGGGCCGAGAACGTGCTGATCCCGGTGCTCGCTGCCGCGGCTGCAGGTTGCGGCCTCGGCTACTCCAGGCTGGACCGCCTGGCAGGACGGCCGCTGTGCCTGCTGGGGCAGGGGATCGCGGTGGTGCAGATCCTGGCGCTGATAGGACTGCCGTTCGTCCCGGTGACGCCGCGCTTCGGCGTGCCGGTCGTGCCGAGCGAGAACAGCCGCCGGGCCGCCGAGCTGCTGCTGGCCGACGTCCGTGGTCGGCCCGGTCCGGTGTTCCTGCCCTGGCACGGCTACGTGGCGCGCCTCGCCGGCAAGGGGCCGTCGGCCCACGTGATGGCGATGGACGACGTGTGGCGCAGCCACGAGCCGCGCGCGATCGAGCGGCTCGACACCGCCTTGCACGACCGGCTGAGCACTCCGCCGTACCCGGTGGTGTACGTCAGCGACGTGCAGCACAACGTGCTCCGGCCGCTGTGGGAGCGCGCTGGCTATCGAGTGGAGCGGGTGCTCGACCCGCAGATCGCGGGCTACCGGCATGCAGTCGGTTCCCTGTTGTGGCCCCGGGTGGTGCTGGTCAAGGACTGATCGGGTGGGGGATCGAGTGATGCGACAGGACCGAATGCGATGAGCACCGCGCAGCTCGACTACTTCGCGCCGTGCCCGATCGGCTTGGAGAACGTGCTGGTCGGCGAACTCGAGACGCTGGGTGCGGAACGGATCCGTGCCCGGCCCGGCGGGGTCGCGTTCTGCGGCAGCCTGCAGCTCGGCTACGCGGTGAACCTGTGGTCGCGCACCGCGATCCGGGTGCAGCACCGGCTGCACAGTGGTCGCGCGGCCTCCGAGCGGGAGCTGTACGCGCTGGTGCAGGAGATCGATTGGCTCGAGCTGTTGACGGTCGATCACACGTTGGCGGTCGATGCTTCGGTGCGCGATTCGGCGGTCACGCACTCCAAGTACGCCGCGCTGAAGACCAAGGACGCGATCGTCGACCAGCTGCGCGATCGCACTGGCAGCCGGCCGAACGTCGACGTGACCGCACCCGACCTGCCGGTGAAGGTCACCCTGTTGCGCAACGTCGCGACGATCTACCGCAACCTCTCCGGCGACAGCCTGCACCGGCGCGGTTGGCGACCGATCCAGGTCAAGAGCCCGCTCAACGAGACGCTCGCCGCCGCGCTGCTGCTGTCGACCGGTTGGGACGCGCGTAGCCCGTTGGTCGATCCGATGTGCGGCTCCGCGACCTTGTTGATCGAGGCGGCGCACTTGGCGCTCGACCGAGCGCCGGGTCTGTTGCGGATGTTCGCGTTCGAAACCTGGCCGGACTTCGACGCGAATGGTTGGGAAGCGATGCGCGAGCGCGCCGCACGGCGGGCCCGCACCGCGTTGCCGTTCCCCATCGAGGGCGCAGACCGGCACCGCGGTGCGCTGGCGCTGGCGCGCAAGGCCGCCGCGGCAGCCGGAGTCGCCGACGTGGTGCGGCTCGTCGAGGCCGACGCCGCCGAGTTCGTGCCGTCGCAACCGCCCGCCCAGGTCGTGGTCAACCCGCCGTACGGCCAGCGGATCGGTGAAGGCGACGACCTGCGCGCCTCGTGGAGTGCGCTCGGCCAGTTCTTGCACCGCTGCCGCGGCGCCACCGCGCACGTGCTGTGCGGCGACCCCGAGCTGACTCGCCACCTGGGGCTACGGGCCAGCGACAAGCTCGCGGTGCGCAACGGCGGGATCGAGTGCCGCTGGCTGCGCTACGAGATCCGCGAGGAGTAGCCGGGACTTCACGACCGAGCCGCTGCGACTGCGCAAGGACGCGAGCGGGTCCCGGGCATGTGATATTCGCTCCCGCGGCCCGGCCGCCCCTGACCTCGCCGCGCGGATCCGCTATGTCTTGGCCCGCTGCCCACCCGAGCATCACCATGACCCAATCGTTCCGCCGCTGTCTCCTCGTCCCTTGCTTGGTCCTCGTGCCGCAGGCGCTCGTCGCGCAGCGCGAGGAGAAGGCGCTGAAGTGCAAACCCGGCGAGGCGGTGATCGCCTACGGCGCGGTGCCGCTCGGCAAGCACGGCCTGCACGAGCTGCAGCAGGGCCAGTCGTGGCGGCTGGGGTCCAACGACGCGACCACGCTGACGACGCAGCTGCCGATCCTCGACGGTGAGCACGTGATCGCACCGGGGGTCTACGTCGCGCAGCTCCATCGCGCTGGCGAGACCGAACTCGCACTGTCGCTGTCGGGCGGCGGGGGGCGCGGTGCTCCAGGCGGTGGCGCACCGGGTCGCGGAGCGCCCGGTGGTCGTCCCGCGGGCGGGCAACCCGGATCCGGCACGGGGACCACCGGGGCGCCGCGGCCGCGAGGCGGCAGCGGCCGACTCAGCGGCACGCTCAGTCGGATCAAGAAGCCGGCGAAGAAGTTGTCGATCGAGTGGGCCGATGCCAAGCGCAAGCCCGCCGATCCGCCGTGCGTCAAGTCGGCCGACATGAACATCGAGTACGGCGAGCACCGCGTCAGTGTGCCGTTGCGGTTCGTCAAGGCGACGACGCATCGCGTACAGGGCTATCAGGGTTTCGGCTTCACCTACCCCGCCGAGTGGTTCCGTGGCCAATTGGCGGCCGGAACGCCCATCCCGGTGCTGTCGCTGGTGCCGCGTGACAAGAAGGCGAGGGCGGCCCAGCCGGGCTTCAACGTGATGGTCGGCAAGGACCGCGTCGAGTTGGTGCCGATGGCCCGGCCGCCGGCCGGCCGCGGTGCGGGGCGGGGTGGCCGTGGCGGGGGGCGTCCGGCGCCGGGGGGTGCTGCAGGCGCTGACGGTGCCGCCCCCGAGGCGAAGAGCGGAAGCGTCGGTTGGACGGCGAACCAGGGCAAGCAGGATGCGATCGCCATCCAGGCCGTGAAGTCGACCCGTCAAGAACTCGAGTTCGAGATCCACACCGGTGACCAGGTAGGCAAGGTGAAGGTCGCCCTGCCGGCGCCGGCCAAGCGGTAGCGCACCCGAGCCGCCGCGGCAGCGTGCCGCGTTCGGCCTGTGCGCGTCCGCGCTACTGCACGCGGCGGATGGTGATCTGCGCCACGTCGCTGCGCCAATCGTACATCTCGGGCTTGAGGCTCTTCAGCCCGTGCACACCGGCATGGATGTGCACGTAGCCCTCCGCGCCCGCGGTCGCACGCACCTTGGCGTTGTTGCACGGCGGACCGGGGATGTACGCGCAGTCCTCGTTGTTCTCCTCGCTGCCGGCGTCGTATGCCGGCGAACGCAGCGTGCTCTGGCCGTGGCGCGGTGCCTCGACGCCGTTGAGGCCGAAGAACGCGTCGTTGGTGATCACCAACATCCCCGCCATCGAGATGCGGTCGAAGTCGCCGAACCGGCTGTAGCCGCCCCGGACGCGCACCATGGCGGTCTCGCCCGGCAGGATCGGACCGTTCTTGCCCTTCAGCTCGGTCACCATCGCCACCTGCGGGTCGGCGCTGAGTTTGGCGATCAGCCCGGGGTTGAGCGCATCCTCCGCGACGCCGGCGAGTTCGTCGCTCGCCGCTTCGCCCAGCGTCCACAGCGGGCGCATGCGCGATGTGTGGGTGGCGATCACCGGCGGCGAGAAGATCTGCCCGCGCGTCAGGTTGGTGACCCGGACCTCCCACACCGCTTCGCGGTGCGGGGGAGTCCCCGGGTTCTCGGGCGTGGTCGGGGTGGCGCGGGAGCCGAGCAGGTGGACGCCAGCGAGCGAGCTGAGACCGAGGGAGAGGGCGAGGAGTGACTTGGTGGGGATCATGGGGATTCCTGCGGGTTGGATTCGAGGGTGTCGGCGCGGCGCCGCGCCACGATGGCTCCGTGCTACCGGCGGGCGGCAACGATCCGGTTCCGGATCGGTAAAGGTCTGGCAAAGGTCGAGCCCGTGGCGCCGCGCCTACTCCCCGTCGCACAGCCCGAGCCCGTATCGTGTGCGCGTGAACCAGCTCGCCGCCACCCGGCGCGCCGCCACCTCGTCGACCGTCTTGGTGGTCGAGGACGAACGGCACACGCGCGACATCCTGGTGCTGTACCTGCGCAAGGCCGGCTACCGGGTCGTCGCGGCCGCCGATGGGGCCGCTGGACTCGAGCACGCGCAGCGCGAGATGCCGGCGTTGGTGATTCTCGACCTGATGCTGCCGGGCCTCGACGGCTGGGAGGTCTGCCGCCGGCTGCGCGCGTTCGGCGACGTGCCGATCCTGATCCTCTCGGCGCGCGAGGAAGAAGAGGACCGCTTGTTGGGCCTCGGGCTCGGCGCCGACGACTACGTGGTCAAACCGTTCTCACCCCGCGAGGTGGTGCTGCGCGTGCACGCGATCCTGCGTCGCGCCGGCCGGCCGAACGCGATCGATGCGCCGGCCGGCGGGCCCCCGCCGCTGTTGGGGAGCGGCCCGGTGCGCCTCGATGTCGAGCGGTGCACGGTGCTGAGCTACGGCAGCGAGGTCGGGTTGACGCCGACCGAGTACACCCTGCTGCACGCGTTGATGCGCCGGCCCAACAAGACCTTCTCGCGCGGCGAACTGCTCGACCACTTGTACCCGACCGGGGGCCGCGTGGTGCCCAAGGTGATCGACGTCCACATCGGTAGGTTGCGGCAGAAGATCGAGCCCGAACCGCAGGAGCCGCGTCACGTGATCACGGTGCGCGGGTTCGGCTACCGGTTTCGCGAGGCGGCGTCGTGATCCGCCCGGCGCTGCCGTTGGCGGCCAAGTTCCTGCTGCTCCACGTGCTGGTGCTGGTCGCGGTGATCGCGGCCATCTGGCTGTCGATCGACTGGCTGGCCGCGGACTACTTCATGACGCTGATGAAGCGCTTCCACCTGGATGCGCCGGAGGTGAACGCGATGTTCCTCCACTCCAGCGAGCGGGCGCTGCTGCAGGTAGGGGGGGTCGGGCTGTTGGTCGCCACCGTGCTGTGCTTCTGGCTGACGCGCCGGATCCTCGCACCGCTGCGGCAGATCGGCCGCGCGACCGAGCGGGTCGCGGTCGGCGACTACGGGTGTCGCGTGGACGTCACCACCCGCGACGAACTCGCGGCGTTGGCTCGCCGGTTCAACGACATGGCCGAGTCCCTGCAGCGGATGGAGCAGGCGCGCAAGCGCATGGTGGTCGACGTGGCGCACGAGCTGCGCACGCCGTTGACCAACATGCGCGGCCACATCGAAGCCCTGCAGGACGGCTTGCTGCGGCCGAGCGCTCGGGTGCTGAAGGTGCTGCACGACGAGCTCCTGCGCCTGGTGCGGCTCACCGAGGACTTGCTCGCGGCGGCGCGGGACGCCCGTCGCGGCACGGACGACCATCGGCCCGTGTTGCTGCGTCCCCTGCTCGAGCAGGCGGTCGAGATGTTCCGTCTGCGGTTCAACCGGCGCGGGATCGAGCTGCGGCTCGACTTGCGGGAGGCGGAGGTCGAGATCCTGGCCAACCCCGACCAGCTCGAGCAGGTGTTCGGCAACCTGCTGCAGAACTGCCTGCAGTACACCCCGGACCGCGGTTGGGTGAAGGTGGCCGCGGTGACGCGCGACGCGGTGCTGCGGATCGTGTTCAGCAACGCCGGCGACGGAATCGAGGCCGGCGACCTGCCGTGGATCTTCGAGCCCTACTACCGGGTCGATCGGTCCCGGTCGCGCGACTCCGGGGGCGCCGGGATCGGCTTGGCGATCGTCCAGACGCTGGTCGAGAAGCACGGTGGCAGCGTCGGCGCGAGTTCCGGGCCGGACGCCAACCGCGTGTGGGTCGAGTTGCCGCGAGCCGGCTGAAGCGACGCTTGCCGGTCGCGGTGTCGAGTGCGAAACTCGCCGCATGGCGCGGCGGCGGCGCAGGGTCGGAATGAGGTTCTACGGCATCGCGGCGCTGTTGGCCGCGCTGCTGCTCTACCTCGGCAACCCGGCGGGCCTGTTTCGGCCCGGTCGCGGGGCGCCGGCGGGTGGAGAAGGTCGGGATCCCAGGGATGGTCCGCAGCCGCAAGCGAACCCCGAGCATCCCACGGGGACCGCGCCGAGTGCGGCGCAGTCGGAACCGCAAGGTGGGACGGGGGCGGCGGCCCCACCCTCGGCGGCACGCAACCTCGATCGAGCGCTGGGGCGGTGCGACCGACTCGACGACGCGCTGCGCGGCGATCGACTGGGCGAAGTGGCGCGGATCCTCGAGGATGCCGCACCGCCACCCGACGAACTCCGGGTGCGGTGGACGGCACTCCGCGCCAAGGCCGAAGCGGCGCTGGCGTGTGGCGATCGATTGCGCGCGCTGGTGCGCGACGGGCGCGTTCTCGAAGCGCGTCAGCTGGCGAATCGACTGCGCGATCCCGCGCTGCCGGCGCGCGCGGCGGCGAGCCTCGACACCGCGGCGCAGCACCTCGGTTGGCCGCCGTTGTCGCGCCCGTGGCGGGTCGCGACCGCGGTGCCTCTACCCGCCAGCGAGCCGTTACCCAAACTGCGCAAAGTGCGCTTCGTGCGCGATGGCACGGTGGGCGAGGGCGCGTTGTGGCAGCACGCCGTGGCGGGAGTCACGCTGCGCACCGTGGTCGCCGGCGGCTACACGTATCCGGTGGTGCCGTGCACCGACGTCGAGCCGGTGGCCCCGACACCAGCGGAAGCACTGCAACACGGCATCGCGGTGGCCGCCGCAGGGGATGGGTTCGGTGCACTGCTGTGGAGCTGCTACCTGGACGAGCACGGCAGGCGCGGGGATGCGGAGCGCTTGCGCGAGCTGCTCCGCTGAGCCGAGCCGCCGGGCTCAGCCTTGCTGGTGCACGACCGCAGGCTCTGGCGATTGCGGCGGCATCGTCAGGTCGCCGGGGGGGAAGTCGATCGCCACCTCGTGCACGTAGTCCTCGCGGGCGCTGAACCACAGTCGCTGCCAGAAGCCCAGCTTGGCGCGGTAGCGCTCGATGCACGCATTCAGCCGGTTCGCCGCCGGGTGGTTGCGCACCCCACGCTCTTGCTCGAGTTCGAACAGCAACCCGCGGCAGCCGCCCAGGTTGTGGTCCAGCAACAGCGCGGTGGCGAAGTTGGTGATCAGTTCCGGGGAGGCGCGCAGGTCTACCGCGTACTCGCCGCGCATCGCCAGGCGGCGGAACACGAATACCGCGTCCTTGATGCGGCCCATCCGCATGAGGCACACACCGCGCGCGTTGTCCAGGTAGCTGTCGCCCGCGGCCGCCCGATCGAGGAGCTGCAGTGCTTGTTCGGGGTTGTCTTGCTCCAGCAGCTGGGCGACGTGCTGCAGCAGCGCCGTCACCGTGGCCTGTTGGACGACTTGCGTCTTGTGTTGCATGGCTGCAGTCAAGCAAACGGAGTGCCGCACTTCGAAACGGCACTCGGTACGGTGTTTCGCCGGGTAGACGCGGGATCTCGCGTGGTCGGAATCTGCAGTGCACAGCGGATCGGTGCTCCACCGCCGTCTGCGTTCGGAACACCGAGCCCGATCCTCCCGGCTCCGTGCGGCCGCTGGCGGGGCGGCGGGTTACCAGACTGAAGTGTCGGCTTGGCATGCGCGTTGCGCTGGAACGGGTGCACGAACCGGAACTCACGACGTGCAAGTCGCACGTCCAGTCGACCGGCTTCGCGCCGAGTAATCCGATGAACGAACCGAAGAAGAACGCTCCGCCGCCCGCCAAGAACCCGGCTCCCAAGCCCGCCCCGCCCCCGGCACGTACCCCGACCGAGAAGACCGAGAAGAAGGGCGCTCCGCCCGCCCGCAGCAACCCGCCGCAGAAGCCTCGCTGAGCCGCGGGGGCGCGGGTCGTCTCGGCATGCAAATCACCTCATGGCGGCACGCCCACCCAGAGCCTCGGGTGCGGCCTTGTCCGCGATAGGCAGGCCAGATCACCACACCGGCCCGCCGCGTAAGTGCGTTGACTCCGCCCACGCTGCCAGGCAGCGTGGGACGGTTCCCGTCCGGACCCGACTCCGAGCCTAGCCCGGACTATTCGTGACCGAGCTACGCTGCTCATGAATAGTCCGGGCTAGAGGACGTCGGCGACTCACTCCGGACGGGGCGGCTCGCCCGCGGAGTCCGCAACCGTTCAGCTTTCTCGCGGCAGCCGTCCGGGGTCGCGCCCGAACAGCTTCAACCACAGGACCAGCACCGTCACGCCGAGCAGCCAGCTGAGCGGCCACCAGTTCGGCCCGAGCACCGCGGTCGGCACGTAGCCGCACACCAGCGACGTCAGCATCACCAGCACCGCGTACGGCGCCTGGGTGCGCACGTGGTGCAAGTGGTCGCTGCCGGTCGACACCGACGACAGCACCGTGGTGTCGCTGATCGGCGAGCAGTGGTCGCCGAAGATGCTGCCCTCGAGCACCGCGCCGATGGTCAGCAGCATCATCGCCGAGCCGCCGATCCCCGCCTCCGGCGTGCCGCCGACGTTGTGCGCCAAGACCACCACGTTCGGCAGCAGGATCGCCATCGTGCCGTACGAGGTGCCGGTGCTGAACGCGATCAGCGCGCTGAGCAGGAACATCGTCCCCGGGAGCGCCCACGGCGCGAACGCCTGGCCGAGCGATGCGGAGAGGAACTGGTTGGTGCCGAGGTCTTTGCAGACGTGGCCGATCGCCCAGGCGAGGACCAGGATCACCACCGCGAAGCCGAGTGAGCGCGCGGCGTGCACCGCGCTGGCGACGACCTGCCGGAGCGCCAGTGTGCGGGTGCCGAGTGCCATCGCCGCGGCGGCGAGCAACGCTGTCAACGAGGCCCAGAACAGTGCCTTCTGGCTCTCGGTGTACTGCAGGTAGGTGGTCAGCCGGTGCTGCGTCAGGTCGGCGCCGTCCTTCACCGCCTTGACGTGTCCGTAGACGAAGATCAGCACCAGCGTCAGCGCCACCAGCAGGCCGACCGGGATCAGTGCGTTGCGCGCCAGGTGGCGGGTGCCCGGCTCCGGCTCCAGCTTCTCGAAGCTCGCCGACACCATCGGATGGGCGTCGTCGGCGATCGGCTTGCCGTCGTGCAGGGCGCGCCGCGCCGCCTGGAGCATCGGCCCGAACTCGCGCCGCAACACGATGGTCGACAGCACCATCACCAAGGTGAACAGGCAGTAGAAGCGGAACGGCAGCGTTTGGGTGAACACGCTGAATCCCTCGGTCTGCAGGTAGGCCGAACCATCCGGCTTGGTCACCTCGGGCAGCTGCGGGGCGAACATCGACACCTCATAGGCGACCCAGGTGGAGAAGATGCTCACCCCGGCGATCGGCGCCGCAGTGGCGTCGACGATGTACGACAGTTTCTCGCGCGACACGCGATTGCGGTCGGTCAGCGGGCGCATGGTGGTGCCCGCGATCACGCAGTTCGAGTAGTCGTCGAAGAAGATCAACACCCCGACCGCGAAGCTGCACAGTTGCGAGCTGACCGGTCCCTTGGCGAACTTGCGGATGAGCTCGACCATCCCCTGGATGCCGCCGGCCCGCGTCATGATGCCGATGCTCATGAACAGGAAGACCACGAACGCCATGATCTCGATGCTGAAGTCGTCGCACAGCACCTTGCTCCACACGATGTCGCGGGCCAGGTGCCATCCGCCGGACAATGCACCGCGGCTGAACAGCCACGCGCCCGCCAGGCAGCCGAGCAACAACGATGGGATCACCTTGGCGGTGAGGATCGCCAACACGATGGCGAGGAACGCCGGCAGCAGGCTCCAGCGGTTGGGCAGGTAGCCGGCCTCGGGCGGCGACGTGTCGCTCAGCTCGAGGCGTTGCACGGGGGTGCCGGATCCGGCTTGGAACTCGCAGCGGAAGCCCCGATCGCCGACCCGGAAGGTCAGCTGCATCGGCGGTAGATCGTCGCGCACCGGCTTGCCCTTGGTGCGCGCCCACTCGCGCGCCGCCCGGGTGAAGTCGTCCGCCCAGCGTTGCTGGCCCTGGTGCGGGATGACCACCGCGAGCGGCGGCAGGGAACCGTCGCGCAGCGCCTTACCGAGCTGCGCGTCGTCGCCTTGGGTCAGCCAGGCTTTGGTCTCGAGGAACGCGAGCTGTTCGCGATCGGCATCCGGCAACAGGAAGAACAGCGCTACAAAGGCCGCAGCCAACACGTACCGCAGACTTCCGGTCATGCGTGCGGAGGCTACACTGAGCCCGGTCGCGAAACCAAACCAACAGCCGACCGCACGCCCGCATGGATGTCCTCCAGTTCAGTCTGTTCTTCGCCGCCCTGCTGATCGGCTACGTGCTGGTGCACCTGCGGCTCGCCAAGTTCGAGACCTACCTGCGGGAGGTCGTGGTGCTGCGCCAGTTGAACGAGCGCTTGCAGGGGGTCGCCGAGGCGATGGATCGGGTCAAGGTCAACCGGCTGGAGGAGGCGCTGCAGGTCCTGCACCAGGATATGCTGGAGCTGCTCGACACGGGCCGCAAGGTCGAGGCCGGGGTCGGTGCCGCCCGCGCCGAGCAAGGCCGCTCCGGCGCGGCGCATCCGGCGCTTTCGGTTGGCGAACGGATGCGTGCCAGCATCGAGGAACGGCTGTTCCAGCTCGGCTACCAGAAGCTGCGGATCCTCACCGACCTGCGCGAGGTCCGGCTCGACGAGGAGGCCGAGGTGCGCGTCGAGTGCGAACGCCGGATGATGCCCTGCAAGGGCATCGTGACGGCGCGCAACAGCGCGATCCTGGACGTCGACGTCCGGACCGTGGTCGGCATGTTTCCCTAGCCCGGACTATTCATGAGCAGCGTCGCGAGATCGTGCAAGGTTGTTGCTGGCAAGGAGAACGGCAGGTTCTGCCCGGAGGCGGGGTGCCTCCCCGTCGAGGAGCAGGTTCTGACGTTCGACGAAGCCAGCAGCGACCTTGCGCGATCGCAGAAGCTCGGTCGTGAATAGTCCGGGCTAGGAGTCTGCGCCACGGGATGACAATCCATGAGATCCGCGCCTTCCAGCACCCGTCACCCCCCGAAAGCCCCGACGAACCCACCCATTCGCCTGCGTGGCGCAGCCTCCTGAGAGGGCTTCGTCCCGGCCCGCACGATCACGATTCATGACGCAACAGAGTTTCGGCGGCCACCGTGCCGTCACCATCCGTCACCTCACCGCGCACGTCGGGGAGGAGGTCCTGGTGCAGGGCTGGCTCTACAACATGCGGAGCAAGGGCAAGCTGCACTTCCTGCAGGTGCGCGACGGCACCGGGATCGTCCAGGCCGTGGTGTTTCGCGGCAACGTGCCCGACGAGGAGTTCGAGGCGGCGGGCCGGCTGACCCAGGAGTCGAGCCTGCGGGTGGTCGGCACCGTCAAGGCGGACGAGCGTTCGCCGGGTGGTGTCGAGCTGCAGGTGTCGAAGCTCGACGTGGTGCACGTCGCCGAGCCGTACCCGATCACCCCGAAAGAGCACGGCGTCGGGTTCCTGATGCAGCACCGCCACCTGTGGCTGCGCTCGCGCAAACCCGCGGCGATCCTGCGGATCCGCGACACGGTGATCCGCGCCATCCGCGAGTTCTTCCACCGGCGCGAGTTCGCCTGCGTCGACTCGCCGATGTTCACCCCGAGCGCCTGCGAGGGGACCACCACGCTGTTCAAGGTCGACTACTTCGGCGACGAGGCGTACCTCACCCAGTCCGGTCAGCTGTACGGCGAAGCCAGCGCGATGGCGCTCGGCAAGATCTATGTGTTCGGCCCGACCTTCCGCGCCGAGAAGAGCAAGACCCGCCGCCACCTGACCGAGTTCTGGATGGTCGAGCCCGAGGCGGCGTTCTACGACCTGGAAGACGTGATGGACCTCGGCGAGGACTTCGTGTCGACCATCGTGGGGGCGGTGTTGGCGGAGCGCCGCGACGACCTCGAGATCCTCGAACGCGACATCGCGAAGCTCGAACCGGCCGCGCAGAAGCCGTACCCGCGGATCACCTACGACCAGGCGGTCGAGATCCTGCACGCCGACGGCCACGCCGACTTCCCGTACGGCGAGGACTTCGGGGCGCCGCACGAGACCGCGATCGGGGCGCGCTTCGACCGCCCGGTGCTGGTCTACAACTGGCCGGCGGCGATCAAGGCGTTCTACATGAAGCGCGATCCGGACAACCCGGCGATCGCGCTCGGCGTGGACATGATCGCCAGCGAGGGCTACGGCGAGCTGGTCGGGGGCGCGCAGCGCGAGGACGACCTCGCTGCGTTGGAGGAACGGATCGCCGAGCACCAGCTGCCGCGCGAGGCGTTCGAGTGGTTCCTCGATCTGCGGCGCTTCGGCAGCGTGCCGCACGGCGGATTCGGGCTGGGGTTGGAACGGACCTTGGCGTGGATCACCGGAGTCGAACACCTCCGCCAGTGCATCCCGTTCCCGCGCATGCTCGACAAGATCTACCCGTGATCGCCCCTGCGGCAGCGCGCGCCTGGTGGAGCCTCGCTCCGCTCTTGCTGCTGCAGGGCTCGAAGCCCACCTTCGCCGAGTTGCTGGCCCGGCTCGATGCCGCCCCCGAGGCTTCGCGGGTAGCGGTGTTGCGCGGGTTCCTCGACGGACGCGCTGGGGTCGCGGGCGATCTGGACGGCCTGCGCGCCCGCCTGTTGCTCGGCTCCGCGCTGCTCCACCGACTCGATGGCCGTGGTGCGCTGGCCGAGTTCCAGGCGGTGCAGCGGCAGCTCCCGCCGGAACAGCGGGTGCTGCGCGCCCGGGCACTGTACGGCGCCGCGCAGAGTGCCGAGCTGCTGCGCGAACCGGAGTTGTGCGCCGCTGCACTCGCTCGGCTCACCACCGAGTTCGCCGACCTGCGCTACGCCAGCTACGCCCGCGCGGCGCAGCGGCGCATCGCGGCGAGCACCCGGGTTCAGGTGGGCAGACCGATCGGGGAGTTGCCCGACGCGCGCGACACGTCAGGTGCGGCGCGCGGCTTCCGTGCCGGGCGCCCGCTGCTGCTGCTGTTCACCGCCGCGAACGATCCCGTCGCGCGCCGCCGGATGCGCGCGCTGGTCCGCGCGTGGCGGTCCGGGGGCGGCAGCCGCGACGACGTACTGCTGTTCGCGATGCACTCTGCGACGCCTGGCCAGACGACCCGCACCTCCGAGGAGCGCGTCCCGGATGTCCCGCGCGTGACCTGCGCCGGCGCCTTCCTCGATCCGACGGTGCTGCAGCTCGGTGTGCAGGCGGTGCCGGACTCGTTCCTCATCGGACCCGACGGCACGCTGCTGCTCCGCGATCCTCCGCCGAGCCGCCTGCGCGAAGTGGCGCGGATGCTCGTCCGATAGCTGCCTTCGGTGGAAGATGGGGCGTCGACGGCCGCACCCCTACCGCGGGCTCGACTCGACGGCGTCTCGGAATCGCTTCCCGGCGTCGCGCATCGCCTCCCACGGTTGGTCCTCATCGAGGCCGAAGGTCTTGCCGCCGTAGCGGTGGCGGATCGCCTCGATGATCATGTAGCGCTCGTGGGCCCAGCGGTCCTTGCTCGGCGGGAAGCCCACCGCGCGGCCGTGCGCGTGCCCGTAGGGTGTGGCCGCGGTCCACACCGCGTCGAGGAAGGGCAGGACCTCGCGCGCCCGGCCAAGTTCGATCAGCGCCGCGGCGGCGGCACATCGGGTCGTGGGCGGGGTGAGGCGGTCGTCGACCAGCGCGCGCAACGGTCGGATGCTCGCCGTGTCGCCTAGCCGGCCCAGTGCCAGTGCCGCCTCGACGGCCAGTTCGTCACCCGCTGCCGCGCGTCGTTCGAGGAAAGGGCGGCAACCGGGGGCGCGAAGGCGGCCTAGGAGGTGGAGCGCCGCCTGGGCGCCCGGTCCATCTGGCGCCTTGCCCAGCGCGCGCACCAACGCGGCGGATGCCGCGGTGCCGTGGGCGTGCACGGCGTCGAGGTGGGCGGGCCAGTCGCCCGGCGCGGCCGCCACCAGCGCCGCGGCGGCTGCCTCGATCACCGGGTCGGGTCGGACGGGCTCAGGAGTCGGTTTCGAAACCGCACAGCCGGGGATCAGCAACCACCCGACGAACCACCAGCGTGCCGCAGCGTTCATTCGCGGCAGCTTATCGCGCGCCGCGTCCGCGTCGCTCGGGTCAGGCCTGGGCGCGCTTGTTCCGCCGACGGCGCCGCAGCAGGGCCAGCCCGGTGAGGCCCGAGCCGAACAGGAAGATGGTGCCGGGTTCGGGCACCGGTTGCGGCGAACTCGCGTCGGGTTCGACGGTGGTGGGGGACTCGTGACGGGGGCCAGGCTGTGCGCTGGTTCCGCCCGGAGTGCGCGGCTCGGGGACCGTATGGGTCACTGACTCGGTCGAACCCGCGGTCTTGTCGGCGCAGGAGGCGAGGCCGAACAGTCCCAGGAGGGAGACGGTGAGCAGCAGACGGATGGACATGGTGCGAGGCGAGTTCGGGTGCTCTGGCGGGTCGGGTGTGGTCCGGTTCACCATCGGCGTGGCGAACCGAGCAAGTATACCCGCAACGGCGAAAGTGAGGTGGCGGACGTCATTTCAGGGCAGCCTCGATGCCCGTGAACACGAGGATCTCCTTGCCATCGAACGGACAGAGGAGCTCTCCGCTGGAGATGCCGAGCGGCGGGGCGCTGACCGCACCGCTACCGCGGATCGTGAAACGGATCTTCAGCTGTTGCGAGTCGAGCACCCGGACCACTCCCGAGCGGCAGCCGGCGAGCAACTGGCCGCGCAGGAGGCTGGGGCCGCAGGTCCACACCGTGTCCGGAGCAGTGATGTAGCGTCCGAGCTCCCGGCCGCTGCGCAGGTCGAACGACAACACGCACGGGCCGCGCTCCAGGGTCGACGACGCGACCGCGAACACGCGCGACCCATCGGCGACCGGCCGCCACCGCAGTTCGCCGAGCGACGTGTGCTTCCACAGGCGCCGGCCGGTGTCGGTGGCGTACGCGGTGAGCAGCCCCGCGTCGGTGCTGAACACCGCGACGTTGTCGCAGACCAGCGGCTGACTCACGACGCCGGCGCCGACCTGCACGGGCGACCAGCGGTCCTTCCCCTTGGTGATGTCGATTGCCCGCGCCTGGCCGTTGTCCATGGTCACCAGCACGGTGTGGTCGTCGAGCCGCAACACGTCCTGCCGGACACGGGACCCGAGCTTCATCTGGTGCACGACCTTGCCCTCGCGTTCCCCCGCGTTGACGAACACCAGCTTGCCCGGCTTGACCGCCATCACCAGTCGACCGGCGACGTACGCCGGCGACGACTCGCAGGGCAAGCCGTCGAGCTTCCACGCGAGTCGACCGCTGTCGGCGTCCAGCGCCCGCAACGAGCCATCCAGCGAGCCGACCAGCAGCTGCGTCTTGCCGTGCAGCACCGGTCGGGTGAGGAACCCCGACAGGTCGCCGGTGCGGTGCCGCCAGAGCTCGCTCCGGTCGCGGATCGACCAGGCCGACACGGTGCCGGTTCGATCGACCAAGAACACGCGGTCGCCGGCGACCACCGGCGCGCGGTCCACCGAGCCGGGGGTTGCCATGGTCCACGCTGGCTCCAGGGTCATCGCGATGCGCACCGCCTGGATCCCGTCGCCGGTGACCAGGCGGGTCTCGGTGCGGAAGCCCGGCATCGACAGCGCGAGTCGGTTCTGTTCGGCTGGCTTGCAGTGCAGCGTCAGTGGTGTGCGTCCGACGTCCTTGCCGTTGAGGCGCACCTGCACGCCGTTCGGGCGACTCTCGACCCGCACCGGCAGCTCGATCATCTTGGCCCACGGCAGGTCCTTGAACTCGGCCGCCAGGGTTCGGTACTCGCGGCGCGCCGCTTCGAGGTCGACCCGCTCACTGGCGGCGATCAGGTTGTTGAGGTGCTGGTTGATCTTGGTGTACATCGCGACCCGGCTGGCGAAGCGGGGTGCCATGAGCTCGTGGTCGCGGTACTGGGTGTGTAGGCGCCGGTAGAGGTCCTCGGCGGTCTTGAAGTCGTAGCGCTGCTCGGCGGCCCGGGCGGCTTCGTAGACGGGCTCCCACTTGAGGTTGTGGCGCAGCGTCTCGATGCGTGCGCGGTACTCCTGAAGGCGCTGGTCGATCATCGCGTGCGCCGCCAGGACCTTGGTGCCGAGTTCGGTCAGCTTGGCCCGCTCCTTGTCATTCAGCAGCTCGCGCAGCACCGGTGCGCCGCTCTGCCGGGCCGCCGACTCCGCCAGCCGCCGGTCGAGGGCCGCGTGCTGGGCGAGCTTCTTCTCGCCGGCTTCGAGGTCGACGAGCTTGACGACGTTGCTCGCTGCGGTGGGCAGTCCCTGCTCGAGCTCAGCGTGCAGCTGTTCGAGCTTGGAAGCGGCGGTCTGCACCTGGTTGCGCACGGTCTTCAGCAGCAGCTCCTGCAGGTCGCGTTGCGCGCTGTTCTGTTGGTGCTCCTCGGCATAGATCTGGATGGCGCCCGCGAGGTCGCCCTTGGCGAGCAGGTCGCCGGCGTGCTCCAGCCGCTTCGTCAGGGCGTTGCGCTGGCGGGCGGCCAGCCCGGTGGTCTGGATCACGATCGCGGCGTCGACCTTCTCGCGCAGCGCTGCCCACGAAGGGTCGGCACCGAGTTGCGCCTCTGCTTCGTCGAGGGTCTGCTTGGCGCGCGTCGGGTCGAGTTCGGCCAGGCACTCGGCGACCCGCTGCCCGGCACTCCGCACCTGAGCGGCGTGGTGCTGCCAGCGCAACACCAACCATCCGGCGACCACGCACAGCACGAGCCCCACGGCCCAGATCACTCGCCGGCGCTTCAGTCGCGCTTCGCCGAGGCGAATCTGCCGCAGTGCCCGGGCGGCTTCCTTGTTGCCACCGTCGAGCTTGAGGATCTGCTCCAACACCCGGGCGAGCTGCGAATCGTCGCCGCTCTGCACCACCAGTTCGCGCAGCTCGTGCAGGGCCTGCAGCGCCTGGTCGTCGTGGCCCGCGGCGTGCATGAAGCGCGCCCGGCGCGTCAGCAGAGCCGCGTCGTACGGTCGCACCTCCTCGAGATCGAGCACCAGCTGCAGGGCGTCCTCGGCGTCGCCGTCGAGCGCCATGGCGTCCGCCAACCGGTCGGCCACGTCCAGTGCGTCCGGGTCGGTCTCGCGACCGAGCTCGACGTAAGCCTGGTGCAGCAGCTCGAGCGTGGCTCGGGCACTGCGGTTGAGGATGTGTGCCTTGCGTCCCAGGACCAGGCGCTCGTTGGGGTCGCGGAGTGCGCGACAGCAGCGGGTCAGGATCTGCGCCCCGAGCCGTGCCTCCCGAGTGCGCTCCACCACGTTGCCGACCGCAGTGGCGATGGTGAAGTCGATCTCGTCCGGGCGGTCCTGCACCGACTGGCACAGCAGCAGCGCGCGCTTGTGGTCGCCCTTCTCCGCGGCTTCCTCGGCCAACTCGATCAGCAACGGTGCGCCGGCGAAGTCGATCAACCCGTGGCGCCGCAGCTCGCACACCGCACGGGCGCAATGGAACAACCCGAGCAGCGTCATCTCGCCGAGGTCACGAACCGTCGAGAACTCGTCGATGGCCTCGCACGCCACCAGCAGGTCGCCGGACATCTCCGGGAACTCGACGTCCTGGCAGAACACCGGCACCTCGTCGACGCCACCGATCACGTCCAGGATGACGTTCCACTCGTCGACGCGCCGGGCCACTTCCAGCAGGACGGCGTTGAACTCGAACCTCGGCGCGTACTCGAGCCGCTGCAGCTGGGAGCGGTCGCGTGGCGGTCCCTTGTAGAACTCGAAGCCTCCGCGCGTCCAGGTGAACAGCCCGTAGAGTTCTTCCTCGAGCTGATGGTTGAGGATCCTGGTGAACTCCTCGTGGTCGAGCAGCCCCTGCTCGGCGAGGATCTCGCCGAGCGGCTGGTAGCGCTGCTTCTGCTGCAGCAGCGCCGAGCGGAGATCGGTTGGCGTGATCAGGCCGCTGCGCACCAGCCGGGCGCCGATCCGGCGGGTCTCGGACTTGTTCTCCGGCAGCAGCCGGACTCCGTCCTCGTCGAAGTAGATGAGGCGGTTCTCCAGGCCGTTGTGGACCGATAGGATGCCCTCCATCTTGGACATCGCCAGGGTCTGGAAGATGTCGGTGAGGCTGATCTTGTCCAGCTCGCCGCGGATCGAGACGTCTGCGTCGCGCTCTGCCAGTGCGGACGCCTCCTGGTCCTGCGACTCGGTGTCTCGCAGCAGGAATTCCAGGTCCTTGTCTTCGATCGACGACGTGCCGACGCTCATGCGTGTTCGCTGTCCCTTCCCGTGCGGCCGATCGGGTACGCGGCCCGTTCCCCGGCAGTGGTGCACTTTGACTATCGGTATCCTGGTCAGCGTCCTACAGCCGCTCCGGGGGCAGGGGTCAGCGTCCGACCTGTTCCGGATTCGGGACGGTGACAGCGAGCTTCGCGCGCAGCTCCAGCGCAGCTTCCGGGCCGGTCCG
>JACKIB010000025.1 GCA_020638695.1 Planctomycetota bacterium
GTACGCCTCGTTGCCATCCTCGCCCTTGGATGCCTGGCCAGTTCCCAGGGCAAGCTCTTCGAGGACGAGGGGACCTTGTCTTCCTTCGATCCGTGGGCAACAACTACCCCGTACGCACGGTTCAGCCAGATTGCATTTGGCGACGTCGACGGAGACGGTGACATCGACATGGTCTACGGTGGCGGAGCAAACGGCGTCGGGAATCCAACGTTCTACATTGCAGAGAACACCGGAGGTGGGACCTTCGCTCCGTCGCTGAAGCCACCGGTGCCGTCGCAGGTGTGCTACGGTGGGTACGGATCACTGAGGCTAGTGGACCTCGACGGAGACGGGGACCTCGACCTTGTTGCCTCGTGCAGCGTTGCGCCTCCTCCAATCTGCCCGGCCAGCCACTCCCTACGGGGGGTGGCGGTCTGGGAGAACGACGGCACCGGCCGATTCACGGTGTCGACGAAGTTCTCCCTTCCCCCGGTCGACAACTGCCTGGCCATCGGGGTGGCCGACCTCGACGGTGACGGCGACATCGACATCGTCGCCGGCCGGTACGGAATGACCGACCTGATCCTGCTCAACGATGGCAAGGGTCGCTTCACGGCATCGAACGCGCTGCAGTACGGGGTCATCGCCGGTGCGACGTCGGACGTTGCGATCGGGGACCTCAACCGGGACGGGCGGCCGGACATCGTGTGCGCCAACTCGACCAACCCGGGCACCATGTGGCTGAGCAGCCAGAACGGCGGCTACGTCGAGACCGTGCTGCAATCGCTGTTCTCGGTTCTGACCGTGGACCTGGATGGCGATGGGTTCGTCGAGCTGGTGGTCGGTGACTTTGCACGCAGGACGAGTGTGATCTACACGTGTGGAGCAGCCGGGAAGCTGACGGAGGTTGCCACGGTCGGGTCGTTCGGTGGCGCACGCGCGGGCGACGTCGATCAGGATGGGCGTGTCGATCTGCTCTTCGGCTCGTACCTCTTCGCGAACCAGGGTGGCTTTCGATTCGTCGACGTCACGAGCCAGTGGATCGACTTGGGCCGGTCGGTCGTGAGTTGGCCGGAAGTGCACGACATCGACAACGATGGCGACCCGGACATCGTCGGGATGGGGCTGGCCACGAGCCCCGTGTCGAACCAGAAGTACGACAGCCCCGTGATCACGCGCAACCGCCGTCGCCACCTGTCCGGCCCGCTCCAGGCCAGAGTGGGCTGGACGCTGACGCTGCGCACCTACGCGGACCACCTCCGTTTGGTGACCCTCGGTTTGTCGCTCGGCGAGTCGACGATCCCGTTCGGCAGCGCCGGCGTGTTCCGCCTCGACCCGGCGCGGCTGTGGTACGCGACCGACCTTTCGATGTACCGGGTCCCGAACACGTGGAACCTGCCGGTGCCCAACGACCCGCGGTTACACGGTCTGGTGCTGCGCTTTCAAGCGCTGGACCGGCCGCTGACGCCGGATGGCTCGGATCGGTTCGGGCGGTTGCTGCGGGTGCAGGTCGTGCAGTAGGGAGTGCGACGTGTGTGGCTCGATTCGTTGTGGGCGGGGGCTGCGCGCTGACCGGGAGAAGTTGCTTGGATACGAGCTTCGGAGTCCATCGCCCGCATGATCACCGCGTGTCGCCCGGCGGGCGTTCCGCCGGCCGGGGCGCGGTGCTGGAACAGGCTCCGTGCATGCCGCGCCGGTCTCCGCGCGCGACAGGGTTGCACGAACGGCCCGGGCCGGTCACGGGCAGGGCCGAGGACATCGGAAGCGTGGAAGCGAGATCCGCAAGCGTGCGAGCTCCGGCCCAGCCGCGAGGAACGCGTGACCGCGACGCGACCCTTCCTTGGCATCCCCCGCTCGGCGTGTCTCGCGGATCTTCGTCGACCGCATGGTAGGTCCGATTTCATCCGTCCCGTGCGCGCTGAGTCTCGTCTGGCCCATCGCGTGCTCCGCGCTCCTCGTCGCCCAGAAGCCGACCGCGAATGCGCCCGCGCCCACCCGTTCGGAGTTCAGCAAGACCTTCGCCCGCGCCGGCGCGCCCGAGCAGGTCGGCATGGACAGCGCCCGGTTGATCGCCCTCACCAAGTGGCTTGTTCGCGAGCCGCTGCCGGTGTTCTCGCTGTTGGTGTCGCGGCACGGCCAGCTCGTCTACGAGCTCTACACCTCCGGGATCGAACGCGACCGCGCGCACTACCTGATGTCGGTGACCAAGAGCGTGCTGTCGGTCCTGATCGGTCAGGCCGTCGACCGCGGGTTGATCCGAGGACCGGATGCGCCGATCACCGAGGTGCTGCCGCGCCGCCTGTTCGGCAGCGACCGAGAGTTCGCCCGCTTCGGTCGGCTCACGATCCGGCAGGTGATGGGGATGGCGGCGCTCGACGCGCCGGATCCGCCGCGCGAGACCGACTTGTCGCGCCAGAATCGGCGCGCGTCGACCGTCTTGACGTTGCCCCTGAACTCCGGGTACTTGCCGGTCTCGCCACTCACCGCGAGCTGGGCCTTGGCGACCGTCAGGCCGTGACCCTTCAGCGCCTTGCCGCCGAACGCGATCGTCGCGAGCACGAACGGGGCCTTCGGCGCTCGGAACTCCTTGCGGAGCGAGTGGATCAACTGGACGAGGTTCTGCTCGTAGCGGTTGGCGTGCGCCTCGTTCTGGTCCTTGTGTCCCTGCCACCAGACGAAGCCCGCGAGCTCGAGACCACGGCCGTCGTAGCTCGGGTAGAACTTCTTCGGGTTGTCGAGCACCGCGCGGATGTCGCGCACGAACTCGTCGTACTGCTTGCCGGCGTACCAGTTCACGGACTTCTTCGGTTGGCCCTCGACCCACGACGCTGGGGTGTCCTTGTAGCCCGCATGGATGCGGCCACCGTGTTCGAAGCGCTTCGACCCTGGCGGCAGGATGTCCCAGCCCAGGCTTCGATTGCCCTGCGAGGCCTTGATGAGCAGCACCGGCGCGGCGATGTGGTCGCCGACCACGTTGCCGAACGACAGCTCCGGGCCGATGAAGTGGTTGCGCGCACCGAAGCCCGGCTGCAGCCAGCCCTGCTTCTGGCCGACCGTCGTCTTGACACACCATACGTCGTCCCTCACCTTCCACTTTCCCGCGCCGTCGACGAGGTAGCGGTACTTGCCCCGCTTCGTGCACAGTTCCTCGAGGGTGCCCTGCTTGCCGCGGTCGGAGACCCTGCCGAAGCCGACCATGTTGGACTGGCCCATCAGGATGAACACTTGGACCGGCTTGCGCGCCGCGGCCTGCGCGCACAGCGGTGCGAGTGTGCAGCACATCGATGCCGCGATCGGAATCAGGGTGGCACGCAGGGGGCGCGAGAGGGCTTGCATGGGATGCTCCGAGATTGCAGGGGAAGTCTGCGCGGGCGAGGTGACCGGCCATCGTACGGTTCGGTTCGGCCCCGTGGCCGGACGCGTCGCGTGAATCGTCGTGGTTTGCTGAGTTGCAGGGGCCGCGGATCGTGCCGGCACGCGAAGATCCTCCGGTACCTTCCACGACACCTGGGCGGCTGCTTCTCCAGCGGGCAGCGGCATCGGAGACACGGTAGCGTTTCCCGACGCCGCATCGCGCGGCCGGCGCGGTAGGAAGTCCGTAGCCCGGACCACGCATGACCGAGCTGTTGCGATCACGCAGGGTCGCTGCAGGCTTGGTCGAATGTCAGAACCTGCTCCTCGACGGGGTCACCCCTCCTCCGGGCGGAACCTGCCATTCTCCTTGCCAGCAACGACCTTGCACGATCTCGCGACGCTGCTCACGCGACGAAAGGGAGATTCAGGAGGCTGGAGGAACTCGGCGCAGGTCGCCGCCCACGAACCCAGGCGAAACCGTGACTTCGGCGAGGCCCTCGAGGGGTGACGGTGCGGGAAGGCGCGGATCTCGTGGGTTGTCGTTCCGTCGCGCAGACTCCTGGGTTTCGATCATCCGAACCGCACGGAACCGTGACCACGACACCCGACCGTGACCAGCAAGCCGAGCGCCGAGGCCGCGAGATCGCGGATGACGGCACATCGGACCTGCTCCGCCAGCGCAGCTTCGCGCTCTACTTGCTGGCGCGGGTCGCCGGGGGACTCGCCGGGCAGATGCAGGTCGTCGCCGTCGGGTGGCAGCTCTACGACCTGACGCATTCCCCGCTCGACCTCGGCCTGGTCGGTCTGGTGCAGTTCCTGCCCGCCGTCCTGCTGACGCTGCCGGCCGGACACGTGGCCGATCGATACGATCGCCGCCTGGTCCTCGCCGGCGCCCGGCTCATGCAGATCGTCGCGCTCGCGACCCTGGCGCTCGGCAGCGCGCAGGGTTGGCTCGACAAGCCGATGATCCTCGGCATCACCGCGCTCCTCGGCGTCGCGCGGCCGTTCGAGATGTCGACCAGCGCCGCGCTGCTCGCCACGCTCGTGACGCCGGCGCGCTTCCCGCGGGCCGTCGCGGTATCGGCGTCGTCGATGCAGGGGGCCGTGCTGGCCGGCCCAGCGCTCGGCGGACTGGCGTACGGGCTCGGCGCCGCCGCGGCCTACGCAGCCTGCCTGGTCGTCTGCGCGGTGGCGCTCGTCGCCCTGCTCAGGATCCGCATGCCGGAGGCCGGGCTGCGCGCGAAGGAGCCGGTGCGGCTGCGGACGATGTTCGCTGGGATCGCGTTCATCCGCAGCCAGCCGGTGCTGCTCGGTGCGATCGCGCTGGATCTCTTCGCGGTCTTGCTCGGCGGCGCGGTGGCGTTGCTGCCGGTATTCGCGCGCGACATCCTGCAGGCTGGGCCCGTCGGCCTCGGCTTGCTGCGCTCGGCGGAGGCGCTCGGTGCGTTGGTGACGGCTCTTCTTCTGACGCGGTTCCCGATCACGCGCCGAGCTGGGCCCATCATGCTCGCGGCGGTCGCGGTGTTCGGCGTCGCTACGATCGCATTCGGGCTGTCGCGCTCGTTCCCGCTATCGGTCGCCGCGCTTGCGGTGCTCGGGGCGGCGGACATGGTGAGCGTGGTCATCCGCTCGGCGCTGGTGCAGCTCGAGACGCCCGACTCCATGCGCGGGCGTGTGTCCGCGATCAACTCGCTGTTCATCGGCACGTCCAACCAGCTCGGTGAGTTCGAGTCCGGCGTGACCGCGGCGTTGTTCGGGACGGTGCCGGCGGTGGTCCTCGGTGGCGCGGGGACGCTCGCGGTCGTCGCGCTCTGGGTGGTGCGCTTCCCGACGTTGGCGAAGCGCGACCGCCTGGTGCCGGAGTCTCACGCGCCGCAGACCTGAGCGCGGACGGCTGGTGAAGCGATCTCGCGCCGGACTGGCCACGATCGAGTTGCTGCACTCGCGCAAGGTCACCCCGCGCCTCGTCGGAGATCAGAACGCGATCCCCTCGGGGATGCACGCCGCCTCCGCGCAGAGCCTGCGGGCATGCTGCGTGGTGCCGCCGCGAGAGCGGCGCGCGCGGCGAACCTCGCGTAGGGATAGGATCCGTGCCACACGCTCCGGCGCCCGTTGCGTGCGCCTTCGTCGTCGACCGCAGGAACCAGCGACATGCCATCGAACCGTACGGCGACTTTCCGCCCTCCCCGCGAGTGTTCCACCATGGCGCTCCTTCTCCTCGGATCGCTGCTGCTCGCCGTTGCGCCGGGTTGCCAGGTCCCGTCCTGGACTTCTCCAGCGAACGGATCCACAAGCGGTCGCCGGCCGAACGTCATTCTCGTGATGACGGATGACCAGGGCTACGGCGATGTGCACGCCCACGGCAACACGATGATCCGCACGCCGAATCTCGACTCGTTGCGCGAACAGTGCGTGCGCCTCACCGACTTCCACGTCGACCCGACGTGCTCACCGACGCGCTCGGCGTTGATGACCGGCCGATACTCGACGCGGACGGGAGTCTGGCACACCATCCTCGGCCGCTCGTTGATGTCGCCCGACGAGCACACCGTCGCGGAGTACCTGCGCGCCGCCGGTTACCGCACCGGGATGTTCGGCAAGTGGCACCTCGGCGACAACTGGCCGCTGCGGCCGCGCGACCAGGGCTTCGACGAGGCGGTCCGCCACGGCGGTGGGGGCGTGGGCCAGGGACCGGATTGGTGGGGGAACGACTACTTCGACGACACCTACTGGTGTAACGGGAAGCCGACCAAGTACTCGGGCTACTGCACCGACGTGTGGTTCCGCGAGGCGCTGCGCTTCATCGAGAACAACAAGGACCGACCGTTCTTCTGCTACCTGGCGACCAACGCACCGCACGACCCGCTGCACGTCGACGCGAAGTGGAGTCAGGGCTACGTCGACCGGGGCGTCGCCCCGAACCAGGCGAAGTTCTACGGGATGATCGAGAACATCGACTGGAACATGGGAAGGCTGATGGCGCGGCTCGATCAGCTCGGCCTGACAAAGAACACGATCGTGATCTTCATGACGGACAACGGCACGGCGACCGGGTTCGTCGACCGCAAGCGCGCGGCCGCGGGACAGTGGGCCGGATTCGACGCCGGCATGCGCGGGCACAAGGGCTCGAAGTACGACGGCGGCCACCGCGTGCCGTTCTTCATCCGCTGGCCGGCTGGTGGCATCGGCGGGACGAGCGGGAAGGGGCGCGCCCGCGATGAGCGCTACCTCGCGGCGCACATCGACGTGCTGCCGACGCTGCTCGACCTGTGCGGCGTCGTGCCGGCACTGGACGGCAAGCTCCCGCCGCTCGATGGCATCAGCCTCGCGTCGCGCTTGCGCGACCCGGACGCCGCCCTTCCGGCGCGCACGTTGTTCGTGCACAGCCAGCGGATTCTGCAGCCGCGGAAGTGGCGCCAGTGCGCGGTGATGACCGAGCGCTGGCGTCTGGTCGACGGCAAGGAACTCTACGACATGGTGGCCGATCCCCGGCAGGCACACGACGTCGCGAAGGACCACGCCGAGGTCGTCGCTTCGCTGAGCAAGGCGTACGATGCGTGGTGGGCGAGCCTCGCTCCGGCGATCGCCCGCACCGTGCGCATCGGTCTGGGTTCCGACGTCGAGCCCGACAGCGTGCTCAATGCACACGACTGGCAGAGCATCGGGCCCGGCGGCTGCCCGTGGAGCCAGGTGCACGTTCAGCGCGGGGCGAAGCTGCACGGCCAGTGGTTCGTCGACGTCGCCAAGGCGGGTGAATACGAGTTCGAGCTGCGCCGCTGGGTGCGGCAGCTCGATCGGCCTCTCGAGGCGACGTCCGCGAAGCTGATCGTCGGCGGCAGGGCGCAACGGCAGACGGTGGCGGCCGGGGCGACGCACGCGAAGTTCCGCGTCGATCTGCCGCACGGGCCGACGACGGTGCGCGGGATCCTCGAACTCGCGGGTGGCGGCTCGCGTGGGGCGTACTACGTGTACGTGTCGCGGGTCCGCTGATGTTCGCTGGCGGCGTGCACTTCCACGGGAAGTAGCACGCGAGTGTCGATCCGCGACGGATACAAGAGGTAGGCCTACGGAGCGAAGAACCCGACCATGAACTGCATTCTACCCTCGATCGCCCTGTGTCTCGTGTCCACGGTTGCCCTCGGTCAAGCGGTGGCTCGGCCGCTGGACGTCGCCGTGACGTCAGCCAAGGGCAAGTTCCAGGGCTACGTCTACAAGGCCAAGGGCGTGGCCAAGAGCATCGATTGCACCGAGTTCGTGCTCGCGGTCGTGAACGACCTGACGAAGTCGTGCGGCAAGAAGCTCTCCGCGAAGCAGCGGACGACGTTGGTGGTTGCGGGAGTGAAAGCCGCGGAGTTGCAGGGCTTGGTGGGCGCGGGCGACAAGTCCATCCGCGGCGTGCAACAGGCGCTGATCGACGCCGGTCTGGGGAAGGCGGTGAACCCGCAGGACGCGGCGCCCGGCGACCTCGTGCAGTACTGGTACAAGACCAAGTCCGGCAAGTGGGCGGGGCACGCGGGCCTGATCGAGCGGGTCACGAAGGACGCTGCGAAGAAGACCACCACGCTGACGATCTTCGGCAGCCACAAGAGCACGCTGCGCAAGCGTGCGGACGGGGCGAAGGACACGAAAGCGGGTGGCATCGGGTCGGGCCCCCGCCTGGTGTTGCCCCGCGACACGCTGAAGGTGTTCGTCGTGCGGTGGACGGCCAAGGTCGTCGCGTCCGGCGGGCGCAAGAAGCCGTCGAAGTAGGGCAGGGTGGTCGTTCCTCGGATCTCGCGCGCGCGAGGTGCGAACGAGGTGACGCGCGAGGGTCGACCCTGGGCTCCGACGAGTTCACCTCACTTCGCCAACCACTCGACCACCGCCGCGCACATCGCCGCCGTCGCCTCGCCCGTGAACACGTGGTCGGCGCCGGGCAGCTCGATCAGCTCCGGTCCCGCGGGCCCGGCCGCGGCCGCCTCGCGCGAGTCGTCGACCGGCACCACCGTGTCCGCCGTTCCGTGCACCAGCAGCCACGGCACCGCGACCGCGCGGGCCTGCGGCAGCACGGTGTCGATCTGCGTCAGGTCGTCGACGAATGCTTGGGACAACGGGCATTCAGGCTTGTCCCACATGCGGTCACGCTCGGGCACCAAGGTGCCGAACTTGATGCGGCAGAAGCGGGCGGTGTGCACCATGCCTGCGAGGCTGACCAGACGGCGGATCCGGGGATCGCCGGCGGCGCGCAGCACGCCGACGGCGCCGCCCATGCTGTGGCCGGCGTAGACGATGTCGCGGTCGGTGACCGCGTCGAGCACCGCGCCGAGGTCGTCGACCTCCTTGGTGATGGTCGAGTCGCCAAAGCGCCCGTCCGAGGTGCCGTTGCCGGAGAACGAGATGCGCAACGAGGCGATCCCGGCGGTGGCGAGAGCGGAGCCGAGCGCGACCAACCACGGCCGGTCCTTGTTGGCGGTCACGCCGTGGCCGATCACCACCAGCGTCGCGTCGCCGGGCGTGCCCTCGGTGAACGCGCAGTCGAGGCGCTCGCCGTGGCGGTTGCGCAGCAGGAGGTCGCCGGTCATCGGTCGAACACGATCACCGAGCGGATGCCGTCCTGTGCTTCCATCAGCTCGAAGCCGCGGTTGACCTCGTCGAGGCTCAGGCGGTGCGAGACGAACATGTCGAGCGCCAGCTCGCCGCGCTGGTACATCTCGACCAGCTGCGGCACGTGGGTGCGGCCGCGCGCGCCGCCGAAGCTGCCGCCCTGCACCCGGCGTCCGGTGATCAGCAGGCGCGGCACGATCTGCAGCGTCTCGCCCTTGCCGGCGACGCCGAGGATGGTGCACAGGCCCCAACCCATGCGCGCCGCTTCGACCGCCTGGCCCATCACGTGGACCAGCCCGGTGGCCTCGAACGTGAAGTCGGCACCGAACCCGCCGGTTTGCTCGACGATCCGCGCCACCGCGTCGCCGTCTGCCTCGATCAAGTCGGTCGCACCGGCCTGCCTGGCGAGCTCGAGCCGCTGCGGCGAGCGATCGACCACGAAGATCCGCTCGGCGCCACGCAGCTTGGCGCCGAGCACAGCGCCGAGGCCGACCAGCCCGGCGCCGAACACCGCCACGGTTGACCCCTGCTCGACTTCCGCCTTCCACAACGCGGCGGCGATGCCGGTGGTGGCCCCACAGGCGAGCATGCAGACCACTTCGGCCGGGGCGTCCGGGTCGACCTTGGCCAGCGACACTTCGGGCATCACGGTGTACTCCGCGAAGGTGCTGGTGCCCATGAAGTGGCGGATCGGTGTGCCACCGCGCGACAGCCGCGCGGTGCCGTCGGGCAGGTAGCCTTTCCCCTGTTGCTCGCGAACCGCGAGGCAGAGGTTGGTCTTGCCGCTCTTGCAGTGCAGGCAGGTGCCGCACTCGGCGGAGAACAGGGTCACCACGTGGTCGCCGGGGCGCAGACTCTGCACGCCGGCGCCGACCTGCTCCACGACCCCGGCACCTTCGTGGCCGAGCACGCAGGGCGCGTAGCCCGACGGGTCGGCACCGCTCGCGGTGTAGAGGTCGGTGTGGCAGACCCCGCAGGCCTGCACGCGCACCAGCACCTCGCCATCGCGCGGTGGGGCGAGATCGACCTCTTGGACCACCAGGGGTTTGCCGAACTGTTCGAGGACCGCGGCGCGCATCTTCATGCGAGCAACCTAAGGGGTTGTCGCGGAAGTTCGCTGCACAAGTCGGCAAGTTGTGCGGGGGGTCGTGCGGTGCGCTTTCCCGTGTGGTGTCCGACGGGTATGCGGTTCGCGTGAGTCGCGAGCGACTCAGGCGACGGCGGAGAGCCGCGGCCGAGTCTCGCGCCGACGGCGCGGTTGGCTCTCGCTCAACCGTTTCGTTCGGCGAGTGGCGGCCGCGTGATCCGGCCGGTTCTCCGATTCTGTGCGATCAGATCCCCAGAGAGTGGTCCGCAAGCGCTCGAGGTTTCCCGAGATCGAGTCGTCACCCTGCCGGGCTCTTGGTGCGAGCGAGTTCAGGGTTTGACATCCAGGCATGCGAGGACGCTCAGCCCTTGCCCTGGCGGACGCGCAGCACCTCGAGCTTCTTCTTCAGCGCCTCCTTCATCTTGTCCTTCGCGTCTTTCTCCTTCTCCTCCGCCTCCCCGTCCTGCTCCTCGTCGGGGAAGCTGATCTTGGGCTTGCCGACCTGGATCGTCACCTTGTCCGCGGATCCACTCGCCGGGGTGAGCTCCGCCTCGCCCTGCGCCGGGAAATTGTAGGAGTGCGTCTTGGGATCGAGGTGGTGTGCCTCCGAACGTGCGAACAGCTTGCACGGCACCGCCGGCAGCAGCAGCTCGACCTCCTTGGTGCCACGCGCGATCTGCTGGGCGACGCCGGTGTAGTGATCGGGTCGGTTGATCATGACGCCGCGCGGTTGTGCGGGCTTGGGGTGGTCGGCGCGAATCTCGATCTCGTCGATCGGCGGCGGCGGACCGGCGCCCTCGGCGGTGAGTGTCACGCGGACCGGCACGACTTCGAGCTTCAGGTCGTGGTTGTGCGCCTTGGTGGCCGCGATCGCGAGCGCCGTGGTCTCCTGCAGCAGGGTCAGCCCGGTGCTCAAGTCCACGACCCGCAGGAAGTACGACCCCTCGGCGAGCGGCATCGAGTAACGACCCCGGGCATCGAGCGGGCTGAACTCGCCCGTCACGTTGGGGCGTCCGGAGTACCACGTGTACGGGTTCAGGGTGTTGCGGTCTTGTGCGACCACCACCAACCGGCCGGGTGGGAACGCCGCGCCGTGGATCGTCACTCGGCCCTCGAGCCGACCGGGCAGGTCTTCGCTGACGTCGAACGTGCGCTCCAGCCGGCCGCTGCGGACCCGCAGCGGTTCCATCTGCACTTCGACCGAGCCGTGGGCGGAGGGAATTACCAGGGACAACAGGTAATTGGCGCGGGTCAAGCCGTGGAACGTGAAGCTGCCGTCGTCGGCCACTCGGGTCGACTCGTAGCGCTGGTTGTCGCTCAGGCCGTAGGTGGCTCCGAACACATTGCGGCGCGGCTCTTCGAGGCGCTGGATCCGGACCGTCCAACCGCAGGCGATCTGGGTTCCGGTCAGCTTGCCTGCCAGCGAGCCGCCGCTGGGGAACGTCAGCTTCAACTGCTCCTTTTGCTCGCCGTCTGCGAGGGTCACCGTGGTGGGCGCGGTGTCCGCGCGCTGCGGGTGGGAGAGGAACACGTGTACCTTGCCGGACGGGAGGCCGCCGAGGCGGAAGTTGCCCGCCGCGTCGGTGGTCGCGTGCGCCACCGCGGGTTCGATCCGGCGGCGCATCGGCTCCGGCCGGTAGTTGCGCAGTGTCGACAGGTCGGTCACCGCCAGCACCTCGACGCCTGCCAGCGGCGCGCCACCCTTGGGGTCGACTACCGTTCCGGCGATTGCGGACTCGCGCTGCAGGCTGACCGACAACACGTTCTTGCCATCCTCCTGCCAGGTGATGTCGGGCACCAGTTTGGGCGCGTAGCCCTTGGCCGACACCAGAGCGCGGCCGGTGCCGGGTTCCTGCGGATCGGGCCCCGACAGGCGCAGGATCCCACGCTCGTCGAGCTTCTGCGGCTTGGCCGCGGCGAGCCGTCCCTCGAGGTAGCCGGAGTTGTACTGCCACTGCTGCGGCTGCCACCACACCACGGCGCCGCGTGCTTCCTGCAGCGAAGCGCCGGACTTCGCGTCGACCACCCGCAGCTCCAGTTTGTCCGTCGCGTTGCGTGCCTTGGCGGCCTTCTTCGGTGCAGCAGCCTTCTTGGCCAGACGATTGCCCCGCTGGTCCAGCGATCCCTGGCCGAACCGCAGCACCACGTCCGCACGCGGCGTGTCGAATACCGGCGAGTACTCGCTGCCGTAGCGCGTCCCGCTCTGCGCCTTGCCCGAGTAGTAGAGCCGGTATCGGCCACGGCCGGGGAGGCGAACCACGAAGCGGCCATCGGCGTCGGTCTCGTGTTCCGACTTGGTGTGTCCCGCCTCCGAGTAGGCGTATACCGACCCACCCTGCAGTGGCTTGCCATCGGGATCGAGCAGCACACCTCGCACCTCCCCGTTGCGCTCCAGGGTGACCACCAGCGGGGTGTGGCGGTTGTGGTACTTGGTGCTCCAGGCGAAGCACCCGGGTGCGTCCGCCTTGATGCTCACCCCGTACGCCGAGATGCCGCTCAGTCGAACGCGACCCTGCGCGTCGGATATGCCGTAGCACGCGGTCTGGTGCGCGCGCCCCATCCGGTCATTCTGGAAGATCCGCCCGCGCACGTCGGTGGCGACCACCTCGGCGCCCGCGATCGGCTTGCCGTCCGGGTCGCGTACCAGGCCGAGGATACTGGCGCCCTGGTGCAGCATGACGTCGCCGAGCTGCATCGTCCGCTCCTTGGCGTCGAGCTCCGAACTCTTGGGAGGCGGCACCAGTAGGGCGAGCGATGCCTTGCGCGGTGCGGCGAGCAGCAGGATCGGCGTCCGCTTCGCTGGGTGGGTCACTTGCACGCGGATCCTCCCTTCGGCGTCGCTGCGGGCGGCCGGGGCGGTGCGGCACGCCTGGGTGTCTCGCGGTTGGTCGCGCTGGAACACCGCGATCGCGGCGTTCGTCACCGGCTTGCCATCGGTGTCGAGAATGCGCGCGGTCACCGTGACGGTGCGTTGGTCCGGCGGTGTCCCGGCCGGCTGCTGGGCGATCACGGGGGCGCACGGCAGGGTGAGGGCGAGCAGCGCGAGAGTGGGTCGGGGCATGCGGGTCTCCAGGTGCCGGGGTGTGGCGGGATGCGCCATGGTAGCCCGATGCCCGGCCCGACGTCTCAAGCCGCTGGAGCGCAAGGGCCGATGACACCGACCGCGGCCCCCGCCGCTCCCCCGTCCCGTGTCCCAAACCGTCGTCGAGTTCGACCCGAGCCTCGACCGGCGCACTGCGCCGGCTGCGTTGCGGCACGTCGACGAGGCGCTGGGTCGTGGCGCCGAGAACGTGGTGTTCGACCTACAGCGGGTCGAACAGTTCGACTCGATCGGCATGGGCGCGTTGCTGCACGGACTGCAGCAGGCGCGGCGGCGTGCGGTGCACGTGCAGATCCGCGGCATGTCGCCGGAGATGCGCGAGCTGTTCGCGTTGGTTTCGATCGAACGACTGACCGGCAGCGGACGTGAGCAGCCGGCGCGGCAGGACCTCGCTTCGCGGGTCGGTGGGCGCGTCGAACCGATCCTCGATGCGCTGCACGGTGTGTTGGCGACCGGGGTCGAAACGCTGCGGGGGCTGCTGGTCGAGCCGCTCCGCGGCCGGCGTCTGCGCCTCGACCGCCTCGCGGTTGAAGTCGAAGCGGCGTTCTTCGGCGCGCTGCCGATCGTGGTGCTGATCGGCTTCCTGCTGGGGCTGATCCTGGCGATGCAGGCCTACGTGCAGCTGCGGGTTTGGGGTGCCGACATCTACATGGCGGACATGGTCGGCGTGTCGGTGGTCTACGAGATCGGCCCGCTGATGACTGGGATCATCCTCGCCGCGCGCTCCGGCAGCGCCAACGCGGCGCAGCTCGGCTCGATGGCGGTCGCCGAGGAGATCGACGCGCTGCGGCAGATGGGGGTGCGGGCCAGGAGCTACCTGGTGGTACCCAAGGTGCTCGCACTGGCGTTCAGCGTGGTCGCGCTCGGGGTGCTGTTCGACTGGGTCGCGGTGGTCGGTGGTGCGCTGTTCGGCTACGCCGCCGCGGGGATCGAGCCGCGGGCCTACATGGCGCAGACCTCCGAAGCGTTGCGGGTCGGCAGCTTCCTGCTGGCGGCGACCAAGAGCGTGGTGTTCGGTGCGGTGGTCGGGGTCGTCGGCTGCGGACTCGGGCTGCGCGTACGCGGCGGCAGCGATGGCATCTCGCGGGCGACCACCAACACGGTGGTGCTGAGCATCTTCTTGATCATCGTGATCGATTCCCTGTTCGTCGCCGGGCAACACCTTTGGTCGTGACCACGAGCGAAACGCCGAAGGTCGGCGAACGGGTGGTCGAGGACGTGATCCGCACCATCGCGCTGAGCACCACGCTCGGCGGCCGCACCGTGCTCGATGGTATCGACATCGCCATCCCGCGCGGCGAGGTGTGCGTGATCCTCGGGCCTTCCGGATGCGGCAAGACCACCTTGATGCGCCATCTCTGCGGCCTACTCCCACCGAGCCGCGGTTCGGTGTTCGTCGAGGGACGCGACCTGTACGAGCTGCCGGAAGCGGAGCTGGACGCGCTGCGCACGCAGATGGGCTTGTCGTTCCAGGGCGGTGCCCTGCTCGGCAACCTGACGGTGGCGCAGAACGTCGCGCTGCCGCTGCGCGAGAACACGACCCTCGACGAGCAGCTGATCGACCTCGTCGTGCAGATGAAGCTCGACATGGTCGGTATGTGGCCGGCAGCGGACTTCTATCCCGCGAGTCTGTCGGGCGGAATGCGCAAGCGCGCGGCGATCGCCCGCGCGATTGCCCTCGACCCCCAGGTGGTGTTCCTCGACGAGCCGTCCGCGGGGCTCGACCCGTCGACCGCCGCTGGCCTCGACAACCTGATCGTCAAGCTCAATCGGGTGTTCGGCATGACGGTGGTGGTCATCACCCACGACCTCGATTCGGCCAAGGCGATCGCCGACCGCGCGATCCTACTGATGCACGGCAACGTGGTGGCGTTCGGCGACCGCGAGGTGGTGTGGGGCCATCCCGACGACGAAGTCCAGGCGTTCCTCGAGCGGCGTGTGCCGACGGAACGCGAATGCAAACCCGACATCCACGCTCTGACGGAGCACTGAGGGGACGTCATGCGCAAGAAAACCCGCACGCGGCGCTTCAAGATCGGGCTCGTGGTGCTCGGCTCGGGGGGGATGTTCTCCGCCCTGGTGCTGTTCATCCTCGGCTCGAGCCTTTCGACGGACCTGGTCGGCTACGGGATCCTGTTCGAGGAGAGCGTCAAGGGAATGGTGGTCGGCTCGAAGGTGAACTTCCAGGGGGTGCCGGTCGGCGCGGTGAGCGACATCCGGTTCGAGAACGGGCGGACCCGAGTGGAGATCGCCATCGACCCGCGCAAGGCGGTGATCCAGGACGTCACGGTGGCGCGCATGGACCGCTTGCTGGTCACCGGGCAGGTCACCATCGAGCTGGATGGCTACAGCCCCAAGGGCAAGAGCCGCGCGCCGGGCTCACTGATCGCGGCGCGCAAGTCGCCGTTCGACGAGTTCGCCCAGTCGCTGCCGGACGTGGTCAATGACGCCGGCGACCTGCTGGCGGCGACCCGCCGGCTCGTGGCGCGGCTGACCAATCTGGTGGGGGACGACAACCAGAAGCACTTCGGCGAAACGCTGGCCAACGCGGCGAAGGTGTCGCGCGACCTCGCCGAGCACGTCGGACCACTGCTGCGCGAAACCCGCGACGCGGTCGGCCGGCTGCATCCGGCGGTCGCCTCGATGGAGGCGAGCATCCGCAAGATCGGCGCGGTCGCCGGCAGCGAAGAGCTGGCCGGTGCGCTGGCCAACGCGCGCAATGCGATGGCTCACATCGACCGCATCGAGACCGAGGTGCTCAACTTGGTGCAGGACCTGCGCGGCATGGTCGGTGGCGGCCGCCGCGGTTGGGTGGGTACGTTGGCGACCGCCCAGGCGGCGCTCGACGAGATTCGCCTGCTGGCGCGCAACCTGCGCATCGCGCCATCGCAGCTGCTGTACGGCCGTTCCGAGAAGGAGATCCAGGTGCCGGCGCGCCCGCCGGTCGGGAAGTGACCATGAAGTGCCGTTCCACTACTGCCGCTCGGCCGGCCCGCCGCTCGCGTTCCCGTTTCCGCTGCCTCGCACCCGCGGCCCTTTGTTGCGCGCTGTGTTTGCCGTCGGTTGGCTGCCGTAGCGTCGCCATCCCCGAGGAGCACTACTACCGGCTCGACCTCGGCGCGCTGCCGGCGGTGGCCGATGCACACAAACCCCCGGCCGGGGTGTTGCGGGTCGAGGGCTTCGACGTCGCGGCCTCGCTGAGCACCGATCGGCTGCTGGTCGCGTCGACCCCGGTGCAGCTGCGCGCCTACGAGTTCCACCGTTGGCTCAACCCGCTCGGCCAGCTGGTGCGCGATGCGGTGGTCACCGGGTTGTCACGCACCGGCGCGTTCGCCGAGGTGAAGTCGCCGACCGATGCGCCCGGCGAGGATTGGTCGCTCAGCGGCCGCATCGTCGATTTCCACCAAGTCGTCCACCAGGGCGGCGGCTGGGCGGCGCGCGTGACGATGCGGTTGCGGCTGTGGTCGCCCGCGCGCGGCGCGCTGCTGCTGCAGCAGGAGCTGTCGCGGCAGGTGCCGGTGAACGGCAGCGAGCCGGCAGCGCTGGCTGCGGCGCTGTCGGAGGCACTGGTGCAGGTTCTGCAGGGATTTGCGGAGAAGTGTGTCCAGGCGCGGGTGTTTGCCGTGCCCGGTCCGCGGTAGCGACTGCGCCGCATTCCAGCGAGCGCGAGACATGGTGCGCGGGCCGAGTCGTCGGCGATTGCTCGACGTCCGGGGTGCCGGCCAAGTCACGACGCGCCGCAGGCCCCGCGCGGTGACGGCGTTTCGGCCCCGCGTCCGCCAAGCTACCCTGTGCGGGTGACCACGAACGAGGCGACCGACCCGATCGGCGCGGGGCTGCTGCGCCACTTCCTTGCGGCGCTGGCCTACCGCACGCAGAAGGCGCTGCGCGACGCGCCGCCGGAGTTCGGTGAGTTCCGCGCCGGTCCCAATGTCCGCACCCCGCGCGAACTGGTCTGGCACATGACCGGAGTGATCGGCTACGCGCGCACGCACTTCAGCGGCGGTGTGTGGCGGCCCGAGCCGGAGTCGTCGCTGGCGGACGAAGTGCGGCGCTTCCACGCCGTGCTCGAGGACTTGGCGCGTCACCTCGACGCGGGAAAGGCACCGGCCGAGTTCACGTTCGCACAGTTGCTGCAGGGACCCTTGGCCGACGCGATGACCCACGCCGGGCAGTTGGCGATGCTGCGCCGGCTGGCGGGTTCGCCGGTGCCGCCCGAGAACTTCCTGCTCGCGGATGTGCGCGCGGACAACCTCGGTGCGGAGCAACCTCCGCCGCGCGCGCCGAAAGCCGGCTGGCGGCCGGACCAGCCGCCGCCGGCGCCGGGGCGGCCGATCGGTCCATAGAAGTCCGTTGCGAACCGGCGATGTCGGTTCGCTCGAGATCGAGTAACGGGTGCGGGACTCCGTAGAGTGATCGGCATCGGGCGTGGCGCGTCGGAATCGCGCGCGGGCTCGAGTTCGGTTGCGGCGAGCGACATTCCTCGCACACAAACCCGTGGCGTTGCACCGCTGGTCAACGGCAGCCGCGCCGGTACCTTCCCGCCGCGCGAGACCGTCCGTTGTCTTCCGACCCGGTCTCCGTCCCGTCGCGAAGGTCACTCATCCGCAGCGGGAACGATGGTCGGGTCCTTCGTGTGCAGCGAGGCTGCCCAGGAGATTCGTTCGTGTCCAAAGGTCTGCTCGGGCGTTCACAGAACCGGAGAACGCGCTTGTCCCTCTTCTCGTGGTGCGCGGCGATCGCGCTCCTCGGGTCATCCACGGCGCCCCTCGCGGCGCAAGTAACCTGGAGTCAGCGATCGTTCGTTTCGCTGTTTCAACCGGGATTGGCATTCGCGGCGAACCGCGGCCGCACGGTGTTGTTCGGTTGCTACCACCGCGGTTCGTTGCAGGACGTGACTCTGACGATGGAATGGGACGGGCGCGACTGGGTCACGCTCACTCCGGCGACGAGCCCACCCTGGCGCGAGTACCCGGCGCTGGCGTATGACCCCGTGCGCGGCCGCGTGGTGCTGTTCGGCGGCTGGGACGCCGGCTTCAACGTCCTCAACGACACCTGGGAGTGGGATGGCAACACCTGGACGCAGCGCTTCCCCACGACCAGTCCCCCCGGTCGCATCCAGCACGCGATGGCGTACGACACCTCGCGTTCGCGCCTGGTCCTGTTCGGCGGTAATGCCTCCGGCTTCGTCAACGACACGTGGGAATGGGACGGCAGCAACTGGGCGCAGCGCACCCCGGCGACGCGACCCGCGGTCCGCGCGTTCCACACGCTGGCGTATGACGCGGCTCGCGCCCGGGTGGTGTTGTTCGGCGGTCAGACCTCCGGGGCCAACGATCTCGACGACACGTGGGAGTGGAACGGAACCACGTGGACGCAGCGCACCCCGACCACCAAGCCGAGTGCGCGCAGCGGTCAGGCCATGGCGTACGACTCGACGCGCGCCCGGGTGGTGCTGTGTGGGGCTCTGTCGGGTGGGCTGCCGAACGACACCTGGGAGTGGGACGGCAGTACCTGGAGCAAGCGCTCCCCCGTGGCCTCTCCGGTGCAGTCCGGGGTCATGGCGTTCGACTCCGTGCGGGCCCGCATGGTGATGTACGGCAACGACACCTGGGAGTACGACGGTTCCAACTGGTTCGGTCGGATCCCGCCGACGACCAATCCACCCGAGCGTGGCGGTCATGCCGTGGCCTACGACAGCGGACGGGGTGTGGTGGTGCTGTTCAGTGGGCTCAACGGTGCCGCGGATACCTGGGAGTGGAGCGGAAGCAAGTGGACACAACGATTCCCGGTGGTTTCCCCGCCGGCCCGCTTCGCACACGCGATGGCCTACGATCCGGTGCGTCAGCGCACCGTGTTGTACGGCGGCAACACCACGGGAACCGGGGTGGGCTTCCTGGGGGACACCTGGGAATGGGATGGCAACAACTGGACCAAGCTGTCGCCGTTCAACTCGCCCCCGCTGCGGCGTGATCACGCGCTGGTCTACGACGCCGCGCGCGGGCGCGTGGTGCTGTTCGGCGGCAACAACACCGGCTTCAACCCCACCAACGACACCTGGGAGTGGAATGGCAACAACTGGACGCAGCGCTCTCCGGCGACGGTGCCGCCCGCCCGTTCGCAGCACAAGATGGCCTACGACGCGGTGCGCGGGCGCATCGTGCTGTTCGGTGGCCAGACGCTGACCGGGAGCTACCTCGGCGATACCTGGGAGTGGGACGGCAACAACTGGATCGCGCGTGCCCCCGCCAGCAGTCCTTCGGGCCGTTTCCGGCACGCGATGGCGTTCGATCCATCGCGTGGCCGCACGGTTCTGGTCGGCGGCGCCAACGCTTCGGGTGCGGTGGACGAGACCTGGGAATGGGACGGCGGTAGCTGGACCCGGCGGGCTCCGCTGGTGACCGCCGGCAACCGCGGCTACCACGCGGTCGCGTTCGACTCCCGGCGCGGGCGCGTGGTGATGCTGGGTGGTTACGAGCAGGGCGCGTTCGAACCGTCTCCCGTCGTCCACGAGTACGTCGTGCTCGCGGATGTTCTCGGCGCCGGGCACTCCAGCGGCAGCCTGCCGCTGAGCGTCACCTCTCCGCCGCTCTCCCCCGGTCAGCTGTGCGTGTCCGTGCCGTCGAGCCTCGGCAACGCGATGCTCTTGTTGTCGGTCGGCGATTGCTCGTTGCCGCCGTTGCCGATCAACCTGCCGTTCTTGTGCCGGAACCCGATGTTCGTGTTCCCCAACCCGGCGACCTGGTTGACGTTCGCCATGCCCGGCAGTCCCGGGGTCGCGTGCTTCCCGATCCCGGACCTGCCCGAACTCGCGAACGTGTCGGCTTGCCTCCAAGCGTTGTCGCTGCAGGCGGGGAACTGTGCGCTCGCGTCCGATGGCTTGATCGTCCGGATCCGCCGCGACTGAGATTCCGAACCCGAGCGCGCGGGGCGAGTGTCGACAACCGCGCTCGCCCCTGCAGCACCTTGGTGCGGTGGATCCCGTGCTTCGCCAACACGAGCTTCATGTGCTCGAAGTCGTCCGCCATGCAGATCTCGACGTAGGGGTTCTCGGGTCGGGAGGGCTCTGCGCGCTCGGCTGGGTCGAGAGACGCACAGCTCGCGGTGGCGAGGATCCACGCCTGCAGCGGCCGAGCGACGGTGTACCAGCATGATCCCCCGCCGGTCCGCGGCATACTGACCGCCATGCTCCGCCCCCTGTTCGCGGCGATTTCGCGCACGTTCTTCCGTGGACTCGCCGTGGTGCTGCCGGTGGCGATCACCGCCTACGTCCTCTACTGGTTGGTCGCCACGGCGGAGGCCAGCCTCGGCCCGCTACTGCGTGCGGTCCTGCCGGGCGTCCTGTACTTCCCCGGACTGGGGGTGGTCGCCGGTCTGGTGCTCGTGTTCGCGGTCGGGATCCTGATGCGGATCTGGTTGCTGCGGCAAGTGATCACGCTGTTCGAGCGCCTGCTCGAGAAGCTGCCGTTGGTGAAGACACTGTTCGGCTCGGTGAAGGACCTGATGGGGCTGTTCGGCGGGTCCGAGCGCCGGGGGCTCGACCAGGTGGTGTGGGTGTCGCTGGCGGACGGCGCCGCGCAGGTGATCGGCTTCGTGACGCGCGACGACCTGGACGGGCTGGTCCCGCCGGAGCAGGCGGGGGACCGGATCGCGGTGTACCTGCCGATGAGCTACCAGATCGGAGGGTTCACGCTACTGGTGCCGCGGTCCGCGGTCACCGCGACCGAACTCAGCGTCGAGGAGGGCATGCGGTTCGCGATGACGGCAGGGGTGCGGTCGATGCCGGCGCGCGATTGAGCACGCGCCGCGGGCGGAATCGCGCCGGCGTGCGCGGGGTCGGAACCGCCGGTGTGCCAATTCCCGGGCGCTTGGAATAGAGTCTGCGCGGCCGTCGTCTGGCGGCGAAGCCGCCGGGCCCGGCGGATCCGAGAATGTCCATGAAGCCCCTCCGACTCGCGTTCCTCGGCACCCTGGTGTCGTGCGGCGTCCTCGCGTTGTCGGCCTGCGACAACGTCGGCCGCGCTTTCGACCTCAACCGTGGCGACACCAAGGAAACCACCACCAACATCCAGGCGGTTCCCGCCGGTGGGGTGGTGGTCGACGGCCGGCCGAAGGTGCAGAACGTGTTCCCCAAGGGCAACGGTTGGCCCGGCACGGTGCCAATCGTGGTGGTGTTCAACGAGTCGGTGAACGAGGCCTCGGTGTCGCCGAGCGGCGGAACGCCGTCGCTGTTCGTGCGGCTGAAGTCGAGCGTGGGTACCGGAACCGGGACGGGCACCGGCACGGGGAGTCCGCCCCTGCCGGGCAGCTACGATTTCCTGCTCGGGGGTCGCGTTGTGGTGATCCGGCCGTTGCAGCCGTTCGACACCACGCAGATCCAGGAGTACGAGGTGGTCGCCACCTCCGAGCTGCGCGACACCGACGGGGTCCGCTACACCACCGCGTCGGAGAAGGTGCTCGGCTCGTTCACCCCCGACCAAGCGAGCACGATCGAGGACGGTCAAGTGCTGACCGTGCTGCCGGTCGACAACAACCGCGAGGCCTTCCGGGAGGATTCGGTCTACGTGGTGTTCACCAAGCCGGCGACCGAGTCGACGTTGAAGACCGGCGCCGGCGGCAGCTTCACGGTGCGCCCGGCCGGCGGGACCGCGCTCGACGGGAGCCTCGCGTTCCCGGTGCGGATCGGGGGACTCGGTGGGGGTGGCGGCACGGCCGACACGCGCGTGGTCGAGTTCAAGCCGAAGAGCGGCACTCGGTTGGCGGCAGCGACCGACCACGAGATCGTGCTCGACGCGACGATCGAGTTCGGCACCAACGGCGGCAAGCTCGACTTCCGCAACCGCACGCCGTTCGCCCGCTTCAGCACCGTCGCCCCGCCTTCGGCGAGTTCGGTGACGGTCGGCAACCCCAGCACCGGTGCGCCGGACAAGGTGAACAGCAACAACGTTGCCGCGCTGCTGCTCGACGTCGCCGTGCCGGCCGACGCCGCGGCCGGCGACCGGGTCGATGCGCGCATCTACGGGCTGCACAAGGATGGTGGCCAGACCGGATCGCTGGACTTCGTCGACGCGAGTGCGGTGCTCGCCGGCCCCGGGGCACAGACCGCGTCGGTCGACTTCACCGGCAAGCTCGGTGCGCTGGGCGCGCTGCGCTTTCGCGAGGGTCCGCTGTTGTTCGCCGCGCGGTTGGTGCGCGGCAGCCGCACCACCGGGTTCGTGCGCTCGGCGACCACCAACAACCCGGCGCTGGACGTCACTCCGCCGACCTTGACCCTCCCCGCGGCCGACGGAAACGGCAATCGGGTGATCTACACCGACCAGGAGCGGCTGGTGTTCTGGGGACAGGGCGCCGAGGTGCTCGGGGGCGCGACGCTGACGCTGGCCAGCACGCCGGGACCTGCGCCGGATCCGACCACCGGTACGGTGTTCGGCTTCGGCGCCGCGGGCAAGTTCATGTTCGACCCGATCCTACTGGGTCGTCGCACCGCTCCGCTCGGCTTCACGCTGACCATCACCGACAGCTCGGGGAACGAATCGATGCCGATCACCGGCAGCATCGTGCAGCGCGGGGTAGTTACCGGTGACGTCACCTCGGGCACCCTGACGGTCGAAGCGTACGATGACGCGACCTTTGCGGCGGTGGCCGGTGCGACCGTGGCGATCGAGCCGGGACTGCCGAGCAAGCCCGCGGTCGGTCGCTTGACGGCGGTCACCGGTGCCGATGGGCGCGCCGTGTTCACCGGGCTCGGTTCGTCGAGCTACACGGTGACGGTGGTGAGCGATGCCCACCACGTGATCACGTTGCTGGCGACTCCGGCCGGGTTCGTTTCCCTGCCGCTGCGGCCGCGCGCGAGTGCGGTTGCGAGCCTCGTCGGCGCGGCGGTGTTCACCTCCGCCCCGCCGACCGGGACGCGCATCCTGGTCGGGTGCAACATCCTCGACGACGTGCGCAACGAGGAAGTGCTGACCGGCGCGAGCACGCCCACCGTGGTGCCGTCGTCACAGGTGCGGCCGAATCGGCCGTACATGCTGACCGGGCTCGGCGGACCGATCGAGCCGACCGCCAAGCCGACCTTCACCCACTTCGCCTGCTCGGTGTGCGGCGTGACCGGCCTCACCAAGGAGGCCGCACAGCCGCCGATCGCCCCGGCGGGGAATGCCACCGTGCAGCTGGCGATGCTCCCCGCGGCGTTCCCGATCGCGCGCGACCTCGCCGCGACCTACGACAAGGACCTGGGCACATGGGGCGGACTCGACGCCGCCAACCTGGCCGGCACACCGACCGTGCGGGTCATGGCCAGCGTGTACGGGTTGCCGGGCATGACCGCGGTGGGGACCGGGTTCGCGAAGGTCATGTCGGGGACCATCTACACGATCGACGCGTCGTACTTGATGGCGCTCGCCACCACCACGCCGGCCAACGGCCCGCTGGTGTCGTTGCAGCCGAAGTTCTGGGTGTCGACCGAGGCCACCGACTCGACGGGCAACGTGGCGCGGCACCGGCGCATCATCGACAAGCCGGTCTTGGGTACCACGTTCGCCAGCGCTGCGGTGCCCGGGGTATCGACCCTCACGCCGCCCGGGGGCCCGTCGACCGGGTCGCCGTCGGTGACCTACGAGGATCGGATGGATCCCACCACGATCCCGTCGGGGTTCGCCTTCCAGGTGATCACCGCGACCGACTCGGGCGGGCGGCAGTGGCGCGTGCTGCGGCAGGACACCGACGCAGCGACCGGTCCGGTGACCGTGCAGCTGCCCGACTTCGTCGGCTTGGGTGCGACCGGGCTCGGCGTCGGCGTGTGGTCGGTGTTCTGCGAGAACCACCTGCTGTTCAGCAGCACCTTCGGCGTCGGCGACTACGTGCTGGAGGAGCTGCGCCGGGAAGAGGTGACGTACACCCGATCGGTGGCGCTGAACTTCACGGTGAACTGATGGCTTCCGGCGCGCCCGCGGGCCGCGCGGTAGTGCTGCTGTCGGGCGGGCTGGACTCGGGGGTTGCGCTGGCGATGTGGTTGGCGCGACCCGAGCACACCGTGGTCCTGGCGTTGACGGCGGACTACGGGCAGCAGAGTGCCGCTGCGGAGCAGCGCGCGGCGCGGCGGCTGGCCGAGCGGTTCGGTGTGCCGTGGCGGGCGCTCGAGCTCCCGTGGTTGGGCGACGCGGCGGCGCAAGCCGACTGCGCGCTGCTGCCGGGCGGCGCGCTGCCGCACGGCACCGCTGCGGACCCGGGTGACGCCTCGAGCGCGGCGGCGGTGTGGGTGCCGGCGCGCAACCTCGTGCTGCTGTCGGCCGCCGCGGCATTTGCCGAAGCGGCGGGGGGCGGCGCGATCCTGGCGGGGTTCAACCGTGAGGAGGCGGCGACCTTCCCCGACAACTCGGCGGAGTTCGTCACCGCCATGGACCACGCGCTGCGGTGGGGGGCTCGACGACCGGTGACAGTGTGCAGCCCGACGTTGCCGTTGGACAAACCGGCGATCGCCGCGGCCGCTCGCCGCCACGGTCTCGGTCCGCAGGACTTCTGGAGCTGCTACACCGGGGGTTCCGCCCCGTGCGGTCGGTGCGAGTCCTGTGCGCGGAGCGCGCGCGCGTGGGGCCCTGCGACTCCGGGCGAGTGAATTCGGGTGAACGCGCGGAGCCTGCCGGCTATCGTCCGGGGGTCATGTCCTGTGCCCGCACCCGCCGCCTGTCGGCCCTGTCCGCCCTGCTCTGGCTCGCCGCGTGCTACAACCCGCCGCCGCTGGTCGAGCACCGGCTCCAGAGCGACCCGGAGCTCACCAACCTCAACCCGTCGCAGATCGCGGTGCTGGCAGTCGAGGACGACACCCCGGGCAAGAAGCTGAAGGACGTCCAGGCCGCGGTGCGCGACGAGCTGGCTGCCCGTCTGCCGTTCCTGCGCTACGCGCCGCTCGGGCTGGTCTACGTCGACGGGCGCGCCGGGCGTGCCGCGGTGGCGGCCACCACCGGGGCGTTGTCGGTGCTGGAGCGCGAGTACCTGTCCGCGGTGACCGCCCAGTTCGAAGGTGCCGAAGCCAAGCCCGATGCGATCCTCGCGGTGGCGGTGTCCCACTGGGACGACTCGAGCCTGCTGATCAACAGTCGGGTGCGGTTCTCCGCGAAGGTGGCGCTGTTCGGCTGCTCGGCCGGCCGGGTGCTGTGGTCGGGGTCGCTGAGCGGCGAGGTGGAAGCCGGCGGCAAGGGCCCCGCGCCCCGCGATCCGGTGGCCCGGGCGGAGTCGGCCGCTCGCGAGTTCGCCCGCGCCGTGGTCGCGCAGATGCCACCGCGCCGCTCCTGAAACCACGGAATTGGCGCTGTCGTCGGTCCGGCCGTGCGGCTATCCTCGCGCGGGACCTCGTCCGCTCCGCGTGGAGCGGCGACCGCGGAGCCGGGGACTTTCCCTGGGCCGCCGGTTCTGCACATTCGCGAGAAACCACGAGATGACCGTTCCCCCACAGACCCGCCAGAACCTGATCGGCGAGCACCGTATCCACTCGACCGACACCGGATCCCCCGAAGTCCAGATCGCGCTCCTGACGCAAGACATCGTCGCGCTGACCGAACACATGCGCGCGCATCCCAAGGACTACCACTCTCGCCGCGGCCTGCTGTTCAAGGTGAGCCGCCGCACCAAGCTGCTGAACTACCTGAACCGCGCTGCCCACGATCGCTACCTGGCGATCACCGAGAAGCTCGGGCTGCGCCGTGCAGCGCACTGATCCGACCGATCCACGCGGGGGCAATCGCCTCCCGCACGGCGCCACGAGCGCCCCGATGCTGAGTTTGGCGGTGCCGCGGGAACGCGGTCGCCACCCCCGCGCGCTGCGGCGCGCGTCCGCCCCACTGGCTCGTCGAGCCGGGCGGGGCATTCCCCGAAGCGGCGTCGCGCGCAATCCGCGGCGGGACGCCATGAACCGCGGAGGCATGGCCTCCATCTGAGCAAACGGAGGCCGAGGCCTCCCCACGAGTCGGGCCGTGCAGGACGTACCTGCGCCCGACGTCGGGGCGCGATCCGCCCCGGAAGGAAGACATCATGGAATCGAGCAATACCGGGCGCACTGGCGCCAAGAAGAACACCAGGAAGCGGACCAAGAAGACCGCACCCCGCGAACGGAGCGAGGCTCCGGAGCAGAGCAAGCCGGCCCGTCGTGGGCGCGGCGGGAAGAGCGGCGCGGCGCGCAGCTCGGCGATCGACACGCACATCGACGGCACGTTGGTGCGCGTGTCGCGGCAGATCGGGGGGCGAACCCTGTCGCTGGAGACCGGCCGCATGGCGAAGCAGGCCGATGGCGCCGTGGTCGGCCGCTATGGCGACACGATGGTGCTCGCCACCGCGCAGAGCGCGAAGGCGCGCGACGACATCGACTTCTTCCCGCTGACGGTCGACTACCGCGAACGATATCCGGCCGCGGGTCGGTTCCCGGGCGGCTTCTTCAAGCGCGAGGGCCGGCCGACCAACCGCGAGATCCTCACCTGCCGCATCATCGATCGGTCGATTCGGCCGCTGTTCCCCGACGGGTTCCGCAGCGAGTGCCAGGTGCTGTCGCAGGTGCTGAGCACCGACATGGAGGTCGAGTCCGACATCCTGGCCGCCGTGGCGTCGTTCGCTGCGCTGGCGATCAGCTCGATCCCGCACGAGGCGCACCTCGGTGCGGTGCGGATCGGCATGATCGACGGCAAGTTCGTGGTCAACCCGAGCTGGAGCCAGCTGCAGTCGCCGGCCAACCAGCTCAACCTCACCATCGCCGGGCACAAGCAGGCGTTGGTGATGGTGGAGTGCGGGGCGAATGAACTGAAGGAGGACCAGATCCTCGAGGCGATGGCGTTGGCCAAGCAGGCGTGCGCGGAGATCGCCGAGATGATCGACGTGCTGGTCGAAGAGGCCGGCAAGGAGAAGATGGAGTTCACCCCGCCGGCGCGCGACGAGAGCCTCGACAAGGCGATCGACAAGAAGTTCGGCAAGGACCTCAAGGCCACTGCGGTCGCCGAAGGCGGTAAGCACGACCGTTCGGCGGCCAAGGCGGCGTTGATGGAGGCGGTGCACGCCGCGTTCCCGCCGCCCGACGGGGCGACCGACAGTGCCGCGTCGGCGCACAAGAAGTACGTCTCCGGCGTTTGCGGCGACCTCGTCAAGAAGGGGGAACGCGAAGCGGTGCTGCGCGGCAAGCGCGCCGACGGCCGGGATTGGAAGACCATCCGCCCGATCACCATCGAAGTGGGGGTGCTGCCCCGCGTGCACGGCTCGGTGCTGTTCACCCGCGGTGAGACCCAGGCGCTTTGTGTGGCGACGCTCGGCACGGTCGACGACCGGCAGAATCGCGACGGGATCTATCCGGAGGACCCGCAGCACTTCATGCTGCACTACAGCTTCCCGCCGTTCAGCGTCGGCGAAGTACGGCGCATCACCGGGGTCGGTCGGCGCGAGATCGGGCACGGCAACCTCGCCGAGCGCTCGATCCTGCAGATGCTGCCGCCGCGCGAGGACTTCCCGTACACCATGCGGGTCACCTCCGAGATCCTCGAGTCCAACGGCTCGTCGTCGATGGCCTCGGTCTGTGGTGGAACGCTGGCGCTGATGGATGCCGGTGTGCCGCTGCGCCAGCCGGTGGCGGGCATCGCGATGGGGTTGGTGATGGAGGGCAAGGACTACGCGATCCTGTCCGACATCCTCGGCTCCGAGGACCACTGCGGCGACATGGACTTCAAGTGCGCCGGCACCGGTCGGGGCATCACCGCGCTGCAGATGGACATCAAGTGCGACGGGCTCACCGAGGAGATCCTCGCCGCCGCGCTCGAGCAGGCGCGCCTGGGCCGCATGCACATCCTGCGCGAGATGCTGAAGGCACTGGCGCGGCCGCGTGCCGAGATCAGCCCCAACGCGCCGCGCATCCTGACCGTGCAGGTGCCGGTCGAGAAGATCGGCTTCATCATCGGCCCCTCCGGCAAGAACATCCGCGCGCTGCAGGCCGACTACGGCGTCAAGATCTCGATCGACGACACCGGCTTGGTCAACATCGGCGGGTTCGACGCGGCGCGTACCGAGGCGTGCGCCAGCTACATCGCGGACATGACCCGCGAAGTGCAACCCGGCGAGGTCTACACCGGCAAGGTGACCTCGATCAAGGACTTCGGCTGCTTCGTCGAGATCCTCCCCGGTCAGGAAGGGCTCTGCCACGTGTCCGAGCTGTCGAATTCGTTCATCCACGCGGTCACCGACGTGGTGCGCATCGGCGACCAGCTCGAGGTCAAGGTGCTGGACATCGACGACTTCGGCAAGATCAAGCTCAGCCACAAGGCGACGCTGCGCCGCGAGGACGACGCGGAGGAACCGGTGTACCGTCGCGGACGCGGAGCGGAGGCGGGCACCTACGAGGACGACCTCGAAGCCGAGGTCGACGACGACGAGTTCGAGGAAGAGGAGGAGTTCGACGAAGGCGAGCTCGAGTTCGAGGAGGACGCGGGCGTCGAGGTCGAAGAGCAGGCCGGTGCCGGTGCCGCGGCAGAACGCCAGGATGCCCCGCCGCGCGGCGAGCACCGCGACCGGGGACCGCGCGGTCGGGACGGAGGCCGCGGGGGCCGCGGCCGTCCCGGTGGTGATCGGGGTGACCGGGGTGACCGGGGTGACCGCGGTGGTCGTGGCGAGCGCAGCGCGCATGGCGAGCGCAGCGAACGCGGCGCGCGCGGTGAGCGCAGTGACCGTGCCCCACGCGGAGACCGTGGTGATCGCGGCGGGCGCAGCGAGCATGGTGATCGAGGCGATCGCGGTGCGCACGGGGATCGTGGCGGCTTCGGCCGTGGTCGGCCGGAGCGCGAGGCGCGGGAACGTCCGCGGCGCGATTACCCGGAGCGAGACGCCGGCTGGGAGGCACCGCGCAGCGAGGGTGAGCGCCCGCGCGAGCCGCGCAGCGAGGGCGATCGCCCGCGTGAGCCGCGCAGCGAGGGCGATCGCCCACGTGAGCCGCGCAGCGAGGGCGATCGCCCACGTGACCGCGGTGGCCGAGGCGACCGCGGTGGTCGCGACCGTGGCGACCGTGGAGGTCGTGGCGAGCGACACGACGGTCGCGGACGTGCCGCCGCCAGTGAGCGCGGCTTCGATCGCCCGGAGCCGCAAAGCCGTAGCCGCCCCGCTGAAGAGGGTTGGCCCGAGCCCCGTGGTGACGCGGAGCGGGGTGGTGGTGGCGGTGGTGGCCCGCGCCGCCGTCCGCGCCGCCCCCGTCGAGGCGACTGAGTGGTCGAAAGCGGCCGCCGAACCGGCCGGGACGACGCCTCGGAACGCGGAGGCGCCGACCGCGGGCTCGGACATCGGGCCGGTGACTCGGACCCCGCCGACGCGACCGCGCTGCCTGGCGCGGACCGCACGGCGGGCGGCCGCTTGATGTTGCTGGAGCCAAGGCTTCGCCTGTTGATGGCCCACCTGGCGAGCCCGTCCGTCCTGCGTCGCGTTCCGCCCGACGATCTGGTGCAGGAGACTTTCCTGCGCGCGCTGTCGACCGGCGCACTCCCGGAAGGGGAGACGGACCTCTACCGCTACCTGGTCACCGTGGCGCGCCACTGCGTGGTCGATGCCGCTCGGTCGATCCGCGCCCGCAAGCGCACCGCGCCCGAGGTGCCCCTGCGGCACGGCGACTGGAGCCGAGCAGGGCTCCACGCCAGCCAGATCGCCGCGACGACCCTGGGGCCGCTGGGGCGCGCCTGTGCGCAGGAGGAAGCCGATCGGCTTCGCGACGCGTTCCTCCGGCTGGATCCCGACCACCGCCGCGTGATCGGTCTGCGCCAGCTCGAGGGCCTCAGCGCCCGCCAGGCCGCGCAGCGGATGGGCCGCTCGGAGACGGCGGTCCATTCGCTCTACCGCCGTGCGCTGCTCGCCTGGGAGGTCGCGGCCCGTGAATGTGGCGGGAGTTGAACCCGTTCGGCTGGCACACCACGGTTCGGGTGCTACCGTCGATCGCGTTCACCGATACCGAACCCAACCATACCGTCATGAAGATCCTCGCCTCGCTCCTCGCCGTTTCCGCGACCCTCCTGCTCGGCGCCGCCGTCCTGGTGCCGCAAGACAAGGAGCAGGATGCTGCCAAGGCCAAGGCCGACGCGGCGAAGGCGGTCAAGGTCCGCACGCTGCTCACGCTCACCGGGGCCGACAAGATGGGCAAGCAGATGCTGAAGCAGATGATGGCGCAGTTCGCCAAGATGCCGCAGCTGCCCGAGGGGTTCGCCGACAAGTTCGTCGAGTTGGCGAAGAAGGAAGACCTGGTCTCGATGATCGTGCCGGTCTACGTCAAGCACCTCGAGGAGAAGGACATCGACGCGACGATCGAGTACTTCGGGACGCCGTCGGGCAAGCGCTGGCTCGCCGCTCAGCCCAAGATCCTCCAGGAGTCGACGACGATCGGCCAGAAGTGGGGCCAGCAGCTCGCCATGAAGGTGATGCGCGAGCTGCGGAAGTAGCAGCACTTTCTGTCGTCGGCCGCGACGAATCGGCCGCGGGCCTACGCTCTGGCGGCCATGCGATCCGACACTGCAGCGTTCGCGCGCCTCTCCCCCCCTCGGCATCGGAGCAAGACCGTGCTCGGCCCCGTCCGGTGGGCTAGCGCCGCGCTCGTCCGCGATCTCCAGCAGGCGGGGTGCCTCCGAAGTTCGTCACAGAACTCGCCGGCCCGTAGCCCCGCTCGGGGCGTCGCAGATCATCGGCTCGTCCACCGACGAGCCGTGTCGTCGCAGCTCCTTGCGAGCGAACCGCATGACTCGACGACTCATGCAACGAGCTTCGGACACACCCCACTGGCTCGCCGGAACGCGGGCGCCGAATCGGTGGGCCATGGACGCTAGCAAGCCGTCGGAGCCGATCGACGACCTACTCGACCGGATCGTCGCCGAGTATGCGGACAGCCTGAGCGCGGGTCGTGCGGCCGACCCCGAGGAATTCCTCGGCCGCGTGCCGGCGGCCCACCGCGGAGCGCTGGAGCGCTGCCTGCGGATGATCCGCGCCGGCACTGCGACGGCGCCGGCTGCCTCGCGGCCGCTCGTGCCGGGGGTGGTGCTCGACGGGTTCCGCATCGAGCGCGAGCTGGGACGCGGCGGGATGGCGCACGTCTACCTGGCGGAGCAGTTGGAGCTGCGGCGGAGGGTCGCGCTGAAGGTGATGCGGCCGAGCCTCGCCGTCGAAGGGCGCAACGTCGATCGGTTCCGCCGCGAAGCGCTGGCGGTGGCCCGCCTGCAGCACCCGCACATCGTCGGCATTCACGCGGTCGGCGAGGCGGAGGGCTACCACTACCTGGCGATGGAGTACGTCGAGGGTGGCACGCTGGCGAACGTGCTGGAGCGGTTGCCGCGCGACGAGGTGTGGACCGCGGCACACTTGGCGGAAGCGACCGGCAACCGGACGCTGGACGAGCCGGGTCGCAGCTACGAGTCGGCGCTGGCCGAGCTGATGGCGCCGGCCGTGCGGGCGATCGCAGTGGCGCACGAACTCGGCCTGGTGCACCGCGATCTCAAGCCTTCCAACATCCTGATCCACCGCGACGGGCGGGCGATGGTCGCGGACTTCGGTCTCGTGCAGGATGCCGGCGACCCGGGCCTGTCCCTCACCGGGGAGCCGCTGGGGACCCCGTATTACATGTCGCCGGAACAGGCGAGCCTGAGCTCGGCGGAACGGGTCGACGAGCGCAGCGACGTCTACAGCCTGGGCGTCACCCTGTACGAGTGCCTGACCGGCCGCCGGCCGTTCGAAGGCGAGACGGCGCTGGCGGTGTTGGAGGCGATCCGCTTCGGCAGCGTCCCGCCGCTGCGGTCCCGTGCCCCGCGGAGTTCGCGCGCCGCCGAAGCGGTGGTGCGCCGCGCGATGGCGCGGCGCAAGGAAGACCGTTACCCCACCGCCATCGATCTCGCCGCCGACCTCGGCGCACTTGCCGCCGGTCGCCCGACGCAGGCGATGGTGCAGGCGGGCGGGTTGCTGCGCCGTTGCGTCGCCGGAATGCGCGACGTGTTGTCGGGCCACGGCGTGGAATACGAGTCGCCGCGGAGATTCCTCGGGCTGCCGCTGGTGCACGTCAACTACCGGCTGCGACGTCCCGGCATCTCGGTGCGGCGCGCGCGCGGCTGGCTGGCGATGTCCGATGTCGCGCTGGGGGGCATCGCCATCGGCCCGTTCTCCTGCGGGATCGTGTCGCTCGGCTCGGTTGCGCTCGGCGGGGTCTCGATCGCCGGCTTGGCGTTGGGCGGCTACGCGTTCGGCGGCTTGGCGGCCGGGCTGTTCGCAACCGGCGGGCTGGCAGTCGGCTATGCGGCGGCCGGCGGTGCGGCGATCGGTCGTTTCGCGGCCGGCGGGTGGGCGTTCGGCGCCCATGTCTGCCGGCAGGTGGCCGGGCGACGGGTGCTCGACGAGGCCGCGCTCGAGGTGTTCGCGACCTTCATGCCCTGGGTCGGTTGGTTGTTCGGACGGTAATCGGTATGACGAGTGTCACTCGATCGTCCACGCCTTCTCCCAGGTGATGGAAGTACGCCGGAATCCGATCTCGCTGAAGATCCGTTGCTCGACGTCGGGCAGGTGTGCGGCGCCGAAGAACACGCCGATGCGCCGGTCACCGCGGCGCACCCGCGCGCGCAGCACCTCCATCAGGCGCCGGTTGCGGCCGATCAACAGCACCGAGCCTCCGTCCCCTTCGCGGGGCCCCAAGCCGGCTAGCAACCCTTCGAGCTTCGGCAGTTCGCGGGCCAGTAGGTACTTCAGCCGCTTCTCGCGGTCGGGTGCAAACAGCGCAGCCAGCAGACCGAGGCCGAGTCCCGGGTCGGTGCGTTGGCTGCCGGCGAGCTGCCGCTTCGCCAACTCGAACATCAAGCCGAGCAGCGTCTCGCCCTTGTCCTTCGACATGCGGGTGAACGTCGCGGTGTCGAGGTCGGCGTGCACGAAGTTCGGTGCCCGGTAGTCCACCGCGTCGAGCTGGAATTCCAGGCCGAGCACGTTGCGCAACATCCGTTGGAACGCGCTGACCACGCCGCCCGCACGCGGTGCGCGGTCCGCCCCGGCGGACGGTGGCGGGGTGCCCGCCGGCTTGACCAACTCGTAGAGCAGCGCGTCGTAGCTGCCAAACCGCGCCTGCAGGCGCCGGTAGTAGTCGCGATCGGCGATGTGCACCGCGCCGATCAAGTCGATGAACGCGCCGCTCCGCCCCACGTACCGCACCACCGCAGTCTCCAGCAGGCCCCGGCCGGCGCCGAGGTCGGTGAAGCGCAGGAACTCGGTGTCCGCGGTCTGGGTCGTGTTCGGGGGGTCGTGACCGGGGTCCGTGCCTGGCTCGGCGCGGCACGCTGCCGCCAGCAGGGCCAACAGGGTCACCGCCGTGTGCCGGTGCGCAGCAGCGCAGCGGCTCGCCCAGCGGATCACGGCGAGAAGCGGTAGCCGTTGCCGCGCACGGTGATGAAGTGGTCGGGCTTGTTCGGCTGTGCTTCGAGCTTGGCGCGCAGCTGCCCGACGAAGTTGTCGACGGTGCGCGGCGAGCTCTTGTGCTGGATACCCCACACGCGTTCGAGGAGTTGCTCGCGTGAGAACACGCGCTCGGGGTTCTGCACCAGGAACCGCAACAGCTCGAACTCGAGGTGCGTCAGCGCGATGGCCGCCGCGCCGCGGGTCACCACGCGCCGCTCCAGATCGATCGAGACGTCCGCGAAACCGAGTCCGCGTTCCGCAGGAGCCGCCATCGGGACGAGCCGGCGCAACACCGCATCGATCCGCGCCAACAGCTCGGCGACGCCGAACGGTTTGGTCACGTAGTCGTCGGCCCCCAGGCGCAGCGCCGACACCTTGTCGGCCTCGTTCTGCCGCGCCGACAACACGATCAACGGCGTGCGGTCGCCGAGCTCGCGCAGTGCCCCGAGCACTTCGAGCCCGTTCTTCTTCGGCAGCGAAAGGTCGAGCAGGATCAACGTGGGGCGCTGCGTCGCGATCGCGTCCAGTGCGGCCTCGCCGTCGCCGACCACGATGGTCGCGAAGCCCTCCAGCTTGAGGTTGAGGGCCAGGCCGTTGGCGATCGCCTCGTCGTCCTCGACCAGCAGGATCTTCGCGCCCTGGTGCATCATGGAGCGGAGCGTACCGCCTTCTGCTTGCCGTCCGTCGAGCGGTCGCGAGGAAGGAACACGTGGAACGCCGCGCCCCCGTCGCGCGGTGAGCGCAGGTCGATGCGTCCGTGGTGGGCCTTCACCACCGCCTGCACGATGGCCAACCCCAACCCGCTGCCGCCGACGCCCGACTCCACCGCGCGGGAGCCGCGCCAGAACTTCTCGAACACCTGGTGCTGCTCGGCCGCCGGGATGCCGGGCCCGTTGTCGCGCACCACCAACTCGACCATTCGCTCGCGCGTCATCCGGGTGGTCCGCGCCACGCAGTGGATCTCCTTGTGGTCGCCGGAGTACTTCCACGCGTTCGACAGCAGGTTGATCAGCATCAGCATCAGCGCCTGGCGGTCGCCGGCGACCGTCAGGCCGGGCTCGACCTCGACGCGGAACTTCGTCTGATCGATCAGCTGCATGGCGTCGAAGCGGGACAGCGCCTCGCGGATCAACTCCTCGACCTCGATCGGTTCGCGGGTCAGCGTCACGTTCTCGGTCTCGAGGCGCGACAGCTCGATCAGTTTGCCGACCAGCTGGTCGAGTCGGTCGAGGTCGGCGCGCAGCGACTGCAGGCAGCTGTTGCGCTCGGCTGCGTCGGTCAGTCGGTCGTCGAGCAGCGCGTCGACGAACATCCGCATCGAGGTCATCGGGGTGCGCAGCTCGTGCGAGATCGCCGACAGGAAGTCCTGTTGCATCCGCACCAGCGCCGAGCCGCGGTGCAAGAAGATCCCGCCGAGCAGGAATCCGGTCACCGACGAGGCGGCGAACGCCAGCATCAAGACCCCTGCGACGATCTCCACCGTTCCCTTGTCACCGCGCACCAGCAGGATGATGCCCAGCGGGGTGGTGAGGATGGTCGGCATCAGCACGCCGAGGATCAGGATCACCTGAGCGCGGCGGAGCTGGACGTTGGCGGGGGCGCGGATCCTCACGGCGCACGCATCTTCGCCGTGCCGCGGGTTCTGGTCACCAGCGCAGCAGCGTGGTGCCCCAGGACAACCCGGCGCCGAACGCCGCGAGGCACACGAGCTGACCGCGTTGCAGGCGGCCCGCCCGAGCCAGTTCGTCGAGGACGAGTGGGATCGACGCCGACGAAGTGTTGCCGTAGCGCTCGATGTTCACCGCCACGCGCGAAGGATCGAGGCCGAGCCGTTCGGTGGCGGCTTCGATGATGCGCAGGTTGGCTTGGTGGGGGATCAGCAGATCGAGGTCGTCGAGGGTGAGTCCGTTGCGCCGCAAGATCTGGTCGACCGACTCGCAGATGGCGTTCACCGCGAACTTGAACACCTTGCGGCCCTCGAGCTTCATGAAGTGCAGGTTGGCCGCCACCGTCTCGGCAGTCGCCGGATGGCGCGAACCACCTCCGGGCTGCTGGATCAGGTCGATTCCGCTGCTGTCGGTGCCGATCACGTTGTCGAGCAGTTCGCCGGGTGGATCCTCGCCACTGCACGGTGCCAGCACGACCGCGCCGGCGGCGTCGCCGAACAGCACGCAGGTGTTGCGGTCCTTGTAGTCGACGATCGACGACAGCACCTCGGCGCCGATCACCAGAGCGTGGTCGAATGCGCGGCTCGCCAGCAAGCCTTGGCAGGTGGTCAGCGCATGCACGAATCCCGAGCAGGCCGCGGAGATGTCGAAGGTGGCGGCGCGGTGTGCCCCGAGGCCGGCCTGGACGCGGCAGGCGGTGGCTGGGAACAGCGTGTCTGGGGTCGCGGTGGCGACCACGATCAGGTCGAGTTCGTCGGCAGCGAGACCCGCGTCCTGCAAGGCGCGGCGACCGGCCTGGATCGCCAGGTCGGAGGTCGCTTGATCCGGGCGGGCGATGCGCCGCTCCTGCATGCCGGTGCGAGCGCGGATCCACTCGTCCGAGGTGTCGACCATGCGCTCGAGATCGGCGTTCGACAGCACGTGCTCGGGGGCATAGCTGCCCGTCCCAGCGATTCCGACCCGGCGTAGGGTGCCCCGCGTCCGCCGCGACCGTGGGTCGGTGGCGGTGTCCTGGAGTGATTCGCGCATCCCGAGGAACCTATCGTCGTCCTGTCAGCCAGGATCCACTTCTGTGTCACAGTTCCGACACGGTCCTTCCCCACTGATTTCTCGGGGACCGTAGATGGCGACCACCGCGGCAGTCCGCGCTCGCCGGTCAGGGGAACACGAACCGCACCGCGTTCGAGGCAGCGGGGAACGGGACCGGGCCGGTCGGGTCGAGGATCACGTGTGCACCGTACGCCCCGAGGCCTTGCAAGCCCTGCACGAGGGGCACCGGGATTCGGATGCCGCGCCGGCCCGACCCGGGCAGCGTTCCGCTCACTCCCGGAAGCAGGAGGGATGCCTGGAACAGCAGGTCGGGGTTCAGCGGGATGTGGGTGCCGGCGATCGTCATTCCGGGACTACTGCCCAGCGACATCGCGAACACGTGCCGCATCAGGGTGTGGTCGTACGCGGTCGTCAGGATGTGCAGCGCCCGGCCTCCGGGGCTGTGGCTGGTCAGCACCTCGATGCCGGTGGTCGGTGCGTAGCGGGTCGCGTCGACCGAGTTGGCCCGGCCGGGCGTTCCGCGGTCGCCCCCGCCGTAGGTGGTCGTCGCCGCGAGGAAACCGACCGCGGCGGTCGGGATGTCGAGTACGGCGCGTTCGGCCGCGACGCCTGATCCACCCGCGAGGTTGCCGCTGTAGCTGAGCTGGTCGAGCACCGTGAAGCCGAGCCGGAGGGTGATGGTGTCGGCGGTGACCCCCGGAGAGAACGCCTGATAGGGCCAGCAGTGCGCGGCGGGCAACCCGCGGTTGAGCGCCGGGTCGCCCTGCTGCTGGAGCAGCAGGTAGTCGCCGGGCAGAAGTCGGTAGGGGGTCGAGATGGTGAACGAACCGGAGTTGCACGACACCTGCAGACCGCGGAGGTTCACCGCCTCCGGCCCCTTGCAGTAGATCTCCAGGTATGTGCCCTGGCTCGCCGTCGGGTTGCGGTGCAACTCTGAGATACGCAGCGCCCCGGCACTCACGGCACTGCTCGGCACCTCGTCGGTGTAGACATCGAAGCTGCCGCCGACGTTCGATTCGACGCGGTAGCGGTACCCGTCGGTGGTGAAGGTGACGGTCCCGGTTGTCGCGAAGCCCTGGTACGAACTCGAACCCGGTGTGGTGCACAGCATCAGCCGCGAATCGCTGACCGTGTTCACCCGGTTGATGGTGCCGGTCGTGGGATGGCCGTAGGAGTTGTTGGCACCGGCGCTGCCGACGCACACCTCCGGGCGCAGTGCTGCCATCAGGGCGGTGTTGGTCGAGGTATTGCTCCCGTGGTGGTCGAGTAGCAGCACGTCGACATCGCCGCAGACCGGCGCGACCTTGCTCTCCATGTCGTAGGTGCTGAGACCTCCGCCGGTCAGGTCGCCGCCGAGCCACATGTCGAAGTCTCCGTACTCGACCTTCAGCACGATGCTCGCGGCGTTCTCGTACTGGTAGGCGTTCTGGATCGGGAAGCTGCCGACGCCGGCGACCACCCCATCGGCGGCCAGTACCGTGGCGGTGGCTCCGCCGCCGAGATTGAACTTGGTGCCGACCGCCACGGTCGCTCGCTTGGTCCCGGCAGCGCGGACGTACGACGAGTAGAAACTGTTCGATGGTGCGTTCTGCGGGCCGCGGTCCCACGCGCTGAGCACCGGAAAGTAATCGAGCACTTCGTCCAGGCCGCCGATGTGGTCCGCGTCGTAGTGGGTGGCGATGGTGTAGGCCACCTGGGTGACGCCGAGCTTCACCAGCATCGGAATCACCTTGTTCCGCCCGTTGCCGTCGCTGCCGCCGTCGACCACCATCGCCGTGCCGGTCGGTCCGACGACGATGGTCGCCGACCCCTGACCGACGTCGACCACGGCGACCCGGAGGCCGGTGGGGGGCATGGTCGGATCGCCGGTGGGGCCCTGCGCGCGAACTGCGGGGGCGAACGCCAGCGCGAGCGTGACGGTGCACAGGACCGAGAGAGTCGGGCGAAGGGAGCGCATCATGGTCGAGCGAAGCGTGCCGAGGTGGGGGACGCGAGCGTACCGGGAGTGGGCGCCGCGCTGAATCCCGAAGGGAGTGGTTGCCATCGTGGTGTGGTCGGAGCGCATCGAGTGCGCAATCCGCTGGGCCGCGCGCGGCTCGTCGCGATCGAATGCGGCGTCGAGTGGCGGTCGCGTCGAATCGACCCGCGCAATTCGCTGGACCGCGCGACGGTCTGGTGGATTCCATGGGGCCCCCGCCGAGAGACGCGCCATCGCTCTGCCCCCTGGCCTCACAGCCCGGACTGGTTTAGATTCCGGACCCCTCGGCTGCTTGGCGAATGAATGGCGAATTGTTGGTGGGCCTTCGTGTTTGCGGTGCTCTGCGTCTCTGGTGCGGCGCAGCAAAAAAACCAGGCCAAACCGTCGCGGGTCGTGTCGGCCTCGCTCGTCGACGGCATCAAGATCGACGGCAAGCTCGATGAGTGGCAGGATCGGCATCGGCTGGCGGTGCTGCAGCGCCGTGGCCAAGTGTGGGACGAGGTCCGGCGGCGCACGTGGCGCGGCGTCGGCGACCTCTCGGCCGAGTTCTACATCGGCTACGACCGAAGCCATCTCTACCTCGCAGGCAAGGTCCGGGACGACCACTACCTGCCGCCGCCGGAGGGTGCGTTTCCCGAGAGCGGCGACGCGATCGAGCTGTTCCTCGACACCGACCTGAGCACCGCCACCAGTGGTCGCGAGGGTCCGCAGCCGCTGCGCGACGAGGACCTGCAACTGTTCCTGTTGCCGCTGGCCGGTCGGTGGCTGCGCCGGCCGTGGAGCATCGACAAGCCGCTGCAGCCGCAGCCGCCGACCGGCTCCGAGTTGACCGGAATGCAGCTCGCGAGTCAGCGCTTGTCGGCGGACACCTACAGCTTCGAAGCCCGGATCCCGTTCCACAACTTCCTGCAGGTCCGCGACGGCGAGTCGATCGACTCACTGGGCCTGCACCTGGCGGTCGACGACCGTGATCCAGGGTCGTCGGTCGTGCACTACATGACTCTCGACGGGAGCAACCCGACCCTCGACACCCGCAGCTACTGGCGCATTCAGTTCGGCGAGCCGACGCCCCTCGGCCCGTTCGTCGGGGGCGGCCTGCGGTTGGGCGCCAACCTCGCGGGGTTGCTCACGTGGGGAATCGTCGGGCTGCTGGTGTTGTGCAGCGTGCTGGTGTTCTCGCGGCGCGCGCCGCGGGTGCCGATGCCGCGCAGCTGGCTGCCGGTAGCCCGGTGGTCGGGGCTCGTGCTGTTGGCGGTCGGATGGTGGTTGCCGGACTGGCTGGCCGACTCGCACACCAGTGACGCGGAGCAGCGACTGCGCCGCGCGGTTTCCGTGCTCGAGGCTCAGCTGCCGCGCATGGAGCAGGGCACGCTCAAGAGCTACGTCGGCAGCACCCGCGACCGTCCGCTGCTCGACCTCCTGGTCGGGCGGCCGATCGAGCGCCGGCGGCTGTTGGCGCACCAGTTCCTCGCTGAGCTCGCGCCGGCGCAGTTCGGTGGGGAGCCGCTGCCGTTCCCGCACGAGCAATTCCACGTGCGGCCGTACTGGATCCCGCTGCCGATCGACCAGCCGCAGCGATTCACCTTCCGCCGGCCACTGCGAGCCAACAGCCAGTTGGCGGTGGTGCTCGCGCAACCGGCCGGGATCGCCACCGACGGCATGCGCCTGCGGGTCGCGTCGCGTCGGGTCGGTCGAAGCGAGGACGATCCACCGGAGGAACTGCGGGTCGGTCCGGCTTTCGTGTCGGCGCGCAGCTTCGGTCGCGCCGGCCGCGAGATGGTCGCGGTGATGGCGGCGCTGCCCGAGCCGGTCGAAGCGATGACGGTCACCGCGCTCGGCGACGTTCCGGTCGAGCTGGTCGGCATGACCGAGCTGCCCGGCTCTGCCGATGAATCGGCGCGCGAGCGCCCGCTACCGCTCGGTCAGCCGGTCGGTGAGGTCGAGTCGGACCTGCGCGGGATCTACCCGGAGGATGCGGGGATCGAGCTGCGCGCGGGTGCCGACCAGCGGGTGGTCTCGATTCCCGAGGGTCGACGGCGCAGCTTCGACAAGCTGTGGCTGGTCTACAGCGCCACCTACCCGGGCGAGGGTCTGGCGCACGACGTCAGCGAAGGCGACGAAGTGTGCCGGGTCGAGGTCGTGTTCTCGAAGGGCCCCAAGCAGGTGATTCGCCTCGAGCACCAGCGCTCGATGTTCTTCGGTGCGAGTTCGCGCAACCGCACCGTGCCCGAAGGCGTACCCGCGGTGCAGGTGATGCACGGCGGCGGCGGCACCGACGAGCAGGACAAGCACATCGACGTGGTCTACCGGCTCGATCTCGGGGCGCCGCCCGGGGGGGTGATCCACGAGCTTCGGTTCGTCAAGACCGGCCCGTATCCGATCCGCTTCCGCTCGGTGACATTCGGCTACGAGCGGCCGATGCCGCTCGCCGAGGTCAACGACTCGCCGCTCCAGGTCGACCGCGGCAAGGTCTCCCTGCGGCCGCAGCACCTGGCGGATCTGCAGGGTGTGGAACTCGGTATCTACCGAGCCGGAGCGTTGGCGCACTCGGACCTCGCTCCGCGCGACCAGCGGACGCGTGCCGTGCTGCCGGCGGTGGTGGAGGCAGAGCGTCGCCATGCTCCGGACCAGGTGCACACGCACGTGCGCGACCGCGGGGACGCGCGGGTGTTCGGCGCCTATCTCCCCCTGCCTTCGGACAGCAACGCGGTGCTCGGTGTGTGGGCCACCGACCAGACGTTCGGCGATCGGCTGCGTGCCTACCGCATCGCCGGGGTGGTGCTCTGCCTGCTGTCGCTGCCGTTCCTGTTGATGCTGTTCAACGACGCACTCGGCTACCTCGGCAACCTGCGCTTGCGGCTGATGACCGTGGTGGGTGTGGTGTCGTTGGCGCCACTGTTGCTGTTGTTCGCCCTGCTGGTGCGGGCGCTGGAAGGCGGTCACGCTGCGGATCAGCGGCGGCGGATGGTCGACGCGGTGTCCACGGTGAGCGGTCAGCTCGCCGAACGGCAAGCCGAGTTGCTGGCCTCGGCGCGCAGTTGGGTTGCCACGTTGCGGCAGTACGAGCGCGGGTTCCGCGGGGCGGCGGCGAAGCACGACTTGGACAGCGTCCGGCGGGTGTTCCGCGACGCGTTGGCCAACCAGCTGCCACCGGAATGGGAAGGCGGTTTCCTGCGGGTCGAGTACGCCCCGCCGGCGGGAGCCCCGAAGTGGTTGCAGCCGATCACCGTCGAGGTGGGGGACGCCCGGCTCGGCTCGAGCGACACGGTGTTGCGCGAGGAGCCGGGGTTCTACCTCACTTGGGGTCACCCGATCATCGGCGTGCGCTGCCAGGACGGGCCGCTGTCGCTGGCGGTGGCGCGACCGGTCGACGCGCGCTTCCTCGAGGGGCTGTCACCCGGTGCGGCGATCGTGCTGTGCGATGCGCGTGGCGGTTACCAGCTCGCCGCGGGTCGGGCGGAAGGCCTTCCCGAAGGCGAGCGGCTCATGGACGACCGCCGCAGCGTGCCCGGCCGCGCGCGCGAGACGCGGCAGCCGGTGTTCCGCCGGCACCGTGCAGCGGGGCAGGAGTGGATCGCCGGCTACGAGGTGGTGCGCGACCCGCAACGGGTACCGCGTGCGATCCTCGGCGTGGTCGAGCGCGGCACCGAAGCAGCGCTGGTGCTGTCGGTCGGGGCCGTCCCGGTGCGCACCTTCTTCGTGGTGCTCGCCGGGCTGTTGCTCATCCTGTCGTTCGCCTTGGCTTCGGTGGTGATCAACCGGATCACCGATCCGATCGAACGCCTCGAGAAGGGCGCCGAGGCGCTGCGTCGCGGCGAGTTCGACGTGCGCGTCGCTTCGCGCGAGGGAGGACAGATCGGGCGGTTGACCGACACGTTCAACCACATGGCGCAGGACCTCCACGGCCGCATCCAGGACCTCAACCACCTCAACCGGGGCATCCAGGAGCTGACTTCGCAGTTGGAGATGGAGCCGGTGCTGCGCAGCGCGATCGCGTTCCTCTCCCGCCACAGCGCGGCCGACCGGGTGCGGGTGCTGCTGGTCGACCCGGAGAAGGACTCGGTCGAGATTCACGGCGACGGCGCGAGCACGTCGGCGGCCGGGCCCGACATCGACGCGCTGCTGTCCGCTTCCGGACCATGCTCGATGCGCTTGCTGCGCCGCAGGTCCGAGGCGGTGCTGCCGGCGATGTTCCCCGAGCACCGTTCTCTGGTCGCGTTGCCGATGATCTTCGCCGGCCGACACCGTGGGGCGGTGCTGTTGGTGTTCGAGGCCTCCGTGCCGGCCGAGGTCGACCTCGAGTTGCTGTCCACGATCACCGCGCAGACCGCAGCGGCGATCGAGAATGCGCGCCTCTACCGCCACGCGGTGGTCGATCACGACACCGGGGCGTTCGTGCCGGATTACTTCGCGCGGCTGGTCGGCCATGAAGTCGCGGCGGCGCAGGAGCAGCACACCGAACTGTCGCTGCTCGGTTGCGCGGTGACTCGCGGCGACGAGTTGTCAGCGCGGCTCGGCGTCGACGGGTACGGCCGTTACCTCGAACGGGTCGTGCGTCAGCTGCGCGAAGGACTGGGGCGCGAGGCTCGGGTGGGGCGGGTCGGTGAGCACGTGTTCCAAGTGTTGCTCGACGGTGTTGGACGGGCCGCGGCCGCCGACCTGCTGCAGCGCGTTCGGCAGCACCTTCTCGCACCCGACTCCGGCACGGGCGAGGCGGGCCTGCGGCTCGCCACCGTGGGCTTCCCCGAGGAGGGGGCGAGTGCCGAGTTCCTGTTCCACGCGCTCGACACCCGGCTCGACCCGCGTCGGAGCGACCCGCCCGCGGAGCCGGTCTGGATCAGCGACGGAGTGGTGCTGGACAGCCCGGCGATGCTCGACGTGGTGCGCGTGCTGCAGCGCGTCGCCCCGTCGGACCTTCCGATCCTGCTGACCGGGGAAACCGGTACCGGAAAGGAAGTGCTGGCCGACCTGCTGCACAAGTGGAGCAAGCGCTCCCGCGGGCCGCTGGTGAAGGTGCACTGCGCAGCGCTGCCGGAGAGTTTGCTACAATCGGAGCTGTTCGGCCACGAGGCGGGCGCGTTCACCGGCGCGCAGCGGCAGCGGATCGGCAAGTTCGAACAGGCGTCCGGCGGCACGATCTTCCTGGACGAGATCGGTGAGATCTCCTTGGACATCCAGGTGAAGCTGTTGCGGGTGCTGCAGCAGCACGAGGTCGATCGGGTCGGCGGTGTGCAGCCGGTACCGGTAGACGTGCGGGTGGTCGCGGCGACCAACCGGGATGTCGTGCAGATGATCGCGGCCGGGACGTTCCGCGAGGATCTCTACTACCGGCTGCAGGGAATGGTGGTGACGGTGCCGCCGCTGCGCGACCGGAAGTCGGAGATCCCACGGCTGATCGAGGTGTTCCGCGCCGAGGCGGTGGCGGCGGGCCATACCGCGGTGCGCGGGTTCTCCACGGATGCGATGGACGAGCTCTACCGGCGCGATTGGCCCGGCAACGTGCGCGAATTGCGCAACACCGTGTTTCGAGCGCTGGTGCTGGCTGGGGACGGACTGCTGGCGCGGAGCCATCTACTCGGGATCTTGCCGGACTCCGACGCGGTTCGCTCGGCTCCGCCGCCCGTGGTGGTCGATGCCCCCTCCGGTGAGCGTGCGGTCGCCATCCCGCGACCGAGCCCGAGTCGCCTGCTCGAGGGCCGGCTGCTGACCCTGTTCGAGCTGATCTCCGTGCGGGGCAGCGTCGCGGCCCAGGACTACGTGGATGCGTGCGGCGTCAGCGCGCGCACCGGGCTCCGCGATCTCAACGAACTGGTCGCCCGAGGGTTGGTGGAACGGGCTGGCCGCCGCCGGGGTGCCCGCTACCGCCTGTCCGGGGCCGCTGCGCACCTGGCGAATGGTGGCGAATAAATGACCACTTCGCCTCGTGGCGAGATCCGGGGCGTGGCGAAAGAAATCTTCGCCCGCTTCTTTCTGCCCGTGCTATCGGCCCGACGGCCCTAGCGAGGGCTATCCCCTTTTCGCCAGGCATCAGGCTTGCTTGGGTCGCGCCTGGCTGGTGACCGATGTCTCGCATGTGCTGCGAACTTCACCAGTTGCCCGCGACCTCGGCGCTCCGGCTCTACGCGCCCGCGGGCTGCGCCCGGCTCGACTTTCTTCGAACGATTTCCCAGCCAAGACGCTCAGGAACCCATGAAGCCCGCGATTCATCTTGCCGCCGTCCTGATGTTCCTCTCGTCGCTCGTCAGCCAGGGGATCACGACCACCAAGGCCGCCGTGGTGCTCTATGGCAACGCTTCGGCGTGCAGCCAACCGGCCAGCGTCCGCTACGGCAAGTTGCAGCAGGCCACGACCGAGTGGAAGACCATCAAGGCCGACGGGGTCCGCAAGGGGACCGCCCGCTACGACCTGCTGATCTCCCAGATGAACGCGCGCATCAAGAAAGCGGTGGAGAAGGTCGCGAATGCGGAGGGCTGCGATTGCGTGGTTCGCCTGGCCGATGTCAAGAACGCCAACGGGCTGAAGGTCAAAGACTTGACCAAAGAGGTTATCGCGGAGCTCGGCGGCTGACGATTCAACCCCCAGGCTACCCCCAGCCTCTCGTTCCCCACTCCCCACTCGATGCCCACCCGCCTGCTCGCGCTCGGCGCTTTGCTCCTCGCGTCCGGGTGCGTGACCAAGGCCCACTGGCGGCCCGGTCCGGCGCGGGTGACGACCGCCCTCTACGACGAGCGGGGTCGGCAGGTCAAACCGGCGGATGCGACGGCGCCCTACCGAATCCTCGGCCTCGGGCCGCGCCAGCCGGACCCGATCACCGACCCGCAGGACCAGCAGATGTCGCCCGAGGAGCGGCAGCGGCGGCGCGAGGCGAAGATCCGCAACCAGTTCGGACCGACCGTCCTGATCCAGGGCGAGCTGGTGACCAAGCGCTACTTCCTGAGTGGGGAGACCGGGGCGATCTTCTTTCGCTTGATGGGGATGGCGACCGAGCCGCCCACCGACGACAAGACCAAGCTCGGCGGGGCGGACGGCAAGCCGAGCATCCTCAGCTCGATGCTCGGCGACAACAGCATCGAGGTCCGCTACCTCAAGGACTTCGAGGTGGTCCCCGGGGCGCTGGGTGGCCAGGTCAAGTGGCCGCAGGGGCCGGTGCTCCCGGTCAACAGCCCCGAGAAGGAGAGCAACGATCTGCTGGTCGTCACCGCCAAGCCACAGGCGTTGAAGGCGTTCGAGGACGCGTTGAACCTGTTCTACTCGAACGTGCCGCAGGTCGAGATCGAAGTGAAGGTGGTGGAGTTCTCGACTTCGGAGAGCACCGCGTTCGGCACCGGCGGTGACCCCACCGGCAACCCCAATTCCGCGGCCCCGGGCAAGACCACCAACCGGCAGAGTGGCCGCCTGGTACGGGAGATCATTTCCGCCTTCCCGCTGGTGCCCCCGGTGGGGGGCGGCGTCAACTCCCGTGGGCTGATCACGCTCGGCGGCATCCACGACGGCTGGGAGCTGGAGACCACCATCCAGGCGCTGCAGGCGCAGGGCAAGGCGGACGTGCTCAGCAGTCCGCGGCTGGTGGTGCGCAACGGCGGCACCGCATCGATCTCGACCTCCACCGACGTCCCCTTCCCGCAGGCCAAGGTGACCGTCAACCAGGTCAGTTCCACCAACATCAGCTTCAAGCCGGTCGGTATCACCCTGGGGATCAAGCCGGTGATCGCCGGGACCGACACGGTGATCCTGCAGATCCACGCGGACGTGTCCGCGGTGACCGGGTTCGCCGACACCGACCCGATCGACACCCCGATCGTGTCGCGCCGCACCGCGGTCACCTCGGTGCACGTGCCCAACAACAAGACCACGATCATCGGCGGCCTGCGCACCACCAGCTCGTTCGAGAACGAGGCCAAGATCCCCTTGCTGGGCGACATCCCGATCCTGGGGTTCCTGTTCCGCTCGACCACTACCCAGACCACCGAGTCGGAACTGAAGTTCTTCATCACGCCGCGCATCCGCATCGGCGACCAGGACGTCCTGGCCCGCTGATTCGCGGCGACCGGGTTCCCCCCGGCGCGTCGGCCTGGGAAGATCGGCCCCGGATCGACGTCGAACCGCTATGCAACGCCACAGCCTGACCCCGGAGCGGCCCCAGGAGGCCGGTGTCGCCCTAGTCATGGTCGTGATCTTCAGCGTACTGCTGTTCGTGCTGGTGTCCGACTTGGTCACCTCGGCGCAGATGGCCAGCGGCACCGGCCGCAACGATGCGCTGATGGCCCGCATGGAGAACCACATGCGTCTGGTGCTGGCCGAGGTGGAGCAGCAGCTCAAGGACGACCTCACCGCTGGGCAGGACGCGGGCGCGGGTGGTGGCCTGCCGGGGCTCGGTGGCGAGGGCGGGGCCGGCGGGTCGGGAACCGGAGGCAGTGGTGGCTCCGGTGCACAGGCCGAGCAGGATCCGCCGTCGGACAGCAGCAACGACGCGTGGTTCAAGCCGGTGCCCTACGCGGATGGCGACCTGACCACCTACGCGTGGGTCGAGGACGAGAACCGCAAGTTCAACGTGCTGGCGCTCGGTAGCCCGGACAAGGAGTTCGCCGAGGAAGCGAAGGACCAACTGGTGCGGCTGATCGTCGCGCTGCGCGCCGGCACCGTGTTCGAAGTCTCGAACAGCAACGCGAGCACCATCGCGCAGGCGATTGCCGACTGGCTCAAGGGGATGAACCGGGACCAGGAGAACCGCCCCAAGCCGAAGCTGAAGAGCGACCTGCCCGACGACGATCGACCGACCATCCCGTTGCACCTCGACGAGCTGCTGATGCTGCGCGGAGTGACCGAGGATCTGTTCTTCGACAAGGTGCTCGAAGGGCCGCCGTTGCGGGTGCTCCCCGGACTGGAGTCGGCGCTGACGATCTACACCTCGTACCGCACCGACCCCGGTGACCCGGAGAAGAATGCGCGGCGGGCCGCACAGGCCGGCCGATCCGGAGGCACGGGGAACACCGGAGGCACGGGAGGTACCGGGGGCACGGGCTCGAGCGCGGGGGGAACCGGTTCCAGTGGCGCCGGGTCGAGTGGATCCGGCTCGGGCGCCGGCTCGGGCGCCGGAACGGGCAGCGGCCAGGGTGGATCCGGTGCCGGAAACGGCACCAACGGTTCGACCCCTCCCGAACCGGAGGGGATCGGGATCCACATCAACATCAACACCGCGCCGCGCGCGGTGCTGCGCGCCATGATGCGCGAGGGCGAGCTGCCCAACAGCGTGATCAACGCGATCCTCAAGTTCCGCAACGAGGAGGCGCCGCCCGAAGAGACGGCGCAGGGTGAGGCAGCCAACGACGTCACCAAGTACGCCGGCGACGTCGCCGAAGGGCTGGAGACCAAGTTCAAGATCTTCAAGACGCTCGCCGACCTCGACGGCCTGCCGGAGTTCGCCAACCTGCCGCAGGAGGTCAAGGAGAAGTTCCGGGCGATGGCGACCACCAAGTCGGACGTGTTCACCATCCACTTGGCCTGCCTGTTCAAGCGCAACGAGGAGCGCAAGCTGTTCGTGGTGAATCGACGGCGCAGCGTGGTGGTGCGTCTGGAAGGCGGCGAGCAGCCGCGTCTCTACCCCGTGGTCCGCATGGAGCACACCCACGGGATTCGGCTGCAGGCGTTCGACTTCCCGGAACAGGAGGAGGAGCGGCGGCTGCGCGAACAGGGGGACATGGACCGCTTCTCGGTCGAGGAGCGGGCCTGGAACCCGTTCTTCAAGGAGTTCTTCAAGCCGCCGGAGCGCGGCTGAGCCGAGCTCCTCGCCGGCGCTTCAGCCGATGGTGATCCCGCCATTGATCACCAGGTCCTGCCCGGTCACGAACGACGCCGCGTCGCTCCCGAGGTAGACCACCGCACCGGCCAGGTCTTCGGGAACTCCCCAGCGCTGCATCGGGATGGTCGCCAAGTAGGCGTCCTTGGCCGCCTGCGGGTCGTGGGCGTGCCGTTCCACCGGGATCCACCCCGGTGAGATGGTGTTGACGGTGATCCCGAACGGCGCCAGCTCCGACGCCAGGCTGCGCGAGAAGCCGTGTTGACCGCCCTTGGCGGCCACGTAGGCGGTGAAGTTGGGGGTGCCGCGCGCGAACACTTCGCTGCAGATGTTGATGATGCGCCCCCAGCGCTGCTGCTTCATGTGCGGCAAGCAGGCGCGTGCCAGCAGGAACGGGCTCTTCACGAAGAAGTCCAACATGGTGGCGAAGAACTCCCAGTCGTAGTCCTCCAGCCGCCGCTGGGGCTGTGAGCAGGTGGCGTTCGGCACCAGGATGTCCACCGGTCCCAGGTGCTCGGCGATGTCGGACACCATGCGCGCGACGGCAGCTTCGTCGGTGACGTCGGCGTGGAACAGCGCACATCGGTGGCCCTCGCTGCTCAGTTCGTGCAGCGTACGCTCGGCTGTGGCCTGGTCGTTGGCGTAGTTGAGCGCGACGCGGGCACCGGCCTCGGCGAGCGCTCGGGCCATCGCCTTGCCGAGGCCGCGGCTGCTGCCGGTGACCAGGGCGACGTGGCCAGACAAGTTGAAGTCGGGCATCGCGGAATCCTCGTTCAAACGATTTGCTTGATGATGCCTGCGCCTTCGACGCCGACCAGTTTGCGCTGCAGGCCGCCGTAGAAGTACGTCAGGTGGTTGGGGTCGAGACCCATCTGATGCAGGATCGTCGCGTGCAGGTGCTTCACCTGGAACTTGTCCACCCCGAGCGTTCCCTGCGCCAGGTGGCCGAAGTCGTCGGTCTCGCCGACGCTGACTCCGCCGCGGATTCCGCCGCCGGCGGCCCACATGGTGAACCCCTTGGCGTTGTGGTCGCGCCCGCTGCCCGCGGTGTATTCGGCGGTCGGTTGGCGACCGAACTCGCCGCCCCACACCACGATCGTCTCGTCGAGCAGGCCGCGTCGCTCGAGGTCGCGCAGCAGTCCGGCGATCGGCTTGTCGGTCTCGGCGGCGTGCAACCCGTGGTTCTTCACCATGTCGTTGTGCGAATCCCAGTTGTTGTCGTCGTGACCGCCGCCCGAATAGACCTGGATGAACCGCACGCCGCGTTCGACCAGTCGCCGCGCCAGCAGACAGCGCCGCCCGAACTCGGCCGAGATCGGGTGGTCCATGCCGTAGAGCTGCTTGGTTTCCTCGGTCTCGCTCCGCAAATCGACGGCCTCGGGGGCGTGGGCCTGCATGCGGTACGCCAGCTCGTAGCTGGCGATGCGCGCGGCGAGCTCGGAGTTGTCGACGAAGTCCGACAGGTGCTGTGAGTTGTAGTGCCGCAACGTGTCCAGCATGTGCCGCTGCTGTCCGCGCGTCAGGTCGCCATGTCGGCCGAGGTTCAGGATCGGGTCGCCGGTCGGCCGCATGGTGGTCGCCTGGTAGACCGCGGGCATGTAGCCGCTACTCCAGTTCTTCGCACCGCTGATCGGGCCGCCACGCGGGTCGAGCATCACCACGAAGCCGGGCAGGTTGCGGTTGGGCGACCCCAGGCCGTAGTTCACCCAGCTGCCGAGCGACGGGTGGCCGCTGAGAATCTCGCCCGAGTTCATCTGCAGCAGTGCAGAGCCGTGGATCGGCGAGATGGCGGTCATCGACTTGAGGAACGCGATCTTGTCGACGCACGTCGCCAGGTGGGGGAACAGATCCGACACCCAAGCGCCGCACTCGCCGTACTGCTTGAAGTTCCACTTCGGCGCGACGATCCGTCCGCCGTCGCGGTGGCCGCCGCGGCCGTGGGTCTGGATGCCGCGCACCGTCTTGCCCTCGAGTGGATACATCTTCGGCTTGTAGTCGAAGGTCTCGATCTGGCTGGGCCCGCCGTACATGAACAGGAAGATGCAGCTCTTGGCCTTGGCCGGCAGGCGCGCCCGCTTGGCCGCCAGTGGGTCGTCGTCGTCCGGCCGGGCACCGCGGTAGGCGAAGGCGCCGTCGGCCGACAGCATCCCGGTGGTCGCCAACGCGGTGAACCCGGCGCCCAGCGTCTGGAGGAACTCGCGGCGCGACGACTCGATCGGGGTTTCGGCAGGATCCATGGGTCAGTCCAGGAACAGGAAGGCGTTGAGGTTGAGCGCGATCAAGCACATCTGCTGCAGCGGTTGGTCGGGACTCGATGGCGCGGGGAACCCGGTCATGAATGCCACTCCGGCGTCGACCTGCGCCTTGCTCGGTTGCCGTCCGGTGGTCCACGACAGGGCGCGCGTGACCTGTGCCCGGGGCTCGTCGCCCGCGTCGGCGCGCACCCGCTCGGCCAGCGCGCGCGCCGCCTTGTTGATGAACGCGCTGTTGAGCAGCGTCAAGGCCTGGGTCGGTTGGGTCGTCTGGAAGCGCACCGCGCAGCTGGTGTCGGTCGTCGCGGCGTCGAACGACTCGACGAACGGGTCGAGCAGCGAGCGCTTGACGAACGTGTAGAGGCTGCGCCGCGAGTTGTTGGCCCGCGAGCTGTCACCGTGCCAGGTCACTCGCGATTGACCGGCCAGCACTTCGGCAGGGATCTCGGGGAACACGCTCTTGCCGCCGACCGCGAGGTCGAGTTGTCCGCTGGCCAGCAGCACCGCGTCGCGCAGTTCCTCGGCCGACAAGCGGCGCATGTCGAACCGCCACAGCAGGTCGTTGGTCGGGTCGCGTTCCAGCGCGCGTGGACTGCCGGCGCACGACAGTCGAAACGTCGACGACAGCACCAAGCGCCGGTGTAGCTTCTTGATGTCCCAGCCCTCGGCGACGAAGCGCCGGGCCAGCCAGTCGAGTAGCTGCGGGTGCGTCGGGCGGCTGCCGGTCATGCCGAAGTCGCTGCTGGTGCGCACCAGCCCGCGGCCGAACACGAATTGCCACACCCGGTTGACCATCACCCGCGCGGTGAGCGGGTGGTCCTTGCGCGTCAGCCAGGCGGCGAGTGCGCGGCGTCGTCCACTGGTCCGATTGCGCGGTTCGATCTGCGGCGCCTCCCCGCCGAGCACCTGCAGGAACCGCGGTTCGACCCGCGCAGCCGGCGCATGCGCGCTACCGCGCGTCAGCACGTGGGTCGCCGGGGCCACCGGACCCGGTTCCCGTGCGCTCAACACCAGGTGGTCGTGGCGTCGCTCGGCGAGCCGCGACAGCTCGCGCCGCAGGCTTCGGTACTCGCGGTGCCGCACCGCGCCGAGCAACCGCGGACCGTGTTGCCGCAGCTGCTGTTCCAATTCCCTGCCATCCCCGGCGCTGCGCCGCGAAAGCAGTCGGCGGGGCAGGTCCGGACCCGACCAGGCGACCTCGAGGCCCTTGCCACCGGTGCCTTGGAAGTACTCCAGCTGCACCTCGTGGTGGCCCTTGGTCAGCTCCACCGAACCCTGCCTGGGATTGCCGAGCCCGTGGATGCCGTCGTACGTCACGACGTTCCAGCCGTCGATGCGCAACCGGACGCCGTCGTCGGCATCCACCGAGAAGGTGTAGCTGCCCGCCTTCGGCACGAACAGCTTGCCACGGAACACGAACCCGAAGTGGGTCCCGCGGGTCGCCAGGTCGATGTCGAACAGGTTGCTCGGCACCTTGCCGCGCGTCTCGGGGCGGAACGCGTCGAAGTCCGGCAGCCGCGACCAGCTCTCTCGGTAGAACGCGAACTCGAGCTCGCTCAGGTCGCTGGCGTGAACCGAGTCACCGCGCTCCTTGGCGAGCAGCGCCGCGAACTCGTTCCGCAGTTGCCGCAGCCGTTCGGTGATTTCCACGCGCCGCGTGCGCACTGTCTGATTCTGCCGTTCCAACTCGCGGCGTTGTTCGGCGGTGGAAACGTCGGTGAGCACGTGTTCCGGGTTCTGCGAGTAGGGCCGCAGGTTGCGGAAGAACGCCAGCATCGAGTAGTAGTCGCGCTGGGGGATGGGATCGAGCTTGTGGTCGTGGCAACGCGCACAGCCGATGGTCAGGCCGAGGAACACCTCGCCGGTGGTGCGCACGATGTCGTCGAAGCCGTCGAACTCGGCCTGCAGCCGGTCGGACGGCTCGTCGTCCCACAGTCCGAGGCGCAAGAACCCGGTGCCGGTGATCGACTCGGTATTGGCATCGTCGAGTTCGTCACCCGCCAGCTGTTCGGTCAAGAAGCGATCGTACGACTTGTTGCGGTTGAAGGAGTCGATCACGTACTGGCGGTACTTCCACACCTGCGGCTTGGCGCTGTCGCGCTCGTAGCCGTTGGTCTCGGCGAAGCGCACCAGGTCGAGCCAGTGCCGCGCCTGGTGCTCGCCGTAGTGTGGCGAGGCGAGCAGGCGGTCGACGACCTTTTCGTAGGCGTCGGGCGAGCGGTCGGCGAGGAATGCCGCGATTTCCTGCGAACTGGGGGGCAAGCCGGTCAGGCTGTAGCTGACGCGCCGCAGCAGGCTGACGCGGTCGGTCTCGCGATTCGGTTGCAAGCCGGCCGCCACGATGCGTTGCAGCACGAATCGATCGATCTCGTTGCGGCACCATTCGGTGGCGGCCACCTGTGGTGGTGCTTGTTCACCGACCGCCTGGAACGACCAGTGTTGCTTGGCCGCTGCGGTGAGGAGTGAAGGTGGTTGGTACAGCCATTCGTCGTCGACCACGGTCATCGGGACGCCACGTCGCACCCACTCGGTCAGCACCGCGAGGTCCGCGGCGCCGAGCTTGCGCTTGGGTGGCATCTGGTGCTCCGCGTCCTCGTGGTTGAGGAACCGCAGGATCCGGCTGTGGTCCGGGTGCACCAAGTCGACGATCGGTCCACCGGTGCCGCCGCGCAGAACCCCGCGCCGCGCCGGGAGCCACAGGTTGCCGCGGACCTTCGCCTTGCGATCACCGTGGCAGCGGTAGCAGTTGGCCGCCAAGATGGGTTGCACCTCGGTGCGGTAGAAGCGCTCGTCGTCGTAGGCGTCGAGCAGCAGGCTGTTCGACAGCGAGTTGCCCATCTGCCGATGGTCGCGGAACGACCACACGACGCGCTTCTGCCGCGTGATCTCGAGGATCTGCGGGTTCGCCGGACCGGCGTGGCAGTTGCCGAGCAGCAGGTTGCCGTTCGGTAGCAGCTCGACGGTCGTCACCCATGCCAACCGGATGTCCGGGAGGTCGTCCTGCCGCAGGTGCCAGACGATCTTCTTGGCGCGGTCGACCTCGAGAACCGAATGGCCGTTGCCGGTCGAGATCAGGGTGTTGCCGTTGGGCAAGCGAACCGCCGCGAACACCTGATTGCCCCAGGAATCCACGCCGTGTCCGGGACGGCGTGGCTTGCCGAACAGCGGGACGGCGAACTCCCACCGCACGCTCCCGTCGCGCGCGTACTCGCGAACCACGCCGTCGCCTTCGTGGGCGACCAGGTAGCCGCCATCGCGCAGTGGGCGAACCAACCGAGTGTCGCGGTGCGGGTCGCTACGGGCGACCCGCAGCGCGATCGTGTGGACCACCTTGCCGGCGCGGTCGAGCTCCAGGATCCGCCCCGGCCCGCTCTCGGCGACCATCGTGTTGCCGTCAGGTAGCCGGCGGAACGAGTGGATCTCGACCCGCCCCTGGGCGCCCGGCGCCGCGCCGGCGTCGTACGACCACACGACGCGGTGGTCCCGTGTCATCTCGACCACTTGGGTGATGCGCGGCTGGAACAACACGTTGCCGTTGTCCAACACCTGCAGATCGTGGATTCCCTCGGTCTTGGTCTGCCACTCGATGTTGCCGTTGGCGCCGAAGATCGCGAGCCTGTGGCGCGAGGCATCCGCGGCGAGCACCCGGTGTTTCACCGGGGGAGGTCCGCTTTGTGCACTCGAGGGAAGGGCAGAGCCGAGCACGAGGGCGATGGGTACGAGCCGTCGCATGGTCGGTGGATTCTCCCTGCGCCACCGCACGCCGGCAACCCAGCGCCGTGCGGGTCGGCGAGGTTCGGCTCAATCCGGCATGCGGACCTCGAGGGCGGGATACCGCGCGGCGAAGAACTGCAGTGCCAAGTAGGTGTGGCAGTGGTCGACCCGCGGGTTCTTGTCGGTCGGGCAGTTGCACCCGAGCCAGACATCGTCGGTGCGCGCCTGGTCGGCGATCGCGTCGAACGGCGCGCGGTCGCCTGCGTACCGTCGCGCGAGGGTCTGGCGGTAGTCGTCGGCGAACTGCTGCCATGCGCGTTCGCTCGGTGCGGCGAGGTACGCAGCGACCGCAGCGGCGTCGGGGCGCAGGATGTGCCGGGTGTGCTTGCGCGTGTCTTGGCGGGTGCCCACCGGCAGGGGATCGCCGGGTGGACGCTTGCCACGCACGATGCGATAGCGGCCGAGCATCGCCCGAGCGTAGCGGAAGGTCGCGCTGGAGCCGAGCCGTCCGGATCGGAAGGCAGTGCCTCCGCAGACGGGACGCGGGCGCGGTCTCGTGACGCGGCTGGCGTGCGGTGCGGACCAACGGGCCCGCCGCCGCACCCCGTGCGGCGGGGGCAGCGGCGGGCACGGGGAGTCGCCGCAGCGACTCTACCCGCGCGTCAGTTGGTGATCGGGAACTGCAGCGCGTTGCTCACGCCGACGCCGGTCCCGGGGCTGCTCTGGCAGATCACCAGCGCCTGTGCACACAACTTGATGCCGCAGTACGCGGCCACCGGTGGGATCGGCAACGGCCATGTGGCCGTGCCGGAGCACGAGGCGCCGACCAGGGGGGTGATGAACGGGCCGACGCCCGGGTAGGCGTGGAACGAGCTGCAGAACAGCGGGAAGCCCGCCGTGCAACCGCCGACCCGCAGGTACAGACCCGCGAACTGGCCCGGGCCACCCGGCGCATTCACCAGCTGCAAGCCGAAGCTCGTGTTGCCGAGCGACGGGTCGCCACCGGTGGTGCGCAGGTACATGTTCGGGCAACTCGCACACGGCTTGAGCAGGCAGTTCCTGCCGATGTGCTCGAGCGTCCAGCCCGACGTGAGGGCCAGGCCGCGGTAGCGCGCCACGGCCGAACAGCAGCGGGCGCTCCTGAACTGGCACTGCGTCGGGTCGCCGACTGCGATCTCGAGCACTTGGATGCCATCGGTCGCGTACAGCATGCTGGCACAGTTGTCGTACGCGAGTCCGGTGACCGGACCGAGGGTGGTCATGCAGTTGCCCGTGATCTGCCAACGACACACCGGCTGGCACGGTGCGGCGGCCCTGAACACGTGGATGAAGTGCGACCAGGTCGCTGCCCCCGGCTCCGAAGTGGAGAGGAACAGCAGGCCTCGGCCTTCGTCGTACGCCAGCCCGCCGGCGACCCCGTTGGCCGTGACCGTCTTGCCGGTGCACCTGTCGATTGCCTGGAAGCAGGTCGTCTTCGGATCCTTGATGTCGTACGTCACTACGCCGAACGCGCCGGGCACGGTTTCCAGCTGGTACAGGCGCTGTGCCGAGTCGTGGACCGCCAGGCCGCTCACCACCGAAGTGGCGCCGAGGATGCGCACTGCCACACCGCGGCAGATCAGATCGCAGTTGCGCAGCCCGTCGAGACTGAGGTTGATGCCGTCACTCGACCAGGCAGCTTGGAACCGTGGGTCGTAGGCGCTGCCGCCCGCGATCGCATTGGTTGCGGGGACCAGCACACCCGGGCACTTCTTCACCGCCGTGCAGCCGTAGTCGTGCGTCGTCTGCACGTCGATCTCGCCCGCGGGCGAGTTGCTGACCCAGCCGAACAGGTCGTTGCGGGCCCCCAGTGGGGTCGGCGGGCACGTGGTCGGAACCACCGGGCACTTGGTCTGCGTCGGCGGGCACAAGGTGACTTCCGCCGGACACTTGGTCGCGGAAGGCGGACACCGGGTGTCGACGGCTGGGCAGTTGGTGAGTGTCGCGGGACACTTGGTGAGCGATGGCGGACACGTGGTGTCGACCACCGGGCACTTGGTCTGCGTCGGCGGGCACAAGGTGACTTCCGCCGGACACTTGGTCGCGGAAGGCGGACACCGGGTGTCGACGACTGGGCAGTTGGTGAGTGTCGCGGGACACTTGGTGAGCGATGGCGGACACGTTGTGTCGACCACCGGGCACTTGGTCTGCGTCGGCGGGCACAAGGTGACTTCGACCGGACACTTGGTCGCGGAAGGTGGACACCGTGTGTCGACGACTGGGCAGTTGGTGAGTGTCGCGGGACACTTGGTGAGCGATGGCGGACACGTGGTGTCGACCACCGGGCACTTGGTCTGCGTCGGCGGGCACAAAGGTGACTTCCGCCGGACACTTGGTCGCGGAAGGCGGACACCGGGTGTCGACGGCTGGGCAGTTGGTGAGTGTCGCGGGACACTTGGTGAGCGATGGCGGACACGTTGTGTCGACCACCGGGCACTTGGTCTGGGTCGGCGGGCACTTGGTATCTTCGACCGGACACTTGGTCGCGGAAGGCGGACACCGTGTGTCGACGACTGGGCAGTTGGTGAGTGTCGCGGGACACTTGGTGAGCGATGGCGGACACGTGGTGTCGACCACCGGGCACTTGGTCTGGGTCGGCGGGCACTTGGTATCTTCGACCGGACACTTGGTCGCGGAGGGCGGACACCGTGTGTCGACGACTGGGCAGTTGGTGAGCGTCGCGGGACACTTGGTGAGCGATGGCGGACACGTGGTGTCGACCACCGGGCACTTGGTCTGGGTCGGCGGGCACTTGGTATCTTCGACCGGACACTTGGTCGCGGAGGGCGGACACCGTGTGTCGACGACTGGGCAGTTGGTGAGCGTCGCGGGACACTTGGTGAGCGATGGCGGACACGTTGTGTCGACCACCGGGCACTTGGTCTGAGTCGGTGGGCACTTGGTATCTTCGACCGGACACTTGGTCGCGGAGGGCGGACACCGTGTGTCGACGACTGGGCAGTTGGTGAGTGTCGCGGGACACTTGGTGGCGACGGCTGGACAGGTGGTGTCGACCACCGGGCACTTGGTCTGTTCGGGAGGACACTTGGTTTCCACCGTCGGGCACTTGGTGAGCGACGTTGGGCACTGTGTCACCACGGCCGGACAGGTCGTGGCTACGGGCCGAGTCGTGGCTACCTGTGCGGCGACCGGCGCCGTCCACAGTGCCGCCGCGAGCGCGGCGAGGAACAGACCCCGTGCACGTTGCACGAGATCGCTGGAATGCGACATGACAAACTCCTTGGGGTTTTGGCAGGGAGTAGGCAGGGTCGCAGGGGGTGCGCGGATCCTAGGTCGACTCGCGTCGTGTGGCAACCGCCCATTCTCGAGGTCTTTTTGCAGCACAACGCGCGCATGGTCGTCTGCGCAAAAAGTGTGAGAACGTCCCGGCGGCGTGCACCGACCGAGTCAACCAAGCTGGTTGTCGGTTGAGCGCGCATGAACAACCCACCGATCCGCTGGAGCCCGCTCGTGTCCCTGACCCTGGTCGTGGGTGCGGCTTGGCTTGCCGCGGGTTCGACCGGCTTGCTCGGTTTCGCACTGCAACGCAGCGCGGTTTGGTGTTGTCTGCTGGCCGCGTGGGCGGTGTCGTCGCAGCACTTGGTGCGTGCAGCCCGCCACCTACGGAGCCGCGAGCTGGCTACCGAATTGCTGTTGGCCGTGGCTTGTCTGATCGCGGGCAGCGGGGTCGCGGCGCGGCAAGCGCCGGTGCGACTCACCGCGATCGCCGTGTTCGCGCTGTTGCTGGGTTGGCGTACCCATCATCGTAGGGTGCGCCGCTTCCACTCCGATGTCGCGGTCGCCGTCGCGGTGTTGGCGATCCACCAGTTGTTGCTCTATTCCGTCCCCGCCTACTGGCTGGTGAGCGATGCGCTGGCGAACCGACTCGGATCCGCAGCCGCTGCGTTGTTCGGGCGGAAGCTGTCCATCGGCCCCACCTTCGCCGGCGTCGACTTCCTCGTGCTGACAGGCGTCCTGTTGGGGCGCACGTTACGCGGTGCGCCCCTGATGCGGTGGTTCGGCACCGCGGCAGCAGTGTGCCTCGCACACCTGACGTACCTCGGCTTGCTGGTGTTCGCCCCCGAGCTGGGGTCGCGCCTCGGCGGCCTCGTGCCGTGGAACCTACCGCTCCTGGCGGCGGTCCTGCACCTGGCGGTGTTGGGATGGGTGCTGCGGACGACGGGCGTCGGGATCAGCACTCGGGGCAACCCGGGTTCGTCGGAGCGTACCGGCCCCACCCGCCCGGTATGGCTGAAGGTCCTCGGGATCCTCGCCTTGCCGGCCGCCGCTGTCGCGCTGGCGGTGGTCGTCACCCTTCCGTTCGGCACTTGCTCGCTACGCGGCAAGAAGGTGGTTGCCCATGAGCGCTGCTACGGCAACTGGGACCACCCCAAGCACGGCGACTACGGTCGGTTGTCGATCGGGATGTACGGCATGCTGGCGCCGTTCGTCGAGAGTCTCGGTGGCACCTTCCGGCGCTCCACCGAACTCTCGGCCGCGGACCTCGACGACGCCGATGTGCTGCTGCTGCTCTATCCGCACAAGCCTTGGCAGCCCGGTCAGCTGGCGCGAATCGAACGCTTCGTGCGGCGCGGTGGTGCGCTGCTGCTGCTCGGGGAGCACACCTCGGAGGAAGAGGGCGGAGGCAACCGGTTCAACGAGGTCCTCGAGCCCACGGCGATCCGCGTGCCGTTCGATTCGGCGATGTTCGCGATCGGTGGCTGGTTGCAGTCGTACGCCCCGTTCGCCCATCCGGCGACGATCGGGGTCGGCGACCAGCGCAACGACTTCGGGGTGGTGATCGGCGCCTCGGTCGCCGCGCGGTGGCCGGCCCGACCGTTGTTGGTCGGCCGGTGGGGCTACAACGACCCGGGCGATCCGCGAACCGAGTCGAAGATGGGCAACCAGCGCTACGACGCCGGCGAGCGACTGGGGGACATCGTGTTGGTCGCCGAACAGGAGCTCGGCGCCGGGGTCGTGGTGGTGTTCGGCGACACTTCGACGTTCACCAACGGCATCACCATCGGCACGCACGACTTCAACGCGCGGCTGCTGGGTTACCTGGCGAATCGGCCGGGGAGCCCGCAGGTGCTGTGGCGCCAGCTGCTCGGCGCGCTGCTCGGGTTGGGCATCGGCGCTCTGCTCGTCTGGCGCGGCACCTGGCGCGACACGATTACGGTGTGTGCGACGCTTTCGGCCACCTTGCTGCTCTGTGTGCACTCCGGGCACCGCGCAGCCACGCTGCTGCCCGATGGGCGCGGCGCACGACCCAACAACCTCGCGTACGTCGACGGGGCGCACTTCGGTCGGTTCGACGACGAAGCGTGGCGCCTCGATGGAACGATGGGTTTGAAGATGACCCTGATGCGCAACGGCTTCCTCACCCTGGAGCTGCACGAGTTCACCCGCGAACGGCTGCAGCGTGCCGGGCTGGTGGTCTCGATCGCGCCGCGGCGGCGTTTCACCGCCGCGGAGTGCGCGATGGTGCGCGAGTTCGTGGCGGAGGGCGGCATCTTCGTGTTGACCAGCAGCTATCACCACCGTGCCGGAGCCGAGCCGCTGTTGCGCGCGTTCGACTTCGCGATCGGTCCGCTCGATCCCGCCGCGCCCGAGCCGCAGCCGTTGAGCCACTTCAAGGCGCCGTACTCGCGGTTCGGCGACTACATGGCGTACGTGCGGTTCCACGAGGGCTGGCCGGTGACCTGTGCTGCACAGGAAGGTCTGCAACCTCTGGCGTACGGTGCCGACGACAGCACGGTCGGCTACCTGCGCTACTTCGGCAAGGGAGCTCTGGTGGTGATCGGTGATTCGTGCTTCGCACTCAACAAGAACCTCGAACTGGAGAACGGCCAGTTGTTCGAGGGGGCGCGGGAGAACGCCGATTTCTGGCGTTGGCTGTTGAGCCGCCTGCGTGACTCGCAGACCTGGACGCCGCCGCGGCCGGTGGTGGCGGAGGCAAAATGAGAACGCTGCTCGTGTGGCTCGGACTCGCCGGTCTCGCGTGCGCGGCCGTGCTGGCCGAGGAGTTCTACGGCTCGGCATCGACGACCGTGTGGTGCGCGTTGATCGGGGTGTCGGTGCCGTGTCTGGCATTCGCTCCGGTTCACTTTCCGATCGGTCGTCGGGCGTTGTGGGCAGCGCTGTTGGTCGCGCCCGCCGCGGTGGCGTTGCCGTGGTCGCACGCGGTCGGTCCGCTGCTGATCCTGGTCGGTTCGACCTTGTCGTTCGGTGCGGCGCGGAAGCGCTGGCTCGCTTCGGCGGGCCAGGCGCTGTCGCTCGGCGGAATGCAGTGGCTGCTGATGGCCCTGGTGCTGTTCGTCTACCAAGCGGTGACTGCGCGCGTGGCTGAGGTTCCGTCGTGGATGGTCGAGGGGTTCGCGATGCTGGCCCGACTCGCCGGGGTCGAGGCGACCGCCGACGGGGCCAGCCTGGTGTTGTTCACCATGCGGACCAAACACGCATTGGCGATGACGTGGTCGCTGGTGGTCGATCCGGCGAGTGCGTGCTTGTTGGCCGGCGGGCTGCTGTTGCTCGGTCTGGTCCCGAGTCGGGGGCGCGCCGGGGCCGTACGACTGCTGATCGTGGGTGCAGTGTGTGCCGGATGGCTCGTGCTGCGCACCGCGGTCTTGTTCGGGGTGTACCTGCACCGCGTGCTGCGCACCGACTACGACGCGCCGCTGGCCAGCGCCGGGATGTTCTTCGACGAGCGTGTGGTGCTGCCGCTGGTGCTGCCCGTGGCGTGGTTGGCTGCGCGCGTGGTCGGTCGTTGGCGTCCTTCGCCGTCCGTGGAATCGGTTGCGCCGGGGTGGCGCGCCGTCGCCGCGCTGGGTCTGGCGGGTGCGGCAACGGCCGTGCTGACGTTGGCGGTGGTGTACAAGCCGTCAGGCGCGCGCAAAGGCGGCCGCGTCGTGTTCGACGAGTACCACAGCCGGGTCGACGACTGGTCGCGCGCCCGCTGGCCGCAGAAGCGGTTCGACACCACCGGTACCCTGCGCGCCTACGACATGTCGTGGCACGGCGAAGAGGCGGCGTACAACTACGGTTCGCTGTACGAGTACTGTTCGCGGTTCTACACCGTCGACCGGCTGCTCCGTCCAACCGACGACGCCGCACTCGCGGCGTGCGACGTGTTGGTGGTCAAGGTGCCGTCGCGGACCTTCGACAAGGTCGAGATCGATGCGATCCAGCGTTTCGTCACCCGCGGCGGAGGGCTGCTGCTGATCGGCGAGCACACCGCGGTGTTCGGCAGCGGCGCCAGCATCAATCAGCTGGCACGGCCGTTCGGGTTCACCTTCCGCTACGACTGCCTGTTCGGCATGGACGACGTGTTCCAGCAGCGTTGGAATCCGCCGCTGGTGCCGCACCCGGTGACCCGGCACATGAGCGGCTTGGACTTTGCCGTGTCGTGTTCGATCGATCCCGGTCTGTCCGCGGGTACCGCGGTGATGCAGGACAACGGCTTGAAGAGCCTCGACGCCGACTTCCACGTCCGCAACTTCTACCCGCAGCCCGGCGACGTGCCGCAGATGCTGCACGGCTCGTTCGTGCAGCTGTGGGCGACCGAGCGCGGCGCGGGCCGCGTGCTGGCCTTCACCGATTCGACGATCTTCGCCAACTTCGGCGTGTTCGAGGAGGGCAAGAGCGAGCTGTTCCTCGGCATGGTGGAGTGGCTGAACCGCCGTGCTGCCGGTGCGCCGGTTCTGTTGTGGGTGCTCGGTCTGCTCCTCGCGTTCGGCGCGTGCGCGATCGGGTGGCCGGTGCGTTCCGAGCTCACCCTGTCCGGCGCCGCGGTGTGTGTCGCGGGCTTCTGGCTCGCCACGAGCGCCGCGAACGCGCTGCACGCTGCGGCGTTGCCGGTGCCCGAGCCACGCCACCCGGTGCTGCGGGTCGCCATCGAGCGGAGGTTGTGTCCGGGACCACGGCTCACCAACGCCGGGTTCCTGTACGGCAAGGACAACGGTTTCGGGTTGTTCGAACGCGCGGTCCAACGGCTGACGGTGCGCCACAACGCGGCACGTGAGGGAGTCACGTGGCGCACCCAACGGTCCAGTCTGGAACGGAGCCTCGAGGCGGACGTCGTGGTCATGATCCACCCGACGGTGGCGCCGAGTGCTGCCGACGTGGCGCAGCTCGAGCGATACGTGGCGGGTGGGGGACAGCTGTGGTTGCTCGATTCGCCGAGCAATGCGCGTTCGACCGCCAACCGACTGCTGACGCCGTTCGGCCTGAGCTTGACCCGGGACGGCGAGGCAGCGGGCGGTGAAGGGCGCAGCAGCGGCTTCGGGTTGCCGGAGGTGTTGCCCGTCGACGCGGCCTGCACGGTGCGCGGTGGACGGCCATTGACGCGGATCGGCACGCGGACCGTCGCGAGTTGGCTGGAGCACGGCAAGGGACGGGTCGTGGTGGTGGGCTTCGCCAAGCGGTTCTGTGACACGCGGATGGGTGTCACCGGCGATGTGGAACCGACACCCGAGGTGCGCAAGGTCTACGCCTACCAGCATGCGCTGCTGCGTCGGTTGGTCAGCGGAGGCGCCCACGGCGGCTGAGGCCGGCGGCGTCGCCGCGGGACCGGCCGCGTCAGGATGACCCCCGCCGGCGTGGGCTCGTGACCGGGCGGAGTTCGGCTCGCCGGAAGGGATCCGTCGTACACGGGGAAGGCCGTCGGAGCGGCTCTGCGACTCGATCTAACGCGGCGCTCATCGAAGCACCCGGGCGACCGGCAGAATCGGACGATGCGGCACGGTGGTCGTGGGGTCCCCGGTGGCGGGCGGTGCGTGGTTCGGATCATCTGTTCGAATTCAGGCCCCGCACTCGCAGGCGGCTCGAGACCCTTCCCGGATCCCCACCATGACTCGCTTCACCCTCCCGTCCGTGGTTGCCGCTCTGCTCGGGGCGGCATCGCTTTCCGCACAGATCTCCCACGATGGACCGTACTGGAACGGCTACCCGCTGCCCGCGAACCTGCAGACGGTGACATCGATCGGCACGCAGGTCGTGCTGCAGACCACGTCCGCGGTGCACTTCTACTCGGGACTCCTGCGCACGTGGACGGTGCTGCCGGTCTCGTCGACCGCGGTGGTCCGAGTCGCCAACCGCTACAGCTTGGTCGAGGACGGTCTGTCGGTGCACGCCTACTCGACTGCCACCGGCGAGGTGCAGACCCTGACCGTGTCGGGGTCGGCGAAGATCTACCAGTCCTCGTTGTCGTCGACCTGGACGGCGTGCGTGGAAGACGGCGGCACGCTGCACGGCTACTCGGCGTTCCTCGGCGCTTGGGTGCCGCTGAAGGTGCTCGGCAGCGTCAAGACGATCGATACCAACTCGCAGTCGGTGGCGGTGGTCGACGATGTCAACGTGTACGGGTTCAGTGCCCTGTACGGGACCTGGGTGGCGACCCCTACCCGTACCGGCGGCACCTACGCGACGCTGCGCAACGGCGTCATGGCGCTGTACAGCAGCCCGGACGAAGTGAAGGTGTTCTCGAGCTTCCAGAACACCTGGAGCACGGCGGCGTTGCCGGGCGCGCAGACCGCGGTCCAGCACCTGGGTGACGGCATGTTGGTGCTCGCGTCGGGCAAGGAACTGGCGCTGATCAGCACCATGACCGGCAACATCCAGCGCAAGACCTGCACCAACGTACCGACGGTGCAGATCGGCAAGAGCGTCGCGGTGCTGGATGATGGCGGAACGCTCACCGGTTTCGCGCCGGGCACCGATGCGCAGGTCGCGCTGCCGTCGACCGGCCCCAATGGCAGCATCTTGGTGGCCAACGGTTCGTTCGGATCGATTGCGGTGATCGACGACGGCACGCGGCCGACCGCGTTCTCCGGCCTGACGGGGCGCACTTCCGCGGCGCCGGCCGGCAAGTACACCTACACCCTCGGTGACATCGCCGCCCTCGCCGACGGCCAGCCGGCGCAGAGCTACGCGTACTCGGCGCTCACCGGTACCTGGGTGGCGGTCCCAGCCAAGACCTTCAGCAACCCCGCGGCGAACTACGAAGCCCTGGTCCTCGCCACGACGAGTGGATTCAGCGCGTTCTCGGCGCGCACCGGCACCTGGGCCGACTTGACCACCGGCGATCCGCTGATCTGGCGGGCCGACGGTGCGATGGCCGCGGTGGCGGGCAACCAGGGGATCGACGTGTTCGATCCGCTGCTCGGCCGTTGGATGCACCAATCGACCGCCGTCTCACCGGACTTCAAGATCCACCGGCTGGTCGGGGTCAGTTGGGACGGCAGCCGGGCGCATGGCTACAGCTTGCTGCACCATGCGTGGGAGAGCGTCGCTCCGCTGGGGACCTTCTCCTCGACCCGCGCCAGCTCGTCGATCGGCTACTGCCAGACCTCGACGCACATCTACCCGTTCACGGCCAACGGCTCGCTGTCGAACAACTCGCGCTTCCCCGAGTTCTCGCGCTTCCTGGTGCGAGGCAGCACCATGCTGCACCTGCAGGCCGGTCCGCCGCGGACCGCGGTGATCGGCATGTTCGGCAGCCGTCCGGCGGAGATCCCGTTGGGTGGCTGGGGGACGCTGCGCGTCGACCCCGGTTCGGCGGTCGTGCTGCCGTTGGGCACGATCCCGCTGAGCGGTGTGCTCAAGACCGAGATCGTCCTGCCCAAGGATCCGCTGCTGAACGGGTTCGCGGTGCACATGCAGAACCTGTTGATCCCGAACTTCAGCCAGCCCTGGTTGTCGAACGTCAGCGCACCGTACATTTGGTGAGATCGGATCGCGCCACCCGCTCCGCGCCTCGGCGCGGCGCGGCGAAGCACGCCAGCATGATCGATCCCTCGGGTCGCACCGCATGGTCGAGATTCGGAAGGTCCTGTTCGAGCTTGCCAACGCTCTTCAGCCGGTAGTGGCGATCGGTCTGCTCGCCTACGTTCCGGATCCGCGTTGAGCGAGGCTCCGCGCTTTGGCGGGCAAGGTGGCTGAGGCCGCGGCCCCCAGCGGCGGCCATGCGCGATTGGCCAAGCATCGTCTCGAACAGTCCGCGGGAGGGTATCTTCGCTCCATGCGCTCCCTTGATCCTGCGGGTCCATGGCCGGTGTTCGCCGCGCTCCTGCTCGTACCGCAGTGGGTGCCGGCACAGGATGCCCTGCCGGTGGGCGTCCACCGCATGGTGCTGGATTGCCCTGGCGGTGAGCTGCCGTTTTCCCTGCAGATCTCGACCGATGGTCGCGGTGGCGTGCAGGCGTTCCTCGGCAACGGCAGCGAGCGCATCCGGGTGCCCGAGGTGCAGACCCGCGGCGAACTCGTGTTGCGGTTTCCGCACTTCGACTCCGAACTGCGGCTCGGCAGCGGCACCGCGCTCGAGGGCGTCTGGATCAAGCGGCGCGGCAAGCACGAGTCGACACGGATCCCGGTGCGTCGCTCGCCGGCGCCGGGTCGCTTCTGTTTCTCGCGTCCGGCGATCGGTAGCGCACCGCGGGACTGGTGCATCGGTCGCTTCCGGGTGAAGTTCGCGCGCAGCGCCGATCCGGCGGTCGGGGTGTTCCGTCGGGTCGACGGTCAGGACCACGACCTGGAGGGCACCTTCTTGACGACCCTCGGGGACTACCGGTTTCTCGCCGGAAACACGTACCACCGCGGCTTCTCGCTGTCGTGCTTCGACGGGGCCCACGCGTTCCTCTTCCGTGCCGAGCACCAGCAGGCCGACAACTCGATCCGCGGCGAGTTCTGGTCGTCCGACACCTGGCACGAGACCTGGACCGGGGTGCGCGACGACCACGCGGCCTTGCCGGATGGGTTCGGGCTGACCCGCTGCACGGAAGGAGTTCGGCTCGGTGGCACGATCCTGCGCGACCTCACGGGCAAGCAGCGGACCCTCGACGACGCGGCGCTGCGCGGCACGGTGCGGCTGATCGACGTGTTCGGATCGTGGTGTCCGAACTGCCACGACCACGGCAGCTATCTCGCGGAGCTACACCGCCGCTACGCCGCGAAGGGGCTGCGGGTGATCGGGGTCGCGTTCGAGCAGGACGACGACTTCGCCCGCAGTGTCCGGCAGGTGCGGGCGTTCGCCAAGCGCCACCGTGCCACCTTCCCGATGTGGATCGGCGGGGTGGCGGACAAGAAGGGCGCGACCACGGCGTTGCGCCTGCTCGATCGGGTGCGCGCGTTCCCGACCACGCTGTTCGTCGATCGGCGGGGCGTGGTGCGGGGCGTCTACCAGGGCTGGTCAGGACCGGCGGCCAAGAGCGAGAACGCGCGGCTGCGGCAGCGCTTCGAACAGCGAATCGACGAGTTGCTGGCGGAGAAGTGAGCGTCGCTTCGCCGACTTCGACGCTCGCGCGTCGGCGCTTGCGCAGCGCGTGCGCTACCGCGCCGTGGTCGCGCCGCGCGGGCGCGGCGGGGCCGCACATTCACGGCCGTTGAGCCGGGGCTCCACCGGCCGACCTCGCGAGTTGCGTAGCTCGAAGTGCAGGTGAGTGTCAGCGCGCCGCGGCACGTTTCCGGTCCTGCCCACGGTGCCGATCCGTTGGCCGCCACGAACGGTCGTGCCGGTGCGCGGCTGATGCGAGCCCTGCAGGTGGTAGTAGTGGCTGCTCGAGCCGTTGCGGTGCCGGACCACCACGGCGTTTCCGGTGCCGCCACGTCCGCGTCCGCTGAAGATCACCCGCCCCGGACGAACCGAGTGGACGCCGGTGCCGGGCCGGGAGCGGATGTCGATCCCGTTGTGCGTGCGCCCGCCCGTGCGTGGCGCCCCAAACGTCCCTCCCCCCTGGCCGCGGCTCGGGGCGCGTCGGTTCAGCGTCCCGCGCGAGCCGCGAACCGGATTGCAGACCGGTTGGCTCCGGGTGCTGCGGGTCGGACCGGTGCGTCGCGCCGGCCGGCTGGGCGTGGTTCGCGGGGGTGTGGTCGATCGGGTTGCCGCGCGGGTGTGCTGCAGCGCGGGTGTGGCTGCGACCGGCGTCGTCGTGCCGAGGAGAAGGAAGGCGCCGAGCGCTGGGTATGCGATCTTTCGGATCATCTGCTGTTCCTCGCAAGAAGGACGTGGAGGCGAGCGGTGCATGGCTCGCTTGTCCGCAGCCAGAACGCAGCGACGACCGGAAAGGGCCGGCCCGGTGCAGTCTCGTGACGAATCGCCAGCTGCCTCTGGGGGTCGTGTCCTCGGGCGGTGCGTCCGCGTCACTCCGAGCCGAGCCCGGGCGGCTCGGCTTTCTCGGCCTGGACGTCTGGCGACTCGCGGCCCAATGCCGCCTGGATCCGCAGCTGGCCACAGGCCGCGCTGCGATCTGCACCCCGCTGCTTGCGCACTGTGACGTTCAGACCCCCGGCGCGCAGCGCTTCGGCGAACTTCTGCACGCGGAACGGCGGCGGGCGGCGCAGATCGGGAATGCGCTCGACGGGGTTCCACGGCAGCAGGTTGACGGTGCAGGGCATGCGTCGTACCGCGCCGATCAGCGCCGCGGCGTCGCGCGGACGATCGTTCACGCCTGCCAGCAAGACGACTTCGAAGGTGACTTGGCGGCCGCTGGCGGTGAAGTAGCGCTGCGCCGCGGCGACGATTTCGGCGACCGTCGCCCGGGCGGTGGGGACCAAGCGGCGGCGCAGTTGGTCGTCTGCCGCGTGCAGCGAGACCGCGAGGTTCACGCCGGTCGCTGCGTCGGCGAATCGGTCGATGCGGTCCGGGTAGCCCGAGGTGCTGACGGTGATGCGGCGCGCCCCGAGCGCGATGCCCTCCTGGTCGCGGATCCGCGCCAGCGCCTGCAGCAGTGCATCGAGGTTCAGCAGCGGCTCGCCGATTCCCATGACCACCAGGTGGGTGAGGGCCGCGCCACCCGCGGTGCGGCGGCGGGCGTGCAGCACCTGTTCGACGATCTCCCCGGCATCGAGATTGCGCCGCACGCCGTCGAGGCCAGAGGCGCAGAACACGCAGCCGACCGGGCACCCCACCTGAGTCGAGATGCACAGCGTGGTCCGGTCGCCGTCGGGGATCACCACCGACTCCACCGTTTCGCCGTCGCGCAGCTCGATGAGTAGCTTCTCGGTTCCGTCGCACGACTGCACCGTCTCGCGCACCTCGCTGCCGAGTGGCGGGCCGCGCTCGGCCAGGCTGCGGCGCAACGCTGCCGGGAGGTTGCGGCACTCGTCCCAGTCCGCGGCGCCGTGCCGGTAGATCCAGTGGGACAGCTGGCGGGCCTGGAACGGCTTGCCGCCCAGTTCGCTCACCAGGGCGCTGAGGCCCCCATCGTCGAGGTCGGTGATCGCCATCGGCGGCGAGCGGCGGTCAGGCGGTCTTCTGGCGGTCCTTCAGGCCCTTGCGCTTGCCCGTCGGGGTCAGGCGCGCCGTGACGATCTCCCGGGTGATCACGAAGCGGTTGCTGTCCTTGCGGTTGGGCAGGTCGTAGCGGAGCTCCAGCAGCAGCTCCTCGAACAGCGCCCGCAGCGCGCGCACCCCGGTCTCTCGCTCGAGCACGATCGCGGCGATGTCGGCCAGCGCCTCGTCGGTGAACTCGAGCTTGCAGCCGTCCATGTCGAAGTAGGCCTGGTACTGCTTGACCAGGGCGTTCTTCGGCTGGGTCATCACCTGGATGATCTCTTCCTTGGTCAGCGACAGCATTGGCGCGATCACCGGGAGTCGACCGACGAATTCGGGGATCAACCCGAAGTCGATCAGGTCCTTTTGATCGAGGTGGGGGATCAGCAGGTCGCGGTTCTTCAGCGCGGTCGTCTCGGTGTCGAACTCGTTCGCGGTTCCACCGAATCCGATGACCTTCTGGCCGAGTCGCCGGGCGATGAAGTGCTCGATCCCGGAGAAGGTCCCGCCGCAGATGAACAGGATGTTGTCGGTCGACACCTGGATGTAGCTCTGCTCCGGGTGCTTGCGGCCGCCCTGCGGAGGCACGTTGGCGACCGTGCCTTCGAGGATCTTCAGCAGCGCCTGCTGCACGCCCTCGCCGGACACGTCGCGGGTGATCGAGACGTTCTGCGTGGTTCGTCCGATCTTGTCGATCTCATCGATGTAGACGATTCCCTGCTGGGCCTTCTCGACGTCGAAGTTCGCCGCCTGGAGCAGCTTGAGCAGGATGTTCTCGACGTCTTCGCCGACGTAGCCCGCCTCGGTCAGCGTGGTGGCGTCGGCGATGGCGAACGGCACGTCCAGCACCCGAGCCAGCGTCTTCGCGAGCAGTGTCTTGCCGGAACCGGTCGGTCCGACCAGCAGGATGTTGCTCTTCTCCAGCTCGACGTCGGGGTCGTGGTAGCGGGCGTGGAGGCGCCGATAGTGGCTGTACACCGCCACGGCCAAGATCCGCTTCGACTGCTCCTGGCCGATCACGTACTCGCTGAGCTTCGTGTGGATGTCGCTCGGCGTCGGAACCCGGTCCTTGAGCACCAAGTCGCGCACGAACGTCGGCGCGCTGGGCCCGGGGGTCTTGCGGTCCTCTTCCTTGAGGATCGTGTTGCAGATCTCGATGCACTCGTTGCAGATGTAGACCCCGGGTGGCCCGGCGATCAGCGACTGCACGTGGTGGCGCGACTTCTCGCAGAAGGTGCACCGCTCCACGGATCGACCTTTGTTTCCAGTGGTGCGGGCCATGCGTGTTGTCCTGTTGTGCGGGGGGATCGTATGCGGCGTCCGCCCGATACGACGATCGGCGGGGCCGTTCCCCTCCTCGTCGTCCGAGGCGGTTCCGGCGCGGGCTCGCGCAGGGACGACGCGCCCGCGGTCCGCCAGCGCCGGAGCCCGCATCATAGCCGGCCCGACGGTCGGCTGGCTACAGCCGAATCCCCGTGGGAGCGGCTATTTCACCGTCTCGACGATCTCGTCGATCAGGCCGTAGTCGCGCGCCTCTTCGGCACCCATGTAGTAGTCCCGGTCGCTGTCCTTGATCACCCGCTCGACGGTCTTGTCGCAGTGCTTGGCGATGATCTCGGTGAGCGTGCCCTTCAGCCGCAGGATCTCGTCGGCCTGGATCGTGATGTCCGCCGCGGTGCCGTGCACGCCGCCCCACGGTTGGTGGATCATGATCCGGGCGTTGGGCAGCGCGTGGCGCTTGCCCTTCGACCCGGCAGCCAGCAGCAGCGCGCCCATCGAGGCGGCCTGGCCGATGCAGTAGGTCGCCACCGGGCACTGCACGAACTGCATCGTGTCGTAGATCGCCAAGCCGGCAGTGACGCTGCCGCCCGGCGAGTTCAGGAACACGTTGATGTCCTGCGTCTTGTTCTCCTTCTGCAGGAACAGCAGCTGCGCGATCACCGAGTTGGCGACGAAGTCGTCGATCGGTGAGCCGATGAACACGATCCGGTCCTCGAGCAACCGGCTGTAGATGTCGTAGGCACGCTCACCGCGACCGGTCTTCTCGATAACGGTGGGGATGAAGTAGCTTTGCGGTTCGATCATTCTCTGGGTCTCCCAGTCTCTGGGTCTCCGGGCCCGGCTCTACGCTGTATCGGTGATCTTGGCGCTGTTGCGCAGGAATTCCCGCACCTTGCGCTCCATGATCGCCAGGCGCAGGTCGCTGATCATGTCGTGCTCCTGGTAGTAGCTCCGCACCTGTTCCGCGGACACGCCGTTGGCGGCGGCGATGTTGCGAAGTTCGACATCGAGGTCCCCCTCGGTGACGAAGATTTTTTCGCGGCGGGCGATGGTGTCCAGCAGGAAGAACACCCGAACCTTGGATTCGGCCTCCTTGGCCGCCTCCGCGTCGTGCTTGGCGAGCTCGGCAGCGATCGTCTGCTCGTCGGCGCCGTTCTCCTTCATCTGTTCGGCGGCCTGGCGCAGCATGTGCTTCTTCTGCCCCTCGACCATCGACTCCGGGACCGGGAACGGGTTCTCCCGCAACAGCGTGTCGATCACCGTGCCCTCGATGATGCTCTGGTTGCGGGCGACCTTCTCCTCGCCGATCCGCTCCGTGAGCTTCTGCTTCAGGGCGTCGAGCGACTCGAACTCGAACTGCTTGGCGAGTGCGTCGTCGATGGGGGGAGCGACCACCCGCATCACTTCGCGCACCTCGATTTCGAGTTCGCCCTTCTGGCCGCGTAGCTCCGTCTTGTCGAAGTTGTCCGGGAACTTGATCTCCAGTGAGAGCTTGCTGCCCTTCTCGCTGCCACGCAGCTTGGCCTTGAACACCTCCGGGTCGGTGCCCGCGACCGGGATCCCGGTGTTGAGCTGCGCGCCCTTGCGCTCGTGCACGACCACGCCGTCCTGCTTGAAGCGCAGCTCGCCCTTGACGAAGTCGCCGTCCTCCACCGGCTCGTCGACCGGCTTCAGGGTGCGCTTCTGCTCCGCGAGCTGCTGCAACCCGCTGGTCACGTCCTCGTCGGTGACCGCGGTCGGCATCGACTTGGCTTCGATCCCCTTGACCCGCTGCAGCTCGATGTTGGGTCGCACGTCGAGGTGGACCTGGAACTCGAACGCGGCGTCCGGCTCCAGTGGCTTGTCCGACCCTTCGAGCTTCGGTTCGCCGATGAACGTCAGGTCGTTGGCCTTCATCGCCTCCTCGAAGCACTTGTTGATCAGGTGCTCCTTGGCCTCGGCGAGCAACTCGGGTCCGAACCGCTTCTCGAGGACCTTGCGCGGCACCTTGCCGGCGCGGAATCCCTTGATGCGAACCTGCTCGGCCGCCGACTTGTAGACCTCGTCGACGTGGTGCCGGATCTTGTCCGGGGGCACGGTGATGGTCACGCTGCGCCGGCACGGGCCGGATTCGACGACCTGAACTTCCATGGACGAACTCTGGGGGTGGGCTCTGGGGCGGCTGGGAAGCCCCGCATCTTGCGGCGCGGCGTGGTCGGGGTCAAGCGCGCCGCGAGCGCCTTGCGTCCGAATCGAGGGGCGCGGCGTCGGGGCACCCGCGTCCGAGCTCGCCTACTTCGGGAACGACTCCAGGAACTCCTTCACCGGCCGGTGCTTCGCCGCCTCGGCCAGCTCCGGGTGCTTGGTCAGTTCCTGCTGAAGCGCCGAGAGGCTGCCGCGCGAGTCGCGCAGGGCGTTGCGCACCTGCGTCCAGTGTGACTGGCGTGCCTCGGCACGGGCCAGCTTGATCTGCAGCATGGTGCGGACGTTCTCCCCCTGCGCATTGTCGTAAGCCTTGCGGAAAGCCGTCGCGGCCTGCTTGGGCTGATCGAACGCCAAGTAGTAGTCGCCGAGGTAGTTCCAGTAGATGAACTGGCGCTTGGTCTTGGGCGAACGGGTCCGACTGATCAAGGCGGCCCGCAGCTTCTCCGGACCCTGCTTGTCGCCCATCCGCCTGAGGGTGATCGCACAGTCGAGCTCCAGATCGCCGGGATTCTCGCTCTCCTTGATCACGGAACGCAGGCGCTCGATCGTCGGATCGTGCCCGACCGGTGCGACAGTGCCGAGGATCCGTGCGACCTCGCCGAGCTGCACCCGATCCAGTTTGGTGTTCTTGAAGAACTCGAGCAGCACGTCCGCCGACTCGATGTCCTCCTTGCTGCAGCGCCCGAGCAGGCGCGCGTAGAGCATGATCTGCGAGGGCAGCTTGGCCGCCTTCAGCACCCGGCGCACTTCGGGCACGACCACCGGCGCTGCCACCTGTTCCAGGTACGCCACCGCCGCGGAGTTCAGACGCTCCTCGGCGAACGGCAGTTGCTTGGCGACCACCAGCGCCGCGCTGCGGTAGTTCAGCTTCGCCAGTGCCTGCAAGATCAGCGCCTTCTGCCGTGGGTCGGCCCGGTCCATCATCCGGGTGAGCGCTTCCCCAGCCCGCGGGCTGCCGCTCAGCCCCAGGAGCGGCACCACCAGGGTTTCGCTGTCGTAGCGTTCGCCCTCGAGGATGTCGATCAGGGCGTCGACGAAGCTCGCCGGGTCGAGCTTGGCCAGGATGCCGGCACAGTTGCGCGCCAGGTTGCGCTCCTCCGGTCGTCCCGAGCGCGGGTCCAGCTTCTCGAGCAGCAGCGGGATGATCGTGTCGCCCAGCTTCACCACTTCCGCGCTCGCGGCGTCGATCGCCACCCACTCGCGCTCGCGGTCCTTGCTCAGCACCTCCAGGTGCGGCGCGAGCTTCTTCAGGAGTTCGGGGCGAATCCGCTCCGACCGCGACTTCGCGATCTCGGTCAGCTGAGTCAGACTCACGCCCTTCTGCGCGGCACCGGGTGCGGGCGAGCAAACGGCGGCGAGCAGCGCCAGCGGGAGGGGTCGGATGCGCATTCCGCCAGCATAGCGCCGCGTTTCGACCGGACAACGCGTGGTGCCCTCGCGTCGGTGGCGTCAGCTGGCGGGTCGGTAGATGCGCCGCAGGGCTTCCCGGTGGCGGAAGACGTAGTCCCACATGAGGCCTGTATCGGCACGACGCCGGATCTCCCTGCGGCTACGCTCCGGGCAGTGGACAGCGGCTACGAGGTTCTGGTGATCGGTGGGGGCCACGCTGGCGTCGAGGCAGCCCTCGCCGCGGCGCGGCTCGGCGGCCGAACCGCGTGCGTGGTGCTCGATCCGGACGCGGTGGGACGGATGTCCTGCAACCCGGCGATCGGCGGGTTGGCGAAGGGGCAACTGGTGCGCGAGGTCGACGCCCTGGGCGGGGAGATGGGGCTCGCCACCGATGCCGCGGGGATCCAGTTCCGCATGCTCAACACCAAGAAGGGGCCGGCGGTGCGCTCCCCGCGGGCCCAATGCGATCGCGTCGCCTACAACCGCTACATGGCGGCCCGGGTCGCCGACCAGCCGGGCCTCGACACCATCCGCGGTGAGGCGGTGGAACTGCTGGCGGACGGTCGCCGGGTGTGTGGCGTGCGGCTGGCCGACGGCCGTGAGGTGCACGCCGCGCGGGTGGTACTGACCACCGGCACGTTCCTCGGCGGGCGTCTGTTCGCGGGTGCTTGGGAAGCGCCCGGTGGTCGGTTCGGCGAAGCCGGAGCGAGTGCGCTTTCCGACAGTCTGCGGCGCCTCGGGCTGCGTCTGGGGCGTCACAAGACCGGTACCCCGCCGCGACTGCTCGCCGCGTCGATCGACTTCGATGCGCTGTTGCCCCAGCCGGGCGATCCTGCCCCGCAGCCGTTCTCGTTCCGCACCGCGCGGCTCGACGTCGCGCAGGTGGACTGCCACATCACCCGCACCAATCCACGGACCCACGCGATCATCGCCGCGCACGCCCACCTGTCGCCGATGTGGCAGGGGCGGATCGTCGGGGTCGGTCCGCGCTACTGCCCGAGCGTCGAGGACAAGGTGATGCGGTTCGCCGACCAGCCGAGCCACCAGATCTTCCTCGAACCGGAGGGTCGCGACTCCGGCGAGATCTACCCCAACGGTGTCTCCACCAGCCTGCCGCCGGAAGTGCAGCTGGAGTTCCTGCGCACGATCGATGGGCTGCAGGGCGTCGAGATGGCGCGTCCGGGCTATGCGGTCGAGTACGACTTCCTGTGTACCGACCAGCTGCGGGCCGATCTTCGCGTCGGCGGCGTCGAAGGTCTGTTCGCCGCCGGTCAGATCAACGGCACCAGCGGCTACGAGGAAGCCGCAGCGCAGGGGCTGATCGCCGGCGTCAATGCGCTGCGCGCCAGCCGAGGCGAACCGACTTTGGTGCTCGATCGAGCGTCGTCGTACATCGGAGTGATGATCGACGACTTGTGCCGGGTCCATCCGGAGGAGCCGTACCGGATGTTCACGAGCCGAGCGGAGTTCCGCCTGCTGTTGCGGAGCGACAACGCGGATCGGCGGTTGTCGCCGCTCGGCCATCGGCTGGGACTGCTCGACGCCGCGGCCGCGGCGGCCGTAGCCGCCAAGGAAGCGTCGATCCGCGCCGTCCGCGCCCAATTGGAGAACACCCGCACCGTGGCGGGGCGCAGCTTGGCCGAGCTACTGCGCCGTCCGGAGGTCGAACTGGCACAGCTGCTCGCCAGCGAACCGGCCCTGGCCGACTTGGCGCTGACCCCACAGGTGGTGGCGGAGGTCGAGGCGGAGGTGAAGTACGAGGGCTACATCCGCCGGCAGGCGCGGGAGGTGGAGAAGCTGCAGCGGATGCACGACAGCCGCATTCCGCAGCAGTTCGACTACCGGCGTGTCGCCGCGCTGTCGGCGGAAGCTCGTGAGCGGCTGACGGCGCGCCGGCCGATGACGCTGGGTGAGGCGGCGCGGATTCCCGGGGTGCGGGCGGCGGACATCAATCTGCTGCTCGCGGTGCTGCACCACTGATCCGCCGGCGCGGCGTGGGCCGGCTCGCTGCGCGCCACCATGAGGCCTCGGCCGCTTGCTTGCTGGAGCTTCCGGTGCCGCTGCCCGCTGGAGAACTGCAGCTCAGCGCGTGAGCTGCGCGCGGAACCGATCGAACAAGTACAGCGCGTCGTGCGGCCCCGGAGCGGCCTCCGGGTGGTACTGCACCGAGAACACCGGCAGCTCGCGGTGGCGGATTCCCTCGACGGTCCGGTCGTTGAGATTGATGTGCGTCACCTCGACTGCGTCCGGCAGCCGCTCCGGGTCGACCGCGAACGAGTGGTTCTGTGCGGTGATCTCCACCTTCTCGGTGGTCAGGTCCATCACCGGTTGGTTGCCGCCGTGGTGGCCGAACGGCATCTTGAAGGTCTTGGCGCCGAACACCTGCGCGAGGATCTGGTGACCGAGGCAGATGCCGAACACGGGAACCTTGTCGACCAATTGGCGCACCGCCCCGACCGCGTAATCGAGGATCGCCGGGTCGCCCGGGCCGTTGCTCAGGAACACGCCGGCGGGCTTGCGCTCGAGCACTGCCTCGGCCGGGGTGTGGGCGGGCACGACCGTGACGTCGAACCCGGTCTCGACCAGCGCGCGCAGGATGTTGCGTTTGGCGCCGAAGTCGTAGGCGACGATCGCGTGGCGTTCGGTGGGGGCGCCTTCGCGGCGGGCGGCGAACAGGGACTCGTCGCCGCGGATCCACTGCCGCGGCGCGTCCACCGTGACCGCACGCACGTGGTCTTCGTCGCTGACCGATGGGGCGCTGCGCACCCGGTCGACCAACGTCGCTTCGGGGCTGTCGAGGTCGTGGGTGATCAGCACCCGCATGGCTCCGGCGGAGCGAATGCGGCGCGTGATCAGGCGGGTGTCGACTTCCTCGATCGCCGGGACGCCGTGCTGCACCAGGTAGTCGCCGAGCTCGCCGCCGGAGCGGAAGCTGCTCGCCCGACCGCAGGCTTCGCGGACCACCAGCCCGGACAGCCAGAGGTGGTTGGACTCTTCGTCCTCGCTGTTGATCCCGTAGTTGCCGATGTGCGGCTGGGTCAGCAGCACCGTCTGCCCGCGGTACGACGGGTCGGTGAGGATCTCCTGGTAGCCGGTGATCGATGTGTTGAACACCAGCTCGCCGACCGAGTCCGCGACGGCACCGAACGAGCGCCCCGTCAGGCAGGTGCCGTCTTCGAGCACCAGTCGGGCCTGGCGGCGTTGGCTGCGGGTCAAGATGGTGGAGCGGCGCGGTTGATGAGAGCAGCGAGATAACCGGCTCCGAAGCCGTTGTCAACGTTGACCACACCCACCCCCGCGGCGCACGAACCGAGCATCGCCAGCAGGGGGGTGAGCCCGCCGAGGTGCACCCCGTAGCCGACACTGGTGGGCACCGCCACCACCGGGCGGTCGACCAGTCCGGCGACCACCGACGCCAGTGCACCTTCCATCCCCGCGACCGCGACCAACACCCTGGCCTCGTCGAGTTCCGGCAGCACCCCGAGCAGGCGGTGCAGGCCGGCGACGCCGACGTCGAAGCGGCGCAGCACGGCCGAACCCATCACCTCCGCGGTCAGCGCCGCCTCTTCGGCCACCGGAATGTCGGAGGTGCCCGCCGCCAGCACCGCGACGCAGCCCTGGCGCGGCAGCGGGTTCGGGTCGTGGACCAGGCAGCGGGCTGCGGGGTGGAACACGGTGTCGGGTAGCGCGGCGCGCACTGCGTCGGCGTGGGCGGAGTCGGCGCGGGTCAGCAGGACGCGCCCCGAGTTGCCAGCGATCGTCGCGGCGATGGCCGCGGTCTGCTCCGGCGACTTGCCGGCGCAGAACACCACCTCCGGAAAGCCGCAGCGTCGGGTGCGCTGGATGTCGAGGTGGGCGAATCCGAGGTCGTGGCCGGGCCGCAGCCGCGCGTGCGCCTCGTCGATCGGCATGGTGCCGCGGCGCACGGCGTCGAGGATGTCGCGCAGCTGCTCGTCGTGGGTCATCGGCGGGCGGTGGCAGTGACCGGCAGGTGGAGGTCGTCCACTGCACCGCGACGCAGCTGTTCGGTGCCGAGACCGGCGACCATCGCGGCGTTGTCGGAGCAGATCGCCAGCGGGGGGAACACCAGCTCGAGTGCGCCGAGCACCGGGTCCGCGGCGATCGCGGCGCGCAGCAGCGCGTTGCGGGCCACGCCGCCCCCGATCGCCAGGCTCGCCGCGTGGTGCCGTTCGGCGGCGCGGCGCATCTTCACCACCAAGCAGTCGACGATCGCCGCCTGGTAGGACGCCGCGAGGTCGGCCACCTGTGCCGCGGACAACGAAGGCATCGGGCGCTCGAGTCCACTTCCGCGCAGGTGGTAGAGCAGCGCCGTCTTGACGCCGCTGAACGAGAAGTCGAGTTCGTTGTGCAACAGCGGACGCGGCAGCTGCACCGCAGTGGGATCGCCGTCGATCGCCGCGGCCTCGATCGCCGGCCCCCCCGGGTAGGTCAGACCGAGGATCGCGGCGCCCTTGTCGAAGGCCTCCCCGGCGGCATCGTCGCGGGTCGAGCCGATCCGTTCGGTGCGCCCCGGCGCGTGCACCAAGTACAGCGCGGTGTGGCCACCGGACGCCACCAGCGTCACCGCGGGCAGCGGCATGTCGGGTCGGGTCATGAACGCCGCGTGAATGTGTGCCTGTACGTGATCGACGCCCACCAGCGGTAGATCGAACAGCCAGCTCAACGCCTTCGCCGCGGTTGCACCGACCAGCAGACACCCGATCATCCCCGGTCGATTGGTGACCGCCACGGCGGTGAGCTGTTCGGGGGTGACCGCTGCCTCGCGCAGGGCATGCTGCACGATCCCGAGGATCCGCTGGGTGTGCGAGCGACTGGCGATCTCGGGAACCACGCCGCCGAATCGCTGATGCAGCAGCAGCTGCGAGTGGATGATGTTGCTGAGCACCTCCGTGCCGTCGCGCACCACCGCCGCCGCGGTCTCGTCGCAGGACGATTCGATGCCGAGGACCAGATCGGGGCCGCGCATCGGTCGGCTACTTGGTTGCCGGAGCGCGCGGCGTTCCGGCATTGGGTGCTTTGGCGGGACGCCGCGCCAGCGCGCTGCGCACTTCCTCCAGCCCGGCGGCCAGTTGGGCATCGCGGTCGGGCCCCAGTGGTTGCGAGACCGATACGCCGGACACCTGGTCGGCGAGTGCGGTGACCGCTGCCCGGTACTCGCGCGGCACCTCGCGGCGGTGCAGCCGCAACAATACCGCGCGTTGTGCCGCGCGGTCCGCGAATGGAACCGCTCGATCCGGGGCCAACCCGCCCTCGACCTGGCTGCCCGCCGGCCGGAGCTCCTTCTCGATGGTGCGCCCGTTCGGAGTCACGTAGTAGGAGGTGGTGAACTTCAACCGGATCTTGTGCTTGCTCCAACGGAACACCGTCTGCACCACACCCTTGCCGAAGCTCCGCGTGCCGACGAGTCGGGCCCGACCGTGGTCTTGCAGTGCTCCGGCGAACACCTCGCTGGCGCTCGCCGATTCGCCGTCGATCAGCACCGCGAGGGCGAGGTCGGGTCGGGTGCACCGAGCCGGGTTGGCGCGGTGCTCCTCGTCCTTGTGTTCGCGTCGTTTGAGGGTGACCAGCGTGCCCGATGGGATGAACCGGTTGGTCAGTGCCAGGCAGGTCGGCAGGAGTCCTCCCGGGTTGTGTCGCAGGTCGACCACCAGCCCGGACAGGCGGCGGCCGAGTTCCTTCTCCAGGTAGGCCAGCTCGGCGGTCAGCTCTGTGTCGCTGTTGCGGGTGAACTTCTCCAAGTAGACGTAGCCGATCCCTGCTTCGCGATCGAGCAGGCGGGCCCACTTGACGCTGGGCAGTCGAACGGCGCCGCGATTCAGCTCGAAGACACGCGGGGCCGCGCCGCCGCGGCGCACCGTCAAGCGGACCGGTGAATCGGGCTCGCCCCGGATCAGCTCCACCGCCTGCTCCATGGTCTGCACCGCCTTGTCGCCGATGGCCGTGATGATGTCGCCGACTTCGAGTCCAGCGCGCGCCGCCGGACCGTCGGGGTAGGGGTAGACCAGCAGGACGTGGTCGCCGGAGGTCTGCACCACGACGCCGATACCGGTCATGATGCCGTTGGTGTTGCGGTTGTAGAGCTCCTCTTTCTGCGGCGGGTAGTAGCGCGAGTAGTGGTCGAGGTGCTCCACCATCCCGGCGATCGCCGAGTGCATCAGCTCCGAGCGGCGTTCCTCGGGCAACTCGAAGATGTAGTGCTCGTCGATGTGGTCGTAGGCGAGGCTGAGGATCCGCAGCTCTTCGGCGGGCAGGTTGGCGCCCGGCGCGAGTCGGCGGCCACAGAGCACCCCGGCGATTCCGGCGAGGGCCACCGACAGCACGGTGGTGAGCAGGAACCACAAGGGAACGCGCGGCCCAGGGGCCGAGGGTGGGATCCGTTCTGAGCTCATGCAGTGTCCCCCGGGGTCACTCGGGGATAGGGAACAGGTCCAGCGGGTGAAGGCAACGGGGGGCGCACCAAGGTAGTCGGGCCGCACGGGTGGAGGTTGCACTCTGCTTGCATTTGCGCGATCCCGGCAGCCGGGTCATGAGTCGTCCGGGTCAGTG
>JACKIB010000026.1 GCA_020638695.1 Planctomycetota bacterium
CTAGTGCGCGGTCGCGGCCCGAATCGCTTCGGTCAGCGCAGGCAACACCTCGAACACGTCGCCGACGATCCCGTAGTCGGCGATCTTGAAGATCGGTGCGTCGGGGTCCTTGTTGATCGCGACGATGCACTTGCTCGTGCTCATGCCCGCGAGGTGCTGGATCGCGCCACTGATGCCGCAAGCGATGTACAGCGGGGGTGACACCACCTTGCCGGTCTGACCGATCTGCTCTCGATGCGGCCGCCAGCCAGCGTCGACCACCGCGCGGGATGCGCCCACTGCGGCTACACCTGGGCCGAAAGCCTCGGCGAGCTTCTCGACCAGTCCGAACTGCTCGGCTTCCTTGAGGCCGCGACCACCTGCGACGATCACCTTTGCCTCCTGCAACGGTACGCTGCCGCTCGCGCCGGCCACTACCTCCTTGACCAGCGCCTTCAGCTCATCCACGCCGAACGACGGGGCGGACTTGGTCACCTCGGCGCTACCCGAGCCCTTCACCTCGAAGTTGTTGGGCCGCAGCGTCGCCATGAAGGGCATGGTCGCTGCCGTGCACTTCACGTACGCCTTGCCGGCGTAGACCGGCTTGGTCGCGCCGAGCTGCCCACCTTCGCAGTGCAGTGCGATCGCATCGCTGACCAGTCCGGTCTCGAGTGCGGCGGCGATGCGCGGGGCCAGGTCCTTGCCCATCGCCGTGTGGGCCATCAGCACCGCCTTGGCGTCGAGTGCGGGAAGTGCCTCGAGGACCGCTCGGCAGTAGCCGTCACCGCTGTAGTTGGCCAGTGCTGCGGATTCGACCGCAACCACTCGCTTGGCACCGGAGCGGGCCAACTCTTCGGTGGCTGCTGCGAGGTCGTTCCCGACCACCAGCGCGATGACGTCACCGCCGGCTCCACCGGCCAGGTCGAGAGCCGCAGAGATCGCCTCGAGGGAGGGGCGCTTGAGCCGGCCGGCGCGAGCTTCGGCCAGGACGACGAGGTTGGTCGGCATGGGTGTGTCGGGGCTAGAGGATCTTGATCTCGTTCTTCAGGGCGTCGATCAACGCCGGCACGGCACCGGCGCCCTCGCCGAGGACTCGGCCGGCGGGCCGCGAGGGCGGTGGTTGCATCGCCGCGACCACCAACGCCGGTGCGACCGGGCTCGCATCGAGTTCTGCCAGCGGCTTCTTCTTCGCCGCCATGATGCCCTTGAGGTTGGCGTAGCGCGGTTCGTTGAGGCCCTTGTTGGTCGAGATCACCGCGGGCACGCGGCACTCGACCACCTCTCGTCCACCCTCGATGTCGCGCTCGGCGGTGAACGTTCCTTCACGGAACTCGAGCTTCTTCACCTCGGAAATGCAGCCGTAGCCGAGGATCGTCGCGACCCGCTGCGGCACTTGGCTGTTGTCACGATCGACCGCCTGCTTGCCCATGAACACCACGTCGGGCTTCTGCTCGGCGAGCCACGTCGCCAGCATGGTGGCGGTGCTGAACGCGTCGGTGTCGCCGGTGTGTTTGAGGAGCACCGCCTTGTCCACGCCGCGCGCCAGGCAGTCGCGCAGCTCCTTGACGGAGTCGGGGCTACCCAGGGTGACCACCGTCACCTCACCGCCACCGGCCGCTTCGCGGGTGAGCAGCGCTTGCTCCACGGCGAATTCGTCGTACGGGTTGAGTTCGAACTCGACCCCCGTGGGGTCGATGCTCTTGCCGTCGGCTGCGACCTTGATCGCGGCGCTGGTCGCCGCGCACCGCTTGATGCAAACAACTATGTTCATTGTATTTAGATCCGGTGCAAGTCGCTCGGCCAAGAGCTCCCCGGCGGCGGGGCGCCGAGTTTAGGCCGGCTCGGGAGCCAATGCTCTGCCGAGCTCGGATTTTCCGGGCGCGGGGAACGTGTGTTCGGGGGCCAATCGAACCGTGGTGTTGGAGTGCAGGAACCCCAACGATCCCGCCCTTGACCGCCTGGAATCGCCGCCTTCGCGACTCTCGCACGTCGCGGGGTGCCCCGGTCCACGGCGAGGGATCGCCCTCGTTGCCGCGCAGCGGCCCCTGATCCGCGGCGCGGATGACATCCGAGTGGACCTGAGCGCTCTGGCGTCGCTCAGATCGAATCGAGGCCGTCGACGAACAGCCGGGGCAGCGTGGTCGTCACCGGCCTGCACAACGCGGCCGGCCGTCGCGTCGCACGCTCGCCGAGGGCCGCGCGCAACTCGCGGCGATAGGGCGGCAGAAGAACCGAGGCCGACTCCATCCCGGCGGCGTACATGGTCGATTCGACGAGCCCGAGCACTTCGCGGTCGGTCCCTCCAAGCTCGTGCCACCAGTCGGGGAAATCCGCTCCCTTCCGCAGGCAGGCGTAGGCACGCACTTCGCCATCCACGTCGAGGACGGTGGTCAGCATCGGCTTGGCGGTGAGCATGACCTCCAGGTCGGCGCGGCTCCGCTCGATGCGCATCGGCTTGCGACGGTGCAGCGCCAGAAGTGCCGGGACGTCGTCGCGCAGCAGGGGCCGAACCTGTCCTGCCAGTTCCGGGTGGGCGCGACCCCGGATCGGCGCGCTCAGCTCCAGGCCGGTCGGGACGAAACCGAGTCGGGCATACAGCCCGGTGGGCTCGCTCGGGCCGGACCACAACACCACCGCGTCGCAACCACTGGTTTCGGCCCGGCCGATGATGCCGCGCAGCAGGCCGCTGGCGAGACCCTCGCCACGGTGCCCGGGTGCGGTGGCGACCGTGCCGACCAGCACCACTCGGAACTCTCGGTCGTTCTCCACCCACACCACGTCGATGGTCGCGGCGTGGGCGACCGAGTTGCCGAGGCGGCGGACCACCAGCCGCTGTCCTCGGCCACCCGGGTGGTACACCTGCGGGAAGGTGCCGCGCAGCTCATCTTCGGACGGTATGCCGAACCACTGCGCGACTTCGTCGGTGCCGCAATCCGTCGTCTCGCGATCGCTGCCACTCTCCGGCCTCTCGACCATCGCGGTGCCTCGTGCAGTCATCGGATCGCGCTCACCCTGTGCTCCTGGAGCGTCGCTCGCGCCTCCCAGACGCGCTTCGGTCTCCCCGGACTGGATGAGTGGGACCGGCGAGGTGGCCCGAGCGGGCATGTTCCGCCACCCCGGCATCTCACGGTTGTTGGCGACGATACGCCGCTTCGAGTTCGCGCCGCAGCTCCATGGCGGTCGCAAAGTCTTCGTCGGCGCGGCGCAGCGCCTCGGCGAGCTCCGTGCCGTCGCGCGGTGCCGGACGCTCCGTCGTTCGCGTGGCCATCGCCTCGAGTTGTTCGAGCAGGCGGCGGAACGCGGTCGGATCCTGACTGGACTGCTGCGCAGCGTCGGCGGGGCCTGCGGGCGCGATACCGGAGATCTGACGTAGTTCGTGGCTCATCGTCGTTCCGTCGAATCAGCGCAGGAACTGCAGCAGCGAGGTCTGCACGATGCGTGCGCTGACCTGCAGGCTGGCCTCGAAGTTGAACTGCTTCTGGGTCATCTCCGAAATCGTCTCGGCGAGGTCGGCGTCTTCGATGTTCGACAGGTTGTCGGTATCACTGGCGATCAAGTTGTCCAGTCGGCTGCGCAGCAACTCCAGGTTGCTGCCGCGAATGCCGACCTCTTGCAAGCCGGTCAGGATCGCGTCGTGCGCGTTCGAGACTTCGTCAATCAAGCTCTGCAGCCGCAGTTGTGATTCGTCTGCGGACAAGTTTCCCGGGTTCTGCAACGTGTCACGCACCGCGATCAATGCGGTGAACACGTCGAACGTGCCGTGGAAAGTGACGACGTCCGATCCGGTGCGCTGCAGCGTCGAGACATCGACGTGCAGCACGCTGTCATCCAGCGAGTCGCGAACCGCGACCGGCGACGTCGAGAAATCGACTCGCGTGACGGTCTTGCCGAGGTCCGTGCTGAGATCCGCCTCCCCCAGCAGCGTGCCGGTAGCGGGGCTGACCGGCGTGGCGACGTCGAGGTAGAGGGTGTCGCCATTCGCCGTCCGGAACTCACCGTTCAGCACCGGCACCGCTAGTGGCGGCCCGCCTCCGATGCTCAGCGAGGCCGGCGCGGCGGTGAAGGCGAAGCTGAGCGGTCCCACCGCCGTGCTGTTGGCGATTCCGGACCCAGGAGTGATCCCGCTGGGCAGCGTGGTGGGGTCGAGTTGGGCAAAGGTCACGTCGAGAGTTGCGTAACCGCTCCCCGTGTCGTGGGCACCGGCGCTCTTGGCGCCGGTCGTCCCGGTGATCGTGGTCGCGCTGCGATCAGTGCGCTGGAAGTACTGGTTGCCCGGCGCGTACAGCGTGGTCGACACGCCGGGGGCGACCTCGATCTCGTGTCGCTCGCTCGCCCCGCGGTAGGCGACGTGGGCCCGACCATCGACTTCGACCAACTGGAACGGAGCGGACTCGGTGCGGGTGCCGCCGAACAGCGAACTGCCACCGCGACTCGAGTTCGCGATGCCGACCATGTGGCGGAGCAACTGGTCGACCTCGACGCCGACGCTCTTGCGGTCGCTCGTGGAGATCGTGCCGTTGGATGCTTGTACCAACAGTTCTTGGAGCCGAGTCATCACCGACGAGGCTTCCTCCAGCGCGCTCGCCGCCGCGTTCAGAGTCTCGTCGGCGAGGTGGGTGTTCTCGGTGAGGTTCGCGAAGTCCTGCAGCTCGGCCCGCAGGGGCAGAAGCCGGAGCATCGCGCTCGGATCGTCGGACGGCCGGTTCAGCCGCCGACCGGTCGCGACCTGCTCCTGGGCCCGCAGAATCCCACGTGAGCTGTTGCGGATGTCCTGTAGGGCCCTGGTGAAGAGCATGCTCTGAGTGATGCGAAGCGTCATCGCCTACCTCCCGAGGTTTATGAGCGTCTCGGTGAGTTCATTGACCGTGTTGATGAACCGGGACGCGGCCTCGAACGCCTGCTGGTACTTCACCAGCTCGATCATCTCTTCGTCGAGGTTCACCCCCGAGACCGAGTCGCGCTGTGCCTGGACCGAGGTCAACAGCTCGTCCTCGGCGTAGATCAGCGCCTCGGCACCGGCGGCCTCGAATCCGACCTCGCCGACGATGTCGCCGTAGAAGTCCTCGATCGAGCTGTCGTCCAGTGAACCCAACGCGTGTTCGCGGAGCGACAGCAATCGGTCGAGGTTCGCCGCGTTACCCTGGTCGCCATCGAGACTCGCTGCGAGCAGACTGGGCGAGGTGGCCAGATCGGGGTTGACGCGAATGTCCCCGGCGTCGCTGCCGTGGAAGAACGAGTTGAGGCCGACCGCGACCAGCAGGTCGCTGGTGTCGGAGTCGGCCACGGTGGCGACGTGGAACACCTGACCTTGCGTCAGCGAACCGGGGCCGAGCTGCAGGGTCACGCCGTCGGCGACCTCGATCGGCGAGTTGTCGAGCAGCTTGGTCTCGGGCCCGGCATCGAGCGTTGCCACCTTGGTCCCGTCGGCGTCGTACACCGAGATGGTGAGGCCCGAGGTGACGCCGATCGTGCCTGCACCGTCGGCGACGAACGTGAACCCGCCGTTCTGCTCACCGGTGAAGCTGCCGCCGATCTTGACGTTTACGCCCCGGTCCTGGCCATTGACGGTGTTGGGCGGGGTCGGCAGCGTCAGGTCGGTGAGGGGCGTGCCGGGACCCGGCTGCGACAGACCGAGCGTCGCACCGGAACCCGAGGAGTTGGAACGGATCACCAGTCTCCCGCCGACGTTCGTCGCCATTCCGACGTTGGCGAAGGCAGTGTTGGATTGGATCGCATCGACTACCTCGTCGACCGTCGCCGCTGCGGGGTTGGCGAACTGCGAGGCGGTGAAGTTGACGTCGTAGTTCGAGCCGTCGACGGTGATCCGCAGCGTGGACGGCACGGTCAAGGTGAACGGGCCGCTGCTGCTACTGGCGTGCGATGGCTGCACACCGCCGAAGGTCCCGAGGGAGTCGGGGTTCGGATCGAGCCGCGGGCTGAAATCGAACCCGTAGCCACTGCTCGCTCGCACGCGCAGGCGGCCGGCTGGGTCGACCGATGCCTGCATGTTGGCGACTGCGCTGATCGCGTCGGCCACGTCCTGCAGGCTCATCGAATCCGGATCGATCGCGATGCGGGTCTGTTCGATCTCGCCGGATTCCTTGTCGGTCACCGACAAGTAGACCTCGCCTGCGGTGATGTCGAACGGCAGGCCGCTGCGCGACAGCAGGTCGTCGCCGAGCACGCCGTTGCCGTTGAGATCCTGCACCGCGTTGGCGCCCAGTGAGCTCTCGTAGTAGCCGGCCAGCGGAACACCGGTGGTGTGGATGCGGTTGAACTCGAGCGCGAGATTGTGCGCCAGCCTGTCGAACTTGGCGCGCAGCGCGGGGATCTCGGTCTTCTCGTGGCGCAGCAGCCCGTGTAGTCGCCCACCGGACGGGGACAGCTCGACATCGCTACCGGCGAGGGTGAGCATCGACTTGCCGTCGTCGCCCTGGCTGGCGGCCAGCTTGCTCGCACGGTTGCCCGCGACCAGCAGGGTTCCGTCGATCTGCAGGTCGACAGCACCCGAGCTGCGTTCGAGAACCCGCACGTCGGCCAGTCGACTGATCTCCTTGATGTGCCGCTCGCGGGCATCGCGCATGTCGTTGGCGCTGCCGCCATTGCCGTTCTCGGCGACCGCGATCTGGTCGTTCAGCTTGGCAACCGCTTCCGCATGTTCGTTGATCTCGCGCACGTAGCCCTTGATCTCGGTGAGCGATCCGCGCTCGATGTCCGACAGTCGGCGGGTCAGCTCGTTCATCGCCTGGGCCAACGAACTACCTTCCTGCACCACGCCGCCGCGCAACGCGCGACTCGACGGCTGGGTCTGCAGTTTGGACAGACTGCCGAACAGGTCGGTGAAGTTGTTGCTTAGCCCGCCCGCCGGTTCGTTGAGGCTGGACTCGAGCTCGCTCCAGCGCGCGAAGTCGACTTCGGCGCTGCCGTGGATTCCGAGTTGCAGGCGGAGGCGACGCTCGATGCCCTCGTCGACCAGGCGCCGGATGTCACTGACCTCCACCCCCGTGCCGACTTGCAGCCCGCCATTCACCCAGAACGGATAGGCCGAGGCCTGGATCAGCCGCTGGCGGCTGTAGCCCGGGGTGTTGGCATTGGCGACGTTCTGGCCGGCGGTCTCGATTCCGTAGCGCGCCGCGGCCAGGGCCTTGAGCCCGGCATTCAAGCCGATACCGAAAGACATGGGGGGTCCTCCTGTGGGTCCTCAGACCGAACCTTGAATCAGTTTGCCGGTGCCTGCACCGCCGACCCGGTGGGCTCGACGGTCGTACGCCGAGCTCTTGCCGTCGCGTAGGCCGGACAGACCCTCGAGCACTGCCGAGTGTGCCTCGCGGGAGAGGCGCAGCAGATGCCCGCCGACGTGAGTCTCTGCGCGCACCCGGCGAGCCGCGCGGGTCGCGTTCCGCGCCGCGGCCTGGAGTCGAGCGGCGACACGTGCCGACCCGAGGGGGGCGAGTGTCGAGACCCGCAGTGGCTGCGAACTCGGGAGCATGCCGCGGACTCGATCGAGCACCTGGTCTCGCTCGGTGCGGACCGACGCGACCATGGCAGCCAAGGGCTCCAGGTCGACCAGGCCGGCCTGGACATCGCGCGAGTGGAAGCTGACGAACGCCGAGCGATTGGCGCGCAGTCCGTCGGCCAGTCTCGTGAGTGACGCGGCCTCGCGTTCGAGCAGGTCGCTGATCCGCGTGAGCTCGGACTCGATCCGCGGGTCGGGATTGCGAGTGGACGGTTTGGTGAACGTGTTCATCGTGGCCCCAGCTGCTCGATTCGCTCGAGGTAGCGCATGATTCCCTGGGCCACGCCCAACCCGCGGTTGCGGGTCACGTGCGCAGCCATGTGCTCGTCGAACCACGCGGCGTAGGTCGACGAACCGGCACCGCCGCCGAACATGCCGCCTTCCTCGCCGATCAGCGTGGACTCGCGGAAGGTCCCGACCATCTGGCGGGCGAGGATCTCCTCGAACTTGTGGGCGACGGCCAGCGCCTGTTCGCGCTTGGTGCCGCCCGTGGTGGGTGAACCGGCGATCGCTTGGGTTTGCATCACTTGTACTCCAGCTCCGCGTGGAGGTAGCCACCGCTGCGCAGCTTCTGGAACACCGCGATCAACTGCAGCGGTGTGAGGTTGAGGGCGGCGAGGTTGCGCACCAGCTCCTCGACGGTGGCACCCCCCTTGATCGCCTGTGGGGCACTGTTCTGCGCGGTGACTTCGACCCGGGTGCGGTTGACCTTCTCGGTGGTTCCCCGGCTGAATCCCGGTCCCGGTTGCGAAACTTCCTGCTGCGAGATGATGCTGATGTGCACATCGCCGACCGCGAACGCACACGGCGAAATCTGCACACCCTGCCCGGCCAGGATGATCCCGGTCGATTCGTCGATCAGCACCTTGGCCCGCTGTCCGGTTGCCACCGGGACGTCGTGAATGTGACTCAGCAGTCGAACCGCGTCGTCGTGCGTCGGGTCCTTCTTGGCGAACCGGATCCGCAGCATCGATTCGTCGACGATCTCGGCGCGCGCCCCGGATCCCGCGAGCCGCTGGTTGACCGAGTCGACCGCCGAGGTCACGGTCATGGTCGAGGGGTTGAGCAGCCGCAGCTCGAGGTGCCCGGCGTCGTTGAGGTACGAGGTCTTGGGGGCGGTGGTCAGGCGACATCCGCCGATCACCGTGCCGACGGTGGGGTGGTTGCGCGTCACGCTGGCCTTGGCGGTGCCGTAGCTCGCCCCGCCGACGAAGATCCGGCCGCTGGCCATGCCGTGCACTTCGCCTGCCGCATGCAGCCCGCTAGCGGCGCGCAACAGCGTGAGTTCGAGGATGCCGCCGTGCAGCGACGAGGCGTCGTTGATGGTGCTGACGGTCACGTCGAGCTTGTTGCCCGGCTTGGCAAACGGCGGCACCGTGGCCTTCACCATCACCATGGCGACGCTGCCGGTGGCGATGTCGGAAGCGGTTCGGTTGTAGCCCATGCGACGCATGAAGTTGACGACCTGCTCGCGCACCGCCTTGCTGGAGTCGCCGGTGCCCTTGAGTCCGGTGACCAACCCCATGCCGAAGATCGTGTGAGCATCGGCCCCCTGGATCTTCACGATGTCGATCAGCTTGACGTGCAACGAAGCCTGGGCGGCGGCCGTGGCCGCGGTCCAAGCGATGGAGAACAGCAGGTAGCGTCGCATCACCACGCCTCTAGAACGGCCAGATGGCCCATACCAGGGTGTCGAACAGGGTCGCGATCGGCCCGCGCGCGGTCATGCGGTTGTTCGCACCGTCGCTGGTGAACGACACGTGTGCGTCGGCGACCATCGAGGAGTTCACCGTGTTGGCGGCCGTCACGTCGTAGCGACGCACCAAGCCGCTGATCCGCAGCGTCTTGGTCTCGTCGTCGATGCGGATCACGCGCGTCCCGGCGACCACAAGGTTGCCGTTGGGTTGCACGTCGACCACGATCACCGCCACGCGCGCGTCGAACTTGGCGTCCTTCTCCTGCTTGGCCTGACCCGACTGCGCCTTCTCGGTGCGCGAGTCGATCTTCGGCAGGATGTTCTCCTTCAGCAGGTGGCTGCCGAGGGTGTAGGCCTCGAGGCGCCACGCCAGGTTGTTGCTGGCCGAGCGGTCGACTTTGTCCTCGTTCTTGACCTTGTGGTTCTCGGCGATGACCACCGTGAGGATGTCGCCGACGTTGCGCGCGGTCGTGTCCGAGAACGGGTCGACGGTGGTGGCCTCGTGCAGCGGATCCTGCGCCGCGAGGTGGACGGTGCACGCCAACGCGACGAACAGGGATCGGAGCAGGGGGCGGACGGTTTCGTTGTTGCCAGACATAGCGGGTTTCCTCAGGAATCGATGACGACGAGCTCGGGCGAGACGACCTTCGCCAGCAGCAGAGTCGAAGCAGTTGTCCGCTGGTTGCGGGTCGATGCGTCGATCCGCCGCACACGGATGAACTTGCCCACGTGGCCGCTCTCGAGCGCCTGCACGCGGGTACGGATGCGCACCAGTGCGCTGCGCACGTTGAGTTCGACGATGTCGCCGACGCCGATCACCGCCCGGGACTGCAGGTGGCGCATCGTGAGCACTTCCCCGGCGCGCACCGTGCGGCGTGCTACCATCCCTTTCAGCTGGTCGAGGCTGGTGAGCGTCTGCGCGGTTCCCTGGGTGGTCTCGGCCCGTGTCCAGGTGACGTTCGACTCGTTCATCGGCGTGCCGGGGCGCAGCCCGTGGGCGGCGGCGAGCACCTTGCAGTAGCGGGTCAGCGTGAACACCACCGGGACGGTCTTGAACGACTCCCCGTCGACCAGGATCTCGACGTCGCAGTGCGCATGACTGATGTCGAGTCGACCTCGCGCCAGACGAGCTCGCAGCTCGCGCGACCCGCGACCGATGGGCACGCGGACCATCGGCACCGCGCCACGCGGCTTGTAGTCGATGTCCGGTTCCTTGGCGGCGAGGATCGCGCGGTCCAGCACCTCGGTCGCCGCCTTGATCAGCTCGGCCGCGGTGACGTTGTGGATCGTCGGCTGCACGAACGACTGTTGTGCACCGGTGAAGGAGATCTCCGTCGCCTTGAAGCCGGCGCGGGTCAGGCGCAGCAGCAGGTCGTGCCGGCTGACCTCTCGCGTGTATCCCGCCTGAGGTGGCGGGCCGCAATCGACCTCGAGCACCTTCTCGGCCCGCTCCGTGTCCTCCGAGCGCACCGTCGCCACGTCGCGGACTTTGATCCGGAGTCCGGGCACGGAGGCATCGGCGTGCAGGTCGATGGTGAGAGTCGGCTGCGCCGCGGGTTCGGCCCCCTGCGGCAGCAGCATTGCCAGTAGTGCGATTGTCGAGTTCATGATCGTCCTGTCCCGTGAATCACTGTGGTCACGACTGTCCGGCCTACCGCAGCACGTTGGTGGCGATCTGCAACATCTGGTCGCTGGCCTGGATCGCCTTGCTGTTCACTTCGTACGCGCGCTGGGCGACGATCAGGTTCACCAGCTCGTTCACGATGTCGACGTTCGACCGCTCGATGAACGCTTGACGAACCGAGCCGAAGCCGGCAGAGCCGGGGGTTCCCTGGACCTGTCCACCCGAAGCGGCGGTCTCCCGCACCACGTTGCCGCCCTCCGCGAAAAGACCGGATGGATTGATGAACTTCACCAGGAGCACCTGACCGAACTCTGTGGTGGTGTCGGGGCTGCCGCCGGTTCGACCGGTCACGCGCCCATCAGTGCCGATGCTCACGTCCAACAAGTCCTGTGGCAGGGTGATCTCGGGTTGGATGACCAGACCGGCTTGGGTCACCAGCTTGCCGTCCGCGTTGATCTGCAGCTGTCCGTCCCGGGTGAACGCCGTCGAGCCGTCGGGCATCTGCACTTGCAGGAATCCGCTGCCATCGATCGCGATGTCGAGGTTGCGGCCGGTGCCCTCGAGCACGCCCGGGGTGAAGATCTTGGCGGTGGCCGACAACCGCGACCCGGAGCCGACCTGGAGACCGATCGGGCTCGGCGATCCGGTGGCGTCGCGGTTCAGACCGGGTGCCTGCAGGGTGACGTACAACAGGTCCTCGAACGAGGCCTGCGACTTCTTGAACCCCGCCGTGTTCACGTTGGCGATGTTGTGCGCGATGGTGTCGACCATCGTCTGCTGCGCCTTCATGCCGGTGGCGGTGGTGTAGAGACTCTTGAGCATGGTTCTGAGGTTCGCGTGACTTGGTGTGGATCAGGAGCTGAACACCGTGGCGTAGGCTTCCTTGATCTTGCCGAGCGTCTGCAGTGCCGAGGAGGAGGACTGGAACCCGCGCTGGTTGGAGATCATCTGCACCAGCTCGTGCACCGACTCGACGTTGCTCTGCTCCAGGTAGGTCTGCAGCACCGCGTTGGTCTGCGCACGGACGGGCTTGCTGCTGCCGAAGTAGGTGTAGCTGCCGCCGCCGACCGGCTGCAGCGAGTTGAGGTCGTCGATGCGGTACAACCCGAGCCGCGCGATCTGCGATCCGCGCACCTCGACACTGCCGTTCGGCGAGATTCGCACGTCGCGGAAGTCGACCGCGGGACCGCCGTCGGCCGGCTTGATCACCACCGGCTCGCCGGACTCGCCCAGCAGTAGATCGCCGGACCGGGTCGACAACCGGTTCTCCGGGTCGACCGTCAGGTCGCCATTGCGCGAGTAGGCGTCGAGGCCCGACTTGGTTCGCACCTTGAGGAACAGATGCTGGTCTTGCAGCGCGATGTTGTTCGGTGAATCGGTGGCGATCAGGTTGCCGACCCGCCAGTCCACGTGCTGCGCCGAGTCGCTCACCGCGAAGTAGTGCTGCAGCTGGTCCTCGAACCGCGTCCCGACCTCGTACGGCACGGATATCCGCCGCTTGAACCCGTTCGAGCTGACGTTGGCCAGGTTGTTGGCCGTAGTGGCCTGGTTCTCCGTCAAGAAGAACAGGTTCCGAATCAGCGAGTCCTCTCCGATGCTGGTCATGGCACTAGCGGACGATGTTGATGAGCTCAGCGAGGATCTCGTCAGTGGTCGTGATCACGCGCGAGTTCGCTTGGAACCCGCGTTGTGCCTCGATCAACTTCACGAACTCACTGGCGATGTCGACGTTGCTGTTCTCCAGAGATCCCGGTCGCACGAACCCCGCGCCGCTCACCCCGGCCACGGTGTTCACCGGGTTGTCGGAGTTCGGCGCTTCGACGAACAGCGTGCTGCCCTGACGCAGGAGACCGCCCTCGTTGGGGAACAGCGCGATCCGCAGCACATTCAGCACCTGCGTCTGCCCGTTGCTGTATTGACCTTGCAGCTCGCCCTTCTGGGAGAACGCCCAGTTCAGCAGCTCGCCGGCGGCGTAGCCGTCTTGGTCGACTGCCTGCGCGGACCCCTTGTTTCCGGTCATCACCAGACCGTCGAACTGGCTGGCCGTTCCCAGGTCGACGGCGACATCCTGTGCGACGCCGCCGGTATTGGCGAACGTGAAGTTGAGTGCTGTGGCGTTGCCAGTGGTCAGCGAGCCGTTGTTGTTGAACCGGATGTTGTCGACCAGCCCGTTGTTGATCACCCCCTCGGAGGGATCCATGGTGGCCTCCAGGCGCCACTTCGCCTTGTCCGCCTCGTCGCGGGTGAAGGTCAACGTGACCGGGTGCCGTACACCCAGGCTGTCGAACACGTCGATGGTGGTGACGTGCGTGTCCGGACCGGTGCCGTCTTGGGTCAACACGATGGATGGGAAAAGCGCGCTGCCCTTGCCGGGGTTTCCCCCGACCGGGTCGCCGATGTACAGCGACATCTCGGCAGGTCCGACGCTGTTGGCCTGGAGCTTCAGGTTGCCCTTGTCGTCGATCGACGCGGTGGCGCCATCCGTCTGACCCGACTTGAACGCGGTGTTGATGAAGTCGAGCAGATCCTGCACGGTGGTGCCGTCGTTCGCCGCCCCGTAGCGGAACACCGTCTCGACCTGCGAGTTGTCGGGCAGGTTGCCGCGCACCAGGATTCCGTCGCCCGACTGGTAGCGCTTGACGCGACCGGTGAGGTCGTTCAGGTCGGTGCCCAGTGAGCTCGTATCCAGCGCGGTCTCGGTGCCACGCACCAGCGACTCGGACAGGTTGAACAGGGAGATCAACGACGGCACCTTGCCCTCGGTGATCTGCAGGGTCGCGCCGGTTCCCAACCGCACCGTGTCGATCGTGAAGCTGCCGTTGGTGTCGTTGCCGGTGACCTCGAGGTCGGAGACCTTCTTGTTGATCGCTGTGGCGATCTCCGATGCGGTCGCGGCGGCAGCGTTCACGAAGTCCCCGCTTTGGAACACGATGCTCTGCGCGCCCTTGCCGTTGACGAACACGTTCAACGAGCTGGTGCCGACGTACGACGTCATGTTGTAAGTCGTCCCGGTGCTCGGGGACCCGGTCAGCGACGCGGCGGTCCCGGACTTGAGCGCCGACTCGCTCTGGAACACCTCGGCCAGCGGACCCTTGACCTCGGCCGGCAGGTTGCCCTCGAACGCGACTCTGCTGGTCGCCTTGGGCGGCAGGGTGTCGGTGACCGGAACGTCGATCGAGGAACCGGAGCTGCTCACCACGCGGAGCCCGGTGCGCACGTCGACCAAGTTGCGGTTTGCGTCGATGCCGAACGCGCCCGCGCGCGTGTAGAAGGTCTGGCTGCCGTCGGTGAGGGTGAAGAACCCCTTGCCCTGCAGCGCGACGTCGAGCGGCCGCGAGGTGTCTTGGAACGTGCCCTGGGTGGTGGTCAGGTCGATCGAGGCGACACCGACACCGAGTCCGATCTGGGTCGGGTTGTTGCCGCCGAAGTTCCCGTTGGGGCCCGACCCCGGGCTGATGGTGAAGCTGAGAATGTCGCTGAACGTGGCACGGGATGACCAGAACCCGGGCGTGCTGACGTTGGCGAGGTTGTTGCCGATGACGTCGATGTAGCGCGAGTGGGCGCGCAGCCCCGACAGTCCCGAAAAGAGTGAGGTATTGACCATGGGTCAGCTCGTCTGCTTGTCCGAGTCCGCGGTCTTGCCGGTGGTGGAGCTCGGCGTCTTGTTGCCCGGATCCGCGGGAGTGGAGATCCCGGTGATCTGATTCATGCCGATCTCGGACTCGCCGATGCGCAGCCGGACCTCGCCCTGCTCGTTGACGAAGATCGAGTCGACGATGCCCTTGCCCTCGCCGCCGCCATCGAGCGCGTAGGTGACTTCCTTGCCCAGCATCGTGCTGCCTTCGCTCAGGCTCTGCAGGCGAGCCAGCACCCCCTGGAAATTGAGCAGTTGCAGCATGTTGCTGTTCAGCTGCTTCTGCTCCTCCATCGAGCTGTAGGTCGCCATCTGCTGCATGAAGCTGTCGTTGTCGACCGGCTCGAGCGGCGTCTGGTTGCGCAGCTGGGTGATCAGCAGGCTGAGGAACGGGTTGTCGCCGAAACTGGCGGACTTGGTCGACAGGACGTTGGTTCCCGTGCTGCCGATCGCTGAGGTCGTGGTCATGGTCTGGTGAGTTGTTGGTTCCAGTGGGGGCGGCTCACGCCCAGAAGTCGAGGCCGTCCGCGCTCCAGGCAACCGGTCGGGTCGGCTTGGCAGGGGTCGCGTCGGAACGGCGCGGTTCGGGCATGTCTTGGCCCGTAGATCGGTCGTGGTCCCGGGACGATGCCCCGAACTCGTGGGTGCACACTTCGGCTTGCGACACGTCGAAGCCCTCGCTGGCGAGCAGCTGCCGCAGCTCGGGGATCTGCTTCTCGAGCATTCCGTTGAGTTCCGGCCGCTCCGCCGCGAGGCTGAGCAGCACGACCGCGCCCTTCTCGACCACCAGGTTGACGTCGAGTTGGCCGAGCAGCGGTGGATCGAGCCGCATGCGCATCTGACCGCCGTCGGGCAGCAACTTCATCGCGATGCGCTTGAACATCGAGTCACTCGCTCGCTGCAGCTGCTCGGCGGCGCGCAGGTCGAACGTGCGGTACGTCGGAGCGGCGCCGCGCGTGCTCGCGGCGCGCGAGCCGTGCAGCGCTTCGATGCGGGACCAGCCCGAGGGCGCAGCGGAGCCGGCGCTCGGTCGAGCCACGACTGCTGCGCCCGGTGCGCCGGGCAGTTGAGGCGTCGCCGCGGATGCGTCGTCGGCGGGCGCCGTGGCGGTGAGGGTGGAGGGAGACTCGGGGCCCTTGCCGGCAGCGATTCGCCTCCCCGAGTCCCCGTCCGAAGTCTGTGGCGTGCACTCGTGCCCTGCAGTGCGTCCGACGGGCGTCGCGTCGCGCTCTACCGGCGTAGCCGCGGGCGCCGTCGCCGTCGCCACGTCGCCTGCGTCTTGGTGCGACGGGGCCGGTTCGGGAAGCGCCTCGCGGCAGGCGGCGGGCTCGTGATCCAACCGATCCACCGGCTCCTCGCTCTCGAGTCTCGGGTTGCGCGTGTCGACCCGTTCCGTGGCCGGCCGCTGCTCGAGTTCGGCAGATGGTTCGACGCTCCGCAGCGCCTCGGCGAAGGATCCACGGCTGCGCTGTGCCGGGGCGGACGGACGCGGAATGGCGTCGAGCTCCAGCTGCACATGAATCGTGGTCCCGTTCAATTCCCTCACCTCTCCGGTGGTCCAGGGAGCACGCCGCATGCCAACTGTTCCGGCCCCGGGGCTGTCGGCTGCAGCGCCCGCAGGTCTGGGTACCGGCGGCGGTGGCGTGGGGCACCCCTCGTCCTGTCGAAGCAGCAGGCGGCAGCATCTGCCGGGTGCCTGCCTGGCAAGGATTGCCGAGTCAGCAGGGTTTTCCGGTAAAGCCGCGCGCGGCAGGCGCCGAATCCATGAACGGTTTCGCGGCGAATCCCTAAACCGGCCGAGATCGAGTCCGAGAATGGGCACGGGTGGCACGGGCCCCCCGAGGAGAACTGATGATGGGCATAGGCAGAATCGACGGCAGCAGCGAGTCCACCCCAGGGCCGAGGCACGGTGCCAAGATCGTGCCGGGTGCGCACGTTCCCGTGCGGCTCGCCACCGACAAGGCGGTGATCAGCCGTGAGGCGAAGCACGCCGTGGTGCTGACCGATGCTCGGGTCGAGCGGGCGCGCAGCGAACCGGCGGTCCGCGCCGATCGCGTCGCCGAGGCCCGCGCCCGCCTCGAAACCGGGGCGCTGGATCAGCCCGAAGTGCTGCGCGCAGCGGCAGAGAAGATCGTCGACTCGCTCGACTGATCGTTCAGCGTCGCCAAGTGCCGACCAAGCGGTGGCATGCGTAGGAGGCGAAGCGCTGCGGTGACAAGCGGATCAACCGAACCGAGTCCGGGGTGAGATCCGCGCTCGGCAGCGCGGTCGCCGCGTAGTGACGCAGGTCGGACATGCACGCGGCGGTATTGGTGTCGAACGTGGCGTCCGCCACCCAGACCCAGCTCCCGGTGTGTAGGGAGAACAGCCGCGCTTCGATGCCCAGGTGCGGCGGAAGGTACGGTCGGTAGCTGGAGATCCGGCCGACGATCACGCCGTCCAGCCGGTACTGGCGTGCCAGCTGCACCAGCGCCGAGGTCGATACTTGGCCGCGATCGAGGGCGTGGTTGACCGCGGCTTCCTCCGCCTTGCCCTCTGGCAACGCCACGACCTGGAAGCGCTGCAACAGGTTGAGCTCGCGCGTCAGCGACCGGCGCACCATGCGCTCGTCGACCCGCACGCCGTCGCCCACCAGTAGTGGCAGCAGCATCACGCGCCGCACGGTCTGCAGATCGCGGGCGTCGGCGAAGTAGTGGTTCACCGGGATCGGAGTGTCGGTCGATGCCCAGTGGCACGCTCCGAGCAGTGGCCAGGCGCTGGCCAGACACAGCGCCCGCCACAGCGAACGGGTCGGGCCGCGCATCATCGGTTCGCGCCACCGAGCGGGGCGGGCTCCGTTCGGCTGGAATTCAGCGCATCTTCGTGGCTGCGGATCGCCGCCAGGTGCAGCAGGATCTTCGCTTGCTCCAGCTGGGCGTTCTTCAGCTGTAGCATGAGGATCTTGGTCTCCAGTCGCTCGTTGCTGGCCCGCAGCTCGGTGATCTCGTGGTTCGAGCTGGTCCCGACCTCGCGGCTCTTCGCCAGGTCGTGATTGGCCGTCTTGAGCTCGGTCTTCAACTTCTGCAGCTCGCTGTCGAGGCGGCTGATGCGCTCCTCGAGTCCCTTCGCGCGCGACTTCTCGCGCTCGAGGGCGTCGAGCAGATTGCTCTGGTCCGGGCCGCGGTTGATGCTGTCGCCACCGGTCGGCAGATAGCTCTCGTCGGGGCTGACCGGTTGTTCCTTGCGCGGTTTGCCCAGCACCGAGCCGAACAGGCTGCACGACGTGAGGCCGGCCAGGCAGCAGATCGCGAGGGCACGTGCGGGCCTCATGCCACACCCCCGAGCTCGCCATCGTCGCCGGCGTGCCGGTCGTAGACGCACTCGATCACCACCGACGAGCCGCAACTGCAGCGCACCTCGATGCCGACCACCGCACCCTGATCGATCAGGGGGACGACCGACATGGCGCGCGTACCGCCGCCGACTGCGTGGTTGCTCTCGATGAACGCCGGTTGGTCGCTGTGCCGCACCGACGTCGCGGGAATCACCTTCCGCGGGGTTGCGGATCGGTTCATGACGCTCCTTTGCCTCTCACTTCGGTGAACGGGGATCATTCACCGACTCCGCAGCAATCATCGACCGCAGCGGTGCTTCGGCTTCAGGCAAACACGTCTACGTGGTGCTCGAGCGGCGGGAGGGGGGGCTGTTTGGCGTGGCGCACCGGCGGCTTGCCGGCTTTCGCCGGTTGATCTGATTCCTGATCGCGGTCGCGCCGTTGGCGGTGCTTCTCCAGCGCCTCTTCGAACGCGCGTCGGTTGCCGCGGCGGTCGGCGTCGCGGACCACACCGGGGACGATCGGGGGAAGTCCGGTGATGGGTGGGGTTTCCATGGGTCAAGTTCGGGGGTCCACGGCGCAGTGCCTCATCTTGAAGCGCAGGCGCTCGGTAGCTCGCGTGAGGATCTGCGAAACCCGTGACTCGGAGACCCCGAGGATCTCGCCGATCTCCTTCAGGTACAGATCCTCGTAGTGGTACAGCACGATCACGTGGCGGTCGGTTTCCGGGAGCTCGCTGATCGCCTTGGTCAGTGCCTCGACCAGTTCGGTTCGCTCGGCCCGCTCGCCGGGATTGCAGGACTCGCCGAAGATGCGGGTGGCGAGGGTATGTCCCTCGTCGGCGCCGTCGTCCATCGACAGGGTGCGCGAGGTGTGCTGGGCGAGCAGATCCTGCTCCAGGTCCGTGACGGCTTCCCCGAGGCGTTCGGCGAGTTCCTCGAGCGTCGGCTCACGCTGCAGGGTCGCGGTCATCGCCGTCGATTCGCGTTCCATCTTGCGCAATCGGTCGCGGCGACTGCGCGGCACCGGGTCGTGCTTGCGGATCTCGTCGAGGATCGCCCCACGGATCGCGGTGAATGCGAAGGTCTTGAACGACGCTCCGCGGTTCGGGTCGTAGGCGGACGCGGCGTGCACCAGGCCCATCACGCCGACCGAGAAGAAGTCGTCGCGATCGAGACTGCTCGGCATCGTCACCGGCAGGCGGGCGACCACGTAGCGGACCAACGGGAGGTACTGCTCGACCAGCTCGTCGCGCGCCGTCTGAGAACGCAGTGGGAGGGTGGTCCCGGTTCTCATTCATCCTCCTTCGATTGCGCCGTCCGGATCGCGGAATCGCGCGCCATGGCGTCGAGGATCGCCGAGATGGCCGGTCCGATCACGAGACGCCCGAGGAACAGGGTGACCAGGGCGACGACCCCGCCGCGGAACACGGCAGTCAGACCGCTGCCGCCGAACCAGGTCGTCAGCAGATAGGAGACCGCGAACGCGAGGCACGCGACATACGCGGCCGCTACGCGTGTCAAATCTCCTCCCCCTGACGACGATTGCACCTTCGACTCCCTGCGGGGGCCGCACGCTCCCCGCAGGACTTTCTCGGAATGATGGGGGCTGCGGGTTTACCCGTGCCGCCGGCTTCGTGATGGCCGGGTCGATTCGTGCACGAGTCGCGAGCGCCCGAGGGTTGGCGCTGGCGAGGTCCGGACAGACCGTGATTCACCGTTGGGTGACGGCCTAGGAGTCTGCGCCACAGAATGACAACCCTTGAGATCCGCGCCTTCCAACACCCGTCACCACCCGAAAGCCTCGCCGAATCCACCAATTCGGCTGCGTTTTCGGCCGGCGACCTGCGCCGAAATCCACGCACCTCCTGAGTCGCCCTTCTGTGGCGCAGACTCCTAGTCCGGACTATTCGTGCAAAGCGTCGCGAGATCGTGCAGGGTTGTCGCTGGCAAGGAGCACGGCAGGTTCTGCCGGAGGCGGGGTGCCTCCCCGTCGAGGAGCAGGTTCTGACGTGCGACGAAGCCAGCAGCGAACTTGCGCGATCGCAGCAGCTCGGTCATGAATTGCCCGGGCTAGTGGGGTGTGTCCGAAGTTGGTCACATGAGTCGCCGGCCCTACGGCCCGCTCGCGGCGTCGCAGCTCCTCAGCTTGTCCACCAACAAGCCGTGTCGTCGCAGCTCCTTGCGAGCGAACCGCATGACTCGACGACTCATGCAACGAACTTCGGACACACCCCACTAGGAGTCGGCGCCACGGAAGGGCGACTCAGGAAGTGCGTGGATTTCGGCGCGGGTCGCCGCCCGAAAACGGAGCCGAATTGGTGGATTCGGCGAGGCCTTCGGGGGGTGAAGGGTGCTGGGAGGCGCGGATCTCGTGGACTGTCATCCCGTGGCGCAGGCTCCGAGCACCCGGACGGAACCGGCAGCAGCCGGGAGTCAGGCAGGCGTACCCAACGCGGGGCGCTGCCCGGGGCGCGGCAGCAACCGGCGTAGGCTGTCGCGTTGGCGACCCAACCGCCTGGCCGAGGCGGGAATCGTCGACAGGGTCTTCGCGGCCAACGCACGCATGTCGTCGAGTGCCTGACCCGAGCCGGCGAGGCTGAAGGGCCGTTGGTTCCGCACGGACAGCTCGAGGGCTCGTTCCTCGTGGATCCACCCGGCCAGTGCCACGCGGTTGCCCAGGAATCGCTCGGCCACGGTGGTCAGCTTGGTGGCTGCTCGCATCGCCTCGTCGCGGTCCCGCACCCGGTTGACCAGGATTCCCGGCAGTCGAATGCCGCGAGTCGCGAGCAGCTTGCACAGCGCATACGTATCGGTGATCGCCGCCGGGTCCGGCGTGGTGACCGCCAACAGCGAGGCACAACGTGCCGCGGTATCGGTCACCGGTCGGCCGATCCCGGCCCCGGTGTCGCAGACCACGACATCGAACGACTCTGCGGCGACCGCGATCGCGTCGAGCGCGCGAGCCAGGAAACCGGGCTCTTCCGCCAGTCGGGTCGACCCGCTGCGGCCGCACAGCACCTCGATCCCCCCCGGGGCGGCGACGATCGCCTGTGCGGCGCTACACGCACCCTCTGCGAGGTCTTCGAGGTCGAAGCGTGGCGCGATGCGCAGGTGGACGTCGACATTTGCCAGGCCGGGATCGAGATCCACCAGAAGCACACGGTGGCCAGCTCGGGCGATGCCGATCGCCAGGTTGGTGGCGACCACCGTCTTGCCGACGCCGCCCTTGCCGCCGGTGACGGCGATCCAGGGCGTCGATGGGGCCTCTGGATCGGGGGTGGTGGAAAGGGATGCGGCTTGATGGTCGTTCACAGGATGGTCTCCGCGGTGTCTTCGGCGAGCCCGAGTGCGGCGGCGGCGAGCACGCCCGGGTCGGCGGGAATCATGGCTTCCGGCACTTCCTGGCCGTCGGTGATGAACGCGATCGGAAGCTCACGCTCGATCGCCAGCGACAGGACCTCGCCCGGTGCGGTGGTCTCGTCCCACTTGGTGATGATCATGCCCATCGGCTCGAGGCCGGCGAAAGCGTCCAACGTCGCGGCCGCGTCGCGGTAGCGCTGTCCGGCCTGCAAACACAGCGCAGTGTGCATTCCATCGATTTCGAGGGCGCCGGCCAGCGACGCGATCGCGTCGGTGTCGAACGGTCCACGGCCGGTCGTGTCGATCAGGATGCGGTCGGCTGTGGCGTGTTCGGCCACCGCACGCCGCAAGTCGAGCGGGGTGAACGCCACCGTGAACGGGATCCCCAGCATCTCGCTGAACGCGCGCATCTGTTCGACTGCAGCTACCCGATAGGTGTCGAGCGACACGATTGCTACCGACTCGTGCCGGGTGCGAACCGCGCGGGCAGCGAGCTTGGCGAGCGACGTGGTCTTGCCGACTCCGGTCGGTCCGACCAGTGCGAGAATCCGCTGGTCGAGTTCGCCGCACGGCACCAACGCCTTCAGCACTCGGGCGGCCGTGGTCGGCAGCGAGGGATCGCCGGGTGTGTTCAAATTGACACGGGTGCCGAGCAGCGCGTTCTCGATGACGCGCAAGATCCGGCTGCTGAGTCCGAAGGTGGTTCCGGCCTGCGCGATCTCGTGGAATGCCGGAGTCCAGCGCCGCGGCGCGAGCACCTGCCCGATGCGGCGACGGACCGGGCCTGGTTGCTGATCAGGTTGAGGCTGCTGCGCGGTGGCCACCACCACGTAACCGCTGCGGGTCGACTTGGTGTCGATGACCAGCGCGTCACGACCACACTCCTTCTCCACGGAGCGCAACGCCTCGGCGAGTGACGGGGCCTCGAAACGCTTCAAGTGCACCATGGATCAAGCGCTCGCCACCGCGATCGTGTTGGTCGTCTCGACCCGGCGCGCCGGGGCGGTCTCCTGGTAGCTCAGCACCGCGGAGTTCGGAATCACACTGGTCACCGCTTCGGCGAGGAATGGCCGCAGCGAGGCGCGTGTGAGTAGCACCGGCTCCCGCCCGTCGCGCACCATGGCGGACAGCGATTCGGCCACCTCGTCGACGAACCGTCCGAGGAACCCGGACGGCAATGCGGTGAGCGAGTCGGTCCCGGCGACGGCGTCGGCCAGGCTGCGTTCGAGAGTCGGCTCGATCACCGCGACGTGCAGGTGACCTTCGGCCGACAGATAGGGCTCGAGCACTGTGCGGGCGATCCGCGTCCGCACGCGCTCGGTGAGCTGGGTGATGTCCTTGGTGTCGAGGGACGAGTCGGCGAGTGCTTCTAGGATCTGCTGAAGGTTGCGGATCGGCACCTGCTCGCGAAGTAGTCGACCGAGCACGCCCTGCACCTCGCCGATCGTCATCTTGCTCGGCAAGAGCTCCTCGACCACGGCCGGTGCGGTCGCCTTCAGGTTGTCGATCAACGACTTGGTGTCGTCGCGCGACAGCAGCTCGTAGGCGTGCTTCTTCAGCAGCTCGGTGAGGTGCGTGACCAGGACCGACGGAGCGTCGATCACCGTGTAGCCGAGGACTTCGGCGCGGTCCTTCTCCGACTCGGAGATCCACTTCGCCTGCAGGCCGAACGCCGGCTCGACCGTGTCGATGCCGCTGATCGGCCCGGCGTCGCCACCCGGATCCATCGCCAGGTAGTGTCCGGCGCGCAGCTCCCCGCTGCCCAGCGGCTGCCCATTGAGCAGGATGCGGTAGTGGTTGGGCTCCAGCTGGATGTTGTCCTTGACGCGAATCGGCGGGATGATCAATCCGACGTTGGTCGCGAACTGACGTCGCACCGCGCGGATGTGGTCGAGCAGACTCCCGTGGCGACCCTTGTCGACCAGCGAGATCAGGCGATAGCCGATCTCGATGCCGAGCCGATCGACTCCCAGCAGTTCTTCGATCGGCGTTTGGTCCTCCTCGTCGCCGTGCTTCTCCGGCTCGGGCTCGACTTCGACCGCGTCGCGCTCGTCCACCGAACGACCACGGGTGAACAGCAGGAGCGCCACGCCGAGCACCGGCAGGGTCGGCATTCCGGGCATGAACGCCAAGCCCGCCAGGATGCCACCGACCACCCGCAGGGCCGGCGACTTGCCGAACATCTGCTCGCCGACCTCGGCCTGCAGACCGACCGAGCTGGCGCTCTTGGTCACCAGGATGCCGGCCGCGGTCGAGATCAACAGACTCGGGATCTGCGCCACCAGCCCGTCGCCGATCGTCAGGATCGCGTACTTGCTGATCGCCTCGCCGGCGGGGAGACCGTAGTACAGCTTGCCGATCAGGAAGCCGCCGATGATGTTGATCGCGGTGATGATCATGCCGGCGATCGCGTCACCGCGCACGAACTTGCCGGCACCGTCCATCGCGCCGTAGAACTGCGCTTCGTCCTGCAGTTCCTTGCGGCGTTGTTTGGCTTCCTCGTTCGAGATCAGGCCCGAGCTGAGGTCGGCATCGATCGACATCTGCTTGCCCGGCATCGCGTCCAAGGTGAAGCGCGCCGTGACCTCGCTGATGCGATTCTGTCCGCGCGTGATCACCACGAACTGGATCACCACCAGGATGACGAACACCACCACGCCGACCACCACGTTGCCGCCGACCACGAAGTGGCCGAACGACTTGATGATCATCCCTGCTTCGCCTTCGAGCAGGATCAGGCGCGTCGAGGCGACGTTCAGCGCCAGCCGGAACAGCGCGGTGAACAGCAGGATCGACGGGAAGCTGGAGAAGTCGGCCGGCTTGCCGGCGTTCATCACGCTGACCAGGATCAGCAGCCCGAGGCTGATGTTGACCGTGAGCAGCAGGTCCAACACCACGGTCGGCATCGGCACCAGCATCACCACCAGGATGCCGACGACCAGCGCAGCCAACAGGTTGCTGCGCGAGGGTGGGCGATCGTCGCTACCGGCCATCAGGCGACCTCACCCTTCATCCGGTAGACGTGGCCCAGCACCGCGGCGACGGCCTTGAAGAACCGCTCGGGGATCTCCCGACCGACGTCAACCGCGCGGAACAGCGCGCGAGCCAGCGGTGGGTCTTCCATCAGCGGCACTCCGTGTTCGCGGGCGAGCTCCCGAATGCGCAGCGCCAGCTCGTTCTGGCCCTTCGCCACCACCCGCGGGGCAGCGTGCTTGGTGCGCTCGTAGTGCAGAGCGACCGACACGTGCGTCGGGTTGGTGATCACCACGTCGGCCTTGGGCACCGCTTCCATCATCCGCTGCTTCATGAGCGCCAGCCGCGCGCTCTTCAGGCGACTCTTGATCATCGGATCGCCTTCGTTGCGCTTGCGCTCGTCGTCGACCTCTTGCTTGGACATCATCAGCGACTTGGTGTGTCGGTATCGGTTCCAGAACACGTCTCCGATCGCCATCAGCAGCACGATCAAGGCGACCCAGAAGAACACCCGCAGAGCGAGGTGTGCCACGTAGGCGACATTGGCCGGGAAGCTCTCGTTCTGGTGCATCGCCGCCAACGTCTCCCACTCCGTCTGCAGCACGAAGTAGAGCACTCCCCCCAGCGCGGCGAGCTTGACCAGCGAGAACAGCGCCTTGACCAGTGAGTTCGGCTGGAAGATCTGGCCGATGTTGGCGACCGGGTTGAGCTTGGTGAACTTGATGCCGAGCGCCTCCCGGGCGAATCGGAAGCCGATTTGCGAGTAGCCGGCCAGCGCGGTCGCGGCGACGAAGATCGACACCAGCAGGATGAACGGCGGCGCGACCGTGCTGACCAACAGATGGATCTCGCGCAGCGGATCGATCGAACCGTCGCTGTTGCGGAAGTGACTCCGGAAGTCGACGTTCAGCCCCTGACGCATGGTCTTCTCCAGTGCGTCGATCAACGAGCCACCGAACCACTCGATCGCCAGCACCGCCACGATGAGTGACGCAGCCATCGTGAACTCGCGCGAGATGCCGGTCTGCCCGCGATTGCGGGCCTTCTGCAGCCGCTCGGCTGTCGGTTTCTCGGTCTTGCCGCTGTCGTCGCGGAACAGCGCCATCAGAAGGCCCCCTCGAACAACCGCATTCCGGAGCCGATCACCGAGTTGGCGAACGAGGCGAGGAACGGCATCCCTTCAGCCAGGAAGAACACCGCCGCGAAGATCGCTACCAGGATGCGCAACCCGAAGCTGAACTCCATCAGGTTGATGTTCGGGATCGCGCGGGCGAGGACCACCAGGACGGCGGTGAGCAGCACCATCACTCCCATCAGCGGAAACGCGTAGCGCAGCGCGGCGTCGATCGACAAGGCGATCAACGAGTTCAGGCGCCCGAACACCGGTCCGATGTCGAAGCCGTGACCCACCGGCACGAGTTGACTCGACCGAGCCAGGATGCGGATGAAGCCGTGGTGCAGGTCGTACGACAGCACCAGCAGGATCACGATCGTCTGGAACAACTGGGACATCACGGCCGACGATCGCCCGGTGATCGGGTCCATCACCTCCGCCATGGCAAAGCCCATGTCGTGGCTGATCACCTCGCCAGCGGTCGACATCGCGTGGCTGATCATCCCGGCGGCGAACCCGGCGGCGAATCCAACCATCGCGTCGACGGCGACCAGCACGCCGAGCGTCAACCAGCCCCCGGCACGGATCAGATCGATGCCGCGTTGGCCCTCGACGAGCTCGCGAAGCAGCTTGTCGTCGTCGACCCACCAGAGAATCGACGCCAGCGAGACCGACAGCACCAGGCGCAGCATCCGTGACTCGCCTTGCGTGCCGAACACCTGCAAGGCGATGAAGAACGCGCCGGCCCGCACGACGTGCAGCAGCAGACTCGGGATCCAGGGCAGCAGGTCGTACACCGGTGTTACCCGTTCGGGCCGTACTGGGCGAGGCTCTGGAACAACCCGGCGGTGAACTCGCGCAGCGTGTTCAGGACCCACGGCAGCATCACCAGCAGGGTGGCGACCACCGCGAGGATCTTCGGCACGATCGCCAGGGTCTGTTCCTGCAGCGAGGTGACGGTCTGCAACAAGCTCATCACCAGGCCGACGCTCATGCCGACCAGCAGCGCGGGAGTGACGATCACCAGCGCGGTCGTCAGGGTGCGGCGCGCCAGCTCGATGATTTGGTACTCGTCCATGAGGTCTCTCCGCTCCTCAGGTGTTGGTGGCGAAGCTGGACGCCAGCGAGCTGATCACCAGGTTCCATCCGTCGACCAGCACGAACAACAGGATCTTCAGCGGGGTGGAGATCACCACCGGAGGAAGCGTGAACATCCCCATCGACACGAGGATCGAGGAGATGACCAGATCGATGATGACGAACGGCAAGAACAGCACGAAGCCCATCTGGAATGCCGTCTTGATCTCCGACAGGATGAATGCCGGGACCATCACGTGCAGCGGCGCCTCGGTCGGCTGGCTCAAGGGCTTGTTGCTGGCCAGGCTCTGGATCAACGCGATGTCCTGGCGCCGCGTCTGCTTGCCCATGAACTTCTTCATGCGGTTGCTCGCCAGCTCCGCCGCCTTCTCGAAGCCGATCTTGCCCGCCACGTAGGGGTCGTAGGCGTCGGCTTTGATGTCCTGGATCACCGGCCGCATGATGAATGCGGACATGAACACCGCGAATCCAGTCACCACGGTGGTCGGTGGGAGGTCCTGCATCGACATGGCGCGACGCAGGAACGACAACACGATGATGATCCGCGTGAAGCAGGTCATCGTCAGCACGATCGCGGGGGCCAGCGACAGCACTGTCATCAGCAGCACGATCTCGATCGCGTTGCCCAGCGACTCTCGTTTCGATCCGGGCAACGACAGCGTGAGCGTCGCGCGATCCTGCGGGTCGCTGCCGGGCTTCGCGGCGGTGGCGCCGGATCCGGCCGGTGCGGCGTCGTTGGCACTGTTCGGCGCGCCTTGTTGTGCGGATGCGGTGTGATTCACCAGCAGCGCGGCCAGCACGACCAGCAGGATGCGCAACAGGGGCCGTAGCGTCGCAACACGCCGCGGCGGGCGCTCGACGCGCATTCCGGTGCGATGGGGGAGGGGTGAGTTCATCGGGCGGTGACTGGTGGGTTGTCGCCGAAGCTCATTGCGTGAGTCGGCGAGTCGTGCGGTTCTCGCGAGGAGTCCGGGCTAGACGGAGGCCTGTTTGCGCGCCCGCCGAAGCAGGGTCTTGAAGTCGGCCAAGTTGGCGGCGGCGACGTCCGCCCGTCCGGCGGTCGTCTTTGCCGCGGTCGGTGCCGGGGAGACGATGTTCTGGGCGGTAGCCAGTGACTTGACCTTCGCCTGTTTGCGTGCCCGCGGCGTGTCGCGCAGGTCCGCACCGCCGTCGAACTCGCCGCGGTTGGCCAGCAGGAGTTCGTCGTCCTGGCCAGCCGGGTCATCCGTGCTGGAAAGCAATGCCAGGTTGCCGTCGCACTCGCCCAGCAGCAGCACCCGGTCGTTGAACTCGATCGCGTGCACCCGATGCCGCGGCGAGATGCGTAGCGACTGGCGCAGCGCGAGAAGGTCGCGGGGACTGCTGCCTCGGGACCGGGTGGGCGGGTTGCGGAGTTTGGCGATCAGCGTGACGACCAGCACGCCGACCAGCAGCACGCCGACCAGCGCACTGGCCATCTGCCACAGGTCGGGAATCTGCGGCGCACCTGGGTTCGTGGCTGGCGCCGGGGTCCGGGTCGCGGCCGTGGTCTCGGTGCCGCCCAGTGGCCCGAAGTAGACCGCGAGCCCCATCGCCGGTGGGATCAGCAACCAGAGGAATCGCGAGCGTGCGGGTTTCTGCATGTGGGTTCGCCTCGTGCACGGATTCCTAAGCAAGCGAGATGCCAACTGCAGAACACAAGATCTGGTGGCCGCGGCGAGGTATGCGCCGATGCGTTGCCGGCATCGCGCGCACCGCGGTGTGGGATTCGTCGCCACGGCGGCCTTCCTTCCGTTGCGCCTGCAAGCGCGCGGGAGCTCCCGGCTACGCTCTCGGAATGGTCGAGCAGACGCAGCGGGAACTCGTTCACAAGGTCAACAACTTGATCGGCGTGATCCTGACGCAGGCCGAAGTCGCGCGCGCCGCAGGCGATCTCGCGGCTGCGCGTTCAGCCCTGGAGTTCATCACCCGAGCAGCGGAGGCGACGATTCCGTTCGTCCGCGCGGTGCAGGCCGAGCAGGCTGCTGACTGAGCTACGGGGCTCTTGCCCCGAGGAATGCGGTGTCGCGCGTCGCGTGGCGTCCGAGTTCGGACGCCGGCCGTCAGCTGACCGGGTCGTTGGCGGTGATCGACTCCAGCAACGGGCGCAGTTTGTCGCTGAGTTGCCGCTCTGGCGAAGGCCAACCGAGGATGACGTCGGCCTCGGTGACGAATCCCTGCAGCACCCGAGGGCGCGAGGGCTCATGGATCAGCAGAACCACCGGAATGTCGCGATGGTGTTGCTTGATGCGCTTGGCCCAGTCGTAGCGGCGCTCCTCCCCGACCGGGATCTCGATCACCACGATCTTGCCGCGGTGTGCCGAAGGATTGGGGATGTCGTTGCGCGAATGACGCCGTAGCTCGAGACCGACCCGACGGCAGCAGGTGCGCAGGGTCGCCTGGACATCTGCGCCGACCGCGAAGGCGGACAAGGTGCCGCAGATCGGGGCCTGGGGGATCTCCTCGGGCTCCTCGGGTTCGTCGCCGTCGACCGCGGCACCCTGGGATCCACCCAGCGGTACGCCTCCGTTCCACGCGATCGCCGTGTCCGGCTCGAGGATCAGCAGCGCGGTCGAAGGCTCGTGCTCGCCGATCCTGAGTTCGAGGTCGACCACCACGTAGCGATCCACCGCGAAGAACGATGCCTGGTCGTCGGACGACTCGACCAAGCCGTGGTCGTGCGGCCGCACTCCGGCGGCCGAATCCACCTCCTTGATCGTCCCGGTGGCCAAGGGCCACAGCACGTTGCCGAACTCGCCGAACGCACTCAGGTCCTCGGCTGCGCAGGTCGTCGAGGCGCGCTTCTCGACCACCACTTCCTCGGGCGACATCATCAGGTACGCGGACAGAGTCACCGCGTCGACCTTGGCGATCGCCAGCATCACGTGCTGGCCGGCGGATTCCTGTTCGATCGCGCCGCGCACCAGCACATGACCCGTGGCCAACTCGCTGCGCAGCGCCGCGGCGTCGAGTTCGCGGACGGAGTCTCGTCCGGCGACCACGACGTCCTGGCCGACCAACGAGCCGAGCGCATTCCCGAACGCTTCGGCGAGCCCCGGGACGAGCTTGGTCAGTGCGTTGTCACTCTGCATGGTCCCCGTGTTGCCGATGACGAGAGCGCTTCGAGGGGCCCCGCCGATCTCGACCGGACCTTCTCCTCTATCGGCAATACCGTGCCGACGAGTTCAGGCGCAGGCGGGCAGGTCAGCGGACCTCGAGGTTCGCGCGGTTCAACTGGGCCTTGAGGCGCGACATCACGTTGCTGTGAATCTGGCAGACGCGCGACTCGGTCAGCTCCATGATCTCGCCGATCTCGCGCATGGTGAGGCCCTCGTAGTAATACATGATCACGATCAGCCGCTCCTTCTTGGTCAGGTTGGCAGTGATCAGTTCGAGGACGTCCCGTTGGTGGATGGTCTGGACCGGATCCGGGCACTTCTTGTCCGCCAGGATCTCTGCCTTCTCCATTTCGCTGTCGTCGTCGCTGTCGTCCCACTTCTCCGACAGCGAGAAGATCGCCTTGGCATTGGCCTCGTTGCGCGTCGCCTGGAGGTCGTCGATCGACATGTCCATGGCCTTGGCCAGCTCGAATTGGTTGGGATCACGGCCGAGCTTGCCCTCCAGCTCGCGGATCGCCTTCTCCAACCGGTGAGCCTTCAGTCGCACCAACCGCGGCACCCAGTCCTGCGAGCGCAGCTCGTCGAGGATCGACCCGCGGATGCGGGTGGTGCAGTAGGTCTTGAACTTGATTCCGCGGGTGAGGTCGAAGCCGTGGATCGCGTCCATGAGACCGAAGGTCCCGGCGCTGGTGAGGTCGTCGAGGTCGATCGACTTCGGCAGTGTCTGCAGCAGCCGCTCGGCGATCATCCGCACCAGCGGCATATGGAGCTCGATCAGGATGTTGCGCAGGTTCTGGTCATTGGTGCGCTTGAAGGTGACCCAAATACCGGCGAGGTCGCTGTCCATCGTCAGGGGAGCCGGGCTGCGCGGCTCGGTCGCGACGGAGGTTTCGGTCGTGCTGGTGGTGCGGCTTTGCTTCTTGGTCACGTTGTCGATCTTGACCAGCGTCGTCCGGCGTGTGGTGCCACCCTTGGCGGGGCTGGCGACGACGGGCTTGCGGGGCAGAGGGGAGCGAAGGGTCGAGGTACGGGCCATGGAGACTCCAGTGACGGGCGGTTTCGGACGAGAAGCTCCCCAGCCAAGTCCCCGGTCCGGTTTCCCACGCCCTGATCTCCAGGCAGCTCTGGTGGCTGATTCTTCAGCACTCCCAGCTTCGTTTCGGGAACCGGCTGCCGTGACACGTTCCGTGCCGTAGGCCCTTGGCTTTGCGTCACCACCTTTCGGTGGTTTTGCCTTTGTCGAGAAGCAGAAAGATCGTGCCAGCCCTGCCGGCTGGCCACCGTCTATCGGATGCCCCCAAGGGGGTGTTGAGCGCATTCTGGAAGAACTTGAGCGATTCCCCCAAATGGCGCTCGGGCTGGGCTTTCAGTCGATTCGCATGACCGATGCCAGGGCCCGGTCGGCGAGCTTCGCCCGGCCCGCCAGGAATCCCAACTCGAGAAGGAACACGCACCCCGCGACCCGACCCCCGACCACCTCCACCAGTTCGCAGGCCGCGGCAGCGGTCCCCCCGGTCGCCAACACGTCGTCGACGATCAGGACATGCTCGTCGACCGCGACCCCGTCGGTGTGGATCTCCAGGGTGTCGGTTCCGTACTCGAGCCCGTACTCCACCGCGGTGGTCTCGGCCGGCAGCTTGCCCGGCTTGCGCAGCGGGGTGAAGCCGACCCCGAGCTGCATCGCCAGCGGAGTGCCGAACAAGAACCCGCGCGACTCGATCCCGGCGATCCGGTCGACCTGCCAACCACCCACCAGCTCCGCCATGCGATCGACCGCGTGGGCGAACGCCGCCGGGTCGGCCAACAGCGGGGAGATGTCCTTGAACACGATCCCTGGCTTGGGGAAGTCGGGCACGTCGCGGAGGTAGTCGGCGAGGTTCATGGCGCTGTGGGTAGGCTCGAGAGCGTCGGTTCGACGATCACACGGGATGGTTGGGCCACGGGCTACGGTTGCACGAACTTTCCGCCGTTCTTGGCTGCCAACTGCTTCATCATCTCGATCCCGCTCATGCGACGGCCCGGCCGCGGCGCAGGGCGCGCGCGCCCCGGGCGGCCTGGACGGCCTGGCGCAGCGGCGCCGAGGTAGATGGTGTTGATCCGTACCCGCGAGAACTTGTTCGACTCGGTGATCACCTCGACGATGCGGTTGGGGTCGCGGATCTCCCCGACGCTCGGGGCGCCGTCGGACAGCAGGAACACCTCTTCGACGTTGCTGTCGTACCGGTCGCCGTAGACCAGCGAGCGGATCCCCAGCGCGTCGCGCAGCGCGTCGTAGATGTTGGTCCCGCCGCGCGCGCGCACGCCGTCGAGCCAGGTGCGCAGGCGTGCCTTGTTGGGCTTGCTGGCCGCGACCAGCTGCTTGTCCCACTTCGCCGCTTCGTTGCTGTAGTAGATGACGTTGAACTGCACTTCCTTGGGCAGCGCCGAGATCGCCTTCCACAGCTCCCGCTTCAGCACCGCGAGCTTGGTGTCGGTGGCGCCCTTGCCGCCGCCCGAAGTGCCGCCCGAGCGCAGCGGCATCGGTTGGCTCATGCTGCCCGAGCAGTCGATCACGAACACCACCCGCTTGCCCTGCACCGGGATGTTGAAGAACGCCGATCCGGTGCCCCCCGACCCCGACGCGGCCACGCTCGCCGGTTCGGCCGGCAGCACGAACTTCTCGGCTGCGTCGGTCCAGAACTTCCGCCAGCGCGCGGGTTGGTCCATCGGGATGCGCGCACCCGTCAGGTTGGTCAGGACCTCGTGCACCCGTACCCGCAGCCGCGTGGTCAGTCTTCCGGTGCGCAGCAGTTGCGGCTCCTTGTCGAACCGTTCCAGCATCCAGATCAGTCGCGGGATCGCGTGCCGGGAGCGGAACGTCTCCAGGAAATCGAGCACCGCGAGGTCGGCGCGCCACGAGTCGGTGCGGCCCAGCGCCTGGACTGCGCCGACTACCGCGGCATCGAGGCTCCTTGGTGACACGCCCGACTTGCCACTCGCGCTGTGGATCGAGCGGATGGCCCACAGCATCTCGACGACCACCGCCGGGTCGCCCTCGACCAATAGCCGTTCCGCCAACGCCGGGATGGCCCCCGAGTCGAGCAGCCGCCCGAGCGCGGTCGCGGTCGCCAATCGCACGATGCGCTTCTCGGCACCGATCTGCGCTGCGATCCCGGGTCGCTCTTCGCGCAGCTTCTTGCTGCCGAGGTAGCGCAGTGCCGCAGCCTGGAGCGCGGGCTTCGACTTGGTGGTGCCGCGTGCCACCGCGATCAAGAACGCGCGCACCGTGCCGCTCTGGAACGCGGCGAGGTGCTTCTCCCCGACACTGCGCACCGTGTCCGGTTGCATGGTGGCGGAGTAGCGGATCCGCGGATCGAGGCCGACTGCCGCGACGCCCAGGATGGCGCGCGCCGCCTCGTCGCTCTCGAGTTCGCGCGCCTGGCGGCACAGCAAGTCGATCTCGGCCCGGTAGTCGAGTGTGCCGACGAAATCCGACGGGATCAGCTTGTGCCGTTGGATCAGCGATGCGTTGGTGTCGACGCGCTTGCGCGTGAGGTCGTAGCGGCCCTTGTGGTACTGCTGCAGCCAGGAGCCGATCACTTGGATCGCGCGCCGGTCGCCGGGGGGCGGGGCGAGGGCTGGCGGTTCGGCCGGGTGGTGCGCCGGCAGGGTGAGAACGGCGTGGAGGGTCAGTGCGAGCAACATGAGCGGGAGGGGTGCGGTGATGCTACCCCATCGCCGCCCGACCCTACATCCGGTCGGGGGTCGCGACCCCCAGCAGTGCGAGCCCCACCCGCAGGAGATCGCGGGCCGCGGCGACCAGGGCCAGGCGGGCCATCTGGAGGTCGGGTTCGGCCCGGATCACGTTGTGGTCGCGCAGGTAGCTGTGGATGTCACCGGCCAGACGGATCATCAGTGAGGTGATCGCGCTCGGCTCGTTGAGTTCGGCGGCGCGCTCCACGGTCGGGCCGAACTCCAACATGGTCAGGAGCACTTGCTCCGCGTCCGCCAGCTGCTCGAAGTCCACCCGATCGAGCGGGATCTGTGGCGCTTCACCGTTTGCGCCCACCTCCGACTTGCGCAGGATGCCGGACAATCGGGCCACCGCGTACTGCACGTAAGGGCCGGTCTCGCCCTCGAAGTTCAGTAGCAACTCCCAGTCGAACTTCACGTCCTTTATCCGCGAGTTCTTCAGGTCGTTGAAGATGATTGCCGACACGCCGACCGCTTCGGCGACTTGGTCCGCGTCCTCGAGGTCGGGGTTCTTCTCGGCGATGATGCGCCGCACGTTCGCTACCGCCTCGTCGAGCACTTCCTCAAGGAAGATGGCGTTGCCGCCGCGGGTCGAGAACTTGCCCCACTTGCCGGTGTTCGCGTCCTTCGACAGGATCAGCCCGAACGGGACGTGCTCGATCTTGTTGGCGACCGGCAGACCCATCTTGTCGAGTACTGCGACGAGCTGCTGGAAGTGCAGGTTCTGTTCACTGCCGACCACGTACAGCGCACGGTCGAACGAGAACTCGGCCATCCGATAGAACACCGCGGCGAGGTCGCGGGTCGCGTAGATCGTGGTGCCATCGCTCTTGCGCAGGATGCACGGCGGCATGCCACGGTCCTCGAGCTCGACTACTCGCGCACCCTCCGACTCGGTGACGATTCCGGTGGCCTCGATCTTCTCGATCGCGGCCTCCATCTTGTCCTCGTAGAAACTCTCGCCGGTGATGTGGTCGAACTCGACGCCGAGCCGCTCGTAGGGGCCACGGAACGCTTCGAGCGACACGTCACGCAACTTCTGCCACAAGCGCCGCTCCGGGTTGTCCTCGCCGGATTCCAGCCGGCGGAACGCCTCGGCGCTCTCGGCTTCGAGCGCGTCGTTCTTCTCCGCGCCGTAGCGCACGTAGATCTCGAACAGATGGTGCATCGGCCGCTTGGCAAGCTCCACGTCCGAGCCCCAGCGCCGGAACGCGGTCATGATCTTGCCGAACTGCGAGCCCCAGTCGCCGAGGTGGTTGATGCCGTGCACCTCGCACCCGAGGTGGCGGTGGATCCGGCGCAGCGCCCCGCCGATCACCGTCGAGCGCAGGTGGCCCATGTGGAACGGCTTGGCGATGTTCGGCGACGAGAAGTCGATCACGATCTTCTTGCCGTTCGGCGCCGCCGGCCCGAACGGTGCCTGGCGGGTCAGCACTCCGGTCACCACGTAGCGGGCGATCGCGCCGCGGCGCAGCCGGAAGTTGACGAACGGACCGGTGGCGTTCGCCGCCTCCACCACGTCGTCGGCGGTGAACGCCGCGGCGAGTTCGGCGGCGGCCGCGGGGGGAGGCTGTTGCCGCAGCTTGGCGAGCGGAAAGCACGGCAGTGCGAGGTCACCGAACCGCCGATCCTTGGGCGGGGTCAGACGCATCGCCTCACGCACTTCGTCCGGGACGTCGTGGAGCAACTCCGCGACGCGCTGCTTCAAGTGTTCGACGGGATCGATCAAGGACATGGGCGGTCTTGCTCGGACCATCGCGCGCGCTCGCGGCCGACGCCGGGGATTTCGCGAGGCCGCTCAGGATTGGTCCAGCTCGTCTTGGCGGGGTAGTGTCCTCCGTCGCCTGCGCGGGGCAAGCGGCGCATCGGAAGAACGTCCGAACTGGGCGTAGTCCCGACCCGTACCGATACGTCGCGCCGAGCGGATCCGGCACGGCCTACCTATCGTCGTCACGAGTTGGCGTCGGTTGCCTATCGCGGCCAGGCCGCACCCAAGGTCTTGGGTGAGCGCGGCGCTGCGCGCTGCCATGAGGCCTCGGCCGCTTGCTCGTCGGAGCTTCCAGGGCCGCTGCCCGCTAGCCCGAACGATTCATGACCGAGCTGCTGCGATCGCGCAAGGTCGCTGCTGGCTTCGTCGAACGTCAGAACCTGCTCCTCGACGGGGAGGCACCCCGCCTCCGGGCAGAACCTGCCGTTCTCCTTGCCAGCAACAACCTTGCACGATCTCGCGACGCTGCTCATGAATTGTCCGGGCTGGAGAGACCGTCGCGCTGGTGTCTTGGGCGGAACCCGAGAACCTCCGCGTGCGGTCACGATTCGCGGCCCCTACAGCTCAGGAGGGTTCGGGGCCCGCTGGCGTTGCCGCGTGCCGAGACCGGGCTACGCCCAGTTCTCCCACTTTGCGTAGGCCGCAGCCAGGTCGGCCTCGATCCGCGCCCGGCGCTCCTCGAGCGACCGCATGTTCTCGAAGTTGGTGTAGTTCTCCGGCCGCTCCATCTCGGCGCGCAGCTCCTCGAGCTGCTCCTCGAGTCCGAAGATCTCCGCCTCCAGCCGCTCGAACAGCAGCGGGTTGCGGATCTTGTCGGAGCGCGCTGCGCCCTGCTCCTTGCCGGCAGCCTGATTGGCCGGTGCCTGTCTGGCGTCGCGCGCCAGCGCCTTGCGCTGCAGTTCTGCTTCGTGCAACGCGGTGAGGCACTGCTCGAGGCCCCCGTCGAAGGTCTGCAGTCGGCCGTCGGCGAGGTACAACACGCGGTCGGTGATCGCCTCGAGGAACTGCCGGTCGTGGCTGATCACCAGCGCCGCACCCGGGTAGGCGCGCAGCGCTTCCTCCAACCCTTCGCGGGCGGTGATGTCCAGGTGGTTGGTCGGCTCGTCGAGGCACAGGTAGTCGTACTCCCCGCGCACCAGCCGAGCGAGGCACAGCCGGCGCTTCTCGCCACCGGACAGGTTGGCGACCGGCTGGTCGACCTCATCACCGGAGAACATGAACAGCGCCAGGTGGTCGCGCAGCTCCTTGTGGGTCGCCTGCGGATCGAGGGCCTGCATTGCCTCGAGCACCGTGCCGTGGGTCGGCAGGTCCTCCATCTCCTGGGTGAACACCCCGGGCCGGACACGGTGGGCCCGCCGCACCTCGCCCCGGCTCGGTTGTGCGCGCCCGCACAGGATGCGCAGCAGCGTCGTCTTGCCAGCGCCATTGCGCCCCAGCAGCCCGAGTCGTTCGCCGTGGTACAGCCGGAAACCGACCTGGCGGAACAACTCACGCCCGTCGGGCAGCTTCGCGGCGAGATCGTCGACTTCGAGCACGCTCTGTCCCGATTGGCCGCGCCCGCCGGTGAACTTCAGCCGCATCTCGCCCTTGCTCGTCTTCGGGCGCTCGATCAGTTGCAGGCGCTTGAGTCGCTTCAGTCGCCCCTTGGCCTGGGCGGTCATCCGACTGCCCATGTGCTTGCGGATGTACTCCATCTCCTTCTGGATGAACTCCTGCTGGTCCTTGTAGGCCCGCGAGGTGGTCAGCAGTTCGAGGTCGGTCTGCTTGGCGAAGGCGGAGTAGTTACCGGGGTAGCGGCGCGCCAACCCCGAATCGACCTCGACGATGCTGGTCGCCACCGCATCGAGGAAGCGCCGGTCGTGGCTCACCACGACCACCGCACCGGGGTGCTTGGTGACGAACTGCTCGACGAACTCGATCCCCTGCAAGTCGAGGTGGTTGGTCGGCTCGTCGAGGATCAGCAGGTCGACCGGCTGCAGCATCAGGGCCGCGAGTGCGGCACGTGCCGCCTCGCCGCCGGACAGCTTGATGACGTCCTTGCGGCGGTCGTCGTCCGAGAAGCCCAGGCCGTCGAGTACGCGATCGCAGACGTGGTCGCGGTCGTAGCCGCCGCCGGCCTCGAACGCGCCCTGCAGCGCGCCGTACTGGGCGAGCAGTCGCTCGTCGGTCGGTGCTGCGGCGAGCTCGGCCTCGAGTGCCCGAATGCGCTCCTCGAGCTGCGGGAACACGCCGTTGCCGCGCAACACGAACTCGTGCACGGTGGTACCCGGGGTGCGCTCCGGGATCTGTGCCGCGTAGCCGATCCGCAGATCGCGTTGGCAGTTCCGCGATCCGCGGTCGGCGTCGTCGATGCCGGCGAGGATCTTGATCAGGGTGGTCTTGCCAGCCCCGTTGTCGCCGATGATCCCGATCCGGTCGCGCTCTTCGACCCGCAACCTCGCGCCGTCGAGGACCACCAGGTCGCCGAACACCCGTTCGATCTTGTCGAGGCTGATCAGCGTCACGTCGGGTTCATTCGGTCAGGGCCAGCGCCAGCAAGGCCATCGCCGTTCCGTACGGTTTGCCGGTCTGCTGGAAGTCGACCCACGTACCGTCGATCTCGGCGGTTGCCAGGAGTTCCGCGCGCACCGCGGCGAGCACCTGCTTGCCGACCTCGCCTCCGGCAGCGCGTGCCGCTGCGGCGGCGTGATAGTAGGCGAACGTGTAGAAGTAGCAGGAGTAGTTGTCCGGTGTCGACCACGAAGCGTCGATCTTCTTCGCCCGCCGCAGCCCGCTGTGGTGCTGCAGGAAAGTGCTGAGCGCGGTGTTCAGGTCGTCCTTGTCGACCCTGCCGCAGGCCCACAGGGCTTGTTCGCACACCGGACCCCGGGCGATCGACTGGGCTGGCCGGCGGAAATTGAGCGGCACCGGGAACGTGTAGGTGTACGCACCCGCCGCCATGCGCATGCGCATCAGGGCGTCGACCCCGCGCTCCATCCGCTTCGCGTCGATCGGGAAACCACCGGCCTTCGCCGCGGCGAGCATCAGCAATGCCGGGCCAGTGTTCACGCTGTGCGTGCGACCGAGCGTGGTCGTCGGCCAACCGCCGAACCCACCGCGCCACCCGGTCCCGAACTGGCGGCTGTAGCTCCAGCCGCCGTTGGGGCACTGGGCCTTCTCGACGAGATCGATCGCCCGGGTGACCAACGCCTTGGCGCGATCGTCGCGCATCCGCCCGAAGCGAGTGAGCGCGTAGTCGAGCAGGTAGGTGGTCCCGAAGGTGTTCGCTTCCTCGGGCAGTGCATCGCGCATTTCGCGTTCGATCCACGCGGCGGCGCGCGTCGTCGCGCCGTCGACTCGCGCGCGCCGCTCCGCGGCGCAGTGCGGCAGGCTGACTTCGAGCGCCTTCGCGGCGAGTGCGGTGATTGCCGCACGGTACATGCCCGCCTCCGACGGCCAGCTGCCATCGGCTCGCTGGGCGGCGAGCAGGAAATCGAGCGCCGGTCCGCGGGCTGCGTCGATGCTGCGCAGGGCGAGCTCGGTCGAACGGGCTGCTTCGGGTAGCGGCGGCGGCAGTTGGCGGAGCGGCTCGGCCGCTTCGATGCGATCCGGCCAGGCGAGGCGAACCGCCGCCTTCACCGCCCACGGGCTGGTCTTGTGCCGCTCGTGGAGTTCCATCAGGGTGGCGGTGCCTCGCGTCCCCTGCCCGGCGGCGATCTCCACACAACCCAGCCAATAGCGCGCTTCGGCGTCGCGCGTGGTCGGCGGAGATTGCCCGGCGACCGCGTCGAGGATCTTGCGAGCCGTGTCGAACGCGCCGGAGTGCATCGCCGCCAGGCCTTGATCGATCCGCTCTGGGCTTCGCTCGGGGATCTTCACCGCACGACCGGCGCGCCGCAGGCTGTGTCGGAGGAATGCGAGGACCAGCCGAGGGTCGAAGGTGCCGATGTTCTCGAGGCTCGACACCAGCTCGCCGGACGGGGTCGAAACGCACAGCGCGAGCGCCTTCAGCGAAGTGCTGCGCGTGCCGATCGGCGTCAGTGGATCCGGTCGGGCAGCGCGTCCTGCGGTGTATGCGGTGGGTGCGTACGCCAACCGCAGCGGCACGAACTCGCGGCGCACCACGGCGATCACTTCCGGATCGCAGAACGCGATCGCCTGCAGCATCTGCTCCGCGGGGTCCTCCGCTTTGGCGTCGTAGGCGCCGCGCACACAGGTGAGGACCGGTTTGCCGGTGACGTTCGCCTGGCGGAAGGCGCCGCGCACGTCTCCGGTCCACGGCACCGTGCGCAACAAACGAGCGGGCAGCGCGTCGGCCAACAACGCACCGGGGCGTGCGTTGGCATCGCGCAGCAGGATGCCGTGGTTGGCGCGTGCCCCGCTGCGCCAAGCTTCGACCAGCTCGGTCAGTTCGATCCGCACTACACCGGCGCGTGCCGCCACCTGGGCGCTCGCCAGAGGTCGGGCGGAGAACGGCGGCTGGCGGTTCCAGCACACGGTCGACTCACGCCACGCCTGCTCGACCGGGTGCACCGCCAGGGTGATGGGGCGGCGCGGCGGCTTGGCGCCGAGCTTCATCGCCAGTCGAAGTTCGGCGTGGGCAATCCCGGACTGCTGCAAGCGCGCCGGTAGGGCGAACTGCAGAAGTGAGCGGTTCTTGTCGCCAAGTCCGACCGGGAGTTCGCGAAGGTGGCCGAATGGGCGGGCACCGAGGTACGACAACAACGGCGCGTCAGCGGTCGGCAGCAGATCGATCGCAAAGCCGTCCTTGCCACGCACCGACAGAACCGGCGGTTGCGCGGTGGCGCTCTCCCTGCTGGCGAACGATACCCACCACTCGTCCGTGGACTGACCGGCGAGCGCCGTCCCGAGACACGCAGCGCAGCACACCGCGGCGATCCGCCGTCCCGTGGTGCGGCTACCCCGCACGCTGCACCGGTTGGGTTGTGGGGCGGTGCCGCGCATCAGGGTACGGACTTGGCCACTCGGACGGTAGCGGCTGGACGCGTGCGCGGTAGAGCAGGTCCACCACGCCCGAGCGAGCAGGGTCGGGCAGCCGACCGGGAACGCGGGCAGTCGGTGATTCCGGGGTGCGCAGGGGTGCAGCGCATCCGCCGCAGTGTAGCACCCACATGCGCTTGCCCGCTGCCCGGCACGACTGCTCCGGTCGCGCCTGGGGTTGGCAGGGCGACTCGGGCCGACGGTACATGCCAACGCGCGGTTCCTCGGCGCATCGTCGAACGCCAGCACCCGCCGCCCGACGGGAGCTCGGACAGGAGCTGACGGCGCTCGAACTGGTCCGGTCGATCAGCCCGGACCATGCATGACCGAGCTGCTGCGATCGTGCAAGGTCGCCGCTGGCCTCGTCGACCGTCAGGACCGGCTCCTCGACGGGGAGGCACCCCGCCTCCGGGGAGAACCTGCCGTTCTCGTTGCCCGCGACGACCTCGCACGATCTCGCGACGCTGCTCATGGACAATCCGGGTTGGGCCCGGCCCAGGCTGCGGAGGTGTCGGTGCGCGGCAGGTCCCGTCCGCTCGCGCTCGCGCGCCGACCGGCCTACCGGTCCATGAGGCGGAACTCCTTCAGCTTCTCGACGCCTTGCTCGACGTACTCCACCATCAGCGCCGGCGCGCGCCGCGGTGCGGGCGCCTTGGTCTGACCACTCGCTGCACGGGCTGCCTGTGCCTTTTGGTGCAGCTCGACGAACGAACTCACGATGCGCAGCACGTCACTCGCCTGCGACACAGGCTCGCCGTTCACTCCCACCAGCACCGCGCCGTCGGGAATGCCGAGCTTCTTCAGCGAGTCGGGCAGCGTCGGCACCCGGATCCCGTAGCGCACCTTCCCGGTCTTGGTCTTGACCGATGCCCGCGGGAAGAAGCTGTCGACCATGCTGCGCTTGCCGACCTTGCCGATCTCGCGGAGGTCCTTGCTGGGGTACAGCTCCACCAGTCCGCTCGACACGTGGCGGATCGGCGGAAACAACTCGTAGTCGAGCGCGGTGAACCACTCGCGGAGGTCCGCGTCGCTGTCGTTGGCCTGGCGGACGCGCTTCTTGTTTCGATCGATCTCCGCCAGCAGGTCCACTGCCGCGCTGCGCACCGGCTTGGTGTCGGAGAGCAGCAACGCCGGCAGGCGATCCTTGATCTCGCCGAAGTACGCACGCCCCAGGTCGTGACGGATGCGCAGCACGTTGGCGAGGAACCACAACCCCTGCGCGCGGTCGCTCGCATCCTTGGCGTCGAGCAGCTGGAAGAACGGCAGCGGATTGAAGTTGTAGGTCGGGACGACCACGCCGTTGGTCGGGTCCTTCGGGTTCTGCGGTTGGCTCTTCGGCAGGTGCACGCGCAGGAACTCGAGGGCTCGAACCATCCCGTCTTCGCGGATCTCGCGCACCGGCTCGCCCGGCAGCATGGCGATCAGGTTCAGGATGTGTTGCGCGTTGTTGAAGTAGTACATCCCGTACGCGCACACCGAGCGGCGCAGGCGGGAGCTGTCTTCCATGAACACCTTGCCCAGCCAACCCTCGTTGCGCAGGCCCTTGGCCTTCACCCGTTCGAATGCGTCGGTCCAGGTCTTGAGGTTGCAGATTTCGCGCCCGAACGCGTCGCGGGTGAGTTGGTCGGGGCGCGCATCCTTGGCCAGACGCCGCATCTGCGTCAGCTCGTCGATCAACTCCTCGCAACTCGAGGGCACCTGGCCGACCAAGCCGCTGGGGGCACGGAACGGCTGCAGGTTGTCGTGGACACGGATGCCCGACTCGCGCTGCCAGTAGGTGTCGATCTGCGGAGACTGGGCGGCCAGCGGGCCGGCGAGCACGACCGCGAGGACGGCGGTGACCGATGCGGGGTCGCCTGCGCGGCGGTTCTGGGGATTGCTCATGGGTGCCAGTATCGGGCGGCAGCGCGGCGGCCCGGACTATTCATGGCCGAGCCGCCGCGATTGCGCAAGGTCGCCGCCGGGCTCGCGCCGAGGGGATGCGCCGCGGGATAGTCCCGGGCCGATCCAGGGTCACGCGATCAGGTACAGCAGCGCCACCTGACCCAGTCCGATGATCACTCCGAGCACGCCGCCGAGGATCTCGATGGCGCGCAGTTCGCGCCGGGCCACCTGCAGGACCAGGTCTTCGAGGGTGTGCACCGGAAACGCCGCCACCTTCGACTCCACCAGCTCGTGCACGTCGAGGTCCGACTCGAGCGCCTTCTCCAGCGAGGCGAACAAGCGCTCCTTGTTGGCCATCACGCCCTTGAGCACGGAGCGACGCAGGTCTTGGATGCGGTCGTCCGTCAGGAACCCGCCGATCAGCGGGAGGCCCCGCAACTCGGCGATCTTCGGTGCCAGTCCGGTGTCGAGCGCATCCCCGACCAGCTTCTCCAGGTCGAGACGAGACAGCCCGCGGGCGATGTCGTCGTGGCGCAGCAGGTGAGTACCGACCACGTGGCCGATGCTCTTGGCGATGTCCGCCTGGCGTCGCGGGATCAGTCCCTGCAGTCGAAGCCCGAGGATCCGCACCGGCTTCACCGGGCGGAACAGCATCCTGACGGCGAGTCGGTTGGTGACGTAACCGATGACGCCGCCGACGGCGGGGATCGCGAGCCAAGTGGTCAGGGTGGGCTCCATGGCGCGGGGAGTATGGGCGATCGAACCGCGGTGCTCAATCGACAGGAAAACGCCGACGCGGTGTGGTATGCCCTCTCGGCGGATGCGAGACGATGCTCCCGAACGCCGGACCCGACTGCACCGCGTGGCGCGGGTCCGCCCGCTGTCCGGCGGCTGCTTCGCCCTGGAGGTCGAGGGCGCGCTCCCGGTCACCGGCGCGGGCCAGTTCTACATGCTGCGGACCGAGCACCGCTGGCCGGCCCTGCTACCGCGTCCGTTCTCGTTGTACTCGATGGGTGAAGGCGAGCGCGGCGGGTCCTTCCTGGTGAAGGCGGTCGGGCCGGGGACCGAAGCGCTGCAGGCCTGCCGGGCGGGGGATCGCGTGTGGGTCACCGGCCCGCTGGGGCGCCCCTTCCCCGACGACGTGTGCGACCCGGTGTGCATCGCGGGCGGGATCGGGGTCGCGCCGTTCCTGCTGCTCGCCCAGCAACAGCGGGAGCGTGGGCGCCCGCAGCCCCGGTTGTTGTTCGGCGGGCGCACCCAGGTGGCGCTGGCCGGGCTGCACGATTTTGCCGACCTGGCGCGGGTGTTCCCCTGCACCGACGACGGCAGCCACGGTTTTCGCGGACTGGTCACCGACCTGCTCGGCGACCTGCTGCAGCGCGGCGAGGTGACCGTTGCCGACACCGTGTTCTGCTGCGGCCCGGACCCGATGATGCACGCGGTGGCTGCCGCGTGTGCCGCGCGACAGATGAAGTGCTACCTCAGCCTGGAGACCTACATGGCATGTGGCTACGGGGTGTGCAACGGCTGCTCGGTGGCGGTGCGTGGCGAGCGCTTCCACGGTTGGCCCTATTCGAAGACGTGCATCGAAGGGCCGGTGTACTGCGCCGACGAGCTGGTTGGGTGAGTCCGAAGTTCGTCACCGTGTCACCGGCCCTGCGGTCCGCTCGCGGCGCCGCAGCTGCTCGGCTTGTCCACCAAGTAGCCGTGTCGTCGCAGCTCCTCGCGAGCGAATCGCGTGACTCGACGACTGATGCAACGAACTTCGGACACCGCCTCCAGGAGTCTGTGCCGCAGAATGACAACCCATGAGATCCGCGCCTTCACCGGCGTCCTCGCGCGGCGACCTGCGCCGAGACCCTCGGGCCTCCTCAACCATCCTTCCGTGGCGCAGTCTCCCTGTGCTCGGGTGAGGCAGCGATGCGAATCGACCTGAGCGGCCGCGTCGCGGTGGTCACCGGGGGCGCCCGGGGGATCGGTTCTCAGACCGTTCGGGCGTTGGCGGAATCCGGGGCCAAGGTCGTCGTGTGGGATCGCGATCCCGCCGGTGCGGCGCTGGCCCAGGAGCTCGGTGGGGTGTTCGCCGAAGTGGACGTCGCCGATCGCCCGGCGGTGGACGAAGCGGTGACGCGCACGTTGGATGCATGTGGCTCGATCGACGTGTTGGTCAACAACGCCGGGATCGTGCGCGATGCGCAGTTGGTCAAGGTGGTCGATCGACAGGTGGTGGGCGGCATGTCCGAGTCGGACTTCGACGCTGTGTGGTCGGTCAACGTCAAGGGCGTGTTCCACTGCACCCAGGCGGTGGTGCCGCACATGATCGAACGCGGCTTCGGTCGGGTGATCAACGTCAGCTCGATCGTCGGCGTCTACGGCAACTTCGGACAGACCAACTACGCGGCGTCGAAGTTCGCGGTGATCGGCATGACGAAAGTGTGGGCGCGCGAGCTCGCCAAGTACGGGATCACGGTGAACGTGGTGGCGCCGGGTTTCGTCGACACGGAGATGGCGCGAGGCGTGCCGGAGAAGCTGCTCCAGGAGCTGATCCGCCGGACTCCGATCGGACGACTCGGGGTGCCCGCGGAAGTCGCCGCGGTGTACGTGTTCCTCGCCGCCGAAGCCTCGGGCTTCGTCAACGGTGCGGTGCTCGGCGTGGACGGCGGGATGGTGCTGGGGACCTGATCCCCGGCCCGTCGACCCGCGCTACTCCCGCTCCGGCTCCTCGAAGATCAAATCGAGGTCGGTGCAGGCGTTCCACAGCATGACCATCGCCTGCCGCGCGTTCATCAGGGCGCACGGGGGGAGGTCGTCGCGGGCGGACAGTGCCTGCAAGCGACGGTAGAGGTCGAGCAACTCCCGCTCGTCCGCGGTCATCGGGTGACCGAGCAGGTCGCGCTGGTTGGACTCCGGCATGGTCATGGCCTCGATCTACTGGTTGCGAAGGTCCTGCAAGCGCTTGGCCTTCAACTCGAACCGCGGCAACTGACCCTCGGCGGCGCGCTCGACGTTGAAGCGCAGGCCCTCGTGGTTGTCGGCGAGGTCGGTGCCGACCCGGGACTGTAGACCGGCCCAGTCGGCGTCGGGGAAACCCGGGCGCAGCTCGATCTGCACCGTGATCTCGTCGCGGATGTTGTCGACACGTGTCAGCACGATCTGGAACTCCTCGATCTCGGGGTGCTCGCGCAGGATGGCTTCGACGGCGCGCGGATACACGTTGGTGCCGCGGATCAACTTCATGTCGTCCACCCGCCCCAGGATCCCGCCCTCGTAGAGATCGCCGGTGCGCCCGCACGAGCAGTGGGTGTGGGGGACCTTCATCACCAGGTCCTTGGTGCGGTAGCGGATCAACGGGATGAACCCCCGACCGAACGACGTCACCACGCGTTCGCCGCGTTGCCCGTAGTCGCACGGTTCGCCGGTCTCCGGATCGAGCACTTCTTCGATGAAGTGGTCTTCGATGATGTGCGTCCCGCCCGGCTGCTTGTCGCACTCGAAGATCATGATGGTGCCGATCTCGGTCATCCCGGCGGTGTCGCCACACTTGGCGCCCCACATCTCCTCGATCAACCGCTTGGTCGCCGGAATGCTGCCGGCCGGCTCGCCCGACACGATCACGCGCCGCACCTTGCCGTCGCGCTTGACGTCGATGCCCATGTGCTCGGCGACCTGCGCCATGCGCAGTGCATAGGTCGGGGTTGCACAGACCACGGTGGCTTCCATCTCCACCAACTGCTTCACGCGACCCTCGGTCGTCATGTTGCCCGACGGCAACACCAGGCAGCCGATCTTCTCAGCGCAGTAGTGTGCGCCCCAGAAGCCGATGAACGAGCCGTAGGAGAACGCGAAGAACACGGTGTCCGTGGGCCGCACGCCGAACCCCCAGAACCCGTAGCACCACTGCTCACCGATCCACGACCAGTCCTTGCGCGAGTCGAGCACGCGCAGCGGCTGCCGCCCGCTGGTGCCCGAGGTCAGGTGGTAGCGGATCGCTTCGTTGCGCGGACGCGTCACCAAGTCGCCGAACAGCGGCTTGTCGGCCTGGTTGTCCATCCAGTCCTCGCGCGTCATGAACGGCAACCGCCGGATGTCGTCGAGGGTCTGGATGCTCTCCGGCCGCACGCCGGCGGCTTCGTACATCCGACGGTGGAACGGGCTCGTCTGCCACGCCCGCGCGACACAGCGCTGGAGCTTGGCCAGCTGCAAGGCGCGCAGCTGCTCCTTGGGGAGAGTCTCGTTCTTCGGGTTCCAGTAGGGGGGCCAGTTGACCAAGGTCACAACACTCCTCGGCGAGACGGGGATACCGCGGCGACGGCAACGACGACGAACATAGCGGAGCAGCGACCACAAATCCCGCACCGGAGGTACGTCGAGCGATTCCACCTCAAGCGGGCAGCGTGGTGGCCCATCATCCCTTGGAGCTTTCCGGAGCGGGTATCAGGGCTGGGGCAGGCGCTTGGAGCTATTCACGGTTGCAGGGATCGTCGTCGCCTTCATCGGGGTGATCGGCGGGATGGTGGTGGAAGGGGGACACCCGACCGCCCTGATCTCGTTGCCTTCGTTCATGATCGTGATGGTCGGCTCGCTCGGGGCGTTGCTGATCGCCACACCGATGTCCGACCTGAAGCACGGACTGAACGGCCTGAAGGAAGTGTTCCTGCCGCCGAAGTTCGCCTTCCAGGAGACCATGGAGAAGATCCTCGAGCTCGCCAACTTGGCGCGGCGTGAGGGTCTTCTGGCGTTGGAGTCCTACACCACCAGCGCCGACGGTGACCCGTTCCTCAAGAGCTGCTTGACGCTGGCGATCGACGGGAGCAGCGCCGAGGCGATTCGCGACACCGTCGAGACGCAGATGATGATCTCCGCCGAGGACTACAAGGCGGGTTCCAAGTTCTGGGCCAACTGGGCGGCCTACGCACCGACCGTCGGCGTGCTCGGCGCCGTGCTCGGTCTGATCCACGTCATGCAAGTGCTGGACAAGCCCGAGTTGATCGGTCCAGGTATTGCGGTGGCGTTCGTCGCGACGGTGTACGGTGTCGGTTTCGCCAACGTCATCTGTCTGCCGTTCCAGGCCAAGCTCAACCGGCAGAACGAGCACCGCCAGCTGTTGATGGCGATGACGCTCGAAGGCGTTGTCGGGATCCAGTCCGGGCTCGCACCCGGTGCGTTGCGCAGTCGGTTGTCGGTCTACTGCCACGGCCACGGCGGCAAGGGCAAAGACGGGCACTGACCCGGACGGGGTCGCGGCATGGGCAAGGGTCACAAGCACGAAGAGCACCAGAACATGGAGGCGTGGGTCATTTCCTACGCCGACATGGTGACCCTGCTGTTCGCGCTGTTCGTCGTGCTCTACGCGATCGGCGAGACCAAGCTGCGCAAGTTGCAGTTGCTCAAGAAGTCGCTGCAGTTCGCGTTCAGCTTCGAAGGGAACGGCAAGACCAAGGAACCCGGGATTCACGACAAGGGCCAGGACGGGCGCGGGGAAGTGGTCCAGGCGGCGCAGATCCTCACTGCGCAGTCGCAGTCGATGCGGCAGTTCCTATCCAAGGAGCTTCCGGAGAAGTTCCTCGAGGCGTCGGGCCACTCGCTGAAGATCGTGCAGACCGACGACACGGTGTCGTTCGTCGCACCGCTGTCGGCCTACTTCCACGCGATGCGCTCCAACCCGCTGAAGAGCGACCAGATCAGCCACGTACTGGCCGACATCGCCGGAGCGGCGTCGACTTTCACCGAGACGGTGCGGGTGCGGATCGAAGCACCCAACGTGGTGATCGGGCGCGACCGGCAGAATGGGCTCTACGTGCGCAGTGGCCGGCTGTGTGTCGACCGGCTGTACTTCCTGCAGGAGTTCCTGTCCAACGTCCACAACATCGACCCACACCAGGTGTTGGTCGAGTTCCGCTACGACGACGGCCCGGTGTACCCGCCCGGGAGTCCTTCCGAGCAAGGCTGGGAGGAACGCGCGCGGCTCACGCTGGCGTTCTCCAACAGCTCCAAGTGACCGTCGGCGCAGCGCGTCAGCGTCGCCGCGACCGGCGAACTGCGTGAACGCTGACTCGTGCAGCGAACTTCGGCGTTGGCCCGGAGGATTCGTGACCGAGCTGCTGCGACTGCGCTAGATGGTGTAGAGAGGCCCCCCCAACCCAGCGGTTACGCTGGTTCTTGTAATTAGCCCTGGGAGGGGCCTCATGGACAAGTATCGCACCGTCGTCATCGCGGACCACCACAAGTCCGTGTTCGTTTGTCGAACCGTGGACACGCAAACCGGAGAGACCGAATTGAGAACACTCAACGCGACCCGCGAGGAGCTGCAAGCGCTGTTCACGGAGCTACCGCGACCCGCGGTGCTTTTCGTCGAGGCGTGTCGCTCCTGGGAGTGGGTCAGCGACTTGTGCGAGGACCAGGTCATGGACATGCGATTGGTGGACGCCGCGAAGATGCCGGAGATCTGGCGATCGAACAAGAAGACCGATCGCCAGGACGTCGAGGCGATGCTGGAGCGGTGGCTGGTGACTGGACAGCTCCCGGAGTCGTTTGTCGTGCGACCGACGCTCAGCGCGAGCTCCGGGGACTGACGCGTCGCCTGGAAGAGATCCGCAAACACCGGAGGGTGACACTCAACCGAATCCACGCCTTGATCGACGCTCACGGGATGCCCGCGAAGAAGGAGAACTTCGTCGAAGAAACTTGGAAGGCGTCCGCCCAGAGGCTTTTGCCACCGGATGTCTGGATCGTCCTCGACACGCTTCTCGACGAACTCGGTGTCCTCATCAAGCAGCAACAGACCCTTGAGCAGCGAGTCGAGGAACTGATGACGGATCACGACGACGCGAAGCGGCTACAGGCCATTCCTGGTGTGGGGAAGATCATCGCCGCGACGATCCTTGCGGAGACAGCGGACATCGAACGATTCCCGAACGCACGAGCGTTCGCAGCCTACACCGGTCTGGTGCCGCGTGTGCGCTCCTCGGCCGGCAAAGCCAAGCTCGGCAACATCACACGCAGCGGACCACCTGGGCTTCGTTGGGCGCTCGGTCACGCGATCTTCGCGAGCATCCGCTCCAAGCACCCCAGCGCTGCGACCGAGTTCTACCGACTGAAGGCGAAGCGAGGCAAACCCAAGAAGCTCGCAATGACGGCAGCAGCCCACAAGCTAGCCCGCATCGTTTTCGTGATGTTGTCTCGCAGCGAAGCGTTCCGTCCACCGCGGACGCGGCAACCGGTCTCCGCGAAAGTCGCGTGATCAAACCGATGGGTTCCGTTCATCCGTTTTGATGGTGAGGAAGACTCGAGAGCATTCGGGCCGCGAAGGCTGCGATCCCGTTCCGGGCTGGGCTACCTGGCTGTCCGCATGCGGATGGCTGGGACAGGCCGCGCCACTAGCTTGGGACGCAGCCTTCCGGACCATCCATCATGAGCCGCGCGGCACCGCCGCGGAACCAGTGGCGAAACCCCATTGGTCAGAGCTCGCACCAGAAGCTTGGCGTGGCCTTTCTTGCCACTCCGAAGGCCTGAACTGCTCGATCCACTCCCGGGAGTAGCGCCACACGACAAACCGCATCCAACACTTCATGTCATCCAGGCAATCCCTCGCACTCGACGCCCGGGACAGCAACCTCTGCATCCGGATCGAGGGCAACAGGGGCTGGCCGGGAGACCACCACGTACGCTCAGACTGTTTTTCTTGCGCAGCCAGTTGACTGGAGGGGCCTCTCTACAGAAGCCCGGACTATTCGTGAGCAGCGTCGCGAGATCGTGCAAGGTTGTTGCTGGCAAGGAGAACGGCAGGTTCTGCCCGGAGGCGGGGTGCCTCCCCGTCGAGGAGCAGGTTCTGACGTTCGACGAAGCCAGCAGCGAACTTGCGCGATCGCAGCAGCTCGGTCACGAATAGTCCGGGCTAGGAGTCTGCGCCACAGAAGGGCGACTCAGGAGGTTCGTGGATTTCGGCGCAGGTCGCCGCCCGAAAACACAGCCGAATTGGTGGATTCGGCGAGGATTTCGGGGGGTGACAGGTGCTGGAAGGCGCGGATCTCATGGGATGTCATTCTGTGGCGCAGACTCCTAGTGGGGTGTGACTGAAGTTGGTCACATAAGTCGCCGGCCTACGGCCCGCTCGCGGCGTCGCAGCTCCTCAGCTTGTCCACCAACAAGCCGTGTCGTCGCAGCTCCTTGCGAGCGAACCGCATGACTCGACGACTTATGCAACGAACTTCGGACACACCCCACTAGGTTGTCGGCGGCGATCGTCGATCGTGAGCCTCCTCGTCATCCCGTGGCGCAGACTCCTGGACCCCGTTGTCGCCAGCCTGCCGACTGCAACCGCGGATTCCTGTGCCGCGTCAGATCGGGCCGTCCTGCTGCGCGCCGACACGTGCGCCTCCGGTGGGCTCAGTCACTTTCCTCGTACTCACAGGCATTGCGGCACTTCGCGCGCCGCCCGGCGAGAGTTGCGGGCTAGGAGCGCAGGACACTGCGCGCCAGGATCGACTTCTGGATCATCGACGTGCCCTCGTAGATGCGCAGGCCGAGTGCATCGCGAAGCAGGCGTTCGGGTGGATACGCGGACGAATACCCGCGGCTACCGTGCAGCATGACCGCGGTATCCGCCGCGCGCGACGCGGCCTCGGTGGCGAACAGTTTCGCGGCGGCGAGATCGCCTGGACCTTCGCTGCCCGCCATGCGCAAGCGAGCGCACCGATACACCAGCGCGCGGCTAGCCAACAGGTCGGCAGCCATGTCGGCGATGCGTTCCTGGACCATCTGGAAGGCTGCGAGCGGCTTGCCGAACTGCTGCCGAGCGTTGACGAACTCGATGCTGCTGGACAGTGCCGCGCGCTGGATACCGACCGCGCCCGCGGCCACCGAGATGCGGCCGCACGACAGCCCCCCCATCGCCACCGCGAAGCCGTTGCCGACGCCGCCGACCACCGCCTCGGCGGGCACCGCGCTGCCGTGGAAACTCAGTCTGGCGTGGTTCGAGCCGCGATGTCCGAGTTCGACGCCGGCAACCGGTGCGCGTTGCACTCCCACCGCTTCGAGTTCGACCAGGAAGCAGGTGATCCCGTCGCGACCGCGTGCCGGATCGACGGTGGCGAACACCAGGGCGATGTCGGCGACCCCACCGTTGGTGATCCAGGTCTTGGTTCCCGCGAGCCGGTAGCTGCCGTCGCTCCCGACAGAGGCGCGGCACGCCAAGCTGGCGACGTCGGATCCGGCGTCGTCCTCGGTCAGCGCGAAGCAACCGACCACTTCGCCGCGGATCAGCGGCCCCAACCAACGGCCCCGCTGCGCGTCGTCGCCGAACTGCTCCAAGCACTGCGCCACCAGCCCCGACTGCACCGCCATCAGCCCACGGGCGCTGCCGCACACCGCACCGACCTCCTCGTTGGCGAGGACGATCTGCAGCGCGTCCCATCCCTCGCCGCCGTGCGCCGTGGCGATCGGGCCACCGAGAATCCCGGCTGCGCCCAGCGCGCGGACTGTCTCGGGCATGAACCGGCGCTGCTCGTCGATCGCCCGCGCGTGCGGTTCGAGCTGGTCGTTCGCGAACGCGCGAATCCGCTGGGCGAACTCCCGGTACGGCGCATCCAATTCCCGGTCGGGGAGGATCGAGTCGGTTGCCACGGCTCAGCGGCCCTCGAACCGCGGCGCGCGCTTGTCCCGCCACGCCTCGTAGAACTCCCGGTGGTCGGCGGCGCGTAGCAGCAGTGCCTGCGCCTGTGCCTCCTGTTCGATCGCCGACTCGAGGTCCATGTTCGCCTCGTTGACCAGCATCCGTTTGGTCATCGCGTTGGCCAAGGCCGGGCCCGCGGCCAGTCTCTCGGCCAACGCGAGTGCGTCCGGCATGAGCGATTCGGGTGCGACGACTCGGTTGGCGAGACCGATCCGTAGGCATTCCGCCGCATCGATCTTGTCGCCGAGCAGCAGGAGCTCCGCGGCACGACCTGCGCCGACCACGCGCGGGAGCAGGTGCGCGGCGCCCATGTCGGCGCCGGTCAGCCCGACCTTGCAGAACAGGAAAGCGAAGCTCGCCCGCTCGGACAGGATGCGCAAGTCGGCCGCCAAAGCCAGAACCGTTCCGGCGCCCGCCGCCACGCCGTTGACCGCGGCGACGATCGGCTTGGTCAGCCGCCGCATGTTGCGCACCACGGCTCCGGTCATCCGGGTGAACTGCAGCGTCTGTGCCAGATCCAGCTCCAGCAACGGCTTGATGATCTCCTCCACGTTGCCTCCGCTGCAGAACCCCTTGCCGGTCCCGGTCAACACCACAACCTTGACGCGGTGGTCGGTCTCGAGGTCGACGAACAGCCGCTCCAGCTGCCGGTAGATCTCGAAGGTCAGCGAGTTGAGCGTGTCGGGTCGGTCGAGGCGGAGGATCGCCACGCCGTCGTCGCGCACCTCGAAGTGGAAATCGTAGTCGGTCATGTCTGTCAGACGAACGCAGGGACCTTGCGGTCGAGATCGAGCACGCACCCCTCCGGCTGCTCACGCACCAGGTGCAACACCGCGGCAGCGATCTCCGCGGGGCGGTGCATGCGTCCGATGCGGTTCATGCCGCCCAGCGCTTCCATCGCTTCGTCGAAGGTCTTGCTGCCGCGTGCCGCGATCTCGGTCGCGGCCTGGCGGGTGATCTCGGTGTCGACGAACCCCGGGCACACCGCATAGACCCGTGGTGGCTTGCTGCCGAACTCCGCGGCCAACGCGCGGCACAATCCGACCATGCCGTGCTTCGCGGCGGTGTAGGCCGAGGTGAACGGGAACCCGGTCAGGCCGGCGGTCGACGCGATCTGCACCGCGCACGAGCGCGGCGCCGCGCGGAGCGACGGGAGCGCCGCCTGCAGGAGGAGGAACGGGGCGCGGACGTGCAGCGCGAGCGCCGTGTCCAAGTCGGCGAGCACGGTCTTGTCGAACCGCTCGGACGGGGCCGACCCGGCGTTGTTGACCAGCACCCGAGGGGGGCCGAGGGTGGCGACGACCTGCTCGAGAATGCGTTGGGGCGCATCGGGTTCGGTGAGGTCCGCGGCGATCGAGCTCACCACCGCGTCCGGTGGCAGGGCCTGGCGCGCCTGTGCCAACCGATCGGCATCCCGCGCCGTGATCGCCACCTGAAACCCGGCGGCGACCAAGTCCGCGGCGATCGCCAAGCCGATTCCGCGGCTCGCGCCGGTGATCAGCGCGACTCCGGGGCCGCTGTCGTCGGAGGATGCCATGCCGGTCCGGCAGCGTAGATGAGACGCCCGGGCCAGTCTCCACGCAGTCCGGCAAACCGGCTGCAAGTCGGCGTTGGCGGTGCGCGACGTGACCATGGAACCCGCACCGGTCGAGGGGCTTCTCGGGCGCTCGCGCCAGCGACCGTGCATCCTGGGCAACGGACCGCAACGGCGCCCGGGTCTTGGCGCGAACCGCAGTGCCTGGTCACGGCGATCGACCCGACCTGCGCATGGGCCCAGAGCCCTGCACCGGGGCTTCAGTCGTGGCCCGCAGGACGCCGATAGCAGCGGGAGAAAAGGGCGAGAGTCGAGTGTTCCGCGGACGATCCCTCGGCGGCCCGGCACCCACGCGGTGTCGGGCCGCTGCTCTTTCCGCGCGCACCAGCCCGACAAGGAGTCCCCATGACGAGTCGTACTCTGCTGCTCCTCGCGGTTGCCGGCCCCCTCGCGGCCCAGAGCGCCGTGGTTCCCCCGGTCTTCGCCCAGGTGCGAGGCAACGACGCCCTGTCGCTGCCCCTGCGCTGGCACGAGGGCTTACTTCAGGTGCACCTGAAGAGTCAGAAGGGGGTGGGGAGGGTGCTCCCCGATGCCATGCTCGACACGATGCTCAAGGAGATTCGGGTACGCCGCCCGTCCTTCCTCGAGGAGCCGGCGTACGGAGCGTTGACGCGCACCTTCACGGTGCGGTTGGCGAACACCAATCTGCCACTGATGTCCATGATCGCCGACATGGAGGCCAACCGCACCGCGGTCGTGAGTGCGACGGGTGCCAACGGTCCAACAACGCTCACCACTGTGGTGCAGGCCAAGTCGTTCAACATCGCGGCGACGCCGAAGGCCGGGTACCGCGAAGCGGTCGGAAAGGACTTGCTGCAGCTGCCGTTCGCCAGCCCGTTCGCGTTCAAGGGCCCCGACCTGTTCGTCGACTGGGAGACCACCTCGACCTCGACCCTGCCCGACCCCAACGGTTGGGTGGATGCGCTGGTGCTGCAGTACACCGGCGACCAGGGAATCGTCGTCACCCTCGGGCAGGGCGGCTGCAGTTCGGTCGTGCCGTCGAGCGGGTTGCCGATGTCGCTCGAAGGCGAGGGCGAGCGACCGGCCGCGTCCTCCAAGGTGACCCTGCGGTTGCGCAACGCGCTCCCGTCCGCCACCTCGATGCTGTTCCTCGGGCCTCGGCCGCTTTTGCCGCGCACCAGTCAGACCGGGTACAAGGTCTACGACCCCATGGTCGGGTACCTGACCACCATCAGCCGGCCGGAGTGTCACGTCTGGACCTCCCCGCTGACCCACCTGGTGGGGGCGACCGACGGGGCCGGATCCCAGGACTTCGCGCTGCCGATCCCCGCGTTGCTGCCGGCGCAGTACGGCACCCTGTACGTGCTCCAGGCGGCGGTTCTCGACACCAGGGCCAGCCGGCTCGAGCTGAGCAACGGGGTCGGGGCGATCGTCGGTGCGGTAGAGATCCAGAGCCGCGCGTCGACTGTGATGTCGCCCAAGCCGTGGGTGCTCGACAGCAACAACCAGCGGATTGCCCCGGTTTCGCCCTGGGGGCCGATGAACTCCTCCCTCCCGATCCTGTGGTTCGGCTGGTGACCGGGGCCGTTCGTAGGGCGGTTCTTGACCTTTGGGGAGCGCGGGGTAGGCTTCTTCGCCCCTGATTCGCAGAGGCGATACATGGCAGGCAAGCCCAAGAAGAAGCTGGAGATCGTCTACCTGGTCTGCTCGGAGACCGGCGAGCGCAACTACACCATCCGGAAGAAGACCGGCACCGAGAAGCTCTCGTTGAAGAAGTACTGCCCGCGGCTCCGCCGGCACACGCTGCACAACGAGAAGAAGAAGTAGCCCGCGCGCGGCCGCAGCGATCGCCGCGCAGGCCACATCCCTTGCCGGTGCGTGCGGATCGGCCCGGCGCACCGCGTCGCCTAGCGCAGACCGCGCGTCGGTCGGGCGCGGATGCGCACGAGGCAATCCCATCGGGGAAGGGCTGTGCGCTTCTCCCGCTGCAGCGCTAGTCGCCGCGTAACATCGCGTCGCCCGCGCACCCCCGCGGTGCCGTCCACGGAATAGCGCGAGTTGCGCCGACGAACCGGTGCGCCGGGCTTCGCAGAACCGCGAGTCGGTCGGGCGCGGATGCGCACGGAGCAATCCCATCCGCGGCGTGGTGAGTCGGGGAAGGGCTGTGCGCTTCTCCCGCTGCGGTGCCAGTCGCCGCGTGACACCGCGTCGCCCGCGCGCCCCGCGGTGCCGTCCACGGAATGGCGCGAGTTGCGCCGACGAACAACTGCAACGGGCTTCGCAGAACCGCGAGTCAGCTGGGTGCGAACTTGCACGCGCCATCCCCGTTCCTCGGTGCCCCGCGTCGGGCGCGGCAGAACGAGACTGGACGCTGCGCAGTGTCCGGTATGGACCCACGCGCCGCGTGGCTGCGGCGAGACTTCGACCGTCACACCGAGTCGTTGCACATCCCTTGTGTCGCGGTGCGCGGAACGTCGCAGGGCAGTCCGGCGCCGTCGTGCGCACCGGGTCCCCGCTCCTCACCGTCCCGTGTCGGGCAGCGACCGATCGAGGATCGCGCGGAGCCGCGTGCGGTCGCCGGGCAGCAGTGCCGGGTTGCCGCGCAGCAGCGCCGCGACCCGTGCAGTTGCGTTCGGGTCGCCGCGCTGCGCCAGGTTCTCCAGGGCCGACACCACCGAACCGAGCCGCGTGGAGTCGCCGGCTGTCCCGCGGTCCTCGAGCACCGAAGTCAGTGCGCGTTCGCCCTCGGCGGTGTCGCAGCGCGCGGAGATCACCAACATCGCCCGGGTGCGCACCTCGGTCGACGGATCATTGGCGAACGCTGTGCGCGCGACGTCGAGCCCTGCAGCTCCACCCTGGAACCCGAGTCCTGTCACCAGCTGTGCGCGATAGCTCGGCCGGGTTCCGTCGGCGAGGCTGCGTTCGTAGGCCTCGGCGAGCAACTTCGGTGCGCGGCTCGAGAGGACCATGAACGCACCCGTCATCGCCTGGCTGTCGATCGCCGACAACCGCTCGAGAATCGGCAGCGAGTCGGCCGGGGCGATTGTCGATGCGGCCAGTGCCGCGAGTTCCGCAGCTGCGCTGTGGTCGCGCTTCTCCAAGATCTCCTGCAGCACGAGCTCTCGGAATCTCCCGCCCTCGGCGGTGAGCAGGTGGCGCATCGCCGCCAGGCGCTTGGACGGATTGGTGTCGTGCTGGAACAGCAGTGCCAAGCTGGCCAGCTCCGTCGAGCTGCGCGCCCCGCTGGCTTCGAGGTTGCGCCAGAGCGTCTCCAACAACCGGACCACGTGGGGCACCAGGAAGCCGTCCTCGGTGGCAGTGAGGGCCAGGTCCAGGATCGCCTGCTCGTGGACGATCCCGAGGTAGCGCGCGCCGATCAGCAACCCGGAGAGCTCGGCGGCAATGCGCTCGTCCTGTGGCAGGCAGGCGAGTAGAGCGTGGACGAGGTCGTCGAGGGCACGGCGCGATCCACCGTGTTCGAACCGCGCCAACCGCCGAGCGAGCCCGAACCGAAGGAGCCCCAGGCACAGCGCGCGGCAGACTCTGGAACGCTCGGTGTGATCTTCCGACAGGATGCCGGTGAGTTCGTGCAGTGCGGCGCTGTCGGACTCCGGCACGCGGTTGCGCAGCAGGTCGAGCACCTTCTCGGCCAGCGCTTCCAACCGGGCGGCCTCGGACTCTTCGCCCGCCTTGCGTGCGGCGATGCCGCGCACGCTCAGCGCGACCAGCCGCTCGAACAGCTCGCCGAACTCGAGCGAGCCCGGGTCGGCCAGCCCCTCGCCCGCGGTGGCGCTCAGCGCGGCGCGGTGCACCGGTCGAGCCGCGTCGGGTTTGCCCGCTCGGGGCGCGGCCGGAGGACTCGCAGGCTGCTGCGGGACAACCAACCGCAGACTGCCCAGCAGGAGACACGCGGCGACACCGCCGCCCGCCGCGAGTAGCGGCAGGGCGGCGACACGGCGGCGCTCGCGGGATTGCCGCCGGGCCATCAGCGGACGCCCGCGGTCGGCTGCGGTAGGCCGATGCTGCACGGAATCTGTGCGATGTCGGGCACCTCCCCGTGGTTGACGGCGCTCTTCACCTGGCAGTGCGAACCGATCGGGATGAACAGGAACCAGCGCGAGTTGCACTGGTACGTGATCAGCTTGACCCCCAGTGTCCCGACTCGCTTGGTGAAGTAGCCCTTCTTCGCCATCCGCTCGTTGTGCGCTGGCGTCGCGATCGAGTACGCCGGGCAGGCACCGGCCTTGACGGAGGCACGGATCGGGCCGCTGTTGACCTCGATGCCGGTCCCGCACGTGGTGACGTGGTAGGCGACGTCGGTTGCCGGGACGGGCCGCACGCCTTCGTCGGGGCAGGTCTCGGCGCAGGGGATCGCCGCCACGCAGAGCAGCGACGCGAGGGTGAGAATCGGGACCGTCCGAACGGAACGACGGTTCGAGTGGATGATCATGGAAACCTCCTGGGTTCGGCGCGGCACCTGCCGCGCTCTCGAGCCCTGTGCCCGGGTCGGCCCGGAGGTGTCACACCGATCGCCGAATCTCGCGTCGGGTCGCTCGCGATCTCTCGCGCGCTCAGGCTTCCGGGTGGAACGCGGAGGTCGACATTCCGCCGTCGACAGCGAGCGTCTGTCCGGTGACGTAGGCGCTCGCTTCGCTGGCCAGGAACACCACCACGCCGACCAAGTCCTCGTCTCGGCCGGTGCGGCGCAGCGGTGTGGCGCGCAGGATGCGCGCCAGGTAGTCGGGGTCGGCCAGCAGCTTCTCGGTCAGCGGTGTGTGGAAGTACCAGGGGGCGATGCAGTTCACGCGCACGCCGTGTGGTCCCCACTCCTGGGCGAGCGAGCGGGTCATCTGACCGATCGCCGCCTTGGTGGCACCGTAGGCCACGCCGGTGGGCATCCCCACGACGCCTGCCACCGAGCCGATGTGAATGACGCTGCCCGAACCGCGTTCGACCATGCCGGCGCCCGCGGCGCGCGTCATGAAGAACACCGAGTCGAGGTTGGTCTGCAGTACCGTGCGCCAGCTCTCGTCGCTGGTTTCGAGAGTCGGGGTGCGGATGTTGGTGCCGGCGTTGTTCACCAGGATGTCGAGGCCACCCCACGCGGCGACCACCTCGTCGACGACCCGCTGAGCTGCGTCGGGGCGTGTGATGTCGGCGGGGACCGCGAGACCGCGGCGACCGGCGGCGCGCACTTCCGCGGCACACTCCTCCAGCGGGGCCGCACTGCGCGCGGTGACGGCGACATCGGCCCCGGCGGTTGCGAGGCCCCGAGCGATCACGCGTCCGAGGCCGCGGCTCGCACCCGTGACCAGGGCGCGGCGGCCAGTGAGAGAGAAAAGCTCCGATGGCATGGCGGCGAGGGAGCATAACTCGGGATGCGCGGCGGCGGCACCGGACGAACGGGCACTTCCGGCGGGGGAGCTACTCGCCACCCGGCGCCGGGCTAGAATGCGCGGCCAACGCGCCCATGCCCGCGTTCGATCACTTCATCTCGGAGAACGTATCTTGAAGCAGCTCACTCTCGTCACCCTCGTCCTCGGTGCGTCACTTGCCGCGCAGACCGGCACCTTTGTCCCCTACGGCACCTCCTGCTCCGGCGGCGGCGGCGCATCCTGTGTCTCGGCCAACGACACCGCACCGATCGTGCTCGGGGCGGTGACGGGAGCTTCGGCGAATTTTGCGATCCGCTCCAACAGCGGCAGCACGACACGCGTCATCTGCGGCTTCCAGCTCTACACCCGGACCAGCAACGCCGCCACCACGGCGGTCGACGCGTGGATCTACGACGCTTCGAGCGGCGCGCCGAACAACATGCTCGCGGCGACCAAGATCCAGATGACGCCGACCCAGGGGTGGCAGGTCGCGACCTTCAGCACGCCGGTGATCATCAACGCGAACACCGACTTCTTCCTGGTGTTCAGCAACCTGCAAGCACGCTGCAACCCGCTGCCGATCATCTCCGGTGGCACCAACCAGGTGCACTACTGGAACGGCCCGCCGAGCTGGAGCGGTCCGTGGGCCACGAATCCTTGGGTCTACCAGGTGCTGTGCTGTGGCGGTGGCCCGGCCCCGGCGATCGGCAACACGGGTGTGCCGACCATCAACCAGTCGTTCAGCATCGACCTGTCGAATGCGCCGGCGAACGCCAACAGCTTGCTGGCGATCGGCGTCGGGAAGACCAACATCGATCTGAGCATCATCGGTGCGCCGGGTTGCACGCTCTACACCAACCCGTTGCTGATCCTGGCTGCCCCGACCAACTCCGCGGGCGCCCGGGCGCAGACGCTCGCACTGCCCAACGACCCAGCGCTCGTGAACTTCAAGTTCCACTGCCAGTACGGGGTCGCCTCGGGGGCCAACCCCGCCGGCATCCTGTTCTCCGACGGCGGCGAAGCGACGGTCGGCAAGTAGTCAAGTGACGCTTCCGCCGAGCGGCAGGCGCGCCCGCACGAGGTGGCGTGCCCCGCCCGGCAGCAGCTGGCTCTCGTAGAGCACCACGGCATCGAGCGGCAGCTCGACGGTTCGCCAGCCGAGGTCGAGTGCCGGGAGTCGTCGGTCGCGCAGCCGACCGAGGGTCAGGTGGGGGTGGAAAGCGCGCCGATCGGCCGGGAACCCTGCGGCTCGAACCGCACGTTCGACCGCGCGAGCGAGTTCGGTCAGCGCCGCGCCGCCATCGACCCCCAGCGCGACGACCCGTGGTCGTCGTCGATCGGGAAATGCGAAAGGCGGCGTGAGCGAGAGTCGACCCGTCGGCAGCGTGGCCAGCTCGGCGCTTGCCGCGGCCACGAGTTCCGCGACTGCGCGCTCCGGGATGTCGCCGAGGAAGCGAACGGTGACGTGCAGGTTGTCGAGCGCCACCCATCGCAGGGCGTCGCCGAACGGTCGTGCGCGCAGTGTCTGCAGCACGGCGCGAAGCGGCGGGCGGGCCTCGTCGGGGATCGGCACGGCGAAGAACGCGCGCAGGGTCGCTGCCCCCGGACTCGCGACGTCGTTCACGACCGCTACGGCAAGCGTCGGATGTCGACCAGCCGCACCGTGTAGTCCGCCATCCCGAGGGCGAGCAACACCCCCTTGCGGTCGAATGCGAGTGTTCGCACGCCGCCGCGGACCTTCAACTGCTTGAGCAGCTTGAAGCGACGCGTCTCGTGGATGCGCAGCGCCGACGGGGTGGCCACCGCCAGCACGCGGCCGTCCGGACCGCTCGCCAGTGCCCGGATCGGGTGGTCGCCGATCTCGAACTTGTCGACCAGCCGGCCGGTCGCCGGGTCGAACTGGCGGACGATCGACTGACCTGCCCCGACGCACAGCAAGCGTTTGTCGTCGAGCAACGCCAGTGCCTCGAGCTGTTTGCCGCGGTATGGCACCGCGGTCGCCATGGGCTTCGCGCCGCGCAGGTCGAATACCCAGAAGCCGCCTTCGCCACCCGCGGCGGCGATCCGACCCGACGGTGCGATCACCACGTGACGCGGGTCGGCGTCGACCGGCAGCGCGGTGCTGGTACCGGCGGGCAATTGCCACAGCAACAACTTCGATTCGGCGAACGCGGTCAGAGCCGAGCTTCCGTCCGGCGCGACCACGAACCGCCGCAGCTTGCCCTTCGGGGTCTCGATCGGCGTGGGTTCGCGGCCCGGGTCGAAGTAGCGCAGCGGCCCGTGCTGGGGCGCCACCCAAACCCGTCCCTTGGGGTTACCCGCCCACCCGACGCCGCGAATCGGCCCGTCGCTCGCGCGGACCCGTCGCAGCAGCTTCCCGGTGCGCACTTCCCACAGGATCGTGGACCCGTCGCGTGCCCCGGAGACCAGCGACTTGCCGTCGGGGCTGAACGACAGGCTGTCGACTTCGCCCTCGTGCCCTCCCTGGTCGTGCGTCTCGGCACCGGTTTCCGCGCGCCAGAAGCGCAGCCCCTCGCCATTGCCGCCGCTGCTCGCGATCAACTTGCCATCGGGTGAGGCCACGACTCGGCGCACCGCCTGGGCGCTGCGGGTGTGCTGCCACGTGCACTTTCCGGTGGTCAGGTCGATTCGGGCCAGGGTCCCGTGCTGGCCGCCGGCGAACAACGACGCGCCGTCGGCGCCGAAGGCGAGCGTCTGGATCGCGTCGTCGAGCGGCTGCAAGGTCTTCTCGACCGCGAGCGAGGGGAGGCGGAACAGCATCACCTTCTTGCCCAACGAGACGGCGAGGATCGTGTTGTCGGGTGCGAGGGCGAGGGTGTGCGGTGCCGACTCCAGGGCGACTTCGCGCGGTTCCCCGTCGAGATCGCACCCGAGCAGCAGGTGTGGTTCGCGGCCGATCGCCAACACCTGTTTGCCGGCGCTCAGCACCACGCGGTAGATGACCTTGGCGCGGAACGGGACGGTGCGCAGGCGACTACCGCGGTCGAAGTCGAAGATCGAGAGTTTGCCGGCCCGCGGCTCGGTGCACACGATCCGGCGTCCCGCGTCGTCGACCGCCACCCGCGGCGAGCCGTCGACGTCGCCGATCTTGAAGTCGTGCACCGGCTTGTCCGGGCGCGCCGTGCTCCACACCCGCAGGTGGCGGCGGGTCACCGTGACCAGTCGCGTACCGCGGCGGGCGAATGCCACCCCGGTGATGCCGTGTCGGTCCGCCTCGATGTGGCGGGCGCGGCTGCCGTCGTGGGCATTCCACAGGTCGACGGTGCCGTTCTCGTTGGCGGTCGCGATCAGCTTGCCGTCCGGGCTGAACGCGGCGTCGAGGATCCCCTTGCCGCCGATGCGCGCGGGCGTGCCGAGGGTGCGCAATCCGGGCTTGTTCTGAGCGGCGACCGGACCGGCGAGCACGGCGGCCGACAGGGCGAGGGTGCAGGGGAGGTGGGCCGCGCGGAGGAACTGCATGGTCGGGGTAGGTGTTCGGGTGCCCGCCGGCAGGGGCGTGTTCCGCGCAAGGCTACCCGTCGCCGCCCTCCGGCCGGTCTCGATTCGGGACCGTGGGTGCAGCGGGATCCCACAGCGGACGATGAGAGTGTCGGGGGACTGAACGGGCGGCGCGCGCCCAGGAAGGTGGGAGCATGATCGGAGGAATCGGCGGAACGGAAGGGTCCGGGTTGTTGCGGAGCTACGAGCGCCTCGCGAGCGGCAAGCGCCTGAATCGAGCCGCGGACGGTGCGGCCGAGCTGGCGACGGTGCAGCAGTATTTGGCGATCGAGGCGGGTGCGGCGCAGGGGCAACGCAACCTGTCCGACGGACAGAGCCTGCTTCGCGTCGCGGACGGTGCGCTCGACGGCGTGTCCGAACTGGTGGGGCGGATGCGTGAGCTCGTGGTGCAGGGCTCGAACGGCACGCTGAGTGAGCAGGATCGCGCAGTCATCCAGCAGGAGTACGACCAGCTCGCCGCAGAGGTCGACCGCATCGCTGGGGGTACCGAGTTCAACGGTCGGCGACTGCTGGACGGCAGCGCCGGGGGGCCGGGAACGGTGTCGATCTTCGGCGGCTCAGGCGCGCCGATCTCCGTCGAACTCGGTGCGCACGATGCCGCGACCCTCGGGCTGTCAGGGCTCGCGACCGACAGCCCGCAGTCGCTGCAGGCGATCGACGCCGCGATCGATTCGATCTCGCGCACGCGAACCCACATCGGCGCGGTCGAGCGGAGCATCGACGCGCAGCGTACCCAGCTGGGTGCCACCGCGGAGGCAACCGCGGCGGCGCGTTCCCGCATCGAGGACACCGACTACGCGCGCGAAGCCGCCGAGCTCGCTCGCGCGCGGATCCTCGAGCGCACCGGGATCGCGGTGGAGATCCACCGTCGGATCCACCAGGGCGCCGCGACCGAACTCGTGCGCTGAGGTTCCGCCGGCCCTACGCCCGCTTGCGGCGTCGCAGCTCCTCAGCTCGTCCACCAACGAGCGCGAGCCCGCGGCCGCAGCGGGTTCGGCTCGGCCGTCGTTCCCCGTCACCGCAGCACGCCGCGTGGACGGGCGAGGACCTCAGTTGGGGCAGTACTCGCTACGGTAGTTGTAGTAAGCCAGCACCCAGGCGTAGTAGCGCGCCGTCCAGTAGCTCGTGTCCAGCAGCCCGTAGCGCACCACACGAACGACTTGGTCCGGAGTCAGCGGGTACCGGACGCCGGGGTGCCGGGCATTCAGCAGGGCGGCGATCCCGTGGCGCAGCAGCGCCCGGTTGAACCCGACGCGTCCGCGGCCGCCGCCCGCGGCCAGCGCCTGCGCGAGGGTCGTCTCGCAGTCGCGCGAGTAGCGCCGACTGAAGCTCGCGTGGCAGTGGTGCGACGAGTGCGCCGCGGAGAAGGTGGAGCACAGACCGAACACCGTCGCGACCTTGTCGGCCGGTGCCAGCCCGGTGGCTTTCCACAGGTCTTGGTTCTCCAGCCAGAACTTCGGACCGAGGTTCTTGGTGCACTGCGCCGCCGGAACCCCGAGGCTGAATGCCGCCCCGACCCAGGTCACTGAGGCGAGCGGGTTTTCTCCAGGGACGTCGGCGGACAACAACTGGACGGTGAGCTTGCGCGCCCCGGCGGGGACCGCGACGGAGAGCGACACCGTGTCCCACTCCGGACCATCGGCGGAGCCGAGGATACTCGACAGCAGAGTCGGCGCAGCGTCGTCGATCTGCAGGCTCACGACGCTCTCCGCGTTGTCGAGCACCGCAGCGACGATCAGCTCCAGGCGAGCGGTTCGGCTCGCGGTCGACGGGGCGAACTCGAACACCTGCGGGGCGGTCGACTGCAACGCGCCGGCGAACCCGCCGAACGCATTGTCGCTGCCTTCGCGAAGCTGCAGATCGGCGGCGCTGCCATCGTCGTACACGACCACGAGCGAGGCGCCCTTGTTGGCTGCGAACAGCGCCTGGAAGTTCATTCCGCTGACCGACACGTTGTTGGCGCCGGGGGTGATGAGCCCGAGTGCGGTGACGTCGGCGCGGTAGGTGTAGGTGTAGAAGCGCTGCCCCTGAAACTGGAAGAACAGCGACGGACCGCCGACCAGCGTGCCGTTCACCGGCTTGCCATCGAGCTCGATCGAGTCGTCTCCACCGGCGTCGCTGTTGTCCTGGCCAGCCCACAGTGCGATGACCTGCTTCACCGTGACGCCGAGCGGGACGTCGATGGTGATGGAGCTGGGGCCTTGGATCATCCCCGTCCCGGCGACCACGAAGCCGGATCCACGGACCAGCCCGGCGAGCGGGGCGAGACCTTCGGTACCCGCCCCGGGAGTCACTTGGGCGGCAGAGACATTGGCTAGCGCCAGCGAGGTGGCGAACACGAGGGTGCGGAGCATGGGCTGTGTTGCTGTGTCGAAGTTGGCCGCAATGGGCCGGCGGGCTCGCGAATCTACCGCCGAGTTCGGAGGTGACAACTCGGTCGGAGCGCCGGCCTGCGAGCCATCGGCACAACTCGCGTTGGCATGGGCGAACCCGGACGACTACTTGTCGCCCGGGTCCGCAACGACGCGCAGCTCGACCGCTGCGGTTTCGCCGTCGGCCGACACCACGACCTTGTAGGTGGTCGTGCGGTCGCGGCTGGACGGAGTGCGACGGCGCGGCGCCCCTCGCGGCCCGCGGCCACTGCCCGGTCCGGCGCGGCTTGCGTTCGGACGCAGATCCCACACCAGGTGGTGCAGTCCGGCTGCGGGTTTGACTTCGAGATCGCGCACCTTCGCGCCCTTCTCGTCGAGCACGGTGACGGTCAGTTCACGAGGCTTGTTCGCCAGCACGAAGAAGATGTCGGCCTGGACCGGCACGTCCGCGCCGACGTAGCGCCGCGCGCCACCCGAGACACCGCGGCTCGGGCTTCGCGACCAGCGGATCACTTCTGCCGGCTGGGCGACGAACAGATTCTTCTCGCGGTTCTTCGCCGTGAGCTGCCGCAGCGCGGTGACATCGAGTCGCCACAGGCTGCGGCCGTGGGTCGCGATCACGATGTCGCCGCACCGTCCGTGTTGGGCCACTTCGTGCACCGCGACCGTCGGCAGGTTGTTGTGGAAGCGGGTCCAGCTGGTCCCGCGATCCAACGACACGAACAGGCCGAACTCGGTCCCCAAGTACAGCAGGTCGGGGTTGACGCGGTCTTCACGGATGCACCGTGCCGAGCCGCGCGGCAGATCGCCGGCGAGCGAGCGCCAGGAGTTGCCGTAGTCGTCGCTCACCAACACGTACGGCCGATCGTCGTCGGAGCGGTGGCCGTCGACGGTGACGTACACCCGGCCCTCGCGGACCCGCGAGGCTTCGATCGAGCTGATCCACATCGGCTTGTCGACCAAATCGGTGAACGCCACGCCGCGGGGTGGTTGAGCGGACGACCGCGGCCCGAAGCCTCGGTTGGTCGCGGACGTTGTGCCGGCACCCGAGGCGCTCGTGTTCTTGCGCAAGTCGATCCAGTCGTGGTCGCCGTGCCGGGTGCCCCAGAGGCCACCGTCGTCGCTGCCGACGTACAACACCTTCGGGTCGAGTGGCGACTCGGCCAGTGCGGTGGCACTGCCGCGCTTGGTGGTGGTGATCTCGGGCGAGATCGGCACCAGGTCGTTGCCGCGGTTCAGCGAGCGGAAGACGCGGTTGCCTGCGTTGTAGTAGATGCGCGAGTTGTGCTTGGACAGGATGAACGGCGTGTTCCAATTGAAGCGGTAGTTCGGCCGTTGCGTGGTCCTGATCACGCGCGGGTCGTCCGCTCCGCGCCGCTGCCCATTGCCGCGGCGCGGACCCGCGGGCCGGATCGGGGCGCGCTCGCCGGTGCGCAGGTTCACCCGCTGGGTCGCGCCGTTCTGGCTCTCGTAGTAGATCTGATCCGGATCCTCGGGATCCACCTGCACCACGAAGCCGTCCCCGCCGCCGATTCGAATCCAGTCCTCGTTGATCGCCGAGCGGTGGGGCGCTCCCCACGTGCCGTTGTCCTGCAGGCCGCCGAACACTCGGTAGTCGCGACGTGGGCCGAGCGCGACGTGGTAGAACTGACCGAGCGCCATGTGGTTGAGGTGGTCCCAGTGGGCGCCGCGGTCATAGGTGGCGTAGAGTCCGCCGTCGCACCCGAGCAGCATGTGGCGGGAGTTCGCAGGATCGATCCACAGTGCGTGCTGGTCCGCATGCACGCCGCGGGTGAAGTCGCGGGTGAACTGCTTGCCGCCGTCGCTCGACTTCGAGCCGGCGACTCCGAGGACGTACTGGTGCTTGTCGTCGGTCGGATCGACGCGGAACTGGCTGAAGTACATCGGCCGCGGGTTGATGCTGTTGATTCGCTTCCAGGTGGTGCCGCCGTCGTCGGACCGGTAGACGCCGCCGTGCTGGAACCCCTCGCCGCCCTGGAAGTCCTGCAGGTTGGCGGGTTGGCCACCGAGGCGTTCGGCGAATGCGATCTCGGCGGGGCGTTCCCCGGTGAAGCGGCGCGGGCTTCGCCCACCGCGCGTCGGACGGTTGCTCGGCGGCGGCGTCTCGCTCGGGGTCGGCTGCTTGCCGAGTCGAACTTCCAACTTGCGACCCTTGCCCTCGCGCAGCACTTCGAATGCCACGGTGGTGCCGACTTCGAATCGGGTCAGCTCTTGCGGCAGGTTCTTGCTCGACAGACCCGGTGCGTCGTTGATCGACAGGATGATGTCCCCGCGCCGTAGCCCTGCCTTGTGTGCCGGGCTGTTCTTGGCCACGGCGACGACTCGCGCGCCCTTGTCGGCGTCCGCGATCCTGGTGATCCCACTCCAACCGATGCGCTCGCCCGGCTTGCCGATCTTCGCGCTCTCGACGATCGCGAACACCACCTCGGGGTTCTTGCGGTAGAAGTCGATGCCGATGCGACCGAGTGCGCAGGTCGGCAGGCCCTTGGTCAACTTCTCGAACGTCTGCCCGCCGTCGGTGGTGCGGTACAGCCCGCTGCCCTTGGCGATCTTCTTGGCGGGGTCGTTGGTGTCGAAGCCGTCGCGCTGCCGCTCGTAGGTGGCGAACAGGATCGTGTCCGGATCGCCCGGCTTCATCTGGATGTCGAGAACCCCGGTGTTGTCGTCGACGAAGTGGATGCGCTGCCACGACTTTCCGCCGTCGAGCGTCTTGAACAGACCGCGCTCCGAGTTCGGTCCGTAGAGGCGGCCGAGTGCGCCGACGTACACGATGTCCTTGTTGGTCGGGTGTACGCGGATGCAGCCGATCTGGAAGCTCTGCCGCAGGCCCATGTTCTTCCACGTCTTGCCGCCGTCGGTCGACTTGTAGACGCCGTCGCCGTAGCTGACCGAGTTGCGCGGATTCTCTTCCCCGGTGCCGACCCAGACCGTGTTCGGGTCGCTCGGGGCGATGCACACGTCACCGATCGACACCGTGGATTCGCGGTCGAACAGGTGCGTGAAGGTGATCCCGTTGTTGTCGGTCTTGATCAATCCGCCGGACGCGGTCGCGGCGAAGAACAACGTCGGGTCCTTCTCGTACACCGACAACGCGACGATGCGGCCGCCCATGTTGGCGGGTCCGATGCAGCTCCAGGTGAACTTCTCGACCCAAGCGGGTGCGAGCGCCGGCCGGGTGGCCGACTGTTGCGCGATCAGAGTTGCGGGACACAGGACCGCGATGGCGAGCGAGACCAAGACCGGGGCACGAACGGGGGATTGCATGGGTGCGCGGTGGTTGTGGGGAGACGAAAGCGGGTGTGCGGGTGGCACGTGCCCATCCACCCTACCCGGTGGGCGGGGCGCGGTGGGGGGGATCCAATTAGCTAGCCCGGACTATTCGTGAGCAGCGTCGCGCGATCGCAGCAGCTCGGTCATGAACAGTCCGGGCTAGGAGTCTGCGCCACAGAATGACAACCCATGAGATCCGCGCCTTCCAGCACCTGTCACCCCCCGAAATCCTCGCCGAATCCACCAATTCGGCTGTGTTTTCGGGCGGCGACCTGCGCCGAAATCCACGAACCTCCTGAGTCACCCTTCTGTGGCGCAGACTCCTAGGCGGCACTTCTCGCCAACCGATGGCCGTGACGCCGCGGCCGAGGGCTCGAGATGGGGACGCGCCGCGTTCGGTGCTGCGCGCCGTCGGGGTCGCCCGTCAGCGACTGCCCTACTTGCCTGGTGCCGCGGCGCCGAGGGCCTGCCAGGACTGACCGTCCTGCGCCTCACCGCCGGCCGCGACTTTCGCGTCCAGACCGGTTGCGCCCGGGGCGAACGCGGCCAACGGCTCGGGACCGTTGAATCCGCCGCTGTAGTCCTTGGTGTTCGGCGCGACCAATACGATCCCGCGTTGGTCGACGAAGAACACCCGGCGTCCGCTGACCCCGTTCTCCTCCGGCCAGGCGTAGGCGCACCACACGCGTTCCGCGGGGTTGGCGCTCACCTCGGCACCGTGTGCGCCGCCGAGGTCGCTCTCGCGCTGCGGCACGAAGCGCACCCCCGGAAGGAAGATCTGGAACAGGTAGCCGTCCTTGCTCATCTGCCCGTTGCGGATCGCCGACACCGACATCAAAGGCTGCTCGAGCGGTTGCTCGACCGAGGTCCCCTTGCCGCGGATGCCACTCGTGCCGGCCAGTTCTCCGAAGAAGCCGAACTCACCGACGCCATCGCCATCGGTGTCGATCGCGCCGAGCCCCTGCAGCCGCTTCTGACAGGAATGCAGGTACTCGAGCATCTGCGTGGCCGCCCGTTCGTTGCGCTGCATCTGCGTGCCGCCGCGACCCGGCTCGATCTTCTTGGCCCGTGCGAGCACCTCACCGACCGTCATGCCGGTGACTTGCATCAGACTGGGCTTGGCATCCGGTGAATCGAGACTGGCCATCAGCTTGAGCCGCGCCGACTCGAACTCGCCCCAGTCCTTCTGCGACATCTGCTTCTTGATCGCCACCAGGGACTCGGTTGCCGCCTCGATGCTCGAGCCGTCGATGCGCAGTGCGTGGTGCGCCGGGGTGGCCTGGTGTCGGCTGCAGGCGACGAGCACGACACAGGTGAACAGCGTTGCGGGGCGGTGGCGCATGTACAGAACATCGGCACCCGGCGGGGTCGGCCTTGCGGTGGTGCGGACGGTCCCTCCGCAGCGCCGGCTCAGGTTCGGCAGAGGACTTGCCGCAGCGTCTGCGCAGCGATGTTCCCACCGCATACGACCACCGCGACCCGCTTCCCGTCCCAGCGATCGCCACCGCGCCAGAACGCCGCAACCGCCGCGCCCGCGGCACCCTCGATCAGCGTGTGCTGCGCGTCGATCGTCGCCTCGACCGCGGCCGCGATTTCGTCTTCCTCCACCAGGACCAATTCGTCCAAGGCAGAGCGGCACAGCCCCAGGGTGATCGAGTCGGGTTCGATGCCACCGGCGGTGCCGTCGGACAGAGTCGGCGTGGATACAACCTCGACCACGCGGCCGGCCGCCAGGGACGCGTGCATCGCCGCCGACGCGCGCGGTGATGCGCCAACCACGGTGATCTGCGGCCGAATCGCCTTGAGGTATCCGCCGACGCCGGCCGCCAAACCCCCGCCACCCACCGCCACGATGACCGCGTCGAGTTCCGGCAGGTCGAGTTCGAGTTCGCGCCCGATGGTGCCCTGGCCCGCGATCACCGCCGGATCGTTGTACGGCGACACGTAGGTCGCGCCGTGCTGGTGGGCGTGGGTGCGCGCCGCGACCTCGGCCGCCAGGCAGTCGTCGCCGACCGTGCACACCTCCGCACCGAGCCGGCGGATGACGTCGAGCTTGTTCGGCTGAGCGCTACACGGGGCGAAGATCGTCGCCGGCACGCCGAGCTGCCGCGCACCGTAGGCGACCGCCGCACCGTGGTTGCCAGTGGATGCCGCGACCACGCCACCCAGACGCGCCGGCGGGTCGAGCGCCAGCAGCTTGTTCATCGCGCCGCGGAGCTTGAACGACCCGGTGTGTTGCAGATTCTCCAGCTTGAGGAACGCGTGGCAGCCGCGTGCGCGAGTGAGCGCCGGCGCGGGCTCGAGCGGGGTATGGCGGACGTGGGACGCGATCCGTCGGTGGGCGTCGAGGACTGCTCCACGGATGTCCATCGCGCAGAGCATACCTAGTGGGGTGTGTCCGAAGTTCGTTGCATAAGTCGTCGAGTCATGCGGTTCGCTCGCAAGGAGCTGCGACGACACGGCTTGTTGGTGGACAAGCTGAGGAGCTGCGACGCCGCGAGCGGGCCGTAGGGCCGGCGACTCATGTGACCAACTTCGGACACACCCCACTAGTGCCCCTCGTCTGAAGTTCGCAGCAAATGTGGCTGCGTCAGTCGAATCGTGCGCAAGGCGCTGCGACGACACGGCTTGTTGGTGGACAAGCTGAGGAGCAGCAACGCAGCGAGCGGATCGAATGGCCGGGCACGTGTGCTGCGAACTCCGGACGCGGGGCTAGGAGTCTGCGCCACAGAAGGGCGACTCAGGAGGTTCGTGGATTTCGGCGCAGGTCGCCGCCCGAAAACACAGGCGAATTGGTGGATTCGGCGAGGCTTTCGGGGGGTGACAGGTGCTGGAAGGCTCGGATCTCATGGGTTGTCATTCTGTGGCGCAGACTCCTAGCCCGGGCCATTCGTGGCCGAGCTGCTGCGATCGCGCAAGGTCGCTGCCGGCATCGTCAGAACCTGCTGCTCGACGGGGCGGCACCCCGCCTCCGGGCAGAACCCGCCGTTGTCCTTGCCGGCAACAACCTCGCACGATCTCGCGACGCTGCTCATGAATGGTGTCCCCGGGGCTGCTCGTGAACAGCCCGGGCCAGCGATCCACGGCGCGCGGGTCGGGCTTTTGAGCCGCTGACCAGGTGGCGCGGGGGTATGCTCGCCGGCCCGCGGCGACGACCCCCCAGCCCATGCCCAAGTGCCTCAACTGCGGACACCACAGCGATAGCGAGTTCCGCTTCTGCCCGTCGTGCGGCACCGAGAACCTCGGCGGCGGCGTGGCGCCGGATGCACTGGTCGGGCGCATTCTCAACGGCAAGTACCGGGTCATCGAAGAGGTCGGTGCCGGTGCGATGGGCCGGGTGTTCCGAGCCGAGCACACCACCCTCCGCCGGCCGTTGGCGATCAAGGTGCTGCACCGCGACCTGATGCTCAACGACGAGACGGTGCGCCGCTTCCAGGGGGAGGGCATCGCCGCCGGCAAGCTCAGCCACCCGCAGGCCATCCAGGTGTTCGACTTCGACAAGGACGAGTCGGGCAACTGGTTCCTGGCGATGGAGTTCGTCGATGGCGCGAGCCTGAAGGAGTACCTGCACGAGAAGGGCGCGGTGTCTCCCGACTCGGCGGTGCGGATCGCCGTGATGGTGCTCGACGCACTGGCCGCCGCGCACGCCCAAGGGATCATCCATCGCGACCTGAAGCCCGACAACATCATGGTCGCCGGTGATGCGTCGGGCGAACTGTCGGTCAAGGTGCTCGACTTCGGACTGTCGAAGCTCGTCGATGCCAAGCTCGGCGCCTCGATGATGACGCAGACCGGGCGCATCCTCGGCACACCCCGCTACATGGCTCCCGAGCAGTGGGAGGGATCCGATGTCGACCACCGGATCGACATCTACGCGATGGGGTTGGTGCTGTACGAGTTGCTGACCGGTGCGCAGCCGTACTCCAGCACCACCGTGCACGAGGCGCTGATGCGCAGCACCACCGATCCGGTGCCGTCGCTGTTCGACCGCAAGCCCGATCTCGCGATCCCGGAGGAGCTCGACGACATCGTCCGCCGGGCGATGGCGAAGCGGCGGGAAGATCGCTTCGCGTCGGCCACCGAGATGCGCGAAGCGCTGGAGGCGCTCGACATCACCTCGCCGTCGGCGCGGCGCAGCACTGCCGGAGCGTCGCGCGCCACCCGACGCACCGCCGCGACGCGGCGGCCGCGGAGTGAGTCGCGAGCCGAGTCACCGCGGAGCAAGCTGCCGCTGCTGGTCGGTGGGGTCGCGGGTGTGCTGCTGCTCGGGGTCGGCGGGTGGAGCCTGTTCCGCAGCAGTGAAGCGAAGCAGAAGGTCTGGCCGCGGTTGGTCCTCAAGCCGGCGGAGGAACGCAGTGATGCGGAGCGCTCGTATCTGGCCGAACTCGAGCGGGCGCGCACGAGCTTGCGCGAGAATCGGCCGGACGAGGCGATGGCAGCAGTCGAGCGAGCGCGGCGCATGCCGTGTGCCGATGCCGAAGCGTGGTTCGTTCGCGCGTTGATCTACCGAGCCAAGCACGACGACGCGACGGCGTTGTTGGACTTCCAGGAGGCCGCGCGGCGTGACGCGAGCTACGCCGAAGCCGTCTCGGAGATCGGCTGGGTGCTGTTCGATCGCGACGAGATCGAGAAGGCCAAGGCGAAGTTCGAGGCCGCGAGCGCGCTCGACTCCGGGGCACCGGGGGCGGCCATCGGCCTGGCGCACATCGCGTTGCGCAGCGGGGATCGCGCGGCCGCGCGCAAGCGCCTGGACGCCGTGGACCGCAACACCGAAGTGTCGCGGGTCCAGGTGCGGTTGGGGCGCGGACTGTTGGCGCTGGGCGACGTCGACGCGGCGATCGTCGCGTTCCGCAGTGCCAAGCGCAGCGACAGCCTCGACTGGCGGGCCCATGCCGGGCTCGGTGAGGCGCTGGCGAGCAAGTCGGAAGCGACCGAGGCCGAGGCGGCGTTGCACGAGGCGATCCGCCTGCAGCCGGCGGCGTTCGATGCACGGGTGTTGCTGGCTACGCTGCTCGTCGAGGCGAAGAAGTGGCCGGAGGCCAAGGCGGTGGTCGACCAGGGGCTGACCCAGCGTTCCGACTCGGCACGGCTGCAGGCGCTGCGGGGTGTGCTGTCGCACGGCATGGGAGACGACGACGGCGCGATCCAAGCGCTGCAGGCTGCGGTCGAACGCGACGGCAAGGACGTTGCCGCGTTGCTGCTGCTCGGCACCCTGCTGCAGAAGAAGGGTCAGCTGGACGCCGCCATCGAGCGCTACACCGCCGTCCAGTCGATGGATGTCGAGAACTACACCGCGGCGCTGAACTTCGGGTTGTGCCTGATCGGCAAGCAGAAGTTCCGCGATGCGGCGATCAAGCTCGACTACGCGATCCGCATCGACGACACGCGAGCCTACGCCCACTTGGCGCGCGGGATCGTGGCGATGGAGTACCTCGGCGAGAATCAGGTCGCGGTGCGCGCGTTCAAGCGCTATCGCGAACTGGGTGGCACCGACCAACGAGTCGCCGGCTGGCTGAAGCGACTCGGTGGCGACTGAGCAGTCGGCAATCCTGACCAACCAACGGCTGTGACGTCGCGGGCGCTGCTCCGGCAGGCTCGGCCGCGTTCCGTGGAAGGCACTTGCGGCACAACGGCCGCGCCCGGCGAAAGTGCGGGGTCATCCGCCGGTGTGCTTCACCACTTGTTGCTCTTGAACCCGTCTTCCAGCACCTTGGTGTCTTCGAACAGCTTGGCGTGGAGCGGGTGCGTGGCGACGTTCTTGCCTGCCAGCGCGTCGCGCAGGTAGTCGAGGAATGGGCCAGTCTTGTTGCCGTTCGCGTCCTTGGTGCACTTGGTGTCAGCTCGGTAGTTGATCAAGTAGCTGAACAGCATCCCGAGCTCGATCCAGTACTGATGGGCCTGTGTGCCGTAACGGCTCACCGGCCGGCGCAGCAGGTTGTACACCGGCACCCAGTTGCCTTCCTTCTGGAAGCGCCGCAGCTCCTCGGCGCCCCACGGCCAGTTCCAGTGCAAGGCGAAGTAGCTCGCCAGCCCTTCCTCGATCCAAGGGGGTCTGGTCTGGCCGGGATATGCGCGGTGCAGGAGCTGGTGGGTGACGCTGTGGGTGATCTGCATCCACACCAGCGTCCCGCTGGGGTTGACGACGCCGACCACCGGTCGCTCGGACTCGCGGGCGCCGAAGTAGCTGCCGTACAGCGTGGAGTGCTCGTCGGCGTTGTTCGAGTTGCCGTGCTTGTTGTACTCCTCGATGGAGGGGTACAGCAGAACGCGTCCCTTGGCGCTGCCGTTGAGGTTCAGCTCGAGACCGTGCTGCTGCATGATCGCCACCATCTGGTCGAGCCCGTCTCCCAGCTTCGTCCCGTAGGCCCACGGCTGTGTGGTCCGGATGCGGAAGTGCTTGGACTCGATCTCCCAGGCCTTGTCCCACGTGCTGTGGTCGTCCCAGATCCGGGTCGAGCCCTCGAGCTCGCTCTGAACCGCTTGCGTGGCTCGGGCCATGATTCGCGCGTACGCCGCGTCGGCCGCCGTGTGGGTGCTCGGGGACTGCGGTGCGGGCGCGAACACGCACAGCACGCCGAGCGACATCGCGGTTCGGGTCAGCATGGCCAGAGCTTAGCCCCGCGCTCGGTCGAACCGGGCGGCAAGATCGCGGCGAGCAGCGGGCTTCTCGCCATTGTCCGCCCGGTCGCGGCTCAGGTGGTGTGGATGAACCCCTGCGCGTCCAGCGGCTGCGTTCCGGCCTCCTGCAGGAACGGGCAGCGCTTGCAGTAATCGGGAAGGTCGCCGGAATAGAGGCCTTCGCGCAGGCGCTGGTACTCCGGACCGTTCCAGATCTCCATGAAGTCCTGCTCGAAGCCGTTGCCGAACTGCGGGCGGCTCGGCGAGCAGCAGGGCCACACTTCGCCCGACTGCCCGATGAACACCTGCCGCCAGGGCATGTTGCAGTAGAACTTGCCGCCCCAGTCGGCGGGCATGCCGTGCAGGAACTTGTGCACCGGCTCACTGCCCTCGGTGAGCTCGGTGCGCGGGGTGGGCTCGGGATCGAGGGCGACCGGCGCTTGCGGCTCCGGGGTCGGCGCGGCGGTTGCGGCCGGCGCCTGCTCCGGTGCGGCCTCGATCTCTACCGGGGTCGGCACCGCCGGCGTGTCCAGACTGTCGGCTCCGCTGCCGCCCTCGACGCGGATCAGCCGAGGCGCGTGGCTGGGGAGCGGCTTGGGCAGCCGCACCACGATGCCGAGCTCCTCCCCCTTGCGGTGGGCGGCGCGCAATGCCTCGTTGGTCTTCTCCGGGCAGTTCAGTGGCGACGACTTGCGCACCGATTCATCGAGCACCATCACGTAGCCGGCGGTCACCGTGTCGACGTCGTTGGCGGCCGCGATCTCGACGATCTGCGGCAGCTCGTGGACGTTCTCCGCCAGCAACGTGACGTTGAAGTTGAACTCGATCTGCTCGCGCAGTCCGAGCTCGCGGCGCAGCTTGGCGAAGTTCTGCACGTTCTCCAGCACCACCTCGAACTTGCCCCCGGTGCGTACGTAGTCGAAGGTCGGCTTGGTCGCCCCGTCGAACGACACGGTGAGGCAAGCGAGGCGCGGCATCAAGCGGTGCAGTCGCTCGCCGCGCAGCAGCATCCCGTTGGTGAACAGCTCGAACTTGGTGTCGTACTTCTCGCCGGCTTCGATCATCGCGTCGAAGTAGGGCAGCACGAACGGCTCGCCGGACACCGTGGGGCTGGCGATGCTGATGTGCGGGAACGCCGTCTCGGCGATCTTGTGGAACATCGCCTCGTCGAGCACGAACTTGGTTCGACCGGTGGCGCGCAGCTTGTCGCGCGTCATCTCGAACCCGCACATGAAGCAGTGCAGATTGCACGCCGCCGTGAACTCGAAGATCATCTTGATCGGCCACGCATCGACGATGCCGCTGCCGGCGCGTTCAGCGGCGAAGGCGCGGGCTTCGTTGGCTCGAGTCTGGGCGGAATAGGGGTGTTCTGGCTGGCCCACGTCACCAATCGTAGCCCGCGCTCGTGGTAGATGGGCCCGGGCCGCGCAAAAGCGTGGCGGCGCGGTGAACGCGCCCGATCGGCGATCGAAGCCGCGGACGGACTCGGCGGATCGAGTCCGGCGAGGCGCGGGAGCGTCCGTTTGCCGCGCGGATCAGGTGCTGCGCGCCGGCCGATTGGCCCGAAACGGGCCGGGCCGACGCTGCATCGAGGCGCCTCCGTGCGATGCACCCAGTCGTCGCGGCGCGCGCGGGGCGCCCCGATCGCGGGTGTGGTGCATCGCGATCGTGCGCTCAGACGCTGATGGCACCGCGGCGACGTGGCGCGGGCTCGCGACGCAGCAATCGCTCGACGGCGCGCTCGAGCTTCTCCATGCGCTTCTCGAGTCGTTCGAGACGGTGCATCAGCTCGTGGTCGTCATCGTCGTCCTCGCGCTCCTTCTCCTTCTTCTGCTTTTGCTTGTTCTTCGGCTTCGCCACCTTCGCCTTGCGGCGCACCTCACGCACTTCGATGCGCTCTTCGGTGGACCGCTTCTGCGCCATCTTGCGGGCCTGCTCGCGCCGTTCCTCCGCTTCCTCACGCCGCTCGGCGGCTTCGCGTCGGGCGCGCGCGGCCCGTTCGGCGGCCTTGGCCCTGGCCTTCGCTGCCTGCTCCATCGCCTGTTGCCGGCGCTTGGCGGCCTCACGGCGCACCCTTGCCGCCCGTTCGGTGGCCTCGCGCCGCGCTTGCGCCATTCGCTTCATCGCTTCTTCGCGCCGTTCGGCAGCTTCGTGCCGGGCCTTGGCGGCGCGTTCGACTGCCTCGCTGCGTGCATCGGTCATGCGTCGCATCGCGACTTCGCGGCGTTCCGTGACCTCCCGCCGCCCGGTGTCGATCCCGCGCATCCGCATGCGCTGCGGGGGACCGCCGCGGCGCCCGCGTTGCGGCCCGGACGACGCGTGAAGCCAGCGGGCCGCGAGCATGAGCAGATCGGCTTCGTGCTGGTGGCCCGCAGCGCGCAACCGGCCCGACAGCTGTTGGACTTGCTGCGCGAGCGTCGGGGTGGCTGGTCCGTCGACCCTGCGGGCTTGGGCGAACGTGGGGGAGCCCACGGCGACCAGGGCGGTCGCGAGGGTGAGAGTGCGGAAGAGTGCGGTCATGTGCTCCTCGGGTTTGGGTCTGGTGCCTACGGCTGGGACCGCGGGCGCGCGAGCGGTGGGACCGGATTGACACGCCGGCGCACGGCGCGGTGGCCGGTCCGCCGGCGGACATCCTAGCCCGGGCTATCCATGACCGAGCTGCTGCGATCGCGCAAGGTCGCTGCTGGCTTCGTCGAGTGACAAGACCGCCCTTCGACGGGGATGCGGAGTCGGGCAGGCCCGCCGTTCTCCCGGCCGCAAGGCGCTCGTCGGTGCGCCTGGGTCGAGTGGCCAGTGGGTCCCGCGGCAGGACCGCCGGGCGAACGAGCGCGAACACGCACGGTCGTGCAGGATGGGGCCGGGCGGGGCGGGGCTCCGTGCCTCCGGGGTGTCGGGAACTCCGCGGCGGGCGGACGGCGCGACCCCGGAGTGCGCGGCGAGACGGGCGTCGCTTCAGACCGGGGTCTCGACCCTGATCCGCCCAGGCGTGCCGACCTGCTGCTCGCGGTGTTCGACCATCGCCGCGAGATCACGTGTCGGGAGGTAGCCGAGCTCGCGCTCGGCCTTGGCGCTGCTGACCCAGAAGTAGAGGGGGAACATCCGCAGCATCTGCGAGGTGATCGGGGGGCGCAGGGGAGTGATGATCTCGCTCGCTCGGACCAGGAGCGCCAATCCGCGCGCAAGCACTGGCGGCAGCGTGAGCCGCGGCGGTTCGCGGCGGCTGGCGTGCAGCATCGAGGCTACCAGGTCGCGCGCGGTGACGTTCTCGCCACCCAAGATGTAGCGCTGGCCCGGCCGCCCGTACGTGAGCGCCAGCACGCAACCGTGTGCCGCATCGCGCACGTCGACGACGTTGACGCCGCCTGGGGGCGCCATCGCCATGCGCACGTTGGCCGCCATCTGCGTGACCGTGCTGTCGGGCCCCAGCAGGACCCCTGGGTTGACCACAACGGCAGGTAGTCCACGCTCGGCCTCCGCGAGCACGGCTTGTTCGCCCTGGCGACGGCTGTGGACGTAGGGCAGGCGGGCGTGCTGCAGGTCGTAGGTGCTGCCCTCGTCGAGCACGATCGGCCGTCGACTGGCGCCGATGGTCACGAGACTGGAGCAGTGCAGGAACCGCGCCACCCCGGCGACTC
>JACKIB010000027.1 GCA_020638695.1 Planctomycetota bacterium
TCGCCCAGGTCACGATGCTGACCGCCAGGGCATGGGCCACCGCGGGTGAGTCCCGGCCGATCTCGAGCGCGTACCCGGCCGCCAACATGCCCGGATCTTATGCTCCAGCTCCGGGTTGTCTCCGATGTTCGTCACATGCGTCGGCGAGTCGTCCACCGGCTACCCGGGACGGCGTCGTGAGATCGCGCGACCGCAAGCGATGTTCGGACGCGGGGTGCATTCCGTCGAGGAGGGGGTCTTGACGCTCGGCGGAGCGAGCGGCGACCTCGCCCGGTCGCGGGCAATCCGGGACAATCCGGTCGGCGGCTCTCGCCACCGGCCCGGAAGGACGACTTCAGTCCTCGGACCGGCTGAGCAGCACCGCTGCGCAACCGGCGATGTTGACCAGCACGAGCCCGAGCAGGGCCAGGTTCACGCTGCCGGTCTTCAGGTAGAACATCAGCGCCCAGCTCATCAGCAGCGTGCCGCTGGTCATCACCAGGGCCGATGGCTTGATGCCCCGTTCGCGCTTGCGCGACGATTCGGCTGCCTGTTCGGCCAGGCGGTTGGATAGCACCGCACCCATGTTCTGGACGCTCTTGGCGCTGGCCAGCGCGGCCTTGTTGGTCACCGACAGCTGCACGCGGAGTTCGCGGATGTCGTCGGCGAGTGCGGTGAGGGAACCGGCAACGATGTCCTGGTCGCCGCGCGCCAGGTCGCTGGCGATGCGGTCGAGTTTGTCGAGCAGCGCCGCGGTGTCGAGCGGAGTCGCCACCGCATCGGTGTCGAACGGAGTCGCCACCGCATCGGTGTCCTGTGCCACTGTCTGCTCGATCGTGTCGCTCATCACCACAATGGCGCCGAGGCGTCCGTCGTGAGTTTCGGCAGCTCGCCGGCCTCGGGCGGAGTGGATCGCGCAACCGTCGCTGGCACGGTGCGGAGCAGGTGTGCGGTCGAACTGCCGGACGGTTGTCGCGCACCGGCGCGCGGTTGCGACAATCGTCCGCGCCGTGCGGGCACTCCCCGGACGTCCCGAGTAGCTCGATCCATGCCCAGGCTCCCGACCTTCGCCCTCCTGCTGTTGGCCGCCACCGCCACGCCCGGCCAGGATCTGGAGGTGCGAGCCCTCGGGACGGGTGTGTCGTCTCGTTCGCTCCGCACCGTCCGCGAACTCGCGTTGGCCGGGCTGCAGCAGCTCGGCAAGGCACTCGGCGCGCCGACCCGCCGCATCACGGTGCTGGTGCACGCCGATCGGGGCAGCGTCGCGCCGGCGCTACTGGAGGAGTTGCAGGAAGGGGTGCCGGGGTTCGCCCGTTTGCAGCATGACGAGATCCATCTGGTGCTCGCGCACATCGGTGTGGATCCACCGAACGATCTGCGCACCACGGTGGTGCACGAGTTGGTGCACGTCTTGCTGGATCAACTGGCTGGCGCCGGGGCACCGCAGCTCCCGCGTTGGTTCCACGAAGGACTCGCCCAAGAACTGTCCGGCGGAACCTACCTCGGGGTGCAGGAAGAGGATCTCGCTTACCGGGTCAAGGCGCGTACATACATCCCGTTCCACCAGCTGCGCGAGTCGTTCCCGCACCACGACCGCGACGAACTCGCGCTCGCGTACGGGCAGAGTTGGTCGTTCGTCGCGTTCCTGCGGCGCAAGATCGGTCTGGAGCCGCTGCTGCAGGCGGCTCGGGAATGCGGTCCCGAGGTGCCGTTCCGCGCTGCCGTGGCGCGCCGGCTGCGCCGCGCATTGGTCGAGTACGAGGCCGAGTGGCGGGACTACATCCTGTACGAGTCGGGCGCCGGTTATCGCGCAGTGCTCGGGAACTGCTTCTTCCTCGGCTTGGTCGCGATCGGCATCCCGCTGTTGGCCATCGCGGTGGCGCGACGGCGCAACCGCGAGGAGGGGTTCAAGCGGCGGATGGCGGACGAGGCCGAGACGGCGGCCGACGAGTCGCTCGAGGACGAGGAGCCCTACTGGTTGGAATCGGAGGAAGAAGTCCCCGGCGCGGCGCCGGCCGCGGAGCCCGCTGACTGCGAGGTGCCCGAACGATCGGACGATGCGTCGACCCCGCGGACCGACCGACCCGGACCCCCCGAGGGGCCGCCAACTTGAGTTGGCACGCAGGCTGGCGCGGCGTGGCTGGCTGCGGCTACAACCACGGCGTGTCTGCTGCAATTCGAGCATCGTCCGGCAGCCGCGTGGTGCGCGGTGGAGTGTTGGTCATCACCCTGTTCCTGTCGGCCGCGCTGATGTCTAGCTGCCATGCCACCACGTTCCGTGTCGGGATGGGCAACAACGGCATCGGGCAGCAGACCACGCACCAGTACTATCTGTTGTTCGGTTTGGTGCGACTGAACGAGGTGAACATCCAGCGGATGGTCCCGGACTACACCAGCTACGACGTCGAGGTCGGATTCAGCTACCGCGACGGCTTCGCGGCGACGCTCGGAGACTTCTTCGTGTCGCTGTTGTTCCTGCCTCTGACGGTGACGCGGCAGGTGGTCACGGTGCGGTGGTGATGACCCCGCAGGAGTCCGGCCGGGTCGGTGGCCCGCGGGCCCTCGAGTTCGTCAAGATGCACGGCGCGGGCAACGACTACGTGTTCGTCGATGGCATCCACGGCGTGTTCGAGCCCGAGCGGGGGCCGGAGGTGGCGCGACGGCTGTCGGACCGTCACCGTGGCGTGGGTGGGGATGGTCTGATCGTGCTGGCACGCAGCGAGCTGGCCGACGTGCGCATGTGGATGTGGAACGCCGATGGTTCGCGCGGCAGCATGTGTGGCAACGGTCTGCGCTGCCTGGCGAAGTTGGCGCACGATGTCGGAGTGGTCGGGGGGCCGCTGGTGGTCGTCGAGACCGACGCGGGGGTGCGGCGAGTGGAGTTGCTCTTCGAGGGCCAGACGGTGGTCGGAGCGCGCGCAGACATGGGTCGGATTGCGGTGGACCCGCAGCCTTCCCGAGTCGTCGCGGCGGGCCACACCTGGGAGCTGCACCACGTCGATGCCGGAAACCCGCACGCGGTGGTGTTCACCGACCAGGACCCGGAGTCACTCCCGGTGCTCGAGGCGGGTGCAGCGCTGCAGCAGCTCGCCGGGGTTCCCGGTGGAGTCAACGTCGAGTTCGTGCGGGTCGAAGGTGACGGGGGGCTGCGCCAGCGAACGTTCGAACGCGGCAGCGGCGAAACCCTGGCGTGCGGCAGCGGTGCGACCGCTGCGGCGTGTGCCGCGGTGCTGCTCGGACTGGTCGGTGGGCCCCGGGTCGAGGTCCGGCTCCGCGGCGGCACGTTGTGGATCGAGCCGAGCGACGGCGGCGCGGTGATGGAGGGGCCGGCCACCGAGGTGTTCCGGGGGCGCGTCGAGCTGGCGTGACGGGCGTGTGCGGTTGCGGTAGAACGGGACGATGCACCGTGCCAAAGCCCTGATCACGCCGCTGATGCTCGGCGTCGCGCTGGCCAGCCAACCGCCGACGACTCGACCGGCGACCGCTGCACAGGCGCTCGAACGCGCATCCACCGCGTTGCGCGAGTGGGCGGGGCTCGCCGCCAAGGAGCGCGAGAAGGCCAAATTGAAGCAGGTGGTCGATGCCGTGCGTGCGGCCGGCAAGCCGGGGCTTTCGTTCCTGGCGGCACAGGTGCGCGATCACGAGCGCGGCGGTCGGCGCCGTGAGTACGACGCGTTGCACACGGTCCTGTGCCACGTCGGTCTGCGGATGCTCGACGAGGTAGAGAAGAGCGAGATGGTGTTCGCTGGCCAGTATGCGGAGCTGGCGGTGCTGCAGCCGCACATCGGCGAGTTCTTCGTCGGACTGGTGCTCACCACGCCGCAGTGGTTCCCGTTCGACCGCCGCTGGCGCGTAGTGCCCGCGTTGCGCGACCTCTACCCCAAGGGACCGGACACCGAGACCATGGACAAGGTCCAGGCGATGGCAGAGGACGAACTCGAGCCGTACCACATGCGGGTGCGCCTCGGGTACGCGCTCGCGCAGTGGGGTCGCCGGCGTATGGTCAAGGACCAGATCCTCGAGTTCCAGCGCACGCTCGGTGGCAAGGATCCGGAGCGGGCCGCGGTGGCCGCTCGCGATCTGGCAGCGCTCTACTATGCGATCCGCGATTACGCGCCCGCGGCGGTGACGCACCGTGAATACCTGCGACGCGCCGTGGAGGTGGAGCACCCGCTGTTCCCGGTCGATTACTACAACGCCGCGTGCTGCGCGGCGCTGTCGGGGGATCGTCGTGGCGGGCTGGAGATGCTGCGGCGCTGCATCGAGTGCAACGTGTCGGACGACATCGACTCGTCGCAGCGGCTCAAGCTCAAACTGTTCGCGCGCGATCCGGAGATCGCGATGCTGCGCGCCGCTCCCGAGTTCGTCGAGTTGATGCGGCGCGCGTTCGGCAAGGCCTGGGATGTCGAGGGCGGCCAGCAGTCTGGTCGCCGCGCCCCGGACGGCAAGGCCGGCGCCGGCGGGAGCGGGTCGCAAACCCGGACGAAGCGGCTGGTTCCCGGCGACTGACCTTGCTGCTGCCGGTCTCGTTCCTGCTCGGTCTGCTGTGTCTCCTGGGCTCCAGCGAGCTGGCCGCCTCTTTGCCACACCGCGCCAAGGCCGGCACGTTGGTCCCGTACCTCGCTCTGCTGCCGCTACCGGCGTTGCTGACCTTGGTGTTGTTGCGCCGCGTGCGCCGCTCGGAGGCGCGGAGCCCCGGGTTGACCCTGGTCCGCTGGGTCGCGGCCCCGTCAGTCTATCTGGTGCTGCTCGAAGGTGGAGACCTGCGGACGCTGGCCGAGCAGTGGGCCGGGTCGTCGATGTCGTTGACCACCGTGATTCTGCTGGCCCCACTGCTGCTCATGGAAGTGCTGGTGTGGGCGGCGCATCGTTGGTCGATTCGCACCTGGGGCGGCTTCGATCGGATGGTCCCGCTGCACGCCAATGGCGTCGTGCTGCTGACCGTGCTGGTCTTGGGGTTCGTGCTCGGAGTGGACGCGCTGCAGCTCCACCGCGGGATCCAGGTGTTCGTCCTGCACACCGCTCTCGGGTGGATGCTGGCGTTCCTGTCCTTGTCTGCGCTGCTCGGCGTGTTCCTACCGGTGTTGTTCCGCCTGGTGATGCCCACTTCGCAGTTGGTGCCGGAGGACGCCCGATTCACCGCCCGCACGCTGGGGTTCCCGCCGGGGAACGTGCGCATGCTGCGCAGTCGTTACCGGCTGGTCAACGCGGCTATGGTCGGGTTGTTGGCTCCATTCCACTGCTTGTTCCTGACCGACGGACTCCTGCGCGTACTGGATCCACTGTCGATCCGTGGCGTGGTGGCCCACGAGGTGGGGCACGCGAAGGCGCGCCACCCGTTGCTGCTGGCGGTGCTGTTCGTGTTCGTTCCGCTGCTGCTCTATCACCCAGCCGAGGCTGTCGGTGCGACACGGATGAGCGACGTGACTGCCGCCGTCGTGGCTCTCCCGGTCGTCGCGGTGACGGTATTCGTGATGCGGCGTGTGTTCCACCGCTTCGAGCTCGAAGCCGATCAGCTGTCGGCCGACGCGCTGGGTGGTGCGATGCCCTGCATCCTCGCCCTGCACAAGATCGGCGAACTGTTCGGCAGCTCGAAGGTGAGGGCCAGCTTCCGGCACCCCAGCGAGGAAGTGCGCATCGACCACCTGCTGCGCTGCGATGGGGACCCGGCGTACCGCGCCGAGTTCATGCGCCGCGGTCGCGTACTGCGGCGTGCGCTGTCGCTCTTCCTGTTGATCACCGTCGCGGTGAACCTGTGGGCACATGCGCGCATCTGGCCGGTCGATCGCCTCTTGGTGGCGTTCTACTCCGGCCGGTTCGAGGAAGCCGAACGTGGATTGGTTGCGCTCGGCGACGATGTTCCGGCCGACCGCGCTGGGGTCGTCGCGCAGCTCAGGGAAGAGGTCGCGGCCGCCCGGCAGATCCTACCGCACGGGGGGCGGTGGAACGACATCCGCGAGGAACTGGCGCGCCGTGCCCTGGAGCGCGGCAAGCGGGTGCTCATCGAGGTCGGGCCGCGAGAGGCGCGGCCGTGGTTCTCGCTGGCGGTCGATCGACCATGCCCGACGCCGCTCGAGCTGTCGCTGTACTACTATTGCCGAGCAGAAGCGGCGCGCGATGGGCGTGAAGCGGCACGGATGCGAGACCATCTGACTCGGCATTTCGAACTCGGCGAGGAGCTTACGCGTGCGCTCGCTGCTGCGCGCACGCGTTAGGGGGTGTGTCCGAAGTTCGCTGCATGAGTCGTCGAGTCATGCGATTCGCTCGCAAGGAGCTGCGACGCCGCGCGCGGGCGGTAGGGCCGGCGACCCATGTGACGAACTTCGGAGGCTCCTCCAGCCCTGACCGTCCGCGACCGAGCTGCAGCGATCACGCGAGGTCGCTGCTGGCTTCGTCCTGCCGGCCTTGCACTGCCGCGCTCACCCGGTGGGTAGGCGAGCGGTGAGTGCCGGCGGCGCGTGCTCGTCGCTCGTGCGCCGACCAGCCCCTCGAGCTCAGCGGCAGCGGCGACCGCGGTGGTGCCGCGGCGGTGCGCAGTCGTGGAAGTGGTGGCGGTGGTAACCATCGCCGTTCACCGCCGCGATCTGGAACGGGAAGGTCAAGGCGTCCATGGTGACGCTCAGTGGGGTCAGAACCGCCTTCTCCCGCGGGCGCAAGCCACTCGCCCACAGTCCGGTGGTGAAGCAGCTTTGCAGCGCCGTGCACATCAGCAGGGCGATGCCGGTGAGCAGGGTGCGGCGGACGGCCCGAGTGTTCAGGGCGGGTGCGCGGTTGGCGTGGGACATGGTTGAACCTCCGTGGGTGGCGATTGCCGCGCCACAAACGGCGGTCGTTCCCAAGTGTTGCGGATTCAGTCGCCGGGCAGCCAAGGGGCCCGTGGGACCGCGGGTTCGCGCGGGACACGTGCCAGCGAAAAACCGACCAGCAGGTCCGCGGCGGAGCACGCCGCTGCCGTCGGGCGGAGACCCGAGAGTTGTGCGAGGTAGCCGATCAGCTGCGGCGCGGTGACTCCGCGGCCGCGGAAGGTGCGCAGTGAGGTGTCGCCGTGGCGCTTGGCCAGTCGGCGCCCATCCGCGCCCACCAGCAGCGGCACGTGTACGAACTGTGGTTCTTGGAGTCCGAGCGCCCGGTACAGCAACAGTTGGCGCGGGGTCGATGCCAACAGGTCGTCACCGCGCAGCACTTCGGTGATCCCGCTCGCCGCGTCGTCGACCACCACCGCGAGCTGGTAGGCTGGGGCGCCATCCCTCTTCTGGATCACGAAGTCGCCGCGCACCAGACCGGGCTCCGCGCCGCGGTAGACGTCGTGGAAGGGGACAGCGTCGGTGGTGACGCGAAACCGCACGGCGGGATCACGACCGCTCTGTCGCCGGGCCTCCGCGATGCTGCCGTATCGGTCGCGGCAAGTACCGGGGTACGGGGCCGCGTCCTGCCAGGGTTCGTGGGGCGCCGACCCTGCTTCCTCGATTTCTCTGCGGCTGCACACGCACGGGTACGCGAGCCCGGCATCGAGCAGCTCGCTCACTGCGTGCGCGTAGTGGGCGAGTCGAGTCGACTGCAGCAGGGGGTCGCCGTCAGTGGTCAAGCCGAGCCACGCCAGGTCGTCGAGGGTCGCCGCGGTACACTCGGGCCGCACCCGCGGACCGTCTATGTCCTCGATGCGCAACAAGACGGTGCCGCTGCGCGTGCGCACCGACAACCAAGCGAGCAAGAAGCTCCGCGCGTTGCCGAGGTGCAGCACCCCGGTCGGGCTCGGCGCGAGCCGCCCAATCGGGATCGCCACGCCTGCTCGCGCCGGTTCCGAAGCACCTGCTGGATCGCTGCGGGCCTCGTCCACTCGGTCGGTTCCTCAGCGGGGACGCCCGCTGCCGGCGCGATGGCCTCGCGAACTCGGCACCACGAGGTCGCGAGTCGTTCGGGCTAGACTGTCCACCATGATCGGGTTGGTGTTGCGGATCGATGCGAAGTCCTGCCACGTCGAGGTCGACGGCAAGACCCACATCCTACCGTTGCGCGGCCGGCTGTTCGAACAACGGAGCGCGCGGGAGGCTCGCCCGATCGCGGTGGGGGACCGCGTTCGGGTGACCATCGACGACCTCGGTGGAGCGATCGACGAGGTGTTGCCGCGGACTTCGCGTCTGGTGCGACGCAAGGCCGGCGAGGACGACACCCGCGAGCAGGTGATCGCCGCCAATGTCAGCCTGGTCCTGGTGATGGCATCGATCACCGAACCGCGATTCCAACCGGAGCTGGTCGACCGGATCCTGGCGGGAGCGGAACGGGAGCACGTGCGCGCCGCGCTGGTGATCACCAAGGTGGACCGCGATCGCGAAGGGCTCGCCGAGGAGTGGGCAGAGATGTACCGAACGGTTCCCTATCAGACGTTCGTGACCAGCATCGCACCCGAACGCGAGACCACCGACGTGCTGGCGGACGTACGGCAGATGCTGTCCGACAACACCACCGTGATCGTCGGCGCGTCCGGCGTGGGCAAGTCGTCGATGGTGAACCGACTGGTGCCCGGTCTGGCGCTACGCATCGGTAGCCTCGGTCGAATCCGCCAGGGCAAACACACCACCAGCCACACCCAGATCGTGCCGCTGCCGGGCGGCGGCTACGTGCTCGACACGCCGGGTATCCGCAGCTTCGGTCTGCAGAACCTGGACCCGCTCGACTTGGCGTTCTGCTTCCCCGAGATCAAGGAGTGGAGCAGCCGCTGCGAGTACCGCAACTGCACGCACACCGTCGAGCCGCACTGCGCCGTGTTCGACGCGGTCGAACAGGGGTACATCGCGCAGACCCGCTACGTCTCCTACACGCTGATGTTGGAAGACCTGCAGCGCTAGCCCGAACTATTTCATGACCGAGCTGCTGCGATCGCGCAAGTTCGCTGCGGGCTTCGTCGAACGTCAGAACCTGCTCCTCGACGGGGCGGCACCCCGCCTCCGGGCAGAACCTGCCGTTCCTCTCGCCAGCAACAACCTTGCACGATCTCGCGACGCTGCTCATGAATAGTCCTGAGTGGGTTGTGTCGAGTCTGCGCCACAGAAGGGCGACTCAGGAGGTGCGGGGATTTCGGCGCAGGTCGCCGGCCGAAAACGCAGCCGAATTGGTGGATTCGGCGAGGCTTTCGGGTGGTGGCGGGTGTTGGAAGGCGCGGATCTCAAGGGTTGTCATTCTGTGGCGCAGACCCACTAGTGCCCCTCGTCTGAAGTTCGCAGCAAATGTGGCTGCGTCAGTCGATTCGCGCGCAAGGCGTGCGACGACACGGCTTGTTGGTGGGCAAGCTGAGGAACAGCAACGCAGCGAGCGGATCGAATGGCCGGGTACATGTGCGGCGAACTCCGGACGCGGGGCAATGGCCCGGACTATTCGTGACCGAGCTGCTGCGATCGTGCAAGTTCGCTGCCGGCTTCGTTGAACGTCAGCACCTCTCCTCGACGGGGAGGCACCCCGCCTCCGGGCAGAACCTGCCGGTCTCCTAGCCAGCAACAACCTCGCACGTTTCGCGACGATGTTCATGCATGGTCCGGCGCGAACTCAACGCGAACCCGGTCAACCGGCGAACGTGTAGTACGTGTAGGCCCACGACCCGAGCAACAGCAGCAACCCCCACGTCAGCAGCGATACGAACGGCAGCCGCAGCACGAGGTCCATGAAGGCGCGCCGCCGGATCAGGGTCCACGCCGCGACGCCGCCGAGCCACAGTCCGAAACCCGCGAGCGTTGCGCCGAACGGCTGCGTCTTGAGCGCCTGCCACGGATGCAGCTGCACCAAGTGGGTCGCCGCGGTGGTGACGCCGCAGGTCGGGCAGGGTTTGCCGTAGTGGATCACCCAGCCGCACCGCTCCATACCGAGCTGCTCGTGGGTGCCGTGACCCCGGGGGTCCGGTGTCAACCCGGAGAGGAACCAAACGAAACCCAGCGCGCACAGCAACGTGGCTGTGGCGAGCAGTCGGTCCGGCCATGGGCCGACCGGGCTCTCGCGGATCGGATCCAGCGGCAGCATTCCACCAGGGTAGCCGGCGATCCCGTCGGAGCGAGATCTCCGGTGGAGGGCGATACGATCGCGCGGCCTTCGAGCCGTCCAGCCTGGGAGGCTGGCGGTCAGGAGAAATCGTAGACGTACGCCAAGCGATCCTTGCGCACGATCGCGTAGCTCAGCCCGGCGAGGATCGACAGCTCGGAGCCGTTGCCGACCTGGATGCCGCGCAGCCGCGGGTTCTCCATCACGAAGTAGCGCTGGCCGCTGCGGTGGTTCGGCTCGTAGGCCCGCTGTTCGATCATCCCGGACAGTTCGAGCTGCACCGCACCGTTGTAGAACGCGCGGATCCGCGTGTTCTTCTCGGTGCGCGCCAGCTGACGTTGCACGGAGTCCCCGGCGAAGTCGATCAACTCGTGGGCGAGGATCAGCTCGCGCGGGTTGACCAGGACGCGCGGCGAGCGGATCACCTCGCTGCTGCGCAGCGAGACCATCGCCGCGTCTTCGACTTGCAGGAAGCCGTCGGTGAACGCCTCGAGCATCTTCGCCAGCCGTTGGTGCTTGCCCACCAGCCTGCCCTTGATCAGGAAGGTGTCGGTCAGGAACAGGTCCTCGACCATGACGGGGCTGGCGATCTCGTTCATCTGCGGACGTCGTCGAGTTTCTGGCGCACCGCGCCGACCAGGTAGAACGACCCGGCCACCAGCCGCAGCCCGGGGTCGTCCCGCAGGGCTGCCCAACCGGATTCGGGGTCGCTGACCGCCACGGCGGGAATGCCCCGTTCGTGCAGCCAGGCCACTACGCCGGCCGGTTCCTCGCAGGGGATTCCCGGTAGCGGTGTGACGAGGACTCTATCGACCAGCGGTAGCAGCTCGCTCAACACCGCGGTCCAGCGCTTGCCGGCGGCCGCACCGAACAACAGGTTGACGCGGCGACCGGGAAAGCGCCGGCGTAGCTCGGTGGCGACCTGCCGCGCCGACCCCTCGGTGTGGGCCCCATCCAAGATCCAGGGGCTCGTCGCTGCCGAGTGCACCTCGAATCGGCCAGGCAGTTCGGGGCGGGGGACCGGAGTGAGCGGGAGTGCGGCGTGTGGCAGCAAGTGGTGCAGGCAGCTGAATGCCAGGGCGAGTGCGGCAAGCTCGAAGCGGCTGGCCCCGTGCAGCGTGAAGGGGTGCCGCTCTGCGCCTTCCACCAGGGTCCCGGACCAGGTCGTGGCGAGTTCGCGCAGGTCCGCGATGGTCGCTGGGGTGCGCGGCACGGCGCCGATCCTTCCCGCATGTGCAGCGAACAGCGCGTCGGTGCGCGGATCGGGCGTCACCCAGGCCGGGGCGCCGGGTCGCATGATGTGCGCCTTCTCGGTGGCGATGCTCTCGATGTCGGGGCCGAGCAGATCGGTGTGTTCGAGCTCGATGTGGGTGAGTACGGTGGCGTCCACCGGAACCGCCGTCGTGGCGTCGAGCCGCCCGCCGAGGCCGACCTCGAGCACCGCCACGTCGACGGCGTGGTCGCCGAAGATCCGCACTGCGGCGGCGGTGAGCGCCTCGAAGAAGCTCAGCAGCATCCCGCCGGCATCGGCTTGGGCCAGTACCGCGTCGAGCGCATCGGCCAACTCGGTCGCGGGGACCGGCTCGCCGTCGATCCGCACCCGCTCGGTGACGTGCTGTAGGTGTGGCGATGTGTAGAGTCCAGTGCGGGCCCCGGTGCCGCGCGCCAGTGCTTCGAGGTAGTGGCTCGTGCTGCCCTTGCCCTTGGATCCGCCGACTTGGATCCAGACGCCGCGCGCCGCGCGGGCGCCTGCGCCGGTCAACAGCCGGCGCATGTTGTCGAGCGACCAGGGCGCCGCCATGGTCCGCGTCCGCTCGTAGTTGAGCATCCTGCGGAACAGCTCCTCGAGTCGTCGATTGGCGTCCATCGCCGGGGTGTGCGTTGTGGGACTTCGGCATCGGTGCGACCCGCGGTCTGCCCGATGCCCGGAGCGCCGGTAGTATGATCGTCAGCCGCCGAAGACGCGACTTCCCGGACATGCTTCGAACCCTGACCTGCACCGTTCTCACCGCTTCCCTGGTCCTGGCTGCCGCCGCCGACGCTGCCGCACAGCGCAAGCGATCGAGTTGGCGGGACCGCGTCGGGCTGAAGCACCTCGACTTCAAGAGCGATCTCGTCTACCCGACCACCGGCAAGGGAGTGAAGCGGGCCACCTACTGTGTGTTCCTGCCGCGCGACTACGCCGCGGAACAGGCGAAGCAGCGCCGCTACCCGGTGATCTACTTCCTGCATGGGATGTTCGAGGACAGCAAGCGGTTCTTCACCCAGGGAGGCGCGCCGGTGCTCGACAAGCTGGTCGGAGACGGCGTCCTGCCGGAACACGTGTTCGTGTGCGTCGACGACACCACGCGGCGGTCGTTCTACGTCAACGGCAAGCAGATGCAGATCGAGGACATGATCCTGAAGGACCTGGTGCCGCACATCGAGAAGACCTACCGGGTCGAGAAGGGGCGGGCCCACCGCGCACTGCTCGGGATCAGCATGGGCGGGTTCGGCGCGTTGAAGATCGCGTTCAAGCACCCCGAGTTCTTCGGGGTCGTGGCGACGCACTCGGCGGCCATCCTGCCGGAGAAGTTCGGCGACGTCGAAAAGGCGTTTCCGTGGATTCGGCAGTACGGCAACGCCGCCCGTACCATCACCAGCCTGTTCGGGGATCCGGTCGACGAGAAGCTCTGGGCCGCGGAGAATCCGCTGACCCTGGCGCGCCAACTCACGCCCGAGAAGCTGGCGGGGCTGAAGGTCTACTTCGACTGCGGAGATCGCGACCGCTACAACTTCGAGGAGCCGAACACCACGCTGCACAAGGTGCTCGACCGGCAGAAGATCCCGCACCACTGGAAGCTGGTCCGCGGTGGTAACCACGGTTGGCGGGCCGGCTACAACCAGCGCGCGCTGCCCGACTCGCTTCGTTTCATCGCCACGGTGTGGCGGCAGAAGGCTGCCACCGCCGGGTTGTCCGGCTTGCTGGGCGGCAAGCCCGCGCACGAGAACAAGGGCGAGAAGGCCGGCGAGGCCGGCAAGAAAGACCGGCCCTGAGGCAGTCGAGACCGCGGCTCGCTGATTGGCGCCGGTCTGACGGTGCGTCCGTGGCGTCACCGCTCCCGCATGATCTGCTCCCAATGCGCCGGCCGGCCTCCGCATCGGCGCGGTCTCGAGGGTGCTCGGCGAAACCTAAAGTGTTTTCAGAGGCCAATTTGTGCCGTCCCAAGGGCCTTGGGGGAACATTCGCGGGTTCCGCGCGAACTCGTGCCGATCAAGGGGCTAGCCCCTTGCTGGCAGCCATGTTGGACATCGAGCACCAAGTTCGGGTCTTCGTCTACCGGGTCCTGGACCGCGGGGTGGAGTACTTGCTGCTGCGGCAGAAGCCCGCAGTGGAATGGCCGTTCGGGCCGGTGATCGGCACCGTGCGCCCCGAGGAGCACATGCAGGACACCGTCCTGCGCAAGGTCCAGACGCTGACCGGGATCGCCAAACCGGTCCGCCTCATGGAGCTGATGCTGCCCCAGAAGGAGCTGTTCGGGGACGTCGGCGTGGTCGAGTGGCCCTTCGGTTACCAGGCGGCGGCGGCGTCGCCCCTTTCCCGCATCAACCCGGGTCCGATGGTCGACGAGTACGCTTGGATGACCTTCGAGCAGGCGTTCGAGCGGGTGGATCAGGACAAGGACCGCGAATCGCTGGTGCGGGTTCAGGTCCACCTGCGCGGCTGAGGCGCACGGCGCAATTCGGCGCAGAAATTCCGGGCGATCGGCGTGGGGTGTCGTAAATGCGCACCCTCTCGGTACGTGCCTGGCCGCACCCCGCGGCTCACCGTATCCTCTCGCGCCCGACCCACCCGACCCCAAGCTTCGCGATCTCCTTCCGTGGACAACAAGCAAGACGCCGACGCGCCGAACCAGCAGCCCATCCTCGACGACAGCCGCATCCCCAGCTCGCAGATGCGCAGCTATGCGCTGATGACGCCCGAGGTGAAGAAGGCCTACATGAACTTCTACAAGACCACCTACGTGGACGGCAAACTCGACCTGCTGGTCAAGGAGTTCATCGCAATCGGTGCTTCGCTGGCGCTCGGCTGCAAGGGGTGCCTCGAGGGGCACATGAAGAAGGCCAAGAAGCTCGGTGCGACCAACGAACAGATTTCCGAGGTGGTCGCTGTCACCTGTGGAGTGGCCGGGGCGTCGATCGTCGATCGGTCCGACATCGCCAACCACAACCTGGGCGACATCTTCCACATGGACATCTGAGCTGCAGTGGGTGTCTCGGCTGCTGCCGCCGGGACAGGGTGCGAGCCGTCGCCTCACGCGGATCCGCAGCGATCCTCGCGAGGCGCTCGGGCACGCGGTCCGGTGTCCACGAAGTTCGCTCCGCGGGTCGACCGCGGGAGTCGTCGAGCACGGATCTCTCCGGACCGGCTCGCGCTCCGACACTCTCGCGGTATCCGGCTCGGCTTCCCACCGGCCCGTTTCCGTCACTCGAGGGTGCCTCGGTCCGCGGGCTGCGCCAATCGGCGGGTGCCTACGGCCGCGTCGGTCGCTTCGCATGGCCCGTGCGGGTGATCCGCGGCTTTTGCACCCCCGCGGGCAAACCTCCTGGGCGACGTTTCGTTAGCCTTGGGGCTGGCCCGCCGCGGGTCACGTCCCCGCTATGCGCGACAACGCACTGAACCCCCTACCCCCGCGTCTGAATCTGCTCGGCGATCGCGGCAGGATCGTCGCGATGGGCGTGGTCCTCGCGCTGCTGTTGTTCGTCTTCTTCTGGCCAGCGGGCAAGCCACCGAATGTCGGTCGCCCCGCGGTGAATCGACCCCCCGCGGTCGACCTCGAGCCGTTTCGCCCCGATCCGAAGATCCTCGCCCAGATTCGCGATTCGGACGCGCAGGAGCGCTCGGCGCTCGATCACGAGCCGCTCAGGCATCTGCTGCAGAAGTCCTACAACATCGGCCCGGCGGCTGCCGCGGCGCTCGGTTCGAATCGGGTGGAAGCCGATGTCGAGATGCTGAGCGCGCACCCCGAGCAACACCGCGGTGCGTTCGTGTGGTTCAAGGGTCGACTCGAGCAGTTCGAGGAGGAGCACATCAGCGCTCACCCGATTTCGCGGGCTCGGGCGTACCGCGGCCGGCTGCGCACCGCGTCCGGTGCACCGGTGGTGTTCTTCGTGTCCAAACCGTTGCCGCCGGAACTCGATCCCGCGGCCAAGCCTTGGGTGCGGATCGAGGGCTTCTTCATGAAGATCCGCGACGAGTACAACCTCACCGCGGGGAACGTGCTCGGCGCCCCACTCGTCATCGGGCCCAGCTTGTCGAAGTCGCACCCCGACTGGGACCCGGTCACCGTGCTCGATCCCGACGTGCTGTCCCGGGTGGCGATCGCACGGTGGGACGGGCCGTCGAGCAGCGACCGGGTAGCGGGCGATCCGGCGGGTACCGGTCACTGGGTCTCCGAGCAAGACATGCGCATCATGCTGCATGACTCGCAACAGGTGCCCCTGTGGCACCTGGCCAGCTTCGCGAAGTACACCGATGCACAGCGTGCCAAGGCCGAAGCGCGGGTTCGTCACGAGGAGATCTTCGAGACCAAGCAGCAGTACCAGAAGTTCAAGCGTGGCGACGTCAAGCAGGGTAGCCCGTGGCGAGTGCGCGGTTTGTTCATGGGTGCCAACGTGTTCGAGGCCGACCCCAATCCCGCTGGAATCCAGACCTGGAGCGAGGTTTGGCTGCAGATTCCGCGGCTCGGGGCCAAGCTGATTCCGATCTGGGTCGCCAGCGACATCGGCGCGTGGAAGATCGGCGAGGGCGTCGACATCGACGCGTGGTTCTTCAAGAACTACGCCTACATGCCCCAGGAGGGCGGTGAGCGGCATGCGCCGCTGTTCGTCGCCGCCACGCTGGAGCGGTTCGCGATGAAGTCACACCCGGCGACCCTCTACGCCGGCATCGGGTTCGCCCTGTTCATCGGTTTGGTCGGGTTGCTGTTCTTCCGCATGAACGTCCGCGCCCAGCGCGACAGTGCCGACTACAAGGAACGGCTCGTCGAACGCCGGCGCAACCGTAGGCGCACCACCACCGGGACGTTCACCAGTGTCGAACGGCACGGCAACGTCGGCCCTTGAGCGTCGCCCGCGAGCCCCGTCGATGGATCCGCGGCGGCTGCGATGGTCTGGAGTCGCCGGGGCTTCGTCGAGCGCCCGGGCTGGTCGCGTGTCGTCACGGTTCTTCCCCGCGAACCGCCTGACTCGTCGACCCGCGCAGCGAACTTCGGCGACAATCGACTGACGACATGGACCAGCCGATCCGTTCCGCGCAGAACCCACTGATTCGCCGCTTCCGCGCCGCGCGGAACGGGGAGCAACCGGAGTGCATGGTGGCCGAGGGTGTACGGTTGGTCGCCGAGGCGCTGGCCGCGGCAGTCCAGCCGATCGAGATCGCCTGGTCGCCTCGACTCGCTGGTCGCCCTGGCGGCGCGGAGTTGCTCGAGCGGTTGAAGTGCTTGCCCGATGCGGAGCGGGTGCTGCGGACGTGCAGCGACGACGTGCTGCACCGCTTGTCCGGGCTGGAGAGTCACCAGGGAGTTGCCGCGATCCTGCGCCGGCCTCTGCTCGAGCTCGACGCGTTGCTCGGACCGGCGGGTGCCGTGCCGCTGGTGGTCGTTGCCGCCGGCGTGCGCGATCCAGGCAACCTCGGGGCGCTGGCGCGCAGCGCCGAGGCCGCGGGTGCCACGGGGTTGTTGTCGATGGTCGGGTCGGCGGAACCGTTCCGGGACAAGGCGCTGCGCGGGAGTGCCGGCAGCGTGTTCCGACTGCCGTGCGTCGCGCGGGTTACCGATCACGACGCGCTCGCCTGGATGCGCCGCAACGACCTGCAGATCTTGGCCACGGATGCCAGTGCCTCCAGCAGTTGTTGGGACGTGGACCTGCGGCGACCGACGGCGCTGCTGTTCGGCGCCGAAGGGGAAGGTGTTCCCGGCCCGCTGCGCTCGGCCGCAGTGGCGACGGTGGCGATCCCTCTGAGTCGGACGGTGGAAAGCCTGAACGTGGCGGTCGCGGCCGGCGTGTTGTTGTTCGAGGCGCGGCGGCAGCGTCGATGAGCCTGTTCGAGAAGCCGCTGGTGGCGCCGCTCGCCGAACGGATGCGGCCGCGCGGGCTGGACGAAGTGCTCGGCCAGGCGCACTTGCTCGGCGCCGGGACCGCGTTGCGTACCGCCATCGAGCGGGGCGCCGCCGGATCGTTGATCCTGTTCGGTCCGCCGGGGGTCGGCAAGACCACGCTCGCACTGCTGATCGCGCAGGCCTCGGGACTGCACTTCGAGCCGTTCTCTGCGGTGCTCAGCGGAGTCAAGGACGTGCGCGAGGCGGTGCAGCGGGCCGACGAGACGCGCCGTATGGAGGGTCGCGGAACGCTCTTGTTCGTCGACGAGATTCACCGCTTCAACAAGGCGCAGCAGGACGCGTTCCTGCCGTTGGTCGAGAGTGGACGCGTGGTGCTGGTCGGTGCGACGACCGAGAATCCGGCGTTTGCGGTGATCGCTCCGCTCCTGTCGCGCTGCCGTGTGCTGCAGCTGAAGCCCCTCGAACCGGGGGAAATCGCGCAGCTGGCCCATCGCGCGGTGCGCGAGACGCGCGGACTCGGGAGGCAGGGTCTGCAGCTGGATCCGGATGCTGCCGAACACTTGGCGTTGCTGGCGGGGGGCGATGCGCGTCGCGCGCTGACGATCCTCGATGCCTGCGCCCAGACCCTCGACCACGGAAAGCGGATCACGGCTGCGGTGCTCGCCGAGGCCGCCCAGCACCGCACGCTGGTCCACGACCGAGCCGGTGACCAGCACTACGACCTGCTGAGCGCGTTCCACAAGAGCCTGCGCAACTCGGACGTGCAGGCGGTGGTCTACTGGCTGGCGCGGATGATCGAAGCCGGGGTGGACCCGATGCAGCCAGCGCGGCGCATGGTCGCGATGGCGGCGGAGGACATCGGTATCGCCGATCCGGCGGCTCTGTCGCAGGCGGTGAGCGCGATGACGGCAGTGGCGAACCTCGGCCTCCCGGAAGGGCGCCTGCCGCTGACCCAGGCGGCGATATACCTCGCTCAGGCGCCGAAGAGCAATGCGGTGCTGCTGGCGATCGACGCTGCACAGCAGGAGGTCCGTCGCGGTGCGCAGCACCCGGTGCCACTGCACCTGCGCAATGCGGTTACCGACCTCGGCGCCTCGCTCGGTCACGGCTCGGGCTACCGCTACGCTCACGACTGCCCGGGCGGTGTCGCGCCGATTCCGTGCCTGCCGCCGGCGCTGCGCGCCCGGAGGTTCTTCGCGCCGAAGGGAATCGGATTCGAACGCGGCGTGATCGAGCGCATGACGGCAGCAGATCGCCTGCGCGCCGGAGAGGATCGATGACGGGACGCGTGTGATGGCGCTGCTCCTGGGCGTCGCCGGCTGGTCCTATCCTGATTGGCGCGGGACGGTCTACCCGCGCGGTTGCCGCGATCCGCTGCGCTACTGCGCCGAGTTGGTGGACCTGATCGAGATCAACTCGACCTTCTATCGCTTCCCCGACCCGGCGATCTGCGCGGCCTGGGTGCAGCGGGTGGCCGATTTGCCGGTGGAGTGGAGCGCCAAGCTGCCGCGCGAGTTCACCCACCGAGCGTGTGTCGATCCGGGCGCGGCCGCGAGCGCATGCGAGGGCTTCGCGCCGCTGTCCGCGGGTGGACGATTGCGCACCTTGCTCGCGCAGTTCTCGTACCACTTCGAGCACCACCCCGACAGCGTCGCGCATCTGCACTGGCTGCGCGATGCGTTTGCCGACGTCGCGCCGCTCACCGTCGAGGTGCGTCACCGCAGCTGGACCCACCCCACTGCGCGCGCCGACCTGGAGGCGGCGGGGGTGGCGGTGGCGAACCTGGACTACGCCGGGGCGCGATCCGGCTTCGACGTGCATGCCACCCACCAGAACGGCCGGCACCGCACCGCCTACCTGCGACTGCACGGTCGAAACCCCGCTTGGTTCGACGCGCGCGCCGGGCGCGACGAAGTCTACGACTACACCTACACGGCAGCCGAGGTCGACGAGATCGCGGTTCGGGCGGCCGCGATCGATGCGCAGGCTGCCACCACCGTGGTGGTGGCCAACAACCACTTCCGCGGCCAGGCGATGAAGCTGGTCCTCGAACTCGCCGCCCGCTGCCGCGGTGCGCCGGTGCGAGTTCCTGCGCCGTTGCTGGCGACCTACCCCGCGCTGCGGGCGATCGCCGCTGACCCTGGTGCGGGTGCGCGCCAGGGCGAGCTGTTCTGATTCGATCCGCTCGCGCACGGCTCGCGTTGCCGGTCCATCGACCGAGCTCAGGGGCCAAATGCGCCCGACGCGCGAGGCGCGGTTGCCCTGGGGAGGCCGCCGTCGCCCGCGGGCGCGATCTCGTTGGAAAGCGCCACAGCCGTCGTGCCGTAGGGCACCGGTCAAGCTCACCGGTCGGACATGCCGATAGCACCGCCGGGTGTCGAGCCGGCATCCGTTCCCCCGAGACAGCCTTGAACCCACTTCAGCTGCCCCGCACCGACTCCGCCGTGGAGTTGGTCGAAGCACTCCTGGCCCAAGCCGCAGAGCAGGTCGCTAGCGACATCCACCTGATTCCGACCGGAACCGGGATGCAGGTCCTCATGCGCTGTGATGGCAGCCTGGCGAATGTCGGGATGCTCGACACCGCGCTGATGGGCAAGGTGGTGGGTCGCCTGAAGGTGCTCGCCGACCTGTTGGTGTACCGCAACGACGTGCCGCAGGAAGGGCGCATTCCCGCAGATCGCGTCGGCATCGCGGCAGAGGTGCGGGTCGCTACCTACCCGACTCTGCTGGGCGAGAAGGTGGCGGTTCGGCTCGACGCGCGACGCGGACCGATGCTGTCACTCGACCAGCTGGGCCTGCCCGACGCGACCCGCGAAGCCCTCACCACCGCGATCCAGCAGCCGGAGGGCGTGGTGCTGATCACCGGTCCGAGTGGCAGCGGCAAGACCACGACCTTGTACTCGTGCCTGAACTTCCTCGCCGCGGGCGAACGGATGCGCAGCATCGTCTCGGTCGAAGACCCGATCGAGCGACGTTTGGACCACGTCGTCCAGACCGAGGTGAACCACTTCGTCGGGCTGACCTACTCGTCCGCGCTGCGATCGATCCTGCGCCAGGACCCCGAGGTGATCTTGATCGGCGAGATCCGTGACACCGAGACCGCACACATCGCCCTGGAAGCGGGCCTGACCGGGCACTTGGTGGCGTCCACCATCCATGCCGGCACCGCCCCGCAGGTCTTCTCCCGACTGATGGAGATGGGAATCGAGCCGTGCGCGATGACCAGTGTCATTCGCGGGGTGATGGCGCAGCGACTGCTGCGACGCGCATGTCCAGCTCCGGCCGACGATCACTCGGCCTGCGAGACCTGCCGCGGCACCGGGTACCGGGGCCGCGTGCTGGTCAGCGAGTGGATCTCGATGTCGCCCGAGCTGCGCCACGCGGTGCTGGAGCGCGGCGACACCAGCGATCTAGAAGCGGCGGCCGAAGCGGCTGGCTACCGCACCCTGCGCCAGGAGGCGGAGGCTTTGGTAGCCGCGGGCGTCACGACGCAGCAGGAGGTGGAGCGTGTCCTTGGTCGAACCATTGCACCTCCGGACGCGCTCCGACGCGGTGGAGGATCTGGCCTTGTTCCACAGCAACCTGGCCGGCATGTGTCGGGCCGGGGTTCCGCTACCGCGAGCGCTGCGCCTCTCATCCCACGACCTGAATCGGAGCCCGCTCGGACAGGCCGCGCTGCGGATGGCGGCGGAGGTGGAGCAGGGGACGAACCTGGCGGAAGCCTATGCACGGCAGCGACCGAGCCTGCCGCCGCTGTACCAGGCGATGGTGGAGGTCGGGCTCGCTAGCGGCGACCTGCCCGCGGTACTCGACGACGTCGCCCTGCACGCTGCGGAACGCGCGCGGATTGCGCACCGGCTGCGCAGCGTGACTTTCTACCCGCTGCTCTCGGCGCTCCTCGTGCTGGCGATCGGCGTCGCGCTCGCGGTGTCGTTCGAGCCGCTGCGCCAGCTCGGCGATTCGCTGCCCGGCATGGCGATGTCGCGCCATGGCAAGTGGGCGTCTTGGATCGCCTTGGTGCTGCTCGGTGCGGGTGTGTTGGGGGTGGTCGGTTTCGCGTGGATGCGGAACCCGCTGGATGGCGGGGTGGCGTTGCGCGGGTTGCGGTTCGGGCTGCCCCTGATCGGTGAGCTGCGCGCCTGCGCGGCGAAGGCCGGGTTCGCCGGGACGATGGGCATGCTCCTGGCGCGCCAGATGCCCCTGCAACGCGCCCTCACGCTCGCCGCTGCGGCCACCGACGACCAGCGCGTCGCGCAGCAGGTCGAAGTGATGCGTTCCCGTGCCGAGTCGGGCGAGTCACTCGTCGAGTCGCTCCGCGCGGGCGACCTGATCTCTCCGGTGATGCTGTGCTTCGTCGAAGCCGGAGAATCGGGGGGCGGTGCGGCGCGTGCGTTGGCCGATGTGTCCGCGATCTACCGCAACCGCCTCGAGCGCGGTGTCGACCACCTGTGTGCGCTGGCGGCGCCAGTCGGCTTGGCTGCTGCAGGGGTCGTGGTGCTGCTGTTCGCGTTGTTCTACTTGGGCCCGTGGGTCGACGGCTACCGGGCGCTGATGGGGTCGTGATCACGTTCCTTCTGCTGCCGTTGCTCGTCGTCCTCCTGATGGTGGTGGCGGATGCCGTGTGGTCGGCGCGCAGCGCGCTCGAATTGCGCCAGCGGATCCTTGAGCTGTTGGCCTTGGGGTTGCGCCGCGGTGTGCCGCTGCCGCACCTGCTTCGGCGCGCCGCTACCACCGGACCCCGGCGCGGACGGCGCGCCATGCGGCGGCTCGCGCACGACCTCGAGTCGGGCGAACACCTGGTCGAGGCGCTGGAGTGGGCCGCACCCGACAGCTTCCCGCCCGCCTGCCGCGCGGTGCTCGGCGCCGCCGAGGGCTCGACCCTGCCGGATGCGATCGACGCGCTGGTTGCCGAGACCGGGCAGCGTTCCGCCCTGGGCCACCGCTGGGCTCTGGCGCTGGTCCACCCCGTGCTGCTGGTGCTGACCATGATGTTGGTCGAGCAGCGTTTGTCCCGGTTGCCCGCGAATCTCGTCGGCACGCGATGGGCGACCTCCAGTCGCGTCGCGTTGCCATGGGGACGGGTCGAGCAGTGGCTCGTGGTGGCGCTCGGGTTTGCCGGCTCGGTGGGGGTTGCCTGGGCGTTGTGGCGCGGAGCCCCGGCGCTGCGTCGCCTGGTCCGCGACGCGTGCGCGAGCGATGGCCTGTTGTCACGAGTGTGGCGACACGGCAGCACAGCGGCCCAGTTGGGTGTGATCGGGCACCTGGTGCGTGGCGGCCGCGGACTGTCCGCGGCACTGCGCGACGCGGCCGTGGTCGGGGGAGTGCACGCGGGGCAACGCGTGCGCGCGGCCGCGGACGCTATCGACGAGGGGTTTCCGGTCGTCGACGCGCTACGCACCACTCGCTGGCCCGAGTACGCCGTCCAAATGGTCGGCGCTGCGTCCCGCGGATCGCCGACGCAGCTCGGGAATGCGCTGATGCGGGCAGCCGAGGAGTGTCGGCGGCGGGACGCCCGGACGGGCAACCGCGCTCTGGACTTCACGGTGCTCGCCAGCACGGTGTGTTTCGGCCTTGTCGCCGCCGCACAGCTGCACACGATCTGGTCGCTGAGCGCGCGGTACGCGCAGTGCGAGGGTCTGTGGTGACGTGCCATGCCGACGTGACCGCAGAGCGCGGTTTCGTGCTGATCGAGGTGGTGCTCGCCATGCTGGCGTTCGTGGTGCTCGCGTCGGTTGCGTTCCAAGGAAGCCGCGTGCAGCTCGCCGCGATCGAACAGGGGATGGCAGAGACTCGCGCCACGGGTCTCGTCGCGGCGCGTCTTGCCGAGCTCAGGGTCGCGCCTGCGCGATTGGCGGTGGGGACGCAGGCGTTCTCGCTCGCTGCGAACCGGTGTGCCGGGTTGCAGGATGTGACTGGGGAACAGTCAGTGCGGGAGGTCGAGCCGGGAGTGCTCGAGGTCGTTGTGGTGGTGACCTGGCGACCACGCGGTGCGGAGCGGACGCGCTCCACCGAGCTGAGAACCTGGATGGTGCGCGCGCGATGAAGGAGCGAGGCTACACGCTGGTGGAGCTGATGGGGTATGTGGCGTTGCTGGCGGCGTTTTGCGCCCTACTCGCCTCGTTCGCCTCGAGGATGTGGGGCATGGCGCGGGTGGCGGAGGGCTACGCCGGCGATCTCGAGCACGTTCGCCGTGCGCTGATGTGCCTCGAGCAAGACCTCGACCGCGCTCGCCTGGTACAGGCTGGCGCCGGGAGTTGCTCGCTGACGATCGGCACGAGCGAGGTGCGCTACGACTTGGTCGACGGCTCCTTGACCCGCACCTCCGGCGTCCGTCGCGAGGTGGTGGCCCGCCGGCTCGCCGCGTTCACGCTGCGCCCGCGTGGACCTCTGGTCGATGTGGAGATCCGCCTGCGGGCGAGGCAACCGGGCCGCGCGGGTCGAGCGGTCCTCCACACCACCGTGTTCTGTGGTGCGCGGGGGAAGTCGTGAGTCGCCGGGACTGCGCCACCGGATCGGCGCTGGTCCACCTGTTGGCGCTGATCGTCCTGCTCGGGACGCTCACGACGTGGGCAGTGCACCGCGGCCGGGCGTGCGCCGCCGAGACCGTACGCGCGCGTGCGCATGCCCGTTGTCGTGAAGCCGCGATTGGCGGCATCGACTACGCGCTTCACTGTCTGCGCCGCGATGCCGGCTGGCGGCGCGCTGTCTGGACCCTCGGTGGATGCGAGGTCGCGGCCGAAGTCGTCGCGGGGCGGCGCGAGGTGCACGTTCGCGCCCGCTGTTGGCCCCATGGTCAGCGCGGGCTGCCCGTGCAGGTGTCACGGCGCGCGCCGCTGGAGTAGTCCGCACTTCTTGCCAGTCGACGGCTGCGACGCCGCGAAGTGCCTGCGCCTGCCGCGTCAGGCTCGGTCGCCCTCCTGGACGCACCCACCAGCGCGCGCGGGATGGGCTCGGTCGTCCTTCTCGCATCGACGCACTCGCGGCGGGTCGCCTGGTGAGCGAGTGCGGACCGGCGTGGTTCGCCGCCGCTGTGCCTCCGTGCGCAGGATGGGGGATTCGTTGACTCGTCGAGAGCACCGCCTTCCTCGACGCCACCGAGAACTCGCTCCGAGCTGACCCGGAACCGACGCGCCTCGTGTCCCGGTGGGGGTACACCTGCGGACCAGGGGTTCCCGGATCGGCGTGTCGCGTTGGTGCCACGATCGTCCCAAACCCGCGTTCGGACGCACCAATCACCGCCCGGCAGCTCCGCCGGGCTGCAACTGGCACGTCTCTTGATCGAAGGAGCCTCCCGATGCGACCCCATGCCCTGATCCCGTTGCTGCTGGTCACGCTCGTCTTGTCCGGATGCGGGCGCCGAAACCACAGCAATCCCAAGCCGGTTGCCTACGACCGCCTGGCTTCGCTGGTGATCGAGGTCTACGACCCCGACACCAACAGTGTGTGGGAGGGCGTGAGTGTGCGCATCGTCGAGGTCGAGCACGAGTGGTCGGGGCGGGTGGTGCCCAACCCGATCGAGGACGATTGGTACGTGACCGGTCGCGACGGCACGATCGAGTTCACTCCCAAGTTGTTGGGGATGACGAACGTCGGGTTCTTCGAGGATCCGTTCGGCAGGGCGGTGATGAGCCCTGATCTCGACCAGGACGAAGCGATCGTGCTGATCGAGGTGTACGGGGAAGGCCTCGGGTCGGCGTTCTGGGAGATCGATATCAGTTGGGATCGCCCCGAAGTGTACGCCGAGATCCCATTCTGACCGCGGAGCGCCCAGCACTGCGGCGAATCCGAGAAGCGCCGTGTTGCGGGGTGCGCAGGGGGAAAAGTCGCGCTACGGGGCCGCGACCCGTGCGCGCAGTCGCGCCGCCAGTCCGGAGTGACGGTCGTTCTGAGCGTGGTTCTGCACCGCCATTTCCAGCGCGCGTGCCGGGCCTACCAGCACCACCAGGCTGCGACCGCGCGTGATCGCCGTGTAGAGCAGATTGCGACGCAGCATCACGTAGTGGTCGGTCGTCAGCGGAACCACCACCGCAGGGTACTCCGAGCCTTGTGCCCGGTGGACCGTGATGGCGTACGCCGGAACCAGCGCATCGAGGTCGGAGGACGGGTAGCGGATGACGCGCTCGCCGAAGCGCACCTCCACGGCACCCTCGCCTGCATCTACCGAGACGATGCGGCCAGTGTCGCCATTGAACAGATCGAGCTCGTAGTCGTTGCGGACCTGCATCACCTTGTCGCCCTCGCGGAATCGTCGCGAGCCCCTGGCGAGCTCGTGTCCGGTCGGGTTGAGCGCGTCCTGCAGGTCCTGGTTGATCGCATCCGCCCCGGCGTGGCCGCGGTACATCGGGCAGAGCACCTGGATGTCCGACTGCGGGTCGAAACCGAAGCGACGCGGGATGCGTCGCGCGACCAGCTCGCGCACCAGCTCGCGCACGTGTGCATTGTTGCGCGCCTCGATGACGAAGAAGTCGCCGTCGTCGGGACCGCTGGTGGGGATCGAGCCGCGCAGTAGCGCGTGCGCGTTCTCGACGATCGACGAGGCACCGCGCTGACGAAACACCTCGGTCAGGCGAGTGACTGCGACGACCTCCGACACGATGACGTCGTGCAGCACCTGCCCCGGCCCGACCGATGGAAGCTGGTCCACGTCGCCGAGCAACACCAGCCGCATGGACGGCGGGATCGCACGCAGCAGGTGGTAGGCCAGTTGGATGTCGAGCATCGACACCTCGTCGAGCACCAGAAGGTCGCCTTGGAGCGGGTTCTGGTCGTCGCGCAGGAAGCGGCCGGTGCCGACCTGCCAGTCGAGCAGGCGGTGCACGGTGCTTGCGGGGTGTCCCGTGGACTCCTCGAGGCGCTTGGCGGCGCGACCGGTCGGCGCGCTGAGCAAGAGCGTTCTGTCGTGCTTGCGCAGGATGTCCGACAACCCGCGCACGATCGTCGTCTTGCCGACGCCGGGACCTCCGGTGATCACGCTGACCGGCCGCGCCAGCGCGTTGTGGATCGCTTCGCGCTGTGCGACCGGGAGGTGCATTCCGCTCTGCAGCTCGAACTCGGTGCACGCGCGGACCGCATCGATCGCGAGATCGGCCGCCTCGGCGGCGCACATCTCGGCCAGGCGGGTTGCTACACCTTGCTCGGCGAGGTCGAGGAGCTTGGGGTAGACCGCGCTGTCGGCCCCGTCGGGGTCGAGTTCGGGCCCGGGATCCACTCGAATGCGACCCTGCAGTCGCAGGTCCGCCAGCTCCTCGGCAACCCGCGACACGGGCTGGTCCAGCAGCTGCGCGGTGGATTCGACCAGGCGTCCGCGGGGCAGGAAGCAGTGTCCATCGCGCACCGCCTGTTCCAACACGTGCAGGGTGCCCGCGTGGACGCGTTCCCGCGAGTCCGCGGCCAGCCCCAGCTCGCGCGCCAGCCGGTCGGCGGTGCGGAACCCGACGCCGATCACCTCGTCGGCGAGCCGGAATGGATTGGCCTGGATCAGCGCGGTGGCGCCCTTGCCGTAGCGCTTGACGATGCGCGCTGCCAGCGCCTGGCCGAGGCCGTGCGCCCGCAGGAACACCATCACCTCCTGCACGTCCCGCTGGCCCCGGACCGATTCGACCAGTTCGGCGATCCGTTTGGTGCCCAGGCCAGGCACTTCGCGCAGTCGCTCCGGCTGCTCCTCGATCACCCGCAGCGTCTCGGCGCCGAACTGGTCGGTGATCCGCTCGGCAGTGGCCGGCCCGATCCCGCGAACCAGGCTGGACGCGAGGAACGCGCGGATCCCCTCGACGCTTGTCGGCAGCACCGCCTCGAAGCTCTCCACCTGGATTTGCGGTCCGAACCGGGGGTGGTCGACCCGTCGACCGATGAGTCTAAGCCTCTGTCCCTCGGCCAGTTGAGCCAGATGTCCCACGGCGCTCAGCCGCCCGCTCGACCCGTCGGGCCGGAACCGTACCACCGCGAATCCGGTCTCCGGGTTGCGGAACGTGAAGCCCTCCAGCGTCCCCTCGATCGTGTCGATGGGGGGTGGGGTGGGGGAGGCTTTCTCGGGCTTTTGTTCCAACGGAAGTTGCCCCTGCTGAGGAGCCAGCTATCCTCCTGCGCCCACCGGCCCGGGGAAGAGTCGGTTGCGGAAAGCGATGATCCGCCGCTGAGTGTCGGCTTTCCAGTACAGTCCGCGTTCCCCCTCCCTCCCTCCCAACAGCCACCGCCACCAGTTGATGATTCGTATTCAGCTCCGCCCGAACGAGCCGCTCGAGTCTGCGCTGCGCCGCTTCAAGCGGCAGTGCAACTACGCCGGCATCTTCCGCCTCGCCAAGAAGTACAACTTCTTCGAGAAGAAGAGCGACCGCGAGCGCCGCGAGCGCCGTGAGCGCATCCGCACCATGCAACGGGCACAACGGCGGGCGATGGGGCCCACCAAGGTGCGGCGCGCCGCGAAGAAGCCGAAGGTGAAGCGAGGTGGGTTCGACACCTCGGAAGCCGAGAGCGCAACCGCCGCCGCGCTGGAGCAGAAGGGCAAGGAGCTGCTGAAGTCCATGGAGGCCGGCCAGGCCACTCCGGCGAGTGCTGCCGACGTTGCTGCGGCCATCCGCACCCGCCCGGAGTCCGGTGTGCCCAGCCCCGGTTCCGAAGCGCCGGCCAACGCGGCCGAGTAGGCGGCGCAGGGGGATCGGGTGATTCCCCACCTGCGTGGCGATCCGCCGCGGGACCTCAGCAAACCGTTGACCGAGGTCCGCGTGCAGATCGATGCACCGCTCGACGGGGCGCGCCTCGACGTCGCGTTGACGCACCACCTGTCCTGGCGGTCACGCACTTCGATCCTCGAGTTGATCCGGGACGGCTTCGTCGTGCTCGAAGGTCGGAGGGCGCGCAAGTCGGCGCGAGTGCGCCGCGGCGAGGTGATCACCATCAAGGTGCCGCCCCGTCCGGAGCCCGAGGCAGTGTGTCCCGATGGCGAGGGGATCCGGGTGCTCTACCAAGACCGCGGTCTGATCGCGGTCGACAAGCCTGCGGGTCTGGCGGTGCACCCGGCTGGTCGGCGGGTGCACGGGACGTTGATCCATTGGTTGCACACCCATTACCGCCGTCCCGAGGATGCCGCGCACGACGTGGTTCCGCGGTTGCTGCACCGGCTGGACCGCGAGACCTCCGGCCTGGTCATGGCCAGCCTGGATCCTGACGTGCACAGCAAGGTGGCGTGGCAATTCGAGCAGCGCACCGTGCAGAAGGTCTATCACGCAGTAGTGCACGGTGCTCCGCCCGAACCGGAGGGCGTCGTCGACCTGCCGATCGCACCCGACTCCCGGTCTTCGATCCGCTTGAAACTGCGGGCGAGTCGATCCGGTGAAGGGCTACCCGCGGTGACCGGTTGGCGGGTGCTACGCAGCAATGCGCGGTTCTCGCTGGTCGAGTTGCGGCCGCGCACCGGGCGAACCCACCAGCTTCGAGTCCACATGGACGCGCTCGGCTGTCCACTGGTCGGCGACAAGATCTACGGCGTCGACGACAGCGTCTTCCTCGCCTACCTGGCGGACGAACTCGACGACGCGGCACGCGCGCGCCTGATCCTCGATCGACACGCGTTGCACAGCGCCAGCCTCACGTTCCACCATCCCGTGGAGCAGTGTCCCGTCACGTTGCGAGCACCGTTGCCCGCGGACATGGATGCGCTGGTGTGTCTGGATCGACCCGCGGATTCGAGCGGCGACGAGTAGCTCGGGCGATGCATCACCGGCATCGCGAGATCGCGCAGGGTTGATGCTGGTTGGCACCAGGGAAGGTCCTGCGCGGAGTCGGGGCCCGTCCGAGTAGTACATCCGTGGCTCTGTCGCGACAGCGGCGATCCGGCCGTCGGTGCACACCCGCCCCCACACGGGTTCACGTTGCTGCCAGACTCCCGAAACCCGCAGCCCCTTCGCGAGAGGCCCGCGCCGCGGGTGCGACCCACCAAAACGAAACCGGCACGGTGTGGCCGGACGGGCCACAACGTGCCGGGGGACGAGTCGCGCAGCGAAGTTCGCTACATGCTGATGAAGTCGTGCCCGCGGACCGTCTTGCGGCCGTTGTTGCCGGCGCGGGTGGCGGCCTGCTCGAGGTACCAATGGACGACCATGTTCAAGGCGTCGAGGCAATCACCCGAAACGTTGACACCACGGTCCTTGAGGGCTGCCTTGGTCTTGCTTCCGACCAGGAGCATCTCCATCTGCTTCTTGGAGCCGCCCGAGGAGGCCTTCTTCTTCGTCTTCTTCTTTGCTGCCATGTATCGCTGGTCTCGCTTGTGGAACTGAGAGTTGTCGAATGACGCCGGAATCCTCGCACAACCCGCAGTTGCTCCGAAGCATGGATTCCCCGTTTTCCATGCGTATTTTCACATCTAGTGGCCATTCCGAGCTATCCGGGCTCGTCGGCCGAGGCCTCCGCGCTAGCGCAGCGGGGGCAGATGGAAGGGGGTGACGAGTCGGTAGCGGTCCGCACCGCAGCTCGGATCGGGGCTGAAGTGCTGTGGATTGGCGTCGGGTTTGCCGGGCGTTTGGGTCGCCGTGTCGCGCGGTGTGGGGGCGATGCGTGGAGTGCGCTCGGGCACGTTCCGATCGACGGCGCTCAGGTCTGAAGTCGACTGCATGGGGGGAGCCTCCTGTGCGCCCCTCAGCCTAGGGTTCGCTGGATGCTCCCGCAACGGCCTGGGGGTCGAAACCGGCGGCAACGGCCGCACGTGACGAATCTCGGACGCTTCAGCCTCCCGATGCCAGGCTGATGCGAAATGGTCGATTGCCGTTTGTAGGAAGGCATTTGTGGCGCTTCGCTCGCCTGGTGAGCAGTCCGGGCCAGCCCGGACCATTCGTGATCGAGCCGCTGCGACCGCGCAAGGTCGTCGCTGGCTTCGTCGTCAGAACCTGCTTCTCGACGGGGCGGCACCCCGCCTCCGGGCAGAACCTGCCGTTCTCCTTGCCAGCAACAACCTTGCACGATCTCGCGACGCTGCTCACGAGTCCGGGCTAGGAGTCTGCGCCACAGAATGACAACCCTTGAGATCCGCGCCTTCCAACACCCGTCACCACCCGAAAGCCTCGCCGAATCCACCAATTCGGCTGCGATTTCGGCCGGCGACCTGCGCCGAAATCCACGCACCTCCTGAGTCGCCCTTCTGTGGCGCAGACTCCTAGGGGAGCGACGGTCCGAACGCCCATCCGATCAGGAGCGGCAGCACCGCTTGGGTGGCGTACAGCACCAGGATGGCCAGGAGCTCGCGCCGCAGCGACGCGGCATCGCGTTCGGTCGGGTTGTGTGGCGCGGCTGGCGGCTGGTCGGGCGTGGTCATGGGCTCGATGACGGTCCGGTGATCGGTTGCGCGCGGTTCCGTCCGATGCGGATGCGGGCCAGGGCGATGGTCACCAGTGTGGCGGCACCGAGCAACCCAGCGGGGTGTTGCGCGACCATCGAGAACGCGCCGCCCGCCAGCGCCAACACGATGGTGATGGTCGTCAGCCCGCCCAGCGCCATGGTCTCCTGGTCCTCGCCCCCGCGCGTGAACGGCTTCGCGTCCAGCGAGGTGAGGCACAGTTCGGCGACCAACACTCCGAGACCCAGCGAGAACACCGGCAGCGACACGGCGAACCACAGCGCGGGCATCGACCGGGAGGCGAAGGCGATCGCCAACAGGGCGAGCATCGCCACCAGGTGCACCGGTACCAGCACGTGGCTGGTCAGCGCGATCAGGCTGGCGGTGCGGTACGGCGCGAGGTCCTGCGCCGGGGCGGTGTCGAACACCCACTGCGCGCGTTCGTGGTCGGTGCGGGGCAGGAAGCCGACCAGGAACGGCAGGAAGATGGCCGGGAACTGCAGTGTCATGCCGAGCAGCAACGCGCGCGCGTGTCCTGCCTCGAGGTCCCACAGGCTCAGCACCACCATCGCCGCAGGCATGCCGAACAGCGGTAGAACGCGACCGCGGAACCCCGGGCTGCGGTAGAGCATGGTCGCGACGAAACGCGTGATCCCCAGCAGCGGCCCCTCGCCAGCCAGCCAGTGATCGAGCCGCGCCAGTGGGTCGCGCACGCGTCTGCGACGGGCGGTGCGACGCCGGCGCATGCGATCGAGTGCGGTGCCCAGCGCCAAGAGCAACAGCGCGAGTCCGCCGAGTGCCAGAGCGAAACCGGAGGCGTGCAGCGGGTCGGCGACGATTCGTGCCGCCCAGTACGGTGGCCACGCCAACACCGAAGAACTCGGCACCGGCAGTGCCGCCACTGTCTTGCCGAGGTGGGGCAAGCACACCGCAAAGCCCGCGAATCCGCCGCCCAGCAGCATCATCTTCAGCGTGCCCCCGAGCAGTTGTGCCCGCGCCGGGCCGGCGATCAGGTGCACGAACCGCGTGAACACCGACAGCGCGCCCACCATGCAGCCTGCCACGATCGGTGCGACCGCTAGGTAGCGCAGCGTGGCCAACGGGTCGCCACTGCACGCCCAGTAGGCGAGGATCGCCGGCGGGATCGCCATTCCGGTGGTAACCAGCGCGATGTAGAACGCACCGTGCGCCGCACGAGCCATGGCCAGCGTGTAGGGTGGCAGCGGCGCGGTTTGCACCAGCAGCTCGTCGGCCAATTCGCGTTTGGCGCGCACCGGGTTGCCGAGCAAGCCGATGCCGACCATCAAGGTGGAGAGCGACAGGTTGGCGGTCAGGTATCCGGTCGCTGCTCCCGCCTGCTCGGGCAGGAACACCGCGGCGAGGATCAGGCCGAGGAACGACTGCCCGAACACGGTGGTGGTGAGCGAGCTGCCGGGTTCGCCGGTGCGCCGACTCTCGGCGAAGAAGTCGATCATCAGCCAGGCGCTGACCAGGGTCCGCAGCCGCCCGCTCAATTCGCGTTCCTCGGCGAAGAGGTTCGGACCCTGCGGCGTGGGGCGTCAGGGCAGGGCAGTGGAGTCAGCGCGCGCATGCCGGTTGCGGGACGCAAGGTAGTGGCCGCGACTCGCGGTGTCGACGGTGCACCTGGACGCCGTGCCGCAGCGGCGCGCCGGGTTCCCGGTGCCGTTCGGTCACAGGGGAACGGTGCGATCGACGCGCAGGAAGTGCACGGCGAGTGCCGGCGGCTCGGATAGTCGCAGCGCCTGTTGCACACCTCGTGCGTACGCCGTGAGCTGTGGCCGGAACGGCTCGGCCGCGGCAACGCAGTCGTCGGCATCGACCTGCGAAGTCTTCCAGTCGAGGATGGTCACCGCGTCCCCCTCGACCAGCAGCACGTCGAGTATCCCGTGGACGTGGGCGCCGTCGTCCCCGACGTACGTCACCGGAACCTCGCGCGCGACCCGGTCGGCTGCGTCGAGGCGGCGGCGCAGCGGCGAGCGGTGGAACTGCTCGACCATGGGGTGCATCGCCGGACTCGGGTCGAGAGACGCGAGCAGATCGGGGTCGGGTTCGCTTCGATCGAGACGCACCGCGGCGAGGTAGGCGTGGAGCGCCGTCCCCAGGGCGGCGGCCTCGTTCGGCCGCGCTGACGAGGGGGGCGGTAGGTCGTCGGTGGCGGGCGCGTCGTCCGTTCGCCGTGGTGCGTTCGCGGCGAACGGCAGCAACTGCTGGCCGCGCGGCGGCACGCGACTGGGTGCCACGTCGAGCGCCCGGACTTCCGTGCCGAGGCGCGCCACCGCCTGTTCGTGCGCTTCGACGGCCCGGACCGCGGCCAGGTGGTCGATGGCGACCGCAGTGGTCCGCTCTCGTGCCGTGCCGCCGCTGATGTGGTGTTCGGCGACGGATGGTGCGGCGACCGCGATGTCGTCCAGCCAGGCGCGTCGTCCCGCGCCGGCGTCGCCGCCGATCAGGATCAGCCGGCTTCGGGCGCGCGTCGCCGCGACGTAGAACAGCCGCCGCTGCTCGGCTTCGTCGTGTTGGCGCGCCGCGTCGCTGGCCAACAGGTAGGCGGTGTTGCGGGTATCCCCGATCCGCACCGTGACCTGCTCTGCGCCGCTTCCGTCGAACAGGCGTTGCACCTGTGCTGCCCCGATCCGCTCGCGGTAGTTCGAGCGGCGCGCGAGATCGGGCAGCAGCACGGTGTCGAACTCCAGCCCCTTCGCCTTGTGCACGGTCAACACGCGCACGGCGTCGACGCCGCGGTCGAACAGCGGGCTCTCCTCGTCGTCGGTCTCGACGTCGGTGCGCTGTTCGAGCCACGATGCGGCATCCAGCAGGTCGATCGGTCGGTGGTCGAGCAGCACCTGCAACAGCCGGTCCAGATTGGCCAGCCGCTGGGCACCCTCGAAGCCCGCAGCTTCCGCGAGCCGGAGTTCGGGCAGGGTGAGCAGCTCGACCAGCGCTTCGTCGATCGGCAGTGCCACGACGACGTCGAACCAGCCGGCCAGACGGTGCAGGCAGCCCGCAACCGGGCCAGTGCGCATGCGCACCCGTCGGAAGTCGAGCGAACCGCCTCCACGGACGTAGCTGACCAGCTCGGCGTCCGTGGCGCCGCACAGTGCCGAGCGGAGCACGGCGACCGTGGCCACTGGGTCGTGTGGCCGCGCCATGCAGCGCAGCAGCGCGGTCGCCAAGAGGATTTCCTGTCGCTGGTAGAAGCGGCGGCTGCCGTCGAGCAGGTACGGGATTCCGGCGCCGCGCAGGGGACGGAGGATCCAGCTGGTGTCGGTGGTCGCGCGCAGCAAGATCGCCATCGATCCGTAGTCCGTGCCCTCCCGTCGCAGGGCGGCGATGTGCTCGACCACCGCCGCTCCCTCCCGTTGCCGGCGCGCCGCGCTCGACAGGCTTCCACCGTCCTCCAGGAGCAGCAGCTCGACCTGCGGTGGATCCTCCGCGCGGCTCATCGGTTCGACCGCTTCGTAGCCGAACTGGAACGGGGGGGCGGCCGCGAGGCTGCGGCTGCACACCTGGTTGACAAAGGACAGGATCGGCGCCGTGCTGCGGAAGTTGGCCGTGAGCGACAGGCGACGCCCGTCGCCCGCCCGCACCGCCTCGACCGCGCGGGCGAACGCCGCGACGTCGGCGCGGCGGAATCGGTAGATGCTCTGCTTCGCGTCGCCGACGATGAACAACGTGCCGGGGCGCAGCGCCAGCTCCATCGGCCGAGCGACGGCTCCCTCCACCGGCCGTGCGGCGAGCAGGAACACCACGTCGTACTGCAGTGGATCGGTGTCCTGGAACTCGTCGACCAGGATCGCGCCGAGCTGTTGGCCGACCTCCGCGCGCAGCTCGGCGTGGCTCATCAGCGCGCGCCGCACCAGCAGCAGCAGGTCGGAGAAGCCGAGTTCCCCACGCGCGGCGATCCGATTCCGGTAGCGCTGCAGCACCGGGTGGACGAACCCGACCGCCAGGGCCACGCCCGACTCGTCAGCTTCGACGAACGGTCGCAATGAGCAGCGGTGTTGGTCGAGCGCCGCCGTCAGTCGATCACTCGTCTCGGCGCCCAATTCGCGCTTTCCCGCCTTCGGTGCACGCTTCGCCAGGGTGGTCGGGTGGGGTGGCGTCTCACCCGCACCGAGTGCGGCGTAGCACTCGAGCAGGGAATGCGCCACGTCACGCCACGCGGTGCGCGCCGCCGGGTGGTCGTCCACCAGCTTGCGCAGTTCGGCCTCGTGTGAAGCCAACTGCGGAGTGCGGATCTGCGGCCGTGCCAACTGCTCGATCGAATCTTCCGGGAGGGCGAGCAGCGCGCGGGCCAGCGCGTGCAGTTCCTCCGGGTCGAAGCGCTCCAACGCCTCCGGCACCGCGGTCTGGCTGTTCTCCCGCAGCCAGTCGAGGAACAGCTCATCGAACCCCGGGTGTAGTTCCGCCGCCGAGTCGATCGCCAGATCCGGTGGCAGGTCGAGTCGAGCGGCGTGCTCGCGCAGGAACCCCAGGCAGAAGCCGTGGAACGTGTCGATGTGCAGTTCGTCGGCGCGCGCCAACAGCTCGTCGACTCGCGAGCGGTCCTCCGGTCCGATCCCGACGCGCTCGAGGATGTACGCATCGCTCGGCTCGATCGCCGCGCCCTCGAGCCAGGGGTGCACCGCCGCCAGCATCCGGACCACGCGCTCGTGCATCTCGCGGGCGGCATTCTCGGTGAACGTCACCGCCAGCACTTGGTGTGGCTCGAGATGGTGCCGGACCAGCGCGGCGAGCATCCGTCCGACCAGCAGCGAGGTCTTGCCGGTGCCCGCGCCGGCGGTGACCACCAGGTTGTGCTGGAAGTCGCGCAGTGCGGTGCGTCGATCCGCGTCGTCGGGCAGTGCGCTCACGCGTCGTCGTCTCCCGCATCCAGCTGCTGCGCGACTCCGTCCAGGAGCGGGTGATCGAGTGCCTTGGCGGCGAGTGCCTTGCACTCGATCTGCTCCGGGTCGTCACAGCGGGCGACCCGCTCGGCACTCGGTGGATGCAGCCGACGGCAGGCGGAACGGAACGCGCAGTAGCTGCAGTGACGGTCGGGTCGTGGCAGCAGCAGGCCGCGTTCGAGCAGCCGCGCGAGCACCGCGAGCGTCTCCCGCACACCCTCGGCCCGGTCGCCGGAGAGATAGCGAGGCGCCTCGACCAGCGGGTGCCGCAGCTCGATCGGATCCGAACCCGGGGTCCGCGGGCGCACCGCGCGAACTTCGAGCTCGTGCGCGCTGCGTTTGGTCTCGGCGCGGAGCAACAGCGCGTACAGCACCAGCTGGAGTTCGGTGCCGCGCAGCACGCTGCGCCCGTCGACCAGTCGTTCGGGGTGCCGGCCGGTCTTGAAATCGACGATGCGCAGCCGGGCGCCGGGCAGTTGGTCGACGCGGTCGAGCTTGCCGTGCAGCACCAGGGAACGCGGGTGCAGGTCTGCGGGCCGCCGCACGCTGAGCGTGTGCTCCACCGGGCGTTCGATCTCGGCCGGTCGCCCGCCGTCGGCGAACATGCGCGCCAGATCATCTTCGAGCATCGCCAGCAGTCCGGCCCGCCAGCGCCGTTCGAGCAGGGCGTGCAGGCCGGGGAACTCGCGCCGTAGCAACGACGAGTCGGCGGCCAGTGCCGCATCGAGTAGCTCGGTGGCCCGCTGGCCGATCTCCGCCGACAGGCCGCGCGGGTCCGCTGCGCTCTGCAGTGCTTCGAGGTGTTCGCGGTACAGTCGTTCGATCACGCCGTGGATAAGCACGCCGATCCGATCGCGCGGTAGACGCAGGGGATCGGGTTCCTCGGGTAGGGGACGCAAGTGCATCGCGTGGGCGAACAAGAATCGGTGCGGGCAGCGACCCAGGAGTTCGAACGCGGTCACCGTGATCGGCTCGGCGAGGATCTGCCGGCCGAACTCCGGGCCGACGTCGCCGTCGCGCATCAGTTGGCCGGGGTCGAAGGACTCCAACCGTTCGACGCGGCGCAACATCGAGGCGACGTCCCTGCCGAGCAGCGAGCCGAACACCGAGGCATCTCGGCAACCACTGAGCGCGAGGTGCTCCACCCCGAGGTCGCGCGGGCACCGGCCGGTCTCGACCGCGCGGCGGGCTCGGGTCGCCGGGTGACTCGGGATCCGCGTCTCGTCGGGTAGCGCTCGGTTGCCGAGTTCCGCGAGAGGTTCCTGGTTGCGTCCCTGGGCGTCGACCCGCGCATAGCTGAGCGCCAGCGACGGTGCGAGTGCCGCGAGCTCGGTGAGGAGTCGGGCACGCTCGAGTCGCGCGCTGTCGGCGGTCCGCAGCCCGAGGGTCTCGCGGTCGCGGTCGCCGAGGAACGCGGTGGGTGGTGGACTGCCGCGCAACGCGGTGCGGCTCAGGCCGAGTAGGTGCAGATGCTGTGCCGGGAACCCCGCGGCGTCGGCGAAGCGAACCACCTGAACGCCGCCCCGCGTGCGACCGGGCATCGCGATGCCGCGGCCGCGCAGCAACTCCTCCAGTTCCTCGACGTAGCGCTCGGGTGTCGGGCACACCGCATCGGCGTGGTGCAACGCGTGCAGGCAGTCCTGCAGCCGATCCGTGAGTTCGACCTCCGCGAGCTCCGCCGGGCGCAGCAAACGCCCGGCGAGCTGGTGCAGCACCGAGCCGCGACGCGCGTTGTCGGCGTTCGGCACCAAGCCTCGCGCCGCTCGCAGCACCGTCTCGACCAGCTCGAGTGCGTGCCGCCCGACCCGTCCGTCATGGCGCCACCGAGCGCACAGCTCGACGGAGTCGGCCTGCGTGCCGTGCAACGCGTCGCGGCGCGACCAGATCTCCAGCTCGGCGATCTCATCGGGTGGGATCGGTCGTGCCAACAGCGGACTACCGGCGACCGCGAGGAACGAACTCCGCGGTGCGCCGCCGAACAACAGCCGCGCGAGATGCAGCAGCTGGGCGCCGCGCGGCAGCTGCCCGCAGGGTGTCTCCGCCGGAGTGTGGAACGGGACGCCTTCCCGGTCGAACGCGCGCCGCAGTGCCCCGCTGTAGTGCGCGAGTTCGGGCGCCGCGACCACCATGTCGTGCCAGGCGATCCCGCGCTCCGCCGCGGCCATGCAGCCGCGTGCCGCGGTGCGCAGTTCCTCGTGGAGCGTCGGACAACTGTGCAGGGTGATCGGCTCGGATATCAGGGCCGCCGGCGGGGCGAAGGCCAACTTGGTCCCGCGATCCTCGAGTAGCTGCAGCAGCAACCGGAGATCGCGCTCCGGTCCGGGATCCGTCGCCACCAGCACGAGCTCGGGGACCTGTGCGGGACCCTCCAGCAGCCCCCGGACCGCGGCGTCGATCCACCGCGTGCGGCCGCCGCGGGACCCGAGTGTTCCCTGCCAGCAGTCGGCGAGCCGGAGCACCTCCCCGGCCCGCGGACTCGGGTCTGGATCGGCCTCCCGCGGCCCGAGCGTCGCGACCTCGCGGACGGTGGCGAGCAGCTGCGCCAACCCACCCGCGAAACGCCCGGCGTAGGCCGCAACGGGACTGTTCCGCGGCGCCGCGGCCACGCACGCGCGCAGCACTTCGCGTTCCTCCAACGGGTCGGGCACTTCGCTGCGGAACGCGCGACCGGCGCGGGTCAGCACCCGCTGGGCGAACCCCGCTGCGGTGACGAAGTCGACGCCCAGCAGAGCGCCGCGCTGCGCGGTCACCCCGCGGCGCAACGCCGCGGCGGCCATCGCCGAGGTGGTCAGCACGAGACACTGCGCGCCCGGCGCAGGTAGTCTGTCGTCCAACCACCGGAGCTTCGGGTGGAGCCCTCCCATCCGTGGCAGTCTAGCCCGAACGCCTCATGACTCAGCTGCTGTGCTCGCGCAAGGTCGGTCGTGCGGGCTCGCCCGCGCGACCGAGCTGCGCGAGCCAAGTACGGTGACACCCGGAACACGATGAAAATCGACCGCGAACTCTTTCTGTCCCAACGCGCGCCCCGCCGCGGCCGCAAGAACCCGGAGCGCTTCGACATGCCGGTATGGGCGTGGTTGGTGGAGCGGGGCGTCAGCGCGTACACCGTCAACCAGGAGTTCGCCGGGCCGAGTGCATTCGATGCCGGGCCGGGCTGGTGCTTCGATCGGTTCGGTTGCTCGCGCACCGAGCTGCCGGACGGGCGGGTGTTGCACGTCGGCGGTGAACACGAGGACCACTACGACCCGGATTTCTACATCTACAACGATGCGATCCTGCGCCACCCGGACGGGTCCGTGCAGATCTTCGGGTACCCGGAGAAGATCTTCCCGCCGACCGACTTCCACAGTGCGACGTTGCAGGACGAGCGCGTTTGGCTGCTCGGCAACCTCGGGTACGACGAACGGCGCAAACCCGGCACCACTCCGGTGTTCACCCTCGACATCGCGACGATGGCGATCCGTGGCGTGGCGACCAAGGGCGCCGGGCCCGGGTGGATCCACCGCCACAGCGCGGAGTTCCAGGGTGACGCACTGATCGTCCGCGGCGGCGAAGTGTTCGAGGGCGGGGAGCTGGTGGAGAACCACGCCGTCTGGGCACTCGACCCACGCACCCGCCGGTGGTCGCAGATCTCGACGAGCCCGTTCCAACAGTGGATCGTGCACCGGGTCGATGGTGAGCCGATGCTGTTGTTCGAACTCGGGATGGCCGCGTTCGAGGCCGACTGTCCGGAGATGGCCGAGGTGCGGCAGACCGAGCTCCCCGCGGAGGAGTTCCTCCGCCTCGGGATCGACCTGGACCCCAATCGCCGGCTCGAGGCTGCGGGCTGCACGTTCGACCCGGCGGTGTATTCGGTGCTGTACGCCCCGGATCTGCCGCACGAGGTGCTGGCAGGTCCGGGTGACGACACGGAGTTCGGCAGATCGCAGGACCACACCTGCCTGCGCGTCGGCGGTGCCGTGGTGCGGTACGCCGAGCGACTCGAAGGGGTGGTGCTGCGCGTCGAGGGGGAGCTACCCGAACACGTGGTGCGCCAGCTCACCGACGATCTGGTCGGCAAGCTGAGCGCGCTGCACGGCGTGCCATGTGCGGCCGAGCGGTCGGACCGTCCACGGTCCTGACGTGCAGCGCCGGCCCGTTCCGGCGGGTCAGCCGCCGATCTTGAAGTGGCCGCCGTTGCTCATCGCGTAGCCGTGTGCGTTGGACAGCACGTCACGCGACCAGAACTGCATCCAGAACTCCTTGCCCACCAGCGTCCGGTCGTTCGGCACCACCGCGCGCATGACCACCGTGCCGGTATCGGTCGTGCCACACGGTCCGAGGCACTCGCCACTCGAGTAGAGCGTGCAGTTCGGACCGCCGAGGAATGCCATATTGGCCGGGAGTGTCAGTCCCAGCCAGGTCGTGCCGGATTCGCCGACGATGACCAGGCCGGGCATGTTGGGGATCAAGTTCGTGACCGTGACCACCAGCTCTTGCCCGATGTACGGCAGCTGGGTGGCGGAGAGGACCGGCGGCGTGCGCGAGGGGCTGGAGCAGCCGGTGCCGAGCGGCGTGAAGGAAGCGGTGACCTGGGCCGCGATCGGGGCGGCCGCGAGGAGGAGCGCTGCGACGAACGAGCGGGTGTTCATGGATGTGCGGTGCGGAGTTGGGCAGCCGATCTTGGCTCGCCCCGTGATGCACCGGCGCTCGTTACGTCCGCGCGCGCATTCCAACGACACGTCGGGGGCGCGGATTCGCGCTCGCGCCGATCAGCCGCCGAACTTGAAGCGACCGCCGTTGCTCATCGCGTAGCCGTGTGCGTTGGACAGCACGTCGCGCGACCAGAACTGCATCCAGAACTCCTTGCCGATCAACGCGCGGTCGTTCGGGATGACGGCGCGCATGACGACGGTTCCGGTCGATGTGGCGCCGCACGGCCCCATGCACTCGCCGCTCGAGTAGAGCGTGCAGTTCGGGCCGCCCAGGAAGGCCATGTTGATGGGCAACGTCAGGCCCAGCCAGGTCGAACCGGACTCGCCGGCGATGATCAGTCCTTCGGTGTTGGGGATCAGGTTGGTGACGGTGACGACCAGCTCCGTGCCGATGTACGGCAGGGTGGTTGCGGAGAGCACCGGCGGAGTGCGCGTCGGGCGTGCGCAGCCGGTGCCGAGTGGGGTGAAGGTCGCGGTGACCTGCGCCGCGGCGGGTGCGAGGGTGAGAAGCAGTGCGGCGAGTACGAATCGTGCAGTCATGATCGTGTGGTGAGTTTGGTAGGAACCACCCGGAGGGTGGGACGAGCAGGGTAGCTGCCGTGTCGCTCGAACCAATGCTCTCGTGAGCGTGCGACCCGGCGGACCGGGGGGCGAAGACTCGCCGACTCAGGCGATGAACGTCAGCGGCGACAGTGGCCCGCGCTTCCGCCCCCGGCTCGCGTCGAGAGACTCATGTGTCCCGTGTATTGCGTGTGAAGTGACGTAATGTCGCATGCGCTCGAGCGGAGCAGCTGCGCCGGATCATGGGACCGGTCGGGCCATTCCTGCGGATCGTTCGAGCTGGGGCTATCGTGGCGCAGCATGCGAATGCGGACGGCGATGTGGGTCGGTGGGCTTCCGCTGTTCGCGGCAGGGTCGTGCATGCGCGGCGCGGCGCCGAGTCCGCGCGCCGCCGGGTCGCCGAACTACGCTGCGCACGTGGCGGAGCTGCGCACCCGTCTCGCCCGTGCGGCCCCCGACAGCGTGTTCCACATGGTGGTGCAGGCGCCGTTCGTCGTCCTCGGCGACGAGTCGGTCGAGCGGGTTCGGCAGCGCGCGACGGACGTCGTCGCCTGGGCCGTCGAGCTGTTGAAGCGCGAGTACTTCGCCAAGGACCCGGACCACATCCTCGACGTGTGGCTGTTCCGCAACCGCGGTAGCTATCGCAAGCACTGCTTGGCGCTGTTCGGCGAGCGTCCGACCACCCCGTTCGGCTTCTACTCGCCGCAGCATCGCGCGCTGGTGATGAACATCGCCACCGGCGGTGGGACCTTGGTGCACGAGATCGTGCACCCGTACGTGCACGCCAACTTCCCGGCCTGCCCCGCGTGGTTCAACGAAGGTCTCGGTTCGCTGTACGAGCAGTCCGCGGAACGCGACGGTCGGATCGTCGGACGCACCAACTGGCGGCTCGCCGGGTTGCAGCAGGCCATCCGCAGCGGCGCGTTGCCGTCGTTCCGCAAGCTGACCGCGACCACCGAGGACGAGTTCTACCGAGAAGACCCGGGCAGCAACTACGGCCAGGCCCGCTACCTGTGCTACTACCTGCAGGAGAAGGGATTGCTGCGGCGCTTCTACCACGCGTTCGTCGCCGCGCAGCGCACTGACCCGACCGGCTACGCGACCCTGCAGGCGACTCTGGGTGCACCGGACATGGCCGAGTTCCAGCGCGACTGGGAGCGCTACGTCCTGGCGCTGCGGTTCGATGGCTGATCGCGGTCTGGCGACGCGAGCGGATCTGCAGGCAGCGGCGGCCGGGCTCGGGTTCGATGTGGTCGGTTGGGTCGATGCCGAGCGGTTCGACGTCGCACCGCTGGCGCCGTCGTGCGGCACGATCTGTGTCCTCGGGTCCGGGGGCGTGCTGTTGTGGCGGAAGGTCGCCGCAGCTGGATCGATCGGCGCGCCGCGCCCCGACTACCACCCGATCGAGGAGTACAGCGCCCGAGCGGTCGCTGAGCTGGTCGAGCGACTCGCCCGGCAGGGGATCTCCGCTCGTGCAGTGTCGCCGAGCGACGAGCCGCCGCTCGACTTCGTGACGCTCGCCGCACGGGCCGGACTCGGGACCGTCTCGCCGGTGACCCGGCTGCTGCTGCACCCGAGACTGGGAAGTTGGATCGGGCTGCGGGCCGCGCTGTTGATCGACGGTCGGCCGTTCGGCGCCACGCCCTCCGCCGAGCGGTCCGACGACCCGTGTCGTGGATGCGCCAAGCCGTGTGTCGCGGCCTGTCCGGCCGGAGTGTTCGATGGCGCCGGAGGTGTCGATCTGCGGGCATGCGCCGCCTACCGCCATTCCGGCGGGTGCTCCGATGGCTGCGCGGCACGGCGCGCCTGCCCGGTCGGTGTCGACGCGCGCTATCCGGCCGAGGAAGAGCACTTCCGCCACGCGTACAGCGAGTTCGTCATGCGGCGCCACTTCGAGCTCGAATAGTCCGCGCCAGGCACCGAGTCGGTGCGAACTGCGGGCTAACCTCCCGTTGCCGGATGGTCTTCTCCAGCCACGCGTTCCTGTTCTGGTTCCTGCCAGTGTTCCTGGCCGGGTACTTCGCCTTGCCGCGCCACGCGCGCAATCCGTGGCTCACCGGCATGAGCTACCTGTTCTTCGGGTGGTTCCGGCCGCAGTACACGGTGCTGATGCTAGTCAGCACGGCGATCGATTACTTGTGTGCTCGAGGGATGGGGGAACGCGGGGGTCAGGTATCGGCGTCCCGGCGCCGCCTGCTGCTGTGGTGCTCGTTGGCAGCCAACCTGGGACTGCTCGGCTACTTCAAGTACGCCAACCTGGTGGTCGAATCGCTGTCGGAGGTGTCGCAGTCGCTCGGTGGTCAACCGATCGCCTGGGACAAAGTGGTGCTGCCGATCGGGATCTCGTTCTTCACCTTCCAGTCGATGAGCTACACCATCGACGTGCACGCCGGGCGGGTGCAGCCGACCCGATCGTTCCTCGATCTGATGTGCTACGTGGCGATGTTCCCGCAGCTGGTCGCCGGGCCGATCGTCCGTTACCGCACGATCGCCGAGCAGCTGGTCGAACGGGCCCACACCCTCCCGATGTTCTCGACCGGAGTGCTGCTGTTCGAGTTCGGGTTCGCCAAGAAGGTGTTGCTCGCCGACCAGGCGGCGGTGCTCGCCGACCGCGCGTTCGCCACCGCGGCACCCGGGTTGCTGGCCGCGTGGACCGGCGCGGTCGGCTACGCGGCACAGATCTACTTCGACTTCTCCGGCTACTCCGACATGGCGGTGGGCCTCGGGTTGATGCTGGGCTTCACCTTCCCGCGCAACTTCGATTCGCCGTACCGGGCGCGCAGCATCACCGAATTCTGGCGACGCTGGCACATCAGTCTGTCGACTTGGCTCCGCGACTACCTCTACATCCCGCTCGGCGGCAGCCGGCACGGCACGGTTCGCACCGGATTCGCGCTGATGACGACCATGATGCTCGGTGGCCTGTGGCACGGTGCCGCGTGGACGTTCCTGTTGTGGGGCGGCTACCAGGGATTGCTGCTGGTGGTGGAACGCGCACGCGGCAGACGCGCGCTCTATGCCGCGGCCCCGCCCGCGTTGCAGGTCGCGGCGACCTTCGTGCTGGTGTTGGTCGGTTGGGTGATCTTCCGCGCCTCCAGCATGGCGGAGCTCGGGCGCATGCTGCGCGGCATGGTGGGGGGCTACGGCCTCGGGTCGTGGCCCGAGCCGGAGCTGTACGCTTGGCGCTGCTACGGTTCTCTGGGGTGCGGGCTGCTGGTCGCGTTCACCTGCCCGCAGGCGATGGCGTTGGCGCGCCGTTTCCACCTGCTGGCGGTGGTGCTCGGCGCGGTCTTGTTCGTGCTCGCGTTGGCGCAGCTGTTCGCCACCGGGTTCAGCCCGTTCATCTACTACCAGTTCTGATCCGTCGATGCCGGACTCCGACCCGCCGCTGTTCGACACCACCCGGGGCGCCCGATCTCTGCGCATCGCGGCGGTGGTGGCGTTCTTGCTGGTCGCCGCCTCGGTACCGGTTTCGCTCCTGGTGTACCCCGGGTTTCGCAGCAAGGCGGCCCCCAAGTGCCCGATCCCGAGTCTCGGTGGGTTGTGGCACGGCACCTTCATGACCGCGCTGGACGACCACGTCCGCGAGCGATCGCGCGTGGTCGACGAACTGCGGGGCAACTACAACGAACTGCTGTACCGCTGCGGGTTGTTCGAGTCGCGTTCGGTGTTCTTGGGGCGCGACGGGTGGATGTGCTTCGCCCACACGAGGCACGTCGATCCCGAGCGGCAGCGGGCGAACACGCCCGCGCGGTTGGCTGCGTACCGGCGGATCAAACAGCGCGCGGATCGACTCGGGGTGCGCGTGCTGGCGCTGCCGGTGCCGGACAAGGTGCGGATTCACCCGGAGAAGTTCTTCCCCGACGGTCGCGAGCCGCCGGAACTCTCGCGTCGCTACGACTTGATCCTCACCGAGCTGCGCAGTTGTGGCTTCGAAGTGGTCGACGTGCGCGCCTTGTTGCTCGAGGAGCGCCGCCGCGAGCCCGGCAAGCGGCTGTTCTACCACCGCGACTCGCACTGGGCGCCGGCCGGCCTGCACGCCGCGGCCAAGGCGATCGCCCGCCGGTTCGCGGAGCTCGAATGGCCGATCGGCGATGCCGTGCCGGTGTGGGTCGCGCCGCCGTCGCCGATCCACTTGGTTCCGGACTTGGTGAGCAGTCTCGGGTTCCGCAACGCGGAGCGGGCGAAGCACGAGCCGATCAGCGGGCTGGTCGCGGGCCTGCGCGAAACCAAGTTCTACTTCGGCGTCGAACGGATCGTCGACGGAGCGCGGCTGCCTTGTCCGCCGATCCAGCCCGCCGCGCGCCTGGCCGTGTGCGGCACGAGCTTCAGCGACCACGGGTTGCATTGGGCGATCATGTGGGAGACCCATCGTCTGGTGGACTACCACGGGATCCGCAGCGCCGGTGGCCCTTGGGCCGGGCTGGAAGACCTGTTCGATCGGATCGAGCACGGCACCAGTCGCGTGCAGACGGTGGTGTGGGAATTCGTCGAGCGGTTCTACAGCGAGTCCTGGTTCCTGGACCTGGATCTGCGCTGACGCCGCCATCGGAATCCCGCCGTCGCGCCAGCCGCGCGATTCCGGCGGCCGTCCCGCGCCCCGCGACCAGCGGGTATGGTCCAGCCGTGCTCCTACTCCGCCTCACCGTGTTGCTGTCGGGACTGTGCTGTGGCGTCGTCGCCGCGCAGTGCAGTTACCCGCCTACCCCGCGCCAGGGCTTCGCGCTGCGCGAGCAGCTCGATCAGCTGGTCACTTTCGGTGACGGGGCGCGCACCAAGCTCGACGCCTGCTACCCAACCACGACCACTGTCTGTGGCTGGCCGGTCGTGCTGTTGATGCACGGCATGGGGTCGTCGCGAACCGCCGTGCGTCACTGGTGCCGGCAGATCGCGGCGTGTGGCTACTGCGTGGTGACCTACGACGTGCGCGGCCACGGCGACGCCAAGGCGCTGAACGGCGCGGCACACGGGTTCGAGTTCCTCGGCGCGGCAGAGCGGCTCGACATCGTCGAAGTAGTCGACTACGTCAAGCGATCGCTGGGCAGCGCGGTCGACACGACGCGGTTGGGGATGTACGGCTTCAGTCAGGGCGGGATGTACTGCTGGGCTGCTGCCGCTTGGTCCGGTCGGACGCTGCCGGCCAACAGCCGCCAGCTGACGAACTTTCCGGTGTTCCGCGCCATCTGTCCGCGTTGGTGGGCGCCGGTGTCGAGTTCCATCCTGGTGCCGCAGGGGAAGGCGTTCCACGGGCGGCTGTTCACCACCGTCTACACGATGAGCCAACGATTCACCGCGCAGACCGAGTGGTTCAAGGCGATCGACGAGAAGATCCGCAAGGAGGACTTCGCCGGGGTGGCGCAGATGTTCGATGCCGACCCGTTTCGACAGGAGCTCGCGCTGCTTCCTTCCACGCGCGTTCCGGTGTTCCCACAAGTATCGTGGAACGACGACTGGGTGGCGCCGCGCTTCACCCTCGAAGCACTCGCGGCACTGCCCACCGGAGTGCCGCAGCGGGTGTTCCTGACCTACCCCGGCCACGAAGGGCCGTTCGTCGTCAAGCAGATGCAGAACGAGATCGCGTGGCAGCACGCGATGCGATGGTTCGACCGCTACCTGAAGGAGTTGCGCAACGACGTCGAGAACGAGGCACCGGTGATGACGGGCCCGATCCACGGTAGCAACACCGAGTACCGCGGTCTCGAGCCGGTGTGGAACCGCTACCGCGATCGGTGGCCGCCTGCGCAGGCGCAGCCGCGTGTGTTCTTCCTGCGCAGCGGGGGTGTGCTGTCCGATGGTGCGCCGACCACCAGCGAGCCGACCGACGTGGTGCACCACGTTGTGCCCACCGGGTACGACATGGCCGCGTTCATCAAGGACGAAGGTTACGTGGTGGCGGTGCTGCGCAGCCTCACGCCGCATTCGATCCCGTTCGACACCGCGGCCCTGTCGACCGATTTCGAGATCGCCGGCACGCCGCGCGTGTCCCTGGAAGTCACGCCGACCGGTCGCAACTACCAGGTGCACTGCGCGCTGTACCGGGTCGAGGGCAGCGGCGCGTCGGAGGTCGAGGTCTACCTGTGCTCGGGAGTGGGACTGATGCGCGAGCCGACCGTCCACCCCGCGCGCCTGGACGTGACGATGAACCACATCGACGCCATGGTGCGTGCCGGCCAGCGGTTGCGGCTGAAGGTCGAGAGCCTGTCGTACCGCCGCGCGGTTGAGCAGGACAACCTGTTCGTCGCCCCCTACTTCGAGTCGGTGGACATCGCGGTCCACCACGACGCGACGCACGTCTCGTCGCTGCAGGTGCCGGTGGTGCCACGGATCGACCCTGCGCTGATCACCAGCCACCTCGAACTCGACATCGGGGGAACGTGGGTCTCCGACGTGCTCTATCTGGTCCGCGCGCCGACCCATGCGCCGTCCACGCCGTACGTGCTGGCGTTCGGTATGGCGGGCATGGCGCCGGGCTTCTCGTTTGCGGGCCGGCACGTACACATGAACTGGGACCCGCTGCTGAGCAGTCAACTGCTCGGGATGCTGAATTCGCCGGTCCTACCATTCACCTCAGGGCTGCTGGGGGATCAGCAGCAGCGGACCCCGAAGCTGTCGCTGCAGGCGGCATTGCCGGTGTCCCAAGCGGCGGTCGGCCAGCGGATGATCGCGGTCGGCGCGTTGGCCGACGGCAGCACGACCAACCCGGTCGAGCTGTACTTTCGTTGAGCCAACTCGCTCTTGCCCGGGAAGTTCGCGTGCGTCCCGCTGACGCGCTGGTCGGCCAGAGCCGCCGTGTGGATCAGTCGGCTGGCTCGAAGCGCCGACCGCACCCGGCCATCGCCCAATGGCATGGTCGCTGCCCCCGATCGCCTGCGCTCGGATCCCATTCCGGATCCGCGGTTCGTCGACGGGCCGGTGGGTGGCCTACTCAAGCCCCGTCGCGACCGGGTCGATAATCGGGTTTGGTGTCGTCGAGCGCTGTGCGCCACGGTGCGCACCGGGAGAGGAGGCTCGGTCGGGGAAGATGCAGAGGTTCTTGCTGGTCGACGACGATCCGGCCGCGGAGGCGCGGCTGCGCGGGGTGCTTCGTCAGTCGGCGGATTGGGACATGGTCTGCGTCCGTTCCGGGGCCGTCGCCCTCGCCACCCTGGCCGACCAGCCGTTCGCCGCGGTGGTGGTCGACCTCGCGGTGCTCGGAGCCGATGCGTTGGACTTCCTGCAGACCGCCCACGATCGGTTCCCGGGGGTGGTGCGGATGGTCATGTCGTCGTTGGACGACGCCACCACGGTGCTCCGCGCCGTGCCGGTGTCCCACCAATTCCTGGCCAAGTCGATCGCCCCGGCGCGCGTGCTGCAGGCTCTCGATCGTGCGGTCAGTCTGGGCGCGATGCTGAACGGGACGGCACTCGCCCGCGTCGTGGGTGGGGTGGGCACGCTGCCCTCGGTACCAGGCATCTACCGTGAGCTGAATCGGGTGCTGTCCCGCTACGACTCGTCGATCGACGAGGTCGCCGAGGTGGTGGAGCAGGACCCGGCGATGACCGCGAAGATCCTGCAGCTGGTCAACTCGAGCTACTTCGGGTTGCAGTCGAGCGTGGTCAGCATCAAACAAGCCGTGTCGTTCCTCGGCACCAACGTGCTGCGGACGCTGGCTCTGTCGGTGGCGGTGTTCCGGGACGCCGAGCGCTACGAATGCGCCGCGGGGTTCTCGATCGACGCGGAGCGCGAGATGGCCGGACGTACCGCACGGATTGCCGCCCGGCTGGTGGCGCGACCGCTCGCCGACGAGGCGTTCACGGCGGGAATGCTGCACGACATCGGCAAGGTGATCCTCGCCACCCAGCTGCCAGAGAGCTACAGCGACATCCTCTCCACCGCCCGATCGGCGGGTCGCCCGGTTCAGGAAGTGGAACGCGAGCGATTGGGGGCTTCACACGCCGAGGTCGGCGGGTACCTGCTCGGAATCTGGGGGATGCCCTATCCGATCGTCGAGGGAGTGGCATACCACCACACTCCGCAGCGCGCCGGCAACCTGTTCGATATCGTCGGCGCCGTGCACGTCGCCAGTGCGCTAGCGGACGCCGCCCCCGGGGACTCCGACTTGGACCTCGACGTCGACTTCGTGGCCGAGGCGGGGATCGTCGATCGGATCGAGGAGTGGCGGCAGCTGTTCCCCATGGTGGGGGCGTGATCGCCACCTGAGCTGCTGGGGTCGCGGATCGTGCTGGCACGCGCAGGTTCTCCGGCACCTTCCAAACACCTGGGCGGCTGATCCTCCAGTGGGCAGCGGCACCGGAAGCTCCAACGAGCAAGCGACGAGGCCTCTTCGCGGCGCAGCGCCGCGCGCACCCAAGCCCCCTTGGGTGCGCGGCGTTGGCCGCGATGGGCGGACGAGGTTGCTGATTTTGTCGAGATTCCGTGCCAACGTGGGCTGGCCCGGACGCTTTTGCACTAACGGGTTGATTGAAGTCGCGAGTCGAGTTCCGTCCGAGGCGACCGCAACCCCCGCCGTCTCAACCCTCGTGCTGGTCGATCAGATCGCTCAGCCGGGCGACCGAATTCCGGATGTCGGCCGCGGTGGTCCGATGGTTGAGCACGCACCAGCGCAGCACGTACTCGCCCGCAACCCGCGACGAGGACAGCATCAGGTAGCCGTCATCGAGCACCGCACGCATCAGCCGCTGGGCGGCGGCTTCCCCCGCGTTCAAGGTGAAGCAGAAGATGGACATCTGCGGTGGGGAGACGATGCGGACCCGTGGGTCGGCTGCCAGCAGATCGTGCGCCAGGCGGCACAGGGCGAGGTCGTCGCGGATCGCCTGGCGAAGCGCATCGATCCCGGCCGCGCGGATCAGCAGCCAGAGCTTGAGGGCTCGGTTGCCGCGACTGAGCTCCGGGCCGCGCTGGAACATGTTGATCTCGTCCGGCGGGATGTCCTGCATGTAGTCGCCGTCGGCCGCGAACGCGCGGCGGAGCGCGTCGAGGTGGCGGGTCAGGAAGCAGCCGCACTCGAACGGCGCGTAGAGCCACTTGTGTGGGTCGAGCGTAATCGAATCGGCTGCTTCGAGGGCCCTGAGTGCATCACGGGACTCCGGAAGCAGGGCCATCGCGGCACCGTAGGCCCCGTCGACGTGTAGCCACACGCCCTCGGCGCGGCACACCTCGACCATTGCGTCCAGGGGATCGATCGCCCCCGTCGTGGTGGTGCCCAGGGTCCCGCACACCAGCATGGGAACCCGACCGCTCAGGCGGTCCGCAGCGATCGCGGCGCGCAGTGGCTCCGGCACCATGCGTTGGCCGGCGTCGACCGGGATGTTCCGGACCCGGTCGCCGGTGATCCCAAGCAGTCGGGCGGCCTTGGCAACCGAGTGGTGCGTGGCCTGGCTCACGTAGACGGTCGTGCGGTTCCAATCCGCTTCGGCAACCCGTGCCCGAGCGGCAGCGAGGCCGCTCAGGTTGGCGAGCGAGCCGCCGGACGTGATCACGCCGCGGAACCCGATCGGCAGCGCGAGCGCTTCCCGCACCCATTCCAACACCTGTTCTTCCAGTTGTGCTGCGACCGCGCCGCCGAGCCAGCTGCCGGTGAACAGATTGGTGCCCGCGGCCAGCAGAGCCCCGAGCGCGCCGACGTAGCTGCCGGGGCAGGGGATGTAGGCGAAGAACCTCGGGTGGTTGACCAGGGTCGCGAACGGCATCAGCTCGGTCATGAAGTGCCGCATCGAATCCTCGACCGAACCGGGCGCGGTGGGCAGCGGTTCGCCAACCAGCTGCGCGAGCCACCGTGCATCGGGCATCCGTGCCACCGGCGCGCGCGGCAGCTCGGCCAGCCAGTCGACCAGGAGATCGACCGCCAGGTGACCCTGGGCGCGCATCGAATCGAGATCGGGGTCGAGCGACATGGTGTCCTTATGGCCGGCCCTGTCGACCGGGGTCAACCATGCGTAGGGGGCCGATTTTTCCAACTCTCGGGAGGAGTTCCCCTGCGGGATTCCCCTGACGGGCAGCTACCCTGCCGCGTGGTGCGGCAGCCACGCCAGGGCGAAACCGGGGGCCGCACCGACACCACGCCCATGACCAGCAAACACCGCAAGCCCTACATCGCCGGCAACTGGAAGATGAACTTGGGTCGCGCACAGGCGCTCGACTTGATCAAGACGATCAAGGGGCGGCTGGGCGACGGCAGCGATCGCGAGGTCGCCGTGTTCGTTCCCAGTGTCTATCTCGCCGACGTCGCGGCAGTTGCGCAGGGCTCACCGCTCGGAGTCGGCGCCCAGAACATCTACTACGAGACCGAGGGCGCCTACACCGGCGAGACCTCGTGCCAGATGATCCGCGAGGTCGGCGCGGACCGTACGCTGGTCGGGCACAGCGAGCGGCGGCACCTGTTCGGTGAACCGGACGAATGGATGGCGCGGAAGATGCGCTGCGCGCTCGACCATGGCGTGGTGCCGATGCTGTGCGTCGGGGAGACCCTCGACGAGCGCAAGGCGAACCGCACCGAGCGGGTGCTCAAGCGCCAGCTCGAGGCTGGGTTGATGCTGCTGAAGCCGGACGACTATCATCTGGCGAGCATCGCCTACGAGCCGGTCTGGGCGATCGGCACCGGCGAGGTCGCGACTTTGGAGCAGATCGGGGCCGCCCACGCCTGCATCCGCAAATTCTTGGCCGCAAAGATCGAGGCAGAGATCGCCCAAACCGTTCGGGTGCTCTACGGCGGCAGCGTCAAGCCGGACAACGCCGCTGCGATCATGGCGCTGCCGGACGTCGACGGCCTGCTGGTCGGCGGCGCGAGCCTGAAGCCGGATACCTTCATCCCGATCGTCGAGTTCGACTCCTGACCGCGGGCGCGCGCCGGGTAGGCTTCCAACCCCCCATTCCCCTCCCTCCCGACCCATGGTTCTGCTGTTCTGGATCCTGTTCTTCCTGTCGTCCGCGTTCCTGATCTTCATCATCCTGCTGCAGGAGCCGAAGGGCGGCGGACTGGCGGAGGCATTCGGAGGCATGGGTGCCGAGACGTTCGGCGTGAAGAGCAAGGGTGTGAACCGCTTCACCCTGACCATCGCCGCGGTGTGGATCTGCTCGGCGATTCTCGTCCACATATGGTGAAGCGGGGGCCGGTCAGCGCCCGGAGCATGACCGGCTTTGGCGTGGCGTCCGGCGAGACTTCGCTGGGTAGCGTCGCGGTGGAGTGTCGCGCGCTCAACCACCGGGGCCTCACCGTCAAACTGCGGTTGGCCGCCGAGTGTCAGGGCTTCGAGGCCGCGCTCGAGGCGCGGGTGCGGTCGCGCATCGACCGGGGCGCAGTGAGCATGGCGGTAGCGGTGCAGGTGCGGAACGTGCCGGACGCCGTGATCGACCTCGCGCTGGCGGAGCGGGTGGTGGACGAGCTGCGCGAACTGGCGCAGAAGCTCGGCACCGCGGTGACGCTCTCGGACGTGCTCGCCTTTCCCGGGGTGATCCCGGTGGAACGTGCCGGCGTGCGGCTGACCCGCGAAGTACCCGATGATCTGCTCGCGTTGGTCGACGCCGCGCTCGATGCGTTGCTCGAGTCCCGCAGGAGCGAAGGGGCGAGTACCGCCGCGGCGATCGAGGAGCAGCTGGATGCGTTGGAGCGCGCGTCCGCGTCGGTTGCCGAGCGCGCGCCGCAGCTCGCCGGTCTGTACCGCGATCGCGTGTTGCAGCGAGTCAACGAGTTCCTCGAGGGGCGGGCGCGGACCATGGAGCCTGGCGAAGTGGTGCGCGAAGTCGCGGTGTTTGCCGACCGCGTCGATGTCGCGGAGGAGCAGCAACGATTGGCGGCCCACTTGGCCCGGGGGCGTGCGTTGCTCGCCGAGTCGGGGCCGATCGGACGCAGCCTCGAGTTCCTGGTGCAGGAGATGCTACGCGAGGTCAACACGCTCGGCAGCAAGGTGCTGGATGCCGACATCGCCCATCAGGTGGTCGCGATGAAGACCGCCATCGACCGCATTCGAGAGCAGGCGGCGAACCTGGAGTAGACGGTGGGTGACGTCGGCAAGTTGGTGGTGATCTCGGGGCCTTCGGGCGCCGGCAAGACTTCGGTGTGCAAGGCGCTCAAGCAGCACCCGCGGGTCGCGTTCTCGGTATCCGCAACCACCCGCCGACCGCGCAAGGGTGAGGTGTCCGGGGTCGACTACCTGTTCCTGACGGAGGACGAATTCGACCGTCACCGGCTGAACGGCGAGTTCCTCGAGTGGGCGGAGTACAACGGACACCGCTACGGCACGCTGAGCAAGCCGATGCGCGAGGCGTTGGCCGAAGGCAAGGTGTTCGTGCTCGAGATCGAGGTGCAGGGCACTCGCAAACTGCGCTGTGAGGGAATCGTCGGCGACTACATCTTCATCGTTCCTCCGAGCCTGGACGTGCTGCGCCAGCGCCTCGAAGCGCGTGGCACCAACACCCCCGAAGAGATCGAGGAGCGGCTGCGCATCGCTGCCGAGGAGCTGCGTGCTCGAGAGCTCTACGACGCGGTGATCGAGAACGACGTGCTCGAGGGGACGATCGCCAAGGTGATGACGAGGATCGGCCTGTGAGGGCGAGCGAGATCTCGTGAGTGAGATCCTGCTCGGTGTGGGCGGCGGTATCGCGGCCTACAAGGCCGCGGCGCTGGCCAGCGCGCTGGTGCAACGCGGCCACGGGGTGCGCGTCGCGATGACCCCGGCGGCGCAGCGCTTCATCGGTGCGTTGACCTTCGATGGTCTCACCGGCCGCCGATCCATCGTCAGCAGCACGCAGGTCGATCCCGACGGATCCGCACCGCACCTCGTCGCGACGGCCGCGGCCGAGGTGCTGGTGGTTGCGCCCGCCACCGCAGATCTGCTCGCCAAGCTCGCCGCCGGAGTCTGCGACGACCCGGTCACGCTCGCTGCCGTCGTGTGCCGAGCGCCCTTGCTGCTGTGCCCGGCGATGAACGATGCGATGTGGCAGAGCGCGGCGGTCGAGCGGAGCGTCGCGGCGCTGCGCCAGGCCGGCGCGAGGTTCGCCGGGCCGGTGGTGGGACACCTGGCCGAGGGCTACGACGCGATCGGCCGCATGCTCGAGCCGGCGCAGATCGTGGCGGAGATCGAGACGCTGCTGTGAACGGCTGGCGGCTGCGCGGCACCGAGGGTGACCTGGCGCGGGCTCTCGACCTGCTGCACGTGCACGCCCGAGTCGAGGCAGTCTGGGAGGGCTCCGGCTTCTGCGAAGTCTGGCTGGCCGGACCGCTGCCCGCGTTCGACCGGATCGCCGTCGAGGTGTCGCCAATGGCGCCACCTGAAGGGCCGCCGCCGACCGGGCTCGAGCGCGACGCGGTGATCCGCGTCGGCCCCGGTTTGGTCGTGCGCCCGCCGTGGGTTGCCCCGCTGCCCGAGTTCGACGGCATCGAGCTCGTCGTGCCGCGGGCGATGGCATTCGGCAGCGGCGAACACGGCAGTACCCAAGCCGCACTGCGCGCACTCGACACCTCGTGGGATTCCGACGTGGCGAGCTTTGCCGACGTCGGCACCGGCAGTGGCATCCTGCTGCTGTACGCCGCGCGGCGGGGATGCCCGATGCTGCTCGGCTGTGACATCGACCCGGCGGCGGTGGCCGCGGCGCGCGAGTTGGTGCCGGCCGCGCGGGTGGTCGAGGGCGGCGCTGCACACCTCGGTCAGTCGGTCGACTGCGTCGTGGCGAACATGACCGGCGCTGAGCTTGCTGCCGAACTGCCGGCGATCCGCGCAGTGTGGAACGGCCGCGGCCCCCTGGTGTTGTCCGGGCTGCGCGCGACGGAAGTGGACACGATCGAGCGAGCTGTCGGGCTGTCGGCCGTCGACGCGGTCGACGTCGCGGGGTTCGCCGCGCGGGTCTACCGAACCCCGTCGCGGTGAGTGCGCTACTGCAGGCGGACGTCCAGCGGGTCGCTCGAGTTGCCCCAGGTCGCGGTGCCGGCCACCCCTTGGAACACCACGGCGGTTCCGGCCGGCAGCCCGTTGGGAATCGCGACCGGAACCGCGGTACCGACGTTGGCCCATCCCAGCACGATCCCGGTGCCGAGATCGGCGTGGACGAACCCGAGCTGGGGCAGGAAGAACGGGGTCGCGGCCACCTGTAGCGCCACCGCCATCAGCATCGGTGTGCCAGTCGCGCCGTCCGAGTCGATCCGCACCGTGTTCCCGGCCTTCGGGGTGCCCAGCAGGTCCAGGTACAGGTTGGAGAACTCGATCGGGCCGATGTCGATGTTCGCGGTCCCCGTGCGCTTGCCGTCGAGCCAGCGGCTGTTGCCATCGACATCGAGCGTCGCCGCGCCCGGCACGTTGGTGCCCGCATCGATCAGGGGCGAGTTGGGTTGCAGGCTGTAGTCGAGCTTGCTCGGGTCGGTGTAGCGCGGGTCGCCTTCGATGTTGTTCGTGGCGTAGCTCAGCGCGTTGACCTGGGCGAGCTGCGTGTAGTCGACGCCGCGGTAGTGCAGCAGCGCGATCGTGTTGCCGAAGAAGTGGCAGTGCGACAGGGTCGGTTGGGTGGCGGCGTCGATGTGGCAGACCCCGCGCCCGCTGTTGTTGGTGAACGTGCTGTTGACGATCCGGGTCGTGCAGCCGTTCTGCAGGTGCAAACCGTTGTCGCGGTTGCGATCCACGGTCACGTTGCGGAACGTGCCGGCCGAGTACTCGACATCGATTGCGTGGCCCAGCTTGGTCCCGTTGCCGTTGTCGACGAACAGGCTGTTCTCGACCAGCGGATCGGCGCCGCGGCCACTGCTGTCGCGACCGACGTACAGCGCCGAGCCGCGGCCGGCGGTGATGTTGTTGGCGAGGAACCCGCAGTTGCGGATCACCGCGCTGCCGCCAAGACACAGTGCGCCCCCGCCGCCGGGCGCACCCGCCCGCCCCCGCTGCACGAAGAACCCGTCGACCACCGATGCGTTGCCGAGCACCAGCACCCGCTGGAAGTCGCCGCCGTCGAGGATCGTCGCGTTGTCGCCGACGTCGCGCTGGGTGACCCGCGTGTCGCCGGCGCGGAACCCGCCGACCAGCGTGACGCTCGCCGGGACGGTGAAGCCGCCGGAGTACGTGCCCTGTGCCACCCAGACCGCGGCACCGGGGCCCGCGGCCGACAGCGCGCTCTGCAGCGATGGGAAGGCCTTGGCCCAGGTGCTGCCGTCACCTGAAGTCGGGGCCGCAGCGTCGACGTAGATGCGCGACTGGGCGGACGTCGGGGCGCCGAGGGTGGCGACGAGGAGAAGTGACAGACCGAGTCGGTTGCAGTGTGGCATGGTGAACCGGGTGCGGGGAATGCCGCAGGTTAGTCCAATTCCGCCGAGTCGGCCGGCTGAGCGTGCCCCGGGGAGCGAAAACAGCGTGCGCGCGCGGTCCGCGGCGGTGCACGTGCCGGCACTGCGCCTTCGGCATGCGCAGAGCCCTCGTGCGGCCCGCGCACGGCGTGGCGGCGGCTCGGCTCGTGCGCAAGTCAGTCGCGTCGTCGCAGCTCCCCGGGAGCGAATCGCATCACCGCCGACTCATGCGGCGAACCTCGGCGACGACC
>JACKIB010000028.1 GCA_020638695.1 Planctomycetota bacterium
GCGGTGCCGTGGGCAAGGGCGCGACCGGGATCGTTCGGACCTGGCTTCGACGGTTTCTCGACACCGGCCACCCTGCGGTCGGAGTGTGGCTCCGTCACCTCCGAGACCGGGCCGGTAGGATCCCCGACACGCAATGCGGCAAATCTTCATCAATGTCGACCAGCTCCTGCGCGGTCGTTTCACTCGACCGGAGCAGTTGCGCGATGGCGCGATCGACATTCCGGCGCGAACCCTGATCATCGCGGGGCTGTTGATGGGGGTTTCGTACGGGATCTTCATGGGCCTGTACGGTGCCACTCGGCCACAGAATGCGGCGTTCCTGCAGTTGCTCACCACCGCGGTCAAGGTGCCGTTGCTGTTCCTGTTGACGCTGTTCGTCACCCTGCCGTCGCTCTATGTGCTGTCGGCGCTGGGTGGAAGCAGACTCGGCATCCGGCAGACCATGCGTCTGTTGCTGGCCGCGATCACCATCAACCTGGCGGTGCTGGCCAGCCTCGGTCCGGTGGTCGCGTTCTTCACGCTCAGCACGTCGAGCTACCCGTTCATGCTGATGCTGAACGTGGTGTTCTTCACCGTCGCGGGGATCGCCGGGATCGTGTTCTTGCGACGTGCGCTCGTCCACGTGTTCGCCCCACCCGAGTCCCAGCCGGAAGGCCAGCCTGAACCCATTGGGCCCCAGCAGCCGGGGGGCGTGCAACCCCCTCCTTGGGCCGCAGCCCAGCGCCGCCAGGGGACCGACCCCGGCTTGGTGGTGTTTCGCGCGTGGATCGTCGTCTATGGGGTGGTCGGCGCGCAGATGGGTTGGGTGCTGCGACCCTTCGTCGGCACGCCCGACCTGCCGTTCAGCGTGTTCCGCGACCGCCAATCGAACTTTTTCCTCGGGGTGCTGAACGCGATCGGGGACATGTTTCGGTGAGGCTGTCGCTGGTCGACGACCTGTTGCGCGCCAGGCGACCCGATCAGCTGGTTGCGGCGCAGCGGGGTGTCGACCTGGCCTTGCTGTTGTGCTGCGCGGGCTTCGTGTACGGCGCGGCCCTGGGCGGTAGCGAGCTGCGGCCGCTGCAGATGCTGTACTCGGGGGTGAAGGTGCCGATCCTGCTGGTCGGATCGGCGTTGGTCTGTCTACCCAACTTCTACGTGGTCAACACCGTGCTCGGATTGCGCGAAGACCTGCCCACGGTTCTGCGCGGGTTGGTCGGCATGCAAGTGATGATCACGATCGCGCTCGCCAGCTTCGCGCCGTGCACGGTGTTCTTCTACACGTCGGTGCACGACTACACCGCCGCGACGATGTGGAACGGGGTGATGTTCTTCGCTGCATCGATCGTCGGCCACGTCTACCTGGGCCGCGTCTACCAGCCCCTGATTGCGCACAACCCGCGGCACCGGATCGCCAAGCGTGCGTGGTTGACCCTCTACGTGTTCGTCGCGATCCAGCTGGCGTGGATGCTGCGCCCGTTCATCGGTGCACCGGGCATGCCGACCACGTTCTTCCGCGCGGGTGTGTGGGACAACGCCTACATGATCGTGCTGGGGGTGATCGGCAAGTTCCTCGGTCTGTGATCGGGCGCCGGGCCGCGACCGCGAGTGCGGCCTTGCGGCGCGGCGCTCCGCGGCGACGATCGCGGATCCCTGTCCCCCTGACCGCGCCGTCAGGCGAATCCTGACCGTCGCGCAGCCCGAACCCCACCGAACCGACCCCTGATGCGCCGTGGCCTCGCCATCCTCTGCGTCGCCCTCGCGTGCGCCTTCGCCCTGTGGCTGTGGCTACGCCGTGGCCCCACTCCCGCTCTGCCGGACTCGGCAGAGCTACCCGCGGCGACCTCTCCGAACCCCGAGCGGCACGGCGGCGACCCGGCCAGTCCCGCTGATGTCGCGCCAGAACGCGCGCTGATCTCCGGGGACACCCCGGGTGGTGCGGGCGAGCCGGAGGCGTACCGCGCCGCGCTGTCCGGGCTGCGCGGCCGGCTGATTTGGGCGGGGGCGCAGACCCCGATCGCCGGGGTCGAGGTGCGGGTCGCCGAAATCTGGTTGGAGGCGCTGTCGCCGAGCCTCGACGCCCTGCTCGCGCTCGGCACGCAGCCGCCGCCGGTGGTGTTCAAGGCTTCGGCGCGCAGCGGCGCGGACGGCGTGTTCACGCTGCGCGGCGTGCACAGCCGAGCCATGCTGCTGTTGGCGATCGGTTGGGATACCGACAAGGCGGCGGTGCGCTTGATCGATCAGACTCCGGCGCCGGGACAGTTGGTGGACCTCGGCGACGTAGCTCTCTTGGAGCGTGGCACGGTCACCGGGCGGGTCGTCGACGGCGGTGGCCGACCGGTAGCTGGTGCTCGCGTGCGCATCGCCGAGGCGCCGAAGCTGGCGCTGCAGCTCGGTGTCGAACGCTTCGACCCGCAGGGACTGGGGCTGTGGGTGCAGGGGCCGTACCGCCAGGTGATCCAGCCACCGCCGTGGTTGCAGCAGTACGAGAAGATCCTGCCGATCGGCCGCGCCACCACGGATGCCGACGGGCGCTTCACGGTTCGCGGAGTACGGCCAGGAACGCAGAACCTGGTCGCCGACCGGCTCGATGCCGAACCCGCGGTGCGCGAGATTCTTGTCGTCGCCGAACAGGTGCTGGAGGTGGGTGATGTGCCGCTCCTCGCCGGCCAGACGATCGCCGGCAGGTTCGTCGACAGCGAGGGTGCTCCGGTGTCCGGGGTGCGGGTTGGCGCCGCCGGGTTGGGAATGTTCATGCCGGTCGGCTTGGTGGGGCGCCCGCGCCCGGTCGATGCGCAGGGACGCTTCCGCATCGGCGGACTGCCGCGCGGCAGCCTGTATCTCGTGTTCCAGCGGCGCACCGGTGCGCCGTGGGAGGTGCGCGGGCCGCACCGAGGGACCGAAGTCGAGGTGGTGCTCGGGGCGCTCGCCGAGGGTGCGGTGACCGTGACGACCGAAGACGGCCGACCGATCGATCGGATCGCGTTCGCACTGCAGCTCGCGGACCAGGCGCACTTCGTGCCCGTGTTCGATGCGACGATCCCGGGCGAGGGGCACTTCTTCCGCGACCCGCAGCAGCGTGAGCTGTGGCGCGTGCGCCACGTCCCGGCGGACATCTACCGGGTCGTCGCGCGCGCCGATGGCTACGCGCTCGGCACCGCGGTGCTCGACCTGCAGAAGGGCGCGCGCCAGCGCACCGCGGCGATCCGCCTGAAACCGGCTCCGCAACTGCGCTTCCTGGTGCGTGACGGCGCGGGACAGCCCATCGAAGCCGCGCGGATCTACTGGAACGCGACCCGGCCGGGCAAGAAGAAGCGCGCCGATCCGACCGCGCTGCCGTTGGTGCTCGGCAAGACCGATGCGAAGGGCGAGCTGGTGCAGAGTGGCGTCCCCGAGGGGGCGACGGGGTTCTATTGCCGGCATCCGGCGTTCGCGCTCGGTCAAGTGCACGAGGCCGGACCCGACCACACCGTGCGGTTCACGCTAGGGCCCGCGGGGCGCCTGCGCGGCATGCTGGCCGAAGACGGGCGCGCGCCGCGCGAGCCGTGCACTGTGCTCGCCGAGCCCAGCGGCGAGACGCGGCGGAAGTTCCTCGGCGTACTGTTGCCCGCGTTCACCCAGACGCTGCCCGACGGCTCGTTCTCGTTCGCCAACCTGCAGCCTGGGATCTGGCGGGTGCGTGCGATGTCGCCGATCGGCGAGGCGACCTCGCCGGCCGAGCTGATCCGGATGGCGCGACAGTCCGACGGGCGAGGGCCGCCGGTGAAGGTCGAGATCGTCCCGGCTGCGGAGGCGTTCGTGCAGCTCGAACGCCACACCGTCGTGTCCGCCGGTGCCGGCAGCGTGGTCGGTTCTTTGCGGATCGACGGCAAGCCGCCGTCGGGCGTGCGGGTGATGACGTGGGGTGCGCGGCAGGCCACGTCCGTGCGGGAAGACGGGACGTTTGCCCTGACCGGTTTGGCGGACGGCGACCACTGGATCGGGGTCGAGCAGGGAGGTTCGGGGCTGCTGCCGTGTCGCCTGTGGGAGGGTCGAGTGCGGATCGAGAACGGCAGCCAAGCGGCACTGCACCTCGACCTGCGAGTCGGTGACCTCACGGTCGAGGTGGTCGATGGGGCCCGCGAGCCGGTTTCCGGAATGCCCATCGAGTTGCTCGGTGATCCGAGTGACTCCGGCACCAACCGCGGCGTCGTCCGGGTCGTGGTCGCGACCGATCCGGCCGGCAAGGCAGTGTTCCGCGGGCTGCCATTCGGCGGCTACCGGGCGCGCAGTGCGCTGCACCGGCCCGATGGCGGGGCAGTGCTGGGGACCAGCCGGCTGGAGCACCGCAGTGCCGGAGAAGTGCTGCGGCTCACCGCGGTCACCCCGGCGCGCGTCGAAGCGCGCCTGCGGTTCGACGAGAGCGCACTCACGGGCGCGGCGGAGCATGAATACGCACGGCGGTTTCGGCCGCGCTACCTGGTGTTCGAGGGCGACGGCCGGTTTGTCTGGGGGGCCGTGCAGGAACGCGCCGGCGAGAGCTGGTTCGTCTCGAGCCCCGGCTCGCCGGGAGAGTACCGACTGAGCGGCCGCGGCCCCCTGCGTTGGACGTCATCGCCACTGCGCCTCGGTGGAGACGCAGGAGTGCCTCAGGTCGTGGAGCTGCGTCCGGACGAACAGCAGGTCCGCGCGGCGGTTGCCAAGCAGCGCGCCGAGGCGCAGAACAAGGCGCCTTGAGATTGCCCATGGCCGGGCACAGACACTGCAGACCTCGGGCGCGGGACACCGGCCTGCGATCGCCACCGGTCGAGCGCCGCACCACGACGGAGCGCGGGTGTGCCCCGGCCGACGAGGCGACCGACAGCGCGAAGTCGCGGCGCGGTGCGCGATTGCCATTCGGACTCTCGGCAGCCACCCCGGCCGCGAGATGGCGCTCGGACCGACGGAACCCGTGATGACGATCGATCCTCCGGTTGTGTCTGCGGCCGAGCGACGGCGGGTGATCGTCAGCGGCTACATCGTGCGCCGGCCGCTCGGCGGTGGAGTCTTCTGCACGCTGCAGTACGCGCTCGGTTTGCTACGGCTCGGCCACGACGTGTGGTTCTTCGAAGACAGCGAAGACTACCCGGCCTGCTACGACCCGACGCGTCACGTGACGGACACCGACCCGGCTTACGGGCTGCGGTTTGCCGGCGAGGTGCTCGACCACTACGGGCTCGGTGCGCGCTGGTGCTACTACGACGCCCACACCGACCGCTGGTTGGGGCCGTGCGCGGCGCACGCGCGGTCGATTTGCGCAACGGCCGATGTGGTGATCACCGCGTCGGGTCGCCTGCGGCCGTGGACCGCCGAGGTGCCACGACGGGTGTTTGTCGACAAGGATCCACTGTTTGCACAGGCGATGTATCTGCGCGACGCGTCACGCCGCGCGGCGGTCGCCCAGCACAACGCGTTCTTCACCTACGGTCACAACATTCCCGCCGGAACCACCGAGGTTCCGGACGACGGCTTCGCGTGGCGCGCGCTGCGCCAACCGGTCGTGCTCGACATCTGGAAGGTGGCGCCGCCGCCGGAGCCGGGGCAGGGCCGCTACACCACGCTGATGCAGTGGAACGCGTACCCGCCGGCGGAGATCGGTGGGCAACACTACGGCCTCAAGTCGCACGCGTTCGGGCCGTTCGAGGACCTGCCGCAGCGCGTCGATGTCGGGCTGGAGTTGGCCGTGGGTGGTTCGGAGGTGCCGCGCGAGCGGCTGCGTCGATTCGGCTGGCACATCACCGATCCGCTGCTCCCGAGCCGCAGTCCGGCGGAGTTCCAGCGCTACCTCGCCGCGTCGCGCGGCGAGTTCACGGTCGCCAAGCACGGCTACGTCGCGGCCCGCACCGGTTGGTTCAGCGAGCGCGCCGCGCACTACCTCGCGAGCGGTCGGCCGGTCATCACGCAGGACACCGGGTTCACCGAATGGTTGCCGGCGGGTGACGGGCTGTTGGCATTCTCCACCTCCGATCAGGCCGTGGCAGCGCTGCAGGAGGTCGAGCGGCGCCACGCGCACCACTGTCGCGCGGCACGCGAGTTGGTGGCGGAGTACTTCGACGCCCGCAAGGTGCTGCCGGCCTTGCTCGACTAGCCCGGACCATTCGTGACCGAGATGCCGTGATTTGCGCAAGGGTCGCTGCTGGCTCCGTCGCTCGTCAGATCCTGCTCCTCGACGGGGGAGGCGCCTCGCCTCCGGGCCGAACCCGCTGTTCTCCTTGCATCTACGACCTTGCGCGATCTCGCGACGCTGCTCACGAATCGTCCAGGCTAGGAGTCTGCGCCACAGAATGACAACCCATGAGATCCGCGCCTTCCAGCACCTGTCACCCCCCGAAATCCTCGCCGAATCCACCAATTCGGCTGTGTTTTCGGGCGGCGACCTGCGCCGAAATCCACGAACCTCCTGAGTCACCCTTCTGTGGCGCAGACTCCTAGTGGGGTGTGTCCGAAGTTCGTTGCACAAGTCGTCGAGTCATGCGGTTCGCTCGCAAGGAGCTGCGACGACACGGCTTGTTGGTGGACAAGCTGAGGAGCTGCGACGCCGCGAGCGGGCCGTAGGGCCGGCGACTTATGTGACCAACTTCGGACACACCCCACTAGGATTCGCGGGAATGGAACCCGCACCCCGCCGCCGCAGAGGTGGCGTCAAGCTGTTGGCGCTCCTGCTGAGCGTGGTGTTCGCCGTGGTGTTGGCGGAAGTGTGCGCCCGTGTCTGGGTCGTGTACCTCGCCGACGAGGCGACGTTCCTCCGCTACGCGTCGTTCGACCAGCTGACCGCGCGGTTCGGCGGGCCGCAGTTCCAAGCGCATCGCCACCTCGGCTATCTGCCGACGCCCGGGTTCCATCGCGGGGGGAATGCGCACGACCGGCGCGGGTTTCGCGGCGAGGGATTCCCGTTGGTGAAGCCCCCAGGCGAGCGTCGGGTGGTGTGCCTCGGCGGTTCGACCACCTACGGGTGGGGCGTGCGGGGTGACCACCGGATGTCGTTCCCCGCCCTGCTCGGCCAGAAGCTCGCTGCGGCGCGGCCACCGATCCGTGTGATCAACGCCGGTACGCCGGGTTGGACCTCGTTGGAAGTGCTGATCGACTTCGAGACCAGGATCCTCGATCTGGCCCCGGACGTGGTCCTGGTCTACCTGGGCATCAACGACGTGATGCCGCGCGTGGTCTGGCCGCCGGAGGAATACCACAGCGACCTGTCCGGTTGGCTGCGGCGCGACCAGCACGTGCGATGCCCGCCGCTGCTCGAGCGCCTCACCCTGTCACGCATTTGGCTGGTGAAGTCCGGTCGCCTCGAGTCGCACAGCAGCTGGACCTGGGTGGTCGGTGACCAACCACCGTCGAGTCGCTACTTCACCTTCCTGCACCAGCGCGGCACCGGGGCGTACCCGAGCGGAGTGTTCGTCGACACGCCGATCGAGAAGATCCTGCAGACCAACCGTCCGGTGTTCTTCGAGCGCAATCTGCGCAATCTGGTCGGCATCGCCAAGGATCGCGGGGTGCGAGTCGTGCTCACCACCTTCGCCGTGTCCAGCAAGTTTCCGGACCGGCCGTTCGTCGGTCACCCGGCGATCCGCGCCGCGGTTGCCGAGCACAACGCGATCCTGCGACGCATCGCCGCGGACACCGGTACGCCGCTGTTCGATCTGGCCGCCAAGCTGCCCGACGACGCGAGCTTGTTCACCGACGGGTGCCACTTCACCGAGAAGGGCAACCGGCTGCGCGTCGACTTGTTGCTGGCCGAGAAGAACCTGTTGCGCTGAGTGTCGTGGCATCGAGCCCGGACCCCGATCGAGTCCGCTGCCGCTGGGCCCGCGCCGCCGGCAGCGCCTACCTGCTGATCATCGCGTGCGGGCTGTTCGCCGAGCTCGGGGTGCGCGGCTCGATCCTCGCGCCCGACGACCCCGCGGCCACGGTGGCCAACCTCGCCCGGCACGAACAGCTGTACCGTGTCGGCTTGGCGAGCGAGCTGGTGATGCTGGTCGCCGACGTGTTCGTCGCCGGTGCACTGGTGGCGGTGTTCGATGTGGTGAGTCCGCGCGCGGTCCGCGTCGCGGCGTACTTCCGCCTGGTCCATGCGGCGATCGTCGGCGCCAACCTGTTGCACGCCTACCTGCCGCTGCTCCTGGTCGGCGCAGGTGCGTCCCCTGGTGGGTTGCCTGCGGCGGCCAGGCAACATTGGGTGGCGACGTCGTTGCAGCTCCACGGCTACGGCTATGCGGTCGGCCTGGTGTTCTTCGGTGTGCACTGCGCCGTGCTGGGCGGACTGCTGCTGCGCGCGCGTGCCGCCCCGCGGCTGCTGGCAGTGCTGCTGGTGCTGGCCGCCGGGGGCTACTGGATCGACAGCTTCGCGCGGACGCTTCAGGTGCGCTACGTCGACCACGCGCAGCTGCTCGGCACGCTCGTGTTGCTGCCAGCGCTCGTCGCCGAGCTGTCGTTCAGCCTGTGGTTGCTGGTCCGCGGTGGGCGGGATCCGCGCGGATCTGCCAGAACGCGAGAGTGAATCCGCTGCTGCTACGTCGAGGAGCCATGCCGCCGACCCCCATGACTCCACCGCATTCCCGAGCGCCACGGAACCCCCCGATGCGCCGCCACCCCGAGCGCTCGGCGGGCCGGGTCGCCCTGGGGTTGCTCTCGGTCTGGGTGTGGGGCGATACCGTCGCCGCGCAGACACCGGAGGAGATCGCTGCGCGGATCGCGGTGGTCCGAGCCGACAAGGACAGCGCGGAGACCAGCCGGGCGATGAACGACCTGGTGGCGTGGCGGGAGAAGGCCGCGAAGCAGGTCGCCACCGAGTTGCTCGGGGACGACAGCCGACAGATCCAGGCGTACGGCTTCACCATTCTGCAGCGGATGAAGAGTGGTGCGGCGGATGCACTCCCGCGCCTCGAGGCCCACATGCGCAACAGCGACACCTGGCAGCGGCGCACGGCGGCGCAGACCGCGCTGGCGATCCGCAAGCACTGTCGGTTGGCACTGCTGGTCCTGGCCAAGGACCCGGACCGCAAACTGCGCGGCAAGGCCGCGATCGAGCTCGGTGAGGCGGAGGATGCCGCATTGGTGCCGGCATTGGTTGCACTGGTGCGGGATCGCCATCCCGACGTCCGGCAGGTCGCAGCGCGGTCGCTGCGCGGCTACGGTCCGGCGGCGAAGACCGCGATCCCGGAGCTGCTCCGCGTGCTGTGCGACAACCCACGCGAGCACGTGCAGCCGTTGCGTGACGACGGGTTCCGCGTGCTGTGCGAGATCGGCATGACGCTCGCCGCGCTCGCCCCCGATGGCTACGGCGCGGTGGTCGGGAACAGGCTCACCGGTGCCGCCACGGACCTCGCCGTGGAGCTGCTCGACGTGGTCGGCAGCATGGATCCGCTGCAGGCGAAGGGTGCGCTGCCGCACGTCGTGCAGATGCTCCAGCACGCGGAGCAACGGGTTCAGATCGCCGCGGTCGCGGCCCTGTCGCACGGTGCGTTCGCCGCCGAGGACGTGCTGTCGGTGCTGTTCGCCCGAGCGGCGAACGAGAGCCTGCGGCCGCGCGTGGCGGCTGCGCTCGGTCGCTTCGGCGCCGGTGTCCTGCCGCGGCTGCGCGAGGTCTTGCTGCGCGGCCAATCCCCGCAACGCCTGTGCGTCGTCGAGGGGATTGGTGTGGCTGCCTACGGCGACGACGCGGTGGCGCACCGTGAAGTGATCAAGTTGCTGGTGCTCGCCCTGCGCGATGCCGAACCCGCGGTACGCGGTGCCGCGCTCACAGCGATCGGCAAACGTGGCAAGCTGGCGCGGGCCGCCGCGGCGGACGTGCTGCAGTTGCTCGCCGACCCGAATCCGGACACGCGTCGCTGCGCCGCGCAGGCACTCGGTGCGTTGGGCAGCTCCGACCCGTTCGTCGTTCGCACGCTGATCCGCAGCATCGACGACAAACAACCGAGCGTGCGGCAGGCCGCTGCGGCGGCGCTCGGCACCCTGGGCATCGGTACTGCCACAGCGGCCGCCGTGGCACCGCTGACCCAGCTGTTCTCCAGCCCGGTCGTCGCGGATCGGGTCGCCGCATTCACGGCGCTGATCCGACTCGAAGCGGATCCGCTGCTGCGGGCCGGCTACTTCGCGCGCGCGCTCGCCGGCTCGCCGGAGCTCGTCGCGGCGGCAGAGTTCGCTCTACCCAAGCACCGCGGGCTGCTCGCCGGCCTGTCCCACGGGGCGAATGCCCGCGTGATCGCGCGTGCGCTCCGCGTGCTGCTCAGCGTGCCGGGCGAGGGGGCCCCCTCCGGTGATGCACTGGTGGGGTTGCTCGACCACGTCGATGCCGAAGTGCGGCTGTTGGGAAGCCGCTTCCTCGCCCAGCGGGCGGTCGAACGGCCCAAGCACCTGCCACCGGTGCTGGTTCGCAACCTGCGCGCCGGCGACTCGGCGTTGCGCGGCGCCACCGCGCTGCTGGTGGCCCGCTACGGGCGAGCGGCCACCGACCTGGTGCCGGAGGTCGGGCGCCTGCTGACCAGTGAGCAGCTCGACGAGCGCCGATCAGCCGCCCGGGCCTTGGAGATCCTGGGGGGGCATGCGGCAGGCGCGTTGCCACAGATCCTCGCCACACTGCCCAGACAGGACGGGCTCGCCGCGCGGGCGCTGCTGACCGCCCTGGACGGGATGCGCAAGTCCGACGTCGATCTCCGTGTGGCGCAGCCGATCCTCGACAAGTTGGCCGTCGAGGGTCCGCGGATGGTCCGCCGCCAGGCGCGCGATCTCGCGGCGTTCCTGCGATGACCGAGCTGCTGCGGTCGCGCAAGATCGCCGATGGCTCCGGAGATCCGCCCCGCCTCTGGGCAGGACCTGCCACCTCGCCGAATCCGCCGATTGGCGTCCGTCCGGCACGGGCGCTTCGGCGGACCGGAGGGCTTTCGTGGCGCGGCGGTCGGGAATCCCCGGCAGTCCCTTGATCACCCGGCGGCGCCGCGGGATGACCTCGCCAACCCGCGACCGCATCCCGATGACCGAGCGCCTCGATTGGGCGGAGCCGTTCCGCAACGTCCACATTCTCCAGACCCTGACCCCGCCCGAGGCGGATCGCCTGCTCGCCCGAGTGGAACGGATCGAACTCGCGGAGGGTGAGGTGCTGTTCCGCGAAGGCGACCCGCGTGCCCGACTGCTGCTGATCACCAAGGGGCGCGTCGAGCTGACCCGCACCGACGCCTATGGTCAGGTTCGCCCGGTGGTGACGCTGGTGCGCGGCGATCTGCTCGGCGAGGGGATCCTGATCGAGGACTCCGTGCACTCGACCACCGCCACCGCGGTGACTCCCGCCGAATTGGTGTTCCTGCACCGCGACCGTCTGCGCGCGTTCCTCGACGGCGACCACGAGCGGGAGAGGCGGATGCTGTCGGGGTTGCTGGCCGAAGTAGTGGCGCGGGTCGACCAGCTGCTGTTCCGCACCAGCGGGGTGACCCACGCGTTTTCCACTGGCCGCACCCGCACCGAGCACGACCTGCTCGGCGACGGTCAAGTGCAGGCCGAGGCGTACTTCGGGCTGCAAACCGTGCGCGCGCTCGCCAACTTCGACATCGGCGGAGTGCGGTTGAACGCCTATCCGAACCTGATCAAGGCGCTGGCTCTGGTGAAGAAGGCCTGCGCACTGGCCAACCGGGACTGTGGCGCGATCACCGCCGAGGTCGCGCAGGCGATCGGTGAGGCCGCGGACGAGGTGATCGTCGGCAAGCTGCACGACTACTTCGTGGTCGACGTGCTGCAGGGCGGTGCGGGGACTTCGACCAACATGAACGCCAACGAGGTGCTGGCCAACCGCGCCCTCGAGTTGCTCGGCCACGAGAAGGGCGACTACCAGCACGTGCATCCGAACAACCACGTCAACTGTTCGCAGTCGACCAACGACGTGTACCCGACCGCGCTCAAGCTCGGGATGATCCTCAGCAGCGAGCGGTTGATCGAGCAGGTCGAGGGCCTGCTCGACGTGCTGGAGGCCAAGGCGGCCGAGTTCGGGGCAGTGGTCAAGATGGGGCGCACCCAGCTGCAGGACGCCGTGCCGATGACCCTGGGGCAGGAGTTCGGCGCGTTCGCCGCCAGTCTCCGCCAGGAACTCGCCGGGTTGCGGCGCTCGCGCGACGACCTGCGGGTGATGAACCTCGGGGGCACCGCGATCGGCACCGGACTCAACACGCCGAAGGGCTACCGCGCGCTCGCGATCGAGTACTTGCGCCAGGTGACCGGGCTCGAGCTGACCCTGGCGCCGAACTTGATCGAGGCGACCCAGGACACCCAGGCGTTCGTGATGTTCTCGGCGTCGCTGAAGAGCCTCGCCGTCAAGCTGTCGAAGATCTGCAACGACCTGCGGTTGTTGTCGTCGGGTCCGCGCGCCGGACTCGGCGAGATCCACCTGCCGCCCCGCCAGCCCGGCTCGTCGATCATGCCCGGGAAGGTCAACCCGGTGATCCCCGAGGTGGTCAACCAAGTCGCGTTCCGCGTGATCGGCAACGACTTGGCCGTGGTGCTCGCGGCGGAGGCTGGGCAACTGCAGCTCAACGTGATGGAGCCGGTGATCGCTGCCAGCATCCTCGAGTCGCTGAAGATCCTCGCCAACGCCGTGCTGACCCTGCGCCACAACTGTGTCGAGGGAATCCAGGCGGATACCGCGCAGTGCCGGCGCTTCGTCGAGAACAGCATCGGACTGGTCACCGCGCTGGTCCCGGCGATCGGCTACGAGCTGTCGACCCAGGTGGCTGCAGAAGCGCTGCGCAGCGGGCAGAGCGTGGCCGAAGTGCTGCGTGGCCGCGGGCTGCTGACGCCGGAGCTCGAAGCGCGGATCGCTCCGGAGCGGATGGCGAATCCCGAGTAGCAAGCGTGCGATTCGGCAAGCGGGCTGGGACGGCTCGCTCGTCCAGATGAGCAGCGTCGCGGAATCTCGACGTCGCCGGTAGGGAGCGAGACGGGTGTCGCCCAGGGCGCAATCCCGACCGCCAACTATTTCACGTAACGCACCGGACGGTCTTCAGCGTGGTGTGCGTCGTGGCGGAAGTAGGCGTCGATCAGCGGTAGCTCCTCGACCAGGGTGTAATGCACGCGGTCGAGTGACGGGGCGCCGAACCCTCCGGGCAGCGGTGGGAACACGAGGTCGATCTTCGCTACCGCTCCGGTGCTCGACAGGGAGAGGGTGATGGAGTCCGGCCACGTGGCAGGGGTGGTCGCCGTGCGCTCCGCGCGCACGCCGCCGGTCGGGGTGCGCGCGACTTCGTAGTGGCGTTCGAGTTGCGCCAGTCGATCGAAGATCCGGAACACCGACTCGAAGCGGTCCATGCTGCGGCCCAGGGGGTGCGTCCCCAGCATGCCCTCGGCCCACGATGCGCCGGGGCCGGACGAGCTGACGATCACGGGAGCCATGTCGCCGAGCGGCGCTTCGAGTTCTGGCGGCACCGTCCAGTGCGACTTGCCGTCGCTCCCGAACACCACCTCGAGTTGCCGACCGAGCAGCGACAGCCGAGCATTGGCCACGTAGCGGCTGCGGCCCTGCAGCGTGACTTCGAGGTCGAGCAGGCCGCCGGTCTGCGAGCGCGGTTCGAATGCGACGCGGTAGTGGCGGGACAACCCTGAGCGGACGAAATCGGATAGGCGCGCGAGGTCGTGGGTGAGCCCGCTAGGGCGCCAGGCGAACACCCACGCCGTCACTGCGAGCGCCGCGGCGGTCACCAGCACCCCGGCGAGCCGCCGCCGGCGGCGCGCCCTGGCCTCGCTGGCGCGGATCGCGGCGATCCCGGCGCGCACCGCCGGACCCACCAGGTCCCCGGGGGCCGCCCCGCCACCCAAGAGGTGTCGAGCCGCGGCTGCAGCCAGCAGCTGGCGGGCCGCTTCCTCGATCGGGATCCCGTCGAGCTCCGCGGGATCGACCGGTTGGTCGCCGTCGATCAGCTCGCTCAGGCGGTCCAGCGCGGAGAGGTGTGCGTCGTCCATCTACCGTCACACCTCCGCGCCGCGCGGCGCCGACCACTTCCCTTCCATGCACTCGAACAGGATCTTGCGGCCCCGCTGCAGGCGCTTCTTGACGTTGTCCCACGAGGTCTGGAGCTGGGTCGCCAGGCGCTGCCCCTTGAGTTCGCGCTGATAGCGGAGGCGGATCGCCTCGCGGTAGGTCGTGGGCAGACTGTCGATGCAGCGGCGCAGGCGGTCGAGCCGGTCGTCCAGGAAGTCGTTGCTCATCCGCTGGATCGACTCGCAGTGGTCGTCGATCAAGTCCACCAAGTCCTCGCGCGCCACGACCAGCTGACGGGCATCGCGCCGGCGGTGGGTCAGCACCACGTTGCGCGCGATACCCCGCACCCATCGGCCGAACGAGCGCTCCTGGTCGAAGCGGTCGAGAGTGCGCCAGGCGATCACCATCGTCTCCTGGAACAGGTCGTCGACCAGTGACGGGTCGTGCACCAGGCTGTGCAGGAAGATCCGCAGCGAGTGGGCGTTCTCGTGGATCAGCGCCTCGAACAGCTTGCGGGAGTCGGCCATCGACACCTGTTGTCCCGAGTGGTGGCGGAGGGTGACAACCGACTTTTCGTCGGGTGGAGGGCTTTTTGTCACCCCACCGGTGCCGTGGGATCAAGTAGCGTCGGATGCGTCGAGTCCTCGGCTCGGTGCCGCCTGCTCCGCGAACCCCGAACCCGACACCACCCTTCCGACCGACCGGCATTCTCCTGCAGCGAGCCGGACGGAGGGTACGCCGATGGACCACCCGACCCCGTTGTCCCGACCGGAGGCCCGGCATTTGCCGGTGCTGGAGCGGACCGACCCCGGCCCGCCGCTGAGGCTGTTGCCCGGCGGGGTGCAGGCGGGAGTCGATCGGGTGCGGGCGATGGGCAAGTTCCTCTACGTCGGGGACGCCAAGTTCGACGTCAAGGGCGTGACCTATGGTCCGTTTCGGCCGGAGGCATCGGGCAGCGAGTACCACGACGCAGAGACCGTCGAACGCGACTTCCGCGCCATCGCCGCGTGCGGCTGCAACGCGGTGCGTGTCTACACCGTGCCGCCCGTGTGGCTGCTCGACCTCGCCTGGGGACTCGGGCTTCGGGTCCTGATCGGGCTGCCGTGGGAGCAGCACGTCACGTTCCTCGACGACCGTCGAGTCGTCCGACGCATCGTCGACGCGGTGCGCCAAGGGGTGCGCGCCTGTGCCGGTCACCCGGCGGTGCTCGGCTACGCGGTCGGGAACGAGATCCCGGCGTCGATCGTTCGCTGGCACGGCCCGGCGTCGATCGAGCGCTTCATCGCGCGGCTGTACCACGTCGCCAAGGCCGAGGACCCCCGGGCGCTGGTCACCTACGTCAGCTACCCGACCACCGAGTACCTCGATCTGCGGTTCCTCGACTTCATCACCTTCAACGTCTACCTCGAGGATCAGCACAAGACCGCGGCGTACATCGCGCGTTTGCAGAACATCGCCGGCGAGCGCCCGCTGGTCATGGCGGAGGTCGGGCTCGACAGCATGCGCAACGGGGAGCGCCGGCAGGCCGAGACCCTGGAGTGGCAGATCCGCACCACCTTCCAGGGGGGGTGCGCCGGGACGTTCGTGTTCAGCTGGACCGACGAGTGGTTCCGCGGCGGCCACGAGATCGTCGACTGGGCGTTCGGCCTGGTCGGTCGCGACCGCACCCCCAAGCCAGCGCTGGCCGCGGTGCGGCACGCGTTCGCCCGTCCGCTGTTGCCCGAGGGCGTGAGCTGGCCGCGGATCTCGGTCGTGGTGTGCACCTACAACGGCGCTCGCACCATTCGCCAGACCTTCGAAGCGATCGCTCGCCTGGACTACGACAACTACGAGGTGGTGGTGGTCAACGACGGCTCGACCGATGCGACGCCGCACATCGCCGCCGAGTACGGAGTGCGCCGGATCGACATCGAGAACGGTGGCCTGAGCAACGCACGCAACGTCGGAATGCGCGCCGCCGAGGGCGAGATCGTCGCATACATCGACGACGACGCGTACCCCGATCCGCACTGGCTGTCGTTCCTCGCGGTGGCGTTTACCACCAGCCAGCACGTCGGCATCGGCGGGCCGAACCTCGCGCCGCACGGTGACGGGCCGGTCGCCGACTGCGTGGCCAATTCGCCCGGCGGGCCGAGTCACGTGTTGTTCACCGATCAGCTCGCGGAGCACCTCCCGGGATGCAACATGGCGTTCCGCCGCGACGCCCTCATGGCGGTCGGTGGCTTCGATGTGCGCTTCCGGATCGCCGGTGACGACGTCGACCTGTGCTGGCGGCTGATCGAGGCGGGCGGCACGCTCGGGTTCCACGCCGGTGCGGTGGTGTGGCATCACCGTCGCGCGCGGGTCGCCGACTACCTGCGGCAGCAGCGCAACTACGGGCGCGCCGAGGCGATGCTCGAGCAGAAGTGGCCGGAGAAGTACAACCGCTTCGGCCACCTGCGCTGGGCCGGCAAGCTCTACGGTCGGGGGCACACCATCCCGCTCAATCTGCGCGGCAAGCGGGTGCACTACGGAACCTGGGGCAGCCGGTTGTTCCAGTCGATGTACGCCGGCGACTTCGACAGCGCCTGGTACGTCACGCTGATGCCGGAGTGGTACCTGCTGACCTGCGGGATCGCGGCGTTCACGCTACTCGGGCTGCTCTGGTCGCCGCTGCTCTGGTTGTGGCCGCTGCTGGCGTTCGCAGTGCTGGTGCCGCTGATCCAGGTGTGGAGCAGCGTCGCGCGCGCTCGCTTCACGTCGCTCGAGTCCGGGGCAGACGTGGCGCCGTGGCGGCTCCGGGCGCTCACCGCGATGCTGCACATTCTCCAGCCCATGGTGCGGCTGGGCGGCCGGATGGGCTACCGCCTCACCCCGTGGCGTACCCATGGCGTCGGGGGTACCGCGCTGCCGCGCCGCACCGTCCACCGCTGCTGGAGCGAGACCTGGCGTTCGGCCAACGATTGGTTGGAAACGCTCGAGAAGAATCTGCAGCGCAAGCGGGTCTTGGTGCGCCGGGGCGGCGACCAGGACCGCTGGGATCTGCAGGCGGCGTGCGGTCTGTTCGGTGGCGCGCGCCTGATCGTGGCGGTCGAAGAGCACGGCTCCGGTCGCCAGATGGTCTGCCTGCGGGCGTGGCCACGCCTGTCGCGCACCGCGATGGTGGCCTGCAGTCTGCTCGCGGTACTGGCGGTGGCGGCCGGAGTCGGCGGCGCGACCGCGGCCGGACTGATTCTCGGCAGCACGGCGCTGCTCAGCGTCTACTCTTGCGCGCGCCAATGCGGCGCGGCCATGCGATCGGTTGCGGTCGCGGTATCGGAATGGAGCCCACGGCACGATGACTGATCACACGAAACCGGACCCGACCGAGCAGGAGCTGTTCGAGAAGGTGGCCGCCGCGCTCGGCGAGGCCAAGGGAATCGATCCGGCCGAGATCACCCTGGACAGCAAGTTCGAGCAGCTCGGGGTCGATTCGCTGGACGCGATGGAGTTGTTGTTCGAACTGGAAGAGCAGCTCGATGTCGACATCCCGGACGCGGCAGCGCGGCAGATGCGCACCGTGCGCGATGTCGTCGTCGGGCTCGGCAAGCTGATCCGCGGCGAGCCGATCGAGCTTCCCGAGTCTCCTGGCGAGCCACCCGCGGCGGCGCAGGCCTGAGCGATCCATGACCGAGCGCAGCGTCGTGGTGACCGGTGTGGGCGTCGTCTCGGCGCTGGGCTTGGACCACGGCGCATTCTGGTCGGCGTTGCGCGAGGGACGCAGCGGAATCGCCGAGCTGCGCGGTGTGGACCCCGAACAAGTGGGTTTCCGGTACGGCGCGCAGCTCCCCGAGTTCGTGCCTGCCGAGATTCTGCCCGACAAGGAAGACCAGACGCTCGACCGCTGCGTGCAGGTCGGCTTGCTGCCGGCACGTGAAGCGGTGGCGGATGCGGGGCTGACGTTCGACGCCGAACTCGGCGCGCGGGCGGCGGTGGTCACCGGTTGCGCGGTCGGCGGAAAGCTCACCGAGGACGGCGAGTTCCGCAAGCTGTACGCGGAGAACAAGAAGCGCTTCCACCCGTTGACGGTGCCACGCGTGATGGGCAACGCCGGCGCCAGTCGGATCTCGCTCGAATTCGGGATCACCGGGCCGGTGTTCAACCTGAGCACCGCCTGCTCGTCGGCCAACCACGCGATCGGTCACGCTTTCTGGTTGGTGCGCAGCGGTGCGGTCGACGTGGCGCTCGCGGGTGGTCACGAGGCGTTCTTCTGTCTCGGCCACCTCAAGGCGTGGGACGCGCTGCGCGTGGTCGCCCCGGATACCATTCGGCCGTTCTGCCGCGATCGCTCCGGCATGATCCTCGGCGAGGGTGGGGCGATGCTGGTGCTCGAGACGCGGGAAGCCGCGCAGCGCCGCGGGGCGCGCATCTACGCTGAACTCGCCGGGTTCGGCATGACCTCGGATGCGCACCACCTGACGATGCCGTCGGTCGACGGACCGGCACGGGCCATCGCGGCGGCGCTGCACGATGCGCGGCTCGAGCCGGAGCAGGTCGGCTACATCAACGCGCACGGCACCGGGACGCCGGCCAACGACCCGAACGAGACCAAGGCGATCCGCGCGGTGTTCGGCGCGCATGCCGATCGACTTGCGGTCAGCTCCACCAAGTCGATGCACGGCCACGCGCTCGGCGCCGCCGGGGCGCTGGAAGGTGTCGCGACCGTGCTCGCGCTGCACCACGGCGTGCTGCCGCCGACTGCCAACTTCACCGAGGCCGATCCGGAATGCGACCTCGACTACCTGCCCAACCGCGCCCGCGCGCAGCAGGTCGAGGCCGCCCTGTCGAACTCGTTTGCCTTCGGCGGACTGAACGCCGTCCTCGCCTTCCGGCGCGCGTGAAGCCCGATGTCCGCAACGCAACGATTGGAGACCCGGTTGCTCGACCCGATGCAAGATCACTTCGGGCTGATCGAGCTGTACGAGACGGTGTTCGGCCACACGGCCACGCCGGCGATGTGGTACTGGAAGTACGTTCCGCCCTGGGTGCGCCGGCACTACTGCTACGTCGGGCGGTGCGACGGCCGAGTGATCGGCTACTTCGGTGCCGTGCCGTTGCGCGGGCTCGACGGCGATCGGGAGGTGCCGTACTTCCAACTGGCCGACCTGATGGTCCATCCGGAGTACCGACTCAAGTTCGACTACTTCGACATCGGCAGCCGGCACATCCTCGAAGACATCCACCGCAGCCACCCGCGGCACGTGGTGTACGGGTTCTCCGGGCACCGCGCGTTCCGCTTCCTCGAGCGCAGCGGCATGGCGGGGTTCATCGAGAAGGCGCAGACCCGCTACGTGCGCCGAGCGGACGGCGCCGCGCCCGATCGGTTGTCGGTCGAGCGGTGGCGGTTCGACGCGCCGGAAGTCGACGAAGTGTGGGGTCGCTGGCGGCCGCGCCTGCGCGCCGGCTTGATCCGTGACGCCGCCTACCTCGGTTGGCGCTACGGCAGCCACCCGGTGCACGGGTACCGGCTGCTGGGACTGCGCGACCGCGGTGAGGCGATCGGTTGGGTGGTGCACGGCACCGACCGACCGGGCGAGCACGGCCGCGCCAAACAGACCCCGGTGGTCGATCTCCTGGTCGAGCCGGAGTACTTGCGCGACGCGCTCGCCGCGGTGGCGGAGCAGGTGCAGAACGACCTGATCCTGTGGCTGCCCGAGCACGTGGCGCCCGCATTCGACGAGCAGAAGGACTCGGGGACCCACTGCTACCACTTCGTCAAGGAGTCGGCGCTCGACACCGCGTACCTGCGCGAGCACCTCTACTACACGATGGGGGACGTCGACTGGTGGTGAGCGCGGGCGCAGCGTTGCAGCGCCGCTCCGGCTGGTCGATCTTCCGCCGGGTGATGGGTGAGATGCGCGGCTACCGGCCGCACCTGTGCGGCATCGCGCTGCTCGGCGTGTGCATGGCGCCGCTCGGGCTGCTCAATCTGGCGGCGATCCAGGTGGTGGTGGACAGCTACCTGGGCGAGAAGCCGCTGCAGTACTACACCGCGTGGCTGATGCCCACCGCGCTGACCCGATGGTCCGAGCGGTCGGGATACCTGGTGTTCGCCGGGGGGCTGATTCTGCTGGGTGTGTTGCTCAACCAGGGGTTCGGCTTCGCCAAGAGTCTGCTGCGTGTCTACACCAAGGAGCACATGGTGCTCGGTTTGCGCGCCCGGCTGTTCGGCCACGTCGAGCGGCTGTCGCTCAGCTACCACGACGACAAGGGGCCGTCGGAAGCGACCTTCCGCATCATGATGGACACGATGGTGATCCCGGGCGTGCCGCTGGACGCCCTGATCCCGTCGCTGCAGGCGCTGGTTCTGGTGGTGGTCTACGCGGCGTTGATCCTGGTGGTCAGCCCGCAGCTGGCGCTGGTCGCGGTGCTGGTCGCGCCGTTGCAGTTGCTGGTGTCCTGGCCGTTCGGCCGCAGCCTGCGCCGCCAGTGGCACGAGATCAAGGAACTCGACACCAGCGTGCTCGGTCGCGTGCAGGAGGTGTTCGGCGCGGTGCGGGTGATCAAGGCGTTCGGCCGCGAGGAGGGCGAGACGCAGCACTTGATGACGCTGGCCGAGCGGGGCCTGTGGAAGCGCGTGCGGGTCGCCCGCACCCAGGCATGGTTCAGCGCCTGGAACGCGCTCGCCGCCGCGGTCGGGTTGATCGCGTTCCTGTGGGTCGGTGCGCACCAGGTCAAGTCCGGCGCGACACTCACCCTCACCGGGTTGGGGATCGCCGCGTGGTTGATGGTTTCGCTGAAGGGACCGCTCACCCAGCTGGTCGGACTCATCTCTTCGTTGCAGACCGTCCTGGCGAGCGCCGAGCGGGTGTTGCAGCTGCTCGACCAGGCGCCGGCGGTGGTCGAGAAGCCCGATGCGCGCCCGCTCGGTCGCGCGCGCGGTTCCGTCGAGTTCCGCGAAGTCTCGTTCGGCTACCAGCCCGAAGAGTCGGTGCTCGACCGGCTGAGTTTCGCCGTGTCCCCGGGGCAGCGGATCGGGATCGCGGGACACACTGGCGCTGGCAAGACGACCCTGGTCAACCTGCTGACGCGGCTCCACGACCCCCAGTCCGGCGCGGTGTTGCTCGACGGCGACGACCTGCGGGACCTGCGGCTGAACGACCTCAACCGCCAGTTCGCGATCGTGCTCCAGGAGCCGGTGCTGTTCAAACAGAGCATCGCCGACAACATCCGCTACGCGCGCCCGGACGCGAGCTTCGACGAGGTGGTGCGCGCCGCGCGGATGGCCGATGCAGATCGGTTCATCACGGCGTTGCCCGACGGCTACGACACGATCGTCGGCGAGCGCGGCCAGCGGCTGTCCGGCGGCGAGCGGCAACGCATCTCGCTGGCGCGCGCGTTCCTCAAGGACGCGCCGGTGCTGATCCTCGATGAGCCGACCAGCGCGGTCGACATCCGCACCGAGGCGGCGATCCTCTCCGCCGTCGAGGCGCTGATGGCCGAACGGACGACCTTCCTGATCGCGCACCGGCCGAGCACCCTGGCGCGCTGCGATCGGATCCTGGTGCTCGAAAAGGGGCGTCTGGTGGCGTTTGCCGAGCCCGGTGCGGTCGGTTCGCTCGAAGAGCTGATGCTGTCGACCGCGGGCGGCTCCACCGCGATGCCGAACGGCCGCGAGGCGGAGTGATGCAAGTCTGCCTGTCGACCAACCACCTGCTGTGGAACACCGCGCTCGGTGGGCACGCGTGGGTGTTCCTCAACTGGGCGCTCGGGCTGCAGGCGGCTGGAGCCCGGGTAGTGCTGCTCGAGCGGATGCGTTTCGCCGACCGACCCGAGCGGTTGGCCGACCACCTGCGCGCGTTCCGCAGTCGAACCGCCGAGCTGGGTCTCACGGTCGAGGTGACGCTGCTCGAGAACGCGGAGGAAACCGCGCAGCTCGATCCGGTGCGCAGCGGATTGGAAGGGTTGCTGGTCCCGATCGAACAGCTGTTCGCCGAAGCCGACCTGCTGCTCAACTTCCGCTACGGGCTGCCGCAGACGGTGGTCGACCGCTTCGCGCGATCCGCGCTGGTCGACATCGATCCCGGCCTGCTGCAGACCTGGATCGATGGCGGGCAGGTCTGCCCGGCGCGTCATGACCTGAACTTCACGATCGGCGAGACCGTCGGCCGGCCCGAGGCGCGGTTTCCCGACTGCGGCATGCAGTGGATCCACACCCCGCCACCGGTGCACTTGCCCGCCTGGCCGGTGCGCGGAGCGCCGGACGACGCGCCATTCACCACCGTCACCAACTGGTGGGGCGAGTACGAGTTGATCGCCGGCCAGAGCGTCAACAACGAGAAGCGCAGCAGCTTCCTGGCGTGTCTCGATCTGCCGCAGCGCACTCGCGCGCCGCTCGAGCTGGCGGTCTACCAGGAATCCGAAGTCGGCTCCGAGTTGCCGCTGCTGCGCGAACGCGGCTGGCGGGCGCGGCCGGCAGGCGAAGTGAGTTCGACCGCGGCCGAGTACCGCGCTTACCTGCAGCGCTCCCGCGGCGAGTTCAGCTGTGCCAAGGCGTCGTGCATGGTGTTCGCGAACGCGTGGATCAGCGACCGCACCATCTGTTATCTGGCGAGCGGCAAGCCGGCGGTGGTGCAGGACACCGGGCCGAGCCGCATGTTGCCCGACGCGTGCGGACTGTTTCGCTTTGCCGATGCGGCGGGGGCCGCGGCGCATCTCGAGGCGTTGTGCGATCCCGAGGTCTACCGGCGCGCGTGCCACGACGCCCGCAAACTGGCCGAACACCACTTCGATGCCGCAAGGGTTCTACCCCGGGTCTTGGACGCGGCGCTGGCACCGCGGAGCGGTCGCGACCATGCAACCCACGGCTGAGGCGACGCGGACCGTCGCGGTGCTCGCGTTCCACAAGATCGGCGAGCCGCCGCGTGGTGGCTGGCAGACCTGGAACTACATCGCCGAGGCGGTGTTCTGCGAGCAGCTCGCGGTGCTGCGCGACGCCGGCTACGCGGCAGTCGATGTCCACGCGTTCCGCGCCGGCCTGCGAGACCCCGCCACGCTTCCGGACCGCTGTGCGCTGCTGACCTTCGACGACGGCTACCGGACGATGCTCACCGTCGCGGAACCGCTGCTCGCCCGCTACGGCTACCCCGCCGTCTGTTTCGTGCCGACCGATTTCGTCGGTGGGCACAATAGTTGGGACCACGGCAACGAACCCGACGAACCGATCTGCAGCTGGGACGAACTCGCCGAGCTGCAACGCCGCGGTGTGGCGATCCAATCCCACGGTGCCTCGCACCGGCAGGTCAGCACCCTCGACGACGCGGCGCTGCAGCGGGAAGTATGTGCGTCGCGCGCCTGCCTGGAAGAGCGCCTCGGGACCGCGGTGGACCTGCTGGCGTTTCCGTACGGCGACGACGGGGGTGCCGCACGGTGTGCTGCGGTGGGCACGGTGTTGCAGCGGGCCGGGTATGCGGCGGCGTTCCGCTACAAGGGTGGGTTGCAGCGCCTGCCGTCGGCCCAGCCGTTCGCGCTCACGCGGGTCGCGATGGGGCCCGACACCGACCTGCGCAAGCACTTGGGGATCGCCCGGTGAGCCTGCGGATCGTCGTCACCGGGTTGATCGGCCAGTACCCGATGGGTGGTGTCACCTGGGACTACTTCCAGTACGTGCTCGGCCTGCATCGGCTCGGCCACGAGGTCTACTACCTCGAAGACACCGGCATCTGGCCCTACGCCCCGGCGGAGGACGGCACCGTCAAGGACTGCGCCTACAACGTCGACTATCTGGCCCGCCTGTTCGAGCGCTTCGGACTCGGTGATCGGTGGGCGTACTGCTTCGCCTGGCAGAAGCAGTGGTTCGGCATGGCCGACGCGACTCGCCGTGAAGTCGTGGAATCGGCGGATCTGCTGATCAACGTCTCCGGCATGCTGGAACGACCGCAGGAATACCGCGGCCGTGGGCGGCTGGTGTACATCGATTCCGACCCGACCTTCACGCAGGTCAAACTGGCCAAGGGCTACGACTACTTCCGCGCGCTGATCGACGCACACGACGTGACCTTCAGCTTCGGCGAGCTGCTCGATCAGGGTGCCTCCGGCACGCCGCCGACCGGGCACCGTTGGCTGCCGACCCGGCAGCCGATGGTGCTCGCGGAGTGGCCGGTGGGCGACGCGGATCGCGGCGTGTTCACCACGGTGATGAACTGGAATGCCTACAAGCCGATCGAGTACCAGGGCACCAGTTTCGGCCAGAAGGACGTCGAGTTCGCCAAGTTCCACGACCTACCGCAGCGGGTGGCCCCGGTGCGCATCGAGTTGGCGGCGAACGCCGGCAAGGGTCACAAGCTGCCGCGCGAACTGCTGCAGCACCGCGGCTTCACGCTGGTCGACCCGAGCCGCGTCTGCCCCGATCTCGACGCATACCGCGACTACGTGACCAGCTCGCGCGCCGAGTGGAGCGTCGCCAAGTCCGGCTATGTCGCCGGCCGGTCCGGCTGGTTCAGCTGCCGTTCGTCGTGCTACCTCGCGGCGGGGCGGCCGGTGGTGGTGCAGGACACCGGCTTCGGCGAGGTGCTGCCGGTCGGCCGCGGTCTGCTCGCATTCCGCGACCTCGAAGGCGCGATCGATGCGATCCGCACGGTCGAAGCCGACTACGCCGGACATCGCGCGGCTGCGCGCGACATCGCCGAGCAGTACTTCGACTCCGACAAGGTGCTCGGTTCGTTGGTGGAACGAGCGATGAGTTCCGACGCAGTTCGTCCAGGATCCACGGGATGACGTGGAAGTGGTGAAGAAGCTGGGCACCATGCAGAAGCTGCGGATCCTGGTGCTCGGCTACGTGGTGCGCCGGCCGCTGGGTGGCGGCGCGTGGCCGACCCTGCAGTACGCCATGGGGTTGGCTCGACTCGGCCACGAGGTCACCTTCTTGGAGGACAGCGAGGACTGGGGTGCGTGCTACGACCCGTCGCGGCACGTCACCGATGACGATCCGACCTACGGCCTGCAGTTCGCAGCCCGCGCCTTCCAGCGGATCGGGCTGGCGGACTGTTGGGCCTACTACGATGCGCACCGAAAGCAGTGGCACGGCCCGCGCGCCGGCGACGCTCTCGAGCGCTGCGCCGCGGCCGATTTGCTGATCAACAACTCCGGCATCAACCCGATCCGCCCGTGGTTGGAGGGTGTGCCGCGGCGGGTCTACATCGACACCGACCCGGCGTTCGAACAGGTGCGGCAGCTCACCGATCCGTTCCGGCAGAAGCGGCGCGCGCAGCACAACGTGTTCTTCACCCTCGGGGAGAACATCCCACTCGGCCGGGCGCGGGTGCCCGACGACGGGGTGCCGTGGCGCGCCACGCGGCAGCCCGTGGTGCTCGACGCCTGGCCGGTCACGCCCGGGCCGGCCGCGAGCCGCTGCACCACGGTGATGCTGTGGGACAGCTATGCGCCGCAGGAACACGCCGGGTATCGCTTCGGGATGAAGTCCGCGTCGTTCGAGCCGTTCTTCGACCTGCCGCGGCGCGCCGGGGTCGAGCTGGAGATGGCGGTCGGTGGTCCGGGCGTGCCGCGTGGGCGGCTGCGCGAGGGCGGCTGGACGGTGGTCGATCCGCTCGAGCCGACCCACGACCTCGACACCTACCAAGAGTACCTGCGCGGCTCCCGAGCGGAGTTCACGGTCGCCAAGCACGGCTACGTGGTCAGTCGGTGCGGGTGGTTCAGCGAGCGCAGTGCCCACTACTTGGCGAGCGGTCGCCCGGTCATCACCCAGAGCACCGGGTTCGAGACCTGGCTGCCGGTCGGCCGCGGGTTGTTCGCGTTCGACGATCCGACCGGTGCGTGTGCGGCACTCGCTGAGATGTCGAGCGACTATCCTACGCATTGCCGCGCGGCGCGGGAATTGGCGGAGGAGTACTTCGACGCCAACCGCGTGCTGCCGCGGCTGATCGACGCGGCCATGACCTGATCGTGCGCGCGGTCAGCGGCGGACGAACACCCCGAAGTTCTCGCGCGCCAACCGTTCCATGAACGCCGCGCCCTTGCCGGTCCCGGTGAACACGGTGTTGATGCGGATCTTCTGGTAGCGGTTGATGTTGCGCACCAGCTCGAGGATCTGCGCCGGGTCTTCGATTTCCGAGGCCGACGGCTCACCGTCCGACAGCAGGAAGACTTCGTCGACGCGGTTCTTGATCCGTTGCCCGAATGACTGCTGCGACGCCTTGAGCACGTGCAGCAGCGCCGCGAACACATTGGTGCCGCCGCTCGGTTGCACCCGCGACAGGGCCTCGGTCAAGGTCGTGAACGACTGTGGGCCGACCTGCACGGGGTCGTGGTTCCACACCCGCACGTGCGAAGCGAAGGTGACCAGGTGGTAGCGCGTTCCCGTGGGGATGCCCTGCACCGCGTTGAGGACCTGCTGCTTGGCTGCGTCGAGTCGACTCGGTGGCCGCTCGTCGTCGTCCCCGCGCCTGCGTGACTTGTCGGTGTTGCCCTTGCGGGGTTTGCGCGGCACGGCGGTGCCCTGCGCCACCGGGTTCTTCATGCTCCCCGAGGTATCGATCACGAACACGATCTCGCGCCCCTCGATGCCGATCCCGAAGAACGTGCCCGTGGTGGTCGCGAAACGGTTGCGGCCGCGCTGCCGGTAGGGTGCAACCAGTTGGATCCGGTCCTTCTCCTGCTCCCAGAACGCGTGCCAACGGTTCGGGTCCTTCGGCAACAGAGCTCCGGTGGTCTCCCGCAGCGTCTTGAACACCTCCCCGGCGAGCACCGGCGAGGCATCCTTGTTGACTACCCCGAGCAACGGGTCGATCTCGGCCTGCGCGGCGCGCAGCAGTCCGATCAGCTGGGGGATCGCTTCCTTCACCGGGTAGCGGCGTTGTAGCGCCACCAGACTCATGTCGTTGCGCCAGCCCCTCCGGCCGAGCATCGGCAGCAGCAGACGCATCACGTGGAGTCCGCGGGCCATCGCCACTTCGCTGTCGTCGCCCTTCAGGGTGTTCTCGATGGCAGAAACCAACCCCATGACCACCATCGGGTGCGGCTCCGCTGCGGCGCGCCTGGCCAAGGCGTAGAGCAGGTGGCTGGGGCGCCGTACCGCGAGCGCCTCGGCGGCGGCGAGCCGCACCCGCGCGTCGGGGTCGGCCAGGCACTTCTCCAGCAGCACGAGGAACACCGAGTTCGGCTTGCTGCCGAGCAACCGGACCGCTGCCACCCGGCGCATCACCAGGGCGGTGGCGCGGATCTCGACCTCGCTGGTCGCCTGCTCCGCGTCGGGGGTCGGTCCGGCCACCACCGGCTCCACTTCCACCGCCGGGGCCTCACCCAACCCGCGCGCGACTTGCTGGATGTGGTGCCATACTTCGAACGCGTCCGAGCGCGCCAGCGCGAAGTGACCGAGCTCGCGCATCTGCACGGCACGCGGCGAGTAGAGGTCGTGGGCGTAGCCAACAGCGGCCAGTCCCAACAGCGCCTCGACCACCTCGCGTCCCGGCGCGAGCTCCGCGACCGCGACCAGGCGGTGCAGCAGTGTGAGGTGGCGCGTCTGCGACTTCAGCGGCGGCAGGCGCAGGATGCCGGCCTCGACCGCGACTTGGATGTAGCGTTGGTCAGGCTTGGCGCCGGCGGCCAGCTTGACCTGCCCGCGTGGATCCAGCAGTCCGCGTTCGTAGCTCTCGACGAACACCTGGATCGCCCGCGCGGCGACGCGGGCGCGGTGCGCCAGGGCAGTCCTGTCGGCAGGTTTGTCCTGGCTCGGGGCGTGCGCCGCCCAAGGCAGGGTGGCGCAGAGAAGGACGATGGGGTGGAGCAGGCAGGTCGGTCGGAGCAAGTGGACCTCCTCTCGGAGCGACGACCGGGGGCGGCGCCGAGTATAGCCCTGGGCGTGCGGGAGGGGGTGGTCGGATGGGTGAGCCCCGCTGCAGTCAGGGCATCGCAGCGGCCCGCTCGACGACGAGGGCAACCACTCGACTCCGGACGAGAACCGCGTCGTCGATCCGAGCAGTGTCCGCCTCGCGGACCCCCGACCTCAGTACCCGTTCAGCTCCCCGTACCCCTCGTCATCCTCTCCCTCGGCGCGCGCCAGCGCCTCGTCGACGCAGTAGAAGTAGTCGAGCAGCACGCGCCCGTAGCGGGGATTCTCCGGCTCCAGGCGCACGAAGTTCTGCATCAGGGCCTGCGCCATGATGAACCGCTTCTCCAGCTCGCGCAGGGTCTCGGCTTCTTCGGGCGACAGACGGGAGAGGAGCTGTTCGAAGGCATTCATGGATGTCCGACTACTTGCCGCCGAGCTTGCGGATGTGGGCGACCAGCGCGTAGATCACGCCGTCCGGTAGGTCGTACGCGGCCATTGCCGCGCTCAAGCCGTTCGCGGCGCCGCCTTTGCGGATCACCTGGAACAGCTGCTCGTCGGTCTTCTCCTTCTGGAACTTGGCGTCGGTGAAGTCGCGCGGGCGCGGCTTGAGCGCCAGGCCGGCGAGGCCGTCACCCTTGCCCTTGTCGCCGTGGCAGGTCGAGCAGGTCACCCACTGCATGCGCGCCTGGCGCCGTTCGGCCGCGGTGAAGCGCGGCGCCGGCTCGGGGGCCTTGGGCTCGGCGGTGGGCTTGCTGGCGACGGGCGCGCTGGCAGCCGACCCGACCGTTGGGGCGGCCGCCGCCGGGCTGGTCACCGGTGTGGCCGCGGCCGGTCCGGGTGGAGTCTGGCCGGTCTTGGGGGGTGCCGGGGGCCCCTTCTCGGAGCAGGCGGCGAACACGGCGAACAGGATGACGAACAGCGCGGAGCGCATGTGTGGATCGGCTGGGGCGGCCCGCATCAGGTCGAGAAGGTGTCCAGGATCGCGGTTCTGGTCCCGGCGGGTAGGGCGACCGCCGAAAGGAGGAGAGCGGGTAGGCTACCTGCAGCGCACCGTGGAATCGCCGCCGATCTACCCGGGAATCCACCGTCCAGCGCCTGCGCTCTCGCTGGCGCGTGGGCGCGCCAGCCATGACGCGCCGAAGTCGGGCGCGCACGCGTCGGGACCATCGCATCGGGGGATCGAGGGCGGCGCCACGCGGGTGCGCGGCGGTGCCGCGGATCCGCCGTGGACGACCGAGAATAATCCCGCGCACCCAGGCATCGGCTCCCCGGAGCCTGTGCCCGCCCATGATCGACCCGAGTCGGAGCCTGACCGTTGACCGAGCAGAAGCTCGCCCCCGAGCAGGTCGAGGAGCTGTACCGGCAGCACGCCGCCGCCCTGCGGCGCTTCCTGCTGGGTGTGCTGCGCGACCGCGACCGGGCGGACGAGGCGCTCCAGCAGACCTTCATTCGGGTGATGGAGAAGGGGCACACGGCGGACGCTGAGAGCATGCGAGGCTGGATCTACAAGGTGGCATTCCACAGCGCGATGGCCCTGCGCCGCCAGCAAGCGGCCGGCGACCGCGCGGTGGCGAACCTGGCGCTGGACCCGAGCTTGCTGCGCGCCGGGCCGGCCGCGGACCAGGACCTCCTGGCCGACGAGGACCTGCGCCGGGCGCGGGCGGCGCTCGGCGAGCTGCCTGAAGCGCAGCGCGAAGTGGTCCGGCGGCGCTTCGTCGAGGGGCAGACCTTCGCGCAGATCGCCACCGCGCTCGGCGTTCCGTTGGGCACCGCGCTGACCCGAATGCGCCTGGCGCTCGACAAGTTGCGCCGGAGGCTCGAACCATGACGGCTCCCCACGACCTCGACTTCACCGCGGTGCGGTACGTCACGGGTGAACTCGACGCTGCCGAAGTGTCGGCGTTCGAGGCCCGACTCGGCGAGGACCAGGCGGCGCGCGATGCCGTCTCCCGTGCCGTGTTCTGGGCGACCGCAGCCGTGCAGGAGCACGCCGACGATCGCCTCGTCGCCCGTCCGACAGAACGCGCGCGACCGCGCCGTCTGGTCGGCGCTGCCGCGGCGGCTGCGCTCGTGCTGGTGGCGGCGGGCGCGTACGCGACATGGCGCTTGCTCGGCAGCCGCCCGGCGCCGGGCGCCGGCGTCGTCGATCGGGCGCGCACCGAACCGGCCACGAATGCCGACCGTGCCCAGGCGCTGGTGCTGCGGTGGGTGGAACTCGGGGAGGCCACCGAGGCATCGCTGCCCGGCGAGTTCACTGCGCCGGGCAACGGCTCGCTGGCCGCCGATGCGGAGTTGGCCCTCGACTCGTCGGAGCCGCCGAGTGAAGACCTGGCGGCCGCGCCTTCCTGGTTGATGAAAGCGCTGGCGGAGAAATGAGCATGTTGGAACAACTTCGGATCCTCGCTCACTTGTCGCTCGCTTGCTGGCTGGGCACCGCGTCGCTCGCCGGCCAGGGCGGGACCGGGGCGATCCTGGCGAAGCCGGGTTCGGGCGGATCGTCCGCCGCCACCGCCCAGGAGGCGCCGCCGAAGAAGACCGAGCAGAACGCGCAGGAAAAGGCACAGGAGAAGCCCCAATCCCAGCCGCAATCCGCCGTGCAGCAGAAGGAGGAACAGCGGGCGCGCAACCACATCGCCGCCGCGTTCCCGCAGACCCGTCAGCTGCTCGGCTACCTCAACCGTGTCGACGCGGCCGCGTTCCGCGCCGTGCTCGACCACAGCACGCGACTGGCGCGCCGCCGAGAAGCGGTGGCCCTCAACCTCGCCAAGCAGCACCATCCCGAGCTCGCGGAGCTGATCCGTCGCCTGCGTCGTCGCTTCCCCAAGGCGTACGAAGCGGCGATCCGCGAACTCCACGCCGACCTCGCCAACCTGCAGCGCGCCCGCCAGAGCGGGGAGGACGACTACCAAGCGGCGTTGGCGGAGTGGAAGGCGCGCTCCCAGGTGCGGCTGATCGCCGCCCGATTGGCGCCGCACGAGCTTCCGGAGCACCGTGACGAACTCCGGGCGCTGTTGGCGCAGGGCGAAGCGGCCAAGCGCCGGCAGGTGCAGCAGCAGATCGAACGCTACCGGCGGCAGATCGAGCGGCTGCAACGACGCCTCGAACAGGACTCCGCGCAAGCCGTCGATCAGCGGCTGCGCCAGGTCGAGAAGCAGATCCACCAGAAAGCCCGCACCCAGAAGGCCCGCACGCAGAAGCGGAGATGACCATGAAGCTGCACTTTCCCCTGTTGTCCTCGGCTGCCGTGCTGCTGGGCATCGTTCCGCAGAATCCCGACGAGCCACCCGCCGCGGAGCCGACCGCGACGGCGCCTGTGGTTCCGGGTGGCGTGAGTGTCGCGGCGGCCGCGAGTCGCATCGACGCGCTGGTCGAGGCGCAGATCCGCCGCGCCGGGCAGCGTGCCAACCCGCGCGCCGACGATGCTGCGTTCCTGCGGCGCACCTACCTGGGGTTGGCCGGGCGCATCCCGACCCTGAGCGAGACCACCGCGTTCCTCGGCTCGCAGGATCACGACAAGCGGGCTCGCCTGATCGACTCGCTGATCGGGTCGCCGGGCTACCAGAGCCACATGTTCAACTTCTGGGCTGACCTGTTGCGGGTGAAGAGCCGCCTCAACAACCAGGTGTCGGGCGAGCCGTTCATCCACTTCATCAAGCAGTCGATCGCCGACAACAAGCCGTACGACAAGTTCGTGCGGGAGATGCTGGTCGCCGAGGGACCGGCGCACGCCCAGGGCAACGGTGCGACGGGGTTGCTGATGCGCGACCGCGGGATGCCGCTCGACAGCATGGCGAACACCGTGCGGGTGTTCCTCGGCACCCGTCTCGAGTGCGCACAGTGTCACGACCACCCGTTCGACAAGTGGAAGCAGAAGGACTTCTACGAGATGGCGGCGTTCGCCGGGGGGGTGGCGTACCGCGCTCAGCTCGACCGCGAGCAGGCGCCGGCGCTGGCCGAGGTGGCGAAGGAGCTGCGCGACAAGCGCGACCGCCAGGGTCTGCAGGCGCTCGGGCGACTGGTGCGCGGGGTGCAGAGCGGGATCTCGGGCACCGGCACCGGGCTCATTCGGTTGCCGAAGGACTACAAGTACGACAACGGCAAGGCGAATCAGCTGGTTCGCGCCAAGGCGATCTTCGGCACCTCGCCGGCGATTGCGGTCGCCGACCCGAACGCGCCCAAGGCCAAGCCCAAGACTGGCAGCAAGAGCAAGCGCAAGTCGTGGCGCGAGCGGCAGCGTGAACGGCAGGAAGCGCAGCGTCGCCAGCGGGAGATGCGCCAGCGGCGCAACCAAGTCGGTCAGCGCGGCGTCAAGACACGTGACGCGTTCGCCGACTGGCTGACCGCCAAGTCGAATCCGCGCTTCACGCGGGTGATCGCCAATCGCATGTGGGAACAAGCGATGGGGCGAGCGCTGATCGAGCCGGTCGACAACTTGATGGACAACACCAAGGCTTCCAACCAGAAGCTGATGGAGTACCTGGAGCAGCTGATGGTGCAGGTCGGCTACGACCTGCAGAAGTTCCAGCGCATCCTCTTCAACACCGCGACCTTCCAGCGGCAGGTGACGCGCACCGAGGTGCCCTCCGACCAGACCTACCTGTTCCAGGGTCCGGTGCTGCGGCGGATGACCGCCGAGCAGATCTGGGACTCGATGCTGACCTTCGTGGTGCCCGATCTCGACGCGACTCTGATGGCGCCGGGTGCCCGCGCCAAGCTCGTCTACGACGGCTTCGATCGGTTGGTCAAGCTCGACGCGGATCAGCTGCGGGACGAGGTGCAGAAGCAGAAGCTACGCTTCACCGACCCGAAGAAGTTCCGTGAGATGCAGCAGCGCGCCGGGCGGGATCGAGTGCAGAAGCTGGCGCGCGAGCGGCAGGCCAAGGCGCAGCAGCAGCGGGAGCAGCGAGACGCGCTCAACCAGAAGCTCGCCGCGGCGCGCAAGGCCGGCGACCGCCAGCAGATCACGGCACTCGAGGGCGAACTCGCACAGCTCCGCGGCAACGACGCGGCCCGTGCCGCGCTGCTCCGCAACCGCGGTCGCGGTCCCCGGGGGCGCACCGACGTGCTGTTGCGCGCCTCCGACTTGCCGGCGCCGGCGCCCGAGGGCCACTTCCTGCGTCGCTTCGGTCAGTCGGACCGCGACCAGATCCAGGACTCGCACACCGAGGCCAACGTGCCGCAGGTGCTGTCGCTGCTGAACGGGTTCCTCGACCGTCGTGTGCTGCCGATGTCGCGCACCGAGCTGATGCGCGGCATCTACACCGCGCCGGCGCCGGGCGACCGCGTCGACGCAGCGTACCTGTCGATCCTCAACCGGGCTCCGCGTGGCCGCGAGCGCGCGGTCTGGGTGGCCGAGATCGAGGCGGGCGGCCGCAAGGTGATCAAGGACATGGTCTGGACCCTCGTCAACTCCCACGAATTCCGCTTCATCCGCTGACCGCGCAACCGCACCAGGAACACACAGTCATGAGTATCCGAGACCTGTTCCGCCGCAGCGACGAGTGCTGCCGGCGTGACTTCATCGCCGGCGCGGCCAGCGGCCTGCTCGCGGTCGGTTCGATCCCCGTGCTCGGCCAGCTCGCCGCGGCACAGGACAAGCAAGACAAGCAGGGCAAGGGCGACCCGCGCAAGGCGCCGCCGGAGGGGCAGTTCCCGCTGCGTCCGGCCACCGCCAAGAGCGTGATCTACCTGTACATGAGCGGCGGCATGTCGCACATCGACACGTTCGACACCAAGCCCGGGGCCGACAACCAGGGGCCGATCGAGTCGATCAAGACCAACGCCGACGGGGTGCTGATCTCGCAGCACTTCCCGCAGCTCGCCAAGCACATGGACAAGGTCGCGGTGATCAACTCGCTGCAGTCCACCCAGGGTGCGCACGCGCAGGGCCGCTACTTCATGCACACCAGCTACCCGATGCGCGGCACGATCAAGCACCCGTCGATCGGTGCGTGGCTCAACCGCATGGCGGGCAAGACCAACCCGACGCTGCCGGCGCACGTCGGCGTGGGACTCGGTGCCAACATGGCCTCGGCCGGGTTCTTCGAGTCGAAGTACTCGCCGCTGCCGATCGGCAGCCCGGCCTCCGGCCTGCAGGACAGCAAGCGGCACAGCGGCGTCGACGAGGAGACGTTCCGTCGCCGGCTCGACCGCCTGGAGGAGATGAACCGCGCCTTCAAGAGCGAGTTCAACTACCGCAAGGTGCGCGGCTACGAGGACATGTATCACGAGGCGCTCGACCTGATGCAGTCCGAGGACCTCGCGGCGTTCAACATCAACAAGGAGTCGGCCGAGCTGAAGGCGGCCTACGGCAACAACCAGTTCGGCCAGGGTTGCCTGTTGGCACGCCGATTGGTGGAGCACAACGTGCGGTTCGTCGAGGTGGTCAGCGGTGGTTGGGATACCCACACCAACAACTTCGAACGGATGGAGGACGCCTGCCCGGTGGTCGACCGGGCGATTGCCACGCTGCTGGCCGACCTCGAGGCGCGCGGGTTGCTCGAGGAGACCTTGGTGGTGCTGGCGACCGAGTTCGGCCGCTCGCCCGAGATCGTCAACAACGGCAACGGCCGTAACCACTACCCGAAAGCGTTCTCCGGCTTGCTCGCGGGTGGGGGCATCGTCGGTGGGCGCAAGTACGGCAAGACCGACCGCCGCGGCGCAGAGGTGGTCGAGAATCCGGTGTCGGTGCCCGACTTCAACGCCACGATCGCCTACGCGCTCGGGCTGCCGCTCGACTTCATCGTGCATTCGCCGTCCGGCCGCCCGTTCCAGGTGGCACACAAGGGCAAGCCCGTGCGGGCGTTGTTCGGCTGAGGTATCCCATGCGAAGAACCCACGCGAGACTCCGCGGCTTCGTCCTGTCGCTCGGCGTGCTGTCCGTGCCGGCGCTCGGTCAGGCCAAGGTCGACTTCCAGGCCGAGGTGCTGCCGATCCTGAAGAGTCGCTGCTTCTCCTGCCATCAGGGCAAGGATTCGAGGGGGCGGGTGCGCAAGCCGAAGGCCGGTTTGCGCCTCGACGGCAAGGGCTGGATCCTGAAGGGCAGCAAGGACAACGTCGTGCTGCACCCGGGACAGTCGGGCAAGAGCCTGCTCTACACGCTCACCGCCCTGCCACCTGACGACGAGAACATCATGCCCGCCAAGGGCAAGCCGCTGACCAAGGCACAGACCGACCTGATCAAACGCTGGATCGATGGCGGTGCCGAGTTCGGTAGTTGGACCGGTGAGGTCGGACCGGATGCAGCGGTGGTCGCCGCGGCGCAGGAATCGATCAAGCCGGTGAAGCTGTCGGGCACCGCGCTGCAAGCCGTGACCGAGTTGGCGAAGGGGGTTTCCCCGGCGTTGCCCCAGGCCGTGCAGCGTGCCGCCGGGCGCAAGTGTCAGGTGGTGCCGGTCGTTCCTGGCAGCCCGCTGCTGCGCGTCGCGTTCGTCTCCAACGAGAGCGCGGTGGGGGACGCCGATCTCGACCACCTGCTGCCGTTGTCCGGCCACATCACCCACCTCGGGTTGGGTCGCACGAAGATCTCCGATCGCGCCCTCGACGCGGTGGCGAAGATGTCCCGACTCACCCGGTTGGATCTGAATCGCACCGCGGTCACCGACCAGGGCCTTGCCAAGCTCGCTGGACTGCGCGAGCTGCGCTACCTCAACCTGCACAGCACGAAGGTCACCGACAGTGGCCTGCTGGCGCTCGGCAAGCTCGCCAAGTTGGAGGCGCTCTACCTGTGGAACTCGAAGGTGACCGATGCCGGGGTGCAGGCCCTGCAGAAGCTGCTGCCCGACACCAAGATCAGCCACAAGTTGGAAATCGACGGCACCCCGCCCAAGGCGCGCACTGGAGCGCGATCGCGGCGTCGGCCGAAGAAGTAGCGCCATGATTCCGTCCCTCCTGCTCGCCACTGCGGCGCTGTCGGTCTTCCCCCAAGCGGTCGAGCGAGAAGATCCGGCGCGGGCAGTCGCGCAGATCGAACAGGCGCTCGCCGCTGGTCCTGCACCTGCCGCGGAAGCGCTGGAGAAGTCCGGGCGGGTCGCCGACCCGCGGGTCATCAAGGCGGTTGCGGCGGCACTGCGCGAAAAGGACCTCGGAGTGCGCAAGGCCGCGTTGCTGGCGCTGCGCTACAACCCGGACAAGAGCGCAGTGACCGAGTTGCTGCGGGTGAAGAGCGACAAATCGATCATCGAGGACGTCGACCTCGGACCGGTGTTCTACTACGCGTTGGGGCAGCACGCCGACGCTCGGGCACTGCCGTTCCTGATCGCCAACCTGCACGTGGTGCGGCGGCGCGACAAGATCCTCGCCGCGCGCGTGCACGCGCTCGGTCGCATGCGTTCGAACGCTGCGGTGCAGGCCCTGATCAAGCTGTCTCGCTCGGGCCGCAAGGTCGGCGGGATCCGTGACGACATCTCGCTGGCGTTGACGGCATTGACCGGGCAGGAAGCCAAGGGTCGTGGCGGTTGGTCCGCCTGGTGGAACGACAACAAGGGGTCGTTCCAGGTTCACAAGAAGGAGCCACCCCTGCCGGCGAAGCCCGCGCGCACGTGGCAGCGCCTGTGGCAGGTGCCGGAGGCCGGCGCATCCAAGAAGCCGGCGGATCAGCGCAAGGGGAAGGACAAGCGCAACAAGGGCGCGAAACCGTCGGGATCTCCGCCGGACGCCAAAGGTGCGTCCGGCGAGAGCAAGAAGACGCCGCCCGGTGGCGCGCCGTAGCCCGGACCATTCGTGACCTGGGAGTCTGCGCCACAGGAAGGGCGATTCGGGAGGTGCGTCGACTTCGGCACCCGTCACCGTCCCAGGACGCGAAGCCGAATGGGGTGAAGGGCGCTGGAAGGCGCGGATCTCATGGATTGCTCTCCCGTGGCGCGGCTCGTGCTGCGATCGCGCGAGACGTTGGTGGCTTGATCGAACGTCTCACCAGCCGACGGCGACGACGCTGCACGAGTCTGCGCCTGCTGTGTCGGCTCGGTCGCTCTCCGCGACGTATTGCCGGCGCGCGACCGGTGAGTTCGGTTGCCTTCCCAGCACCGATCGTTGGTTCGGCGCCCGATCTCTCTTCTCCCCGCGACAAGCCCGCCGCGCTTCTCGTCCCGCCGCGTCCGCGGCAAGTCGGTGAAGCGCGTGTCACCGATCGACGTTGACGAGGGTGTGCGACGGCGGCCCACTCGGCGGGCGCGCCGCCGCCCCACCCCGGTCAGTTGCCCGGCATGATCCGGCCGTAGTTGGTGGTCGTCAGGTTGGCGCTGTTCGCCCCGTTGTCGTTGATGAAGTACTGCGCGTAGATGCGCGCGCAGATGATCGCGGCGTTGTTGGGCACCGTGGCGCCCAGCGAGTGGGTGCCGGTCCCCGAGGTCGCGAGCCCCAGCACGATCGCCGGCGACACGTACTGGTAGCAGCCGGTCGCGCCGATCAGCGACAGGTCGAAGCCGCCGGGGATCTCGGCCACGCCGATCACCAGCCAGGCGGGCCGCGTCGCCGGGGCGCTGGCCAGGTTGATCGACAGGTTCTGGCCGAGCTGCGCGCTACCGCCGAGGGTCAGAGCCGCGTTGCCGTTGGTGCCCGAGCACCAAGTGCCGAACTCGGTCAGGCCGGCGGTGCGGGCGTGGATACCCCACTTCAGCGCCGCACTGCTCCCCACGGTGCCCGTGGTGGGGCACACCGAACCCGTCCAACCGAAGTTGTACAGGCGCTGCCGGGCGCCGGTGTAGTGTCCGGTGGTGCCGCCGACAAGCTTGCGGCCGTTGGTCACGCAGATCTGCACTACGAGGTTGGCGCCTTGTGCGGCGATGTAGAGGTAGTCCTTCTGCAGGCCGATCCGGCTGAACTGGGCGCCGTAGTTGTGCCAGTGGAAGTTCTTCGCCACCAACACGGTCTGCACGTTGGAGACCAGGTTGGCGGAGAACGTCGAGGACAGTGTGGTCGCGTTGGTTTGACCCAGCGTGATCTCGATCGAGTCGTAGCTGTTGACCTGCAGTCCGGTGCCGCACGAGATGAAGCTCAAGTCGCAGATGTTCAGCACCGCGCTGTTGCCGAGATCCGCGGCGGTGGCCATGGTCTGGTAGATCTGGTTCGACCAGGTCGTGGATACGGTGTTCACGCCGAACGGGATCACGTTGCAGCCGCCCGAAGGGGCGTTGTCCGGGACGTAGAAGTCCTGGGCGGTGAGGGGCGAGAGGAGGCCTGTGGCGAGAGTCGCCGTGAGAAGGAGGTGTTTCATGGGGATCGAGATGAGGACCGAGGGGGCACGCGTTCGTACGCGGTCAACCAGTCTAGTCGGAGGCGGGTCCGCGTGCACGGGCTGGACCGGCCCTGCGGTTCACTCCGCTTCCTCGATGATGCGTTCCGCCGAGATGTCGAACCGGTGGTACCGGCGCTCTGACCAGAGGATCAGCGGATAGGTCTCGGCCAGGAGCAGCCCGGCGAACACCGCGCACCCCGACGTGATGCTCCACGCGATGGGCGCGCCGAACTCGATCGCGGCTCCCCCGGTGGCGCCGCCCGCAGCCATCGGGATCAGGAACAGCAGCAGCAGGGTCAGCAGGCGGACCAGCGCCCCCACCATGTTCTGCCCGATCTGGTCGAAGCCCGGCCGCAGGCCGCGACCGAGGCGCACGAACCCCGGTAGCCAGAGGGCGACGAGGTTCTCGCCGAGCAGCAGGGTGAAGTCGAGCGCGAACAAGACCGCCAGTACCCCCGGCAGGACCACCAGCTTCTGCGCCCAGGAGAACACCAAGTCACCCTCGCGGTGGATCAATGCCGTGGCGACCAGCACGATCACCGCTTGCGCGGAGAACACCAGCACCACAGTCCCCATCACTTCGCCGAGGATCAGCGACCTGCCGCGAATCGGCATGGCCTTGAGGACGTCGAAGTGCGGGATGTCGATCCGCAGGTCGACGCGGACCATCGAAGGCGCGAGTAGCGACGCGTACAGCATCACGCCGAGGATCACGAACCCGACTCGCGTCGACGGATCTGCGCCGTCGCCCTTGTCGGCGAACAGGAAGCTCATCGTCACGCCGAGCGCGACCACCACCACACCGAGCCGGATCCACATTCGGCGCGGGAAGCGGCCCAGACTCAGCACGTTCTTCCACACCAACGCGCGCCACACTGCTCCGGTGGGAGCCAGCGACCACGGCATCGTCGGTCGAGCCACCACCAGCTCGCGTTCGGGTCGCAGTGCGGACATCCCTTCGGACTTCAGTCGTTGGATCTTTCCCGCCAGCTCGATCGCCTGGTCCTCGAACCGGAAGTCGATCAGCGCGATCACCAACACTTGAACTGCCAGCAAGGCGAGCGGCACGACCACAGCCGAGCCGAATCCCGCGATGTCGGTCGCGGCGAGCAAGCCGGCGAGCGCGGTGAACGGTGCGGTGACCGCGGCCATCCACGGTGACTCGGACAGGGCATGCGCCGCTGCCCACCCGGTCTGGCCGTCCAGTTGGCGCATGCCGTGTGCGGCTGCGGTGAGAATTGCGGCCAGCAGGCCCCACGCCGGCAGCGCCGTCCAGCGTGCCGGTGGTCCACCCCGTGCCTTGAGGTTGGACAGCCACAGGCTCATCAGCACGGTGTTGGCGTACAGCACCATCTGGTTGATCCACAGTCCTGCGACCGCGAACGGGTAGCGAAGGGCGCCGAACCGGCAGACCAGGGCGCCGAGCACCAAGCTGGCGAACAGCCCCGAGAGTTGCGTTTGCAGGGCCTTGAACGACAGGAGTTGCCGGCGCGTCAGCGGACGCGAGAACAGCACTTGCACCTCGCTTTCGCGAAACGGCATGCCGCGGCCGGCGCTCAGGGCGAACCAGGTCGCGATCACTTGGAACACGTAGAGCGCGGCGATCACCAGCTTCGCGTGTGCGAGGCGCGCGGCCATCGCCTCGGGGTCGGTGCCGGCGAACCCCCGACCGATCGACAGCACCCAATAGAAGTAGGCGCCGACCGCCGTCAGCCCGAACAGGTAGCGCGGTTTGCGCAGGTTGCGCAGGATCCCGAGCACTCGGTTGCGCGTCGCGCAGCGCAAGTAGTAGCCGGTCGCGGACCAGAACATCAGCCGTCGCCAGGGTGCGGTTGCCCCTCGGTCAGGTGGAAGAACACGTCCTCGAGGGTTGGATCGGCCGGCAGTCCGGTCAGCTGCGCGCGGATCGCCGCGAGGCTTCCGGAGATCAACTTGCGGCCGCCTTGGATCACGAAGATCTCGTCGCAGATCTCGTCGACCAGCTCGAGCTGATGCGACGACAACACGATCGCCGCCCCGCCCTCCTCGGCGCGGCGGCGAATCGACTGCTTCATGTTGCGGATTCCGCTCGGGTCCAATCCCGTCAGCGGCTCGTCGAGGAAGATCGCCCGCGGGTCGTGCAGGAACCCCATGCAGATGGCAGCCTTCTGCCGCATGCCGCGCGACAGGGCGCCAGGCAGGTGGTGTCTTCGTTCGAGCAACTCGAACTCGGCGAGCAATCGGTCGATCCGCGCCTCGATGTCCGGCAGCTGATGGATGCGACCGCAGAACCTCAAGTGCTCTTCGACCGTCAGGTAGTCGAACAGGTGGGGTGTGTCCGGCACGAACGCCAGCTCTCGTTTCGCTTCGAGTGGTTCGCTCTCCACGTCGCGGCCGGCGACCCGGAGGACACCGGAGGTCGCCGGGATGATCCCGGTCAGGCAACGCATCGAGGTCGTCTTGCCCGCGCCGTTGGGGCCGACCAGTCCGAGGATCGTGCCTGCGGCCACCTCGAGGTCCAGGCTGTCGACCGCCGTGGTCGTGCCGTAGCGCTTGGTGAGTCCCCGCGCTTCGATCAAGATCTGCGGCGCGGCGGTGCCCAGGGCGGTCGAGTCAGGCGTCGATGGCACGGGTGGATCCGAGAGTCGCTGTGGGACGGGGGGGCGAACTGTCGATTGTTTGTACAGATCCCGACAGGGGAGCGACAACCATGAGAACAAACTCACATTGCAGCACGGATCGTGTTGCGGGTTTCACCATGATCGAGATGCTGACCGTGACCACGGTCATAGGCATCTTGGCCAGCGTCACCGTTCCGACGCTGATCAGTCGGCGCGTCGCGGCCAACGAGTCGGCGGTGGTCGCGACGATGCGGGCGGTCTCCCAGGCCCAGTTCCAGTTCCAGGCTTCGGGTTACGTCGACGCCAACAACGACTCCGGATTCGAGTTCGGTTCGTTCGGCGAGCTGGGCGGCCTCGACCTGTTGCGCGGGACCACGGAGCGGGTCACCAAGCCGCTGCTGTCCGCGTCGCTCGCCAAGACCGACGTCGATGGCCACGCGACCCTGCACGGGTACCTGTTCTCCCTGTTCCTCCCCGACGGTTCGGGCAAGGGCGTCGTCGCCACGGCGACCAACATGCCCTCGATCGACCCGTTCCAGGCCCGCGACTACTGGACCTGTCTGGCGTGGCCGATCAAGGTCGGGACCACCGGCAACCGCAGCTTCTTCGTCAACCAGCACGGACAGGTGCTGAAGACCAAGAAGGCGTTCTATTCCGGGAAGGTCTCGGTGCCGCCGGCCGGGGCCGGCTTGGTCGGAGTCGGCAAGGACCAGATCAACGGCACGTCGCTCGCGACCAACTCGGTCGGCGCCGACGGCCAGTTCTGGATCATGGTCCACTGACCGAGGGCACCGCACGCCTGGAGCGTGCGGTGCGTGCGAAGCACGGTGCCGGGGCTACTTGCCCCAGAGCACCTTGGTGCCGTTCGACCCGGTGATCGTGGTCGAGTTGGTCATCTCCAGCGCGTGCAGGTAGACGACCTTCCCGGTTGCGGCCGGCGCGGTCGGCGCGGTGAAGTTGGCCTTCAGCTGACCGTTGCTGTCGAGTGCCACCGCGATCACGTCGAACGGCGTGCCGACCTCGAGCTGCGGCAGCCCGGGGATGATCGTCGGGCCGGGGTTGGCCGAGAACAGCAGCAGCAGCGGCGCGTTCGGCGTGCCGGTGATCGTCGCCGTGCTGGACTTGCCGAGGCCCACCTGGGCCGGATCGACCACGAACTGCAGCTTCGGCGCCGGCAGCGCCTGGAAGCTGAACAGCGCCACGTCGTCGATGTTCCAGCCCGCGAGCTCCAAACCGCCATCGCTCAGCAGCTGCCAGTCCAGCTGGACCGACGGGTTGTTGTCCGCCGCGGGGACCCGCATTTCGAACTTGGTCCACCCGGCGTCGATCAGGTCCGTGCCCCACGGGTTGCTCCAGATCTGCGTGCCGTTGAGCAACACCTTGGCGACGTCGTAGCGGCCGTCCTGCACCTGCAGCCAGCGCATGAAGCGCAGCTTGACGTTGGTCTTGCCGGTCAGGTCCAGCTTGGGCGTGCGCAGGTAGCGCGCCGCGGTGGGGGAGTACGCACCGGCGTGGTTGTTGCCCCAGCAATTCGTGCCGGAGAACGCGCTCGGCGGGTCGTTCCACGCCACACCCCAGGTCGTGCCGCGCGCCCCGGTCGGGTTGCCGCGCACGAAGTCGTTCTGGGTGCCCAGCAGCGGGCCCGAGGTCCAGCCCGGCGTGACGGTCTCGAAGTCGTCGAAGAAGAACACGTCCTCCTTGCCGATCGAGTACTGATAGGTGCCGACTTCGGGGCTGCGCAACACCTTCGAACTGGAGTGCGTCGCCTCGATGTAGTAGCCGACGTCCACCGGCGACAACACGCCGGGCAGCAGCGCGATGTACTCGTCGGTCTTGCCCGACGGCACCATCTCGAGCCGCTGGGCGCCCGAGCCGACGTCGTAGACCAGCTCGACCTTGGTGACCGTGCCGAAGGTCGGCACCGCGGTGGCCAACACGATCCGCGGGGTCAGCTGTTCGGCCGTGCCCTTCAGCGGGGTGTGGGTGAGGATCGCGGCATCGATCTTGGGGTAGGGCACCGTGCGCTTGATGCAGGCCGGCTCCAGCTGGAGGTAGTTGGGCGTGCCGTTCTTCAGGTTGGCGTCGTTGTCATCCAGCAGGAAGACTTCGAGGATCTGCTGCTGCATGTCGACCGAGTTGGCGACGATCGTCGGCACGACGATCTGCTCGGTGATTTGCGGGCCGAGCTGGGTGCCGTACTTCTTGATCATCTCGAGTCGGACGTCCCACACCCAACCCATCCAGACCTCGCCCTGCGTGTGCGTGCCACCGCTGGTGGGGTAGGTCTTGGTGTTGGTCGCGATGCGCACGTAGTCGGGCGTCTGCGTCTTGTAGAAGCCCGGGCCGAGGATCTCCTGCTTGCTCAGCAGGATCGCAAGCACGTCTGCCCAGCCCTCGGACAGCCCGTCGCGGGTGTTGATCCCGCCGAACACGTCGTCCAGTCCGTGACCCCACTCGTGGTAGACCACCGTCTCGTAGGCGGTCATGTTGCAGGTGGCGCTCGAGCTGTAGAAGTTGATGGTGTAGCCGGTGTAGTAGGCGTTGCACGACGAAGGGATGTTCACCCGCGGCGCGATGGTGTCCATCTTCGCCATCTCTGTCGTCTTGGTCGGAATCAGCGTGCGCACCCAGGTGTTGACGTCGTCCGTGAAGTAGTAGGTCGAGGTCTGCGAGAAATCGGTCTCGCCCATCGTCTGGGTGCCGAACTGGATGGTCCCACCGGTCGTCGGGCTGATCGATGCCGAGGCCGTCAGCTGCGTGCCCTGGGACACGCCGACGCGCTGGGTGTGCAGACCCTCGAGGGTCGCCGACACCACCACGTTGGTCGTGCCGGTGTACGGGATCGTGAACACGCCCATGTTGTCGGTGTAGGCCGTGCCCGCGCTGCTGGTGACCTTGAGGTTCTTCAGCGGGATGTTGACCAACGTGTCGGTTGGCTTGTGGCCGGTGTTGGTCCAGGCCATCACGGTTCCGGTCAGCGCCAGCTTCGGTGCACTCCCCGCAGGCGCGGTCGGCCGCAGCGTCGCCGCGCGTTCCATCGCGCGATCGAGCCGGTCGCGGCCCGCGTGCGTGTAGCCGGTGACGTGGTTCTTGCCGCAGCTCGCGCACGAGAACACCTCGTTGCGGAACTCGAGGAACGCACCGGTGGTGGCGTCGACGAACGCCTTGCCGACCGTCAAAGTCTGCGGCCGCTGGTCGATCTGCACCTGCCAGGCGAGCACCGGCTTGGTCGGGCGCTCGGCGTACGGCTGCGCCCAGATGATCAGCTTCGGCTGTGCGGCGTCGGCCTTGCCTTGTTGCCCGAGAACCTCCTGGTGCGCCACGGTGCGTGCGGCCTCGCCGCCGAACGCCGGCTTGATCAGGAAGTCGCCCGGGATCGGCACCGCCGCGGCGCCGAACATCGCGACCACGCCCGAGTCGTGGATGCGCACGTCGGCCCGCGCATCGAGCACGTCCAGGCCCTGGTACTGCTGCTTGTAGATGAAGTAGTACAGGTGGCGCACCTGCGAACTCGACACCTCGACGAACTGCGAACCGCCGCGACCGAGCAGCGCCGCGTGCCGGTTCAGCACCCCTTCCGCGTGGGGCCTTGCGGCGTCCACGCTGATCAGCTCGTCCGCGACCCGCAAGCCGGTGCCGAAGATCGCCTTCGGCGTGCCGGTGGCTTGGTTCCAGTGCGCCGTCCAGCCCGGTCCGTTCTGGGCCAAGAACTTCTGCCAGGCTTGCTCGATCGGGTTGGACTGTTGGATACCAGCCTGGGCGAGCGCCGCGCTGGGCAGCGCGAGGAGCAGCGCCAGGCTCCGCGGAGAGGAGAGAATGTGCATGTGGTTTCGGGCGTCTCGCTGGGGAGCGAGTGACGGTTCCTTGGGGCGGGCTCAGTCTAGCGACGCGGGCGTGGGATCGGGGGAGTTCCTCGGCACCGTTGATTACCCTCTGCCGTGGGGGGGGGAGGTGCACACGGAACGTCCGACCGTGCCCATCGACGGGGGCGGCACCGCTACCCGACCCGACCTGTCTTCTCCTCGTCCGGGCGACTTTGCGCGGGTTCGCAGTGCGACCAGGACCAGGAACGGTCCGAGCCGGGTGGGTCAGGAAAAGCGCCCGGGCCGACACCGTACCGCATTTTGCCCGGATCGTGCGTGACCGAGCTACTTCGATCGCGCGAGGTCGCAGCTGGATCTGTCACGACCCGTCCTCACGCGTGGCGTCGGGCGGCCCTGCCGTTGTCCTTGCCAGCAACAACCTTGCACGAACTCGCGACGCTGCTCCTGAATAGTCCGGGCTGGATGCCGCGGCGCACGCGTGGCGGCGGGTAGCCTTCGGTGGTGTCCGCAGAGGAGGGTTTCCGCGCTGCTCCCGAGGTGTGGTGCCGGATGTTGGAGCCGGAAGCCCGGCCGCTGCTCGCCGCTCTGGAGGAAGCTCCCGACGCCGTGCCGGCCGGCCTGCTGGCCCGCTTGCGCGGTGCGTTCTCACCGGACGAAGTAGCCACCGCGTGGGAGCTCACGCGTGCACGACGTCGGGCGGCCCGCAAGCTCACGGGCGCCGAACGGTTGTTGTGCGACGTCGCGGGGGTCGAGCAGGCATCCGGCGACGCAGTGGCGACGCACAAGGCGCGGCGCTTCGCCGCAGCTCCGCGGGTGGCAGATCTGTGCTGCGGTATCGGCGGTGACGCCCGTGCGCTCGCCCGGGTCCATCCCGACGTGCGCGCGCTCGACCTGCGCGCCGACCGAGTCGCGATGGCGCGGCACAACGCGGGTATCGAGGTCGAGGTGGCGGACGCCGAGGACCACCGCGATCCGACTGCATGGATCCACCTCGACCCCGCGCGCCGCGCGCACGGTCGCCGCCGGCTCGCCTATGCCGAGTCCCTTCCCGGGCCCGAGTGCATCGAGCGGCTGTTGGCCAGCGCGCCCGCGGCCGCGGTCAAGCTCGCGCCGGGCATCGACTGGCGGGAACTGCCGGAACGCGCGGCCCGCGAGGTCGAGTTCGTCCGCGACGCGGGGGGGTTGTTGCAGGCGGTGCTGTGGACCGGTGCGGCCGCCGTTGCGCCGGGTCGGCACACCGTGACCAGGTTGGAAGACGGGCTGAGCTTCACCGCGACACCAGCGGGTTCGCTACCCGTCGCCGGTGCGGTCGGGCGCTTCCTGGTCGTACCCGATCCGGTCCTCGAGCGCGCCGGGCTGGTCGCGGCGCGGCTGGCCGAGCACGGTGTCGCCGAGCTGGCTCCGGGTCTCGGGATCGGTACCTGCGAACAGCCGTTCACCGACGCCTGGTGTGAGGTGCTCGAAGTCCGCGCCGTCTTGCCCTGGCGCGTGCCGCGTGTTCGCGAGTGGCTGCGGGCCAACGACGCCGGTCCGATCGTGGTCCGCACCCGCGCCGGTGCGGTCGACACCGACCGCCTCCAGGTCGAACTCCGCGGCAGCGGCTCGGTGGTGTTCACCGTGTTCGGTCTGCGTCTCGGTCGCCGGGTCGTCGGCGTGATCGTCTGACGGCGTGGTAGGCTGACCCGCCATGGCCCACGATCCCCTGCTCGCGCAACGCGTCCGCCGCATCGTCATGCGCCACGCAGGGAGCGCCGAGATCCACATGTTCGGCGGGGTGTGCTTCACCGTCCACGGCAACATGTGCTGCGGGGTGGCCAACGACGACTTGATGCTGCGGCTCGGCGACGCGGCTTCCTCGGCCCTGGACGAGCCGGGTGTGCGCCCGATGGCCAACCAGATCCTCCGCTCACTAGGCCGCTACTGCGCAGACATCAACGGGGACTGATCCGATACTTCTGATGCGAATCTCTGGCGGGGACCACTAGTGGGGTGTGTCCGAAGTTGGTCACATAAGTCGCCGGCCCTACGGCCCGCTCGCGGCGTCGCAGCTCCTCAGCTTGTCCACCAACAAGCCGTGTCGTCGCAGCTCCTTGCGAGCGAACCGCATGACTCGACGACTTATGCAACGAACTTCGGACACACCCCACTAGTGCGGGGTGGTGATTCTCGTCGTGCTCTGAAACTGCTGACCGAGATCCGAGCTGCTGTCGACGGCCATGCCGCGTTGGTGGCTGCTGTTGAGTGTGGGCTGGCGGAACTCGACGGCAGTGAAGATCTCGGGGACCTCCTGCGGTTCGTGGACCGCATCAGAGGAGGCATGGATTACTCGCCTGGGGAGTAGACGAGGGCTGCACGATTGGAGTGACTTGCGGGACCTTGCCAGAACCGGCGATGACCACCCTTGATCCCCGCAATTCGAGCAAGTCGCCAGAATGGGGCAGAACAGGTGTCGTGGTAGCCCCGCCACGGGGCGCTGCATGGGATCGACGACGCGGACCGCCAGGTCGTTCGCGAGGGGACGGGCCGCGGCGCCGAGCGGTGCCCGGGTCAGCGGAGCGGGGCGCGCCGCCGCGGCGGCCCGTGCGGCCGTGGTCGATTCGTCCCCGGGTGCGACGCGGTACGATCGCGTGGCCGCGGCGACGCGCTCGGGCAGATCGACCGCGGCCGGCCACGCCAGCCACGCCACGGGGGTCCCACATCCGGCGGCGAGCAGCACGAGCGGGAGTCTGTTCATATCGGCAGCATCCCCATCCTACTGTGTGGCCGTACCCACCGCGGACCGGCGCGCCAGTCCAGGCCGAGGCGACCAGCTATTCCTTGCGTCTCGCCGCCGGGTTTTTGACCTTCGGCAGTTCGAGATCGAGACGATCCTCCCGGCGGGCCGCGAGCGCGCGGTAGCCCAGGACCATCCGCCACGGGCCCCTCGTCGTGTAGCCCGTGCGGCCCCGCGCGAAATCCGCGCGCCAGCGGCGCACGCGCTCCGGGTCGGTGGCGACCTCCGCGGTGCCGACCTTGCGCGTCAGCTGGCGGACCAGCGTCGGCGCCCAAGACGCGACGGTGTCCGGCCACGTCGCTGGCTGGGACTGCGCTTCGGCCGTGCTCCGCCCGAGGTGAACGAACGCGATGCGGCCGTGGCCGCGCACGTCCTCGACGTGCACCACGGTCAGGGAGTGGGGCTTCTCGCCTTCGGGGACCCGATAGCTCCAGACCTGACCGGCCGCGAGGTACGAAGGCGCGGCGACGATCGACGCCTTCGCTGCCGGCGTCGTGGTGCGGCGCATCCTGCCGTCCCCTATGTGCACGTCCTCGATGCCCAGTCCGGTGATGGCGTCGACCGTGGGTGCGACGTCGCCGTACACCACGTGCTCCCCGGGCGCGATGATCACCCGCGGCTTGCCGGCGTGCGTCGCGACCCACTCCGCGAGCGCGCCCTTCATCGCGCCGAGGTCCTTGCACCTGGTGTCGCCGACGAAGTACTCGACCTTGTGGCCGACGAGGCGACCGGCCACCTTCGACCCGCGCTCGACGACCTCGATCCACACCGTGACCGGCGGCCCAGCGCCGCCCTGTGCGTTGGGTGCCGCGGCCGCGTCCTTCTTCGGCAGATACGCGGGCAGCTTCGCCTCGAGGTGCTCGACGTCACGCATCAGCCGCGCCGCCTTGCGGGCCACGAGCGACGGGGCGAGGGTCTGCACGTTCAGTTCCCCGTCTTGCTTCGCGCGCCAGCTGGCGAACTCGAACCGGGGGAAGAGTCCGAGGGGCAGCGTCGCGACCAGTCCGTCGGCGTGGCGGCGCAGGATCGCACGCGGATAGACAGCGGTTCGCGCCGCCTCCACGGCTGCCGTCGCCCCTGCAGGCACCGCACCCCCGAGCCCGCTCATCCGAATGCAGACGACACGCCCGACGTCCGTCATGCTCCGGGTCTCGAGGACGACGAAGTGGATGGCCGGCTCGCCGTCGACGCCAGCGCTACGCCAGACTTGTCCGGGGGCGAACTCGACGCGACCGGCGTCTTGCGCGAGAGCGCGGGAAGCGAGGATGGCGAGGAACAGGAGCGTGGTGCGAGCTCTCATCGATCGTCTCCAGTGGGGTCCGAAGTCTCCGTGGATCCGTCGGCGCACGGTAGCAGGTCCGGGGCTTTGAAGCCCCGAAGGAGGATAGGCCTTCCAAGCTGAGATTCCGATCGCCCAACCCCGGCCGATCTCCCACGAACTCGACAACACCCCGCCCCGCAATCCCCCAAACACCCCGCGATCGGCTCCGTTGGACGCAGCGTTCCCGCGTTGCGCGCACAGCTCCGCCGCCGACCCACCGCGGGCCGCCCCCCAATCTCCCGATCACTCGAGCGGCAGACGCGCGGGCGGCGCGCGGGCTGGCGCGATCGGTGGCAAGTTGCAGGACCGGCCCTGGCCGTGGCGCCCGGTGCCAGAAAGTGCTCGGCCGTAGCCGCTCCACCGACCCCGCTCGGCCGGCCGTCGCCCCACGACACATCGGACAGCAACGCGGCGATCGGCTCGGAGCGGCTACATCCCATGGACGGCGGTCTGCAGCCTCTGGTACTTGCGTTGGAGCGACCGCCGGACGCGCAGCGCCGCGTCGACCGGTACCAGCCGATCATCGACGCTCAGGTCGACGCAATCGCGGGGCGCTGCATGCGCGACCGCGAAGCCGTTCTCCCGCAGCAGCCGCGACAATGCGCCGAGGATGCATGCCTCCTGGCCGAGCGTGAGCTGCAACCTCTTCGCCAGCTGGCGCCACCCGAGGCGATGGGCGTTGCCGCTGGCGAGGTTGCGCACGCCGTAGAAGGTGACCACGCCCTCGATCTCGTAGAACGCGACTTCCACGTGACCGCAGCCGAAGTGGCTGGTCGCGCAGAGAAACCGATAGGTCCACGCGCCGACTCCGGGGACCACCAGCCGCAACGAGAAGAAACCGTGGTCGCTGCCGACCGCTGCGCCCATCGGCCCGCGCCGCGCGTGCACGCGCAGAGCGAGCTCACCCACGCCCGCGCACGGCAGCCGCACACCGCACAACGCGCGCAGCGGCGGCGGCAACGGGCGAGCCCGGCTGTGAGCGCGGTTCCACAGCGCGCGCACGCCCGAGTACATCGCCAGATAGTAGCCACGCCGGTAGACGGCGCGTCGCACGTCACGAGCCCATGTCACGCTGCCGCGAGCATATCCCGAACGCTCCTTCGCTCGGAAGAGCCACGCGCGCCCACGACGCGATGAGCGGGAACGCGACGCGCCGAACCGGACGAACCGCAGGGCGTCCTGGCGCGGCCGCCGCTGCTTGGGGACGCCCGCGCAAGTTGGCGTCGTCTGCCTGAGACGCTCGCCGAGCTCTCGCTGGGGGCGCGTGTCGGCCCGATCGGCCCAAGCCGAGGCCGCAAGGTGCTCGCGCCGCTGGCCGCGTACCCGAGCACGATCCCCGAGGCGGGGGGCAGCCTCGGTCTCTACCTGGACAACCCCGGTCACCGAAACCGCCCCTACGTCGTGCTCGTCTCGGCATCGGGCACGCAGCCGGGCTTCCGGCTCGGCACCGCGCGAGTACCCCTCAACCCGGACGTCGTCTCCACCTTCGCGCTCACCCAGGCGAACACGGCGCCCTTCGCCTCGTTCGTCGGCACGCTCGACGGCAACGGGCTCGCCGAAGCGCGGTTCACGGCGCCGCGCCTGCCCGGCGTCGCCGGCCAGAAGCTCTGGTTCGCCTACGTCCAGGGCGGCAGGGTCTGGGACTTCGCCTCGAACGCCGTCGAAGTCACGTTCGTCCGGTGAGGCCGGGCCTCGTGGGCGGCCGCGACTCGAGGCTTCGAACCGCCCCGCCGGGCTGCCATACGACACGTCGACGTCGATGCCGGCAATGGCGATCCCCGCGGCGAGGAAACGCCCGAACATCCCGGTCTCGGCGTCGCCCGGCAGGCGCGCCAGGGTCGGCGCATACCGAACCCAAGGCCATGTGCCGGCCGCGGGCTCCTGCAGTTCGAGGACGAACCCCGTGCATCCATCGATCGCGAAGACCTCGCCCGGAAGGGGAAGGTCCTTGGTCTGGGCAACCGCGGCGGGAAGTGCCGCGGTGACGACGATGAGCAGTTGAAGGAGCGGGACGACGAGGCGACTCACGCCGCGAGCCCAGGGATTCTGCGGCGTCCCGACGCCGCCCCTCTCAAGAGGCGGCCGCCGCGCCGCCCACGGCCTCTTCGGGCGACTGCCTGCGCCGACGCAACACGCGAGTCAGCACGAACACCCCCGCGCAGAAGACCCCGGCAGGCATCCAGCCGAACAGGATGCTGCCGACGAGGTTCGCGCCGTCCGCGAAGGCCTCATCGGGCGGGTTGTTGATCCCCTGCCACGCGCCGTATCCGTAGTGCATCCCGGCGGCCAACGAGAACCACACCGCGACGACCGCGACCAGCAGGAGCGGCAGGATCACCAAGGGGCTCTTCCGCGTCGCGGCGAACCACGCCAGCGATCCGCCCACGAGGCAGCCTCCCGCGAGGGACGGATAGAGCACGGCCTGCAGCTCGTTGATGGCGATGGGCATGCCAGGACTTTGCCTTACAAAGTCCACTCTGTCAAGCACCGAGTCCAGGCCCGCCATGTGGGGATCCCACGAACGAGTCGCGGCAGGCAGCCGCGCTCAGTTGCCCAGTGTGATGCTCGGCCCCGGCGTGAACGCGACGCCCGCCGACGCACCTGCGTCGCTTGGATCGCCTGCGCATGGACCACGGCACCGCAGAGCGCGCCGTCACCGGGGATCGGCAGCGGATGCGAGCCGTCGGCGGCGGGCGGCATCGGGATCTTGTCGGTGACGAGCGGGTTCAGCAACAGGGTGCCGCCGGACGGGGTGGGGATCGCTGCATGGCTGGCGCCGAAGAAGATCCCGCCGATCGTGGCCGCGGCGTGGTCGCCACCTGCTGACGGAGGCACCCGGCCACGGATGCACCCGCGCCACCGGGGGGTGACGGGCAGCGATTCGTCGGGGATGATCCGAGCAGAACCGCGTCTCGAATCGACATACCGCATGAGGAAGTCCCGCAGGACAGCGTTCCGTTGAATCCGGTAGAGGCCGCGCTGGACCGATGCCTGCAGCTACCGGATGCCGAATTCGCTGCGGCCATCGACGCGGAATGTCTGCGACAGCCGGACCTTGCGGCCGACCTGCGGACACAGGTCGCGCGACTGCATCGGTTGGGCATGGTGCCGGCGGGTGGGCCGGGTGGCTCGA
>JACKIB010000029.1 GCA_020638695.1 Planctomycetota bacterium
CCACGATCCGACCTCTCCGGCGAGCGACGTCATGCGCGGTCGAGCCGGCAGCGTTGACGCCGCGATCCCGAAATAGAAGTGCTCGATCGCCGGCCGGGTGAAGGTGATCGGCCCGCTACCGACCACCGGGTCCTGACTGAAGATGCGGGTCGAGTTCAGGTACCCCGAGATCACGATGTCGCCGACCTCATCCGCGCCGATGTCGATGTCGCCAATCGGGTTCGCGACCGCCGGAACCCAGATGTTCCGGCCGATCCGTGGGTTGCCGAAGCCATCGGCATCCCAATCCCAGAAGTGCTCGGAGGCGGTGGGGAAGTCAAAGGTCGACTGCGGGTTCGGGAAGGCGAAGGTCGGCTTGCCGAAGTAGTTGTGGCCGACGATCACGTTCCCGGCCGCGTTCGCGGCGCCATCCGGCGACTCGTTGACCCCGGCGCCGATGAGCGGATTCGCGCCGGCGACGTTACCCACCGTGCGAACGGTCGGTGCGAGGCGGTAATCGTGCTGGCAGCGCGGTTGCCCGCTGGCAGCATCGATGTAGTTGCGGAACACGTCGTTGACGTAGAGCACGTTGAGTCCGCTCGCGGGATTGGTGAACTGCGCGATGTCTACCCCGGGCGCGTAGGGGGTCATCCCGGGTGGCGAAGCCACCCGTGCCGGAACCGTGTTCCCCAGGGGACCGTTCGGCCCAGCAACCGCAAATGGCACCGCGACGGGACCCTCGACCGCAGCCGCTGGCCAAACGGGCGCACCCGCCAACCCGACGATGTACCGTTGCCAGTTTGCGGCGGTGATCACCTCGCCCCAGACGGTGAGTGCTCCCTCGAGCGCTCCCGCCTGCCACGCGTTGGGGTTGTAGAGCGACACTACCGTTCCCGCCGCTTGGTCGATGTAGCTGCTCAACCGAAAATCATCCCAGTGGACGCCGGCCAGCGCATAGGGGCCGATTCGTGGCGGAAGGGGAACCGGCGGCACGACGACCTGCGTGCCGAACCCGTCGAGCACGTTGTTCAGCAAGGTCGGACGCGCTGCCCCGACATTGAGCGACGCGAGCTGAACGTTCGCCATGAAGTTCGTCGTGGGGTAGCGGTTGCCGTTCCAGACTCCGAACGAGTTCCGCTGGGGGTCGATGTTGCGGGCTATGGTGTTGTTGATGAGGAACGGCGTGGTCGGGGTGGGCCCCTCCTCGTCGAAGATCGACTCGATAGCAACACCGACCACGTTGTTGACGATGAAGCAGTTCGACACCGTGGGTGCGAGATTCTGGTTGAATGCCACACCGCCGATGTAGACCCCGCACCCCGATCCGTTGCCCCAGTTGCCGGGTACCACACCCTGCACGGACGGTCGCTCGATCAGTTGGGTGTTGCTGCGGATCGTGATCCCGTCGACAAAGGTCTCCTCGAAGTAGGGGAACGTGAGCACGGCCCCGCGGGGCACGAACGCGATGATCGAGTTTCCCCCCGACATCAAGTCCATCGGGTCCGGCGCGGCGTTTCGGGCGTCGAAGATAGTGTCGAGCGCCGAAGTGCCTTGGAGGCACACCCGGTGCAGCATCCGGATCGGGAAGTTCTCGCCGTTCCAGCGCAGGCCGCTGTCGGGGTCGGTGGTGTTGCCGGGGTTGGGACCGTAGAGCCCCGGGAGGCAGTGGATGATGATGCGCGTGATGCGGTTGTTGCCGCTCGTCACGATCGGTAACTCGGGAGCGGTACCGAGGATCCGCTGCTGGATGTAGGCCAGCGCGCCCTCGCCCTGGGTGATCGTCTTGAAGGGGAACGGCGCTTGGATCAGCACGCCCTGGATGGGGAGGGGTATCGTCGAGCTAGTGAACGGGTGCGCACCCAGCGGCGCGTTCCACTGGTTGCTCGCGAGGTTCGGGATTGCGTTGGGAAAAGCACCGCCCGCCCCCGAACTCCAGGTCTGCGCCGACTGGGTCGTGGGGTTGCCCCAGTACGCTGCGTGGTCGTCGCCGTGGAGCGGATCCACGAACATGTGGAAGGTGAAGTCCGTCCGCTGGGCGACTGCTGGCGCACCCACCGCGGCGAGCACCACCAGACCCCGTAGCCACCCGAACCACGATCCCCTACGTCTGCCGTTCTTCATGTGTCGTTCTCCAAGAGGTCGAATGCGGCAGGGAAGATGCTCGCGGCGTGACCGGACGATTCGGATCGCCCCAGCGCTCTCAGCGCGGAGAACACCGTCATCGAGGCTCGGCTTCGCGTCTCCATGCAGCGTGAACCGGCAGCCAGCGTGAACCGGCAGCCAGCGTGAACCGGCAGCCCCTATCTCCGAGAGCTTGTATCGCGCCTCGCCGGTTCTTCACCCAGCGTAGACGTGCAAACAATCTTTTTGATTTCGTGGTATGTTCCCGAGTCCCGATGGCCGCGGAGACTCGCCTTGTCCACGCGGTGAGCGAACTCGCACCTCTTGTCCCACGGTTTCGGTGTGCACGGCACGCCGACCGCGGTCACCAGCCACACCCCCTCACTCCCCCACTCCGAACTCCATACACACCGGCCCCGCCGCATGCCGGCACCGCCGCGCCTTGCACGGCACGCACCCCGGCCCATCCGCCCGCACCACCACCCGCGCCCCGACCGGCGCGGTACACCCCGGATCCTGCGGCCCGAACAACACCACCGTCTCCGCGCCGGTCGCCGCGAGCACATGCGTCGCGCCGCGGTCCGGCCCGAGCACGCGCCCACGGGCTTCGCGCACCGCGACCCCCAACGCCACCAACGCGCGCACCGACCCCGCCGTCTGCGCCAGCACCACCGCACCCTCCGGCAGCGCGACGTTGCGCTCGTCCGGGCCGCACAGCCACAGCGCCGGGCAGGCCGCCCGCGCCGCCTGTTGCGCCATCGCGGCGACCGGCCAGCTGCGGTTGTCGCGCGGGTCGCCGACCACCAACACCTCGAACGGGCGCGTCGGGTCGAGGCCGAGGGCGCGCAGCTCGGTGGCGATGGCGGCGCGTTCGCCCGCGCTCGCGTCCAGCCGGACGCGCTGATCATCCAAGTCGGGCGCGAGTGAGCGCAGCAGGTGATGCGCGACGACCGCCGGGTGGAACGCGCCGTCGACCGCGACGCGGCGCTGCAGCAACAGCGCACTCCACGGCTCCTGCCGGTGCGGGCGTGCGGCGCCGAGGGTGTGCCGGGCGCCGGACAGCCTGGTGACCAGCGCGCTCTTCCAGTTGCCCTGCAGGTCGATCGCCTGATCGAGGTCGAGGCGGCGCAGCGCGGCCGCGGTGGCGCGCACGCCACGCCATCCGGCGCGCCGGTCGTGCACCACCACCGACGCCAGCGCGAGCCCGTCGAGCAGCGGCGCGGCGGCCTGCTGGGTGACGAAGTGGAGCTCGAGGTCGGGGCGGGCGCGGCGCAGCGCCTGCACCGCGCCGAGGCACTCGGTGACGTCGCCGAGGGCCGACAGCCGGACCAGCGCGACGCGGGTCACCGGCGGACCGCGCGTGGGCTGCTGCATTCCCGCTCGGGCGCGCGGCGCTTGCTCGCCGCGGGCCGATCACGCAACTCACCTCGACCCGCGTGCGGCCATTCGGGCGTTTCGCGCCTCATTGCCGCTCCCGCAGCGAGACCGACTTGCTGCGCCCCATCTGCACCCGCAGCACGTCGCGGTAACCGGGGAGCTCGCGCCACTCGACCGCGGCGCGTTCCGGCCGCTTCACACTGCCGCGGTCCTGCACCAGCACGAAGCGTTGCTGCGGCGGACGGCGCATGGTCGGGTCGCCGTGGATCTGCAGGCCGGGAACGCCTTCGCGGGTGTACATCAGCACCGACGTGCCGACGTCGCCGTAGGTGCCGACCTCGCGGACCCCGCGTACGGTGCACGCGCGCGCCAGCACCGCCGCGGGGGTCGGCGCGAAGTCCGAGTCGGCCGCGAAGTAGCGCACCCGATCCGGATAGGCGAACCACCCCACCAGCAGCGGCATCGCCAGCGCGTACGCGGTGATCCGCCGCGCGCTGCCGACCCACCAGAACGCCGTGGCCAGCGCGGCGAGCGCGATCGGCGTCAGCCCCGGGTAGGGGAACGGCAACCACGGCATCACCAGCAGGGCGATCGCGCACAGCGCGCCGAACCAGCGCAGCGCATGCGCGACCGCGCCGGGTAGCGGCGCGGTGGAGCGCAGACTCTGCGCGGCAAGCGGCGCGAGGCCGAACACCAACAACGGCACCGCCGGCAGCATGTAGCGGGTCGGCCGGTCGCGGGCGAGCAGCAGGATCAGCGCCGCCCCGGCGGCCGCGAACACCAGGAAACTCTGCTGCCGGCTCGCCAGGTCGGTGGCGCGCCGCGTCTCCCGCCACCACTTCCACAGCCACGGGCTGAACGGCAAGCCCATCAACAACACGCTGCGCAGCAGGTGCGACGGGATGCCGGCCAACGCCTGCGGGTGCCAGAACTCGAGGCGGCCGAGGCTCTCGTCGACCGCGGTGTCGCCGACATCGGCGGCGCCGGCGGCCGGGCCGAGCAGCAGGCGGTAGCCCCCCCACAGCAGCGGCAGCCACGGCAGGAAGAACGCCCAGCCCCGCAGTCGGCTGTGGCGCCACCAGCACACCAGCGGACCGGCGCAGAACATCAGGTAGGGCGGGCCCTTGGTCAGGATCGCCAGCGCGCCGAGCACGCCGGCGGCGACCAACGCGGCGCGCCGCGCGCGCAGTACGCCTTCCGCCAGGAACAACAGAGAAGCCGCGGTGAGCGCGGCGAACACCGGGTCGATCTCGGCGAACGGCACGTCGAATGTGACCACCGGAGCGACCAGCAGTCCCGCGGCGCCGAGCCATCCCGCAGCGCGGCCGTGCCACCGCGACAGCAGGTGGAAGCCGAGCACCGCTAGCGCGAAGAACGCCAGCACCGACGGCAGCCGCATGCTCCACTCGTGCAGGCCGAACGCGTGCAGTTGCGCGGCGAGCACCCAGTAGTAGAACGGCGGCTTGGCGAAGGTCGGCTCGCCCCACAGCCGCGGCACCAGGTAGTCGCCCGTCGCCACCATCTCGACCGCGATCTGCACCCGCCGCGCCTCGGTCCCGCGCCACTCCGGGTAGTCGAAGTTGCAGAGGAACGCCGAGGCGGCGAGCAGCAGCAGGACCAGCGCGGCGCGCAGTGTCGGCACGGACCGGGACTACAGGTGGCCGTCGATCAACGGTCCGGACTCGGTGCGACGGAGGGGCGCGGGCTCTCCCGAGGCTCGTCCGCAAAGGCCGTTCGCGCACGCGGTGCACTCGCGGCCTGGTCCGCGCCAGGCGGTTGGTACGGAATCACGGCGTCCACGAGTTCCGCTTCGGCAAACCCCTCACCCGCTGCCGCAGCCGCTCCCTCAGTGCGCGCGAGGTTGATGAAGTACAGGTTGCGGATGTAGATCAACAACCCGCCGGCCTGCGCGACGATGAACACCGGGTCGACGCGGTGGATCGCGTAGGCCAGGGTGATGACCGCCCCGATGACGCCCATCCACCAGAACGCCGCGGGCACCACGCTCCGCCGCTCGCGCTCGCTGACCAACCACTGCAGCACCAGTCGGCCGCCGAAGATCCCTTGGCCGATGAACCCGACCGCGACCCAGATCCACTCGGTGGTCGAGTAGCCGGTCGATTCGGGCACGAACAGACACGCGAGCATCGGACCCATCAGCACTCCTCCGCGACGCGGTAGCGCAGCCGGCGGCTGCGGAACCAGCGCACCGCCAGACAATCCCACAGCCCCCGCAGCGCGCGGTTGCCGATCCCGTACTTGGCCTTCCCGGCGACCCGCGGGCGGTGGTGCACGGGAACCTCGAGCACCTTGCCCCCGGTGTAGCGCACCAACGTCGGCATGAAGCGGTGCATGCCGTTGAAGCGCGGCACATCGAGCCACAGGCCGCGGCGGAACACCTTGATGCCGCACGCCGAGTCCTGCACCCGGTCGCCGGTGATCCAGTTGCGCACCCGATTGCCGATCCGCGACGACAGGCGCCGCACCGCGGTGTCCTTGCGCGCGGCGCGCACGCCGGTCACCCCCGCGAGATCGGGGTCGGCCATGCGCTCGATCATCGGCAGCAGGTCGCGCGGGTCGTTCTGCAGGTCGCCGTCCATCGCCGCGACCAGGCCGGCGCGCGCCTGCTCGGCGCCGGCGAGCAGCGCGCCGCTCTGGCCCGACTGTTGCTCCAGGCACAGCAGCCGCAGCCACGGCGCGGCGTGCCGGGTCTTCCAGGCCTCGATCTTGGTGCGGCTGTCGTCGCGCGACGCGTCGTCGACCAGCAGCACCTCGAAGCGCTGCAGCGGGGCCAGCACTTCGGCGATCTCGTCGAGCAACCGATCGACGTTCTCCGATTCGTTGTGGATCGGCACGACCAGCGACATGCGCAAGTCCTGGTCGGTCGTGGTGCCGTTCGCCTGAGTCATCGCGTGCTCCCTGGTGCGTTCGCGACCATAGCACCCTACCACCGCAGGCGCACGCAGTCCGCTGGACTTCATGTGCCGGGGGGCCCGGGAGGCAGCAGTCGCAACCAGATACGCTTTGCAGCCGACGGCGCTCGAGGAACGCGGACTACCCGTCGCGGCGGCGCAGATCGATGCGGTAGATCCCGCTCCGGTCGCTGCGCGGCCGCATGGAATCCACCGGGGGACGGATCGCTTGGCGACGACGCAACAGCATGGCGGCGGCGAAACCGACCGCGAACCCACCGATGTGCGCCCACCAGGCGACTCCGCCCGCCGGCGCCTGGCCGACCGACGCGACGCCCTGCACGAACTGCAGCACGAACCACACCCCGAGGAACAGCGGCGCCGGCACCACCGCGGTGAAGAACAGCACGAACAGGGGAATCAGCACCAGCACTTGGGCGCGCGGGTAGAGCAGCATGTACGCCCCCATCACCCCGGCGATCGCCCCGCTGGCGCCGACCGTCGGCATCGTGGAGTGGAGGTTGGTCACCAGGTGGGTCAGGCTCGCCAGCACCCCGGCGGCGACGTAGAACAGCGCGTAGCGGCCGTGCCCCATGCAGTCCTCGACGTTGTCGCCGAAGATCCACAGCGTCCACATGTTGCCGAGGAAGTGCAGCCAACCGCCGTGCAGGAACACGCAGGTCAGCGGGGTCAGCCAGCTCCAGACCAGAGCCGGTTCCAAGAAGGACACGCGGCCGCCGGGCTCGCGGAACGCGATCTCCCGCGCCGGCTCGAGCACCCGTGCCGGGATCATCCCGAGGCTGTCGACCAAGGCGTTCCCCCCGACCGACTGCTGCAGCAGGAACACCACGCCGGTCAACGCGAGGATCGCGTAGTTGACGTACGGCGTGGTTCGAGACGGGATGTTGTCGCGCAGCGGGATCACGTCGGCACAATAGCCGCGCATGCGTGAGCTGCTCATCCTGCGCCATGGCAAGTCCGACTGGGAAGCCGGAACCAGCGACTTCGCGCGCCCGCTGACGAACCGCGGGCGGCGCGCCGCGGAGCGCGTCGGCAGCTGGTTGGAGCAGCACGGACTCGAGCCCGATCTGGTGGTGAGCTCGCCCGCGCGACGCGCGGCGTCGACCGCCGAGTTGGTGTGCTACGCGATGGGGCGCAGCGCCGCGAGCGTGCGGCTCGACGGACGAATCTACGCCGCCCCGCTGGTCACCCTGGTGGAGGTCGTGCGCTCGCTGCCGGACGATGCCGGGCGGGTGCTGTTGGTCGGCCACAACCCCGGCCTCGAGGAGTTGATCGAGTGGCTGGCGCGGCACGGCGTCGGCACACCGACCGATGGCAAGGTGCTCCCCACCGGAGCACTGGCGCAGTTCCGCTTGGCAGCCGATTGGCCGGGCGCGGTGCGCGGGTGCGGCACGCTGGTCGAGCTGCTGCGCCCCCGCGCGATGCCGAGCGAATTCCCGGTGCCGACCGGCAAGGGCATCGCGCTGCGCGAGCGCCCGTCGTACTGCTACCGCCAGGCGGGAGCAGTGCCGTACCGGCTGCGCGGCGGAAAGGTCGAAGTGTTGTTGGTCGGCCGCAGCGGCGCGGTGCGGCGCAGCGTGCCGCGCGGCATCCAACACCTCGACCGCACCCCCGAGAGTTCGGCGCGGCAGCACGCATTGGAGCAGGCCGGGGTGCGCGGCGTGATCGACCGCGACCTCGGCACCGCGCGGGTGCAGAAGTGGGGCGCGCGGTGCCGCGTGGCGATGTTCCGGCTGCGGGTGGACGACGAGCTGCCACCCGAGGCGTGGGCCGGGGGGACCGAATGCGAACGGCTGTGGCTGCCGGCCGGCGAAGCGCGCGGATGCGTGCACCCCGAGTCGTTGGCCACGGTGGTGCGGCGGGCCGCGGCGGGCACCGCGTAGACACCGCCGCGGGGCGCGGACGGGTCGACTCCTTGCCAGGTGCGGCCTCCGTCAGATCGGTCCGCTGCATCACCTGAACAACCACGGTGCCGGTCCACGGCAACGCGGCGGGGGGGGAACGGCCACGAACCGACGCGCTCGTGCGATCGTCGCCGCTGGCTTGGTCGCGTCGTCCGCACCTACTCGAGCACGAACCGATCCAGCGGCTCGCTCTTGCCGGTCCAGAACTCGCCTTCGATCCGCCTACCCGTCACCTTCACCAGCAGGAACCCGAACGCCTCGGCGTGCTTGGCCAGGCGCGCAGTGGGCTTGATCGGCCGCAGACTCTTGCCTCCGGTCCCGGCGATCACCAACGTCACCCCGTCGATCGGCTTGAAGCGCTGGTAGTTGTGCGAGTCACCGCACAGCACGAGGTCCACCTTGCGGCGGGCGAGGATCGGCCACAGCTGCTGCTGGACCACCGGCATCTCGTGCACGCCCCCTTCATCGCTGAACGGCGGGAAGTTCAAGATCGCCACCACCCTGGGGTGACGGTTGTTGAGCAGCGTCATCTCCAACCACCCGCGCATCGCCGAGTCGGCTTCCCACTTCTGCCAGAACGCGTCGAGCACCAGGAACCGCACGCTGCCCCAGGTGAACGTGAACGACCAGTCGCGGTAGCCCTGCTTCGGTTCGAGCTGCTTGCCTCCGGCGAACAGCGTGAAGAACTCCGGCCGCGCCCAGGTGTGCATGTCGTGGTTGCCGAAGTTGGCCACCAACGGACACTGCTCGAGCACGCTGCGGAACGGCGCGAAGAACGCCTCGCGGTAGCCGGCCAGCTGCTCGTGGGTGTAGATCACGTCGCCGAGGTGCACGAAGAAGTCCGGACGCTTGGCGGCGATCCACTCCGCGATCTGCCACTGCCGAGTCTGACCGGCGTGGCGCAGCAGCCCGCGCATTCGCCCCCAACCGAACCGGTGCAGGTGGAACCACGCCGGCACGTCGCCGCTGTCCCCCACCGCGGCGAACGAGAAGCTGCGGCCGGCGTCGAGCGGCGCGGTGCTGAACTCGCCGGCGTAGCGCGCGACCACCCCATCGCCGTCGAGGATCGTGTAGCGGTAGCGCTGCGCGGGCCGCAGGCCGGTGATCGCGAGCCGGTGGGTTTGCGTTCGCTGGGCGGCGTCGACCACCCGCTCGCCGCCCTCGGGCAGCGCGACGCGGACCCGGACGCGCGACGGCACCTCGTCGAAGCAGCACACCTCGGCGGAGGTGGTCGTGACGTTCTGCACGTACGGCCCGAACGACACCGGCTGCGGGCCGGCGATCCACAGGCCGACGAATCCCGCGGCCGGCACGACCGCGACCAGCGCAACCACGCGCCACCACCTGCGTCGCTTCATCCGTTCACTCACCTTTCCGCAGTGCGAGAATGCGCGCCCGACGTCCGGCGTGGATCGAAGCCGGGAGGTCGCCGCGGGAGCGGTCGATCTCGAACCGGTCCAGTTCGGCACCACCCGCGCCGAGCGCCAGGACGCGCAGCACAGTGCCGCGCACCTCGACCGACACGAACCCGTAGGTGCGCGCCGAGGCGGCGAGCCGCGGGTCGTCGGCGCGGAAGGTGTACAGGCTCTTGCCGCCGCCGCCGGCGATGCACTGCACGGGGTCGTCCGGCTGCGGGCGCCGGAACCGCGCGTAGTGGTGATCGTCTCCCGACAACACGAGATCGACAGCGTGCGCGCGCAGCAGCGGCCACAACGTGTCGCGCAACGGCGCCTGCTCGTCGCGGTAGACCGAGAAGCACGGCACGTGGCAGGCGACCACCAGCCACGGCTCGGAGGCCTCCGCGAGGGTCTTCTCCAACCACGCACGGCGCGGCCCCTGCTGCCAGGACTCGTCCAGCACGTCGAGCGCCACCACCCGCAGGGCACCCCAGGCGAAGGTGTAGTCGCGGCTCGACCGCGCCGCCGTGGCATCGATGGGGTTGTGGAAGATCCGGTCGAACGGCGCAGGCGAGCTGCGGAGGTCGTGGTTGCCGGCCAGCGTGAACAACGCCGTGCGCTGCAGCACCGGCGCGAACGGGCGGAAGAACGCCTCGCCGTGTGCATCCCACACATCCGGCCAGTAGACGATGTCGCCGAGGTGCAGGAAGAAGTCCGGCCGCTCGGCGGCGATCCACCGGGCCACCGCCCACTGCTGCGTGCGGTGCGTGTAGGTCAGCAGCGGCCGCAGTCGGCTCCAGCCGATGCGGTGCATGTTGAACCACCACGGCATGTTCCCGCTGTCGCCCACCGCGACGAACCGCACCGTCTTGCGGTCGTCGGCGGGCGCGGTGCGGAACTCGCCGCGCGCGACCACGCGATCGCCTTCGCGCAGCGCGTAGCGGTAGACGTTTCCCGGACGCAGACCCTCGACGCGCAGCGCGTGCAGCGCGGTCGCCGCCGCTTCGACCACCGGCGCGGGCGGCGCCGCGGCCGCGGCTCCGCTCGGCTCGACGCGCAGCGACAGCTGGCGCGCCGAAGCGTCGACCTTGCACACCACCGCGGCGGTGGCGGTGACGCTCTGCACGTAGCCGTCGGTCTCGAGTGGCGCGGGGCCGGCGATCCACAACCCGACCAGGAGGCCCAGGACCGGCAGGGCGAACAGCGCGATGCGTTTGCGTAGCGGCTTGATGGCGCGCAGCCTACCCGATGCGCGGGCCGCGCCACTGCGCGGTTTCCACGGCGTGCGCGCGCCGACTCGCGCGGCGGACGGCGCCGCGGTACTCTGCCGGGCATGCGTGGTGGCGTGCTGCTGGTGGTCTTGCTGATCGTGTTGGCGGCGATCGGGGTCGGGGTATGGGCCGGGTTGGCGTTGTACCTCCGGCTCGACGACCCCGAATACCGAATGGGGCGCGCCCACGCGGCAGTCGCCAGCGCCCGCGACGTCGGCCCCGGGACCGAAATCGACGACGCCACTTGCCCGGTGCGCCGCTTGATCCACGCGCGCGCCAAGAGCCGGGTGGACTTCGAGGCGGTCGGCGAGGGTCGCCTGCTGACCCAGCGGATGGTGCACTACATCGAGACCGACGGACAGCCCGGCCGGCAGGCAGCGGAGCAGATCCTCGGCAAGTACTCGGTCGGCCCGGTCGAGCCCGAGCAGGGGCAGAAGCGAAACTGGCTGCAGGGTGGCACGGGGTACGGCCGCGATCCGAGCCTGGACCGCCGCTGCTCTCTGGAGGCATGGGTCGACACGCGCGGTGCGGACGACAAGCGGGCGAACGTGCTCGTGCAGGTCGGGCCGGGAATCGATCTGTCCGCATCGGTTCCGCCACGCTGGCGGGTGCTGTGGCTGCGGGTCGGCGGCCCGACCCTGCGCTGGCGCGCCGACGCATCCGCGCTGGAGCTCGAGCTCGTCGGCGTCCCCGCCGAACGAGTCCAGCCACTCGAGGTAGCGGGGCGGCCGCCGATTCCGTTCCGGGCGGGCGACCAAGGTCGTCTGTCGGCTCGCGTGCCGCGCGAGGCGCTCGCGCCGCTCGCCGCCGCGGGGATCCGCACGCGGATCCACCACGACGCGGGAAAGACGCGGATGCAGCTGGTCGCCGCTCCCCGCTGACCGCGGACGCGATCGCCCCAGCCTGGTCGCGAGTCCTCCGGGCAGGGACGCACACAGCGCAGCAGCACGGGCCCGGCCGACGCGCGCCAAGCGACCGGCTCGCAACTCCCACCCGCGCGCAGCCGATGGGTAGGCTTTCACGCACCCCCCCGATCCCATGCCCGACTGCGCTCCCCCAGCCGTTCGCACCCGCTTCGACGCCTCGCTGCTCGCAGCAGTCGCCGCGGCACTGCTCGCTCCACCCGGCGCGGCACAGGACTGGCCGGCATTCCGTGGCCCGCACGGTGACGGGAGTGCCGCACCGGGCGCGATCCCGCTGCGCTGGGATCGGTCGACTCACGTGCGTTGGCGCACCGCCCTGCCACGTCCCGCGAACGGCAGCCCGATCGTGTCCGGCGGGCGGGTGTTCGTCACCGGGGCCGAAGACCGAGACGGCCGGCGGCGCTCGCTGTACTGCTTCGATCGGCGCACCGGGGCGCGGCTGTGGACGCGAACGGTCGGGATCGACAAGACCATGCCGACCCACCAGACCAACCCGTACGGCGGCACGACCCCGGCAGCCGACGGCACACACGTGGTGGTGTGGCACGCCTCCGCCGGACTGTGGTGCTACCGGTTCGACGGCGCGGAACTGTGGCACCGCGACCTCGGCGAGTTCCGCCACCGCTGGGGGTACGGCACCTCGCCGGTGCTGCACCGCGGTCGCGTGCTGCTGCACACCGGGCCGGGCCGCAAGGTGTTCGTCGCCGCTTTCGCCTTGGACAGTGGCAAGACGGTGTGGCAAACGGACGAGCCGGTGGCGGGCGATGGGCAGGACAACGACGCCAAGCGACTCATGGGCTCGTGGTGCACGCCGTTGATCGTTCGCGTCGCCGGCGCGGAGCAGATCCTGTGCACCATGTCGACGCGTTTGGTCGCCTACCGGCCCGAAGACGGTCGAGTGCTGTGGAGTTGTGGCGGGTTGCCGTGCGCGCGCGGCGATCTGGCCTACTCGTCCCCGTCGGTGGCGGACGGCGTATGCGTGGTGGTCGGCGGCTACGAGGGACCGATCCTCGGCGTGAAGCTCGACGCGGCGCGCGGCGACGTGACCGCGACCCACCGCCTGTGGCGCCATGAGAACCAGCCGAGCAACTGCGGGTCCGGAGTGTTCGCCGGCGGCGACTTCTACATACCGGACATGCGCGGCACCCTGGCGTGCTTCGACCCGAAGACCGGGAAGCTGCACTGGCGGGCCAGACCGGCCAAGGGCGCGATCTGGAGCTCCATCGTGCAGGCGGCCGACCACCTGCTGGTGACCAACCAGAACGGCACCACGGTGGTGTTCAAGCCGAACCGCGGCAAGCTCGACGTGGTGGCGCAGAACGCGCTCGAGGAACCGACCAACTCCACCCCGGCGATCGCCGGCGGCGAGGTGTTCCTGCGCACCCATCGGGCGCTCTACTGCATCTCGACGACGATCCCGCCGCAGCGCGTCGTGCGGTAGACCGACCGCGCGCGAACCACGATTGCTGCGACCTCGGACCCGAACCGATTGGCAGCGGGTGGCACAGGGTCAGCGGGGCCGATTCGACGGATCGCAGGGTCGCGATGCCCCAGCGAGGTCACCGCATACCAGGGAGATCGACGACACCACCGAGCTTGGGATCACGCGGTTCCTCGACCGTCAGGCCGCGATTGGCAGTGGGTTGCCGCTGATCGCCGCGAAGACGCGCCGGCGGCGACGCACGCGCCTGCCCACGCGGCGACCGCATTCACGGCGGATCAGGTCTACTCTGCGCCGGCCGGCGGGTCGTCGGTCGCCGCGGGGCTTTCTTCCGCATCCGCCGGCGCTGCCGACATCGCCGGCAGGAACCGCGCGTAGAGCGCCGCGAAGTCGTCGAGGTTCTGGTCGAGGGTGCGCACGCCGGCATCGAGCCGAAGCCGTGGCAGGCACTCCGGGTCGGCGAGGATCTCCTCCAGTTGGGCGCGCAGCGCCGGCACGCTGCCGGCCTCGAACAGGAACCCGTTCTCCTGGTGTCGGACGCTCTCGGAGATGCCGCCGAGGTCGGAGGCGAGCACCGGCAGCCCCATCATCTGCGCTTCCAGCACGGTGAACGGGGTGTTCTCGTACCACACCGAGGGCACCACGATCAGGTCGAGCTCCGCCAGCACGCCGCCGAGCCGCCGCGGCGGGAACGGACCGTGGAAGGTGATCCGCGGGTCCTCGTCGGCGAGTGCGCGCAGCCGCTTCGAGTACGCGGGGTGGGTCTCCAGACTGCCGTGGACGTGCAGGTGCCAGGTGTTGCCGTCGATCGAGCGCAGCGCCTCGATCAGCAGGTGCAGCCCCTTGTGCTCGGTCAGCGAACCGATGAAGCCGATCTCGACCCGTCGTCGGAGCCGACTGCTCCAACGCTTGGTGCGCCCACCGAGGCGATCCGGATCGACGCCGTACGGCACGTGCTCGATGAGTCCGCGCGGGAACCCGTTGGCTTCGAACACCGACTGCAGGAAGCGCGACGGGGCGACCACCGCCGAGGCGCCGGCGAGTGCCTCGAACAGCCGCTCCTTGCGGCCGATCAACGCGCGGGCGCGGCGCATCGGCGACTGGTGCAGGTCGGGAGGCGCCGGCGCATCCGGCGCCAGACGGTGCAGAACGTCGTCGAGCTGCACCGTGTCCATCACCCGAGCGATGTCCGGCGCCGCGCAGCGCACGCAGCCGACGCCATCGCGCGGCGGCCCGTCGCACAGTCCGCCATCGGCGCGCAACAGGATAAACGTCGGGCACAGGAACCAGAAGTCCATCAAGTTGACGACCACCGGCAGCCCGCGCCGCCGCAGTTCGGCGAGCGCCCCGATGCCGAGGTAGCGGAGGTGGAACACGTGCGCCAGGTCGAACTCGTGCTCATCCAGGAACCGGCAGAGCAGGCGCACCGCGAGCGGGTTGAGGTAGTCCGCCAGCTCGCGGTTGGGCTGGGTCTCGAGGTGCAACCCCGCGCGCCGCACCGGCACCCCGTCGACTTCCTCGTCGCGTTCGATCCACATCCGGCCGGGCGAGTCGAGGTTGAGCACCGGCTCGAGGGTGAACACGCTCACTTCGTGGCCGCGCGCCCGCATGCCGAGTGCCAGCGAGCGAACGTACTGTTCGGTGCCGGTCAGGTGCCGGGGTAGGAACTGGTGGACGACGTAGAGCAGCCGCACGCCTTCGCTCAGCTCCGGTTGGCGGTCCGCGCAGACCGACCTTCGAGTGCGGCGGGGGGCATGGTCATCTCACGATCCGTTGCGCCGCGCGCGGGTCTCGATGAAGCGCTCTTCGTGGGGCGCGAGCTTGCGGCGCCGCGCGATCACACCGCGCTGCTGCGCTTCCTGCAGCAGCATCACGATCCAGTCCTCGCGCGCCCGCAGCAGCCCGCGGATCTCGCGCACTTGTTCGGCCAGGTCCGGCGTGGAGGTGTTCGGGTCGGCATCGAGGCTGGCGGCGATCTGCTTGCGCGCCTCGTTGCGCAGGTGGAGCTGCTCCTGCTGCGCGATCTCACCGAGCCGGATCTGCTCGTGCAGGTTCCGCACCTGGTCTTCGAGGTTGGTGCAGCGCGACTCGAGGAAGCGGCTGTGCTCGTCGCGTTGGGTCTGCATCTCCTGCAGCTTGGCCTGCGCGGCGCGCAGCTCGTGCTCCAACTGACCGGTCCGCTGCAGCGCGGCACGCTGCTGCTCGAGGATCGAGTCGCGCTCGGACTCCAGCTCACCGTGCTGCACCGTGAACTTGCGCAGCTGGTCGCGTACCCCGCTGGCGATCGCGTGCAGCTCCTGCTTGGCCGCGAGTTCCAGCTGCAGCAGCTCGACCATGCGGGCCATCCGCGCCCGTTGGTCGCCGGGGAACTCCGGCGCACTGCCGAGTTCCTGCATCCGCGCGGCGAGTTCGAACAACCGCGGCGAATCGGGCGCCACCGGCACCGCGCGCAGAGAACCGAGCACCTCCTCCAACCCTTCGAGCTGTTCGTCGAGCAGCCGCGCCGGCACGGCTGCACCGACCAGCGACTGGACTTGCGCGACGAACAGGTCCAGCGTCGCGGGAGTCGACCCCGGAAGGCGGACGTACAGCGCGCGGGTCAGGGCGCCGAGCTCATCGCTCGGCAGCTGCCAGAACGAATCGTAGCTACCCAGCGCCGCGGCGACGTCGCGCGGCCGGTGGCGTGCGAGGATCACCAGTCGATCCCGATCCAGGCAGTCGATCCGCGGCGCGGCATCGAGCTCCTCGGGCAGGTCGATCTTGCACCCGGGCACCGGCAGGATCTGGTAGTCGAGCTCGCGCAGGCGCAGGCAGAACTCGAGCACCACCGACGGGCCGATCAGGTCCTCGTCGAACGTGCCGAGCCGGACGAAGGCGCCGCGGCGGACCACGAATGCCTCGGGGGCGACGAAATCCGGCACCGGCTGCTGTTGGTCCGCAGACACCGGCAGGCGCTCGAGTTCGAGCAACTTGTGCTCGACCATGCCGATCGTCGCGCTGCGTCCAGCGCGCAGCGCGGGCTGCGCCAACGCCACGCTCTCGTCCGCCGCAGCCGCCAGCGCGTCCAACCCGCGCCCATCGATCTGCGCCCCGGCGACCACCACCAGCACCAGCGGCGCGTCGGTGCTCGCCATCGCGAGGTTGAGCGCGGGCCCCATGCCACCGCGATCGGCCTCGACCAGGATCAGGCCGTCGAGATCGCGGAGCTCGTCGGCCGGGTAGTCGGGCGGGCAGAGGAAGTGGCAGTGTTCGACGCCGTGCTCGCGCAGCTCCCGCACCGCATCGGCGAACCACCGCGGCGGGACACTCGCTGCCGGCTCCGACTCGCCGGGCGGCTGACTGCTCGTGGGAATGCGGAACACCACGTCGAGCTGCTGGGTGACCGGCGCCGCCCTGCCGACCGCGCGCATCGACCGTGTCGACCGCACGCGGCGGCGCGCGTCGGCCAGCGCCTCCTCGAGCCGCGAGCAGCGCGCGTTCATCTCGTCGATCGTGGCAATCAGCCGATCGCGCTCCCGGGTCACGCCCTCACAGTGCAGACGACTCTCCGCGAGCTGGTCCAAGAGCTCGAGCGCTTGGGCAGTCAGTTCACGCAGACGCTGCTCGCTGTCGCGGCGCACGTCATGGTCTGGGTCAGTCATGGGAGCAGTCAGCGTTCCCCATTTCACGCCAACTCAGGGGGCAAGCGGCGGGGGCGGGACGGAACCTCCTTGCCTATGGGCACCGGCCATCCTATCCATCGACCCGCCGATCGGGTGAACCGTAGGCCGGCAAACCTGATCGCGGCGGTGTCGGCTCCCCGCCGCCGCGGGTCAGCTCTCCAGCCAGACCTCGGCGACCCGCACACCGAGCCAACGCCGATCGTGGCCACCCTCGAGGCTGCTGGGCTGGAACGTCGCACACTCGAGGCGCCCCTCGATCAGCTCCGCCACCGGCTGCTCGAAGGGTAACGCGAAGGTGAGCACGCCCATGGCCTCGCGCGGCACGGGCTGCGCGCCGAGATCCTGTCCGCCGAGCCAAAGGTGCAGGTCGGTGGCGATCGCACCGCCCATGGCACGGATGCACAGCCGCCGCGCCGGTGCGGCGGCCGACAGGTAGAACCAGGCGCGCGCCTTGCTCCAGCGCAGGTCCCAAGGCTCGCCCGCCACTGGCTCCACGCCATACCACCCCGGCCCCAGGCTGCGCCGCTCGTTGACCCCCATCTGCAGACGCGCGACGCCGTGCGCGGAGAAACGGTCCTGGATCACCTCGAGGTCGCCGATGTACGACGGTTCGTCGACACCGCGTTCGATCAGCTCGGCGAGCGCCGCATCGGGCAGCTTGCGGAGCCGCTGCACTGCCTTGCGCCGGCGCAGCAGCGACGGCATCCGCCACAGGTTCCACCGCCAAGCACCGCGGATCGCCTTGCCGACCATGGTGAAGTAGCCGACCTCGCGACCACCGCGGATCGCGTCGCGCACCCAGCCGAGCCGGACTCGGTCGTAACCCCGCAGCGCCGGCAGCACGCCCCGCAGCGACGGCCACGCGTAGTTCTTGAACAGGCACTGCAGCCGGTTGCGCTCGCACAGGAAGCGGCGCCGGTGGGTCTTGGCGTTGACCTCGTCCTCGGACAGCGTGGGCCGGTCGTCGGCGTCCAGGTCGCCGTGCCAGTCGTGGTGAACCACCGCGAGCGGCGCGTACAGGATCTCGCGACCCGCGAGCCGCATGCGCCAGCACAGGTCGACGTCCTCGAAGTACATGAAGAACGTGTCGTCGAAGCCGCCCAACTCGCGCAGTGCCGCGGTGCGGATCAGCTTCGCCCCGCCACAGGCACCGAATACGCGCACCGGCACCGGCGAGGGATCGAGGTCCTTCTCGCCGATCTGCCGATCCACCGCGAACCCGGCCTCGTTCATCAAGATCCCGGTGGAGTTGAAGATCGTCGGGCAGCGCATCAGCAGCATCTTCGCGCCCACCGCCGCGACCTTCGGATCGCGTTCCGCAACCCGCACCAACTCGCGCACGAAGTCCGGCCGCGCCACCGCGTCCTGGTTGAACAGCACCACGTAGTCGGCTTCGGTGCGGTCGAACGCGAAGTTGTTGCCACCGGCGAAACCGAGGTTGCGCGGCGGCGTGAGCACCCGAACCTCGGGGAAGTGTGTGCGCACGTAGTCGCCAGTGCCGTCCGCGGAGGCGTTGTCGACCAGCGTGCAGCGCAGGTTGGGGTAGTCCTGCGCGGCGATCGAGCGCACCGCCGGCTCGATGATCCGCCGGCAGTTGTAGCCGACCACCACGACCTCGACCGACGGCCAACGGGGCTGCGGCAGCGGCGCAATCGCCCGCGGCGCGCTGCGTGTCTGCCGCGCCGCGGCGATGATCGCCGACGCCGCGGCCTCGGGATCTTCGGGTAGGTCGATGATCGCCAGATCGGGATGTCGCGCCCGCAGCCGCGCCGCGATCGCCGCCGGCGCGAGCACCACGTGGCTGCGCCGGCACAGCACACCAGTCAGCGGCAACCGCGCCTGTACCCGCACGCGGTCGGCACGCCACAGGTAGCGCTCCGGCCACTCCGCCGCGACCGCACCGTGTTCCTCCACCAGCAGCGCACGGTACGCCGGCAGATCGGCGGACTCCTCGGTCAGGCACGCCAGAACCCGGTGCACCCCGGCGCTCAGCAGCACGAGAACGCCGGGGTGCTCGCGTACGAACCGGATCTGGTGCGCGTGCTCCAACGCGTCGGCGACAAGGTAGACCGGCACTTCGATGGTGCCCGCGGCGAGCAGCCCCGGCAGCGCGGCACACGGCTCGACTCGGTGCGACTGCGCGAAGCGCGCATCGACTGCTTCGGGCCCGTGCGGCAGCAGCACGAGGTCGGCCCGCCGCTGCAGCGCCGGGAGCAGGCGGTCGCACAGGTCCGCGGCAACGCCGGGAACGGGTGGCAGGGGCGAGACCAGGGCGAGCTTCATGGGCGCCCTTGGATACAGGGCGGGGGCGGCGAAGCAACACCGCACGCCGCCGGCGGCGGTTGCCGCCCCGCCCGAGACCTGTTATCCCGATGCCCGGCCGGACCCTGCCCACACCCCGCCCAATCGATGCACCTCCAATCCACCGCGACCGCCGCCCTGTTCTGCGCCCTCGCCACCGCGCTGCCCGCCGAGACCGCGCCGCAGTCCCCCACCCTCGAGACGGCCACTCCGCTGGGCGTTTTCGCAGTGGAAGGTACGCAGTCCGATTTCAAGACCACCAGCAGCCGTCTGGCGATCCCGCTGTCGGTTGGGCTGAACGTCTCGGCGTACGTCAACAACGCCTCCTCCGCGACGCTGGTCGGGTTCAACGCGTGGACCGGGGGCGTGGTCACCGTCGACATCGCCGAGCAGGGCGGCGCATCGGTGGCTCCCAGCTCCGGCCCCTCGATCGCCGGCACCTCACCGTCGCCGAGCGCCACCAACTACCAGCCGGGTCCCCACGCGCTGCGGCTCACGCTGCGCGGCACCCCCGGGTCGCGCGGCCTGATCGAGATGTGGGCCACCGGCGGCCTCAGCGCCCCGGGATCGATCACCGGCGGCTACCAGATCGATGTCGGCGAAGACCAGAGCCTCGAGTTCGACGCGCCGTTGCTCGGGTTCACGCGGCAGAGCCTGGTAGTGCGGATACCGGCCAGCGGCACGCTGCCGATCCTGCTGCGGTCGGAGGCGAAGGCCACCCAGACGGCAGTCGGATCGTTCCTCTACTCGAGCGGCATGAGCCTGCGCTTCACCCCGGCGCCGCTCCATCAGGCACACGCCTACGGCGCCACGTGTGGCCCCGAGCTCGCCGGGACCGCGACACCGAGCGGCACCGACGTGGTGTTCGACGTGAAGCTGACCAAGGGCACCCCGCTGGCCGCGGGATTGCTGGTGGTGGGCACGACACCGATCGAAGTAGCCGTTCCCGGTATCCAGTGCCAGCTGCTGACCGTACCGCTGATCACCCTGGGGTTCTCGATCGATGCGCAAGGTGCAGCGGGTTGGCAGTTCCGCGTCCCGCTGGTGATCGAGTTCGATCTGCGACTCCAGGCGGCGGAGTTGGGTGTGCAGCTCGCGACGGCGAGCCACGGATTGCACGTGGTGAACCTGCGGTGAGGTGACGGGACGCGGGGCGCGTACCGGCGGCAACGCGCCACTGGCATCCAATGCGTGGAGCGCCTTCGACAACCCTCGCACCGCTCCAGAGGCCCAGGCCCGGACTATGCATGAGCAGCGTCGCGAGATCGTGCAGGGTTGTTGCTGGCCAGGAGAACGGCAGGTTCTGCCCGGGGGCGGGGTGCACCCCCGTCGAGGAGCGGGTTCTGACGTTCGACGAAGCCAGCAGCGACCCTGCGCGATCGCAGCAGCTCGGTCATGCATAGTCCGGGCTTCTAGGGAATACTCCTGAGCCGCCATCCCCCGTCGCCGGCAGACGTCTGTCGCGGTTCTGAAGCGGGCGGTAGCGTGGCTTCCCCATGGAACCGGTGTCCAGCCACAGTCGCAGTCGGCGCGAGCGGCGGCAACGCAACTCTCGCCGGGCGCAGCCCGCTCTATTGCCCCGCCTCGCGGCGACGCTGTTGTCGCTGGCAGCCCTGGGTGGAGTGCTCTGGGGACTCCTCGCATGGGCGTCGCTGCTGGACCGCTCGGGCAAGGCCGATCCGCCACAGGATCGCACGGATCGAGCCAAGCCGGAACAGGCGGCGAGCGCACCCGAGCGGGCACCGGAACCCGACGAATCCAGGGCCACGAGGGACCGCGAGCTGGCGAAACTGAGCCGGCGAGTTCGACAGCTGGAGGGCGCGCAGCGCCAGGCGACGGCTTCCCGAACCGAGCCCGACTCCCCGGTCGATATCCGTTCGACAAACGGCATCGCCCCTGAGCCGGCGGTGGCGAGACGCAAGGAAGCCCCGGACGAGATCGCCAGCCCCAGCCTTCCCAGCGATTCGCTTCGTCCACGCCAGAGCGGGTCGCCGAACCGAGACACCGATGAGAACCGGACGGATCGGACAGCTGCGGTTGTCGACCCGAAGGCGAAGTTCCTCATCCAGACCGCCGCAGATCTGCGTCGCAAGCGCGCCCCGGACGAGTTGCGGGCGGCACTCGACGAACTCGCGGCCATCCGCCCGGATGAGCCGCTCCTGCACTTCCGGCGCGGCGAGCTGCACGTTTCCGCAGGCAAGCACTACGCACCCCGCAGGGCGCAGGAAGCTCTGCAGCGGTTCCTGTCGCTGACCAAGGACGAGGCCAATGACCAGGACCTGCTCTGGTTCCGCGACGATGCCGAGCACTACCTCGAGCTACTGCGCCGGGGCCAACGCGCGTTTGTGGTCACACCGCGCAGCACCCTCGAGAAGATCGTGGCTCAGTGTGCCGCCGAGGTCTCGCACCTGACCTTGGAAGTGCGCAAGGCAGAAGCAGCAATCGGAGCCTGTGAGGAGTACATCCGCGGCATTCGACAGGCCGAGCGCGAAACAGGGGTTCCCTACAACGGTCCGGACATCCGGACCAAGAACAGCGAAATCGGCAAGCTCAACACCAAGGCCGTGCGGGGCAGGGAGCGCATCCGCGTCCTCCGCCTGGAGATGAGTCGAGCGAAACGGGCCCTCCTCGGCGCCGAGTTCGCGAGAACCGCCGGCAGCGAGTTGCTCGAGCCGATGCGCCATGAAGTGTTCTGTCCACGGCTGGATCGCGGCACTCGCGTCGGACCCGAAGTCGCTCGAGCGATCCAGCTCGGGCTGCGTTGGCTCGTGAAGCACCAGGACAGGGACGGCCGCTGGGACTCGGATGGGTTCATGAAGCACGACCCGGATCGTTCGGTCACTGGCGCCGGACGTGCCGTGCACGACGTCGGGTGCACGGCACTCGCCACATTGGCTCTGCTCGCCGAAGGCAACACGATCCGCGGCGGGCAACACGCCGACGCTGTGCGCAATGCCGTGTACTGGTTGGTCGGACAACAGTCGCGGAGTGGCGTGTTCGGAACCATGCGGTCCGAGGCGTTCATCTACGACCACGTGATAGCGACCTGCGCCGTGTCCGAGGCTTACGGACTGTCCGACGAACGCGCGCTTCACGACAACGTGAAGCGTGCGATCGACTACCTGGAAACGCATCGGAACTCCGGGTCAGGCTGGCGCTACGACGCGCGCGGGGGCGCTTCGGACGCCTCGGTGACAGCGTGGTGCGTGACCGCATACGCATCCGCACGCATGTTCGGCATTCCGATCAAGGACGCGTGGCTGGCCGACGCCATGCGCTTCCTCGACGGCGTCACCGACCCTGCCACCGGTCGATCCGGATACCGGATTCGCGGCGATCGCTCGTCGCGCTACGGCGAGCAGCATGCCGAACGCTTCCCGGTCGAGAAGACCGAGGCGCTCACCGCCGCGACGCTAGTGTGCCGGCAACTACTCGGGCAGCGATCCCAAACCATGGACCACGCGACCCAGCGGCTCATCGAGCGTCCCCCGATCTGGGACGGCACCGGTGGAGTCGACGTGTACTACTGGTATCACGCCAGCCACGCGCTGTTCCAGGTCGGGGGAAACGCGTTTGCTGCATGGAACCGCGATCTGCACGCCGCGGTGCTGGGCAACCAGAGGCGCGGCGGACACCTGGACGGATCGTGGGACCCGGTCGGTGCGTGGGGTTCGATCGGTGGCCGTGTGTACGCCACGGCGATGATCACGTTGGCGCTGCAGGCCCCGTACCGGTTCGGTCGCGTGCCGCCGACAGCGAAGTGACGGCCCGCGATATCGCCGCGGTGCACCCGCGCGTCGTCAGCCAGGTCCCGAGGGACGCGAGGAGCACCTCGACGAGTCGCTCCGCGCGAGCGGCGAGACCCTACGCCCGCAGGATCTTCTCCATCGCCTTCCCCTTCGCCAGCTCGTCGACCAGCTTGTCGAGGTAGCGGACCTTCCGGGTCAGCGGGTTCGCGATCTCCTCGACGCGGTGCCCGCAGATCACTCCGCGGATCTCGGAGGCGCCGGGGTTCAACACTGCTTCCTCGAAGAACGCCGCGAAGGTCGACTGGCGGGCGATGTGCTTGTCGATCTGCCGGGCGGTGAACCCGGTGAGCCAGGTGATCACCTGCCGCAGTTCCGCTTCGCTTCGCCCCTTCTTCGCGACCTTGTCGACGTAGTGCGGGTACACGGACGAGAAGGTCATCTCGGCGATCCGTTTGTCCTGAGGCGAAGGGGATGTCATGAGTCGGTCGGGTGCGCTCCGGCGCGTCCCGCCCGATGTTCCGGGCGCGGGGATCGACCGTCAAGTTGCACGCCTGCGCATTCGCCCGAGCTACACTCGGACGCGCTGCTCGACGCGGCACAACATGCCATGGCATCACCTCCGATTCGTCCCTTCCTCCTCGCCCTCACCTCGACGCTCTCCCAGCTCGCCGCGCAGGACGGCACCGCGACCAAGGCCGCGCCGGTGTTTCGCGACGGCCAAGCACAGGTGGTCGAGGCGTTCGCCGACGCCAGCGAGTGGATCCGCCACGAGCTGTGGGTCGAGACGGAGTTCGACTGCGACGGCAACCACAAGCGCGATCGGGTGCACGTCGACGTGACTCGGCAGAAGCAGACCGACTCCGAGGGACTGAAGGTGCCGGTGATCTACGAGTCGAGCCCGTACTACGCGGGGACCGCGAGCATGGGCACGCGGAGCTACTTCTGGAACCCGCGCCACAAACTCGGGCAGAAGCCGCCGCAACGCGGCGCCCCCGACCCGATCCCGTTCCGCGCCGGGCGCGATGGGATCTCGCGCTCGCTGGTCCGCACCTGGGTGCCGCGCGGCTTCGCGGTGGTCCACTCGTCGGCGCCCGGCACCGGCCAGTCGCAGGGGTGCGTGACGGTGGGCGGCGAGATCGAGCGGCTCGCGCCCAAGGCGGTGATCGACTGGCTCAACGGGCGCGCCAAGGGGTTCACGTCGCCGGACGGCAGCGACGAGGTGAAGGCCACCTGGTGCACCGGCAAGGTCGGGATGACGGGCACCTCGTACAACGGCACGATCCCGGTCGCGGCAGCGACCACCGGCGTCGCCGGCCTGGAGGTGATCATCCCGGTGGCGCCGAACACCTCGTACTACCACTACTACCGGTCCAACGGCCTGGTGCGCCACCCCGGTGGGTGGATGGGCGAGGACGTCGACGTGCTGTACGACTTCGTCAACAGCGGGGCGCTGGATCGGCGAGCTGCTTGTGATACCAAGTATCGGGACGCGGTGATCCGCGCCGGGATGGACCGACTCACCGGTGACTACAACGAGTTCTGGAAGAGCCGCGACCTGTGGCCGCTGCTCGGCAACATCCGCTGTGCGGCGCTGCTCGCGCACGCGTGGAACGACTGGAACGTGATGCCGCGGCACACCGTCGAGGTGTACCGGGCGATGCAGAAGAAGGGCCTGCCGGCGGCGGTGTTCTTCCACCAGGGCGGTCACGGCGGCAACCCGCCGCTCGAGATGATGAACCGCTGGTTCACCCGCTTCCTCTACGGAGTGGAGAACGGGGTGGAGAAGGCGCCCCACGCGTTCATCGTGCGCGAGGGCGCGCGCGAGCCGACCGCCTATCCCGACTACCCCCACCCGCAGGCAGCCGCGGTGGTGCTCCACCCGGGCAAGGGTGGCAACAGCGCCGGCGCGCTGCGCACCACGAAGGCCGCAAGTCAAGGCCGCGAGTCGCTGACCGACGACGTGGGGATCGACGGGGCGGCGCTGGCGCGCGCCGCGCGTTCGAACCACCGGCTGATCTACGCGAGCAAGGCGCTGACCGAGCCGCTGCACCTGTCGGGCACCTGCCGGGTGAGCCTGCGGATGTCGTGCAACGCCTCGGCGGCGAACCTCTCGGTGTGGTTGGTCGCGCTGCCGTGGGATCAGCCGGCGCGCGGCGAGGGACGGCAGCGGGGACGCGGTCGTCGACGCCCGATCACCGACGACATCATCACCCGCGGCTGGGCCGATCCGCAGAACCAGGCGTCGGCGAGCAAGAGCGCCCCGCTGCAGCCCGGGAAGATGTTCGACCTCGCGTTCGACCTGGAGCCCGACGACCAGGTGATCCCCGCCGGCCAGCAGATCGCGCTGATGATCTTCGCCAGCGACCGCGACTTCACACTGTGGCCACCCGCGGGCACCGAGCTGACCATCGACCTCGACCACACGTCGCTGACGATTCCGGTGGTCGGGGGGGCCGAAGCGTGGCGCAAGGCGACGGGTGAAACGGGGTCGGGAAGCGACAAGTGACGCGTCGGCGACACCCCGAATTGCTCACTGCAGCGCTCGGCGCGGTGCTCGCCTCGATCGCTGGAGTCGAGGCGCAGGGCGCCGCTCCGCCACCGCTGCTGCGCAACGGAGCGTTCTTCGAATGGAAGGAGGGCGCACCCGTGGCATGGCAAGCCAGACACGCCCAAGGTCCGCTGCTGGGACGTCACGTCACGGTGAGCCCAGGGACCAACGGTCACGGCCTGGTACTGCATGCGGACACGCGGACCACCGCCTGGACCTACCTCGCGCAGGATGTGGAGGCCGAGCCGGGAAAGGTCTACCGCGTCGAGATCGACGCCGAGCTCACCGCGCCCGGGGGTGCAGCCGCGAGCTTCTTCGGGGTCGCGGCTCGGGGCAAGGCCGGCATGCACCGGCGCCTCACCGTGCTCCACCCCGGAGGTGCGGAACGCGATGCGGTCTACTTCCGCGCCCCACCCGACGCGCGGCGCGCGGAAGTGTTCGTACGGCTGTCGAGCACCGGTCGGCTGGCGGTCAGCCGCCTCACGATGACCGTGATGCCACCGGATTCGAGCTTCGACGTGCTGGTGCGGGACATGGACCGACACTACAGCTACTTCGCCCACAAGAAGGTCGACTGGAAGGCGCTGACCGACGGGTTCCGCGACCGCATGCAGGCGGCGAGTGACGCAAACGCGTTCGTCGTCCAGGCGGTACAGATGCTCGCCGCGCTCCGCGATGGTCACGTGCACCTGGTCGACCCCGCCGGCAAGCTGCACCAGCCCTACCTCCCGCCGCGCACGCTGAACTTCGACTTCAAGCGGTTGCGCGGCGAACTGCGCGTTCCCCGCCAGTTCGGTCGCGCCGGGCTGGTGGCCAAGACCGCGGACGGGTTCGGCTACGTGCTGTTGGCGAGCTTCCGCAACGAATCGAGCAGCGACCTCGCCGAGCTGCTGCGCGCGCTCGACGGACTGCTCGACTGCCCTGGGCTGATCTTCGACGTGCGGGGGAACGGCGGCGGCAACGACGCGTGGGCGGCGCAGATCGCCTCGCGGCTGACCGATCGCGAGGTCGTGTATTCCACCACCCGCGTGCGCGCGGGAACCCGCCACGACGCATTCTCGGCCCCCCGACCGCAGTCGATCAAGCCGCGCAAGGGCCCGGTCGGGCGCCCCTACTCGCGTCCGATCGTCTGCCTGGCCGGATCGTTCACCATGAGTAGCGCCGAGGCCTTCGTGATGATGATGAAGGCCCTACCGCACGCACGCGTGATCGGCGAGCCGACCCGCGGCTCCAGCGGCAATCCCAGCCCGCTCGATCTGCCGAACGGGGTCACCGTGCACTACTCGCGGTGGGTCCAGTGCCTCCCGGACGGCAGCGTCCTGGAGGGTCGCGGCGTGGTCCCCGACCAGGCGGTGGCGTGGAGCGAGGACGGAGCGGACAGCGTCTTCTCGGCCGGCCTGACCGACCTGCGTCAGCGCACCCGCGCGAGGGGTCGCTGAGCCGCAGGGGCCGCGGATCGTGCGGCACGCGAAGATTCTCCGGTACCTATCAAGACACCTGGGCCGCTAGTTCTCACCGCGGGCAGCGGCCCCGGAAGCTCCAACAAACAAGCGGCCGGGGCCTCGTGGCGGCGCGAAGCGCTGCGCTCACCCAAGGGTTTGGGTGCGGCCCTGGCCGCGACAGGCTGCAGGGGCCGCGGATCGTGGCGGCACGCGAAGACTCTCCGGTACCTATCAAGACACCTGGGCCGCTAGTTCTCACCGCGGGCAGCGGCCCCGGAAGCTCCAACAAACAAGTGGCCGGGGCCTCGTGGCGGCGCGAAGCGCTGCGCTCACCCAAGGATTGGGTGCGGCCCTGGCCGCGATAGGCGACGCTACCACGCTCGCTCGTGATGCGGTCTAATCCGCCGGCAGCAATGACAATCCCGCAGCAGGCGATCTCGGTACTGGTGGTCGACAATCATCCGGCCATGCGCGACACATTGCAGCTGGCGTTGTCGAATGTCCCGGGGATCGAAGTGACCGACACCGCTGCCGACTCGGTCGCGATGCTGGCACAGCTGCGGGAACGGGAGATCGACGTCGTGCTGATGGACGTGTCGATGCCGGGGATCAGCGGATTCGAGGCGACCCGCATGGTGCGCGCGCAACACCGCGCCGAGGTCGTCATGCTCTCGATGGACGACTCCGACTGCCACCGCGCCCAGGCTCGGCTCGCCGGAGCCAAGGCCTTCGTGCTCAAGGCGACCCCGCTCGACGAGTTGGTGCAAGTGATCGAGAGCGTGGCGGCCGGGAACAGCTGCTGGCCAGACACATGACCTCCCCACCGCACGATGCGTCGCTCCACCGGCTGGCCTTCCACAACTCGCCGGTTCCGATGGCGATGTTCCGGTTCGAGAATCTCGACGACCCCGGATCGATCCGGCAGATCGACTGCAACGATGCGGCGTGCGAGGTGGTGGCGCACGACATGCACCGGGACAACGGCAGGTTGTGGTCGGAGATTTCGCCCGAACTGGCCGAGTCGCACTTCGCACCGGTGTTCCGGCGCGTGGTGGAGACCGGCCAGCCGGAGTGCTACCAGATCAGCTACGGCGATCGGGAGTACCGCCAAGGCGTCTGGCGGGGCACGGTCACCCGCCTCGCGGATGGACTCGTCCTGTGCGTGTTCGACGACTGTACCGCGGAGATCGAGCTCGAGCGGAAGCGCCGCGATCACCGCACCCGAGTCCTCGATCTCCAAGAGATCGAACGCGCCGCCTTGGCACGCGAACTGCACGACGGCATCGGGCAGGACCTGGCAGCGTTGGCGACCCTCGCGGAGCTGCTGGAACGCAGGCAGCCGAACGACCACACCAACCGACTCCGCACCGGGCTGGCCCAGCTGGTCGCCGACCTCCGTCGGTTGTCGTTCGGGTTGCATCCTCCCGGGCTCGAAGAGCGTGGCCTGCGGAGCGCGATGGAGGAACTGGTCCGGCGCACCGTCACCTGCCACCCGGAAACCGAAGTCCGAGTGGACGTGGCTGACCCGCCACCGGAGGTCGCACGGTGCATCGAACGCGAGCTGGCGGCCTACCGGATCATCCAGGAGGCGCTGTGCAACGCGCTGCGGCACGGCCGACCATCGCGGATCGAGATCCGCTTGGAGCGCCGGCCGAACCGGATCACCGGCTGGGTGACCGACGACGGCACGGGTTTCGATCCGGCATCGGTCTCGCCCGGCTTCGGGCTGTACTCGATGCGCGAGCGCGCGGAGCTCGCCGGGGGCACGCTGCGGGTCTCGTCGCCGGCGTCCGAAGAGCTCGGCACCGAGGTGCACTTCACCCTTTCGGTGTGAAGCGACGACTCGGCCCCCCGCGTCGCGTGGTGGCGAGCGACGCGGGTCCGAGCGCGAGGTGGACACGGCGGTTTCGGCCGGCACACTCTGCGGACCCATGCTGATCGGAATCGACATGTCGCTGACCGCCGAGAAGAAGACCGGCCTGCCGAGCTACGCTCGGTCGCTGGTCGCGGCGCTCGCACGCATCGATCGAACCAACCGGTACTTGCTCTACCCGTTCGTGTGGCACAGCTTTCCGCCGAACTACCGGAGCGCGTTCTGTCCGCGACAGCGCAACTTCCGGCAGGCGCGGCGCGGCGTACCAGCGGCGTTGGTCGACTACTTGTGGCGACACTCGAAGATCGACAACGACTGGCTGATCGGCGGCGACCCGGACGTCTACTTCAGTCCGTTCCACAGCGTCCCGCCGCGGCACTTCAAGCGGCTGGTGAGCGTGTTCCACGACGTGGCGTTCCGAGTGCATCCGGAGTTCAGCACTCAGGTCAACCTCGAGCACTGCGAGACGCAGTTCCAACGTGCAGTGGTCGGGGCGGACAAGATGGTGACGGTGTCTCACTTCTCCAAGGCCGAGATCGTGAAGCACATGGGGGTTCCGGCGGACTGGATCGCGGTGACCCACGAGGCCGCGGACCCGATGTACCGGCGGATCGAGGGGGCCCGCATTCCGGAGCGGATCCGCAAGGAGCTGCGCCAGACCGAACAGACCATCCTGTACGTCGGATCGGTGGAGCCGCGCAAGAACCTGAGCACCTTGGTCGAGGCGTTCCGCGCCCTGTGCGCCCGGGGTCGGTGCGACGCGCAGTTGATCATCGCCGGTGGATCGGGGTGGAAGAACACCCAGGTGTACGCCGCAGTGGACGAGTACGGCCTCGGCGACCGCGTGCACTTCACGGGCTACGTCACCGACCAGGAGCTGGTCGAGCTCTACAACAGCACCGCGGTGTTCGTCTTCCCGACCATCTACGAGGGCTTCGGGCTGCCGGTGATCGAAGCGATGAGCTGCGGGACTGCGGTGGTGACCACGCGCGTCGCCTCGATCCCGGAGATCGGCGGCGATGCGGTGGCCTACGTCGACGACCCGTATGACGCGGACGGCCTGTCGCAGCGGTTGGAGGACGTCCTGCTCGACAGGGAACTGCGGCGCGACCTCGGCAGCCGGGGCATGGCTCGGGCCGCGACGTTCACCTGGGAGCGCACCGCCCGCGAGACCCTCGCGGTGATCGAGGAGGTCCACCGCGACCCGGCGTTCCAGCGCCGCGAGGTCGAGGTCGGGCGCGACGAGCGCGGCCTGCACCGTGGCTGGTACGCGGCCGAGTTCGACAACGGCAAGGCTTTCCGCTGGTCGAAGCGCCGCGGTTCGGTCCGGCTGGTGCCACGCCCCGGCACGCTGGTGGTCGAGGCCGCCGGCGGCGTGCCCGGCGACGAGCAGGTGCTCGGCGTGCGGGTCGACGGCCACCTGGTCGGGCATGGCTCCCTGGGGCACGCGTGGCGGACCATGCGATTCGCCATCCCCCCGGAGATTCCGACCGACCGCGAGGTCGAGATCGCGCTGGAGGTGAACTTCGCCCTCCCGCCATCGATCAAGGGCGGCGACCCCCGCGAGCTGGGTGCGCGCGTGGTCCGGGTGGCGTTCGAGGGGTGACACGCGGCCTTTTCCGCCGTTTCGCCACGGAACTCCTGCGAGGTGATGACTAGACTTCGTGCACCCCGCCACCGCTTCGACCCGACTCATCCCCCCTGCGACACCATGCCGGCCACCCCTAGCACCGCGAAACTGACCATCGGCGACCGCGAGATCGAGTTACCGCTGATCCGGGGAACCGAGGGCGAAGTAGCCATCGACGTCCGCCGATTGCGCGCGGAGATGGGCGTAATCACCTACGACCCGGGCTTCGGCAACACCGGTTCGTGCTTGAGCAAAGTGACGTTCCTCAACGGCGAGGAGGGAGTGCTCCGCTACGCCGGGTACCCGATCGAACAGCTGGCAGAGAACAGCCACTTCCTCGAAGTCGCGTGGCTGCTGTTCTACCAAGAGCTGCCGACCGCCAAGCAGCTCGCGGCGTTCGAGCACGAGGTCAAGTACCACACGATGGTGCACGAAGACCTCAAGCGGTTCTTCTCCAGCCTGCCGAAGGCCGGCCATCCGATGGCGATCTGCGCGGCGACGGTCGGCGCGCTGTCGACCTTCTACGAGGAGGTCAAGTACGACGACCCGGCGGAGGAGCGCTGGGCCGCAGCGGTCCGGCTGCTGGCCAAGATGCCGACTATCGCCGCGTACTCGTACAAGCACAGCGTCGGACAGCCGTTCATGTACCCGCGCAACGACCTGCCGTACTCGGCCAACGCGCTGCACATGATGTTCGCGACACCGTGCGAGCAGTACACGCCCGATCCGGTAGCGGTGAAGGCGCTCGACCTACTGCTCATCCTGCACGCCGACCACGAACAGAACTGCTCCACCAGCACGGTGCGAACCGTCGGCAGCTCGCTGGCCAACATGTTCGCCAGCGTTTCGGCCGGGATCTCGGCGCTCTGGGGACCGCTGCACGGCGGCGCCAACCAGAAGGTGATCGAGATGCTGATCTCGATCCACGACGGCGAGCGCACGGCTCGCGAGTTCATGGACCTGGCCAAGGACAAGAACAGCGGTGTGCGACTGATGGGGTTCGGCCACCGCGTCTACCGCAACTACGACCCGCGGGCGAAGATCCTCAAGAAGGCCTGCCACGAACTGTTGGCGCGCACCGGCACCGCGAACCCGCTGCTGGAAATCGCGCTCGAGCTCGAGGCAATCGCGCTGCAGGACTCGTACTTCGTCGAGCGCAAGCTGTACCCCAACGTCGATTTCTACTCGGGGATCATCTACCAGGCGCTGAACATCCCGATCGACATGTTCACGGTGTTCTTCGCGCTCGGCCGGCTGCCCGGCTGGATCTCGCAGTGGCTGGAATTCCACCGCGACCCCGACTCGCGCATCAACCGGCCGCGCCAGGTCTACCAGGGCCACACGATGCGCGACTACAAGCCGATCGAAGCGCGCTAGAGCTGGACCGGCTGGACTCGTTGGAACGAGCACCGTGGGGTGCGGGACGTGGGTTTGTGGCGGGGACCGTGCGGGCGGGTGCGGAGCACTTGCCCTGAGGCTGCGCATTCCATGTGAAAACATGGAATTGTGAGCGCGCGGGTGCGGGAAGTAGAATGTGTGGGTTCGCGGGCACCGGGGCTCCCTCAACCTCGAGCTCTGAAGCCGCGGGGCTCTCCACGGCCCCGTCGCCGTCGGCATCGGTCCAGGCTCGCTTCGCTCGGCTAGAGCGACCGATGCCGACGGCGACGGGGCCGCGGGCCGCGGGGGGTGGGGGAGGGGTAGGCGATTGGGGGAGGGGGCGTGTGCGGGATGTTGGCGGATTGGCGATCCTGTTCGGTCGTGGCGGAGTAGGTGTGGAAGCGTGGATTCGTGAACGGATGGTCGGGGCCTCGGGAACAGTGCCCGAACAAGGTGGGGGGAATCGTGCGTGAGACGTGGTTGGATTGGCGATCACGCTGGGTCGCGGATCCGTCGGGTCGCGGCTGGGCTTGGGCGAACAGTGCCCGAACAAGACCGGGGGGTTCGTTCGCTCGTCGAGAACATATGTTAGAACAATCAATCGTGAGTTGACATTCGTCGGCTTGGGCTGTACAACTGTGCTCCAACAAGGGTGGGGTGGTGTCGATGAAGCGATCGGAAGAGCACACGGGCCTGCTGCCGTTTCCTCGAATGAACTGGGGTGGCCGGCGCAAAGGGGCCGGACCGAAGCCGAAGGGCGGCAAGGCTGGCGTATCGCATCGCAGCCGTGCGGCCCTCGCTTCACGGTTTCCGGTTCACGTGACCACACGTTTGATGCGTGGGCTCCCGACGTTGCGCAGCCAGGGGGTGTACGGGGTGCTGTGCACGGCGTTCGCGAAGGGCTGCGAGCGCAACGGCTTTCGTTTGGTGCACTACTCCGTGCAGGGCAACCACCTGCACATGATCGTCGAGGCGAACGATCGCTCGTGCTTGTCGCGCGGCATGCAGGGGTTGTTGGTCCGCATTGCTCGGGCTTTGAACCGGCTGTGGCGTCGCGCGGGCAAGGTGTTCGCCGACCGCTACCACGACCACATCTTGCGCACCCCGCGCGAAGTGCGGCATGCGCTGGCCTACGTGCTGAACAACGCCCGGCGCCACGGCGTGCGTTTGGCGCGGGAGATCGACTGGTTCACTTCGGGATGGTGGTTCGACGGCTGGCGCGAGCGGCTGACGAGCACACTGTCCTCGGGCCTCACCCGACCGGTCGCACGTGCGCGTAACTGGCTACTCGACGTCGGCTGGCGAAGACACGGTCTGATCAGCCACCACGAAGTCCCGGGCTGACGCGCAGATTCCCTGCACGCTCACACAACTCCAAGACTTCCCGCACTCCCCTCGCGGCCCCGTCGGCATCGGCTTCGGTCGCAACTTGCCCCTGATCGAAGCCGATGCCGACGGGGTCGAGAGGGGAGCCCTCGCGGTTCTCGAGGTTGAGGCGGAGCGAGCCCACGAGTTTCCTCCGGACAGTCCACGGGTCCTCACCGAGTACCGCAACCACGAGCAGCCGCTCCCGGCGAATCGCGAACGAACCCATCCGCCCCCCACCCCCCGACCGAACCCCGCGATCAGCGACCGCGGCGCAGTCCATCGCGAATCTTGCGGATTCGGCGAGCGATCGACCAGCGCGGCCGCCGGGCTGCACCGTTCTCTGGAACCGGCGGCACCTCGGTGAGCGGGGCGCCGGCCGCCGTTTGCAACGCGTGCAGCTGGCGCAGCACGTCCTCACGCGACGCAGTGACATCCGCGAGCACGTTCTCCGTGCTGAGGCACCGCTCACGCCACGCCGCGAGTTCCTGGATGTCCCGGTACGGACAATGCGCGATCGTGTCGAGCACGGCCATGGGGTCCGGGCAGCGATCGCGGCGCTGCGCCCCCGCGCGCAACGCGTTGCGGTAGCACTCGACCACCCGCTCGGCGCAGGTCGCCCAGGAGAACTCCGCGGCCCGCGCGACGCCGCGCGCCAACAGCGCTTGCACCTCCGGCCCGCCAGCGAGGACCTGCCGCATCCGCGCCTCGAGCGCTGAGGCGTCGCCCGGCTCGAACAGCCACGCGGCGTCACCACACACCTCCGGGATCGACATCGCCCGGGCCGCGACCACCGGCACACGACGCAACATCGCCTCGAGCGGCGGCAGCCCGAAACCCTCTTCGAACGAGGGATACACCAGTCCGAGCGACCCCTGCAGCAGCGCTTTCACCTCGTCGTCGGTGAGCCCGGGAAGCCACCGCACCCGCTCGGTCAGGCGCAGCCGGCGCAGGTGCGCCTCGGTGTCGCGCCCGTCGTGCCACACCCGGTCTCCGGCGACCACCACGTGGATCTCACGCGGCAGGCGGGCGAGCGCGTCCCACAGGGTCGCGTGGCCCTTGTGCGGGTAGTCCTTGCCGAGCGCGACGAAGTACCGGCCATCGAGCCCGTGTCGGCGCTGGAACGCCTCGACCCGGTCCGCGCTCACGCTGTTCAAGAGATTCGGGTCGACCGCGAGGGGCGCGACGTCGCAGCGCTCCCGCGCACCGCCCAGGTCATCGACCACTTCCTCGATCACCGATTCACTGTGCACCAGCAGGCGATCGGCCGAGGCCACCAGCTGACGCACGAAGCCGTCGTACCAGGCCCAGGCGGTTCGGTTCGGATAGTACTCCGGGTGGCGGTTCAGGATCGCGTCGTGGACCTCGACGACCGCTGCCTTGGCGGCCACCAACAACCAAAGGTCACGGGGTGAACGATCCGGGAACCACGACAGGTGGTAGAGGTCGGGCCGCTCGGACGGATCCGCCCGCAGCAAGGCGCCGAGCAGATCCTCGGTGCCATGGACCTCGAGCACGTCCGCCTGCTTCGGGAAGTCGTGCGGGAGGGAAGTCCCGGCCATGACGGCCACCTCCAGCCGAGTGATCTCCGGGCGCCGGCCCAGCTCGCGCACGACGTTGCGCTGTACCCGCTCGAGGCCGGACAGGGGGCGATGGAGCAGGCGGGCATCGAACAGGACGTGCATTGCGGGAGCGGAGGAGACCTCGGCAGGGTCTTGGAATCGGATTGAGGTCGGGTCAGGGATGTGGGAAAGTCAGCCAAGGCCGGCGGTGAATCAAGGCCCCCGCGGACCCTTCGGCGGGTCCCGCAACACCCCCATCGGCCAGCCGTCCCCCACGACTCGATGACGCACTCACCCCCCCGTGGCAAGCTCGGCGTGTGGGTGTTCGGCGCCCTGGGTGGGCTCTCGACCACGATGGTGGTCGGCGCACGCGCGATCAGCCGCGGCAAGGTCGGCACGTTGGGGCTGCTGACCGAAACCGTACACTTCCACGACATCGGGCTGCAGTCGCTCGGCGGGTTGGTGTTCGGCGGCCACGAGGTGCGCTCCGGCACGCTGCGCGCCGCGGCGCAGGAGATCCACGAGAACACGGGAACGATTCCCTATCCGCTGCTGCGCGAGTTGGCGGCGGACCTGCGCAAGGTCGACGGCAACATCCGCCGCGGCTGTCTGCTCAATGCCGGCAAGACCATCCTGAAGTTGGTCGGTCGCGACGCGCCCCCGCAGCGCAGCCTGCAGCAGGAAGTCGCCCGTCTGCGCCGGGACATCCAGGAGTTCATGCGGCGCAACCGGCTGAAGCGCTGCATCTGCGTCAACTTGACCTCGACCGAGCCAAAGCTGCGGCTCACTGCCCAGCACGACACGATCGAGGGCGTCGAGAAGATCCTCGCGGCCGACCGCAGCGCGGCGATGCGCCCGTCGGCGATCTACGCGTGGGTCGCCGCTTCGCTCGGACTGCCGTTCCTACACTTCACGCCGTCCAACGCGGCGTTGATCCCGGGCATCCGCGCGCTGTTCGACCGGCAGGCGGCACCGTACATGGGATCGGACGGCAAGACCGGGGAGACGCTGGTGAAGTCGAGCTTGGCGCCGATGTTCAAGTACCGCAACCTCAAGGTGCTGACCTGGCAGGGCTACAACATTCTCGGCGACCGCGACGGCGTGGTGCTCGCGGACCAGGAGAACAAGTCGTCGAAGGTCGAGAGCAAGGACGCACTGCTCAGCAAGATCCTCGGCTATCCGCTGCACACCCACGTGGGGATCGACTACGTGCCGTCGCTGAACGACCTGAAGACCGCGTGGGACTTCATCCACTTCCAGGGCTTCCTCGGCTTCAAGATGTCGATGCAGTTCACCTGGCAGGGCTGCGACGCGATCCTGGCGGCACCGATCGTGCTCGACATGATCCGACTCGCCGACCTGGCACAACGACGCGGCGAAGCGGGTCCGATGAAACACCTGAGCTGCTTCTTCAAGCGCCCGCTCGACGTCGACCAGCACGACCTGCACCTGCAGTGGCACCTGCTGACCGACTACCTGCGGCGGGTGCGGAACGACGGCTGACCGACGACCTATCGCGGCCAAGGCCGCACCCAACGCCTCGGGTGAGCGCGGCGCGGCGCGCCGCCATGAGGCCTCGGCCGCCTGCTTGTCGGAGCTTCCGGGCCGCTACCCGCTGGAGAATCAGCCGCCCAGATGTCTTGGATGGTCCGGAGGATCTCCGCGTGCCGGCACGTTCCGCGGCTCCCGAAGCTCAGTGTCGTGCGCGGCAATCCGCGAGGATCGTGCGGTATGCCTCGGCGTGCTCGCGGTCGCGGTCGGCCAGCTTGGCCAGATTGGCCTCGGCAGAACTCCAGCTGCCGGTGATGCAGGCGAGGGCGAACACTTCGCGGAGCGTGTCCGGATCGTCCGGTGTCTCGCGCAGCCGTTTCTCCAAGTAGCCGAGCGCGCCGCTCGCCGATTGGCGCAACCCGGGCACGTCCTGCACGCGCCGATCGAGGGGCGCCTCGTCGTCCTGCGGCAGGCGTAGGCCACGCCCCGGCGGAAGGAACGAGTTGATCGTCCGCACGACGTCGCGCATCAGGCCGATCGCCCGCTCGGCCGCCACCACCTCCACCCGATTGTCGAAGTAGCGCAGCTCGAGCTCCAGGCGGTGCGACACGGACCCGGCGGGCGGGTTGATCGGCTGGCGCAGATCGCGCGCGTCCTTCTGACCGAGCTCACGCGACAGCGACCGCACGGACCGCCAGTGGAGCCGGTAGGCGCACAAGCGCTCGAACACCGGCAGCGCGAAGGTGCCGGCCCGCAGACTGACATCCGCTTCGCGGTAGACCACCAGCCCGTCGGCGAAGATGTCCACCGCCTGGCGCACCTGCTCGGCACCTGACTTGAGCACGGTGTAGCGCATGCGCACCCGGAAGTCCTTCGGCGGCCACTTGCTCAACTCCTGCGGCCCCTGACGGCAGCCGAGCAGGACGAGCTGCAGGAGAAGCAGCAGAAGCAGGAGCGGAAGGCCGCACCGACAGCAAGCCGCCCGCGCCTCGCTTCGCCCCGCCACCACACCACACCGCGACATCCCGGGAGATATTAGCCGGCAGTCCGCACCAGCTCGGCCCCGCGCGCTTCGAAAGTGCGGATCCACGGATCAAGGGCTCCAGCAGTTTGCTTCCCCAGGGTCGGGTTCCTAGTCTGATCGGTCCAACGATGTTCGAGACTGGCTTCCCCGTGCGTGCGTCCCTGTCCCTCACCCTGGCGGCTGTCATCATGATCGGCTGCGCCGACAGTCCACCCCCGGTCAAGCCGCCGGTGATCCCCCACCCCGAGGTGGTGATCGGCGCCGGCAAGGTGGTGCCCGACATGCCCGGCGAGACGCACCTGCGCAACGTTCGCCAGATCACCTTCGGCGGCGAGAACGGCGAAGCCTACTGGTCGAACGACGGATCCAAGCTGATCTGGCAGACTCACGGCGGCCAGAGCGGCCACCCGTGCGATCAGATCTACATCATGGATCTGCGAACCGGCGAGCGGCACATGGTCAGCACCGGCAACGGTCGCACCACCTGCGCCTACTTCATGCAGGGCGACAAGCGGATCCTGTTCGCGTCCACCCACCTCGCCGACATCAAGTGCCCGCCGTCCGTGTGGCGGCCGGGGCGCGAGTACGTCTGGGGGATCTACAAGGGCTACGACATCTTCACCGCCAACCCCGACGGCAGTGACCTGCGGCGGATCACCAACACGCCGGGCTACGACGCCGAGGCGACCGTGTGTCCGGTCAGCGGCTTGATCGTGTTCACTTCGGTGCGCGACGGCGACATCGAGCTGTACTCGATGGAACCCGACGGGACCGACGTCCGGCGGCTGACCAACCGTCCCGGCTACGACGGCGGGGCGTTCTTCTCGCACGATGGCACCAAGCTCGTGCAGCGCTCCGGGTACCTGAAGGACGACAAGGAGAAGCAGGAGTTCTACGCGCTGCTGGCCAAGGGCCTGGTCAAGCCGTCCCACATGGAGATCACGGTGCTCGATCGCGACGGCAAGAACTTCCGCAAGGTCACCAACAACGGCAAGGCCAACTTCGCCCCCTACTGGCTGCCCGACGACAAGCGCATCATCTTCGCCAGCAACATGGAGTCGAAGGACGGCCGCGACTTCGATCTGTACTTGATCCGCGAGGACGGCACCGGACAGGAGAAGGTGACCCACAATCCGTCGTTCGACAGCTTCCCGATGTTCTCGCCGGATGGGAAGTACTTGGCGTTCGCCAGCAATCGACACAACCCGCCGGGTCACGAGCGCGACACCAACATCTTCGTCGCCGAGTGGGTCGACGCCCCCAAGCGCTAGGAGTCTGCGCCACAGAATGACAACCCATGAGATCCGCGCCTTCCAGCACCTGTCACCCCCCGAAAGCCTCGCCGAATCCACCAATTCGCCTGTGTTTTCGGGCGGCGACCTGCGCCGAAATCCACGAACCTCCTGAGTCGCCCCTCTGTGGCGCAGACTCCTAGCCCGGACTATTCATGCGCCGTGCCGCGAGATCGTGCCTGCTGCTCGCCGCCGCCTGGGTGCTGTCGGGCTGCGGCACCGACGCCCCGCGCAAGGAACGAGCCGCTCGACCGCCGGCGACGCGCAGCTCGGCCACCCCGACCAGCAAACCCATGAGCCACGAAATCGCGACCTTCGGTGCCGGGTGCTTTTGGTGCGTCGAAGCCGTGCTCGAACAGCTCGACGGCGTGCTGTCGGTCACCTCGGGCTACATGGGCGGGCACGTCGACAATCCGACCTACGAGCAGGTGTGCACCGGCACGACGGGCCATGCTGAAGTGGCGCAGGTCGAGTTCGACCCGGCCAAGATTCGCTACGGCGAGCTACTGAAGTGGTTCTTCAAGCTGCACGACCCGACCACACTCAACTACCAGGGCAACGACCACGGTACGCAGTATCGCTCGGTGATCTTCTATCACTCACCTGAGCAGGAGCAGGCGGCGCGACGGGCCAAGCGCCTGATCGACGAAGCCAAGGTGTTCTCTGCGCCGGTGGTGACCGAGATCGCGTCGGCCACCACCTTCTACAAGGCAGAGGATTACCACCAGCGCTTCTACCGGCAGAACAAGGGCCACAACTACTGCCGCGCGATCATCTCGCCCAAGCTGGAGAAGCTCGGGCTCGAGAAGTAGCCGTCAGCCCATCGTGGAGCCGCCGCACAGGCTGATCGCCTGTCCGGTCATCCCGCTCGCCGCGCTGCTGGCCAGGTACACCACCAACTCGCCGATCTCTTCGGGCTGCATGATCCGCCCGAGCGGGACCCGACCCATTGCCCCGGCGAACGCTTGCTCGTAGCTGACGCCTTCTGCGGCCGCCAAGCCGCGGATCCCGGCGTGAGCCATCTCGGTGTCGACCCATCCGGGACACACGGCGTTCACCGTGATCTGACGCGGCGCGACCTCGAGTGCCAGGGCCTTGGTGAACCCGATCACCGCGTGCTTGCTGGCACAGTAAGCGGTGTAGCCGGGCACGCCGAACTTGCCGAGCACCGACGAGATGTTCACCACGCGGGAACCGTCGGGCATGCGCCGCAGCGCTTCCCGCGAACAGTGGAACACCCCGTCGACGTTGGTGCTCAGGATCTCCGGCCAGCGCTCGGGACCGTCCAGCGCACAGGCGTTCGGGCCGCCGGTGCCGGCGTTGTTGACCAGCAGGTACAGCCGGCCGGCCAACCCGAGTTGCTGGTCGAGCGCGTCGAAGGCCGACGCGACCGAATCGGCATCGGCGACGTCCATGGCGATGGTGGTACAGGCGCCCCCATGGGCACGGATGTGCGCGGCGGTCTGCTCCAGCACCTCCTGGCGCCGCCCCCCGATCACCACATCTGCACCGGCCCGCGCCAGGCACGAAGCGATCCCCCGACCGATGCCGGTCCCCCCACCGGTGACGAGGCATGGGCGACCGTGGAGCGGGAGCGTGGCGTGGGTCATGCCGCCAGTGGACACCGAACCGCGCGGCAGTTCCACCGGCGCCGCCGGGGAGGACGGGCGGGTTCCGCCACAGGACCCTGACAGCCCTGTGCCGAGCCGCTCTACTGTTCCCATGCGGTTGTCGACCGTTCTGCTGGCGCTGCTCGCGTGGACCACGCCCAGCTGTCGCTACCCGGCGCCGCCAGTCGGCGTCGAACTGGACCACTACATCGACGCCCACTACCGCGATCTCGGCGAGTGCTTCGTCCGGCCGCTCGACCGCGCCGAGTTCGGCGAGCGGCTGGAACACTGCCGGGTGCTGTTCCTCGGCGACCACCACCGGGACTCGACGCTGCACGCGGCGATCCTCGAACTGATCGACTGGCTGTGCGCCCGCGGCAAACACCCGGTACTCGGCATCGAGGCGGTCGGCATCGAGGACAACGCGAGCCTGCAGGAGTTCCTCGCCGGCGGCGTATCGCTCGGCACGTTGCGCGAGCGGATCGCCCGGCGCTGGGCGCGGAGCTGGCTCGAGCCGGGCGATGTGGACCACGCGTTCTACCGCTCACTGCTGGTGCGTGCGCGTCGCTCGCGACTTCCGGTGTTCTGCCTAGAGCCGGCGCCGCGCGCACCACTCGACGAGCGCGACGCGACCATCGCTTCCAACATCCGCCGCGCCCTGCGCCTGCACCCGGACCGACTCGTGGTGGTGGTGGTCGGCCACGCGCACCTACTCGGCCTCGGCAACCTCACCGCGCGGGTCGACGCTCCGTGCCTGACCTTCGGTGCGCGAGTCTCGCCGCGGCTGAAGGCGAAAGCCGCGGACCTGGGGCCGGTGCCCGTGGACGCGCTGCTGCGCTCCGACCGCGGGGTGCTGTTCTTCCCCGTCGTGGTGCACGGCAGCAACGCGAACTGAGGGCAAAAACCAGGACATCGTATCCGATCGCGGTAGCGCCGTTGATCAAGAATCGGACTGATGCATCCGATCCGATTCGAGCGGCGTGCACCGGCCGGGCACACCACCCGCCTGAGATTGCAGAGGGTCCGACACACCCATAGGCTGCCTGCGTGGTCGCACTGCCTCGCGACCCGGGACATCCAAACATGAACACCCCGCTCCTCACCACCATGGCAGGCCTGTCGCTGGCCTGCGT